>NZ_JAPMLT010000001.1 GCF_026410385.1 Tumebacillus lacus
CTATGTCGGGAAGGGATAAGCGCTGAAAGCATCTAAGCGCGAAGCCCACCTCAAGATAAGACTTCCCACACGGTCAACGTGGTAAGACCCCTTGTAGACGACAAGGTTGATAGGCTGGAGGTGTACGCGCCGCGAGGCGTTCAGCTGACCAGTACTAATAGGTCGAGGGCTTATCCTAAGCCGATCCGGGCGCAAGCCCACCTCATATAAACATTCGCATCCAGTTTTCAAGGAACACCAACTCCCAAACCAACCCGTCCTGCACCTGACGCCCGCCCGAGCGGTTGGGGTGTCCCTTGGAGGAGCGAGTTGTTTTGGCCGGTTTTGCCAAAACGTGTTTGAGCGGGGCAAGGGATACCCCAACCGCTCGGACCACCCAGCAATCAAAAAAGCGTCTCGTGACAATGGCGGAGAGGTCACACCCGTTCCCAACGGTTGCGCCAGACGCGAAGCGAACGCAGCGTAGCAAAGTATGGTACTTGGACCGCAGGGTCTTGGGAGAGCAGGTCATCGCGGTGCGTGTTGTCTTTCCAACAAGAGTCACAAGACAACAAGAGCGTTGGAGGCCCCAAAAACCAACGACGAAAAACCCAATCTTTACCTGTTGCCTAGATCCGCTCAAGATGTTATATTTATATACGTCGCCAGCACAACACAACAAAACATGCGGTCGTGGCGGAATGGCAGACGCGCACGCTTGAGGGGCGTGTGGGGTTTCCCCGTGGAAGTTCGAGTCTTCTCGACCGCACCAAACTTGCCTTTTTAGCTCAGTAGGTAGAGCGCATCCATGGTAAGGATGAGGTCATCGGTTCGATTCCGGTAAAAGGCACCATATTGGAGGTTTAGCTCAGCTGGGAGAGCATCTGCCTTACAAGCAGAGGGTCGGCGGTTCGATCCCGTCAACCTCCACCATTTTCATAAGCATACTCACGATGTCTAACAGAGACACATCGTCGCGGGGTGGAGCAGTTGGCAGCTCGTCGGGCTCATAACCCGAAGGTCGCAGGTTCAAGTCCTGTCCCCGCAACCACATGGAGCTGTGGTGTAGTGGCCTAACATGCCCGCCTGTCACGCGGGAGACCGCGGGTTCGAATCCCGTCAGCTCCGCCAAAACAAAGACCCGAGCCGATCCCGGTTCGGGTCTTTTTCTATCAAAAAAACAGGAAAAACTTTTTTCAAAAAAACTATTGCCCAAATCGGACAAGCATGCTATTATAAATTCTGTCGCCGGACAACAACGGCACATGCGGAAGTGGCTCAGGGGTAGAGCATCGCCTTGCCAAGGCGAGGGTCGCGGGTTCGAATCCCGTCTTCCGCTCCATCTTCATAAGCGGTCATGGCGGAATTGGCAGACGCGCAAGATTCAGGTTCTTGTAGGGGCAACCCTGTGGAGGTTCAAGTCCTCTTGACCGCACCATGTTTTGAAAACCGTCTCGTGACAATGGCGGAGAGGCCACACCCGTTCCCATCCCGAACACGGAAGTTAAGCTCTCCAGCGCCAATGGTACTTGGACCGCAGGGTCCTGGGAGAGTATGTCGTCGCGGGGCTTTACGCTGTCATAGCTCAGTTGGTAGAGCACCACCTTGACATGGTGGGGGTCACAGGTTCGAGTCCTGTTGATAGCACCACACACAAACACCGATGCAGATGCTGCATCGGTGTTTTTTATTATCCTGGTAGGAGAAAAAGGAGCGAGCGACCGATGTTTTTGCGAGAGATCCAGTTTTTGTGGGAGCGAGTGACGGACGAGCAGCGGGCCCAGTATCCGGTGCATCTGCCGGCGTATCAGGGGGTTGAGTCGATGGAGATCAACGGGGCGGTGACCTTCTTTGTCGGGGAGAATGGCACGGGGAAATCGACATTGTTGGAAGCGATCGCGGCCCTGTGCGAGTTTCCCACGGGAGGTGGGGAAGTGTTGGCCGATGAGCATTCGGTGAGCGAGCCGTTTCCCTTGCAGGACATGCTGCGACTCTCGTGGATGCCGAAAGTGCGGACCGGATTTTTTATGCGGGCGGAGACCTATTACAACTTTGCATCGTTGTTGGATGAGCGAATGAGAGATCCGGACTTTGCAGCGGATCCTTATGCGCGATATGGAGGTAAATCCCTGCATAAGCAGTCGCACGGAGAATCCTTTTTGAAAATGTTCGAAACACGCTTTTCAGAGAAAGGCCTGTACCTGCTCGACGAACCGGAGGCCGCCCTTTCCCCAGTCAGACAGTTGAGCTTTCTGCGGTTGATGAAACAGATGGCTGACACCGGCAAAGCGCAATTTATCATCTGCACGCACTCCCCGATCTTGCTTGGCTATCCGGGTGCGGAGATCTTTACATTCGACCGCTCCCCTTTGCAGCGGGCCGAGTACGAAGAGACCGAACATTACACCGTCACCCGGTACTTCCTCAATAACCGGCAAGAAGTGCTTCGCGAACTGTTTAAAAGAGAGGACGACTCTCTGTAACAGATGACCGGATCGTTCGTCTATTGGGTCAAAAGTGAAAGAGAGGGGGCGAACAAAGCGGATGGAATGGACCGACGTGTATGAAGAGCATGCCGACAATGTGTTTCGCTTTTTGATGTATTTTCTCGGCAACCGCGAAGATGCGGAAGATGTGACGCAAGAGACGTTTTTAAAAGCGTTTCACAAACAAGACTCCTACAAACAGCAAGCCTCGATCCGCACTTGGCTGATCATCATCGCGCGGCACCAGGCGATCGACCGCGTGCGGCGCAAACAGCGCGGCAAACTGTTGCACAACCTGTTCCGACGCGAGCAGCCGGAGCAGATCGCACTGCCGGAGGAAATGCTGTTCCAGAGCGAGACCAAGCGGGAGTTGTATCTGGAGATCCAGAACCTCAAGCCTGATTACCGGGCCGTGGTCATCCTCAAAGGCATCCAAGAGCTGACCAACCAAGAGGTGGCCGATATCCTTGGCTGGTCAGAGGGCAAAGTGCGCGTGACCTTTCATCGGGCGATCAAGTCGCTTGGCGGCAAACTCATGAAGGAGGCGGAAGCGTATGGAATGGTCTAGCGAGGAACGCAAAGTGGTAGAAGAACTGGGCGAGATGCCGACGTTTCGTCTCTCGCCTGAGAAGCGCATGACGATGCGCGGAGCCGTGCAACACCGGATGCAGCAAGCCAGCCGTCGCCGCTTCACGCTGATCGCGGGCGGGGCGGCCTCCGTTGCCTTGGCGGTCGTGCTGACCGTCGGACTTTGGCAGAGCGGGTCGTTGCCGGGGATCGGCGGCGGCTCGGTCACGGGCGGCCTCGGTCAGCCGTCGCATTCGCAGGAGATGACATTTGTGGCGGAGTTTCAGATCAAGTCCGCGCCGGGGGAGACGGTCTCCGAAGAGGGCCTACATGCGACCGTTGCCGCGTTGAAAAAACGGGCCGAGGTGGCAGGGTTAATCCCGTGGGAGATGCAGACGATCTCGCCGGATCGGGTGAAGATCTGGTCT
This sequence comes from Tumebacillus lacus, assembly GCF_026410385.1. Taxonomy (GTDB): domain Bacteria; phylum Bacillota; class Bacilli; order Tumebacillales; family Tumebacillaceae; genus Tumebacillus; species Tumebacillus lacus. The sequence goes on from NZ_JAPMLT010000001.1 coordinate 3,461, forward strand.
GGCGGTACTTTTGATCGTGACCTAGTAGTGCAGATGTTCCTGCAGGAGGCAAAAATTGAGTTTAAATCGCCGGAGGGTGAGGTGCTGGCAAACGGCCGAGATCTCAAGTCGAATGCACGGATGATGTTCGATCAGGCGGGACAGCGACCGGTGCTGATCGAATTTAAAGATGCGGCACTGCTGCGGGACATCACCAGTGCCTACCGAGGACAACAAGTGTCGATCTGGTTGGACGGTGTGCTGCTGGCGTCGCCGACGATTCAAGAGGAGCTCTTGAACGGGCAGGTGGCACTCGCAGTGCCTGAACCGGCGCAAATGGTGAGTCTGATCAATGCAGGCGCGCTTCCGTATGAATTGGAAGTGGTCCAGCAGACAGCACAATAAGGAAAGGCTCGATCCAAGACGTGGATCGAGCCTTTTTTGCAAGAGTCGGACTGTATGGGAGAGTCGGAACCTTTGTCAGGGTGCGGTTAATAAGATATAATCATTGAAATGATGGAGTTAAAAGATAGTGAGGAGATAAAATGGTTGATGTTTTAGATACGAACAAACCCTCTTGCCCGAAAAAGTCGTTACTGACAAGTCTCGTCGAAGCGCTGTATGCAAAACGGGATGAGGAGGCGCAAGGGGTCTTGGAACGGTTGGTGCGCGATCATCTCGATCCGGATCAAAATCCCGAAGATTTGATCTACTATGTGTTCACCTCTGCGCTGTCCAAACGGCTGCAGTCGAAAGCGACAGACGAGATCAACCTCTATTTGAAAAAATATGAAAACACGCAGATCGATCTGTTCAATCTGGTCGCCCGCCACATGCCGTTTGTCGGCGGTGCAGGGCAACTGGCGAATCTGCATCTCGCCCCGCATATGGCCGGTCAGGAGCGCGTCACCTACCTCAACATCGGGATCGGTACCGGCCGTCAAGAGGTGGCTCTGCTGGAGCTGTTGAAAGAACAGGATCAACTGCCCCGGCAGATGACGGTGATCGCCGTCGAGCCGTTCCTCGATGCGCTGACAGAGGCGGAACGGGCGATTCGTGAGGCATGCGGTCGTCTGGGCGTGGAAGTGGACGTGCGCACCCTGCACACGGTGTCTGAAGAACTGACGGACGCCGACTGGGAGTCGTTCCGCCCGACGGACGGATCCCCGTTGCTGATCAACAGTGCTTTTGCCCTGCATCACATTCGCGGCGTGGGCGAAGAAGCGGGTACCCGTGAGCGGGTGTTCGGCAAACTGGGCGCGTTGCAACCGGCGGCGGTGGTGTTGTGCGAGCCCAATTCAGATCATTTCCATTCCGATCTGCCTGTGCGGTTTGCAGCGTGCTGGCATCATTTTTCACACGTGTTTGATTTTATCGACCGGATCGAGACGACGGGCGAGGAAAAGATCGCGTTGAAAATGTTTTTTGTCCGAGAGATCGAAGACATCCTCGGCAATCGTGAAGAAAACCGTTACGAACGCCATGAACGGGCGCAAACATGGGCTGCACGTCTGCAAAGTGCCGGATTTGAATTGATGATCGATGAAGAGGCGATGCAGAAGGTCGCGCGTCTTCATCCGCTGATGGAAGTCGTGAAACACGAGGGGTACATCGGTCTCGACTATCGCGGCGAAACGCTGGTAGCCGTCTTCTGCGGCGTGTAAACAGAAAAAGAGACCGGGTGCTCAAACGGCACACGGTCTCTTTATTTCCAATAAAACACGGTCGAGATGATCCAAGCGGCAAAGCCGACGAGCAACAACCCGATGAAAAAAGCGGAATAGGGAATGACGAAGTCAAAAATCATTTTGGTCAGGAAACTGGCAAACAGCTCCACGCCGCCAATCCAGATCATGGAAGAGGCGAGCGTTCGTACAGTATGGCGACGCAAAGGACATGCTCCTCTCTTTCGTTCCTATTTATCATACACCCCCCGACGTTTCGTTCTCAATGGACAGTCGGATTGTAAAATTGACAATTCTGTGCCCGCCTCCTTCCACATATCTCTCATCATGGAGGGCATCGTTCTCGGGAATAGTAGTCAGTAAGCAGGAGGGATCGTTTATGAGAAGAAAGGAAGAACGTCAGGAAGAGACGCGTCGCCGTGCATGGGCCACGGAGCGGGTCGATCAAGAGAAGGAACATGCGATACGTCATGAAGAGCAACTGAGTCGGCTGTCTGAGCAAATCGAGCGTCTTGCCGTCCATATGGAACGAGCTCAATTTGCTGAGTATGTGAAGCTGATGCAGCGGCCCAAACGCATGATTATGCTGAATTTGGTTGGCGGCATCGCGCGCGGGGTCGGCGTGGGTCTCGGGGTGACGGTCATCCTTTCGGTTCTGCTCATCCTGCTGCATGAACTCGCGTTGCTCAATCTGCCGCTGATCGGTGACTTTATCGCCAGGATCGTCAAGATTGTGGAAGCGCAGATGAATACGCCGACTTTTCAATGACGGTCAGCCACAGCCAACGGGAGGGGGAGTCTTCGATGAGCCTGACGAACGAGCAACTGAACCGGTTGCGTGGACTGTTGGAAGACGAGTTGAGCGATGTTCGCGACCGTTTGGATCACAACGACTCGTACCAGTTGGACGAATCGTTGATGGATTCGATCGGAGAGCTGTCTCATTATGACAATCATCCGGCCGACATCGGCAGCGAGGTGTTTGAGCGCGGGAAAGACCTCGCATTGCGGGAGGGCGACTCTCTGCACCTCGATGAGATCGATGAAGCGCTGGAGCGCATGGAAGACGGAACGTACGGCTCTTGCTTGCATTGCGGGGCGGAGATCCCGTATGCACGGCTGGAAGCGCAGCCGGCAGCGAGATTTTGTGTAGGATGCAAGGAGGACGCGGAGGCGCGCGAGATCTCGGCAAACCGCCCGGTGGAGGAGAATTTTCTCTATCCGTCCTTTGGCCGTACGTTTATGGATACGGATGCAGAGGACCAAAACGGGTTTGACGGCGAGGATTCGTGGCAGGCGGTGGCGAGGTTTGGCACCGCGGCGACCAACGATGAAAACCCGGTCGCGTACAAGCCGGATGATTACTGGACCAATTCCGAGGAGCCGATCGGCTATGTGCAGGATATCGAAGGCTACCTGCTGGCCGATCTGTACGGCAATCCGGTGTCCGAATCGGCGACGCCGTTTGTTCGCAATGATGCGTACAAGCGTTCCTGGGAAGAGGCGTATGCGGACGAACTGACCCATTCGCCCGATGAGGAGCCGGACCCGTCCGGTTTGGAACAGCCTGGTGAATAAAAAAAAGGACTCTCCGGCTGCGAGCCGCAGAGTCCTTTTTTGTGTTTACTTCGCGCTCATGTCGAGCAGGAAGGTGCCGGTGCCGCTGTAGGAGAGCACGTCGACGCGGTAGGTGCCGGTGACGGTCGGGTTGAAGGTGACCAGCTCTTGGCGCGTGGTGCCTTCCGATTTGTTGACCAGCGTGCCGGACGGGTTGTAGACGAACAGGTCGAAGTCAGGCGAGGACGAGAACCACGACGAGGTGTGGTCGCGCATGATCAGCGTGACGGCTGCCGGGGTGCCGGTCGCCGTGACGTTGAAGGTGAACGATTTCTTTTGACCGCTGGTCGTCAGGGAGTCGACGACGCCGGTGTGCGTCGGGACGGACGGGCCGGTGCCTGCGTAACCGCCTGCCGATTTGACTGCGTCATACGCCCGCAGACGACCGTACCCGTAGTCGATGTCCTGACCGGCCGGACCCCAGTCTTCGGCGGTGTTGAACATGATGCTGCGGATCTGCGCCGGCGAGAGCGCGTAGTTTGCGTCGAGCATCAGCGCTGCAACGCCTGCGGTGTACGGCGTCGCCATCGAGGTGCCGCTGTAGGTGACGTAGCCGTTGGTGGTGCCGGTCTTCGGCGCGGTGATGTTGAAGCCCGGTGCCATGATGTCCGGCTTGATGCGTCCGTCAGCCGTCGGTCCGCGCGAGGAGAACGAGGTGACGTTGAAGCCCATCTCGCCGACATCCGCAAATGCGCCGACGGTGAGGGCGTCGCGAGCCGCGCCCGGCGAGCCGATGGTCGAGCGTTTCGGGCCGGAGTTGCCCGCTGCAACCGCCGGGACGATGCCCGCGGCGTACGCGTTGTTGATCGCCGTCGAGGTGGAGTCGGTGCCGTCCGAGGAGCCGGAGGTACCGAGCGAGAGGTTCATGACTTTGATGCCGTAGACGTCTTTGTTTTGGATCGCCCAGTTGATGCCGGCGTCGACGTTGGACATCGTGCCACTGCCTTGGCCGTCGAGCACTTTGATGCCGACGAGCGCGGCACCCGGAGCGACGCCTTTGTTCAGGCCGTCGCCTTCGCCGGTGCCTGCGACGATGCCGCCGACGTGGGTGCCGTGGCCGTTGTCGTCATACGGGGCGGTCTGGTTGCTCACAAAGTCTTTGAAGGCGAGGATCTTGCCGCCGTCGAGGTCGACGTGACCGCCGTGGATGCCGGTGTCGATGATCGCGACGACGACGTCATTTTTGGAGTACGACGTCGGATTGCCGTCGCGGTCGCCGTCCACGCCGAAGTCGGTGACCGCTTTTTTCGAACCGAAGGAGTCGACGGCGGTCGCCATGTCGGCTTTGACCGGCGCGTCGAACTGGATCGACTCGATCATCGGGAGTTTTTGCAGGCGCTCGATCTGCTTTTTGGTCAGTTCGCCTGCGAAGCCTTGGTAGGCGTATTGGAAGGTAAACTTCGTCTTGAAGTCGCCATGATCTTTTTTCAATTTGGCCAGCTTGTCGTCGCTGAACTTTTCGGTGAGGCGGATGATCACCGGAACGGTGTCGCCGTCCGCTTTTTCTGCGAGGATCGCTTCCAGATCGTCGTACACTTTGTTGCTGTCTTTGTCGGTGGTCACCACGATCTTCTCGTCTTTGCCGGATGCGTCCGGTGCCGGTTTGACGGCGCCTGCCACACTGAAGGTGCTCACGGTCAGAAGTGCGGAAAGTGTCAGTACTGCCCAAGCCTGTTTCTTCACAATGTTCAGCCTCCCAGTTTTAATTTCTTTTATTTGATAGTTCTTACACATAGATGTTAACATTAACTTTTACAAAATGCAATATATTTTCTGAAAAATACGTCTTTTTACACCCTTCCACTCGATATGCTAAGATGGGCTTGGCAAAAACGCCCGGTGGACAGGGCGGAAGAGGTGTGAATCCGATGTTGTTCTATGTTTTGATTGCCCTGGTGGTTGGGATCGACCAATGGGTGAAATACTACGTGCGAACCAATATGGATCTCTACGAATCGTATCCGCTGATCGAAGGCGTGATCAACATGACGTCGCACCGCAATCCTGGTGCGGCTTTTGGCATCCTCGCCGGGCAGCAGTGGTTTTTCCTGCTCAGCATGCTGGCGGTGATCGTCGTGGTGTTCTACTACCGTCGCAAGGGGGAGTTGATCGGCCGTCCGGTGATGGCGACAGGGCTCGCGTTACTGGTTGCGGGTGCGATCGGCAACGGGATCGACCGGATGGTGTTCCGGGAGGTCACCGATTTCTTTGATTTGCAATTTGTCAACTTTGCGATCTTTAATGTAGCCGATATCGCGATCAACGTCGCGGTCGGATTGATGGTGCTGTCCGCGCTTTTTGAAGGGCGGAACGTGAAAGAAGGCCAGCAGGAGGAGTCATAATGGCAGAATATCAAGATCTGGATGAGCTGCTCGAAGACGAGCCGTTTGAAGAGGAAGAAGAGGCGGGCGAGCGCACGGTCTCGGTGCTCGGCAGCGGGCTGTCGGAGTTTACGGCGGAGCAAGGCGGCGAGCGCGTGGACAAGCTGATCGCCGAACAGAGCGGCGGGGCGCTGTCCAGGACGCAGGTCCAAGACCTCATCGATCAGGAACTGATCGTGGTCAACGGCAAGAAGGTCAAGTCGAACTACAAGCTCAAAGCAGGCGACACGGTCACGGTCAACGTGCCGGAGCCGCAAGAGGTGTCTGTCGAACCGGAAAACATCCCGCTGGACGTGGTCTATGAGGACAGCGATGTGATCGTGGTGAACAAAAAGCGCGGCATGGTGGTGCATCCGGCGATGGGGCATTACTCGGGCACGCTGGTCAACGCGCTGCTCTACCATTGCAAGGATCTCTCCGGGATCAACGGCGAAGTGCGCCCCGGCATCGTACACCGCATCGACAAGGACACGACCGGTCTGTTGATGGCGGCGAAAAACGATCTGGCCCATCGCGGGCTGGCCGCACAGCTCAAGGAGCACAGCGTGACCCGCAAATACGTGGCGGTCGTGCACGGCGTGATCCCGCATGACCTCGGCACGGTGGAAGCGCCGATCGGCCGCGACCCGGTGCATCGCCAGCAGATGGCGGTGGTGCGCGAGGGCGGACGCGAGGCGGTGACGCATTTTCAGGTGATCGAGCGTCTGCCCAAGCACACGGTCGTCGAGCTGAAACTCGAAACAGGACGGACGCATCAGATCCGCGTACATATGGAGTTTATCGGCCATCCGCTGGTCGGCGACCCGAAGTACGGCAATCAAAAGCGCAACCGCTTTGGCGATATCCTCCAAGGGCAAGCGCTGCATGCGCAGGTGCTGGGGTTTGTACATCCGCGCACGGAGGAGTATCTGGAGTTCTCGGCGGAGATGCCGGATGAAATGGTACGGCTGATTGAAAGATTGAAGCAAGAAGAGGCTTGACGGGTCAGGCAGGAACTGCTATTCTAGCAGAAGAACTTCACAGTACCTTTAAACTGATCCAGAGAGGTCGGTAAGGAGTCGGACGAACGCCTGCGGGCGTTCACACAAATGCAGAGGTCTGCGTGGCTGTCACGCAACCGCTGGAGGCTTCTTCCTGATATCGGGAAGAAGCCTTTTTTCATGGACTTCGGGTACACTATGTGACAAGAGCAAGGCGGACAGGAGGGGAACCCGCGATGGCATCATGGACAGAAAAGACGCAACTGATGGACGGGCAGGCGATCCGCCGCGCCCTGACGCGCATCGCCCACGAGATCGTGGAAAAAAACAAAGGCACGGATGATCTGGTCTTGGTCGGGATCAAGACGCGCGGGATGCCGTTGGCCGAGCGGGTGCAGGCGCGCATCGCTGCGTTTGAAGATGTGCAGGTGCCGGTCGGTTCGCTGGATATCACCCTCTACCGCGACGATCTCAAGCAGCGCAGCGAACAGCCGCAGGTGCTGGGGTCGGAGATCGGAGTGGATGTCACCGACAAGACGGTGATCCTGATCGACGATGTGCTCTACACGGGGCGCACGGTTCGGGCGGCACTGGATGCGCTGATCGACATCGGGCGGCCGAAACAGATTCAACTGGCGGTGCTGGTGGATCGCGGACATCGCGAACTGCCGATCCGGCCGGACTATGTAGGAAAAAACGTCCCGACTTCGCGCAGCGAGGCGGTCTCGGTGCAACTGGCTGAGGTCGACACGGACGATCAAGTGATCATCTTGGAACAAACGCAGTAACCCCTCTTTAAGGAGCGTCCCGTGAGGCGCAGAAGAGCGGTGCGATTCGCGGTGTGTTTTGCCATGCGAGTTTAGTGCCCTCTCTGCCCGGCGGAGAGGGCTTTTTTATGAAAATGAACTGAATCTTTATCGACCTCAGGAGGAACTCATCATGAAGCAAATCGTCGATGTTCATGAGCGCCTGCCGCTCGGGCAATCGCTGCCTTTATCCTTGCAACATCTGTTCGCGATGTTTGGCGCAACGGTGCTGGTGCCTTTTCTGACCGGTCTCAATCCGGGTGTGGCGCTGCTCACCTCGGGGATCGGCACGCTGATCTACATTTTCCTGACCAAAGGCATGATCCCCGGCTACCTCGGCTCGTCGTTCGCCTTCATCGCACCGATCATCGCGGTGTCGCAAGCGGAAGGCCCGGGAGCGGCGCTGTTCGGTTGCTTCCTGTCCGGGGTCGTCTACATCATCGTGGCGATGATCATTAAAAAAAGCGGACTCGGCTGGCTGAATCGCCTGCTGCCGCCGGTCGTCGTCGGCTCCATCGTCATCGTGATCGGGCTCGGCCTCGCCGGTGTCGCGGTCGATATGGCGGAGGCGAACTGGGGCACGGCGTTTGTGGCACTGATCGTCGCGGTGATCGCATCGGCGTTCTTCCGCGGGTTCCTCGGGGTCATCCCGATCTTGCTCGGCATCATCGGCGGCTATGTGTTTGCCGCCGTGCAAGGTCAAGTCGATTTCTCGAAAGTGGCGGAGGCGAGCTGGTTTGCTCTGCCGCACTTCCAAGCTCCGACCGTCTCCTGGACGGCCGCCCTGCTGATCGCGCCGGTCGCGCTGGTCACCATCGCGGAACACGTTGGTCACCTGCTCGTCACCGAAAACATCGTCGGTCGCGATCTGATGAAAAAGCCGGGTCTGCACCGCTCGATGCTCGGTGACGGTGTGGCGACGGCGATTGCCGGTCTGATCGGCGGCCCGCCGAGCACGACGTACGGCGAGAACATCGGCGTCATGGCGATCACCCGCGTCTACTCGGTCTGGGTGATCGGGGGAGCGGCGGTGCTGGCGATCCTCTTCTCCTTCGTCGGCAAGATCTCGGCGCTGATCTCCTCGATCCCGGTGCCGGTCATGGGCGGCATCTCGATCCTGCTGTTCGGGATCATCGCGTCGGCCGGTCTTCGGATGCTGGTGGAGAGCGGCATCAACTACGGCCACAAGCGCAACCTGATCATCTCCTCCGTCATCCTCGTGTTCGGGGTGGGCGGTGCGAAGATCGAGGTCGGCTCGGTGGCGTTGGAAAGCATGGCGCTGGCGACGTTTGTCGGCATCCTGCTCAACTTGATCCTGCCGAAAGATCTCAACCAAGACGCTGCCAAAGAAAACGCGGCGGAAGCAAAAACTGAATAACGCGCACACTACGGTGTGAGTGTACTCGTCTTAGGACGCGAACGCCTTTAATCCAATACAGAGAGATTGGCAAGGTGAGTCGACGGACGCGGATTGAACCTGTCTGCAGAGGACTCCCTATGCCCAAAAAATTTGCATAGTGGAGTCCTTTTTTATAAAAAGGAGAACCAGAACTGACAGATATCGGAGGGGTTACGATGTACCACGTGCTCAGCGCGCACCAATTTGACCGCATTCAACTGGATCAACTGTTCCGTATGGCAGACATCATGGAATACAACGCGAAAAACGGCGGCACGAATCTGCTCCAAGGGAAGATCATGGCGGCCCTGTTCTTTGAACCGAGCACGCGGACCCGGTTTTCGTTCGAGTCGGCGATGATGCGACTGTCCGGCAGCGTGATCTCGACGGAGAACGCCACTCAATTTTCCTCGGCGATCAAAGGGGAGACGCTGGAAGACTCGATCCGCGTGATCTCCTCCTACGCCGACGTGATCGTGTTGCGCCACAACGAAGAGGGCGCGGCCAAGCGGGCGGCACAGGTGGCGGGGGTGCCGGTGATCAACGCCGGGGACGGCTCCGGCGAGCATCCGACCCAGTCGCTGCTCGATCTGTACACGATTCAGAAGGAACTGGGTGCCATCGACGGACTGAAGGTGGCGATGGTCGGCGACCTGACCTACGGGCGAACGGTACATTCCCTCTCCTACATGTTGGCAAAATACGAAAAGGTGACGGTGTACTTCGTCTCGCCGGAAAACTGCCCGATCCCGGAGAAGGTCAAAGCGTATCTCGATGAGCGCGGCGTGACGTACTTTGAGGAGACCGATCTGGAAAAGGTGTCGGGCGAAGTCGATGTGCTCTATATGACGCGGATTCAGAAGGAGCGATTCCCAAGCGGGGAAGAGTATCTGAAAGCGGCGGGCAAATATGTGATCAACCAAGAGATCGTCGACGGAATGAAGCCGAACGCAATCATCTTGCACCCGCTGCCGAGAGCCGGCGAGATCTTGCCGGAAGTGGATGGCGATGCGCGGGCCGCGTATTTCCGCCAAGCGACGAACGGGGTGTACATCCGCATGGCGCTGCTGGCGTACTGCCTGAAAGAACAGCAGTTGGAACGCGATCTCGAGGCGCTGGCTGAAGTGTTGAAATAGAGGAGGGCTCGGACAAATGGGACTGTTGCTGAAAAACGGACGACTGCTCAATCTGGAGACCGGCGAGCTGGAAGCGCGTGAGATCTTGATCGAGGGAGACCATATAGCGGAGATAGCGGAACTCGTGGAAGAAAGCGGGCATGAGGTGCACGATCTGAACGGCGGGGTGATCCTGCCGGGCTACATCGACATGCATGTGCATCTGCGGCAGCCGGGGTTCGAGGCGAAGGAGACGATTGAGACCGGGACGAAGGCGGCGGCCCGCGGCGGGTATACGACGGTGGCCTGCATGCCGAACACGCGTCCGGTGATCGACACGCCGGAGCGCATCCGCTATGTGTACGACGTGACGGAAAAGGAAGGCTCCTGCACGGTGCTGCCGTACGGTGCGATCACGGTCGGGGAGCTCGGCGAAGAACTGACCGACATCATCGCGCTGCGGGAAGCGGGCGCGGTGGGGATCACCGACGACGGCGTCGGTGTGCAGTCTTCAGCGATGATGCGACGGGCGATGGAGGTGGCGGCCTGCCAGGACATCCCGGTGGTGATCCACTCGGAGGACGAGGATCTGGCGAAGGACGGCTGCATGAATGAAGGAGTCGTCTCGAAGCGGCTCGGTCTGCCGGGCATTCCGGGTCTTGCGGAGAGCGTGATGATCGCCCGCGACATCATGCTGGCCGAGGAGACGGGGGCGCATCTGCACGTCTGCCACATCTCGGACGCAGGCTCGGTGGAGCTGGTGCGCTGGGCGAAGCAGCGCGGTCTGAAGGTGACGACCGAGGTGACCCCGCATCATCTACTGCTGACCGAATCGATCATCGACGAGACGGACGGCGGTGATGCGAATATGAAAGTCAACCCGCCGCTGCGCACGGAGGCGGATCGTCAAGCTTGTCTGCAAGGGCTGCTGGACGGGACCATCGACATGATCGCGACCGACCATGCGCCGCATACGGAAGAGGAGAAGAAGCGTTCGTTTGCGACGGCTCCGTTCGGATTTACCGGGATCGAGTTTGCGTTCCCGCTGCTGTACACGGAGTTGGTGGAAAAAGGGACGATTGGGCTGGCTGAACTGGTGAAAAAGTTTGCGACCAATCCGGCGCAGGTGTTCCGACTGCCGGGCGGCAAGGTGGAACAGGGCGGCATCGCCGATCTGACGGTGGTCGACCTGGAGACGGAGCAGGCGATTGATCCGAACGCCTTTTTCTCGAAGGGGAAAAATACGCCGTTTGTCGGCAAGCGCGTGAAAGGCTGGAGCACCCTGACGATCAACCGGGGGCGCGTGACTTATAAGACCGAGTAACAGAGAGAAAGAACAGAGAGAAAAAGAACGAGAGCAACAGGACAGAGTGGCAGTACGGAATGGCAGTACGGAGTGGGCACGACTGAGATTTGAAGAGAAGGGTGGAGACAGAATGCGAGCGCGATTGATTTTGGAAGACGGCACGGTGTTTGAAGGCGAGGGCTTCGGAGCGTCTGGCGAGAGTTTTGGAGAAGTGGTGTTTAACACCGGCATGACCGGGTATCAGGAGGTGCTGACCGATCCGTCGTACTACGGGCAGATCGTCACGATGACCTACCCCCTGATCGGTAACTACGGCGTGAACGTCGATGACATCGAGTCCAGCCATCCGCATGTACGCGGCTTTGTGGTGCGCGAATGGTCGGATCATCCGAGCAACTGGCGGATGCAAGGGACGCTGGACGAATACCTGAAGCGTCACAACATCCTCGGCATCCAAGGCATCGACACGCGGATGCTGACCAAAAAGATCCGCGTGCGCGGCACGATGACGGGCGTGATCACCACGCTGGACAAGCCGGTCGAGGAATATGTCGCGGAGCTGAACAAAGACCATCTGCTCCCTCGCGATCAGGTAGCGCAGGTCAGCACCAAATCGACCTACCGCTGCCCTGGCGAAAAACACCGCGTGGTGGCGATGGACTTCGGCATGAAGGCGGGCATCCTGCGCTCGCTTCTGGCACGCGGCTGCGATGTGACAGTGGTGCCGGCGAGCACCGGGTTTGAAGAGATCATGGCCTGGAAGCCGCACGGGGTGTTTCTGTCGAACGGCCCTGGTGACCCGGCCGATCTGAACGATGTGATCGAGACGATCAAGGAACTGATCCCGGCGGTGCCGATCTTTGGCATCTGCCTCGGCCATCAACTGATCTCGCTGGCTTGCGGGGCGAAGACGGAAGGGCTGAAGTTTGGCCATCGCGGCGCGAACCACCCGGTCAAAGATCTGCTGACCGGCCGCTGCTACATCACCTCGCAAAACCACGGCTATGTGGTCGTCGACGAGTCGCTGGCGGGCACGGGCCTGGAACTGACACATATCAACCAAAATGACCGCTCCGTAGAAGGCGTGCGTCATACGAAATATCCGGTCTTCTCGGTGCAATACCATCCGGAAGCGCGTCCGGGTCCGGACGACTCCGACTATCTGTTTGACCGATTCATCGATGTCATGAACGCTCACTGGGAGGGGAACTAACATGCCGCTGCGCACAGACCTTAAGAAAATTCTCGTCATCGGCTCGGGTCCGATCATCATCGGCCAAGCGGCGGAGTTTGACTACGCCGGTACGCAGGCTTGCCAAGCGCTGCGTGAGGAAGGCATCGAAGTGGTGCTCGTCAACTCCAACCCGGCGACGATCATGACCGACCTCGACATCGCCGACAAAGTGTACATCGAACCCTTGACTCCGGAGTTTGTGGCGCAGATCATCCGCCAAGAACGGCCGGACGGGGTGCTGGCGACGCTGGGCGGGCAGACCGGTCTCAACCTGGCTGTGAAACTGCACGAGATGGGCGTTTTAGAGGAAGAAGGCGTGGAACTGCTCGGCACGGCGCTCCCGTCGATCCAGCAGGCGGAAGACCGCGACCTGTTCCGCGAGCTGATGCGTGAACTGAACGAACCGACCCCCGACTCGGAGATCGTCAACACTTATGAAGGCGCAAAAGCGTTCGCCAACCGCGTCGGATTTCCGATCATCATCCGTCCGGCGTTTACGCTCGGCGGCACCGGCGGCGGGATCGCCAAGGACTGGGCGGAGTACCAAGAGATCTGCGAACTGGGTCTGTCCCTCTCGCCGATCACGCAGGTGCTGGTCGAGAAGTCGATTGCCGGCATGAAGGAAGTCGAGTATGAAGTCATGCGCGACAAAAACGACAACTGCATCGTGGTCTGCAACATGGAAAACTTCGACCCGGTCGGCATCCATACCGGCGACTCCATCGTCGTCGCGCCGTCGCAAACGCTGTCCGACCACGAGTACCAGATGTTGCGCACGTCGGCGTTGAAGATCATCCGCGCGCTCGGCATCGAAGGCGGCTGCAACGTGCAGTTCGCGCTCGACCCGGACTCCTTCCAATACTATCTGATCGAAGTCAACCCGCGCGTCTCCCGCTCGTCGGCGCTCGCGTCGAAAGCGACCGGCTATCCGATCGCCAAGATCGCAGCCAAAATCGCCGTCGGCTACACGCTGGATGAGATCGTCAACCCGGTGACGAAGCAGACGTACGCGTGCTTCGAACCGGCTCTGGACTACATCGTGACCAAGATCCCGCGCTGGCCGTTCGATAAATTTATCTCGGCGAAGCGGGTGCTGGGCACGCAGATGAAGGCGACCGGCGAAGTCATGGCGATCGAACGGAGCTTTGAAGCGTCGCTGATGAAAGCGGTGCGGTCGCTGGAGATCGACCTGGAAGACCTCGATCTGCCGGGTGCGAACGAACTGTCGACCGAGCAGTTGGAAAAACGTCTGGTGGTCGCCGACGACGAACGCCTCTTCCTGATCGCCGAAGCGTTCAAGCGCGGCTACACGGTCGATCAATTGCATGACCTGACGAAAGTGGACGAATGGTTCCTTGTCAAAGTGGGAGGGATCGTGCGCCTGCTGGAGCGCATCGGGACGGAAGGTCTGACCGAGGAACTGCTCATCAAGGCGAAGAAATGGAGCATCCCGGATGCGACCATCGCCCGCTATGCGAACAAGACGGAGGAAGAGGTGCACGGCACCCGCACGGCGCTCGGCCTGCGCCCGGTGTATAAAATGGTCGACACCTGCGCGGCGGAGTTTGATGCGGAGACCCCGTACTACTACTCGTCCTACGAGCAGGAAGACGAAGTGATCGACTCCGACCGCAAGAAAGTGGTCGTGCTGGGCTCCGGTCCGATCCGCATCGGTCAAGGCATCGAGTTTGACTACTGCTCGGTGCACGCGGTGTGGGGGCTGAAAGCGGCCGGGTATGAATCGATCATCATCAACAACAACCCGGAGACGGTGTCGACCGACTTCTCGACGTCCGACCGCCTGTACTTTGAGCCGCTGCACATCGAGGATGTCATGCATGTGATCGAGCGGGAGAAACCGGAAGGCGTCATCGTCCAATTCGGCGGCCAGACGGCGATCAACCTCGCGGAACCGCTGCAAAAGCGCGGCGTGAAGATCCTCGGCACGCAGCTTGCCGATATCGACCGGGCGGAAGACCGGGAGAAATTTGACCAACTGCTCACCGAACTGGACATCCCGCGCCCGGAAGGCCGCACGGTGTTCACGGTGGAAGCGGCGGTGGATGCGGCGAACACGATCGGCTACCCGGTGGTGGTGCGTCCGTCCTACGTGCTCGGCGGACGGGCGATGGAGATCGTCTACACCGAGAAAGATCTGCTCCACTACATGACCCACGCGGTCAAAGTGAACAAAGAGCATCCGGTGCTCGTCGACCGCTATCTGACCGGCCTTGAGATCGAGGTGGACGGTATCTCCGACGGCGAAGAGGTGCTGATCCCGGGCATCATGGAGCACGTCGAACGCGCCGGGGTACACTCGGGTGACTCCATCGCGGTGTATCCGACGCAAAAGCTCTACCCGCATCTGAAAGAGACGATCCTCGACTACACGACCCGCATCGCGCGGGCGCTGAACGTCAAAGGGCTGCTCAACATCCAGTACGTCATCTCGAAAGACCAAGTCTTCGTGATCGAGGTCAACCCGCGTTCCTCGCGCACGGTGCCGTTCCTCTCCAAGGTGACGGGCGTGCCGATGGTCGATGTGGCGACGAGCATCATTTTCGGCAAGTCGCTGGCTGACCAAGGCTACAAAGGCGGCTTGTGGCCGGAGCCGACCGATCAAGTGGCGGTAAAAGTGCCGGTGTTCTCCTTTGCCAAACTGCGCCGCGTCGATGTCACGCTGGGCCCGGAGATGAAGTCGACCGGGGAAGTCATGGGCCAGGAGTCGTCGTTTGCCAAAGCGCTGTACAAAGGTCTGCTGGCAGGCGGCATCCAGATCCCGGATCACGGCACGATGATCGCGTCGATTGCCGACAAGGACAAGGAAGAGGCGTTGCCGATTCTGCGCGGGTATGCGCGCCTTGGCTTCAAATTTGTCGCAACATCGGGCACGGCGAGCCTGCTGCGTGAAAACGGCATTCAAGTCAAGGAAGTGCAAAAGATCTCCGAAGGCTCGAACGATCTGCTCGACCACATCCGCAGCGGCAAGACGAACATGGTCATCTCCACGCTGACCCGCGGCAAAGAGCCGACCCGCGACGGGTTCCGCATCCGCCGGGAAGCGGTGGAGCACGGCATCCCGTGCCTGACCTCGCTGGACACGGCAAAAGCGATGCTCGATGTGCTTTCGTCGATCAAGTTTGTGACGGCGCCGCTGGAGGCCCCGATGACGGTAACTCGATAAGGAGGCGGTTTGGATGGCACGGCTGACGATCCTCGAACACCGGGAGATCGCGGAAAACATGATGTGGCTGGCGTTTTCGGCCCCGCAGGATCTCCGCTATACGCCTGGACAGTTTTTGCACATCCGCGTTACGGACGGGGTGGACCATCTGCTCCGACGCCCGATCTCGCTCTGCTATGTGCAGGGCGAGGGAGGCGCGAAGAGCCAAGCGATTGCGGTGGCCTATCGCGTCGGCGGCAAAGGCACGGAACTTTTGCGCAAGAAAAAGGTCGGGGAGGAGCTGGACGTGCTCGGCCCGCTCGGCAACGGATTTACCCTGCATGAAGGCGACCGTCACGCGCTGCTCGTAGGCGGCGGGATCGGGGTGCCGCCGATGGTGGAACTGGCGGAACAGCTGACCCAACAGGGCACGAAGGTGACCTCGATCATCGGCTTCCAGTCGGCGAACGTGGCGATCTTGCAAGAGGAGCTGAGCCGCTATGGCGAGGTGCTGGTGGCGACGAACGACGGGTCACTCGGTCTGCAAGGGTTTGTCACCGACTATATGACGGAGGAACTGCTGGCAACGGCCGACCGCTTCTACGCGTGCGGCCCGACGCCGATGCTCCGGGCGGTGCAGGCGAAGATGGACGGCAAGGTCGAAGGCTACCTGTCGCTGGAAGAGCGGATGGGCTGCGGCATCGGGGCTTGCATGGCCTGCGTGACGTCGTGCCGGATGGATGACGGCTCGGTCGGCTATAAAAAAGTGTGCAAGGACGGCCCGGTATTTTCGGCTCCGAAGGTGGTGTTCGCATGACGGTGAGAGATGTCGATATGTCGGTCCGAATCGGTCCGATCACGATGAAAAATCCGGTGACGACAGCGAGCGGCTGTTTCGGATTTGGCAAGGAGTTTGCTGATTTTTATGATCTGAGCGTGCTCGGCTCGATCACGGTCAAGGCGACGACCATCGAGCCGCGCCTTGGCAATCCGACGCCGCGCGTGGCGGAGACGCCGGGCGGGATGCTGAACGCCATCGGGCTGCAAAACCCCGGCGTCGAGCTGGTGATCGCGCAGGAACTGCCGCATCTGCGCCGCTATGAGATTCCGGTGTTTGTCAATGTGGCAGGGACGACGGTCGAGGACTATGTGGACGTCACCAAGCGGCTGATGGACAGCGAAGATGTCGACGCGGTGGAAGTCAACATCTCCTGCCCGAACGTGAAATGCGGCGGCATCCAGTTCGGCACCGATCCGCTGCAGGCGGCGCAGGTGACCGAGGCGATCAAACGGGTATCCCGCGTGCCGGTGATCGTCAAACTGTCGCCGAACGTCACCGACATCGTCGCGATGGCGAAGGCGGTGGAAGCGGCCGGGGCGGATGCGATCTCGATGATCAACACGCTGGTCGGGATGTCGATCGACCTGAACAAGCGCCGTCCGTTGATCGCCAACGGCGTCGGCGGGCTGTCCGGCCCGGCAGTGAAGCCGGTCGCCGTCCGCATGACCTATCAGGTGGCGCAGGCGGTCTCGATCCCGATCATCGGGATGGGCGGCATCATGACGGCGGAAGACGCGATTGAATTTATCATGGCGGGGGCGACGGCGGTGGCGGTCGGCACGGCAAACTTTGTCAATCCGCTGGCCTGCCCGGAGATCATCGAAGGCATCCGTCAATACTGCCTCGATCATGGCATCGCAAGCATCCGCGACCTGCAGGGCGCGGCATGGAAGGAGCTGGCGTAGAGATGACGGAACAGCGCGTGAAACCGGAAGAGAAGATCTTCGTGGCGCTCGACTATGACAACATGGACGATGCGCTGCGCACGGCCGACAAGCTCGGCGATACGATCCGCACGATGAAGGTCGGCCTGCAATTGTTCTTTCACGCTGGACCGCAGATCCTGCACCGGCTGAACGAGATGGGCTTTCAGGTGTTCATGGACTGCAAGTTTCACGACATCCCGAACACGGTCGCAGGCGCGGCCGACTCGGTGACGCAACACGGGGTGTACATGTTTAACGTGCACTGCGGCGGGGGCCTTGCGATGATGCAGCGGGCGAAGGAAGCGGCGATCCACCGGGCGAAGGCGCAAGGCCTGACGATCCCGAAGGTGATCGGCGTGACGCAACTGACCTCGACGGCACAAGAGACGCTGAACCGCGAGATCGGCATCCCGGGCGATGTGCGCGATATCGTCGTCCACTATGCACGGCTGGCGAAGGAAGCGGGTCTGGACGGCGTGGTGGCGTCCGGGCATGAGATCTCGTATATCCGCGAGGCGTGCGGCGAGGACTTCCTGACGGTGATCCCCGGCATCCGTCCGACGTGGGCGGGTGCAAACGACCAAAAGCGGGTGATGACGCCGGGCGAAGCGCTGCGGCTGGGCGCGCACTATCTGGTGATCGGACGCGCGATCACGCATGCGAACGATCCGCGCGCTGCTGCGTTGCGGATCTTGGAAGAAGTACGACAGGAGGCCAACTAGACATGACAACTGAACTTTCCGCCCGCATTGCCAAATCGCTGCTGGAGATCCAAGCGGTGGCCTTGCGCCCGCACGAGCCGTTTACCTGGTCGTCGGGCATTCGCTCGCCGATCTACTGCGACAACCGCCTGACGATGGGCTACCCGGAGATCCGGGAGATGATCGCAGACGGATTTGCAGAACTGATCAAGGAGAAGTACGGTGACGTCGATGTGATCGCCGGCACGGCGACGGCGGGCATCCCGCATGCGGCGTGGGTGGCGCACAAGCTCGGCAAGCCGATGATCTACGTGCGTTCCTCTGCGAAAAAGCACGGCAAAGGCAATCTGATCGAAGGCGTGCTGCGCGACGGGCAAAAAGTCGTGGTCATCGAAGACCTGATCTCGACGGGCGGCTCTTCGATCCAAGCGGTGCAAGGCGTGCGCGAGGCGGGCGGCGAAGTGATCGGCGTCGCGGCGATCTTTACGTACGAGTTCCCGAAAGCATCGGCGGCATTTGCAGAAGCGGGCGTGCCGTTTGCGACGCTGTCTTCCTATTCGGCTCTGCTGCCGATCGCTGCGGCTGAGAACTATATCTCCGCAGATGATGTCGAGCTGTTGCAAAAGTTCC
Organism: Tumebacillus lacus; assembly: GCF_026410385.1. GTDB lineage: Bacteria > Bacillota > Bacilli > Tumebacillales > Tumebacillaceae > Tumebacillus > Tumebacillus lacus. The sequence continues at coordinate 22,224 of NZ_JAPMLT010000001.1, forward strand.
GCGAGGCTCCCGAGCAGTATTAAGTCAAATCTCTGTAAAACCTTCCTGCTAAGCAAGCAGGAAGGTTTTTTTATTAAAAGGAATTGAGGGGCAGGATGTGGAAGTAGAAAGGACTGAAAAGGGAGCGAGGGAGTCTGTGATGAAGGTACTCAATCTGATGGAATCGGTGGTGTCCGAGGTGTTGGACGTCCAGATGAACCATCTACAGATGAACTGCACGTGTGAGCAATGCAAAAATGACGTGTTGGCGATCGCATTGAATGCGTTGCCGACGCGCTATGTGTCGTCCACGCGCGGACAGACGATTCAGCGGGCCAAATTGATGGATGAGCAGACCCTCGCCGATGTCTTGCGCGAGATCTCGAAAGCGGCGGCGATTGTGTCGAACAAACCGTCACACACCTGAAAAATCGTCATCCGCCCAAATGAGAATTGATTGAGAAATTGTCTTGCGGGGCGGGCGTGATTGTGTTACTTTATAAAGTGAAGCGACATACCGATATACTGTAGAGTGGAGGAGGCAGTCGACATGAGTGGAATTTGCGAAATCTGCTACCTCAGACAATATGACCTGTTCAAAGATCTGGATGAAGAAGAACTCGATCAACTGGGTCGCGGCTCTCAGCCGGCGACCGTGCCGAAGCGCGAATACATTTTTACGCCTGACGAGCCGAGCTCGCAGGTTTATATGCTCAAGTCCGGCCGGGTGCGCATCTCGCGCCTGTCGGAGACGGGCAAACATTTTACGCTTGTCATCTTGGAGCCGGGCGATATCTTTGGCGAGAGCGCGATTTTTTCCGATGAGCCGCGCCGCAATTTTGCCGAAGCGCTCGACGAGGCGGAGATCTGCGCCATCGACAAGCGGGAGTTTGAGAACGTCGTCATGAAAAACGCCAGCGTGTCGCTCAAGATCGCGCAGATCGTCGAGCACCGTCTGACCGAGGCGCAAGAGCAGATCGAACATCTCGTGTTCTACGATGTGCAGACCCGTCTCGCCCGCCTGTTGCTCAAATTGGCCGACATCCACGGCGAACGGGCGGACAAAGGCGTCAAGATCGGGATCAAACTGACGCACGAAGACATCGCCTCGCTGATCGGCTCGACCCGTGAGACGACGAGCAAGATCTTGAACGAGTTCAAGGCAAACGGCTGGATCGATGTGCAAAAACGGCATATCATTTTGTTGGATCAGAAGGTATTGGCTGAGATGAAGTAAAGGCGGCTGCGATCCGCCTTTGGAAAAGACCCCTTTTTCCCGGCGGGAGGAAGAGGTCTTTTTGTTTGATGAAGTGAAGACGGGAGAGATCCGTCTAGGAGAAAGACCCCTTTTTCTCGGCGGGAGGAGGAGGTCTTTTGTCTGTTTGGCCGTTTAACGGACCGGGATCAGTTTGTCAGGGTCGGTTCGATGCGCGATGTAGTAGTCGACGGCAGGTTGCAGGAACTCACGGAGCGAGGGGCAGTGGATGCCGGCTGCCAGCAGGTCTTGCTGGGCTCCTGAGGCGTCGTAGTCGGCGAGGTGGGAGAAATAGGCGATGGTCTCTTTTTCGACGCGTACGAAGCGGCGCAGGGGGCTCAGCGACAGCGACGCTTCGATGAGGGAAGAAGGCAGGGTCCAGGTCGGTTTTTTGCCGAGCAGAGCGGTGCAGATCATCTCGTATGTTTCGCGGGCAGAGCAGGGGTTCGGATTGGTCAGGTGGTAGACGCGGTCGAGGGCCTCCTGCGCGAAGGCGAGGTGGGCGGTGGCGTCGATGATGTAGTCGACGGGCACAAGGTTGATGTGGGCGGCTCCGGCGCCGACGTAGGGCACGGGCAACGCGCGCAGCCGGTCGAGGAAGCGCATGATGAAGTAGGGACCGTCAAATTTGGCGGTCTCGCCGGTGCGGGAGTCGCCCATGACAATGCCAGGGCGGATGATGGTGAGCGGCACGTCTTCGCGCAGAGCTTGCACGTTGACCTCCGCGGCAAATTTGGTGGCTTCGTAGTGGTTTTTGAACGACTGGCCGCAGTCGAGTTCGCTTTCGTAAATGCGGCCGGTGCGGTCGCCGGAGACGTAGGCGGTGGAGAAATAGGTATAGCGTTGCAAGTGCGTCAGACTGCGCACAAAATCGTTTACATGATCGGTGCCGATGACGTTGACGCGGTAGGCGATGTCCTGCGGCACGGCGAGGTCGTAGAGGGCGGCGAGGTGAAAGACGTGCGTGACGTCGCGGCGCAGGCGGGTGAGGTCGTCCGAGCCAAGGCCGAGGCCCTTGGCGGTGATGTCGCCCTGGATCAGGCGGTAGCGCTCGCGTGGAGAGGCTCCGTCCGCGACGAGGCGATCGAGTTCCTGTTTTGCGCGCGAAAGTTGGCTCGGATGGACGAGCAGTTCGAAGCGGGCGAAGGGGTGGAAACGGGCGATTTTTTTCAACAGCCGGGTGGCGATAAAGCCGGGAAAGCCGGTGATGAAGGATACGGATGTCATAGAATGGACTCCTTCCAAATATCGTAAATAATCAGAAAAATGAATTTTAATGGATGGTGATAAGATTCGCCGTCTGACTGTGTATTCCTTTTCTGAGGAGGGGTGAGACAGTGTGGGCATCCTTGACATCTGCGTTTCGGGTCTTTACGATCAAAGCAATTGAAAGATGGACAAAGAAGGAAGAAGCCGTCTGCGCGCCGGGTGGAGCGCAGGCGGCTTCCCTTACGATTGATCGAAGGAGCGGCGCTTGACGGTGACGGGGCGATCGCGACGACGGAACTGGGTGAACAGGAAGATGATGCCGATGCATTCGGCGAGGTTGCCGGCGATGCCGATGGTGTCGCGGATGAGCAGGAACCATTTATCTTCCATCGAGCTCCCCCCTTTCCGGACTGTTTTGGTGTCGATTTTATGTGCTGTGGACAGGTGAAAGAACTGCTCGGTACAAATTAGAAGCGATGGGGGATGACAAAACGGTGAACAGAGAGAGAAAGCTGCATACGTTGGTCTTTCCGACAGAGGCGGGGGTGACGCACCGCGCCGATCACAAGGAGCCGTCGATGGCGGTGGTGTTGGTGCACGGTGCGGGCGATCACAGCGGGCGTTACGGGCATGTGGTGCGGGCGTTGACGTCGCGGGGCATCCCGGTGGTGACCGGGGATCTGCCGGGGGCGGGCCTTACGTCAGGATTGCCCGGTCACGTCGATTCGTTCGACGAGTATCTCGATGCGGTGGAGCAATGGGTGAAACAAGCGACTGAACTGGCGACACACGGCCGGGTGGTGTTGCTCGGTCACAGCATGGGCGGGCTGATCGCGGTGCGGTATCTGCAGGAGCGTCTGTCGCGCACTCCGCAAGTGATTGCGGCGGTGTTGTCGTCGCCGTGCCTGAGGCTGGCGGTGGAGGTGCCGGGCTGGAAGAAGGGGCTGGCGGCCGTCCTCGATGCGGCGACACCGCGGCTTCGGATGAGCAGCGGTCTCAGCGCGTCGCTGGTCTCCCGGTCGCCGGAAGTGGTGCAGGCGTACGCGGATGATCCGCACTGCGGCATCCCGGTCAGCGTGCGCTGGTATCGGGAGTTGACGCGGGCGATGGAGCAGGCGCGGGCCCAAGCGGAACGGGTGCGCGTGCCGGTGCTGCTGATGCAGGCCGGGCAGGATCTGCTCGTCGATGCAGAGGCGGCGGAACCGTTTTTCCGGCGGCTGCCTCTGGGCGGGAAATATGTGGAATATCCGGAGTGCTATCATGAACTGTTCAATGAGCCGGAGCAGGGCGAGGTGCTGCAGGAGATGACGGAGTGGCTGACTCAACTGTAGGGACGGGTGATCTGCCGGAAGTTCTGTGGTTGCCAAGAGGGAATCCTTGTCATATACTGGTGATAACTTGAAGAGGAAAGGTGGTATCTGTTTCGACATGATCTTTTCGTTTGAATTCTAATACACCCTGAGACGAAAATAGGTGTGGAAGAATGCAAACGCGGCTTGTTTTAGACAAGCGGCGAAGGCGGGAGAACTGTGTCCGCTTTCGTGAGAAGAACGTGATTCGAAACGGTTACGGGACAGGTCTGCGGGCCTGTTGCTGTCCTCTTTCGTCTGTTCGTTCTGCCGTGGGCGCGTTTGCACCCGCGGCTTTTTTGCGTCTTGGGGTCGGTCGGAACGAGTTTAAGATCCCAGGGGGAATGGATATGTACGCGATGCAATGGATGGATTTGAAAAAGATGTTTGGGACGAGAACGGTGTTTGCCGGTGTGAGCGGCGGGCTGTTGCCAGGCGAGAAGGTCGGGCTGGTGGGACCGAACGGAGTCGGCAAGTCAACGTTTCTGCACGTGTTGTGCGGGAAGGTTCCGACGGAGGACGGCACGGTGCTGTGGGATCGGACGGTGACTTCAGAGCGGGTCGGTCTTTTGACGCAGCAGACGGAGTGGGGCTCCGGTGAATCGGTTAAAGGATATGTGCGCGCCGGTAAAGTAGGACTATTGTCCTTGGAAAAGGATCTAAATGAGATCGAAGGCCTATTATCGGTGGGTATTATTTCCCGAGAAATAGAGGAGTTGTTGGTGCGGTACGGGGAGTTGCAGGAGCGGTATGAGTCGCTCGGCGGCTATTCGGTGGAAGCGGAGGTCGAGCGGGTGCTGCGCGAGGTCGGTCTGCCGGACGCGGTGTGGGAGCAGGAGGTGGCATCGTTGAGCGGCGGGCAGAAGACGCGGGCGCAACTCGCGCGTTTGTTGCTGCAGGAGCCGGAGGTGTTGCTGCTCGATGAGCCCACGAACCATCTGGACGGAGAGACGATCGAGTGGCTGGAGCGGTTTGTGCGAGGGTATGCCGGGACGGTGCTGGCGGTGTCGCATGACCGGGTGTTTTTGGATCGGGCGGTGACGCGGATCTTGGAGCTGAGAAAAGACGGGATGGGGTCGTATCCGGGCGATTATACGGCGTATGCGCTGGCGAAGGAGGCGGAGCGGCAGCGGCACCGGTCGTTGTATGAGAAGCAACAGGCGGAGGCGCGCCATCTGCAGGAGTCGGTGGATCGGTTTCGACTGTGGGCGCAGCGGGCGCATGGCGGCGGCGACAAGAGCGGGGCGAAGAAGATGCATGCGAAGATGCGGCACAAGGGGCGGCAGTTGGAGAAGTTGCAGGCGGAGCGTGTGGCCGCGCCGCGTGATCAGGTCGGAATGAAGATCGGATTTGTGGGTGGGGAGGCGTTTGGAAACCGGGCGTTTCTCGTGGAAGGCGTAGCTGTCCGGTTTGCGGAGCGGACGTTGTATGAAGGGGTGACGTTTGCCGTGGAGAAGGGGCAGCGGGTGGCGTTGGTCGGGCCGAACGGGTGCGGAAAATCGACGCTGCTCAAGGTGCTGTGCGGGGAGATGGAGCCAAGTGACGGGGAGGTCAGGCGCAGTCCGTCGGTGCGGATCGGCTATTTCGGGCAGGAGGTGGAGCGGCTCGATCCGACACGGACGGTGCTGGCGGAAGTTTTGGAGATCGAGGGACTGACGGAGACGGATGCGCGGACGATCCTCGGGAGTTTTTTGTTTCGGAAAGAGGAGGTGGGCAAGAAGGTCGGCGAGTTGAGTCAGGGAGAGAAATGCCGGGTGGCGTTTGTGAAGCTGATGCTGGCCGATGTAAATGTTTTGGTGTTGGATGAGCCGACCAATTATCTGGATATTCTGTCGCGGGAACGGATGGAAGAAGCGTTGAGGGAATATTCCGGAACTTTGCTTGTGGTGTCGCACGACCGACGGCTGGTGGAGCGGTTGGCGACGCAGGTGCTGGTGTTTGCGGACGGGGCGGTGACGCACTATCCGGGAACGTGGCAGGAATGGCAGGAGCGACAGGCTCGAAGGGCGCAGACGCATGTGGAGGTGCGGCATGCAGAGGCGAGGCTGTTGCTTCAGATGGAGTTGTCGAGGCTGGCGGAGCAGGCGGCAGACGGGCAGTTGTCGGAGGAGAAGCGGGCGGTATATGTGCGGGAGATGGATCGGGTGTCGGGGGAGTTGCGGGCTTTGCATGACTAAAAGATGCATGAGCAGGAAAAAGGAGGGAAACATAGGGGCAAATCAAAATGGGGAGGAACCCGATGTCCGTATGGTCGAAGATCGGTCGGTTGTTTGCGGTGGACGATACGATTCTGGACGAGGATTTCTCGCTGCTCGGGAAGACGAAAGGGCGGTCGGGAAGCGAACCGGAATCGGCTCAAATGCCGCGACAAGACGACCCGCCCGAAAAAGAACCGCCGGAGGAAGAACAGGTGGCAGAACCGGAGCGAGAACCGGAGGACGGCGGCAGTACGAACAGAATCAAATATCGCAAAACGATTCGTCCGCGCAAGATCGGCCGTGCAGCACAGGTGGAGAAGGATGGCTCCGAGGCGGTGCGTGAGTCTGAAGGTGCTGGCGGTGAGAGGGAGCCAAAGGCGACACAAGCGTCACGAGGCGATGACCGCGAGAAGGCGGAACAAAAGTCTGACGGCACAGGTCGCGAGAAGGACGCCGAGGGGGCACAAAAGTCTGACAGCAAAGGTCGTGAGAAGGAAGCCGAGGCGGCACAAAAGTCTGACAGCACAGGTCGCGAGAAGGCAGCCGAGGCGGCACGTAAGTCCGGCGGTCATGGACGCGCGAGAGAGACCGAGGCGGATGTGCAGCAAAGCGACGATGACGATTCGTCGGCGGATGGTGAGGGGAAAGAAACGCCCGATGATTTGGAAGAGGAGGCCGTTCCGGAAAAGATCGGAGCGAGTCTGGCGGAGAATCGGGAAAGGGTGGAGTTCATTTTTCGGATGCCCACGAACGCGGATGTGGTGATCCGGGACTTTTGGGTGGTCGATCATGTGCCGGTGCGGGCGTTTGCCGTGTTTCTGGAGGGGTTGTCCGATACGAAGATCATCAATGAGTATGTGCTCGAACCGCTGATGCTTCGTGCGAAGGAACCGACGAACGGCGGAAAGGATGATCTTCTCGAACGGGCGCGGGAGATGCTGGTGCCCGGCAATCAGGTTGCGGTGTATGACGCCTGGACCGAAGCGACGAAGCAGATCCTCACCGGTTCGACCGCACTCTTTTTCGAAGGAATCGACAAGACGCTGGTCGTGGCGACGAACGGCTGGGCCCATCGCGGCGTCGGCGAGACCAAGACGGAGACGGTCGTGCGCGGCCCGCACGATGCGTTTACCGAGAACTTGCGCGCCAACACCGGTCTCGTCCGCGCTCGTCTGCGAACGGAACGTCTGATCACGGAGATGATGCAGATCGGCGAGCTCGCCCCCACCGATCTCGCGATCATGTACGTGGACGGCATTGTCAACCCCGCCCTCGTCGAAGAGGTGAAACGGCGCATCGAAGCGGTCAAGGTCGATTTTCTGCAGGACAGCGGCCAACTCGAACAGTTTATCGAGGAACCGCCCCGCGGCCTGATCCCCCGGATGATGGCCACGGAGCGGCCGGACCGAGTCGCTCAGTCGCTGTCAGAAGGATTTGTCTCGGTCTTTGTCGGTCAAAGCCCATATGTGCTGATCATGCCGACGATGCTCTGGTCGCTGATTCATACGCCGGAAGATGCCTATCTGCGCTTTCCGTTCGGTTCGTTTATCCGCTTGATCCGCTTTATCGCCTTCGTGGCGGCGATGCTCTTGCCGGCGATCTATATCGCGATCACCAACTATCATCCGGAGATGATCCCGACCGACCTGATGCTGACCATCGCAGCCGCCCGTGAGAAAGTGCCGTTTCCGCTGGTGCTGGAGGTGCTACTGATGGAACTGGCCTTGGAACTGATCCGCGAGGCGGGCATCCGCATCCCGAATGTGATCGGTCCGACCATCGGTATCGTCGGCGCGTTGATTCTCGGACAAGCGGCCGTTCAAGCGGCTGTGATCTCGCCGCTGTTGGTGATCGTGGTCGCGGTGACGGCGCTGTCCGCGTTTACGATGCCAAACTACAACATTTCGTTCGCTGTCCGGACGCTGCGCTTTCTGTTCATCTTTCTCGCCGCTTGCTGGGGATTTTACGGGATCACGCTCGGGGTGATGTTCATGTCAATGCACTGGGCGCAGACCAAGTCGTTTGGCGTGCCGATGTTGACGCCGATCGCTCCGTTTAAACGCTCCAGCCCAGATGTGATCATCCGCGGCCCGATCTATGAGCAGGAGATGCGGCCCCGCCCGCTCTACCCGCAGTCGCTGCGGCGGCAAACTCCTTTCACGCGGTCCTGGGCGCCGACGACGCACGACTCGGAGGAAGCGCGGCGTAAAAAAGCCAAAGAAAATCCTGACCGCGAACCACGAAGCCGCCGATAAGGAGGAGTGCATGTGCTGAAGACCGGATATCTCGGACGCAGGGAACTGTTTGCGCTGGTGTTCGCCGTGCTGCTCGCCAACGTCTTTCTCACGTTGCCGCAACAGATGGTGATGCACGGAGGCGCGGCAGCTTGGATGATCCCGTTCGTCTCCGCCATGATCTGCATGATCGTCTGGGCGGTGTGCGCGCCCGCTCTGGTCATGCATCCCGGCGAAAATATGCTCTCTTTGGCGGAGCGCTGTCTCGGCCGGATCGGGGCCGGGATCGCGGTGCTGATGATCTGCCTGTTTCTGATGGCGGAGGCGGCCTCGACGTTTCGCCTCTTCACGGAGATGGTGATCACGACGGTGTTGCCCCGCTCTCCCATCTCGTTTATCGCGATACCGTTTTTGCTGTCGGTGCTGTATTACGCGTATACGGGGATCGAAGGATTGACCCGCGTGTCCAGTCTGTTTTTGCTGCTTTTTCTGTTTGGACTGGTCTCGTTGCTGGCGCTTAACAGCAACTGGATGAATGTCGAGTATCTGTTTCCTTTTTGGGGTACCGGGCCGTTACGGGTGATCAGCGGCGGCTGGCAGTTTTCCGGCGCGTTTCTCAACGTGCTGCTTCTGGCGGTGTTCGGATCGCTGCTGCGAAATCCGGCAGACGCGGTGCGGATCGGCTATTGGAGCACGGGCGCGACGGCGGTGGTGTATGCGGTGATGGTGCTGTCGTTTACGCTGATCTTCCCGCCGGAAGCGTCGATGCGTGCGCCGTTTCCGCTCTATCAGCTGGGCCGCTTGATCTACATCGGCCAGTTTATTCAGCGGTTGGAAGCGGCGTTTGTGTTTATCTGGGTGGCGTTGGCGTTGATCAAAGTCGGAACTCTGGTGTTCGTGATCTCCTACCTGATCGCGTGGTTCTGCCGGATGCCGGTCTATCGGCCGGTTGTGTTTTCTGTCGGCACGATCCTCTATGCGCTGGCGTTTGTGCCGGAGAGTTGGCCGGAGGTCAACATGTGGAACACAAACATCCTGATGAAAGTCGGTTGGACGGTGGCTTGGTTCATCCCGATGGCGATCCTTTGGATGGCGCGTTGGAAGGATGGAAAGGGGGAGGATCGGGATGCACACCGAAACGCCTCCTAAACGCGTCTGGCGGCCGTTGCTCAGCCTGTTGCTGATCGTCTCGCTGACGATGGCCGCCTGCACCGGCTGCTATGACAGGATCGAACTGGAAGGGATGGCGTTTGTCGTGTCGCTCGGCATCGACAAAGCTCCGGAGAATATGATCGACGTGACAGCCCGCATCGCCGTGCCGAGCGCACAGGAAGCCGGGCGCGAGGAGGGCGGTGAGTCGGGGAGTCAGGTATCCGGCGCGGAGGCGATCACCGTACGGGCGCACACGATCCCCGGTGCGCTCAACTTTTTAAACACGACGGTCGAACGGCGGATCTCGCTGCTCCATCTGGCTAACCTCGTGGTCGGGGAGGAGATGGCAAAGGACGAGCAGTTCATCGAGTTTCTGCGTCCGCTGACCCGGTATCGGGAGTTTCGCCGCACCGTCCATGTGTTTGTCACGCGCGGGACCGCGCGGGAGACGTTTGACCAAAACAAGCCGGTGCTGGAAAAATCGGTCAGTCGATTTAACGAGTCGGTCACCAATGTCGGCAAGCACACCGGATTGACGCCGTACGTGATCTTTCACGAATTTATTACGTCGATGGAAGCGCCCAATCAAGACGCGATCTTGCCGACAGTGGGGATTAATGACAAGGTGAAGAAAAAAAACAACAGCGACGATTCGGAGGGAGAGTCGTGGGCGGAGGAGACGGAACTCTCCTCCGTGCCCGGAGAGGTGGTTCGGCAAGGGGGCAATCCGCTGGAGTTTGTCGGCACGGGCGTGTTTCGCGACGCCAAACTGGTCACGATGCTCGACGGTATCGAAACGCGGATGCTGCTGACTTTGCGCGGGGAACTGTTGCGCACGCAGATGGACTTTCCCGATCCGCTCCAAAAGGGTGCGTACGTTTCGGTGGAGCTCAAACATGCCCGTTCGCCGCATATCGAGGTGGATCTTTCGCAAAAGCCGGTGCGCGTGCATGTGAATGAGTCCCTCGAAGGGGATTTGATCGGCGTGCAAAGCCATGTCAACTATACGGAGTTGAAACATCTGCATCAGTTGGAACAAAAGATCGGAGCTCGGCTGAGTCGTAATCAAAAAGAGCTGATTGAACGGATGTTTCATGAGTATCAAGCAGACCCGTTCCACATCTTCAAACAGACGCGGTCCCAGTTTGCGACGGCGGCCGACCTGCAGCGGTTTCCGTTTCGAAAATCGTTGAAGACGGCGAAGGTGGATGTGAAAGTGACGATCAACATCAGGCGGACCGGTGTGCAGACCGCTCCGATCATCGCCAAGTAGGCAAGGAGGCGAGGGCACAGATGAAGTGGATCATTCTGGGGTTGCAGTTGTTCCTCCCGGCTGCGGTCGCGGTGTACACGATCAATTTTGGCCGTTGGATGAACAAGCGCGGGGAAGGATTCGGTGCGGGCACAGCCTATGTGTTGGCCTTGCTGGCGTTCGGCCTCTCCGCCGGGGTGTTGCTGTACAACAACAACAGATAAGCGACGAAAAAAGGCAGGTGCCGCTGTGCGCACCTACCTTTTTTTGTGCAGAGCCTGTTCGACCTGCTCCAGATGGCGGAGCAGACGGTCGCGGGCCGCGTCCGGATCGCGGTCGCGGATCGCTTCATAGATCTCCTGATGCTCCTGCCACAGCCGGACGGACGATGCCCCGCGCGCATACAGCCACAGGTTGCGCGAATCCCGGATCGACGCGTTCATCGCTTCGGAGAGCGAGTTCATCATCGCGGTGAGATAAGGGTTTTTTGTGGCCGCGGCGAGGGCGGTGTGAAACTGAATGTCGGCGAGTCGGCTCGACTCCTCGCTGTTGACGGCGAGCGACATTTTTTCGAGGATCTGCTCCAGGAGGGCGAGATCGTGCTCGTCGTGGTGCAGGGCCGCCAGCTCTGCGCAGCCGCTCTCGATCACCTTGCGCACTTGCAACAGGTGCAGCAGTTCATCAGGCGGTGAGGAGAGCAGCGGCGGCAGGCTGGCCAAGGCAGCGGCCGCGTTTTTTTTGACGTAGGTGCCTTCGCCTTGGCGCGCTTCGATGAGATCGCGCGCTTTGAGCTGGCTCAGGGCTTCGCGGACGGTGGATTTGCCGACGCCATACTGTTCGGCGAGCCGGTCGATGGTGGCGATCTTGTCGCCCGGTTTGAGCATGCCTTCTGCGATCATCCGGCCGATCTCGTCGGCGACGATCTGATAGTTTTTCTTTGTCAGGACCATATCCCCACTCTACACAACGAGGCTCATTGAAACAAGGCGTAACCTGTGCTAATCTGTATTTACATTCATCTGATGACTGGGAAGAGGGTTGCGCGATGGAAAAGGAACTGAAGAGCCAACTGCGTCAGATCGTAGGCGAGAGATGGTTTCTCGATACGCCGGATGAGCTGTACGTCTATTCCTATGACGCGACGCCGCTGTACCAAGCGATGCCGGACGCCGTGGTGATGCCGAGCTCCGTGGAGGAGATCGCGGCGGTGTTGAAGATCGCCAATCAGCATCGCATTCCGATCGTCTCGCGCGGCTCGGGCACCAATCTGTGCGGCGGCACGGTGCCGACAGAGGGCGGGATCGTGCTGGTGACGAACCGATTGAACGGCTTGCAAGAGATCGATGAGGAAAATTTGACCGCGACGTTCGGGCCGGGTCTGATCACGTCGGAGTTGCATCAAGCGGTGGAAGCGCGGGGGCTGTTTTACCCGCCCGATCCTGGCAGCATGCGGATCTCGACGATGGGCGGCAATGTCGCGGAGTGCGCGGGCGGCATGCGCGGTTTAAAATACGGCGTGACCAAGGACTACATCATGGGCCTGCAAGCGGTGCTGCCAAACGGCGAGGTGCTGCGCTTTGGCGGCAAAAACGCCAAGGACGTAGCGGGCTATGACATCACCAAACTGCTGGTCGGCTCGGAAGGGACGCTGGCGGTGGTGACGGAGATCACGGCCAAACTGTTGCCGTTGCCCAAGGCCAAGCAGACGATGGTCGCATATTTCAGCGACCTGACCGACGCGGCCCGCACCGTGCAGCGCGTCATCGCCGAGAGGATCATCCCGGCGACGATGGAGTTTCTCGATCAGGCGACGATGAGGGTGGTCGAGGAGTTTGCCCGGATCGGGCTGCCGCTCGATATGAAGGCGATGCTGTTGATCGAGCAGGACGGCGATCCGCTCCAAGTCGAGCAGGATATGATCCGCATCGCCGAGATCGCACACGCGGAACGGGCGGTGGAAGTGCGCACGGCGCAACATGCGGAGGAAGGCGCGAAATTGATGGCCGCCCGCCGGGCCGCACTGTCTGCTCTGTCCCGCGTCAAGCCGACGACGATCCTCGAAGATGCGACGGTGCCGCGCGCCCGTCTGGCGGAGATGGTTGATCAGATCGGGGTGATCGCGAACAAATACAGCGTGCCGATCTGCACGTTCGGCCACGCAGGCGACGGCAATCTGCACCCGACCTGCATGACGGATGAGCGCGACACGGAGGAGATCCACCGCGTCGAGATGGCGTTTGGCGAGATCTTTGAAGCGGCGATCAAACTCGGCGGCACGATCACCGGCGAGCACGGGGTCGGCATCGCCAAAGCGCCTTATCTAGAATGGAAAGTGGGCGCGGGAGGCATCGACCTGATGAAGCGGGTCAAGGAGGCGTTCGACCCGCACGGGATCATGAACCCTGGTAAGATGTTTGCGAAAGACCAACGACGCAGAGTGGTGGTGAAAACGCATGGGTGCGCTCACGAACATGTTGGCGGCGGGCACGGTCACAGCCGGGCCTGAGCACTGTCCGGACAGCTCGCTGCCCCGGCTGTTGGACCAGTTTGACATGGATGAGATCCTCAACTGCATGCAGTGCGGGTTTTGTCTGCCTGCCTGTCCGACGTACCGACAGACGGGGAAAGAGTCGGCCTCGCCGCGCGGTCGGATCGCGCTGATGAAAGGCGCGGCGACCGAACGGCTCCAGATCGACGAGGAGTTTGAACACAATATGTATCTCTGCCTCGGCTGCCGGGCCTGCGAGACGGCGTGCCCGGCGGGGGTGCCATACGGCTCATTGGTCGAGACGGCCCGCGATGTGGTGGAGACCCGTAAGAAGCAGAAGGGGGATACTTCGCTGCTTCGCGATCTGATCTTCCACGAGGTCTTTCCGCATCCGGAGCGGCTGGAACTGATGGGATCGCTGCTGTGGATGGCGCAGGCGGCAGGTCTGCAAGCTCTGGCTCAAAAGACCGGGCTGATCAAGATCATGCCGCGTCAGGCAGCGGAGATGGCGACGGCGGTGCAGACGATCGCGTCACCGTGGCAGCGGATGAAGCGGGAGCCGGTCATGGAGCCGGAGCGGGAAGCGGCTGGTTTGAAAATCGGACTGTTCACAGGTTGCGTCATGGACATGATGTTTTATGAGACCAACCAAGCGACCGCCCGCGCACTGACCAAAGCCGGTTGCCAAGTGGTGTTTGCAAAGGAGCAAGCCTGCTGCGGCGCGCTGCATGCCCACGCCGGAGAGCAGAGCGGCGCGGTTGAACTGGCAAAACGGAACATCGAGGCGTTTGAAAGAGCGGGCGTCGATTTTGTGGTCAACAACGCAGGGGGCTGCGGCGCGGCGTTGAAGGAGTATCATCACTGGTTCCACGACGACCCGGTGTGGAAAGAGCGGGCGATGCGATTTGTCGGCCGGGTGCGCGACGCAAACGAATTGCTCGCGGAACTGCCGCCGCTTTCGTTCAGCAAAGAACTGAACGTGCGCGTCACCTACCAAGACTCCTGCCACCTCGCCCACGGGCAAGGCGTGCGCAACCAGCCCCGCCAGTTGCTCAAAAGCATCCCCGGCGTGGAGTTTGTGGAGATGCGCGGGGCCGACACGTGCTGCGGTTCGGCGGGGATCTACAACATCACCAATTTTGACATGTCGATGCAGATCCTCGACGACAAGATGGTCGACGTGGAAAACACGAAGGCCACGCTGATCGTCACGTCCAATCCGGGCTGTCTGCTCCAGATGAAAAAAGGCATCCAGCGCGCCGGGATGACGGGGCAGATGGAAGCAGTGCACATCATGGATCTGATCGAGCGGGCGTTGTAAAAAAGCAAGAAAAAGCGGCGTGCCGATGCACGCCGCTTTTTCTTTACATCTGAACCTTGAACTTGATGCTCACGAGACCGGGTATCACCCAGATCACGATCTCGTCAAGCCGGAAACGTCGTTTCATAAGTGTCCACCTCCGGAAAGGATGGTGGCAATCCGCGACGCTCCGGTTTCTCCTCGCCAGATGTATATGCGAGGAAGCGGAACCGAATGTCTATAGATAAGTATCGATCATATGGCTAGCCCAATAGGAGAAGAGGTCGATGAGCCGCGGCGAGTCGTCAAATCCGAGCGGCAGGACCAGACCGAGCGCGATCAGCAGCAGGCCGGTAAACATCGGGGTGTATTCTTTCAGCTTGAGTCGCAAACGTGTCTCCTCCTTTCTCAAACTCTAGCATACAGGAAAATGGGTTGGGTAATTTTAACAAAATATCGAAAATTGGTTAGAATACCCTTCGCGAATCGGTCGCTCGATGTGGGGGTGCCACATAGAGTATAGGGATGAGAGAAAAAGGGGGAGCTTTTCGGTTGGATACGAGAACGAGAATCCAAATGCAGGAGACGGCCAAATTTGCGGTCGTGTTTCTGGTGATCTTTATACTGGGGATCGTGCTGGTGGAGTCGCTGCCGGCCTCGATGCGGGGGGAAGGAACAAAGCTCGGCGTCGTGTTCGGCGTATGTATCGCGTTGCTTGGCGTCGTGATGGCCGAGGAGAAAGAGCAACAGATGGCTGCGATCATGGGTGGGAAAGGGGCCTCCTCACGGTAAGGAAGCCCCTTTCCTTTTATGATTTCACCGTCTCGCGGGCTGCGTTCAAGGCGCGGCCGATGTTGATCTGGCCATGTCCGTAGTAGTCGTCAAATCCGGAAGGACCGAGGTCGTCCGACGTCTGTTCGAGGATCTCGCGCACTTGATCCGGAGTCAGATCAGGGTTGACGGAGCGGATCAGAGCGGCGAGGCCGGCGACGTGCGGTGTCGCCATCGATGTGCCGGACAGGGCGACGTAGCGGCGATCCGGATAGGTGCTCGGGATCGCGACGCCAGGGGCGGAGACGGAGCAGTGCGGGCCAAAGTTGGAGAAGGTGGCCGACTCGGTCGTCTCGTCGTTGGCGGCGACGGCGATCGCTTCCGGATAGGCGGCCGGGTAGCTCGGCTCCGGGATGCCGTCGTTGCCCATTGCGGCCAGCACGACCGCACCTTTGTCATAGGCGTAACGGATCGCTTCGTGCAGGTAGTCGGAGTCGCTGTATTCGCCAAGCGACAGGTTGACCACCGTCGCGCCGTGGTCGACCGCCCAGATCACGCCGTCGGCGATGTCGACGACCGAGCCGGAGCCGTCAGCTCCCATCGTTTTGATCGGCATGATCTTGCCGGCCCAGTCGATGCCGGCGATGCCTTCGAGATTGTTGGTGCGGGCGGCGATGACTCCGGCAACGTGCGTGCCGTGACCGTTGTCGTCCTGCGGCACGTTGCTGCCGTCGATGGCGTTCCAGCCTTCGGTCAGCTGCCCTTTCAGGTCCGGGTGGTCGAGGTCGACGCCGGTGTCGACGACGGCGATGATCACTTTCGGGTCACCGGTGGAGATCTGCCACGCTTTATCCGCACCGATCAGCGGCAGGTTCCACTGGTTGCTGCCGTAAAACGTGTCGTTCGGCGATTCGATCACCCGCTCTTTGGCAGTTGTCTCGCCCTCTTTGACGGTGGCGGTGTTTTGCCGCAGTTTGGTGTGCGCCTCGGCGATGCGAGCGCCTTGGGAGCGGAAATAAGCGATCATGTCGGCGGTTGAGGTGGTATCCGATTGGAAAATATACACATGGCGGTTGTTGCGTGAGTGGTTGCGGACGAGCTTGCCTTTGATGTCGCCCGTCATTTTCGTGATCTGCTCCTGCGTCAGAGCTTGATCAAATCGGACGAGCACCTGCCCGTGAACGACTTGCCCGTGGATGCGGGCTTTGTCGCCTTTTGAGGTGACGCTGACTCGCCAGGCGGTGCCGTCCACTTTGGAGACGGCCCGTTTGCGGGAGACCTGCCGGGTCTTTACGCCGCCTTTGGCTTCGGAGTTGCCGCCTTGGTCCTGCAGGCCGCGGGTGCCGGCTCCGATCTTTTCGTTGTAGCAGTCCAGCCCGACGAGGCTGGTCTTCGTGCCCATCTCGTCGTCTTGGGTGCGGATCACCTGCATCAGGTGGCCCATCTCCACATCGGCTGTCAGCGAGCCGACGACCTGCGAGCCGCGCAGGACGGGGACGCCGAGCGTCATGCCGATTTTTTCTTTCGGGTCGTTGGCCTGCGGCTTGCGGTAGAGGTCGGATACGTAAAAATTGTCCTTGACGATAAACGGATGCGCTTGTTTGAGCAGGTCGGAACGCAACGGATGACCGACCTGCAGCGGATTGTTCAGATCTTCCGTCAAGGTCAGGGCCACAAATTGCGAATGCTGGCTGAGGTGTTGTTTCAGCACGTGCAGGCGCTCGGCGGTGGTCCCTGCATGTCCGAGTTCATTGGAGATCTCAGTGAGCATCGTCCGGCAGTCGCGCACGCACAATGACGCGGTGCGGGCGATGTCTTTGGCGACGACGCTTTCGTTGCCTTGCGCTTTTTTCGCTGCCAGTGCTCGGATCTGGGCGGTGCGGGCGTCTGCTTTTGCCGGAGTTTTGGCCGGTGTCGGCGTCGACTGGCGAGCCGCAAAGGGCGCTTGATCCTGTACGAAGAACGGAGTCATCAACAAAGCGGTCAGGGCGGTGATCATGCCCCATCTGGCACGCCGTTTCATCAGCAATCGCCTCCTGCCTGTAGGTGGAATGAGCCGTCATCCGTCATCGACTAGTATTCGCCCCCTCCCGCTCGTCTATGAAGAATGAGCACGGGGAAAAGGTGGATACTAAAAGACACGCGGCGGGAAAGGAGGAGAGGCTGTGCATCGTGGTCATCTGCAGCATCTGCGGCATGCCCCCATCTCGCACTCGATTGGACAGTTGCTTTTGGCGTGGGGATTGATGATCTTGATCTTTCGCTTTACGCCGCCGTTTTTCAGCGGTGATCTGGAGACGGCCAGGGGGTATCTGGGCACCATCGCGTCGACGCTCGCGACGATCCTCGCGTTGTCGATCTCGGTGATCATGGTCGCGATCCAACTGACGGCGAGCAAGTACACGCACCGAGTGCTGGATTTTTACGTCCGCTTTCCTTTTAATGCGAGCTTGCTGTCGTTTTACTTTGGCACGATCCTGCACGCGATCTATCTGCTCTCCCGCATCTCCGACCATCCGGGTGATCAGCCGCCGCTGTGGCTGGATCAGGGGATGAGCGCCGATCTCGTGCTGCTGCTCGTCTGTTTTATGGCGTTGCTGGTCTATCTCTACTTTGTGATCCAACTGCTCAAGCCG
The DNA here is from genome assembly GCF_026410385.1 of Tumebacillus lacus. Taxonomy (GTDB): domain Bacteria; phylum Bacillota; class Bacilli; order Tumebacillales; family Tumebacillaceae; genus Tumebacillus; species Tumebacillus lacus. The sequence goes on from NZ_JAPMLT010000001.1 coordinate 40,047, forward strand.
GAGACGATCGTGCAGGCGATCGAGCGCGAATATCTGACCGCCTATCGGGCCGGGGATTATCCGGGCGCGCTGGACAAGGTCGGGCAGATCTGTGACATCGCCAAAAAGGCGGTCAGCGAGATGGATGCGGTGACAGCCGTCTTTTGCGTGGAAAATATCGCGGAGATGATGCATCAGGCCAAGCTCCCGTCGGAGCAGGCGGACGATGCGCTGTGGTATCATGAGCGGATCATCGACCAATTGGTCGGCATCGCATCGATCTCGTTTAAAGAGCGGGAATTGGCTGTTTCGGGACGCATTTTAAATGAACTGCATGAAATGGGCATGCGCTATGCGGAGAGCGGGTCGCTGCGAGCGGCCAACCGCGTGATCGCGGCGTATGCGCTGATCACGCGAAACAATCTGATCGGCCAGCAGATGATGAACATGGTGAAACTGGCGGTGGAGCAGATCTTTGCGATCACCTGTCAGGTGGTGAAAAACCGGGAGTTGAACAAAGACATCAATTCCTTTGTGCTCCAATCGTTTCAAAGCCTCGGCGACATCGGCAAGCTGGTGATCAAGACGGAGACGTACGGTCACAATTTTGTGGCCAAATGCATCGTCTCGCACACGTTCGGCCAGTTGCTCAGCACGCTGATCGGAACGGAGGGCAAAGAGCGGATGCCCTTGGTCAAAGTGTTGCTGTTCGAATATATGAAGCTCGCCAAACGACTGATCTTAAAATCGGAAGCGATCGACGTCGTGCAGATCACGACCTGGCTGCGCACGGCGACGATCCCGCATCGCGAGGAGCCGCGCCGGGTGTATCCGTACCTGTATCTGTTTTTGTTGCTGGCTTCGTCGGCGTTGTATATGCGCCGCTCTGATATCGTGATGCTGCTGGTGCGGGCGGTGGGGAAATATTTTGCGCCCGATCACCGGTTGCTGGTCGAACTGTGCCAGAGCCGGCTGGAGATCCGCCATTTCTTTGATTATCATGAGCCGGAGCGCTATCTGATCCGCGTGTATGTGCTGTGGCGGGCGTATCACGCGTACACGCTTCGCTACCCGCGTGGACCGCAACGCAAGATCCGGCTGTCAAGGACGGTGGAGCGGGAGGAATGGCGTGACCTGTTTGACGGGCTCGATCCCAATGAGTTTTTGAACGAAGAGTTTCTGCATTGATCTCGTCTCGAAGCAAGCGGGGATGCTTTCTTTTCCAGTTCAAATATGATTCAATAAAAGAGAGTCTGGATCTTATCATTTTTTCTGACAGAGGAGAGTTCCCGCATGCGCGACATCGGAACGGGTAAGGTGGAGTTTTTGCTGGCGGACGGTTCGGTTCGCGAGTATGAAGGAGAAGTGGAACTGGCGGGCGAGCGCGTCGTCGTCACGGAGATCATCTATTTGAACGGCGTGCCGGGTGCGGCTCGTGAGATCAATCTGCCGCTCGGACAGTGCGTGATTTATTGGAAGCCGGAAGTCTACGAGGCGGAGTAATCACGCTTCCCCCAAAAAGATCAAAAATACTGTCGAAAAGGTAACTTTTCACAAATTTGGCCGTCTCTATCTGTGAGACGGTTTTTTGTTTGTTTTTTTTGGATTGTTTTTATGGGGAGGTTTCAGCATATGAAAAGGAAGCAAGTGGCCGGATGGCTGCTGGCATTCGCGTTGTTGATGCCGTTTGCGCCCGCGCAGGTGTCGGCGGCCGATCCGGTCACGGTGACGGTGAGCACCGGGTTTGGCGGGGCGTTTAAGCGGGAGGCGTGGACGGCTGTCCGCATTACGATTGAAAACAAAGGTTCAGATCTCGCGGGTCAGTTGGTGCTCGAGCCGGAAAACCCACGGGAACACGACCGGGTTGGCGGCTCGTTTGCCAAGGAGGTCGTCGTGCCGGCCGGGACGACGAAGACGTTTACGCTGGAAGTGCCGGGCGGCTATTTCAATCGCCGGACGCAGGCGACAATCTATGATGCGAAAGGTGAGGAGGTCGCGTCGCAGATCGTGCCGGCGGGCGGTGCGCTGGAGGAAGGAAACTCGTTCTTGATCGGCGGGATGACCGAAAAGCCGGACGATCTCAATCTGTTTCAGACGCTCCCGTCCGGCGGGCTCGGCGGACGGATCGCGATCCAGTCGGTCGGAGCGAACAATTTGCCGGAAAGTCCGGATTTGCTGAATTCGCTCGACGTGCTAGTCATCAACCATGCGCCCAAAGAGCCGTTGTCTCCGGAACAAGTGGCGGCGGTGAAGACGTGGGTGGATCGCGGCGGTACGCTGGTGCTGGCGGGCGGTGCCGATTTTAACGGTGGGGCTTCGCTGTTTGCCGATCTGTCGCCGGTGCTCGTGCGGGGCACAGCGCAGGTCACCGATCTGTCCGCGCTGACTGCGTATGCGGGTGCTGCACCGTCGGTGGCGCAGATGCTCGCTTCGACCGGTGAGCTGAAGCCCGGGGCGCGCTCGGTGGTCGCGTCCGGCGCGGTGCCTTTGGTGGCGGTGCAGAAGGCGGGCGCGGGCTCGGTGCTGTATGCGGCCTGGGATCTCAGCGAGGAGCCGCTGGCTTCGTGGGCAGGCAACAAGGAGCTATGGCAAAAACTGCTGATGACGGAGACGAACAGTCCAGTGGGCCAGCCGGTGATCAATCCGGTCGGACAGATCCTGTCCGATGCGAAGTTTCAATTGCTCAATGCGTCGACGAGGTTTCGCGACCTGACGCCCGATCTCGGCCTCGCCATCGGTGCGTTCGGCGTGTATGCGGTTTTGGTCGGACCGGGTCTGTACCTGCTGCTGCGCCGGATCAACAAGCGCGAATGGGCCTGGGGCGCGATCCCCGGCACTGCGTTAGTCTTTTCCCTTGGCATCTGGCTGATCGGCATGAACATGCACGGAAACGTCGCCCTGCAAGTCGTCTCGACGGTGGAACTGCTCAGTCCAGATACGGCCAAGGTGGGAGGAGCCGGATCGTTTGTCGTCACGAGCGGCGGCTCTTACACGGTCGATCTGCCGGCCGGAATGCGGGCGTTTGCCAGCGATCAGAATGACGGCGGCGGACGGGTGATTCAAAACGGCGACAGGTCGCAGATCGTCTTTGAAAAGGTGCCATATTGGTCGACGCGTTCGGTGTATCTGGAGACGTATCTCAAAGGAAAAGGCAACATCGGGCATCAGTTGAAGGTCGACGCGTCCGGCAAAGTGACCGGGACGGTGACCAACAACAGCCAGTTTGATCTCGAAGAGACGCACATCCTGTTTGGCAAGGACGTGATTCGGGTCGGTGATCTCGATCCGGGTGCGACGGCACAGGTGGCGTATCAATTGCAAAACCAAAGTGCGCAACCGGGCAGGGCGTCGAACCTGTTGACCGAAAAGTTGACGATGTCAAGCAACGGACAGTATGGTCGAAGCGACAGGGATCAGGAGCGCGAAATGCTGGCGGTGGCGGCCCATCCGCAAATTCTCGGGGAGGATCTGATCCATCTCTACGGCTTTTCGCATACGCCGATGGGCACCTATACCATCGATGGGCAAAACGTTGAACGGGACCGGCAGTATTCGCTGGTGTATCAGACGTTGTCGCTGGCGCCGACAGAGGGCAACACGGTGTTGCCGCTCGGGTCGATCCAGCCGCAGATCAGTTCGACGACCGGCAATGCGCATGTGGATCAGAGTGGCGTGATGCTTCAGAACGGGGTTGTGGAATTGCGCTACAACGTGAGGGCGGGCGGCTTTTTGGACCCGGAAAACGTGATGACCGATCTCGATCAGAGCACATACGCGATGCTGGAGAAAGAATATTACAACTGGTTGACCGGAAGTTGGGAACCGGTCGCCAAGGTGAATACGCCGTCGATGGCGGAGGGTGAATTGAAAAAATATGTATCGGCAGACGGGACGCTGCAGGTGCGTCTGCGGAGCAATCTGCTGACCGATCTCTACGTGGTGTTTCCGAGCGTCGGTGTGGAAGGGACGGTGTCGCCGTGATCCGCACGGTCAATCTCAGCATGAAATACGGTAAATTTCGCGCCGTTCACGATCTGAATCTGCAGATCGAGGCCGGATCGGTGTTTGGCTTTGTCGGACCGAACGGCGCGGGCAAATCGACGACGATGTCGATCCTCGCCACGTTGCTCGCTCCCACGTCGGGGCAAGCGTATGTCGACGGGTATGATGTGATCCAGAACCCGGAGGAGGTCAGACGGCTGATCGGGTACATGCCGGACTTTTTCGGGGTGTATGACAATCTGACGGCGGTGGAGTATCTGGATTTTTATGCCGGGGCGTACAACATCCCGGTGGAGAAACGGGAGACGCTGATCCGCGATTTGCTGGAGCTCGTCAACCTGTCGATGAAGGCGGATGCATACGTCGACACGCTCTCCCGGGGGATGAAGCAACGGCTGGGTCTGGCCCGGTGCTTGATCCACGATCCGAAAGTGCTGATCCTCGATGAACCGGCGTCCGGGCTCGATCCGAGGGCGCGCATCGAGATGAAGGAGATCCTCAAAGAGCTGAAGGGGATGGGCAAGACGATCCTGATCTCGTCGCACATCTTGCCGGAACTGGCGGAGATGTGCGATCACATCGGCATCATCGAGCAGGGTCAACTGATCGCGATGGCGCCGGTCGACCAGATCGCTGCGCAGGTGGCGGGGCATCGCGTGCTGCGCGTAAAACTGCGCAGCCGGGCGGAGGACGCGCAGGCGCTCGTGCAGGATGCGAAAGGCGTGCAGTCGGTGACGCTGGAAGGGAAGACAGACCTGTTGATCGCCTATACGGGCGATGAAGAAGGCCAGGTCGCGCTGTTGTCGCGGCTGGTCTCGAACGGTCTGCCGGTGCTGGCGTTTTCGGAAGAGGCGGGCAATCTGGAAGAGGTGTTCCTCACGGTGACGAAAGGGGTCGGTTCGTAATGCAAAAGCTTTTGAGGCGCGTGACCAATCCGATCTTGGTTAAAGAGTATCGTTCGCGGATGCGCACGCTGAAGACGCCGGTCACGCTGTTTTTGTATCTGCTGGTGATGGGCGGCGTGATCTTTGGTTTTACGTATCTGCAATACGCGAGAAACGTGTACTACAATCCGGGGGACAGCCGGATGCTGTTCGTGATGCTGGCCGCGTTGCAACTGGTGCTGATCGCGTTTGTGACACCGGGGCTCGTGGCGGGGACGATCTCCGGCGAGCGGGAGCGGCAGACGCTGAACATTCTGCTGACGACCCATCTGTCGCCGCTGAAGATCGTGCTGTCCAAACTGGTGTCGTCGCTGTCGTTTATGGCGTTGCTGGTGTTTGCCACTTTGCCGGTGTATGCGGTGATCTTCCTGTTTGGGGGCGTCTCGCCTGGACAGGTGCTGGGCGTGTTCGGGTTTTATTTGATGGCGATGATCTTGTTCGGGTCGGTCGGGCTGTTCTGTTCGGCGTGGTTTAAGCGCACGGGTGTCTCCACGGTGACGGCATACATGCTGACGTTTGCGCTGCTGGGCGGGACAGGGTTGGCCGCCGTGTTTCTGAATGAGATGCTCGATCTGCTGAACGGGCATGGCACGCATCCGAAGTTGTTTTATGTGGCGGCTTTGAATCCGGTGTTGAATCTGATCGCGATGTTTGAGCCGGAGTTCGTGACGCTCGGCAGCAATGTGGAGCCGCCGATCACGCCGTGGGTGTATTTTCTGATCGTGTATCTGCCTGTTTCTATTTTGTTGTGGTACCTGAGCGTGAAGCGATTGATGCCGGTGAAGCGGCCGATCTTCACCCGCAAGCGCAAGGGAGAGTAGCGGGCATGATCCCGCGGGAGCTGTTGAACGGGCTGATCGGCGGGCTCCTTTGGGGGCTCGTGACGGCGGTGCTGATGATCTGGCCGCTCGACATCGGTGTGAGACGCGTGCGGATCTCGTTTGCACGCGCCAAACGGGCAACCGTACCGGCGGCGACAGTGCCACTCGCGACGGTGCAGCCAGTCCCGACAGCACCTGCCTCATCGTCACCAGACCTGCTGCCGACGGCCAAACAAGCACCCGTCAGTGAACCGACGGACGAGGGACCGAGCATCGCCTCACGTTTGCTGGAGAAAAAACGTAAACGATAACAAAGAAAAGACCGGGCTCGGCAAGAGAGAGCCCGGTCTTTTCTTCTATTAAAATGCAAGCTGGCGCACAAAATGGTCCAGCGCGCGCGGCAGATCTTCCTGCCAAAAGCCCCATGTGTGGTCTGCATCGTATTCGGCATAGTCGACGTCGACGCCTTGCGCTTGCAGCAGGTCGCGCATCCTGCGGTTGGCATCGAGCAAGTCGTATACGTTGCCGTTCGTTTCAAACCGCTCCTCTTGCAACCCGACCACCATGTAGACCGGCACCGTCGCGAGATCGCGGCGGCCCTCGACCTGCTCGTAGGTCGTACCTTTGAACGCGCCCGACTGCAAGGCGAGGTAGTGGAATTTGCGCGGATACTCCAACACCGTATGCAACGCGACCGTCGCCCCGAGCGAGGAGCCCATGATGCCGCGAGCCGGTCCCATCGGGAACGTGGCAAATCGCCCTTCCACCGCTGCCACCAACTCCTCGGCAAAAAAGCGCAGAAACGCCTCATGTTTCGCACCGTGCGGGTGGTATTCGTCGCGGCGCTTCGATTTGTCCACGGGCACGAACACCACGAGAAAACGGGTGGCCCGGATGTCGGCAAACCGCTCGTTGAGCAGCGAGATCATCCGCCCCATCATCATGTAGTCGGAACCGTCGTTGATATAGAGCACCGGATATTTGTACAGCGGCGAATAGTTGTGCGGGAGATAGACGTGTACTTCACGCGTTTCGCCCAAAAAGCGGCTGTCGATGTGAACGCGCTCCACGCTGCCCGTCAATTCTGTGGCTGGCATGATCATTCCTCCTCCGTTCAGGTCGTTCCCATTATACCAAAATTTGCGAGGGTTGATGAAGTGCACGGGATTTCCAACAACTCGATATTTTCAAACGGGAGCTCTTGTAGTATCCTAAAATCTACCGTTTCATATTCGATGGGGGATGTAGATGAAAAATTTCCTTAAAGTATTTCCCTTTTTGCTGGTGTTTGTCCTTGTCTTTGCGCTGCAGGTGCGGCTCGATGTCGGGGCGCGCCATCTGCCGTATCTGGAGCCGTTCGGCCGCGAGACGATGATCGGGCCGTCGACGGCCAACCGACCGCCGCAGGTGCTGCCGGACAATCGCATCGCGTATCTGGCCAAGCCCGACATCGTGATCGCGGGGATCGATCCGGCTGGGCAACAGGTCAGCACAGAGCGTCGCCCCGCTCCGGCGGACGACCTGTTCGCCTCCACGCAGTTCCGCCTCTCCGGTGACGAGATCTACTGGATCGGCAACAAGCGCGTGCTGAAGCGGGCGACTTGGCAAAACGGCGCTTGGTCGACAGCCGAAGAGCTGGGCCCGTCCGCGTCGGGCCTCGGCCTCGCCGAATCGGGTGAACAACGCTATCTGCTCGCAGGTTTTGAAGGGGAGCTGAAGATCTGGAAGATCGAGCCGGGCCGCGTCATCCCGGTCCGCAACTACCCGATGAAAAAGCCGGTGTATCTCGACGCTTCTGTCGATGGACAGGGCGTGTTCCACATCGGGGCGGTCAATCAGCTCTCGTCCGACAGCTATGAATTTTACAACCTGACGCTGGACACCGCGACAGGCACTCCGTCCGACGCGACGATGATCAAGGCGTTAAATCTCGACTCGTCCTCGATGATCGACGACATGAACTACGGCATCGACCGTACGCACGGTTATCTGTTGATGACGATCAAGACGGGCCGCTCCAACAACCGCGACGTCCGCGTGTGGAACTTCCCGCTGCAAGAACCGACGGCGGGCAAGATGTTCTCGCTCGCAGGTGAAGTCGGGATGAGCGGCGGTTTCACGATCTACGGAGAGCCGGGGCAACAGGAGACGCTGGGGGTCGTCTTTGCAGCCGACTATCAAAAAAATCCGCGCGTGGGCAACCGCGAGATCTTTATGGGCCACTTTAAAGGCGGAGAGTGGCAAGGGGATGCCGTTCGCATCTCGAACACGCAAAAGCCGACGGCCAACCCGGTCTTTGTCCGTCAAGGCGATGTGACGACCGTCGTGTTTACCGTGTTCACCAGCTTTGACGAATACACCCTCCACTACAACTCCGACTCGCCGTCCTACGCGGCGGCGACCAATGTGCTGACCGGCGACGACTACGCGTTTTCGGCGATGCAAGTGCCGCAGTATCTCGGGATGATGGCGGTGCTGTTCGTGCTCGTGATGGCGTGGCCGGTGCTGGCATACGTCTACCTGATCTGGTATCTGATCAAAAACGAGGACGCGCTCTACGACCAGCCGAACCGCCATTTCGTCATCGCGTTCGTTCTGTACCTGCTCGTGCAGGTCGCCGTGTTCCTCAACTACGGCAAATTTGACCAGATCGCGCTGTACGGCCCGGAATGGATGCTCTCGCCGGTCTGGTTCTCGCTCTTGATCATCGGCATGGGCGTGCTCTCGTGGGGCTTTGCGTATCTGTTCGGCCGCATCCGCTACGAACGGCACGCCTTGGCGGAGTTTAACTATTTCTTTGGCCTGAACACGTGGATGGTCACCCTCGCCTTGTCGTACTTCATGGCGGCGTAGACAAGCGCCGTTACGTCTGATCTTCCTCTCCATAGGATGTACCATGCATCCAAGCGGGGGAAGGTGACAGCGATGGCCGATTCCTACGCGCCGGGGAGCAAGTGGAGAAAACACCGCCTCTTACTCGGCGCAAACTCTGACGTGCGAGCCTGCTTGCCGGAGACAGGGCTGTACAGCAAACAGCGTCTGCGCTCCTTCATCGGGCGACACGGTCAGATCTTTATCAAGCCGGTGTACGGCACCGGCGGCAAGCACATCCTGCAAGTGCGAAAAACGTCCGAAGGCGCCTACCGACTGCGAGCGGGCCACCGTGTGCGCTCGACGAACTCGCTCGACGAGTTGCACCGCTGGATCGAAGGGCATCGCAACAAAGCGAGATGCCTGATCCAGCAAGGCATCGATCTTGCAACTTGGCGAGGGCGACCGGTCGACATCCGCGTCTTTGTGCAGCGCAATCAAAAAGGAAAGTGGGAAGTCACCGGCCGTCTCGCCCGCCGCGCGTCCCGAGACCTCGCCGTGACCAACGTGTCGCGGGGCGGTTCCGGGCATCCGGTCGGGGCGTATCTCTCAGGGCTCGGCTACGGCAGGGGAGAGCAAGAGCAGATCCTCCGCCGTTTGGACCGTCTGGCAGTCGGCGTGGCGCGCTACTGCGGCGGTCGGCATGTCAACGCCACCTACGGGCTGGACGTCGGACTCGACCGAGACGGGCATCCGTGGTTGATCGAGCTGAACACGGTGCCGCATGTGAGCCTGTTGAAGCGCTTGAAGCAAAAGCGCATCTACTCCCGCGCCCGCAAGCTGTGGTTGCTCCATCGCAGCATCAACGAAAAGGCAAAGCAACTGGCCAACGGGAACTATTGAACGCCAAACAGGCACAAAAAAAGAGGAGGACGTCTACGGACGCCTCCTCTTTTTTGTGCCTGTTATGAGCCGGTGCTCTGGTAGCGTTTGATGCTAAAGTTCCACACTCTCGCGGTCAGCCAGAGCAGGAACAGCGCGACGAGCGGTGTGAACCACGTCAGATACCCGAACGGATCGCTGCCCTCTTTGCCGAGCAGGAGCAGCGACGGGTAGTAGTTCATAAACGCAAACGGCAGCGCGACGGTGACGACAAAGCGCAGAACGTTGTTGAACATATCGATCGGATACTGCTGCACCACGCCCCAGGAAAACTGCGTGGCCGCGTCGACCAGCGCACGGGAGCGAGTGGTGAAAAAGGCGGTGCATGACAGCATCAGCAGCAACGACAGCTCCACAGCCGCGCTGGAGAGCGCGACGAGCAGGAACCACAGGAACATCCACCACGTCCAGTCGAGGGCGAGGTTTTGGTAGGCCAGCCCGATCATCAACGCCGAGAGCAACACGTCGCCCACGCCGAGGTAGTGGATCTCGCGACCCATAAATTGCACGAGCGGACTGGCCGGCCGGGTGAGCAGTTGGTCGAACGTGCCGTCGAGAATGAACTGTTCCAAATTGGTCACATGCCGGAAAAACACAGCCCGGATGCCGTGTCCGAGCAGCCAGAGGTTGTACAGGAAGACGATCTCCCAGAAGCCCCAGCCGTTCAGTTCGTGGAAGCGGTTGAGCAACACCCACGTCGTTCCAAGCGTCCCGGCGTTGAGGATAAACACGCCGAGGATGCCCATCAAAAAGTCAGCCCGGTACTGCAACCGCGTGATCACGGCCGCCCGGATCATTGTCAAATACACAGTCAAATGTTCGCGCATCGGCTCAACCCCCTTGCACGACCAGATGGCGGTGAATGCGGGCCCAGATGAAGCGGGCAGCCACAAACAATCCGATCATCCAGGCGGTCTGCGTCCACAGCGCGGTCGTCGCTTGCCCGCCGGAGATGACTCCGGTGAACAGGCCAATCGGCGTGTAGAAGATCGATTGGAACGGCAGCGCGTACAGGAACGGCTGCATCCAGTCCGGGTACATCCAAAGCGGGATGATCTGCCCGGACGCAAAGCGGATGAGCGCGTAGTACGTGAAGATAAAGCCGAGCAGATCCAGCGTTTTAAACGAGATCAGTCCGAACAGGAAGTTGCAGAAGAACAGGATCACCCACGCCTGAAACACGGCGATCAGGAAATAGACCACCTGCACCGCGTCGACCGGCAGGACCAAATCGAACAAGAGATAGGCGAACACGAGCGGCGGCAGCAGATAAAACGACAGCCGCACCACCGTCGCGCCAAAATCGCGGGCGAGCATGTGGAGCAGGAAGTCGACCGGCTTCATCAGGTCGGTGGTGATCAGCCCCATCCGCACCTGCCCTTGCAGGTAGGAGTGAACGCCTTCGTCGACGGAGAGCACGGCGCCCAGCAGAATGCCGAGCACAGCATAGGTGATCATCTGCGTGAGCGTCGCGCTGCCAAATCCGGTCGGGGTCTGGGTGAACAGCACGTTCCAGAGCGTCGCGACCACATACAGCTGCAGGAACATGCCGCCCATCTCAAGCCAGAAGTTCAGGCGGTAGGCCGACTGCTTGTAAAAATGCTGGCGGCTAAACGTCCAGAACAGCGACATGTCCATCCTCCTTCTTCCGGTCGAGACCTGACTGGTAGATCTCGCGCACAATCGATTCGATCTCCGGCTCTTCGACCGTCAGATCGCGGATCGTATGTTTTTCCGCCACTTTCATCATCACGTCGGAAGCGGAGAGCTTTTCCTTGTCGAAGGCGATCCACACGCGGGAGCCTTCCTCGCGAAGCACGCGGGTGTTCGGGATGTGGAGCGCATAAGGCGCGTCGTCGAGCTCGATGACCAGCGTGCGCTCCGTGCCGTAGCGGGACTTGAGATCGTGGATCGAGCCGTCATAGAGCAGCTTGCCGTCGTCGATGATCGACATGCGGTGGCAGAGCTTTTCGATGTCGGCCATGTCGTGGGTGGTGAGCAGGATCGTCACGCCGCGGGTGCGGTTGATCTCTTTGATAAACTCGCGCAGACGCTCTTTGGCCAACACGTCGACGCCGATAGTCGGCTCGTCGAGGAAGAGGATGCGCGGGTCGTGCAGCATCGCAGCCGCCAGATCGGCGCGCATGCGCTGACCGAGCGACAGTTGGCGCACCGGTGTGTTTTCAAACTCGTGCAGTTCGAGCAGATCGCGGAAGGTGTTGAGATTTTTCTCATAGACGCTGTCCGGGATCTTGTAGATCGTCTTGAGCACGCGATAGCTCTCAATCGGCGGGATGTCCCACCAGAGCTGCGTCTTTTGCCCGAACACGACGCCGATGTTTTGCGCGTGTTCGCGGCGTTGCTTCCAAGGAGTCATGCCGGCAATCGAGATCTCGCCCGCCGTCGGGACGAGGATGCCGGTCATCATTTTAATCGACGTCGATTTGCCGGCACCGTTTGGGCCGATATAGCCGAGCAACTCGCCTTCCTCGATCTTGAAGGAAATGTCGTCGACGGCGACGTGCGAGGTATAGTCCGTGTTCCAGAGGTTTCGGATGCCGGAGAGGAACCCCGTTTTCGGGACCAATTTTTTAAATTCTTTACGCAGGTTGTGAACCTCTATCAATGCCATGTTGTCATTTCGCCTCCAAGTCAAGACTATATCATAAAAAAAGACTCCCGACAGTAACGGGAGTCGCGTTCGCCGTGTCCTTCCGGCATCTCCGGCCGATGTGAGCGCTCCGCATCTGGGCAGACAGAGGCGGGGCCGATCGGCAGGGCGAGGTGGAAATGCCTTTTGGGGGAAGGGCGGCTTCATGATGGGTGGTTGCTATAGTGATACGAGAGACGCTCCCGTTTTTCGTCGGGAGCTTGAAGAAATTGTCTTTTGATCTTTTTTCCTGAGTACCCGTTACTTGGTCCGCAATTTGTCGGCGAGCGCGGCGTCCGGCGTGACGTAGAGCGTCTTTTGATTGTCGAACAGGACAAAGCCCGGCTTGGCACCGTTTGGCTTCCAGACGTGTTTGATCAGCGTGTAGTCGACCGGGACTTGGCTCGACTCGCGGCCTTTGGAGTAGTAGGCGGCCAGTTGTGCCGCTTCCAGCAGGGTCTGTTCCGGCACGTCTTTTGCGCGGATCACGACGTGCGAGCCGGGGATGTCCTTGGTGTGCAGCCAAGTGTCGGTGTTGTGGGCGAACTTCATGGTGAGGTACTCGTTTTGCTTGTTGTTTTTGCCCACATAGATGTCGAGGCCGTCGGAGGAGACGTAGCGCTCCGGCTTGACTTGCGTTTCCTTTTGCTTCGGCGGCTTTTTGCCTTTCGGGAGCGGCTTGCGTTTGACGCGCAGATAGCCTTCCTGCTCCAGCTCTTCGCGGATCTCCGCGATGTCGGTCCACGAAGCGGTGGAGAGGTGCTGGATCAGATTTTCCAGATAGTCGATCTCGATCCGCGTTTCCTCGATCTGCTGGGTGAGGATCGGGATCGACTTTTTGACCTTGTTGTATTTCTTGAAATACGCCTGCGCGTTTTCGTTGCCTGACAGGGCCGGGTCCAGCGGGATCGTCAGTTCGGCGAGGTTTTCGTCGTAGAAGTTTTGCACCGTCACCTGCTCCATCCCGCGCTCGATCAGATGCAGGGATGCGGTGATCAGCTCGCCGCAGATGCGGTTCTCCTCGGCGAGATCCGCTTCGGCGATGGCCGTTTCAAATTTGACGAGCTTGGTCTGGTTTTTCGACAGCTCGTTGGACAGCAGGCGTTCGAGGTCTTGATAGCGTTGGCGCAGCGTGTCCCGCCATGATTTTTCCGCGTAAAATTGGTCGATGGCGGCGTTGGTGGTCGGGTACGTTTTGGCTTCTCCGTCGAGATGAGTGAGGGCGAGGCAGGAGAACGCCTTCGGACGCTCGTCTTGGTAGACGACCGTCGGGACGTACCGGCGGTGGCGCACGTCGTCGATCACCGTCGCGAACGCTTGCCATTCGTCGTCCGGGGACGGAGCTTGGTCTGCGTCGGCCAGCGCCGTTTTCAGGCGGAAGGCGATCTCCCGGCCCAGCAGCGGCGAGATGCCGGTGAACGCGTTGACGAGAAATTTTTCAAACGCGAGGTCGGCGCCCATCGTCTGCCGCAGCTCCTGGAAGCGGCCGAGCGAGACGTGGAACGGATGGTCTTTGTGCTGCTCCGGCGGGGCCACGTAAGTGCGGCCCGGCAGGACTTCGCGATGGCGCGAGGTGCCGTAATTGACGTGCACCAGCGAGTCGAGGATGCGGTTCTCCACCGGATCGAGCAAGATCACGTTGGAGTGGCGGCCCATGATCTCAATGACGAGCACGCGCTCTTTGAGATCTCCGAGCTCGTCGCGGTTTTCGATGCCGATGTGCAGGACGCGTTCGTTGTCGACCTGCTCGATGCGGGTGATCCGCCCGCCTTCGCAATGTTTGCGCAACAGCATGCAAAACATCGGCGGCTCGGCCGGATTTTGTCCCTGGTAGTTGTCGATCAGCTGCACCCGCGGGTACGACGGATTGGCCGTCAGCAGCAGTTTGTGATTGGCGCCCGATCCGCGCAGATGCAACAGCAAGTCGCGGGAGGTCGGCTGATAAATTTTATCCACGCGCCCGTTCATGAGCAACTCGGCGAGCTCCTCGGTGACGGCGCGCAGGACGATGCCGTCAAATGCCATATTCTGTCACCCCGATCCTATGAAAAAGGCACATCGCCCCGATGTGTGGGGGAGTGCCGTCTTTGGTAGGTATTATACAGGGAAGGATAATCGCTGTCCACTATTGAAATTCTTACGCGAACAGGGAAAAGCAGGAATCTGCCGGGAATAAGAAAACACCCCTTCACGAGGATCTGTGAAGGGGTGTTTTTTGCTCAGTCTGTCTTGATCTCGATGCGAAACTGATGCTTTGTAAGCACGGTCAGGACCGGCTCAGGCGCAAGTCCAGGATTGGCGACGTGAAGGTCGCGCTCGCGGAAGAAGTGCAGACTGTCGTCGTCCGCGCAGACCAGTTTGACCACGCCGTGCTCGATGTGATCAAACAGGGCACCGGGGAGGTCGCGGTGTTCCAGCGTGACGATCGCAGTATCTTCCAGTCGGGAGAGGTGAAGAGAGAGTGTGAAGCCGAAACGGTCCGTTTTGGCATATTGGTAAATCTCCACTTCTTCGTCGAGAACGCGCGGTTCGCTTTCGAAGATCTCCAGCAGGCGGTAGTAGTCGTAGTCGATGGATGCTCGCCTCCGATTTCGCAATTCGTTTTCCTAATATCTTTTGTTGTTCATAAGGCGATCAAACGACTCGGATCTATGCTTGGATGAGTACGTCGCCCTTTTTTATTGTAGGGAAGTTTATTATGATGGAAGGAGCTTGGCAGAAAATGGACGGGAGTTGATGGTGTGGAGACGGTAAACGGGTATGCAACGGCTGCGGGAACCAAGAGGTATGCAGGGCGGCACGAGGATTTGGCATATCGCGCATTCGGGGACGGCTTGCTGGTGAGCGAAGCGGGCTTTGGCTGCTACCGTGTCGATGTGGCGGTGGACGAGCATCGCGGGGTTTTGCGGAAGGCGTTGCTCCACGGGATCAATCTGATCGACACAAGCGCCAACTACAGCGACGGGGGGTCAGAGGAACTGGTCGGCGCGGTGGTGAGCGAGATGGTCGCGGCGGGGGAGTTGCGGCGCGAGGAGATCGTGGTGGTTTCGAAAGTTGGGTATTTGCAGGGGCAGAATTATCGGTTGAGTCAGGAGCGGAAGAGGGAAGGTCGGCCGTTTCCAGATTTGGTGGAGTATGGGGAAGGGCTGGAGCATTGCATTCATCCGGAATTTTTGGAGGATCAGCTCACGCGGAGTTTGGAGCGGCTGGGGATGGCGACGCTGGACTGCTATCTGCTGCACAACCCGGAGTATTTTCTGGGGTGGGCGAAGAATGCAGGCATCTCATTAGATGAAGCGAGAGCCGAATACGAGCGGCGGATCGAGCTCGCGTTTCGTCATTTGGAATCGGAGGTGGAGCGGGGGCGGATACGTGGGTATGGGATCTCGTCAAACACGTTCCCGGCATCGGCATCTGATGCACAGTTTACGTCGTTGAAACGAGTGTGGGAGATCGCGCAGAACATCGTGCCGGAGCCGCATTTTCAAGCGATCCAGTTGCCGATGAATCTGTATGAGACCGGCGGCGTGACGGAGCGCAACAACGGCGGGCAGAGCGTGATCGAGTATGCGCGGGAGAAGGGATTGGTTGTTTTGATCAATCGGCCGTTAAATGCGTTTAAGGGAAATGCGCTCTATAGGCTGGCGGATGTTGCTGTCGGAGCGGAGGATCGTGGACGGGTTAAACAGATTTCGGCTTTGATATCCGAGTTGGTGCGGCTCGAAGGCGAGTTTCAATTAAGTGAAGCCGAGTACGAGAAAGTCGCAGCCGGACGTCTCTTGCAAGAATACGGCCAGCAATTCCAGTCGCTGGATCATTGGCGGGAGGTGCTCTCCCAGTTTCTCGTGCCTACGGTGCAACAGGGCGTACAGATGCTGATGCAACGCGGGGTGACGGTCGAGAGCTACGTCAAGCACGTCAACGCAGCGATCCAGGCCTTCACGTCGCTGTACCAACTGCGAGATGCGGAAAAAGCGGCAGAGATCAAACGACGGGTGACGGCAGCCGAACCGGAGTGGGAGGCCCCGACGCTCAGCCAGACGGCGTTGCGGGCGTTGCGCTCGACAGCCGGGGTGACGACGGTGCTGGTCGGGATGCGACGGGATGAGTTTGTCGACGATGTGGTCACAGAGTTGAAACGCGAGGTGGTCGTGAAAGATCGCCTGCACTCGTGGCAAACGTGGAACTCATGATGTCGTTGCATGTACAGCATCAATGAGAAGAAGGAGTATTGTGACACCTTAAATGAAGGTCCTCCTGAGCCGGGAGGGCCTTTTCCCTTTGCTGCCTCGGACTTGTCAGGCTTGGTCTACACCCCAAGGGCCAAGCATAGACATGTTCTCAGGTAAACGATGTGGAAAAAGGGGTGGCACCTGGTGCAGAAAAATCTTTGGCACACGATGGATGTACAAGACGTACTCCAGATGCTCTCCGTGTCGCCGGACGGTCTGACGGACGCAGAGGCGGATCACCGGCGAGAACAGGTCGGGGAGAACAAACTGAACGAAGCGGAGCAAAAGTCGCTCCTGACGATGTTCCTGAACCAATTCCGGGACTTCATGGTGCTGGTGCTGCTCGCGGCCACGCTGGTCTCCGGACTGCTCGGCGAACATGCGGATGCCGTTACGATCATTGCCATTATTATCGTCAACGGCATTCTCGGTTTCTGGCAAGAACTGCGGGCGGAAAAATCGCTCGCGTCGCTCAAACAGCTCACCGCGCCGACGTCGCACGTCATCCGCAACGGGCAAAAGCTGACGATCCCCGCGTCTGAACTGGTGCCGGGGGACATCATCTTCCTCGAAGCGGGCGACCGCGTGCCGGCCGACGTGCGCGTATTGCAAAGCTCCGGCCTCGAAGCGGAAGAAGCCGCTCTGACCGGCGAATCGTTGCCGGTGCAAAAGGCCAATGCGGCGATCCCGGATGCCAACGCGACGCTCGGGGACCGCAAAAACATGTGCTACATGGGCACGATGATCACGCGCGGCAAAGGGCGCGCGGTCGTCACCGCCACCGGCATGCAGACCGAGATGGGCCTGATCGCCGACCTGATCCAGACGGCCGAAGAGATGGAGACTCCGCTCCAACGCCGCCTCGATCAACTGGGTAAAATCCTCGTCTACGTCGCGCTCGGCATCACCGCTGTCGTCGTTGTGACCGGGATCCTGCATGGCAATGATCTCTACACGATGTTCCTCGCCGGCGTGTCGCTGGCGGTCGCGGCGATCCCGGAAGGACTGCCGGCCATCGTCACGGTGGCACTTGCGCTCGGCGTGCAGCGTATGATTAAGCGAAAAGCGATCGTCCGCAAACTGCCGTCTGTCGAGACGCTCGGCGCGGCGACGGTCATCTGCTCCGACAAGACGGGCACGCTGACCCAAAACAAGATGACGGTGCAAAAAGTATGGGTCGGCGGTCAGTTCTACGACGTCACCGGCAACGGCTACGCACCGCAAGGCGAGTTCCTCTACTCCGGCAAGGCGATCGACCCGCACCGCCGTCAAGACCTCAAGCGGCTGCTGGAAGTCTCCGTGCTGTGCAACAACGCGGTTCTTTATGAAGACAAAAACAAAAAGCACACCGACTGGGCGGTTCAAGGCGATCCGACCGAAGGCGCGCTGGTCGTGCTCGGCGCGAAGGCAGGGCTCTATCCGGAAGCGATGGAGGAGATGCAGCCGCGCCTTGACGAGATCCCGTTTGACTCGACTCGCAAGATGATGTCGGTGTTGACCCGCGATCAGAAAAATGAGCTGTTCATGCTGACCAAAGGCGCGCCCGACATCCTGCTCGACCGCTGCGGGTACCTGCTGATCGACGGCAAGGTGACGCCGCTGACCTCTTCGCTTCGCCGCAGCATCCTGCAGGCGAACCAAGCGATGGGCATGGATGCGCTGCGCTGCCTGGCGCTGGCGTACCGTCCGCTGAAGGACCCGTCCCATTTCCAAAAAGGCGACCCGGAGCGCGACCTGATCTTCGTCGGTCTCGTCGGGATGATCGACCCGCCGCGTCCGGAAGTGTTTGACGCGATCCAACGCACGAAAAAAGCGGGCATCAAGACGATCATGATTACCGGCGACCACCAAGTCACCGCCGAAGCGATCGCCCGCCAACTCGGCATTCTGCCGCAGGGCGGTTTGACAGTCAACGGACAGGATCTCTATAATATGTCTGATAAAGAGCTGGCAGAGCGCGTGGACAATATCTTTGTCTATGCCCGCGTCTCGCCGGAACACAAACTCCGCATCGTCAAAGCGCTGCAATCCCGCGGCCACGTCGTCGCGATGACCGGCGACGGTGTCAATGACGCGCCTGCGATCAAAGCGGCCGACATCGGCATCTCGATGGGGCTTGGCGGCACCGACGTCGCCAAGGACGCATCGGCGCTGATCCTGTCCGACGACAACTTCGCGACCATCGTCGCGGCGATTGAAGAAGGGCGGAGCATCTACGACAACATCCGCAAGTTTGTCCGCTATCTGCTGGCTTCCAACGTCGGGGAGATCGTCACGATGTTCTTGGCGATGCTGATGGGGCTGCCGCTGCCGCTGGTGCCGATCCAGATCCTCTGGGTCAACCTCGTCACCGACGGTCTGCCGGCCATCGCCCTCGGTGTCGACCCGGCGGAGAAAGACATCATGAAACGCCCGCCTCGCGACGTGCGCGAGTCGATCTTCGCACGAGGGCTTGGGTTCAAGATCCTCTCGCGCGGCATCTTGATCGGTCTGGTCACGCTCGGCGTGTTCTGGTTCTCCTTGCAGATGGAGCCGGACAATCTGGTCAAGGCGCAGTCGATGGCGTTCGTCACGCTCGTCATGGCACAGTTGATCCACGTGTTCGACTGCCGCAGCGTCGACGGCGGCATCTTCTCCCGCAACATCTTTGAAAACAAATGGCTCATCGCGTCGGTGTTGTCTTCGGTCGTTCTGCTGCTTGGCGTCATGTACATCGAGGCGTTCCAGCCGGTGTTCCGCACCGTGCCGCTCGGCTTGATGGACTGGGTGATCGTCCTGATCGCGGCCGGCATCCCGACCTTTGCGCTCGCGGCACGCCGCGCCACCCGCAAGACAACCACCCGCATCGCGTCGAGCCGTCGATAGGACGACTGGACAGACAGGGGATACAGAGACAGATGAAATTTACAAAAATGCATGGTCTCGGCAATGACTTCGCAGTCGTTGCCGAGTTTTCTTCCGTTCCGGAACGGATAGCAGAGCTGGCCGTCGCCGTTTGCGACCGACACTTCGGGGCAGGCGCGGATGGACTGGTGTTGATCCTACCGAGCAACAAAGCAGATTTTCAAATGCGCATCTTCAACGCGGACGGCACCGAGCCGGAGCAATGCGGCAACGCGGTCCGCTGCGTGGGGAAATACGTCTATGACCACGGCCTGACCGACCGTACGGAGATCACCGTCGAGACGGGGGCGGGCGTGCAAAGGCTGCAACTGGAGACACGGGACGGCAAAGTGACCCGCGTCACCGTCGACATGGGGCTGCCGATCCTGCAAGGGCTGCTCATCCCGACCGATGTCGACGCGGAACAGGTCGTCGCCGCCCCGCTGCGTGTCGACGGCGAGGAGTACCGCTACACCGCCGTCTCGATGGGCAATCCGCATGTGGTGCTGTTCGTCGATTCGTTGGCAGACGTCGATCTGCACGGCATCGGGCCGAAGATCGAGACGCATGAGCGATTTCCGCGCAAAGCCAACGTGGAATTTGTGCAGGTGCACGCGCAAAACGAAGTGACGATGCACGTCTGGGAGCGCGGTGTCGGCGAGACGCTGGCTTGCGGATCGGGCGCGTGCGCGGTCGGTGTCGCCGGGGTGTTGGAAGGGCGCACGTCCCGCGAGGTGACCGTCCATCTCAAAGGCGGCGATCTGTTGATCCGCTGGGATGAAAACGACGGCCGCGTCTATATGACAGGGCCGGCCGTCTCCGTGTACGACGCGGTTTGGAACGGTTGAGAGACAGCAAAAAAGGGTCGCCTGGCACACAGGCGGCCCTTTTGGCTTGCATCTCGGTCCAAAATTGCGTAATATGAGCAGGAAAACAACGAAAAACGGCGAAAAACTTGTTTCCTGAACCGAATTTACGTAGTATGATAGAGGGCGAAAGAAGGGAATCCCGATGATCAAGAGCATGACGGGCTACGGCCGGGGGGATCGGGTGGCGCAGGGCTACCGCGTCCTCGCCGAGATCAAGGCGGTCAACCACCGCTTTGGCGAGGTGGTCGTCCGGATGCCGCGCGAGTACATGCTGTTCGAAGACGTCATCAAAAAAACGGTGCTGGAGTCTGTCTCCCGCGGCCGTGTCGACGTCTTTGTGACGGTGGAGAAAACGGAGCAGGCCGCACGGACTGTCACGCTCGACGAGGAACTGGCTGCGCAGTTGAAGAGCGCGGCCGATTCGCTGGCGTCACGGCTCGGCCTGACAGATACGATCCCGCTCGCCGACCTGCTCCGCCAGCCAGGAGTTGTCACCGTCAGCGAGACGGCAGATGACCCGGAGGAGCTGGAGAGCCTGTTCCTCGGAGCTGTGCGCGAGGCGGTGCAGAGCCTGCTGACGATGCGCTTTTATGAAGGCGAGCGTCTGGCCAAGGATCTCACCTTGCGCCTCTCCAAACTGGGAGAGCTCTGTGCGGTGCTGGCAGCCCGCAGCCCGATCGTCGTCGAGGAATACAAGGAGCGTCTGGAGTCCCGGATGCGCGAAGCCTTGGAGGGTCGTGCGTTCGTCGAGGAAGCCCGGCTTTTGACCGAGGTGGCGGTGTTCGCCGACCGTGCGAGCATCGCCGAGGAACTGGTGCGCTTGCAAAGCCACCTGGAGCAGTTCTCGTCGATCCTCCTCGCCGAGGAGCCGATCGGCCGCAAACTCGATTTTCTCGTCCAAGAGATGAACCGCGAAGTCAACACCATCGGTTCCAAAGCGAACGACCTCAAGATCGCGCAGCACGTCGTGGAGGCCAAGAGCGTTCTGGAACAAATTCGCGAACAGGTCCAAAACGTCGAATAGAGCTGGAAACGGCTGGGATTCCGTATCAGAGCCTGTTGGATTGGCAACAATGCAAGGCAGAGAGTTGTGACGTTTAGGAGGAATGGGTTGTGAGTATCAAATTGATCAACATCGGGTTTGGCAACATCGTGTCGGCCAACCGCATCGTGTCGATCGTCTCCCCGGAGTCGGCGCCGATCAAACGGATCATTCAGGAAGCGCGCGACCGCGGCATGCTGATCGATGCGACGTACGGCCGCCGCACCCGCGCCGTGATCATCACCGACAGCGACCACATCATCCTGTCGGCTGTTCAACCGGAGACGGTGGCGCATCGCCTCGTCGCGAAAGACAACAGCCAGGACGATGAAGAATAAACCACTAGCGACCAAGTAACGCAAACCGTTAGGACCGGAAGGGGTAGAAGGATGGTTCAAAAAGGGTTGCTCATCGTCTTGTCGGGCCCGTCCGGGGCTGGAAAAGGGACGGTCTGCAAGGCGCTGATGCCGCACGTGACTGACAACACGAAACTCTCCGTCTCCTGCACGACGCGCAACCCGCGCGAAGGCGAGATCGAAGGGGTCAATTATTTCTTTAAGAGCAAAGACGAATTTCGTCAACTGATCGAAGAAGATCAGATGCTCGAATGGGCGGAAGTGTACGGCAACTATTACGGCACGCCCCGTCGCTATGTCGAAGAGACGCTCGTGAAAGGGCACAACGTCTTTTTGGAGATCGAGATGCAAGGCGCATTGCAGGTTCGCAAGAAATTTCCTGATTGCGTGCTGATCTTCCTCGTGCCGCCGTCGCTCGACGAGTTGAAGAGCCGCATCCTCGGACGCGGATCGGAGACGGAGGAGACGTTCAACCTCCGCTTTGGCGCAGCAGCAGACGAGATGAAGTACATAAGCCAGTATGACTACGTGGTCGTCAACGACCAAGTGGAAACGGCCGTCGAAAAAGTTCGTGCGATCATGCAGGCAGAACTCTGCTCGGTCGCGCGTAACCTTGAATACTATAACAGCTTGATACAGGAGGGGAAGTAAATGATCTATCCTTCCATCGATAAACTGATGAACAAGGCGGACAGCAAATACACGCTGGTCGTCGCGGCGTCCAAACGCGCTCGCCGCATTCAGGATGGTGCAGAGAAACACGTAAATGTCCCGACCAACAAAAACGTCACCGTTGCGCTCAACGAGATCCACGAAGACAAAGTTACCTTTGTGCGCACGAAAGAAGGCATCAAGTAGGCTGAGCATGATGTTGCAAAGAAACAACCTCCCGGGGTTGTTTCTTTTTGTACCAAGACAGAGCAGGACCAGAGACAAGAGAAGGAGAGGAGACGGTAGCCATGTTGCAGGGGAAAACGATCGTGCTCGGCGTCGCCGGCGGCATCGCCGCTTTTAAAGCGGCTTCTCTCGCCAGCGCGCTGAGCAAAGCGGGAGCGGATGTGCATGTGATCATGACCGAATCCGCACAGAAGTTCATCACGCCGCTGACCTTTCAGAGCTTGACCAAGCACCCGGTGTTGACCGACATCTTTACCGAGCCGGACCCGGCCGAACTGGCGCATATCGCCTTGGCCGACAAAGCGGACCTGATCGTCGTCGCCCCCACCACCGCCAACGTGCTGGGCAAGGTCGCGCACGGCATCGCCGACGACATGCTGACGACGACGATCATGGCGACGCAAGCGCCGGTGCTGTTTGCGTTGGCGATGAATGTGAACATGTTCAACAACGCCATCGTGCAGGACAACATCGCCTATTTGCAGGAAAAGGGATACCTCTTCGCCGAACCGGCCGAAGGGTACTTGGCATGCGGTTGGACGGGCAAGGGCCGCCTGATGGAACCGCCGGACATCGCAGCGTATATCGAGGACTATTTCCGAAAAAAAAGCCAGCCGAAAGTGCGCGACCTCGAAGGGGTGCGCGTGCTGATCACGGCGGGTCGCAACAACGAGCCCCTCGACCCGGTGCGTTTTATCACCAACCGTTCGACCGGACGCATGGGCTATGCGCTGGCCGAAGCGGCTCTGGCGAGAGGGGCGGATGTGACGCTCGTCTCCGGTCCGTCCGGTCTCACGCCGCCGTCCGGCGTGCGCACGGTGCCGGTGGAGACGGGGCTTGAGATGTATGCGGGCGTGATGGAGCATCTGGACGCGCATGATGTGATCATCGGCGCTGCAGCCGTCGCCGACTACAGGCCGAAGGAGCGCAGCACGGCGAAGATCAAGAAAAAGGACGGCCCGCTGGTGATCGAGATGGTGCGCAACCCGGACATTTTGCTGGAGGTCGGTCAGCGCAAACGCGCCGATCAAGTGCTGGTCGGTTTTGCCGCCGAGACAAACGATGTGCTGGAAAATGCGCGCGGCAAACTGCAGCGCAAAAAGGCCGATCTGTTTGTTGCCAACGACGTCTCGCGGGAGGGGGCGGGCTTTGGTACGGATACGAACATCGTCACGCTGATCGACCGGGAGCGTGAGGTGGACCTGCCGCTGATGAGCAAGCGGGACGTCGCCGACCGGGTGCTCGACCGGGTCTTGGAACTGCGGCTGGAAAGGCAAGACGTACGATGAACGGGACAGACCGGCAGATGGCGGCGCTTTGGGAGACCGTTCGGAACAAGCGCTATGCCGAAGTGATCGTCGAAGTGCGCGCCGCTGAGGTCGACCGTCCGTTTCACTACGAAGTGCCGCCGAGTTGGGCACAGTGCGTGCATGTCGGCACTCGCGTTCTCGTCCCGTTCGGACCGCGCAAATTGGAGGGATACGTGGTCGGTTTTACCTCTGAGACGGACAAGCCGGAGAAGACCAAACCGCTGCTGGAAGTGCTCGACGACGAGCCGCCGCTGACCGAGGACTTGGTGGAACTGGCCTCGTGGCTGTCGGAACGCTACCTGTGCACGAAGGCGGCCGCTGTACAAGCTTTGCTCCCTAGTGGCATGCGAGCCAAGGCGACCACGTATCTAAAGATAAAAGACATCGAGGCGCTGAGCGCTTTTTTGCCTGGAACGCCTGAGATCGAGTTGCTCGATCTCTTGCAAAATTCGCCAAAGACGACCAAAGAGCAGATGCTCTCTTCGCGTCCGGAGTGGCGGCCGATGATCCGCAGTTTTGTGGAACAGGGCGTGCTGGAGGAGTTGTACGGGGTTAAGCAGGCGATTCAGGCCAAGATGATCACCTATCTGATCTGCCCGCTCAGTCAGGAGCAGTTGCAGGCGGCCCTCGAGGAGATCTCGCCACGGGCGAAAAAGCAAAAAGAATTGCTCGCCCATGTGTATGATCTCGGCGAGGCCGCGCCGATGAAGGACATTTTTGCTGAGACGGGCGCGAGTTCGGCGACGCTCAAGCCTTTGCTGGAAAAAGGCTGGGTAGTCAAAGAGGAGCGGGAAGTGCTGCGTGATCCATACGGCGTGCAGCACGGCGAGCGGCAGACGAAACTGCCGCTGACCGAGAGCCAGCAAAACGCCTATAACGAGATCCGTTCAGCGGTGGACAGCGATGCGCCGCGCACGATCCTGTTGCAGGGCGTGACCGGCTCCGGCAAAACGGAAGTGTACCTGCAGGCGATCGCCGCCTGCGTCGAGTCGGGGAAACAAGCGGTGATGCTCGTCCCGGAGATCGCCTTGACGCCGCAGATGGTGGAACAATTTAAAAAGCGGTTTGGCGATATGGTCGCCGTCATGCACTCCCGGCTGTCGGCCGGGGAAAAATTTGATGAATGGCGGCGCATCCGAGGCGGCGAGGTGGAGATCGTGGTCGGAGCCCGCTCGGCGATCTTTGCCCCGTTCCGCCGGATCGGGTTGATGATCATTGACGAGGAGCACGAGACGTCCTACAAACAGGACGATCATCCGAAATACCTCGCCCGCGAAGTAGCGATGTACCGGGGCCGTCAACACGGCGCGACGGTCGTGCTCGGGTCGGCGACCCCGGCGTTGGAGACGCGATGGTGGGCGCACCAAGGACAGATCGGTCGGGTGGAGATGCCGGAGCGCGTCAGAGGGCAGAAACTGCCGAAAGTGCGCGTGATCGACATGCGGCTCGAACTGCGTGAACGCAACCACTCGATGTTCTCCAAAGCGTTGAAAAAAGGCATCGAGGAGCGGCTGGAGCGAGGGGAGCAGATCATTTTGTTCCTCAACCGCCGCGGGTTTGCCACGTTTGTGCTCTGCCGCTCCTGCGGGTTTGTCGCCCGCTGCCCGGAGTGCGAGATCCCGCTGACCTACCACAAAGCGCGGGGCTATGAGCAGTTGCGCTGCCACTATTGCGGCTATGCGGAGCGCAATCCGGAGCAGTGTCCCGACTGCCGCGGCGATCATGTGCGCCATTTCGGCACAGGCACGCAGCGCGTCGAAGAGGAACTCGGCCGCGTGTTCCCGGATGCGAAGGTGATCCGGATGGACGTCGACACGACGACCGGAAAAGGGGCGCATGCCGAGTTGCTCCAGCGTTTCCGGCAAAAGGAAGCGCAGATCCTGCTCGGCACGCAGATGATCGCAAAGGGGCTGGATTTCCCAGATGTGACGCTGGTCGGCGTCATCTCAGCGGAGTCTTCGCTGTATCTGCCTGATTTTCGGGCGGCGGAGCGAACGTTCCAACTGCTGACTCAGGTCGCGGGCCGCGCCGGACGGCACGAGCTGCCGGGCGAGGTGGTCGTGCAGTCGTACAACCCGGAACACTACGCGATCCAGTTTGCGAAAAAACAGGAGTACGAAGCGTTTTTCCAACACGAGATCCGCGTTCGCCACGCGATGCACAATCCGCCGTTTCGCGAGTTGGCCGCCTTCACGTCGGTCAATGAAGATGAGGACAAAGCGCTGGCGGTGGCACGTCGGGTCGAAGAGCGGATGCGCCGTGAGTTGAGCGGACGCGAAGAGGTGATCATCCTCGGCACGTCACCGGCCCCGCTCTCCCGGCTGCAGGGCAAGTACCGATTTAACGTCGTGATCAAATACGGGCGCTTCAAGACGGTGGGGGCGGAGGTGCGCACCGTCTATCAGGAGATGGCGCAGGAAGCCAAAAAGCTCGGCGGCTATCTGTCGATCGACGTCAACGCGCAGATGATCCTGTAATTTCCTTGGGAAGTTTGGTAAACTGAAAGTTGGAGTAAAAGAGGAGGGCTGTCACTGTATGGCTGTCAAGATCATCAGAATGGAAGGCGATCCGGTTCTCCGGCAAGTGGCCAAACCGATCCCGGAAGTGACTTCGAATATACAAAAACTGCTGACCGATCTCGCGGACACGATGTATGACACCGGCAACGGTATCGGCCTTGCCGCGCCGCAGATCGGCATTTTGAAACGGGCGATCGTCGTCGATGTCGGCGAAGGTTTGATCGAACTGGTCAACCCGGAAGTGGTCGCGTCGGAAGGCGAGCAGATCGGCCCGGAAGGCTGTCTGTCGATCCCCGGCGTCTCGGGCGACGTGTTGCGCGCCAACCGCGTTACGGTCAAAGCGTTGAACCGTCACGGCGAGGAGTTTGAGATCACGGGTGAGGGCATGCTCGCCCGCTGCCTGCTGCATGAGATCGATCATCTGAACGGCATTCTGTTCACCGACCATGTCCGCCGCATGGCGACAGGAGCGGAACAGCGGCCTGGCAAACGGAAAAAGTAGGAGCGGATCTGAGATGAAGATACTGTTTATGGGCACGCCCGATTTTGCGGTGCCGTGCTTGGACGCTTTGGTGGAAAATGGCTATGAGGTCGTGGGTGTCGTCACCCAGCCGGACCGCCCGAAAGGCCGCAAAGGAGAACTGGCGCCGCCCCCTGTCAAAGTGGCGGCCGAGCGACAGGGCCTGCGCGTGTTTCAGCCGGAAAAGGTGCGGGAAGCGGCTGTGCTCGACGAACTCGAGACGCTGCAGGCCGATCTGCTCGTCACCGCCGCGTACGGACAACTCCTGCCCAAGCGTCTGTTGGAGATGCCGCGCCTTGGCTCGATCAACGTGCATGCGTCGCTGCTCCCGCGCTGGCGGGGCGGTGCTCCGATCCATCGTTGCATCATCGAAGGCGACAAAGAGTCGGGCGTCACGATCATGCGGATGGTACAGGCTCTCGACGCAGGCGATATGATCTCCAAGGTCGTCGTGCCGATCGAGGAGACCGATACCGTCTCCTCCCTGCACGACAAACTCTCTCCGGCCGGGGCGAAACTGCTGATCGAGACCCTGCCGCTGATCGAGAGCGGCACGCAGACCGAGACGCCGCAGGATGAATCGCTCGTCACGTACTCGCCGAACATCAAGCGCGAGGACGAGCGGATCGACTGGAGCCGTGACTCCCGTTCCCTCTACAACCAAGTGCGGGGCCTTAACGCTTGGCCGGTCGCCTTCACCACGTTGAATCATAAAGTGATGAAGATATGGCAAGCTAGGGTTAACGAGGAAGAAAGCGCTCCGAACGCAGAGCCGGGCACCGTCCTCAAGGCGGCCGACGGCGAGATCCTCGTGCAGTGTGGGCGCGGTACGCTGGCACTGGTCGAGATTCAACCGTCCGGCAAAAAGCGCATGATGGTCACCGACTACCTGCGCGGCGTAAAGATGGAGCCCGGCACTCGTTTCGGGGCGGAGGAGGATCAGCATATTGGCTAGTACCGCGAGAGACATCGCCTTGGACGTACTGATCGCGATTGAAACGAGAGGGGCCTACAGCAACCTCGCGCTGACGGGCGCGTTGCGCGGGGCCCGGTTGGACGCACGGGACACGGGACTGGCGACCGAGTTGGTCTACGGCACGGTCGGTCGCTTGAACACGCTGGATTATTATCTCAAGCCGTCGCTGAAAACGCCGCTGGACCGATTGGAGCCGTGGGTGCGCAACTTGCTGCGCTTGACTGTCTATCAACTGTTCTATTTGGAGCGGATCCCGGCTTTTGCCGCGATCAACGAGGCGGTCGAGATCGCCAAGCGGCGCGGGGCCAAAGCCAGCGGCTTTGTCAACGGTGTCTTGCGCGCCACCCTGCGCAAAAAAGCGGAACTGCGGCTGCCTTCGAAGCAGAAAAACTGGCTCCGGCACGTTTCTTTGCTGCACTCGCACCCTGAGTGGCTGGTGTCGGAGTGGGAGCAGGCTTTCGGTCGCGAACAGACGGAGGCGATGTGCGAAGCGAACAACCGCCGCCCGCCGCTCGTTCTGCGCGTCAACGCGCACCGCACGACGCGCGACGCGCTGCTCGCCGAACTGGAGGAGCAGGGCATCGCGGCAAGAGCCTCGCTCGTGTCACCGCAGGGTATCGTCCTCGAAGCAGGGCTAGATGTGACCAAACTGCCGGCGTTCCGCGACGGTCTGTGCACCGTGCAGGATGAGAGCTCGATGCTCGTCGCGCCGGCTCTTGCGCCGGAGCCAGGCATGCGCGTACTGGACTGCTGCGCCGCCCCGGGCGGCAAAACTACTCACCTCGCCGAGTTGATGAGGGACGAAGGTGAACTGCTGGCGGTGGACATCCACCCGCACAAGATCGAGTTGATCGAAAATGTGGCGGGCCGTCTCGGCCTTTCGGTGATCCGCACTGAGGCGGGCGACATCCGCGACGTGGTCGGCGAGGCTGGAACGTTTGACCGCATCCTGCTCGATGCGCCGTGCAGTGGCCTTGGCGTCATTCGCCGCAAGCCGGACTTGAAGTGGAAGAAAGTCCCGGAGGATGTGACGGAGATCGTAGAGATCCAGCGGGACCTGCTGGAGATCGTTTCCAAGGCGCTTCGCCCGGGCGGGGTGCTCGTCTATTCGACGTGCACCGTAACTCACGAGGAGAACCTCGGCGTCGTCCGCGACTTTTTGGCGCGGCACCCCGAGTTTGCTCCCGATCCGATCCGACCGCATCTGCCGGAACTCGTGCAAGAAGCGGTGGTTGACGATGCGTTTGTGACATTGATGCCGCAGCAGTTTGACAGCGACGGATTTTTCATCGCGCGTTTGCGACGGCTTACATAGACAGATCACGAGAGTAGGTGGACAACATCGAGACGATTCAACTGTTTGAAGAGAAAAAAATGATCCAACTGCTCGACATGTTGCCGGATGAACTCGACGAGTGGGTGCAAAGCCTTGGCCAGCCCCGCTTCCGAGCCAAACAGATCTTTACCTGGCTGCACAAAGATCGGGTCGACACGATCGACGCGATGACCAATCTGCCGCAGAAGTTTCGCGAGCAGCTCAAAGCGATCGCCACCGTCACCACGATGAAGGAAGTGACGCGCCAAGTATCGACCGACGGCACCGTCAAATGGCTGTGGGAACTGTATGACGGCTCGACCATCGAGACGGTGTTGATGCGCCACGACTATGGCAACTCGGTTTGTGTCTCGACGCAGGTCGGCTGCCGGATGGGTTGCACGTTCTGCGCCTCGACGCTCGGCGGCCTTGTGCGCAACCTGTCGGCAGGTGAAGTGGTGGAGCAACTCTGGCACGTCCAGCGTTTCCTTGACGAATCGGACGAGCGCGTCTCCTCGTGCGTCTTGATGGGCTCGGGCGAGCCGATGGAAAACTACGACGCGGCGATGAAGTTTGTCGACATCATCAACAACCCGGACGGTTTGCAGATCGGCGCGCGTCACATCACCATTTCCACATCGGGCCTCGTGCCGGCGATTCGCCGTCTCGCCGATGAAAAGCGCCAGATCACGCTGGCGATCTCGCTGCACGCGACGCGCGACGAGATCCGCTCGGCCTTAATGCCGATCAACCGCCGTTGGGGGATCGACGAACTGCTCGATTCGTGCCATTACTATTTCAAACAGACCGGACGCCGGATCTCGTTTGAGTACGCTTTGGTCGGCGGTCAAAACGACGATCTCCAGCACGCGCGGGAACTGGCCGGGCTGCTCGGCAATCTGGACTGTCATGTCAATTTGATTCCGGTCAACTATGTGCCGGAGCGAAACTATACGAGAACTCCGAAAGATCAAATCCGTGCCTTTGTCAATGAACTGAATCGATTGGGAGTCAACGCGACGGTGCGCCGGGAAAAAGGGCATGACATTGCGGCGGCTTGCGGACAACTGCGGGCGGAGCAGGGGAGAATCTAGAGGTGAGAGAGATGCAATATGCGGCGAAGACCCACATTGGTCTGGTGCGGCAACTGAACGAGGACGGCTATGCGATCGAAGCGGATCTGCGGCCGTTCGGCGTTGCGGTTGTGGCGGACGGCATGGGGGGGCACCTTGCGGGTGAGGTGGCCAGTTCTCTGGCGGTGGAAACGTTCGTCGGTCATATCAAGGCGGCCGGCGCAACGGACGCGGACCCTTCCGACGAACTGATGGAAGGGATGCAGCGCGCCAACCGCGTGGTCTATGAACGCTCTTCTTCTTCGGATGGGTTGAGCGGCATGGGGACGACGCTAGTGGCGACGCTGTTCGATGAGAGCCAAGTGTTTCTCGGACACATCGGCGACAGTCGCGGCTACCTGTATCAAGCAGGCATGCTGCGCCAGTTGACCGATGATCATACGCTCGTCAACGAGCTGTTTAAAAACGGGCAGATCACGGCGGAAGAGGCCAGCCACCACCCGCAGCGCAACATCGTCACGCGGGCGGTCGGCACCGATGAGAAGGTGCAGGCCGATCTGATGCGCCTGCAGTGGTCGAAAGGCGACATCCTGCTGCTCTGCTCGGACGGGTTGACCAACATGGTGAAGCAGGACCAACTGGCGGAGATCCTCGCGGCGGACCTGCCGCTCGCAACCAAGGTGGACACGTTGATCGACAAGGCCTTGGCTGCCGGCGGGTATGACAACATCACCGTGGTGGCCGTACAAAATGAGTCGGAGCGAGGTGGTGCACGGTGATCGGACGCAAGCTCGGCAATCGCTATGAAGTGATCGAGCGCATCGGCGGCGGGGGGATGGCTGTTGTATTTCGGGCCCTGGACACCCTGTTGAACCGTCATGTCTCGATCAAAGTGCTGCGTGCGCAGTTCGCCACCGACGAAGAGTTCGTCCGCCGCTTCCGCAGGGAAGCGCAGGCGGCCGCCTCGCTGTCGCACCCGAATGTCGTCAACATTTACGATGTCGGCATGGAAGGCGAAGACTACTACATCGTCATGGAGTTTGTGGACGGCCTGACGCTCAAAGAAGTGATCCAAGACCGCGCCCCGATGCCCGTCTCGGAAGCGATCGACGTCACCAAGCAGATCTGCTCGGCGCTCGGCCACGCGCATGAAAACAACATCGTGCATCGCGATATAAAACCGCACAACATCCTGATCGGCAAAGACGGCCGGGTCAAGGTGACCGACTTTGGCATCGCCCGTGCCATCACGTCGAACACGATCACGCAGGACGGCTCCGTGCTCGGGTCTGTGCATTACTTTTCCCCGGAGCAAGCGCGCGGCGGCATCACCGATGTCAAATCGGACATCTATTCGCTGGGCGTCGTGCTCTATGAAATGGTGACCGGCGAGCTGCCGTTCTCCGGCGAAACACCGATCTCGGTGGCGCTCAAGCACCTCCAAGATCATTTCATGGAACCGCGCCAGATCAACCCGTCGCTTCCGCAGTCGGTGGAGAACATCGTTCTCAAATCGCTGGCGAAAGATCCGACGGTGCGCTACCAGAGCGCCCGTGAGATGCAACGCGATCTGGAAAAGGCGCTGCTGTATCCGAACGTGCCGAAGTTCATCCCGCCGAGTTTTGATGATCAATCGACGATCCAAGTCCCGGCTGTCGGTCTGCGTCAACACGGCACCAACGCTCCGGGAGCTGTCGAGGCGGAAGAGCAGTCGTCGAACCACGTGCAGGAGACGCGGGTGAATCGCGAGCAGACGTCGGGCGAGTGGGCGGATAAAAAGAAAAAGAGCTTCTGGAAGCCGGTCGTTTGGCTGTTTGCGGTCTTCCTGTTGCTCGGTGTCGGCGCCGTCGCCGCCTATGCGATCGTCACCAACTACATGAGCGTTCAAGACGTGGAGATGCCGGACGTCAAAGGCAAGACGTTCGACGAGGCGGTCAAGGAGCTCGATAAAGCCGGCCTCGACGTCCAGAATATCCACAAGGAAGAGGTCTTCGATGACACAGCCCCGCCGGGGACGGTGATCAACCAAGACCAATACGCAGGCAAGACGATCAAAGCCAACCGGGAAGTGACGCTGACCGTCTCCAAAGGGGCGGAAAAGCTGGAGATGCCCGATCTGATCGGCAAGACGAAAGATCAGGCGGCCGATCTGCTCAAACAGCTCAAGATCCCGGCTGGCAAGATCACGTTTGAAGAGAAGGAAGAAAAAGAAAAGCCGGCCGGCACCGTCATCGGGCAAAATCCGGACCCGGAAGTGTCGATCTCGCCGAACAGCGACATCAAGCTGACCGTCGCCAAAGCGATCCCGACCGTCCGCCTGCCGGATCTGACCGATACCGCGGAAGAAGATGCCAAGAAAAAACTGAGCGATCTCGGACTGAAAGTCAGCCAGGTCGTCACCTCCACGCACGCGACGATCAAAGCGGGTCACGTCATCCGCACGTCGTACCCGCCGGGCACAGAGATGAAAAAAGGTGAGTCGGTCGAGCTGATCGTCTCCAAGGGACCGGAAGCGGTGAAGCGCACCGTCGAAGTGGTCGTGCCGGTGCCGAACGAAGGCGAAAAAGCGAAGGTCAAGCTGGTTCGACGCGACATGCGCGGCGAGCAGACGGTCAAAGAAGAGACGATCACCAAAGAGACCAAGTACAACGTGGAATGCTATGTAGCCAAAGATCAGATCGCCTCCATTGAGGTGTACATTGACGGCCAGCCGGAGCGCACGATCACCGTGCCGTATGACGGCGAATAATCAGCTGGAGGAAGCACATGCCGCAAGGAATCATCGTCAAAGCCATCTCAGGATTTTACTACGTGCAGGACGGAGAGGACGTCCGCCAATGCCGGGCGCGGGGCGTGTTCAAGAAGGAGGGGATCTCGCCGCTGGTCGGTGACCGCGTCGAGTACACCCCGATCGGCGGGAAGGAGGGCGTCGTGGAGAAAGTCTTTCCCCGCAGATGGGAGCTTGTCCGTCCCCCCGTCGCCAACATCGACCAAGCGGTGTTGACCTTCTCGGTGCGCGAACCGGAATTTAATGCCAAACTGCTCGATCGGATGCTGGTGCAGCTTGAACGCGTCGGGCTGCCGGCGGTGATCGTGCTGACCAAGCTCGACCTCCTCGACGATCCTGCGCAGGCGGAGGCGTGGATCGCTCCGTACCGCGAGATGGGCTATGCGACGGCAGCGGTCTCCACCGCCTCGCAAACGGGCTTGGATGAGGTACGGGACTTGCTGCGCGGCAAACTTTCGGGTCTGGCAGGCAACTCCGGCGTCGGCAAATCGACGCTGCTCAACTCGCTGGTGCCAGGGCTGAACCTCGCCATCGGCGAGATCTCGCAAAAGCTCGGGCGCGGCAAACACACGACCCGGCACTCGGAGATCTTCCGCATCTTCGAAGACACCTACGTGATCGACACGCCGGGCTTTGCGACGCTGGAGTTTACCGATCTGGAGCCCGCCCGACTGTCTGAGTGCTTCCGCGACGTGTGGGAGATCTCTCACGACTGCAAGTATCGCGGCTGTCTGCATGAAGGCGAGGACGGTTGCGCAGTGCGCACGGCTGCCGAAGTTGGCACGATCAACCGGGCTCGCTATGAGCATTACCTCGAATTTCTCGCAGAAGTGAAGGAAGCCAAGGAGTGGAGGTATTAGAGATGACGAACGGAATGGAACGGACGATCAAAATCGCGCCTTCGATCCTGTCGGCCGACTTTTCCCGGTTGGGGGAAGAGGTGCATGCGGTGGAGGCGGCCGGGGCTGATCTGATTCACGTCGATGTGATGGACGGTCATTTTGTGCCGAACATCACCATCGGCCCGCTGGTGGTGGAAGCGATCAAACCGGTCACCTCCCTGCCGCTGGACTGCCACCTGATGATCGAAAACCCGGACCGCTACATCCCACAGTTTGTCAAAGCGGGGGCGGACATCATCTCGGTCCACGTCGAAGCGACGGCCCATCTGCATCGCACCTTGCAGCTGATCCGCTCGCTCGGGGCCAAGGCGTCGGTCGCGCTCAACCCGCATACGCCGCTGGTGATGATCGAAAACGTGTTGCAGGACCTCGACATGGTGCTGCTGATGACGGTCAACCCGGGATTTGGCGGCCAGTCCTTTATCCCGAACGTGCTCGGCAAGATCGGGGCACTGCGGCAGATGCTCGACGCGCAAGACCTGCATCACGTCGAGATCGAAGTGGACGGCGGCGTGAACGCAGCGACGTCCAAGCTGGTGCGTGAAGCGGGCGCCAACGTGCTCGTCGCCGGCAGTGCCGTCTACAACACATCCGACTACCGTGCGGCGATCTCTTCGATCCGCGGCTGATCCTGAAAAATACGACATGTCCTCACGTCTAAAGTCATCCGAACCCTAATAGGATGTACTACACGGGCAGGGGGACCACACAAAGAAACGGTCGCTCCCGCCGGAACGTGCAACGGCAGGAACGACCGTTTTTTCGTTGCACAAAACGATCTCATACGAATATAAATAATACGGAATGGGCGAGGGTCCGTGCGGCGAGGAGAGGTGGCACTGGTGGCCTTTTACCGGGCACGACGGATGAAGATGCAGATCGGGGCGAGGCGGGGCTTGGGAATCGGCGTGGCGACGACCGGCCTGGTTCTGACCGTCCGCTATCTGCCGCCGGAGATGTGGGTATCACTGATCGGATTGACTCTGATCTGGGCCGGCTGGATGCTGTTTCGGAATTAGGGACCGAAAACAGCCCGCACCCGCAGCAACAAAAAACATACATCACAGCAAGGAGGGGTCACTTTGCGCTTTTACACGATAAAGTTGCCTCGCTTCCTAGGCGGGATTGTCAAGGCGATGTTGAACGCCGTGCAGAAGGAAAAATAAAAAAGCACCCCGAAAGGTGCTTTTTTATTTGCGTGTATTCGGTTGGACAAGAGTCCGAACAAAATTAGATCGCACGCTTGACTTTGCCTGCTTTCAGGCAACGGGTGCAGACAGTGACACGCTTTACGGAGCCGTTGATGTTTGCGCGAACTTTTTGAACGTTCGGCAGCCAGCGGCGTTTGGTATGAATATTGGAGTGGGAAACTTGGTTGCCCGCTTTCGGCTCTTTCCCACACATCTCGCAACGTTTAGCCATTATAGATTGCACCTCCTTACCTCATAGTCCCGAGGCATATCGACAATAATACAAGAGCGATAGGCCGCAAACACTCACTTATCTTACCATAGGCATTCTAGCTGTGCAAGCTATCTCTTTGCTAAGCAGATTATTTTTCCTGTAGAGAGCGAAGAACGGATAGATACTTTTCCTTTGTCTGAACTTGTAGTACACTGTTGGTGCTAGAATTGTCCAACCGAATGATCCAGATACTGTCTGTTCTTCTTTAGTAAGGTCCAGTTTTCAGGGGGTGCGAATATGCCAAAAGAAATTCAAACTCAACTCGGGAAGATCACGATCTCGGAAGATGTCATCGCTACTGTAGCCGGGTATGCCGCCTTGGACTGCTACGGATTGGTGGGCATGGCGTCCCGCAAACAGGTGAAGGATAGCATTACGGAACTGCTCGGCCGCGAAAACCTGAGCAAAGGAGTTCAGGTGCGCACGGTCAACGAACAGGTCATCGTGGACATGTACATCATCGTCTCGTACGGCACGCGAATCTCCGAAGTCGCCCACAACGTGATGGACAAGGTCAAATATACATTGGAAAACACTCTCGGCCTCGCGGTTGATCGCGTCAATGTAGTTGTCCAGGGTGTGCGCGTGATTGGCGAGAGGTAAAAGGAGGTCATTTTTCTTGAAGAACCAGCACTTGGATGGCGCTCTGTTTGTACAGATGGTGCTCGCCGGGGCTCACAGTTTGGAACGCAACATGGAAAGAGTGAACGCTCTCAACGTCTTTCCGGTGCCGGACGGTGACACGGGAACCAACATGAGCCTGTCGATGACATCTGGCGTCAACGAACTGAAGCGATACATAAACGAACCGCTGCATCGCGTGGCGGAAGCGGTGTCGACCGGCCTGTTGATGGGCGCGCGCGGCAACTCCGGCGTCATCTTGTCGCAGCTGTTCCGCGGCTTCTCGAAAGGGATCGCGAAACAATCCCAGATCGATGCCAAAGGATTTGCCGAGGCGCTGCAAAACGGCGTGACCACCGCGTACTCCGCCGTCGTCAAGCCGGTTGAGGGCACGATCCTCACCGTGGCCAAAGACGCTGCAAAAGCGGCGCTGACAGCAGCGGGCAAAGCGGGCGCGACCGTCACCGACGTGATGGAAGCGACGATCGTCGAAGCGCAAAAATCGCTCGACCGCACCCCGGACTTGCTCCCGGTGCTCCGTCAGGCGGGCGTCGTCGACTCCGGCGGCCAAGGCCTCGTCTACATCTACCACGGCTGGATGGCCGCCATGCGCGGCGAGAGTGTCGCGGTCGATGAGAAACCGGCCAAAGGTCTGACCGTGATGCCGGCACCCAAAAACAAATCGTTGACGGCTGCCGCTGCACACGGCGACCTGGAAACTGAATATGGATATTGCACGGAGTTCATCATTCGCATGGAAAAGGTCGCGGAAGATGAGCAGGCGGTTGAGTCGACGGTGCGAGAAGCACTGATCCCGCTGGGTGAGTCCCTGCTGGTCGTCGCGGCTGACAACATCATCAAGGTTCACATCCACGCTCTGAAGCCGGGCACCGTGCTCGACAAGGCGATGGAGTACGGGGAACTGACCCGCATCAAGATCGACAACATGACCGAGCAACATCACAACCTGCAGGTCATGGGTGACGAAGAGGCGGCGGAGGAAGCTCCGCAGGCAGCCGCAGCTCTTGCAGACGAGCCGAAAAAACCGTTTGGCATCGTCACTGTCACCGCAGGTCAAGGTCTGACTGAGATCTTCCGTTCGCTGGGTGTCGAAGGCGTCATCGAAGGCGGCCAAACGATGAACCCGAGCACCGAAGATATCGTCAATGCGGTGAAAGCGCTTCATGCCGAACATGTCTACATCCTGCCGAACAACTCCAACATCATCCTCGCCGCTCAACAAGCACAGACCGTTCTAGGCGACAATGTCTCGGTGATCCCGACCAAGTCGATCCCGCAAGGTATCGCCGCTGCGATCTCGTTTGACGGGGGGGCAGACAGCGCCGAAAACCTGGAGGGCATGCTGGCGAGCATCTCTCGCGTCAAGTCCGGCCAGATCACCCGCGCCGTCCGCGACTCCAACTTCCAAGACTTCGACATTAAAGAAGGCGACTTCATGGGCATGGAAGAAGGAAAAGTCGTGACGCTCGGGAAAGAATTGGATTTGACCGCGATCACGCTGCTTGAGAAAATGGTGGAGCCGGACAGTGAAGTGGTGACGATCTTCTACGGAGATGACGTCGGCGAAGAGCAGGCGAATACTCTGCTGGAAGCGGCGCAAAACCAATTCGATCATTGCGAATTTGAACTTCATTATGGCGGTCAACCGCTGTATTCTTATATTTTCTCTGTTGAATAGTGTCTGACCGAAGAAACCAGTCCTGTCGTACTTTTCGGCAGGACCTTTTTTCTCTCAGGCGGAGGAGGAAGAGACCCATCATGTCTTCGTTTCGCCATTCTTTTGATATAATCGGTCCGGTGATGATCGGGCCGTCCAGCTCGCACACGGCCGGTGCGGCCCGCCTCGGTCGGATGGCGCGCAGTTTGTTCGGCCGTCAACCGGAGGTCGCGGAGATCACGCTGTACGGTTCGTTTGCCAAGACTTATAAGGGGCACGGCACCGATGTGGCGCTGGTCGCGGGCCTGCTCGATTTTGAAACGCACGACCCCCGGATCCCGGACTCGCTGAAAATCGCGGAAAGCCTCGACTTCCACGTAACGTTCCGCCCGGGCAGACCCAACCCGGACTTTCACCCCAACACCGCACGGATCTCGCTGAAAGCCGGCGAGGACGCGTTTGAGCTGCTCGGCTGCTCGATCGGCGGCGGAGCGGTGGAAGTGCTGGAGATCTACGGATTTCAGGTAAAGATCACCGGGTCCTACCCGACGCTGGTCATTCCGCACGCGGACCGTTACGGTGTCGTGGCAGCGGTGACGGCGATCCTCTCCGCTCACCAACTGAACATCTCGACGATGGAGGTCGCTCGCCGAGGGCGGGGCTCCGACGCGCTGATGGTGATCGGCACCGACGAGATGCCGCCTGATGACGCGGTCGCGGCGATCCAGTCGTTGGACGCTGTGCGGCAGGTGGCCAGGATCAACCCTTCCTAAGGAGGTACACCATGAGATTTCGCAACCTTGCAGAATTAGTAGCGGTCGCGGAGCAAGAGAAGAAGCCGATGTATGAGATCATGATCGAAGAGCATGTCAACGAGACGGGACAGACTCGTGAGCAGGTCATCCAGACGATGACCGATTCTTTTGATGTGATGGTGGCTTCTGTGCAACGTGGCCTGACTGAAGATATCAAATCGTTTTCCGGACTGACCGGCGGCGATGCGAAGCGCGTTTATGAGTATGCGCAAAAAGGCAAGACTCTGCTCGGCAAACAGGCGACAGAGGCGGTGGCGATGGCGCTGTCCACCTCGGAGGTCAACGCGGCGATGGGTTTGGTGGTCGCCACACCGACGGCGGGCTCCTGCGGCATTTTGCCGGGTGTCCTCTCCTCGTTGCGCGAGTCGCTCGGCCTTGAGAAGGAACAACTGGTGCTCGGCATGTTCACAGCGGCTGCTGTCGGCTATGTCGTCGCCAACAACGCCTCGATCTCAGGTGCGGGCGGCGGTTGCCAAGCGGAAGTCGGCTCCGCGACGGCGATGGCGGCGGCTGCCGCTGTGGAACTGGCCGGTGGTTCGCCGGAGCAGGCGATCCAAGCGGCGGGTCTGGCGTTGAAAAACGTCCTCGGCCTCGTCTGCGATCCGGTGGCGGGCCTCGTCGAGGTGCCGTGCATCATCCGCAACGGCTTTGGCTCCGTCTTGGCGCTGGCCGGCGCGGATATGGCGCTGGCAGGTGTGCGCAGCGTGATTCCGCCGGATGAGGTCATCCTTGCGATGTACAACATCGGCAAGCAAATGCCGGTCGAATTGCGGGAGACGGCGATGGGCGGTCTCGCCACGACCCCGACCGGCAAAAAAATTGAAAAACAGATCTACGGGGACGAGTTGAACGAGGCGTGAGTGCCGACACTCTCTCGGTCAGCATCTTGCCGGGAGTCGGACCCCAGCGTCAGAGGACGCTGGGGTTACTCGGCATTGAGACGATCGCCGACCTGCTGACCTACTACCCCTTTCGCTACGAAGACCGCAATGCCAAGGCAGGCCGCGAGCTGGCAGACGGCGCGCGCGTGACCGTCCGGGTCACCGTCGATGGCATGCCCGGGGTCAAATATCGGGGCAAGCGCGCCTCGACGACGATGGTGCCGGTCGTGACGGAGGACGTGCGCCGTCTGCATGCGGTCTGGTTCAACCAGCCGTACGTCAAAGACCAGCTCAAACCGGGCCGGAAAATGACGATCACCGGCAAATACGACGCCAAACGACGCTCGATCTCTGTCGCCCACCACGACTTTGTCGTCGCCGGGGAGACGGTGCACAGTGACCGGATTGTGCCGGTCTATGAGGTCAAGGCGGACATCACGCCGAAGATCCTGCGCAATCTGCTCGCTCATGCGGTCAAAACGTACGGCGAGCAGGTGGATGAGCTGTTGCCGATGATTTTGCGTCAGAAATACAAGCTTCTGGACCGTTGTCCGGCGCTCCAGCAGATTCATTTCCCAAAGGACGGCGAGCATCTGCATCAAGCTCGCCGCCGGTTGGTGTTTGAAGAATTCTTTCTCTTCCAATTAAAGCTTCAGGCGTTCCGCTGGTTGCATCGCCATGAGCAGCCCGGCGTGTCGCATCCGATCCCGGAGGAGGCGCTGGCCACATTTGCAGAGCGGTTGCCGTTTGCGATGACAGGCGCGCAGCGACGGGTCGCGGGCGAGATCGTGCGCGACATGCAAAGTCCGGTGCCGATGAACCGACTCGTGCAAGGCGATGTCGGCTCGGGCAAGACGGTGCTTGCATTCCTCGCTCTTTATGCCGCGAAGGTCTGCGGTCACCAAGGGGCGTTGATGGTGCCGACGGAGATCCTCGCCGAGCAGCACTACCGAGCGGCACAAGAGTTGCTGGAGCCGCTCGGTTGCCGCGTCGGAATGCTCGTCGGCTCGCAAAAGGAAAAGGAGCGGCGACAGGTGCTCGCCGAGATGGAGAGCGGTGATGTGGACGTCGTGATCGGCACGCACGCGCTGCTCGAAGAAGGCGTGAGATTTCGCTCGCTTTCTGTCGTCATCACCGACGAGCAGCACCGCTTTGGCGTCGAACAACGCTCGATCTTCCGCCAAAAAGGGCACGCTCCCGATGTGCTGTTCATGTCGGCGACCCCGATCCCGCGCACGCTGGCGATGTCGGTGTTCGGTGATCTCGACGTCTCGGTCGTGGACGAGCTGCCGGCCGGTCGGCAGCCGATTCAGACCTACTGGATCACGCCTGACAAGGAAGAGCGTGCGTTGCGCTTTATCCGCGGGGAACTGGTCAAAGGCAGACAGGCGTACATCGTCTGCCCGCTGGTCGAAGAGTCGGAAAAAGTCGAGGGCGTCGTCAACGCCACCGCACTGTACGAGATGCTCAAAGACTGGTTTGCCGGTTACGAGGTCGGCCTGATGCACGGTAAATTAAAAGCGGCCGAAAAGGAAGACGTGATGCGCCGCTTCACGAAAAATGAGATTCAGGTGCTCGTCTCCACCACCGTCATCGAGGTCGGGGTCAACGTGCCGAACTCGACGGCGATGATGGTCTACAATGCCGAGCGGTTCGGTCTTGCCCAGTTGCACCAGTTGCGCGGCCGGGTCGGGCGGGGGGAGCATGCGTCTTCCTGCATCTTGATGTCCAAACCGGACACCGACGCGGGGCTGGAGCGGATGAAGGCGATGGTCGCCACGCAGGACGGATTTGTATTGGCGGAAAAAGACCTGCATCTGCGCGGTCCGGGTGAGTTTTTCGGTGTCCGTCAGAGCGGCATCCCGGAGTTTAAACTCGGAGATCTGCTCCAAGACGCCAAGATCATGGAGGTCGCGCGCGGCGAAGTGCAAGAGTGTCTGCGCGCTGCCGATTTTTGGACGTTACCCAGCTATCAGCCGCTGGTCCATTATCTCAAACGGGAGAAAGTCCTGCTTCAGCGGGCGGGCGACTGAGGGAAGCATAGTATCGTTCCTTGGAACACACCCTATGGCTGTGTTCGCGGAAGGAGCGATAGAGGATGGCAACCAACAAAAAAAGTCTGCCCGTGTTGAGCTTGCAAGCGACGATCCGGCAGTTTCGCTACGAGGTGGCCCGCGAGATCGGTCTGGACATTACGCTGGCGGCAAACGAATATGAATCGCCTCCGATGCACTCGTTGCACGTCGGTGCGATCCGGGGCGATGTGGCGAAGCGGATGGTCGATTTGGCCCAAGAACAACTCGGATGTAAACGGTCTCTTTCATGAGGCCGTTTTTTTTATCTATTCTTACTTACTTTCCGAACAACCCCTTACATTTTTTGGTCGTATGATTTATAGTGGAGAGAGAGCATCAAAAGATCAGATTGTTTGCAAGAGGACGGACTTTCGTTCGTAAGATAGTGGAAAACGCCATGTAGAAGGGTAAGGGTGTTGAAGATGAGCGGTATCTCTCTGCAGATCGAGACGTTGAGACAGAAGTTGCTCGAGATGGTGGATGTTCACCGAGGGGATTTTCTGCATCCGAATGTGCTTCGTATCTCTCAAGAACTCGATCTGTTGATCGTGCGGGTTCAAGAGACGCGCAGACGGGAGCGGCAGTCCGAAGAGAGGGTCTATCATCGTTGATCACACGGGGAGGTGTAGCGAGTGGCAACGCCGATTATGGGCAGATCTCAGGCAACAGCTTCACAGATGCGTGAATTTTTGCGCAGCCGCAACCCGGATGCGCCCGATTACAGCCAGTTGTATCTCGACATCGGTGCGAAGTACGGCGTTCGCGGTGATCTTGCTTTTGCCCAGTCGATGCATGAGACGGGGTATTGGCGGTTTACCGGTACGGTGCGCCCTTACCAAAACAATTTTTCCGGCCTTGGCGCCGTAACGTCCGACACGCGCGGCGCGA
Source organism: Tumebacillus lacus (assembly GCF_026410385.1). GTDB lineage: Bacteria > Bacillota > Bacilli > Tumebacillales > Tumebacillaceae > Tumebacillus > Tumebacillus lacus. Next base: position 82,300 of record NZ_JAPMLT010000001.1, read on the forward strand.
TGTTTGCCACTCCCGCGCTCGGCATCGAAGCGCAGATTCAGCATTTGTACGGCTATGCGACAAACGCGCCGTTGCCCGCGGGCGTGAAAGTGGTCGATCCGAGATTTGACCTGCTCCAGCGATCCGGACTGCGTGGCATCGCGCCGAACTGGGAAGACCTCAGCGGCCGATGGGCGGTGCCAGGTGTCGGCTACGGCGAGAGCATCGTCCGACTCTGGCAGGAAATGTTGCAAACTCCTGTTTCCGAACCAATTCCGACGCCGCCCCCGCAGGTCGATCCTGTGGTCGCGCAACCGACGCAACCGGACCCTGCCGACCCGCTGGCGATCGGGTTGGCCGAAGCGGTGAGGCTCGGACTGTTGCAAGGATATGAAGACAACACATTGCGCCCCGACCGGCCTTTGACCCGGGCGGAGCTGGCGGTCGTCTTGAAACGACTGGCGGAGCGGCTGGGGAGATAACCCCGGCCACTCCGCCAGTTTTTTTATCGGCGATGTTTGTCTTTGGGCGGCATCATGATCATGATCGCAAATTGAAAGAGAATGATGCCGACAAAGATCAGCGAGGCGAAGATCGCCACTTGCGTCGGGGTGAAATCGAACTCCATGCAGGAACCCTCGCTTTCTGTGTCAGATCTGGGAGATCTCGACGGTCGCCTCCTGCACGCGCCGGCCGAGAGACGCTTGTTCCGGCGAGGCGGGCAGCAGACCTTGTTCGATTGTGTGTTCGACGTTTCGCGTCGCGTCGCAGATCCGGTTGCAGATCGCTTGCAGACGTTGCCCGTGTGCGCGAGTGCCCGGGTCTGCGAGCAACAGATGGATCAATCCGTCCGCGTCCTCAACCGACAGCTCGATCTGGCGGAGCGACTGCTCGATGTACATCCGTTTTTGCTGCTCAGTCAACATGTGATGCTCACTCCTCTGCCTACTAGGGTGTCTGCAGGGGAGGCGGCTCATGCTGGATGTTGCTGGACAAAACAAAAAACCCGCGTCCGGGTATACGCGGGTTTTCGCCCTACCGCTTTCACGATAGGAACTGGGAGAGGAGAAACCGGAGGAAGAGCTTATGGGGAAACCTAAGTCTTCTCCGCGGTTGCCTGCAACAGCTCACGCCGTTGCTGATACTATCATCGCCCCCTTTCAGGAAGTCTATACACACGGAGGAAAAATTTTAGGACGTGAGAGGACAAGTTGGCTCGGACATGCCGATTTATGGTAAAGTAATGTCGAGGAGTTGAAGAGAGATGCGTGTCATTGCCGGAGATTTTGGTGGCAGAAGATTGAAAGCGGTGCCGGGGACAAACACCCGCCCCACCACCGACAAGGTCAAAGAATCCATGTTCAACATCATCGGACCTTACTTCAATGGAGGAACGGCCCTTGATCTGTTTGCCGGCACGGGCGGGCTTGGCATCGAAGCGCTCTCTCGGGGCATCGACCGAGCTGTCTTTGTCGACAAAGACTTTAAGGCGCTGTCGACCATCCGGGAAAACCTCACGGCGCTGGGCCTGCAAAAGGACCGCGCTGAGGTGCAGAAAAACGATGCCAAGCGGGCGCTGGAGGGCTTGAAAGCCCGAGGCGAAACGTTTAATCTGGTCTTTCTCGATCCGCCGTACAAACTGACCGGGCTGTATCACGAATTGATCCTGCACCTGCAAGAGCAGAGCATGTTGCATGACGGTGCGGTCATCGTGGCCGAGCACAGCGAGGATGTCGAACTGCCGGATCGCTTTGCAGGCGCCGTGCGATGGCGGCTGGCGACATACGGCGAGATCGCGATCTCCTTTTATGAATGGAAGGCCGATCAAGATCCGGTCGAGGCAAATGAAGAAGGGATGACGAAATAGAATGAGAATCGCAGTCTATCCGGGATCGTTCGATCCATTGACCAACGGGCATTTGGACATCGCCGAGCGCGGCGCAAAAACGTTTGACAAACTGATCATCGCCGTGATGGTCAATCCGCATAAAAATCCGCTGTTCACCGTCGAAGAGCGCAAAGAGCTGATTCGCGAGGCGACCCAGCATCTGCCGAACGTTGAAGTGGACAGTTTCCCGGGTCTGCTCGTCAACTACGCGCGCGAAAACGGCGTTTCGGCGATCATCAAAGGCCTGCGCGCTGTCTCCGATTTTGAGATGGAGTTGCAGCATGCGACGCTCAACCGCCGGATGTTCCCGGAGGCGGAGACGCTGTTTATTCCGACGGCTTACAACTATTCCTATCTCAGTTCGTCGATCGTCAAGGAGATCGCCCGTCACGGCGGTCCGGTCAGCGAGTTGGTGCCGCCGCACGTGGAACGTCAGCTGCGGGAAAAATACGGGATTGCAAGATAACCTCGCGGACAGGTACATAAGCATGTAAGAGCCGAACGCACGGGGAGGGAGAGACCTGGTGCAGGACAGACAACCACGAATCGGGCTCGCGCTGGGCGCGGGCGGCGCAAGGGGCTTTGCGCACGTCGGCGTATTGCAAGTGCTGGAAAAGATGGGCGTGAAAGTCGACATGATCGCCGGGTGCAGCATGGGATCATTGGTCGGAGCTCTTTATTGCACAGGGATGGAAACGCGTTACCTCGAACAGCTGGCGGTCAATTTAAAACGCCGGCACTGGATCGATTTTTCTGTGGTGCCGAAGATGGGCTTTGTCAACGGGCAGCGGTTTCAAGAGATGACGCGCTTTTTAACCAAAGGGCAAAACATCGAAGACCTGCCGATCCCGCTGGCGATCATCGCCACCGACGTGGAGCGGGGCGAGCGGGTCGTCTTTCGCGAAGGGCCGATCCACGAAGCGGTGCGGGGGAGCATTTCGATCCCCGGCATTTTCATCCCACATCGTTACCAAGGGCGGATGTTGGTCGACGGTGCGGTGATCGACCGCGTTCCGATCCAGGTGGCGCGGGAGATGGGGGCTGACATCGTCATTGCGGTCGACGTCGGCCTGTATGAAAAGCAGACGGCGGTCAAAAGCGTCTTTGACGTGATCTCGCAGTCGATTGAGATCATGGAGCGGGAGATCCTGCGCACGCGGATCTTGAACGCCGACGTCGTGATCCGCCCGGATGTTGGACACATCTCCTCGACCGCCTTCACGCAGATCGACGAGTGCGTGTCGTTGGGGCGTGAAGCGTGCGAGCGAGTGGCGGAACACATTCGCAACACCATAGATGAATGGCGAGATGGAGGCTCCTGATGAACAAGCAACAAGATTCCTCCCGTTTTTTGGGCAAAAAAAATCTGCGCGGTGCTCTTTTGACCGTCGTTTTTGCCATCACCTTCTTCATTCCTACTCCGTACTACATCTATCAACCGGGCACGGCGGAAGAACTGTCGCCGAAAGTCACCGTCGAGGGCGGGGAAAAGGATGAGCAAGGCACGCTGATGCTGACCACCGTCATGTCGATCAAAGCGAGCAACATCTACTACCTCGCCTACGGGTACGTCGCACCGCACAGCGAGCTGCGCCGTGAGGAAGAGGTCAAGCAGGGGATGAGCGACGCGGAGTATGAACGTCTGCTCAAACACATGATGGACACCTCGCAGCAAAACGCCATCATCGCAGGGCTCCACAGTGCCGGCGAAGAGGTCAAGATCGACAACAAAGGCATCTTTGTCAAAAGCATCGTCCCCGCTTCCAAAGCGGCCGGCGTGCTCGAGGTCGGCGATGTGATCACAAAAGTCGACGGCAAGGCGATGACGCGGGCGGAAGACCTGATCGATTATATGAATCACAACAAAAAGCCGGGCGACCGCGTCGAGTTGACGTACAGCCGCGACGGCGCAACCAAAAAGTCGACGATCGAAGTGGTCGAGCTGGGCGTGGAAAATCAGACCGACCCCGGCGTCCCGAAAAAGGTCGGCCTCGGCATTTTGCCTGAGAACGAGATCTCGCTGGATCTGCCGCGCAAGGTGACGATCAACGCGGAAGACATCGGCGGCCCGTCGGCCGGGCTGATGTTCTCGCTGGAGATCTACTCGCAGGCGACCAAGGGCGACCTGACCAAAGGGTACCGCATCGCCGGCACGGGCACGATGAACCAAAAGGGCGAGGTTGGCCAGATCGGCGGCATCCGCCACAAGATCGTCGCAGCTCATGAAGAGGGGGCGGAGATCTTCTTCTCCCCGGCTGACGTGGACGCGGAAGACGCAAACACCAAAGACATCTTGGATGAAGCGGAAAAGCTCGGCTACAAAGACATCAAAGTGGTGCCGGTGGCGACGCTGCAAGAGGCGATTGACTACTTGGAGAAACTGCCGCCCAAGACAGGCAAATAAAAAGGTCCGCCAGCCTAGAGCTGGGGACCTTTTTTGTCTGCTTTGACCTGTTGGTCAAAACGTTCGACGCGGCGGGTATAATCCCATTGAGGCGCGCCCGGCTGCGGGATGGGATAGCCTTGCGCGTAGAGGCGGCTGGCACGGATGTCCAGCTCCAACATCGGAGATTTTTCTTTTGGCAAGTTGGTCAGAATAGGGACACGAGCGACCTCGGTTGCCTGCCTGAGCAACCGGCGGCCCCGCTCGGTAAAGCCGAGAACGCGGATATAGTCCGGTCCGTCAGCCATGCGGAGCGCCGCTTGTTGGTCGCGGGTCAGCCCCAGCAAAATCGCCGTCAGAGCCCGTTGGATCTTCGTCCAAGTGAAACGTTTGGTCTTGACCAAAGAGATCAGTTCTTGCACCGTCTGCGCGTTTCTGGCGGCTTCCAGAAGACGGTGCTCCAGCCCTTCGTCGACGCCGACATAGCCGGACAGCTCGGCCGGAGTGGCGCGCAGGAGCAGAGAGAAGATCGTCTGGGCGAAGTTTTCCCACCGCATCGGCCCGCGTCCTGCGGCAAACTCCGCTTGAAGGATGCGGTAGGAGGTGGCGGGGAGAAGCGGTTCTGCGGTCGCGAGCCCGGTCTCGAGGGTCGCTTTGCGGATCGCAGTCGCGCTGGCGATCTTCGGGTGGGTGATCCGCTCCTCGTTGTAGCCTGCCGCGATGCGGGTGATCGTCGTCGGTCGGATCGAAGAGCCGAGCTTGTGCAGGGCAGCCAGGTATTCGAGGCCGAGCATGTTGTTCGGCGAGGCGGCCAGAGCGGCGTCCAATCCGGCGTCGCCCGACGCGTAGCGGACGAGCGCGGCGGAGGCGGCCCGGGGATAAGATTGACCTTTTGCCAATTCTTCGCGAATATACTCTTGTAGAAGCGGGGGTTCGTCCGCTATGATGGTGCTAAGCGTTTGCAATGCTGCGATGTCGCCGCTCTCGCTGCCAAAGCACAGCGAGTCGACGACGCCGAGACGGTCGAGCACAGCCACCGACCCGTAGGCGAACCACGACGCGCTCTGCGTCGAATACGCGACAGGCATCTCCAGCACGAGGTCGACACCTTGCGCGAGCGCCATCTGGGCGCGGGCCCATTTGTTCAGAATCGCCGGTTCCCCGCGCTGAAGAAAGTGGCCGCTCATCACGGCGACAACAGCGTCTGCTCCAGTGGACAAGCGGGCCTGTTCGACGTGATAGAGGTGGCCGTTGTGCATCGGGTTGTATTCAACGATCACGCCGGTGACGTGAGTTGAGGCATGCATGAGAAAATCCCCTCCCGGACTCCATTTCTAGCGTCATTATAGCAATCAGACTCTTTATTGACAATTTGCCAATCACTAGCTATAATGAACTCTGTTGCTTACGAGGTGATATCGTTGAAACTGCGTTGGCGTGATTTGAGAGAGCGCTCGGAAGGCGTATCTCTGCACGAGACGATCGAATGGCCGAATCTCACCAAAGAGAATCGACAATTGATCGCCATTGAGCCTTTTGATGTTCAGGTGCACGGTTCGGAAACGAACGGGATCGGTATCGTCAAGGGTGATCTTAAGAGCAGAGCTACCTACCGTTGTTCCCGATGCCTCTGCGATTTCACGGAAGAGTTGCACGTTCCGATCGCAGAGCACTTTGTACAGAAAGAGGATGACGAGCTTTCCGAAGCCGATCTGTTCGCGGGCCTTGATGAGCAAGATCGCACCCCGGTAACAGGGGACACCCTTGATCTTTCGCCTCATCTTGAGCAAGCGGTTCATCTCGCTCTGCCGTATAATCCGGTATGCAAACAAGATTGTGCTGGATTGTGTCCAGAGTGCGGCGTAAACCGCAACGAGGTGACGTGTTCGTGCAACACGGAACGAATCGATCCTCGACTGGCAGATCTGGCCAAGTTTTTTGAAAAAGATTCCTAGTAAGCTTTTTTGCCTTTTCTGGTAAGGAGGTGTTTTTAAGATGGCAGTACCACAGCGACGCACGTCCAAGACGCGTAAGCGCATGCGCCGTACGCACTTCAAGATCTCGGCTCCGGGTATGGTTGAATGCCCGCAATGCCATGAAATGAAGCTGGCTCATCGCATCTGCAAGAACTGCGGTTCCTACAAAGGCCGCACCGTTGTTGAAAACAACTAATTCTTGCGCGTTAAAAAGCAAGTGTGCATCAGCCACTTGCTTTTTTACTTTGTTCAGCAAAAAGACTCCGAAAATCGCACCGCAAAAAAAGAAACGTTCCGACAAAGAAATCGGTTGTACGAACGGTTCTTTTTTTATATACTTGTTCTAGCACTAGGTACTATGAGCGACTAGAAGCCCTGGGTGAGGAGGGTGATACATATGGCTGCTGTAAGGAACAAACGGCAACGGCAACATGAATTGACCGCCCTGATCGAGAGCGAGCCGTTCCTCACCGATGAGGATCTGGCGGAGCGCTTTAGGGTCAGCGTGCAGACGATCCGACTGGATCGCCTCGCCCTCGGGATACCGGAGCTGCGGGAGCGGATTCGAGCGGTTGCCACGAACAAGCAGGAAGAACTTCGCTCGCTGGAGGTCACCGAGGTGATCGGTGAGTTGATCGAGCTCGATCTCAACCGGATGGCGATCTCGATCTTGGAGATCAGCCCGGAGCACGTGTTCTCCCGGACCAAGATCGCCAGGGGACACTACTTGTTTGCGCAGGCCAATTCGCTCGCCGTCTCGGTAATCGACGCGGAGATCGTGCTGACAGGCAGCGCCGAGGTGCGATTTATCCGACCCGTCAAAGAAAACGAGCGATTGATCTCCAAGGCGGTCGTGGTGGAAAACCGCGACGACCGGGCTTTGGTCGAGGTTCGATCCAAATCGGGCGACGAATATGTGTTCGAAGGTCAATTTGTAGTATTTAAAATGACAGTGCATAGAATGGAGAATGGAGGGGCGCCTGTTGAAAATCGCGATTGATGCGATGGGCGGTGACAACGCGCCGGACGCGATTGTTGCCGGCACCGTGCTCGCAGCCCGTGAAAACCCGGCCGTTACGCTGGTGCTGGTCGGGGATGAAAACGCGATCAAGCGTTGCCTTGGACAAGATGCCCCGCGCAACATTGAGGTCGTGCATACCACAGAAGTGATTGAAGCGGAGGACGAGCCTGTGCGCGCCGTCCGTCGCAAAAAAGACGCCTCGATGGTCGTCGCGGCCCGCATGGTCAAAGAAGGACAGGCGGACGGCGTCGTCTCCGCCGGAAACACCGGCGCACTGATGGCTGCGGGTCTGTTGGTCGTCGGCCGCATTCGCGACATCGACCGTCCGGCGCTGGCTTCGGTCTGGCCGACGATGGGCGGCAAGGCGATGCTGGTGCTCGACGTCGGTGCCAATATGGACGCCGAGGCGAACCACCTGTATCAATACGCTTTGATGGCCAACGTTTACGCCAAGGTCGTGCTCGGGATGCCAGAGCCGCGCATCGGTCTGCTCAACGTCGGCTCCGAGCCGGGCAAAGGGGACAAGTTGCGCAAAGAAGCCTACGGGCTTTTGGAAAACGGGCCGTTCCGCTTCGCCGGCAACATCGAGGCGCGGGAAGCGCTGAACGATCGTTGCGATGTTTTGGTCGCCGATGGTTTTACCGGCAACAATATGTTGAAACTGATAGAGGGTTTCGGCTTGGGGTTGTTTGACCAACTGAAGCGCATCTTTTTGGCCAACACGTTGTCCAAGTTGGCAGCTGCGGTCTTGAAACCGGGTCTGACCGCGTTTAAAAAACGTTTCGACTATACCGAATACGGCGGCGCTCCGCTGCTTGGCATTGACGGCGCAGTGATCAAGGCGCACGGTTCGTCCAACGACCGTGCCTTCCAGATGGCGATCACGCAGGCGATTCGCTTCCTCGACGGCAACGTCTTGGAGCAGATCCGCACCGATCTGACCAAAACGACGGAGACAGTCTGAGCCGATAGCATCATGGTTTTACGGGAGAGGAGAACGACAGAGTGACCAAGATTCCTGTTGGTATTTTGGGGACGGGTTCCGCAGTTCCAGAGCAAGTGCTCACCAATGACGATCTCGCGCTGCGAGTGGACACCAGTGACGAATGGATTCGTACCCGCACGGGGATTCGTGAGCGGCGCATCGCTGATCGCGACACGGCGAGTTCTGACTTGGCGGTCTTGGCCGCAGAAAAGGCGATGCAGGCGGCGGGCATCACGCCGGAAGAGATCGGTGTGGTGATCTGCGCCACCGTCACGCCCGACCACATGTTTCCGGCGACGGCCTGCCTCGTGCAGGAGCGCATCGGTGCGAAACAGGCAGCCGCTTTTGATCTGTCGGCCGGCTGCTCTTCCTTCCTGTACGCGCTCTCGACGGCCGTTCCGATGTTGCAGACGGGCATGTACCGCTATGCGCTCGTGATCGGCGTGGAGACGCTGTCAAAGATCATGGACTTTGAAGATCGCTCCACCTGTGTGCTCTTTGGCGACGGTGCCGGTGCGGCCGTTCTGGGCACGGTAGAAGAGGGGAAAGGATTTTTGTCCTTCGAGATGGGCGCGGACGGCGGCGGCGGTCAACTGTTGATTCAACAGGCGGGCGGTTCGCGGATTCCGGCTTCCCAAGAGAGTGTGTTGGCACGCCAACACTATATCTCCATGGCCGGGAGCGAAGTGTTTAAATTTGCGGTGCGCGTGATCGGTTCCTCGTCGGAGGCCGCTTTGAAAAAGGCGGGCTATACAAAGGACGATATCGACTACCTGATCCCGCACCAGGCCAACGTTCGGATCATCGACGCGGCCACGAACCGTTTGGGTCTCGACCCGGAAAAAGTGTTCGTCAATTTGGATCGCTACGGCAACATGTCGTCCGCTTCGATACCTGTGGCACTTGACGAAGCGGTACGAACTGGTAAGATTCAAGAGGGTGACTTGCTCGTCCTCTGCGGGTTCGGCGCTGGGCTGACCTGGGGCGCGACAGTCGTCCGCTGGTAGTTGGTAAGAGAAGACGCGAGGAGGTAGCGACAATGTCGAAGTACGCATTTGTATTCCCTGGACAGGGAGCGCAAGTCGTCGGCATGGGCAAGGCGATGGCCGATGCCTATCCGGAGGCGGCCGCGATCTTCAAACAAGCGGACGAAGCGCTGGGATTCTCTTTGTCAGAGATCATCTGGGAAGGTCCGGAGGACAAGCTCCGCCTGACCTACTACACCCAACCCGCGATCTTGACGGCCAGCATCGCTCTGTACGAAGTGTTTAAAAAAGAAGGCATCGTGCCGGTGTGCACGGCGGGGCACTCGCTGGGCGAGTACTCCGCGCTTGTGGCAGCCGGTGCGCTGACATTCTCGGACGCAGTGCGTCTGGTACATATGCGCGGCACCTACATGGACGAGGCGGTTCCGGCCGGTCAAGGGGCGATGAGTGCCGTGATGGGCATGGATCGCGAGGAACTGTCTGCGATCTGCGCCGACGTGAGCGCGGCTCACGGTCCGGTTGAACTGGCAAACGTCAACTGCCCGGGTCAGATCGTCATCTCCGGCAAAGCGGAGGCGGTGTCGAAGGCGGGCGAGGTGATCAAGGAGCTCGATCGCAGCGGCGTGCGGGTGATTCCGCTGGTCGTCAGCGGTCCGTTCCACTCCTCGTTGATGGCGCCGGCAGCAGACCGACTGGCTGAGCAACTGGCGGCAGCGGATGTCCGCGATGCGCAAGTTCCGGTGATCGCCAACTGCACGGCGTCTCCGGTCAGCACCGCAAACGAGATCCGTACCGCGCTCAAAGAGCAGGTGGCATCGGCAGTCCTCTGGGAGGACTCGGTGCGCACGATGCTGGAACTCGGTGTCGACACGTTCGTCGAGATCGGCCCGGGCAAAGTGCTCTCCGGCTTGATCAAGAAGGTCGACCGTAAGCTCCAGACGTTCTCGATCCAGACGCCGGAGACGCTCGACGCCGCGCTCGCAGCCATCAAGGGGGAATAACAGCCATGTTAAGCGGAAAAGTAGCACTGGTCACCGGCGGCTCTCGCGGGATCGGCCGCGCGATCAGCCTTGAGTTGGCCTCGCAAGGCGCGAAGGTCGTCGTCAACTATGCAGGCAGTCAATCGGCCGCTGAAGAAGTGGTGGCGATGATCAAAGAGCAAGGCGGCGAAGCGATTGCTGTGCAAGGCGACGTCGCAAGCTATGAAGACGCGGAGAAGATGGTGCAGTCGACGCTCGACGCGTTCGGTCGGGTCGACATCCTCGTCAACAACGCCGGCATCACCCGCGACAATCTCCTCATTCGCATGAAGGAGGAGGAGTGGGACAGCGTGTTGAACACCAACCTCAAAGGCGTGTTTCACTGCACGAAGGCTGTCGCTCGCACAATGATGAAACAACGTGCAGGTCGGATCATCAACATCACCTCGGTGGTGGGCGTGATCGGCAACCCGGGTCAAGCCAACTACGTCTCGGCCAAAGCGGGCGTGATCGGGCTGACCAAGTCGAACGCGAAGGAACTGTCGTCTCGCGGCATCACCGTCAATGCGGTGGCACCGGGTTACATCGAGACGGACATGACCGACAAGCTCGGCGAGGATGTGAAAGGCAAGCTGTTTGAGGCGATCCCGCTGCAGCGGCTCGGTCGCCCTGAAGATATCGCGAACGCCGTTTCGTTCTTGGCGTCCGACAAGGCCGCTTATATCACCGGCCAAGTGCTGAACATCGACGGCGGCATGGTGATGTAACGAATCGTCGTCGTGCAACCGTTGACTCTTGAGGGGAGGTGAACACATAATGTCCGCAGAAATCTTTGACCGCGTAAAAAACATCATCGTAGATCGTCTGGGTGTCGAAGAGGGTGAAATCTCTCTGCAGTCTTCTTTCAAAGACGACCTCGGCGCAGACTCCCTGGACGTAGTCGAACTGGTAATGGAACTGGAAGACGAGTTCGATATGGAAATCTCCGATGAAGATGCTGAAAAGATCAACACTGTAGGTGACGTCGTCACGTACATTGCTTCTCAGAAGTAATCTTCACCGTTGAAATGGAGGAGTCCCGTGACGCACAACTGCACGATCGGGACTTCTCTTTTCTCTACGTATGACGAACAGCTACAATAGCACTGTAAAGCGAAGGTGACTCTCAACATGAAAAGACGTGTAGTAATCACCGGTATGGGTGTCATTTCTCCGGTCGGGAATGACGTCGAGACGTTTTGGAACAGCTTGATCAACGGAAAATCAGGAATCCGGAAGATTGACCGCTTTGACACAGAGGGCTTTGCCACAACGATTGCAGGCCAAGTGGTCGACTTCAATCCGGAAGACTTTATCGATAGAAAAGAAGCTCGCAAAATGGACCGTTTCGTGCAGTATTCGGTGGCGGCGGCGATCCAAGCGATGAATCAATCGGGTCTGAAACTCGATCAGGAGAACGCAGAGCGCGTCGGTGTTTACATCGGCTCCGGCATCGGCGGTCTCGAGACGCTGTGCGAGCAACACTCGATCTTGAAAGAGCGCGGTCCGCGCCGCGTGTCCCCGTTCTTCATCCCGATGATGATCGGTGACATGGCGTCCGGCCAAGTTTCGATCTACTTTGGCGCCAAAGGTCCGAACTCCTCGCCGATCTCGGCGTGCGCGACCGGCACCAACGCGATCGGCGATGCTTCCAAGATCATCGAACGGGGCGCGGCTGACGTCATGCTGACCGGCGGATCGGAGGCAGCGGTGCTGCCGCTGACAGTGGCCGGGTTCAACGCGGCGAAAGCGATGTCCACATCCTACAACGAAACGCCGGAAAAAGCGTCTCGCCCGTTTGATAAGGATCGTGACGGCTTTGTCCTCGGCGAAGGTGCGGGCGTGCTCGTGCTGGAAGAGTTGGAACACGCGAAGAAGCGCGGTGCGACAATCCTCGCCGAAGTGGTCGGCTACGGCATGAGCGGCGACGCCTACCACATCACCGCACCGGCTCCGGAAGGCGAAGGGGCGGCGCGGGCGATGAAGGCGGCACTGCATGACGCGGGGATCGAACCGAGCGCAATCGGCTACATCAACGCACACGGCACCTCGACCGAGTTCAATGATTTCTTCGAGACGCAAGCTGTGAAGAGCGCGTTTGGCGAGCATGCCTACAAACTGGCGATGTCGTCGACCAAGTCGATGACCGGTCATCTGCTGGGTGCTGCGGGCGCAATCGAAGCGGTCGCCTGCGTGCAAGCGTTGCGCGAAGGCATCTTGCCGCCGACGACCAACCTCGACCAACCGGGTGAAGGTTGCGACCTCGACTATGTGGCCAATGTAGCGCGCAAAGCGGATGTCGAATATGTCATGTCCAATTCTCTTGGATTTGGCGGGCATAATGCGTCGATCATTATAAGAAAATATAACGACTGAGCAACACGTTCTTCCCTGGCATTCCGGCAACGGGTGCCAGGGCATCTCCATTTTAGGGTCAGGTGAGCAGATGATGGGTCAATTCGAGAAACTGCTGTCGAATTTGGACATCAAGTTTGAGAATCGCAAGCTGTTGAAACAGGCGTTCACACACGCCTCGTACCGCAACGAACATCGCACGGAGGCCGGTCAGGACAACGAGCGGCTGGAGTTCCTCGGCGATGCTGTGTTGGAACTGCTCGTCAGTGAGTATCTGTTTTTGAAGTATCCGAAGATGCCGGAGGGAGAGTTGACCCGTCTGCGGGCTGCGATCGTCTGTGAACCGTCGCTGGTGCGTTTTGCCACCAAGCTGGAGTTCGACAAGTACATCCGGCTCGGGCGCGGTGAGGAGATCTCCGGCGGCCGCAAGCGTCCGGCGTTGCTCGCCGATGTGTTTGAGGCGTTTGTCGGGGCTTTCTATCTTGATCAGGGACTGATGGCAGTCAAGGATTTCCTGCATCGCTTCGTCGTCTCGGAACTCCAAGACGTCAATGCGCCGCTTCTGTCCGACTACAAGACCATGTTGCAAGAGCATGTCCAGCGTGAAGGGCTCGGCGCGCTCGTCTACCAGATCCTCGAAGAACGTGGCCCGGCGCACAACCGCGAGTTTGTCGCCCGCGTGATGCTCGACCAAAAGCCGATGGGCGAAGGGTCGGGGCGTTCGAAAAAGGAAGCGGAGCAGCATGCCGCCCGGATGACGATGATGATGCTCGGCAAGATCTGAGCTGGGCTTCCTGGAGTGATCAGGTCGAATGGCTCACTCTTGATCGCTTGAGGAAGCCTTATAGAGGAACGGACGGCCGTGTTTGATGGCGTCGATCTCTTGGCGCAGCAGTTCGTTTTCGATCTCCAATTGCTCCTGCCGATAGCGGGAGCGTATCATGGACTTATAAAGGCTTGGCGTGAAATGACGGGCTAACAGCTCGTCGATCATGTCCAAGTCTTTTTTGTCGATCACAATCGGGTCAAAGTCGGAGAGTTCCACACCGTATGGCATGCATTCGTGTTGGGATTTGGAGACAAAGTAGCCAAGGATGCGCCGCTTGTCGATCACTTTGATCGCATCGAGTTGCAAGGTGGTGGGGGTATCGAAGGGGTAGTGCAAGGAGAGGTCGTAGTGGAGGACGACAGGGTCGCCGTATTTCTTGCTGGTCATCGGGGCGACGAGGGCCCAGTTGCGGCCTTCGTAGAGGATCAGGCAGGGGTGACGGTAGGAGGTTTCCGAGCCGATGTTAAACGCGCCGAGGTCGGCATAGATGACTCGTCCTCGTTTGTAGCGGGTGTGGTTTTCGGCGCTGAAGGCGCGGTCGAGCCAGAACTCATTCCAAAGGATCAAGGGGACGGTGCGACGCAAGGGGGCGTCCTGCAGATAGAGGGCGAGCTTGGCGAGGGATTTCATCATCTCCGGGAACAGACCCATGTGCTTGGCGTCCTGCTCGGGACAGAGGCGATACTTTTCCAAAAGGAATTTTTTGTTGGGCATTTCGAGGTCTCCTTACGAGGGGATTTCGAGGATCAAAAGGGGGGGTGTAACGCCTTTTATTTTTTCACAGTGCGATTGATAAAGTCAAGCCGTTTTTTGTAACAAAACAGAGGACCACCCGTGCGTTGGGCGGTCCCGTTGAAAGTCAGATGACAGATTGCAGAGAGTTGGAGCGATATTTCTCATATTCGCGGTCGATTTCATGCAAGGTGACCAGGAACTGTTTAACCTTCGTGACAAAACGTTTCATGCGGTGACTCCTCCTTGGGAGAGTGATGTTGTTTTGACATCCTGATCGTACACCGCGAATGTGAAGCCAGTATGAAAAAGGTGTAATCACTCGATATTTGAATAACAGACGAAAAATTCAGTCGAAAAGGCGGCGTGTGCAGACGGTTACTGGTCAACACATCGGTGAGCGTGACAGCGATGCGGCTCTGGCGGCCGCAAAACGGGCGATCTCAGCACGAGATGTGCTCGACTATGCCCAGACCCATGAAAAGGTCGTACTCCTGCTGTCAGGGCAGTCAAGCGTCGCTAACAAGGTCAGCTTGAACTTCCTCGTAGAGCAACGGGGAAACCGGCTTGCGTGGATGCCAAGACTTACGATGCCCGCGTGGCGACGACTCAGACTGCAACCGAACAAAAAAACGCTCTGTCGGCTGACAGGGCGTTTTTTGTGGATGCCGCAGGGGGCAGCAAGCTACTCGACCAGTCCAAAGCCGCGGGCGAGTTTCATCCCGAGGTCTTCGTTCAGGGATTGGAATTCGCCGTTGTTGAACTCGATCTCTTGCTCTGCGATCATCGTGCCCCAAAAATCGGTGGCAGCGGTGCTTTCGATGACGATCGGCAAGAACGGTCGCTCGTCATCCGCGCGAATCTCATAATAGACGAGATCGGGGTCGCGATCCTCTTCAGCGATGCGGTCGCGTGTGATCGTCACTTTGTGGCCTTTGAATTTTAACGTTTTGGTCATCTCGTTCCCCTCCTTGTCCTGATTATACCAAACAAAAAAACCGTCGGCGAACCGACGGTTTCTTGTTTCTCACTATTCGAACTTGATGACGCCCAGCGAGAAGAGGAAGATCACGATGATGAGCACCGGTGCCACATAGCGCAGCAGGAACATCCAGATCTTGTAGATCGGACCGGTGAGACCCGCTTCTTCGCCCGCTCTCTTCCAAGCGTAGCCGGTGAACAGGGTGACGAGCAGGCCGCCGACCGGCAGCAGGACGTTCGACGAGATGAAGTCGAACCAGTCGAAGTACGTTTTGCCGCCCGGTGCAAAGTCAGCCAGAACACCGAAGGACAGAGCCGACGGGATGCCGACGATGAAGCAGATCAGGGTGACCCAGAAAGCAGCTTTTGCGCGGGACATCTTGAGTTTGTCCATCGCCCAGGTGACCGGAACTTCCAGCAGGGAGACTGCGGAGGTCAGAGCTGCGACAGCCAGCAGGATGAAGAACAGGAAGCCAAACAGGTTGCCGAGCGGCATCGCGGCAAAGGCAGCCGGGAGCGCCATGAACACGAGGCCCGGGCCTTGACCCGGCTCGATGCCGTAGGAGAAGATCGTCGGGAAGATGATCAGACCTGCGATCAGCGCGTACATCAGGTCGCCGAAACCAACTGCGACGGCCGCTTTGCCGAGCGATTGTTGACGGTGGACGTAGGTGCCGTACGTGAGCATGGTGCCCATACCCAGCGACAAGGAGAAGAAGGCATGTCCCAGTGCGACGAGAACCGATTGGGTGGTCAGTTTCGAGAAATCAGGCTTGAGGAAGAACTCGACGCCTGCACCTGCGCCCGGAAGCGTCAGGCCGCGAACCATCAAGATCACCAGAAGGATCATCAGGCCCGGGATGAGGATTTTGTTGAATTTTTCGATGCCGCCTTTGATGCCTCGTGCGATGACAACGCCGGTGACGAGGAAGGCGATCACCGTCCAGATCAGCGGCGTGTAGCCGCCGACAAAGGAACCGAACGTGCTGGTGTAGTCCGCATTTTCAAAGAGCGATCCGGTGATCGAGATCAGCGAGTAGTGCATCGTCCAGCCGGCGATGACGCCGTAGTAGGACATGATCGCAAACGCGCCGAGGACGGCGAGGAAGCCAAACGCGCCCCAATACTTGGAGCCGGACAGCGTGTTGAACGCCGATACGGCAGAACCGCGTCCGCCGCGACCGATCGCCATCTCCGCGAGCAAGACCGGGAGACCGACGAAGATCAGACAGCCGATGAACACGAGGAAGAAGGCAGCGCCGCCGTACATGCCAGTGATGTACGGGAACTTCCACATGTTCCCAAGGCCTACAGAAGAGCCGATTGCTGCGAGGATAAAGCCAGTGGAACTAAACTGATCCCCCAGTTGCGCGGACTGTAGTTTGTTGTTGGATGGATTCGGTAACATGACGAAAGAGATCCTCCTTGGCAACAATAATTGTCGCAATATTTGTATGATTTTTTTGAGTGCTACGCCGTCATTCTATAGAAAAGTAAGAATTTTGTCAATTCGAATCTTGGCATCGTTTGAATTTTCACCCCTGCGCCGCATACTGGCGGGCGTGTGGTACAATAGACAGGTTGAAAACCCATTAGACAGAATGATCACCCATTCGGGAGCTAGCTGGAGGGGAAAAGGGTTGTATTTAAAACGAATAGAAGCAGTCGGTTTTAAGTCGTTTGCCGACCGCACCGAATTGGAGTTCGTGCCGGGTGTCACCGCCGTGGTCGGACCAAACGGCAGCGGCAAATCGAACATCTCCGATGCGATCCGCTGGGTGTTGGGCGAACAGAGTGCCAAGAGTTTGCGCGGGGCGAAGATGGAAGACGTGATCTTTGCCGGCACCGATAAGCGCAAGCCGGTCAACTACTGCGAAGTGTCGTTGACGCTCGACAACAGCCAGCGGGAACTGGATCTCGATTATAACGAAGTGACGGTCACCCGCCGGGTCTATCGCTCGGGTGATTCTGAATATATGATCAACAAGCAATCGTGTCGCTTGAAGGACATCACCGAGATGTTCATGGACACGGGGCTTGGCAAAGAAGCGTACTCGATCATCGGACAAGGCCGCATCGAGGAGATCCTCTCCACCAAATCGGAGGATCGCCGCGGCATCTTCGAGGAAGCGGCTGGTATCGTCAAGTACAAAGCACGCAAGAAAGAAGCGGAGAAAAAACTGGATGAGACGACTGCCAACCTGATCCGAATCGGCGATCTCGTCGGCGAGCTGGAAGTTCAGATCGGACCGATGCAAGAGCAGGCCGAAGTGGCCAAGGCCTACAAAGAACTCAAGTCCGAGTTGGAACGCTACGAGGTCGCTCTCTACGTTCACGACATCGAGGATTTGCATGGACGGTGGACAGCCGGTACGAAGGAAGGACAGACCTTGCAGTCTGAGCAAGTGGGCCAGAGCGCGTTCGTCAGCACGCTGGAGGCCGACTATGAAAAATGGCGCCTCGAACTGGCGCAGGTGGAACAGGCGATTGAAGGGGCGCAGACGGCGCTCGTCGAGGTCGTGCAAGAATTTGAAAAGGCGGAAGGACGCCGTGAAGTGCTGCGCGAACGACGGCGCAACTTGACTGCGGGGCGCGATGACCTGGCCGCTGTGCTCGCCAAGCTCGAAAAGGAGATCGCCTTGACACAAGAGCAGCGCACCGTCGAACAAGAAAAGGCGGAAGCACTCTACACCGAGATTCACAGATGGCGTCGCGAGTTGGAGGAAAAGATGAATGTCGCGCGCGGTTTTCTCGACCGGGCGGAGCGAGAGGCGGAGGTCGAGCGGCTGAAGTCCGACCTGATTGAAAAGTTGAACGACAGCGCCTCCAAGCGCAACGAACTCAAAAATATTGAAGCCACCTTGGAGATGCTCGCTCGTCGCGTCGGGCGTCAAACGGATGACGAGCGCGACCTGCTGGAGCGGGCCAAAGCGATCCGGCAAGCACTGGATGAGTCGGAACAATCGCGCCAAGAGGAAGCAGCACGCGAGTCGGAAGTCGGGGAACGGCTGACCGCATTGCGCGCCCAACTGCAAGCGGGGAGCGGGGAACAGGAGAAACGCAGTCAAGTTCTGCGCTCGTGGCAGACCGAACAGGCGTCGCACCGCTCGCGCCTCGAACTGCTGCGCGACATGGAAGCGCAGTACGGCGGCTACCAAGTCGGCGTGCGCAACGTGTTGCAAGCGTCGGGCAAAGGTCACCTCGACGGTGTCTGCGGGGCGGTGGCCGAACTGGTGCAGGTGCCGCGCGAGTATGAACTGGCGATGGAGACCGCTCTTGGCGGTGCGATGCAAAACGTTGTCGTGCTGTCGGAAAAAGCGGGCCGTGATGCCATCCACTATCTGAAACAATCCGGCGGAGGACGGGCGACCTTTATGCCGCTTGACGTCATGCGCGGCCGCTCGCTGAGCAAGCCGGAGCGGATGGCGGTGGAGGGGCACAAAGGCTATGTCGGCCTCGCATCCGAGTTGGTCGGCTGCGAGGCGCAGTACCGCCCCATCGTCGACAATCTGCTCGGCTCCGTTGTCGTCGCCAAGACGATCGCCGATGCGAACGCTCTCGCCCGGCTTCTTCAGTACCGGGTGCGGATCGTCACGCTCGAAGGCGACGTCGTCAACCCCGGCGGTTCGATGTCCGGCGGTTCGGTACAGAAAAAAGGCACGTCCTTGCTCGGCCGCACCCGCGAGATTGAAGAGATGGAAGAGAAGCTCAAGGCGATGAACCAAAAGATCGCCGACGCCCAGCGGGTCTACGAGCAGACCGGGCAGATGCTCAGCCGAGCCGCCGATGAAATCGAGCACTTGGCCCGTGAGCAGGAGCAGCGTCGCGCTGCTCTGTATCAGCACGAGTCCAGCGTCCGCGAACTGCAAGTTCAACTCAAAGGCGTGGAAGAGCGATTGGAACTGGTCACGCTGGAACTGGCGCAGTATCGCTCCGAGGAAAAGGATCATACCCAAAAGGGCGAGCGGGTCGCCGCCGCTCTGACGCATCTTGACGCAGAAGTGACAACGATGCAAACAAACGTCGACGAACTGCAAGCGACGTTGCGCGAACAACAGACCGTCGCGGCCGATGTCAACGAAGAAGTGACCGCTTTTAAAGTCAAATTGGCTACAATGGAAAGTGAGCACGCCGGTTTGAAAGAAAATGTGCAGCGGCTCGATGCGCGACTGTCCGAACTGACCGCAGAACTCTCCGCCCGTCAAGGCGAAAACGGTACCATCGAAGAGCGGCTGCGCGAAACGGAGAGCGAATTGACCGTTGCCGAGTCGTTGCTGCAAAACTTCGAGGAGCATCGCCAGGCGGCGGAACAAAAACTGGAGAGCCATCGCGAGAAAAAGTGGGATGTCTCCCGCCAGATGGGCGACCTCGAACAAAAGCTTCGCGAAGGCCGCATCCTCTTGAAGGCCATCGAGGACAAAGTGCGCACCAACGAGGTCAAGACGGGCCGACTCGATGTTGAGTTGAACAACGCCTTGAACAAACTCTCAGAGGAATATCACATTTCCTTCGAATATGCCAAGGAACGTTATCCACTTCCGGAGGAGTTGGCGGTCACCAAGCAGCGCGTCGGCGAATTCCGCCGCAAGATCGCGAGCCTTGGCGATGTCAACCTCGGCGCGATCGAAGAGCATGCCCGGATGGGGGAGCGTCTGGAGTATTTGACCACGCAGCGGGATGATCTCAGCAAAGCGATTGAACAGCTCTATGAAGTGATCGGTGATATCGATGAAGAGATGTCGAAGCGCTTTAACGAGACGTTCTATCAGATCCGCGAGCAGTTCACCGACGTGTTTGTCG
The DNA here is from genome assembly GCF_026410385.1 of Tumebacillus lacus. Classification (GTDB taxonomy): domain Bacteria; phylum Bacillota; class Bacilli; order Tumebacillales; family Tumebacillaceae; genus Tumebacillus; species Tumebacillus lacus. The sequence goes on from NZ_JAPMLT010000001.1 coordinate 102,234, forward strand.
CGCTGTTTGGCGGCGGTCGTGCCGATCTGATCCTCGCCGAACCGGATCGTCCGCTGACGACCGGGATCGACGTCGTCGCCCAGCCGCCCGGCAAGAAATTGCAAAATCTGCAATTGCTCTCCGGCGGGGAACGGGCCCTGACCGCATTGGCTCTGCTGTTCGCCATCCTGCGGATCAAACCGGTGCCGTTCTGCGTCCTCGACGAGGTCGAAGCGGCACTCGACGAGGCGAACGTCGCCCGTTATGCCAAGTACCTGCGCGAGTTTTCCTCCATGACGCAATTTATCGTCGTCACCCACCGCAAAGGCACGATGGAGGGGGCAGACGTTCTGTACGGCGTCACGATGCAGGAGTCTGGCGTCTCCAAGATCGTCTCCGTCCGCCTCGTCGATGAAGCGGTGGAGATGATGAGTTCGTAGACCATATATATAGAAGAGATGAAGAGGTGCATGACAGAATGGGATTTTTCAGCAAATTTAAAGAAGGCCTGACCAAAACCCGCGATGCTCTGATGGGCAAAGTGGAATCGCTGATCTCCTTTGGCCGCAAGATCGACGAGGAGTTCTATGAAGAACTGGAAGAAGCGCTGATCATGGCCGACGTCGGTGTCAACACCGTCATGGGCATCATGGACGATCTGCGCTCCGCAGCGAAAAAGCAGAAGCTTACCGAAGCGGAAGAGCTGAAGCCGGTGCTCAAGCAGATCCTTGTCGAATTGATGGGTGAGGACAAGGCGGAGCTGTCGACAAACCGCGACGGACTGACGGTCATCCTTTTTGTCGGCGTCAACGGCGTCGGCAAGACGACCACCATCGGCAAGCTCGCCAACCAATTCAAGGCGGAAGGCAAAAAAGTGATCCTGGCCGCGGGCGACACGTTCCGCGCAGGGGCGATCGAACAGCTCGAAGTATGGGGCCAGCGTGCCGGTGTGGACGTGATCAAGCAGGGGGCGGGCTCCGACCCGGCTGCCGTGATCTTTGACGGCATACAGGCGGCCAAGGCGCGCAAGGCGGATGTCTTGTTGTGCGACACAGCAGGTCGTCTCCAGAACAAGGCGAACCTGATGGACGAGCTGAACAAGATCTACCGCGTCATCCGCCGCGAGATGCCGGAAGCGCCGCATGAGACCCTGCTCGTTCTCGATGCCACCACAGGCCAGAACGCGCTGTCGCAGGCGAAACTGTTCGGCGAAGCGACCGGCGTCACCGGGCTTGTCCTGACCAAACTGGACGGCACAGCGAAGGGCGGCATCGTCATTGCGATCCGCAAAGAGCTGGAAGTCCCTGTGAAAATGGTCGGCCTCGGCGAGAAGATTGACGACCTCCAGCCGTTCGATCCGAAGGACTTTGTCGACGCTTTGTTCGCAGAATAGATAGATTTTTAGGTTTTAGTTGACAACCCCTTCGCTTTTCAGTAATATATCGTCTGTAAAGGACATGAGCTTGACAGGCGAGGGGGAGTCGACATGTTGGAAAAGACCACCCAAATGAACCTGTTATATGACTTTTACGGTGTGATGTTGACTGACAAGCAGCGTCAATTCGTGGAACTGTACTATCTCGATGATCTCTCGCTGGCGGAAATCGCCGAACAGTTTGAGATCTCGCGTCAGGCGGTTCACGACAACATCCGCCGAGCGGGCGCCCAGTTGCTCGACTTTGAGTCGAAGCTGCGGCTGGTCGAGCGGTTTGAGAGACGCAGCGCTGTCGGCGCACAGCTCCTGACCCTCCTCGACGGACTGCCGCCTGAGCGCGCGCAGCAGGTGACCGAAATGGTTCGGGAACTGGTCGAGGAATGATCTGAACGAAAGATCCAAAAGGAGGATGGCCATGGTCTTCGAAAGCTTAGCGAACCGATTGCAGGATACCTTCAACCGTTTGCGCGGGAAGGGGAAACTGAGTGAATCGGACGTCAAAGAAGCCATGCGGGAAGTGCGGCTCGCGCTCCTCGAAGCGGACGTCAATTTCAAAGTCGTCAAAGACTTTGTTGAAAAGGTCCGTGAGCGCGCAATCGGCCAGGAAGTCCTGCAAAGCCTGACTCCGGGACAACATGTCATCAAGATCGTCAACGATGAGCTGACGGAGCTGATGGGTGGAAGCCAGGCGAAACTCAACATCTCCAATAAGCCGCCGACTGTGATCATGATGGTCGGTCTGCAGGGTGCGGGCAAGACGACGCACACTGGCAAGTTGGCGAAACTTCTGCAAAAAGAAAAGAAAAAACCGTTGCTGGTCGCCTGTGACATCTATCGTCCGGCTGCGATCAAGCAATTGCAAGTCTTGGGCGAACAATTGCAAGTTCCGGTCTTCTCGCTCGGCGATCAAGTGTCGCCGGTGGAAATCGCGAGAAAAGGTCTGGAACATGCGATCTCATACGGTCACGACTATGTCCTGATCGACACCGCAGGTCGTCTGCACATCGACGAGACGCTGATGGACGAACTCCGCAACATCAAAGAAGCGGTGCAACCGTCCGAGATTCTGCTCGTCGTGGACGCGATGACCGGCCAAGTGGCGGTCGAAGTGGCGGAGACGTTTAACAACACGCTCGACGTCACCGGCACGATCTTGACCAAGCTTGACGGCGATACGCGCGGCGGTGCCGCACTCTCGATCCGTGCTGTCACCGGCACCCCGATCAAATACGTCGGGACGGGCGAGAAGATCGACGCGATCGAGCCGTTCCACCCGGACCGCATGGCTTCGCGCATCCTCGGGATGGGCGACGTCCTCACCCTGATCGAAAAGGCACAAGCGAGCATCGACCAAGACAAGGCGATGGATCTGGAGCGAAAGATGCGCAACGCGGACTTCACGCTCGAGGACTTCCTCGACCAGCTCTCTCAGGTCAAAAATCTCGGTCCGCTCGATCAGATCCTCGGCATGCTGCCCGGCATGAACAAAGTCAAGGGCATGCAAAACATGAACGTGGACGACAAGCAGATCAACCGGATCGAAGCGATCATCCAATCGATGACGCCGGCCGAGCGCCGCGAACCGAAACTGATCGACTCGTCGCGCCGCAAGCGCATCGCCAAGGGGAGCGGCATGACCGTTCAGGATGTCAACCGCCTGTTGAAGCAGTTCGAAGAGATGCAGAAGATGATGAAACAGTTCTCCGGCATGGCGAAGAAAATGAAAGGCAAGAAAGGGAAAAAAGGCCTTGGAGGCATGAAATTCCCGTTCCTGCCGTAGCAATTTCCTACCGTATAAAACTTTTCGTTCCCGTGGAACGAGATTTATGATATGATTCTGTGTTGGGAGGTGAATATCAAGATGGCAGTTAAAATTCGTTTGAAGCGCATGGGTCAAAAGAAAGCTCCGTTCTACCGTGTAGTTGTAGCTGATTCCCGTTCTCCGCGTGACGGTCGTTTCATCGAGGAGATCGGTACCTATAACCCGGTCACCCAACCGGCTCAGATCAACATCGACGAAGAAAAGGCAATCGCTTGGCTGAACAACGGTGCACAACCGTCCGATACCGTGAAAAACCTTTTCTCGAAGACCGGTATCCTCAAAAAGGTTCACGAAGCGAAAGCAGGCAAGTAATCCTCATTCCTGAGGAGGCCCTGTCATGATACCTTTGATTGAGACGATTGCGAAAGCTCTCGTAGATCAACCGGATCAGGTCCGCGTCACTGAAGTGAGTGCGGATGACAAGAACGTCGTGTACGAGCTGTCGGTGGCCCCTGGCGACATGGGCAAGATCATTGGCAAGCAAGGGCGAATCGCGAAAGCACTTCGCGCCGTGGTCTCCGCAGCTGCGCTGCAAGGCCAGAAACGTGTCACGATTGAAATTGTCTAAATAAGAAGGCTGAGAGGCTCTGATGCTTCTCAGCCTTTTTGTGGTATAATAACCAAGAATCCCAAAGGAGAGTGAATTTAGGTGTTAAAAGTAAATGTAGCGATCCCGGTCAAATTGATCTTGACGGAAACCACCAAACAACAGATCACCTCTGAAATCAACGGTGCGATCCAACAAGTGCAAAACGAATTGGAACAAATCGAATTCCAAGGCCGTGCAGCTTTGAACGATGCCGAGCAAAACGGCAACCAAGCGGCTGTGCAAGCGATCACCGGCCGCATGAACCAAGAGCGCGGCGTGCGCATGGAACGCCGTGAGCAAATGATGCAACAACTCGTACAGATCCAACAAACTCCTCTCGGTTCGGAAGTTCCGGGCGGCCAGATTGAAACGGTTGTCGAAGTGAACGTTGGCGATGTGTGGGAAGACGTGGTAGCCGGCACCGAAATCGTTCTCAAAGACGGCATTGTCGCTGAGATCCGCCGTGGCGGTGGACAGGCTTGAATCAAAAGAAACTGATCCTCGTCGGCCACTTGGTCAACACGCAAGGCGTGCGGGGAGAAGTACGGGTCATCTCGCGAACCGATTTTGACGATGTTCGTTTCAAAAAAGGTTCCAAGCTCTGGCTCGTGCACGAAAAGTTCCCAAAACCGGTGCAGCTGACCGTTGAAACGTCCCGCCCACACAAACAATTTATTTTGCTCACCTTAGAGGGGCATTTCTCCATCAGCGATGTGGAAAAGTACAAAGGCGGCGACTTGATGGTCGAAGAAGACGATCTGGTCAAACTGCCGGAGAATACATACTACATCTACCAGTTGATCGGCTGCCAAGTCGTGACCGACGAGGGCCAGGAACTGGGAGTATTGAAAGAGGTCTTGCAACCGGGTGCCAACGACGTCTACGTCGTCAAGCCGCCCAAGGGCAAGGACATCCTGCTCCCGGTCATACCGGACTGCGTTCTGGACGTGGACGTGCAGAACAAGAAGATTGTGGTCCACATCATGCCGGGACTGCTGGAGTAAGATGGAGGGACCTACTTGCGTATAGACATCGTAACCATCTTCCCGGAAATGTTCGAGGGCGTGATCGGGACGAGCATCATCGGCCGCGCCCGTCAACAAGGGTTGGTCGAGATCAACCTCATCGATTTTCGCGAGTACTCGACGAACAAGCACAACACCGTGGATGACACGCCCTACGGAGGCGGCGGCGGCATGGTGCTTAAGCCGGAGCCGATCTTTGGCGCGGTGGAGGCGCTGACCGGGCAGCAGTCGCGCCCGCGCGTGATTCTGACCTGTCCGCAGGGAGAAGTCTACAGCCAGCAAAAGGCGATCGATTTCGCCTCTGAGGAGCATCTGGTGATCATCGCCGGGCATTACGAAGGGTATGACGAGCGCATCCGCGAGTACCTCGTCACCGACGAGATCTCCGTCGGCGATTATGTGCTGACCGGCGGTGAGTTGCCGGCGATGATCATCGTCGACTCGGTGACGCGGCTCCTGCCGGGCGTGCTCGGCAACGAGACGTCGGCGGTGCTCGATTCGTTTCGTGAGGGATTGCTCGAATACCCGCACTACACCCGTCCGGCCGAGTTTCGCGGCTGGAAGGTGCCGGATGTGTTGCTCTCCGGGCATCACGGCAACGTCGAGCGTTGGCGGCGCAAAGAGTCGTTGCGACGGACGCTCAAGCGCCGTCCCGATCTGCTGCACGGTCGCGATCTCGACAAGCTCGACGCGCAGTTGCTCACAGAGGTCAAGCGCGAAGAGGGAATTGAATAAGAACGCAAAAACAGCCCTGCTCACGAGAGCGGGGCTGTCCTATAGCGATAATGCCGAGATTCGCGCCAATCTGGGCAGATTTCCGGGCTTGAGGGGATGTCGGGAACGTGGTATTATAAGTCCTGTCACCGAGAGCGGTTGACACGGAAAACGAAGCGTGCTACAGTAGTTTTCATCATCGTTGGGGAGTCGCCAAGCGGTAAGGCAACGGACTTTGACTCCGTCATGCGAAGGTTCGATCCCTTCCTCCCCAGCCAGTTTACAACAAATGAATGCCTGAGTGGCGGAATGGCAGACGCAGTCGACTCAAAATCGACCGGGAGACCGTGGGGGTTCGAGTCCCTTCTCAGGCACCACTTTAATGGGGGTATAGCTCAGTTGGTAGAGCACCTGCCTTGCAAGCAGGGGGTCAGCGGTTCGAATCCGCTTATCTCCACCATTATTCCTCGATAGCTCAGCTGGTAGAGCGCCCGACTGTTAATCGGATGGTCACAGGTTCGAATCCTGTTCGAGGAGCCATACTTGCCTTTTTAGCTCAGTAGGTAGAGCGCATCCATGGTAAGGATGAGGTCATCGGTTCGATTCCGGTAAAAGGCACCATTTCTTTTTTTTGCTCAAAAATCGTATACTGTACGTGGCTCGTTGGAGAAGCGGCTTAACTCACCGCCCTTTCAAGGCGGCATTCACGGGTTCGAATCCCGTACGAGTCACCACGTTTCCGGCTCGGTAGCTCAGTTGGTAGAGCAGAGGACTGAAAATCCTCGTGTCGGCGGTTCGATTCCGTCCCGAGCCACCATTTTTATTTCGGAAGTGAGCAATGAGGGACGCTCGCCTCCTTGCGAGCGAGTGTGGTGGAATGGCAGACACACCAGACTTAAAATCTGTCGGGGCTTCCCCGTGCCGGTTCGAGTCCGGCCACTCGCACCAAACAGAATGAAGAGACAAACAGCACCTATCCCGATAGGTGCTGTTTTCGTTTTTACGGTTCGATTTTCACTTCGGTGCCGATGGAGACGCGGGTGGCGAGATCTTCCACGTCTTTGTTGTGCATACGGATGCAGCCTTTGGAGACCAATTTGCCGATGGAGGACGGATTGGTGGTGCCGTGGATGCCGTAGCCTTTTTTGGACAGGCCCATCCAGTACGTCCCGTAGACGGTCATTGGTCCGCCTGGCCGACGTCCCGGGTTTGGCACCTTGTTGATGATCTTGAACGTGCCGGTCGGAGTGCGTGTGGTCATCTTGCCAACGCCGACGGGGTAGCTTTTGATCGCTTTGCCGTTGTCGAACAGAGTGAGCCGCCGCTTGCTGAGCGATACTTTGATCGAGCGTGCCATCGAACCTCGACCTCTTTTCCGCGAAGGTGTTCATGGTCAGGGTATGCGCGTTTGCCTCCGCCGGGAACCTGTGCTACACTCTCTGTCAAAAGGATAAGCAGGGAAGGATGGAGAGATATGCCAAAACTGGGAGCTAACGTATCGATTGCCAAGACTGGCATGCTGCTGGCCGTGCAAGAGTCGATCAGCTACGAAGCGGATACATTTATGATCTACACCCGTTCCAATCGCGGCGGCAACGCGCGTCCCATCGAAAATTTCAATCGAGAAAAAGCGTACGAAATGATGAAAGAACACAACCTCGCCGATCCGGTGGTGCATGCGCCCTATCTGATCAACTTGGCTTCGAATAAACCGGAAACGTTCGAATACGGCGTGGAATTGTTACGGGAGGACATTCGCCGCACCGAGTACCTCGGCATCCGCTACATCGTCTTCCACCCGGGCTCACACACGGGCGCGGGAGTCGAGTACGGTGTCAAGCGCATCGCGGAGGGTCTCAATGAGATCCTGACCGGCGAGGAAAACTTGTTCGTGTGCCTCGAAGGCATGGCGGGAGACGGTTCGAAGGTCGGTTCGAACTTTGAAGAGTTGGCCGAGATCCTTTCGCTCGTCAAGCACAACGACAAGATGGGCGTGTGTCTGGACACCTGCCATCTGTATTCGGCGGGCTACGATATCGTCAATGACTTTGACGGCGTGATGAAGCGGTTTGACGAGACGGTCGGATTGGACCGTTTGAAGGTCTGGCACATCAACGACAGCAAGACGCCGTTCAATTCGCGCAAAGACCGCCATGAAAACATCGGACAGGGTTCGATCGGCTTCGAAGCGATCCATCGCATCGTCCATCACGAATTGGCAGAGGGCAAACCGTTGATCCTTGAGACGCCGGAAGGAAAATATAAGGAAGAGATTGCGATGCTGCGCCAGAAAGCCTAGCTGTACATAGTGCCCGCCTGTCAAAGGCGGGTTTTTTTGCGTCCCTTGCCAGCAATTGCTCGGACTTTGCAAGGCCCTTCGCTCAAACACTACTTGCGTGGGGTCTAATCTTCAAGCAGAGGGGACAAAAAAGATGCAAAATCGAAACCTGAAACGCTTGGCGATGATGATGGCTGTGACGTTCGCGATGATGCCGCTCCCTGTGATGACCGATGCGCTGGCAGCCAAATCGCCGCTTCGCCAGACGGTGACCGCTGTGCCGACGATGCAGGCGCCGGTCGATCGTGCAGGCGTTGCGATCAACGGTAAGATGGTGTCGGCCATCGACCCGCTGTTGATCAACGGCAAGTACTTTGTTCCGTTTAAACAGATGGCGACGATCCTTGATTATGATGATATCCGCTATAACTACTCCACCAAGACGTACACGGCCACCGACGGCTCGTACACGGTGCGGGTGACAATCGGGGGCAGCCGCGCGATGAAGGGCGATGAGGCGGTCAATATCGAGCCGCCGCGCTTCCTCAACGGCACCACCTACCTCTCGCTCGACTCGGTGAGCTCCGTGTTCAACGTGTTTGCCTATTTCAAATCGGAGAACGGCTCGGTGCAGGTGCAGATGCCAGCCCGCCTCTACCATGTCCAGACAGGGGACACCCTGTATGAAGTGGCAAAGGCGCATCACACGACCGTCGAGGCGGTGCGTTCGGCGAACGGGCTGCGCTCGGACATGCTGATGGTCGGACAAGACCTGCGGCTGCCGGCAGAAGCCCTGACGCGCGAGACGGAGCCGGCCCGTGGGTCGACCGCCCCGGCACCGACCGCGCCGCAGGGCACGGCGACCCCGGCGCAGAGCAGCGCGGCGCTGGCCAAAGCGCAGGCGATCATCACGACCGGGAAAAAATACATGGGCGTGCCTTACAAATTCGGGGCGAAACCGTCCGAAGCGCCACGCCGGATGGACTGCTCGTCGTTCTTGCAGTATATTTTTAAGAAGCACGGCATCACCTTGCCCCGCGACTCGCGCCAACAATCGCGGGAAGGGACGTACGTCAGCAAGAGCAATCTCAAGCCGGGCGATCTCGTATTCTTTAAATACCCGGAACGCTACTCCGACGGGCGCGTCGGCCACGTCGGCATGTACATCGGCAACGGTCAGATGCTGCATACCGTACCGAAAACCGGCGTGACGATCACCAATATGATGAAGTCCAAGTATTGGACGCGCAACTATCTGTATGGCCGTCGCGTGATCCGGTAAATTTCTAGCAATTAAAAAGTTGTCAATGTCCTCCCGCTATGATATACTAACCCTTGTTAATCAAGGCGGTCCGCTTTCTGGCGCTTCATCCCATGAAAAGAACGCCTGTAGGGAGGAGGTCCAACCATGAACCAAGCGATCCTTCAACAACTCGTCGCGGATCAACTCCGCACGGACATCCCGGCTTTCAAAGCTGGTGACACCGTTCGAGTTCACGTTAAGGTAAAAGAGGGTAACCGTGAGCGTATCCAGGTATACGAAGGTGTTGTCATTCGCCGTAAAGGCGGCAACATTTCCGCAACCTTCACCGTTCGTAAGATTTCTTACGGCGTTGGCGTAGAGCGTACCTTCCCGCTGCACACCCCGAAGATCGAAAAGATCGAGGTTATGCGTCGCGGTCGAGTTCGCCGTGCGAAACTCTACTACCTGCGCAACCTTACCGGTAAAGCAGCTCGTATCAAAGAAATCCGCTAACAAAGTTCAGGGACTTGTACATGCAAGTCCCTTCTTTGTATCCTGAACAGCCTGTTGGGGAAACTATAGCGAGAGAGAAGCGGGAGGATCTAGTGATGAACGACCAAGAACGGCAAGAGAGCCAAACCGAACCGAACACAGTCACCACGGAAGAGACCGCAGCAGAGTCGACAGTCGGTACAATCACCGAGGAAAAGACACCGGGTAAAAAAGCAAAAAGTGCCGGGAGCGAGGCTTGGGAGTGGGTGAAGTCGCTGCTCGTCGCGCTGGTGCTCGCCTTTTTGATCCGCCAGTTCCTCTTTGCTATCTTTATGGTGGACGGCCTTTCGATGTATCCGACTTTGGATGACAAGGAGCGTCTGGTCGTCAACAAGATCGTTTACGAACTACATAACCCCGAGTACAACGACATACTGGTCTTCAAATATCCGGCCGATCCGACGAAGGATTTTATCAAGCGCGTCATCGGTCTGCCGGGCGACAAGATCGAGATCCACGATTACAAAGTCTTCCGCAATGGACAAGAGTTGGATGAGCCGTTTATCAACGAGCCGACGGGCACGATCAACGGCAGCTACACCGTACCGGAAGGCACCGTGTTCGTCATGGGCGACAACCGCAACGCGTCCAAGGACAGCCGCGACGCGTCGGTCGGCTATGTGCCGTTTGACAACATCATCGGCCGCGCCGAAGTGGTCTGGTGGCCGATCCAAAACTTCCGCACACCCTAACTAAACAGAAAAAGGGGGAACAACCATGACCATTCAATGGTTCCCCGGCCATATGGCGAAGGCTCGCCGGGAAGTCACAGAAAAGCTCAAGCTGATTGACGTTGTGATGGAACTGCTCGATGCACGCCTGCCGCTCAGCTCCCGCAATCCGATGATGAACGAACTGGTGGAACACAAGCCGCGACTGGTGATCCTGAACAAAGCTGACCTCGCGGACCCGCGTGTTACCGACGAATGGATCAAGTATTTTGCCGCTCAGGACATCACCGTCGTCCCGCTCAACGCCATCAAAGGCGAAGGTCTGCCGAAAGCGGCGGCTGAGGCAAAGAAGCTGTTCGAACCGAAACTGGAACAAATGCGCAAAAAAGGCATCCGTCCGCGCGCGACTCGGGCGATGATCCTCGGCATTCCGAACGTCGGCAAATCTTCGCTGATCAACCGGATGGCGAAAAAGACCATCGCGAAGACGGGCGACCGTCCGGGCGTCACGCAAAAGCAACAGTGGATCAAAGTGGGCAAGGACTTCGAACTGCTCGACACGCCGGGGATTCTCTGGCCCAAGTTTGAAGACCAAAAGGTTGGTCTGCGACTCGCTTCCACCGCTGCGATCAAAGAAGAGATCCTCAACACCGAGCCGGTGGCCTTGTATATCGTCGAGTTTATGAACGAGCGATATCCGGGCGTGATGGAGTCTCGATTTGGAATCGAGAAACTCTCGTCCGACCCGCGTGAGGCGTTGGAGGAGATCGGCCGCAAGCGCGGCTACCTGCGCCAAGGCAACTCGGTCGACATCGAAGCGGCGCAAAAGCTGATGATCCGTGAGTTCCGCGGCGGGGCTTTCGGCCGCGTATCGCTGGAGCGCCCGAGCGATTATGCGACTGTGGCGAGCGAGACCGAAGCGGCAGCAGAAACAACTGCAGAAGAGGCGACATCAACCACCGTGGAGTAGACGGTGGTTTTTTCTTCCGCAACAGGATTCGCAAGTGTGATGACGAACTGTATGGAGAGAAGAAAGGGGTTCGTCTCGCATGGCAAGAACTGTGGATTTTCAGGAGATGACCGTGGGAGAGATCCGCGATCACATACAGCAAAAAGCACCGAACAAGCGGCAAGTGAAGCAATTGTTGGCTGACGAAAGGGCCGGAGTGCGCAAGGTGATCGAGAGCTACCTGCGCGCGCAGGAGCGGCTCGCGTCGGAGGCGGCCCGGCAGGAGCGGATGTGGCGTTATGAGCGGGCGGCGAAGGAACAAGGCTATCGCTTTGTCGCCGGGATCGACGAGGCAGGCCGCGGACCGTTGGCAGGGCCGGTCGTCGTCGGAGCGGTGATCTTGCCGGAGGAGATCGATCTGCCGGGGTTAAACGATTCAAAGCAGGTCAAGGAAGAGACGCGGGATCTGCTGTTCGATTTGATCCGGGAACAGGCAGTGGCGTTTGGCATCGGAGTGGTCGAGGTGGAATATATCGACCGGCACAACATTTTGCAGGCGACGTTTGAAGGGGCGCGCCGTGCGCTAAAGCAACTGAGCGCGTCGTTTGCGTTGGAGGCCGATTATCTCGTCACTGATTATTTGAAGATCCCCGGTGTGACGCAGCCTTATGAGGCGATTGTAAAAGGGGATGCCAGCTCGTATTCGATCGCTGCGGCGTCAATTTTGGCAAAGGTGACGCGGGATCGACTGATGAGCGCGTATGCGAGCGAGTATCCGGAGTATGGATTTGAACGGCACAAAGGGTATTCCAGCCCGGAACATCTGGCGGCGATTGAGCAGCATGGGCCGTGTGCGATCCATCGGAAGTCGTTTGCGCCGATCAAGCAGATGGTGCAAGGTTCGCTGTTTGACGGCATGGAGTGGTGATCTGCTAGGAGGAGGGGGAGAGGCGAATGTTGAGAGTGTCGGCGGGGCAATACGCGCAGTTGGCGGTGCAGGCGGTCACAGGCGCGAAGGAGGTCGACCTGAAGGTCGGCAGTGTGGTCAAGGCGACGTTGTTGGAAAAGCACGGCGACGGAGAAGCGACCGTACAGATCGGCGGTGCGAAGGTCCGGGCCAAATTGGAAGCCAACCTGCAACCGGGTGATCGTGTCAATCTGCTCGTCGCCGGGCAGACCGCACGCGGCGCGCTGGAACTGAAAGTGGTCGGCAAGGCTGGCTCGGAAGCGAGCAGCGGTGTCGATGCGGCGAGTCTGTTGCAAGCGTTGGGGTTGCCGGAGTTGGAAGAAGCCAAGGCTGTCGTCCGCGAGTTTGCGGCACGCGGGGTGCCGCTGCGCACCGACACGGTGAAAGCGGCAGTGGAAGCGTTGCACCAACTCGGCATCTCGAAACCAACTCCTGAACAGGTTGCGACGATTGGCAAGATGGCGGAGCTTGGCATCCCGATCAACAAGAGCACTGTGGAAGCGATGTTGGCGCTCGAGACCGGACCGAAACTGCACGACCTCCTGACTCGCCTCGCCACCAACCTCCGCACCGCGCTCCCGGCGAGCCTCTTCGCCGCCGGAGCAAGCCCCGAGTCCGCCCCCTCACCTGGGCAGACCGGGACTGTGCAAGCAGGGATTGCTCAGACAGGCACTGCTCCGACAGGTACTGCTCCGACAGGTGCTGCTCAGACACGTGCTGCTCCGACAGGTACTGCTCAGACAGGTGCTGCTCAGACAGGTGCTGCTCAGACAGGTGCTGCTCAGACAAGTACTGCTCAGACGGGTACTGCTCAGACGGGTACTGCTCAGACAGGTGCTGCTCAGACAGGTGCTGCTCAGACAGGTGCTGCTCAGACAGGTGCTGCTCAGACAGGTGCTGCTCAGACAAGTACTGCGCAGACGGGTACTGCTCAGACAAGTACTGCGCAGACGGGTACTGCTCAGACAAGTACTGCTCAGACAAGTACTGTGCAGACGGGTACTGTGCAGACGGGTACTGCTGCGACAGGTGCTGCTCCAACAGCAGGTACTGCTCCGACAAGTACTGCTCCGACAGGTACTGCTCCGACAGGGACTACCCAGACAGGCACTGCCCAAACAGGCACTGCCCAAACAGGCTCCGGTCCCGTTTCTCAACGGGCCTTTGCCGCTTCTGGAAATGCTGGGCTTTTCCTGGAAAATGAGATGGGTCGACCGAACCTGACAGGAGCCGACTCAACACCCCGTTCCGTTCTCTCCGAATCGACCGTCCGCGATCTTGCATGGCTCGCCCGAACGGCGGAGGAACTGCTCGCCACCGTACCGGAGTCGGATCACGCCGATCTGGCCGACAAAGCACGCCGTCTTGGACTCGGTCTGGAAGAGCGGCTCGCTCACACGATGCGCCGCCTGCCGACCGACGCAGACCCGGAAGCGCTGCGCACCGCTGCCAATTCCGCCCTGCGTGCCGATCTCACCTCAGACGGGAGCCTCAAATCCGCGCTGCTCCGCGTCGCCGCCGTAGCGGACGATCTCTCTGCGGCAGGCTTCCCTCATCTCGCAGATGACGTTTCGACGCTTCTGCGCCATGTCAGTGGCCAACAGGTCATGCAAACGGCAGGTGCGGAAAGGTCAGACCTTTTTTACCAATTCACCGCCATCCCATTCCAAGCAGGCGGCAAAGGTCAGACGCTCGAACTGCACGTCATGTCCCGCAAAAACAATGGTCAAAAAGCGATCGATCCGTCCAACTGCTATGTCCTGTTCCGCCTCGATCTGCCACATCTCGGCCAGACAGACATCCACCTGCACATCGTTGACAAAGTGGTCGGCATCCGTTTCCAGACCGCTCCCGACTCCGCACGGATCGAACTGACCGGCGGGGAACAACGCGAGCTGCGGGATGCCCTGCAGAACGTCGGCTTCCATCTGGGTGTCGTCCGCTCGGAAACAAAAACGCCCCCGGCACCCGGCGAGCGATTGCCTTTGCTCCCGCCGGTGCTGACCCAAGGGGCTGTCGATATGAAAATCTAGGAGGCGTGCCCTTTGTCCAGCGAACATCCGTCGTCAAAAAAAGCGGTCGCCCTCCGCTACGACCCGAACCAAAGCGCCGCTCCCCGCATCGTGGCCTCGGGGCGAGGCGCCTTGGCGGAGCAGATCCTTTCCACCGCCGAAGCGGCCGGCGTCCCGCTGCAAGAGGACAAAGCGCTCGTTGAAACCTTGCTCGCCTTTGAAGTCGGCAAAGAGATCCCGCCGGAACTCTATCAAGTCGTCGCAGAGGTCCTTGCTTTCGTACAACGCATCGATAAACGAGGACCGCGCTCATGACGGTCACAGACCCTCGCAAACAAACGGGTGCTCGGGGCGAAGCGTTCGCCGCCGACTACCTCGCCGGGTACGGCTACCGCATCCTCGACCGCAACTGGCGGCGCGCCGGCGGAGAGATCGATTTGATCGCGGTCATCGGCGACACACTGGTCTTTATCGAGGTGCGCACGAGAACGTCTCGCGCCTACGGCAGCGCAGAGGAGTCGGTCGACGCACGCAAACAACGCCAAGTCCGCAAAGTCGCGGCCCTCTACCTGGTCGAGGCGGGTCGTCTCCCGTTTCGCCGCTTCCGCTTTGACGTGATCGCCGTTCAGCTCGACCGGCGAACAGGCGAGTTGCAAACGCTCCGTCACCTCGAAGACGCTTTTTAAAAACGTTCAGCTATGGTATAGTATCAATATCTGGTAAGAACCAAGTAGTAGGGGGATTGTCGCAACATGGTAATGACACTGGTAGCGATCGGTACATTTATCCTCGGCCTCGTGCTCGGCGCACTCGGGGGCGTGTACTATCTGAAACAAAAGATGTCCAACATGAAGATGTCCGACCAAGACATCCAGCAAATGGCTCGCAACATGGGCATGAATCTCAACCAAAAGCAACTGATGCAAGTTTCCAAGCGCATGCAGAACATGAACAGCAAAGGTATGCCGGGTGCTGGCAAACCGAAAAAGAAAAAGTAGCGCCAACGTCAAAAAGAGAGGGGAGCCCCTCTCTTTTTTTTGCGTCCTTTGGCGGTTTACCAGAAGAGCAAGCTGGACAAGGCCAGAATGCTCAGGAACGGCACGAAGAACGCAGCCGGATTGTACCCATATCCATAACCGTATCCGTACCGATACCGGCCATAAGGCGCTCCGTATCCGTACGGGCGGCCGTATACCAGCTCCGCATCCAGAGTGTTGTCAAGTTGTTCAGCCGGGAAGATCCGCTGGTCGACCGGGCCGGAGGCGAGATGATTTCCACCGTTTGCACGACGCATGTACAGACCTTTTTTCGTGACTCGTTCGACGACCCCTTCTTGAATGCCTTGTTGTGTGTGGACGCGAACCATCTTGCCGAGGTACGATCTGCACGTTTTATGATTGTAGCGTTGCATGTGTGAACCCCCTCCTCTCGGTGATGTCACTATCAACCTATGTGCAAACGCCAAGACATGCTCATGGCAAGAGCGGAGGACAAAGGAAAATAGGGCGGACATCCAAGGCATACACATAGAAAGGTGAGGAGGGAGGCTCCATGAAGATGGGCTCTGCGCACTGGCAGGTTCAATACCAGATGCGTCGCAAACCGTGGCTCCTGCTCGTTCCGCTGGCTGCGGCCGCTCTGCTGGTCTGTCTGATCGCGCTGGCGTTTTCAAAGGGAGCGGGCGACGGGGGAGAGGCGGTCACCCGCACGGTCGGGCAGTCGGTGATCGACGGATGGGTCTATGGCGGCTATGACTCGGGCGGCAATCTGATCTTTCAGCAGGGGGATCGCGTCGTCTTGCTCCCGGCGAACAGCAAAGAGATCAAGCTCAACGGCAAGGCGGTGCCGCTGCGGGACAGTTCCCCGGACACGATTCACATCGGTTTGGAAAAATCGGAAGAGGCGGTGGAGGAACCATCCTTCCCTTGGTGGCTGTTCTGGCTGTTGACCGGGACTTTGATCGGACTGGTCGTCGGTCTTCGCCTTGGCAAGTCTGGTCGGTCGAAAGCGGCCAAACGCCCGTTGTACCGGTTTCAAGGGCGACTGATGCGATGAGAACCACGTTCTGTTGAGGACGTGGTTCTCCGTGTTTTAGAGGCTTCGACATAAGTTATCAAAATATTCCTAAAAATAGCCTTGCAAATGTTTCGAATAGTATTTATAATCAGAAGCAAGGGACAGTAAAACAAAAGATCCCTGCTGAAAATATTTTATTTACAAAGGGAGGAAATGAATCATGAAAAAAGCGATTTCCATGATGACCGCCATCGCGGCATTGGCACTGGTTGTTCCGGCGGGCGCATCCGCAACTCCGGCAGCAGTTCCGGCGGTAACCAAAACGGCTGACGTTACGGCAGCGACCGACCGCATCTTGGTCAAATTTGCACCGGGCAAAGCGGCTGTTGACAAAGAAAAGGTACACGCGGCTCTCGGCGGCAAAGTGAAGCGCGAACTGGCTCAAGGCAAGTCGGGCTGGACGCTCGTAGAAGTTCCGGCGGGTCAAGCGGAAGCATATAAAGCGAAATACGAAAAAAACCCGAACATCGAGAAAGCGGAACTTGATCTCGTGTACACCAAGACCGCACTGCCGAACGACCCGTTGATCGGTCAGCAGTGGCACCACACCAACGTGAAGTCCTCGGCTGCTTGGGGCGTTGTGACCGGCTCCACGAAGACCATCGCGATCATCGACACCGGCATCGACCTCGATCACCCGGACCTCGCTGCAAAGATCGTACCGGGCGCGACCTTCGTAGACCGTACCACCACTGCGGATGACGATGAAGGGCACGGCACGCACTGCGCAGGCATCGCGGCTGGCATCGGCAACAACGGCGTCGGCATCTCGGGCATGGACCAAACGGCGAAACTGATGCCGGTTAAGGTTCTGAACAAGCGTGGCTCCGGCTACACCTCCGACATCATCGAGGGCGTATACTTCGCAGCTGACAACGGCGCGGACGTATTGTCGATGTCCCTTGGCGGCGGCGGCGCGACCTCTGCGTTCCAAGACGCGATCAACTACGCACACGGCAAGAACAAGATCGTCGTAGCGGCTGCAGGCAACAGCGGCGTCTCCACGCTGTCCTACCCGGCTGCTTACAACAACGTATTGTCTGTTGCAGCAACCGACCAAAACGATGTGAAGACCTCCTGGTCGAATTACGGTTCTTCCTGGGTTGACGTAGCAGCTCCGGGCCTGTCGATCTACTCGACCTACAACGACGGCGGTTACACCACGATGTCCGGCACCTCGATGGCTACTCCGCTGGTCGCTGGCCTGCTGTCCCTGACCTGGGGTGCAAACCCGGGCGCAACCAACGCGGGCGTCATCAACCGCGTGCTGACCACTGCTGACAACACCGCTGGCGTAGGTTCTTACTACAAATACGGCCGTGTGAACGCGTACAACGCAGTCTTCGGCTTCTAATCAAACGATAAAAAGCTCCTCGCACAACTTGCGGGGAGCTTTTTTAATTGATAAACGAGGTTGCAACCGGGATGTAACCGATTTCATCTATGCTCAATAAAAAAGGAGGTACTATCCATGAGACGCACTTTGGTATGGGGCATCATCATGACGATGCTGCTTGCGCTGTTTGCGCCGAGCACATTCCCGACGTTTGCAGCCACTGGAAAATGGGAGCAGTTCAATTACAGCGGCACCCCCGGTTCACGGCCTTACTTTGTCTACACGCCATCGACCTATCAACCGGGCACGTCGGTGCCGATGGTGGTTATGTTGCACGGTTGCACGCAAACGCCGGCCGATTTTGCGGCTGGCACGGGGATGAACGAGCTCGCCGAGCAGTACAACTTCCTCGTCGTCTACCCGCAACAGACCAGTTCGAACAATCAAAATCAATGTTGGAACTGGTTTGAAACTGCGCATCAAGCACGCAGCGGCGGCGAACCGGCGATCATCGCCGGCATCGTCAAGGCCGTGACAGACAACACGGCAAAATGGACGGTGGACAAAAACCGCGTCTACGTCACCGGCCTCTCCGCAGGAGCGGCGATGTCGGCCATCGTCGGCGTCACGCACCCTGACGTATTTGCCGCCATCGGTATACACTCGGGGCTGGAGTACAAAGCGGCCACGACGATGACAGCCGCTTTCACCGCGATGAGCAGCGGCGGTCCGAACCCGACCTCGCAAGGGCAGGCTGCTTACAATGCGATGGGCTCCTATGCCCGCGTGGTCCCGACCATCGTCTTCCAAGGCACCAGCGACTACACCGTCTACCCGGTCAACGGCGATCAAGTGATCCAGCAATACATGGAGACGGATCGACTCGCATCCGGCGGTTCGTACAACGCATCGTTCAACACCCCGTCCAGCACCACGCCGGGGCAAGTATCCGGCACACAAGGGCGTTCTTACAACATCTACCGTTGGAATGACAACAACGGCAATCTCGTGCAAGAATACTGGAAGATCAACTCGATGGGCCATGCATGGTCCGGCGGCAGCACCAGCGGCTCCTACACGGACCCGAACGGTCCGAACGCGAGCCTTGCCATGTATCAATTCTTCATGGCGCACCCCAAAGGCATCGCAGTCAGCGCTTCCCCCAAGGGTGGCTCCTTCTCGTCCTCTGTGCAAGTCACGCTGAGCAGCACGCCGTCCGGTACGATCTACTACACGACAGACGACAGCACGCCGACGACAGCCTCGACTCGCTATACAGGCGCGGTTACGCTGACGCAGACGACGACGCTGAAGTTTTTCGCCGTTGACGCAGGCGGACAAAAGAGCGCGATCCAGTCGGAAACCTACACGATCAGCACCCCTGCTCCTGTGATCACCGCTTCTCCGGATGCCGGCACGTACGGCGGCCCGGTCAGTGTCTCGCTCACTTCCAACAAAACGGGCACGACGATCTACTACACCACGAACGGCAGCACGCCGACCGCCTCTTCTGCTCGCTACTCTGCACCATTGGCTCTGTCCGCTGCGACGACGCTGAAGTATTTTGCGGTCGACAGCATCGGCAACACGAGCCCGGTCACGACCAAAACCTACGCGATCACCGGCTTCGAACTGTCGGCCAGCCCGGCAGGCGGCACGTACAGCGGTGCACAGAGCGTATCCCTGTCGATGAACATGCCGGGTACGATCTACTATACGACCAACGGCACCACGCCGACGATCGCGTCGACCGTCTACACAGGTCCGATCAAAGTCTCCGCCTCGCAGACGCTGAAATTTATCGGCAAAGACCTGGCAGGCAATTTGTCGGGTGTGCAGTCGCACACCTACACGATCACCTCGCCGCCTGCCACCGACGTCACGTTCAAATCGCTGGCCGCGGATGACGGATACGTCTACCAATACAGCAGCGACGGCGTTCCGAACAGCATGATCAACTACCTCGAAGTCGGTTCGAGCTCGCTCAACCACGGTCAGATCGGCATTCTTTCGTTCGATACCTCGTCGATCCCGGATACCGCAACGGTGGTCAGCGCTTCGATTACCATGTACCGCTATGACAATACGCTCTATTACTATGACCTCGGTCCGATCACGGCTGACATCGCGCCGCTCTCCGGCTTCAACGGCAACTACTCATTGGAGCAGGCGGACTATGCGGCACCGGCTGCGGTTGTAAACATCGGCAACTTCGACGCGGTACCCACGGCGCAGTATCAGGCGATCTCTGACTCGATTGCCACGGCTGCCTTGCCCTACCTGAACAAAACCGGTCGCACCCAGTTCCGCATTCACTTTGAAAAGGCAACCAACAACCGCTATGCGCTCGACGTGATGCGCTTCTTCAGCGGCAACTCGGCAGGCGCCTATGTGCCGACGCTGAAAGTTCAATACCGGTAACAGCAGATCACCTACACAAAAAAGACCGCCTGACGCACTCGATGTGTGCAGGCGGTCTCTCTTATTCGGTGCGGTCCAGCAAGACCCGTTCAAACTCTCGGGCCGGCATCGGGCGGTGGAAGAGATAGCCTTGTATCTCATCGCAGCCGTGTGCGCGCAGAAAGGCCAGTTGTTCCTCCGTCTCGACCCCCTCTGCGACCACATCCAAGTCCAGCGAGTGGGCGAGAGAGATGATCGCGGCGACGATCTCCGCGTCTTTGCGGTCATGAGCGATGTCGCGCACGAACGCTTGATCGATCTTGAGCATGTCAAACGGGAATCGTTTTAAGTAGCTGAGCGACGAATAGCCGGTGCCAAAATCATCGATGGAGATGCGGATTCCCATCTCTTTCAAGCGGCGCAGCGTGTTGAGCGTCTTTTCCGTGTTTTGCATCAGCGTGCTCTCGGTGATCTCCAACTCCAGAAACTTCGGGTCGAGCCCGGTTTCCTGCAACGAGTCGGCGACAGTGGCAATCAGGTCGGGGGATAGAAACTGGCGCGGCGACAGGTTGACGGCCATCCGCACCGGAGCGTGACCGGCCTGTTGCCAGTTTACTGCCTGCTCACAAGCGTGTCGCAGCACCCACGCGCCAATCGGTATGATCAGTCCGGTTTCCTCGGCGAGGGGGATAAAGGTGGCAGGGGAGATAAGACCGCGCTGCGGGTTGTGCCAGCGGATCAGCACCTCCATCCCGGAGATGCCGCTCGAGTGCAGATGCAGTTTGGGCTGGAAATACAGTTCAAACTCTTCTCGTTCAATCGCCTTGCGCAGATGACCTTCCAACTCCATCCGCTCAAAATCGGTGCTTTTCATCTCGGCGGTGTAGAGCTGGTAGCGGTTGCCCCCTTGTTCCTTCGCTTGATACATCGCCGTGTCCGCGTGTTTCAGCAGCACTTCCAACTCCTCGCCGTCCTGCGGGTAGAGTGCCACCCCGATACTCGGAGCGACAAACAGCTCATACCCGCTGAGCAAAAACGGATCGGCCAGTCGGTTTAAGATCAGTTGCGCCGTCGCCTCGATCTGCTCGCCGGTCGCGTTCGGCAAGATCACGGTAAATTCATCGCCGCCAAGTCTTGCCACAAAGTCGAGCTCCGGCACGCAATCGGTCAGTCGCTCCGCCACTTCTTGCAACAGCAGATCGCCCATGCTGTGGCCGAGCGTGTCATTGACCGCCTTGAAGCGGTCGACATCGAGGTAGAACAAGGCGATGGGCTGGTCGGTCAGCCGAGCTGCTGCGATCGACTCTTGCAACCGGTCGTTGAACATCCGACGGTTGGCGAGGCCGGTCAGTGCGTCATGATAGGCTTGGTAGCGGATCTGCTCGGACTGGGCTTGCAATTCGGTCGTGTAGCTCTGCAAGCTTTCCGACATCAGGTTGACTTGACCTGCCAGCAGGCCGAGCTCATCGCCCCGGTCGATTCGGATCCGCGTGCCGAAGTTTCCTTCGGCGATCTCGTTGACCTTTTGCAAGATCACGTGCACCGGGCGAACGATCCAGCCGGCGAGCAGATAGCAGCCGACAAAGACGATCGCCAAGAGGATCAGCGAGATCAAGACGTTGTTCAACAACTGGCGGTTCAGCACGTCCTGCACGACGCGGTAGTCGGTCACGACGCCGATCACGTACGGTTGTACAGTCGAGTGGATCGGGATGAAGCTCTTGATCACAGGCAGGCCGTCGACCTCGGTGTTAAAACTGACCAGTTTGCCAGACTCAGACGCCCGTTCGATGCTGGCCTGATCCTGCGAATCGTCTTGATAGTTGTAGTCGCCAAACAGGATCGGTCGATTTGCAAGCTCGATGTACTCGACTCCGTTGTTTTTCGTGATGATCGGATCCTTGCCGAATGTGCGCGGGTTGAACCCGGTGATTTCCAGCAGCGCACCGTTGTCGGCGAGCGTCTTGTCGATGACCGCCTTGGGCCCGGTCAGCCGCTCAAACTCGCGGACATCGACATCATTCACGTACGGATCGATGATATAGTTGGTCGTTCCGTCATAGTAGTAGCCCCATTTGCTGAGATGCACCGGATCGGAGCTGGCCACGTCGATCGGACCGGACCAGTAGTTTGGCAGTTTCTGTCCTTGCGTGATGCTGACAGCGTGGGTGTCGAGCAGTTGCCACAGCGCCGTGTACCAAAAGCCCCAGTCTTTGGTGCTCAGGTTGATCTCCTTTGGATCGGACGATTTCAAGCCGACGATGTCATCGCCGACCGGCGCGAACAACGTGATATCGGAGATGCCCAACTTGTCGGCGAGCGTGCGCAGTTCTTCGTTCGTCACCTTGTTGATGTCCGGATCGAGGGCATGCAGCGCTGCGACGGCAGCCACGCGCAACTCCCGACCGATCAGATCTTCCACTTGTCGGGCTCCTGTCTCCGAACTCTCGATGGCGATACGCACTTCCTTTGCGATCATCTCCATCTGATGCTCTTGATCTTGCACCAGCGCATCTCGAGCTGAGAAATAATACAATGCGTTGTTTGCGATCAGAAAGACGGTGACAATCAAGGAAATAACGGTGGTTAGTTTTGTTTTGATCGACAAACAGACCCCTCCAAACCATACTCTTGTTAACCCATTCGACAGTGGTCGACAAATTCCTTTTAACAGGCAGGGGAAGGATTGATAAAAGAATGGCAGATTCTTGTCAATTCGTATCTTTCGACGTATCATCGGGGAAAGAGGGGTGTTGCCGAATGTGGGAATCGAGTCTCGGTTTGTTGCCTGTCGCCGTCATTCTGCTGCTGTTGTTTGGGTTCAAGCAGACGGCGACCCGCACCGCACTGGGCGGATACGTGATCGCTCTGTTACTTACGTTCGCCGTACCTGCCTTTTCGCTCGGACTGCCGGGGATCTGGCATGCCTCCGTGCAGGGGGTACTGACGACATCGCTCGTCGCCTACGTCTTGCTTTTTGGTATTTTCCTTTATCATTTAATGAAAGAAAAAGAAATCATCCCGTCCATCGCCGCCTTCGTCGCCCGTTCGACAGACGACCCGGTGCGGCAGGTGTTGATCCTCTGCGTCGCCTTTTCGCCGCTGGTCGAGTCGGCGAGCGGTTTTGGGGTGTCTGTCATCGTCGTAGCCCCGATCTTGGTCGCGCTCGGGTTTCGCCCCTATCGCGCTGCGCTGCTTTCGCTGATCTCTATGTTCGCTGTGCCTTGGGGCGCGATGGCAACCGGCATGGTGGTCGGCGCGTCGCTCTCCGATCTGCCTCTGCGTACCATCGGCGTGTGGACGGCAAATCTTACGGTGCCGACCTTTTTCTTTTTTGTGCTCTTGCTCGTCTGGTTGGCCGGCGGCTGGCAGGGCGTGAAGAAGAGGGGGGCGGAGGCGTTGTTCCTCACCGCTGTGCTGGGTGCGTCCGTCTACCTGTTTAACGCCTGGGTCAGCGTCGAACTGGCCGGTGTTTTCGGCGGGCTTGTCACGCTGTCTGTCGCTCTGACTCTGGTTCGGCTCTCCGCGTCCCGAGCGGCAAGGCAGGCTGTCGACGGCGTCAGGGAGACGGCGGCAGATGTTGAGGCGGCGCCCGCTTACTCTTTGTTCAAAGCGATGAGCCCGTATCTGTTTCTGACCGTCTTTTTGTTTTTGACCCGGTTGATCCCGCCGCTGGAAGCATGGCTGCGCAGTCATGCGCGATTGGAGTTTGCGAGCTATTCCTTTTCGTTGCCCTTGCTTTACTCGCCGGGCTTTGCGTTGGCGGTGACCTGTCTGTTTACTTGGTGGTTCTTCCGCCCAGATCGGGGCATGGTCGGCCGTGCCGCGCGGGCGACTGTCAAGCAATGGGTGTCGGTCAATCTCTCTACTGTCGCGTTTGTGGCGATGTCGGAGGTGATGGCGATGTCCGGCATGACGGCGGCGCTCGCCACAGTGACGGCCGCCTTGTTCGGGTATTGGTTCCTCGCCCTCTCGCCATGGGTCGGCGGGCTCGGCGGTTTTCTGACCGGGAGTAATGCGGGGTCCAATGCGATGTTTCTCAACTTGCAAGTCGCGGCAGCCGCCCAGTTGCGTCTGCCGCCGGAACTGTTCGCGGGCGTGCAAAATGCGGCAGCGTCGCATTTGACGATGGCCTCGCCGTCTCGCGTGTTGCTCGGTGTCACCGTATTGAACATCCGCGAGCAAGAGAACCGACTGCTGCGGCACATGATGGGGGTGGGTGCAGCGACGTTATTGTTGCTGACGGGCCTAGCACTCGCGTTTTCATTTGTCGCATCGTAAATTATCATTTTAACAATTGAATCTTGATAATTATTTATGATATGATCAATTGCAAGAGGAGCCACTATCAGCTCCTGATTTCGAAAGAGCAGTTTCGGAGTCAGGAGTTGTTTCTTTAAGGAGAAGTGATCGCGATGCAGTCTCTACTGACCACCACCAACGTGTTGAGCCACTGCTGTTTTTGCTCCATGCAGTGTGCGCTGGAACTGACGGTCGACGGGGACGAGGAGATCGTCCGCGCCCACCCTGCGCCCGCGTTTCCGGTTGCCAGCGGCAAAGCGTGCGCCAAAGGGGTTTTCGCTCATGAGCATGCCCGGCACCGGGAACGATTGACGACGCCGCTGTTGCGGCAGGGGGATCGCTTTGTGCCGATCTCTTGGGAGGAGGCGCTGAATCGGATCACCGAGCGATTCCGATCCCTGCAGGACCAATACGGCCGGGACAGTGTCGCCGTGTTCGGCGGCGGTTCACTGACCAATGAAAAGGCGTATCTGCTCGGCAAATTTGCCCGCGTCGCGCTCGGCACGGCAAACATCGATTACAACGGGCGTTACTGCATGTCCTCGGCCGCAGCGGCGCTGAACAAAGCGTTCGGTCTCGACCGGGGGATGACCGTGCCGCTGTCGGACATTCCACTGGCACGCTGCATCCTGATCGTCGGGTCCAATATCGCCGAGTGCCAGCCGACGATGATCCCGTATCTGCGCCAAGCGAAGGCGGGCGGTGCCAAAGTGATCGTGGTCGACCCGCGCCGCACTCAGACGGCAAAAGGGGCCGATCTGCATGCGGCCGTCCGTCCGGGCAGCGATGTCGCGTTGATGAACGGCATTCTGCACATTCTTTTGCGCGATGATTTGATTGACTGGTCGTTCATCGAAAAACGCACGCTCAGCTTTGAGGCCGTGCGGGAGACGGTCGCCGCCTATACCCCGGAGCGGGTGGCGGAGGTCACCGGCGTTCCGGCTTCGGACATCGAGCAGATCGCCCGATGGTACGGCACAGCTGAGACGGCGATCATTTTCACGGCGCGGGGCATCGAACAGCAGGCGCGCGGTGTCGACAACGTGTTGGCTTGCATCAACCTCGTGCTTGCCACAGGTCAGATCGGACGGCCGGGGAGCGGTTTTGGTGCGGTCACCGGTCAGGCCAATGGGCAAGGGGGACGCGAGCACGGCATGAAAGCGGACCAATTGCCGGGCTATCGTATGATTGACAATCCAGTCGACCGTCAGCACATCGCAAATGTGTGGGGAGTTGACGAGAGAGAATTGCCGGGGAAAGGGATGTCTGCGTATGAGTTGTTCGAAGGAGCAGATCGCGGCGACATCCGGGGGATGTTCGTGATGGCGTCCAATCCGGCCACGTCCAGCCCCAACACACACTTGGTCAAACGGGCTTTGCAAGATCTCGATTTTCTCGTGGTCACCGACCTGTTTCTCACTGAGACGGCGCAGTTCGCCGATGTGGTGCTGCCAGGGTCGGCGTGGACGGAAGATGAAGGTACGATGACCAACCTCGAAGGGAGAATCGTGCTGCGCCGCGCCGCCCAACGCCCGCCGGGAGAGGCACGCCTCGACTGGCAGATCCTCTGTGAACTGGCTGAGCGGCTGGGAAAAGGGAGCTTTTTTGCCTTCGAAGAGACGGAAGATATCTATGATGAACTTCGGCGGGCCAGCGCGGGCGGGCGGGCCGACTATGCGGGAGCGAGCTATCAAAAGATCGCGGAACAGCAAGGCGTGTTCTGGCCTTGCCCGAATGAGTCACACAGCGGGACGGAGCGGATGTTTGCCGATTCGTTCGCTCACCCGCACGGCAAGGCGGTCTTTCACGCCGTCACACACCGCCCGCTGTCGGAAGAGCCGGATCGCGATTATCCGCTCCATCTGACGAACGGACGGTTGCTTCATCACTACCTGACCGGCGTGCAGACCCGCCGCACATCTCGCCTGCACGCTCGCGATCCGCATCCGCAGGTCGAGATGCACCCGGCCACGGCAGCTCGCTACGGCGTGGTGGCTGGCGAGACGGTGGAGATCGCGACGCGGCGGGGGAGTGTTCCGATGCGGGTGAAGATCACCGCCGACATGCGGGAAGACCTGCTGTTTGCTCCGATTCATTGGGAACATGCCGAGTCGATCAATCTGCTGACCTTGGCGGATCTCGACCCGATCTCTCGGATGCCGGAGTTTAAACACTGTGCGGCTGCGTTGCGAAAATGGAAGGGCGATTCAGTACTAGGAGGTGTCCGCGTGTGAACATTCGCACCTTTGCCAAAGACGGCCACTGGCCGACGCTTTTCTCTTCGTTTCTTTACTTTGACGTTTCCTTTATGATCTGGGTGCTGCTCGGGGCGGTATCGACCTTTATCACCGCCGACTTTGGTCTGAGCGCTTCCCAAAAAGGCATGCTCGTCGGCATTCCGATCCTCGGCGGCGCACTGCTGCGCATTCCGCTTGGCCTGTTCGCAGATCGCTACGGAGGCAAACGGGTCGGCTTGATCGGCATGGCGGTGACGATGATTCCCCTGCTGTGGGGTTGGCTGTACGGACAACATTTGAGTGAACTGTATGCGTTCGGGCTCTTGCTCGGCGTGGCGGGGGCTAGTTTCTCCGTCGCTCTGCCGCTGGCGAGCCGATGGTACCGTCCGGAGCATCAGGGTCTTGCGATGGGCATCGCCGGGGCGGGCAACAGCGGCACCGTGTTGGCGACGCTGTTCGGACCGCGCCTCGCCGAACACTTCGGCTGGCATGCGGTGTTTGGATTTGCGCTCTTGCCGCTGTTCGCTGCGTTCCTCGTGTTTCTGCTCTGCGTGAAAGAGAGTCCGAACCGCCCGCAACCGCAAAAGATCGTCGAGTACCTCACGATTACCAAACGCAAAGAAACGTGGCTGTTCAGCTTTTTCTACTCGCTGTCTTTCGGCGGCTTTGTCGGACTGACCAGCTACCTGTCGCTGTTTTTCGTTGACCAGTACGGCATCTCCAAAGTCCAAGCGGGCGACTTTGTCACCCTGATCGTCTTTGGCGGCAGTTTTATCCGTCCCATCGGCGGGTACCTGGCCGACCGCTTTGGCGGCTCGAATCTGCTCGTGCGCCTGTTCGCCCTCGCCGGGCTGGTGCTGATCGGCGTCGGATTTTTACCGACCTTCTGGGTCTGTTTCGTGCTCTTGTTCCTCACGTTGCTCCTGTTCGGCGCGTGCAACGGGTCCTTGTTCCAAGTCGTCCCGACCCGATTCCCGCGCGAAGTCGGCGTGATGACCGGTTTCATCGGCGCGGCCGGGGGACTGGGCGGTTTCTTCGTCCCGATGATCCTTGGAACGCTCAAAGACTGGACCGGCTCCTATTCGTACGGCTTTTGGTGGTTCGCCCTCACGGCATTCGCCGCGATGGTCGTTCTGATCGCACTGCAACGCGACTGGAAACGCCAAGCTTCATTGCTTACTTCCACGGTCCAGACAAAAGCAAAAGCCACCTGATGTTTCTTCATCAGGCGGCTTTTTGTTTGTGCCCGTCGTACGCGATCGGACTGCGCAGTTGCAGCCACGAGTAACGGAGGGCAAAGAAGAACGCGACGGCAGCAAACAGCAAGATCATCGGTTTGAAACCGATCGTGTCGAGAAACAGTCCGGTCAACAGCATGAACACCTGGAACAACACCCGGTCCATCATGCCGCGGAAGGAGAAGAACCGACCGTGATACTCTTTGGGCACCGTCGTTTGGAAAAGCGTCGCCACCAGCGGGTACAACACACCCGCACTGATGCCAAACAGCCCAAAGGCAAAGATCGGAGCCCATTTCATTTCCGCCGGGTAGAGCGCCAAGGTGGCCACCCCGATCATCAGAGAGCAGAACACGAGCAGATTGAGCAAGTTGCGACCTTTGGCCGCGCGGCGGGCGAGGAAGGCGCCGACCATGAAGGAGAGACCTTCGACCGTGTACAGCACCCCTTTGACCGTCGGGTCCTGCTGGATCTCGCTGACCGCGATCACCATCAGATTGAAACTGCCGATAAAGATCGAGGGAGCCAGCGTCAACAGCAACGCCATCACGATTACCGGCGATCCGGTGATGATCGGAAGCACGTCTTTAAATTGTGTCGATTGCTTTTTGCCGGATTTGTCTGGCACTCGTTCGATCTTTTCCTCCACCTGCAACAGCATCGGCGTAAACTGCATGAGTACGTACAAGACCAACGCGAGCAAGTAGAGGCTTTGCAGGCTTACCGAGACGAGCAGCACGCCGCCAGCCGCGGTGCCAAGGATGCGGGACACTGTGCCGACGTTCATGTGAAAGCCGTTGGCTGACGTCAGGTGCTCCTCTTTGATGATCATCGGGAGCAAAGACTGCAGGGCAGGGAAGTAGAACGCCGACGCGGCGCCGACCATCATCGTATAGCCGAGCATCCACCAGACCGAGTCGGTCTGCAGGGCGATAAGCATCGAGCCGACGGCGACGATGCGGGCAAACCCGGAGACGAACAGCACTTTGCGCTTCTCCGTTCGGTCGACGACCTTGCCCGCCAGCGGCCCGAACAGAACCGCCACAAAAGCGGCCGTCATCAGCAGACACGCCTTGAGAAAGTCGGAGGGCACGTTTTGTTGCAAAAACTCCAAGTTGCCGATCAGCCCGAACCACAGCGCAAGACCGGCGATCGCTTCATTGACCATTAATATCCAGAAATTTCGATTGTTCCACATGCGAAGTGCCTCAGTTTCCTATTGTATACGAAATATGCATCTGTACTATTTCGTCGTTGAAACGGTCCTTCCCTTTTTTCTAAAAAGCGGCTGTGATCGGCAATTTGCACAATTCCGGCTCCAGTCCGACCGGACCGCGCACCATCAATCGATTGCCCGTCGTCATCGGTACGGCTTCGTATGCCGTGATGCCAAACCGATCCGGGAAGAAGGAGAACTCGATCCGTGAGAAGGGGAG
The DNA here is from genome assembly GCF_026410385.1 of Tumebacillus lacus. Classification (GTDB taxonomy): domain Bacteria; phylum Bacillota; class Bacilli; order Tumebacillales; family Tumebacillaceae; genus Tumebacillus; species Tumebacillus lacus. The sequence goes on from NZ_JAPMLT010000001.1 coordinate 131,495, forward strand.
CCCGATCTGAGCGAGGATCTCATCCAGCGATGGCAGTTTCGCCGCCACCACATCGAACAATCGCAACGTTTCGCCGTCCGTCTCAAAGACCACGACCGCGTGCAGAGCTTCCGAGTAATGGAGCCTCTCTTGGAAAAACGGGTTGTACAGATTCAAATAGAAGGAAGACGCATGATCGAGCGGCGCAAACTCGTGAGACAGCGGCTCGTATTGCCGGAACAGTTCGCGCACGATCTCCAGATCGGCTTCCTTGAAGAAGTTTATTTTGCGCACTTTTTGTGTCTCTTGTGCAGGCACAGGACGCAACGGGGCGAGGAAACGATGCTCCTCCACGACGCGGAAACCAAACGGGGTATACAAAGCTGGCGATTCGGTCTGCAAAAACGCAGCTTCAAACTCCTGATCGATCTCCTCCAACATCTTTGCAACCAACTTTTTCATCAAGCCTTGCCCGCGATGCTCCGGGTGTGTCATCACCGACTGGATGCCGGCAGCCGACACGCGTCTCCCTTTGATACGCATCGGCAGAGAGAACATTGAGGCGTTCGCTACTGCCATCTCGCCGTCAAACAGCGTATACGGACAGTAGGTAGGATTCCAAAATCCGCGCTGATGGAAATCTTTCAAGACCTCGACGGGAATCCCGAACACCGCTTCAAACAACGGATATAAATATTCTCGTCGGGTCTCGTCGTTCGAGTAGCCGGAGCGATAGTCAAATCTCTGCATGATCTTTGTGGACCTCCTGCTGGTTCTAAAAATGAGCTCCCTGGCGAGACGCCAAGGAGCTGAGCAGTCAGGCTTTTGTGAAGAGGTGGAGATAGTCGCCGTATCCTTCTTGTTCCAGCTCTTCTTTGGGAACAAAGCGGAGCGAGGCCGAATTGATGCAATAGCGCAGACCGTCCGGGCCCGGGCCGTCGTCAAACACATGGCCGAGGTGGGAGTCCGCCTCTTGACTTCGCACCTCGGTGCGGATCATGCCGTGGCTGGTGTCGATCTTTTCTTTGATAGTCGACTTTTGAATCGGCCGGGTAAAACTCGGCCAGCCGCAACCGGCGTCATATTTGTCCAGCGAAGAAAACAGCGGCTCGCCCGAGACGATGTCCACGTAGATGCCTTCGCCTTCATGGTCCCAAAACTCGTTGCGGAACGGCGGCTCGGTGCCGTTTTCCTGTGTGACCGCGTACTGCATCGGCGTCAGGCGGCCGCGCAGTTCCTGCTCGTCCTTTTGCACCGACCAATGGCGCTCAAGAAACGCATCGCGGCCCGAGCCGTGTCTGTACATTTTATAGCGCATCGGGTTCTTTTTGTGGAAATCCTGATGATACTCTTCCGCCGGGTAGAACGGGCCGACGGGCACGATCGGGGTGACAATCGGCTTGTCAAAACGTCCGCTGGCAGCCAGTGCCCGCTTCGACTCTTCTGCGAGACGCGCCTGCTCCTCGCTGTGGGTAAAGATCGCCGTCCGGTAGGAGTACCCCCGGTCAAAAAACTGGCCGCCCTCGTCTGTCGGGTCGATCTGACGCCAAAACACATCGAGCAGTTTGGTGTAGGGGAACACGTCCGGGTCAAACGTGATCTGCACCGCTTCGGCGTGACCGGTGGTCTCCGAGCACACTTCTTCATAGGTCGGGTTTTCTTGATGGCCGCCGGTGTAGCCGGAGACGACTTTCAAAATGCCCGGTTGCTCTTCAAACGGGGTCACCATGCACCAAAAACAGCCGCCGGCAAACGTTGCCACTTGTTCGCTCATCGAAACAACCTCCTTTTTCTCTACAAAAATCCAGATATAGTAAATGTAGCATATCTCGGTCACACATGCGCGGGAAAATGCGACAAAATCTCTTCTGCAAGAGCGTCTCACACGATCATTCCCAATACTTGCGGTCCAGACTCCGATACTGCACCGCTTCCGCCAGATGATGCGCTTGGATCTCGGAACTGATCTCCAGATCGGCGATGGTGCGCGCCACTTTTAATATCCGCTCATAGGCGCGGGCTGACAATCCCAGGAGATCGAACGCATCGCGCAGCAGAGCGGCGGCATCGGCGGAGAGTGAGCAGCAGTCGCGTGTGTCGGCGGGATTCATCCCTGCGTTGAGCGGAAAGGGGCGGCCGGGGAAGCGGGCGCGTTGGATCTCGCGGGCGAGCAGTACGCGCTGGCGGACCGTGGCGGATGTTTCGCCGTCGACCGGGCCGACCAGATCTTCGTGTTTGACGCGAGGGACTTCGATGTGCAGGTCGAGCCGGTCGAGCAGCGGGCCGGAGATTTTGTGACGATAGCGGGAGATCTGAGCGGGGGAGCAAGTACAGGGTTTGAAATCGGAGCCAAAGTATCCGCAGGGGCAGGGGTTCATGGCCGCGACGAGGACGAAGCGGGAGGGGAACGTAAAGGCCGCCTGCGTGCGCGAGATCGTCACGCGGGCGTCTTCGAGCGGTTGACGCAACACTTCCAAGGCTCCTTTGCTAAACTCGGGGAGTTCGTCCAAAAACAGCACGCCGCCGTGGGCGAGCGAGACTTCACCAGGCTGTGGGATCGTGCCGCCGCCGATCAGCCCGCCGGCCGAGATCGTGTGATGCGGCGTGCGAAACGGCCGGGTGCGGATCAGGCCGCCCAGATGCGCCCCTTTGCCGGAGACGCTGTACACCTGCGTCACCTCCAGCGACTCCTCCTCGGTCAGCGGCGGCAGGATCGTCGGGAGTCTCTTGGCCAGCATCGTTTTGCCGCTGCCCGGCGGACCGAGCAACAGCGCGTTGTGTCCGCCCGCTGCGGCGATCTCCAAGGCTCGTTTGACATGGTGTTGGCCTTTGATGTCGGCAAAATCCAGCGCTTCGCCAGCGTCCGAACTGCCTGACGCCGAATCGTCTCCGTAGCAGGGAGGCGCCATCGGCGCGATCACCCTCTCGCCGCTCAGGTGCAGGCAGGCGTCGCGCAAGGAGCGCACCGGGATAACTGTCAGTTGACTGACGACTGCAGCTTCCTGTGCATTTTCGGCTGGGACCAAGAGTGTGCGCAGTCCTTGTTCGCGCGCGGCGAATGCCATCGGCAACATCCCCCGCACCGGGCGGACTGTTCCGTCGAGAGCCAATTCTCCGACAGCTGCCGTCTCACGCAGCGCATGTTCGGGCAGCGTATCGGCGGCCAGGAGGATGCCGAGGGCGAGACACAAATCAAATCCGGAGCCTTCTTTTCTGACGTTTGCCGGGGCGAGATTGGCGGTGATCCGTTTCAGTGGAAACTCAAAACCGCTGTTGCGCACCGCCGCCCGCACGCGGTCTTTTGCTTCGCGAACCGAACTGTCAGGCAGTCCGACCAGATCAAAGCTCGGCAGCCCGTTCGCGAGGTCCAGTTCCACCTGAACGGCGATACCGTGCAGCCCGAGAAGTGCGATTCCGTACACATGTGCATACATAAAGAAACCTCCTGTGCTGAAGTAAAGTGTCGGGTTTTGCGAAAATTGTTTAAGACTTGATGGTTTTCGTGCGCATGTTCGTCAACTTTTGCATACAATAAAGAGAGCGATTGGACCAAAATAAATTGTGACAATTCTTCGAACCGAGCTGAGCTAATAGCATTACTGGAGATTTTGGCTTATAATGAAGAGAGTTAACAGAATGGAAACTGGGAGAAGGGGGTGAAAGGGTTGGAGTTTGTGTGCCTCGAGTGTGGTGGTTTTTTCGAGGGCGACGAAATCCGCCGTTCTAAGAACCGTTGCGAAACATGTGAAGATGTGAATCCTGACGAAGAACAAGGAGACCTTCATGGCAACCTCTAATACGAGCGAGAGCCCATCGTAAACGCCCCCAAAGGCTAGCGGACGCGCTAGAATTTGGGGGCGTTTAGTCATTGTCGCCTTGACGCACAATAAGAGCGAACCCCAACTCTCAACACAAAGAGGAGGAGACACCGCCAATGATCCAAGTATCGCTCTATCCGGATAAGATGGAGAATGCGCGGGAAGCCCGATTGCTCGCACAGTTTGATCGAAGCGGCGAGGTGTACCGGGCGCAAATGTCTGAGGGGCAGTTCGAAGAGTTTTGCAAGGTTAACAATCTGATTCTCTATCGCGATCGTTTGAAAAACTACCAGGACGGCATGGTGTGGGGAGAGATCAGCGAAGTTTGATCCGGTTGTAGCCGGAGAACGTCTTTAATTGGTCGAGTAATTCTTGGTGCCATGCTTCGTCTTCCAGCGATTTGGCCACGTTGATCATGTCGAGCAAGGTGTCGACCTGCTCGGGCAGGACGCGGCGACCGCTGCGAATGCGCTCGTCATCGGGGTAGCGTTTGAGCACCGTGTCGATCTTCCCGTAGCCGACCACATCTTTGAGCGATGTGACTTTGACGCGGTCCGACTCGCAGTTGTGCGAGTGCATGATGTAATCAAACTCGACATCGGGGGCGATGTGGCTTTTGTGGCAGGTGGGGCAGACGAGCATGGGCACGTCATGCACGAGCACTCCTCCTTCGGAGTAGATGCTGCGCATCATCGCAACCATCGTCAGTCCGCAGCAAAAGTCTTGGTTCATCGAGCTCCCCCCCCTTTTTTCATCGTAAGCGTATCACAAACCCCCTAGGTCACTAGTGGGGTTTTTCACATGTTCTGCAGGTGGAACCGCTCCCGAGTCAGGATGCCCTGCTCGTGGCGGATTCACACCTGTTTTACCATATGCCTGTGCGAAAAACAGGGTGCCAGCCTACAGTTCGGCAGGCGACACCATGTTTTTAAATCCGAACGTCGCTTCTTGCTCCGGTGCGGTGTGCTTAACGAACTCGATGCGGACCACCGATTTGACGTTGAGGCAGTCGCTCGAACCGTCCGGCACCAGCAGGCGCACGGGGAAGCCCTTTTTCAGCGGCTCTCCGTCCTGTTGGAACAACAGCAGAGCCTGTCCCAGATCGCCGACGGGGACGGTCGCTTGAAATTCGTCGCTAGCGTGAAAAACGGCGTGCGTGCACTCCGTTAAGGGCTTACACATTTCGAGAAGCGAAGAAAGGGGAGTCGCAATTCCGGAAAACGTTGGTACAATAGGAGTTACATCCATGTGCGGTCCGAGCGCTCCATCCTGAAAATCTGCATAGTGCAGGTCGCGCTCGTCTGCTACCAGACCACGTACTTGCACGAGAAACAACCTCTTACGATCTTCTGTCATCTTTTGTTCACCTCAAGGTGATTGTACCGCACAGAAAGAAGGAAAGTCTATGCAACTTTGGAAACGCAACTTGTTTGTGCTGTGGTTTGCAAACTTTACCGTCATGGCAGGAATGAGTCTTGTCATGCCGTTTCTGCCCTTGTACATCCATGAATTGGGCATCACCGATCCTGTCGAGTTGACCCGGTGGTCGGGGTTGGTGTTTTCCGCCACGTTTATGACGTCGGCGATCTTTGCGCCGATCTGGGGCGCGGTGTCAGACCGGACGGGGCGCAAGGTGATGCTCTTGCGCAGCGCGATCGGCATGTCGGTCGTCATGCTCCTGATGGGGTTTGCCACCTCCGTCGAGCACCTGTTCTTTCTGCGGCTCGCGATGGGCATCATCTCCGGGTTTATCCCGGCTGCCGTCGCGCTGCTCGCCGCCAATACGCCAAAGGAACATGTCGGCTATGCGCTCGGCACCTTGCAGACGGGCGCGGTGTCCGGTCAGATCATCGGCCCGTTGCTCGGCGGAGTGCTGGCGCATTTCATGAGCTTCCAGCACGTGTTTTGGGTCACATCGGGCCTGTTGCTGGTGGCTTCGGCCATCGTGTGGGTATACGTCAAAGAAAATTTCAAAAAGCCGGAGCCAAAGACTAAGGAGGAGCGGGTGAAAGTCTCGCCCTTTGCCAACCTGCGCCATCTCAAGGCGATCTGGCCGCTGTTTGTCTGCTCGTTTGGCATCACCTTCGCGATGATGATGGTCAATCCGCTGATGTCGGTCTACGTGGCCGAACTGGCGCCGACAGCCGAAAATATCGCCTTGTTTGCCGGTCTTGTCACCGCTTCGACCGGGGTGGCGAACATCCTGTTCTCGCCGCGCTTTGGCAAGCTCGGCGACCGCATCGGATACAAGCGGGTGCTGCTCGCCGCGCTGCTTGGCGGATCGCTGATGTATCTGCCGCAAGCGTTCGTCGCCACGCCATGGCAACTGGTGGCTTGTGCGTTCGGCTTTGGCATCTGCGTCGGCGGTCTCCTGCCTCAGGTCAATTCGTTGCTGCGGTCGCTGGCCCCGCAAGAGGTGCAAGGGCGCGTCTTTGGATACAACACCTCCGCGATGTTTATCGGCAACATGGCGGGGCCGAACGTCGGCGGCTTTGTGGCGGGGGCGTTCGGGCTGCACTACATCTTCTTTGTCTCCTCGGCGATCCTGTTCCTGAACGCGATCTGGCTCAAGTTTGCCGTGCCCGGACAGAAGCCCTTGTCAGAAACAGAAAAATAGGAAATGCTATATAGAAGAGGCAATTGATAGACCAGAGAACGGAGGAACTACCTTGCGCCAGAACAAACAACGGATGAGAGGCGTATGGACGGCGGCTTTGCTAGGAGCCGCGCTGCTGACGGTCGGGTGCGGTCCGCAACAGACGCCGGGGACACAGCCGGGCAGCGGCAATGAGCAGAGTGCTGTCCAGTCGTTTGACGATCTCGCCAACACCGATAAATTGGTGCTGACGACCAAGGCGGACACCGATCTGCCGCACACGTGGACGTACACCGGGGAAGACGCGAGAACCCGCGTGGTCAAACTGATCCCGGTGCTCCAGCAAGGCAAGGAAATGACGGTCGACAAAGCACCGTCCGGGGTACCGTACGTGCAGTTTATCTTCGACGTAAAAGGCGGGAAGGCGGTCCTCAACGTCTACACAGACCGCTTTGAGTTCAACAAAAAATGGTACGCGCTCGACAACGCGCCGGAAGCGACCTACGGGTCGGTCAACGAATTGCGCAAATAAAACAGACACCCTTTTCACCGGACGTTTCAGCCGGGAGAGGGTGTCTGTTTGTTTACGGCAGTTTTACGGCAGTCGATGCACTTTGGCCGAGATCTCCGTGCGCGGCTTCATTTCCGGCCATTCAGTCGGATAGCCGACCGGCAGGATCGCGATGATCTCATGAGCCGGACCGAGGCCGAGGATCTCATGCACACGCGGACTCCACCCGATGGAAGCCCAGCCGGTGCCGACGCCTTCCGCATAGGCGGCCAGCAGGAAGTTTTGCACAAAGCAGGTCGCCGCTTGCAGATGCTCGTCGCGGTCGACGGTCGACTTGGCCGGCGTGGAGACGATCGCCAGCACGGTGGGAGCCCCGCCAAAGTCATTTTTGTGCGCGATCTGCTCCCGCGTCTGTGCCCCGAGAAAATGGATTTCCCAGGGCTCGGTCATCCGGTGGTTGGGCGCGTAAGAGGCCGTCTCTAACCACGAGAGGATCTTTTGCTCATCGACAGGGTCGGGCTTGAAACTTTTCACGTTGCGGCGTCCTGTAATCGCCTGAATTACATCCATTTTAAATTCCCCTCTCTTAACTTCGGCTTCTCTATTTTATATTGTATGCGATAATGAGATATTTTTGTATCCGAAATTTTGTCGAGATCGTGATTTTCGGTTTGTAATTTGCCAGTACTTCCATTATCCTAGAACAGGATGACTTTGTTGGGGAAGGGAGGCAGAAACAGATGGACAAGGCTGCCGTCCGCGAGATGGTGATCACCAAGGTCAAGGAAGAGCTCTATCTCGATGAAAAATTTGTGGTCGCCACTCTGGAAGCGATGGAAAAAGAACTGGGCGACGAACTGTACGGCAAAGACACGATCGCTGAAGTGGTTGCCCGTATTTTGGACATCATGGATGACGAACAACCCGATTGGCAATCTGACAAGTCGGGCCTCACCGATAAACCGGTCAAGAAACTGTAGCATTCGCCGGGGAAGGAAGACGCATACTACCCCTATCTGCCATTACTGAAAAGGAGTGAGTGGAATGGAAAACGAGTATGCTTTGACTTGCACGATGTGCGGACGTACCGATGAGGTGGAAGGCACAAACGTGGCACAGGTGACGGCTGCCAAGCACGGCGGCTCCGTCCACATCTGCGAAACTTGCAAGCGCAAGGTGCAGGTGGAGAGCGAAAATAAGTTCAAATAGTCTTTCTTCTTTAAATCTGACAGATTTTCGACGAATGCAGCAGGGGAATGACGAACGAAGTCGAATTATCATTTTTGGTGTTGTACCATTTTTCACGTTCATAAGTAAGGAGGAAGCGGGAGAATGAACATTCACGAGTATCAAGGCAAGGCTGTCTTGAAAAAGTATGGCGTTGCTGTTCCCAACGGCCGTGTGGCCTTTACGGTAGATGAGGCTGTCGCGATCGCTGAGGAACTCGGCGGCAAAGCGGTGGTAAAAGCTCAGATCCATGCAGGCGGCCGCGGCAAAGCAGGCGGTGTCAAACTGGGCAAATCTTTGGACGAAGTTCGTACATACGCGGAACAAATCCTCGGCATGACCCTCGTCACCCATCAGACCGGTCCGGAGGGCAAAGTTGTAAAGCGCCTTCTGATCGAGGAACTGTCTGACATCAAGAAAGAGTATTACATCGGTGTCGTCATCGACCGCGCAACCAACCGCGTCACGATGATGGCTTCCGAAGAAGGCGGCACGGAGATCGAGGAAGTGGCAGAAGCGACCCCGGAGAAGATCTTTAAAGAAGCGATCGACCCGGCTGTTGGCCTGACCGCGTTCCAAGCTCGCAAGCTGGCTTTCGCGATCAACATCCCGAATGAGCTCGTCGGTCAAGCGGTGAAGTTCATGCAAGCGCTGTACAGCGCGTTTGTGGACAATGACTGCTCCATCGCGGAGATCAACCCGCTCGTCGTCACCGGCGACGGCAAAGTCATCGCGCTCGACGCAAAGCTCAACTTCGACTCCAACGCGCTGTACCGCCATGCGGACGTAGCCGAACTGCGCGATCTGGATGAAGAAGATCCGAAGGAAGTCGAAGCGTCTCATTTCGACCTGACCTACATCGCGCTTGACGGCAACATCGGTTGCATGGTAAACGGCGCGGGTCTGGCGATGGCGACGATGGACACCATCCAACACTTCGGCGGCACGCCTGCAAACTTCCTCGACGTTGGGGGCGGCGCGACCACCGAGAAAGTCACCGCGGCGTTCAAGATCATCCTGTCCGACGCGAACGTAAAAGGCATCCTGGTCAACATCTTCGGCGGCATCATGAAGTGCGACACCATCGCAGAGGGCGTCATCGCCGCTGCGAAGGAAGTTTCGCTTTCCCACCCGCTCGTCGTCCGTCTCGAAGGCACCAACGTCGAGAAGGGCAAAGCGTTGCTGAATGAGTCCGGGCTGAACATCGTCGCGGCTGATTCTCTCGCGGACGCTGCGAAGAAGATCGTTGAACTGGTGAAATAATCGGGTAAGGAGGTATTCCCAATGTCGATTTTGATCAACAAAGACACAAAGGTCATGACCCAAGGCATGACGGGTAAAACGGGCCTTTTCCATACGCTGCAAGCTGTTGAATACGGCACCAACATGGTAGCAGGCGTTTCGCCGGGCAAAGGCGGCACGGTCGTCGAAGGCATTCCGGTGTTCAACACCGTTCTGGAAGCGAAAAACGCAACCGGCGCCAACGTCTCCGTCATCTACGTCCCGCCGGGCGGCGCGGCTGACTCGATCATGGAAGCGGTCGACGCAGACCTCGATCTCGTCATCTGCATCACCGAGGGCATCCCGGTCCTCGACATGGTAAAAGTTCGCCGTTACATGGAAGGCAAGCGCACCCGCCTGATCGGTCCGAACTGCCCGGGCGTTATCACGCCGGGCGAGTGCAAGATCGGCATCATGCCGGGCTACATCCACACCCCGGGCCGCGTGGGCGTCGTCTCCCGTTCCGGTACCCTCACCTATGAGGCTGTTTACCAGCTGACCACGCTGAACATCGGTCAATCGACCGCTGTCGGCATCGGCGGCGACCCGGTTAACGGCACCAACTTCATCGACGTTTTGGAACTGTTCCAAAACGACCCGGACACCGATGCGATCATCATGATCGGCGAAATCGGCGGCACCGCGGAAGAAGAAGCGGCTGAGTGGGTCAAGGCAAACTGCACCAAGCCGGTCGTCGGCTTCATCGCCGGCGCGACCGCACCGCCCGGCAAGCGCATGGGCCATGCCGGCGCGATCATCTCCGGCGGCAAAGGCACCGCAGCTGAGAAGTTCAAGGCGATGGAAGCAGCGGGCATCCGCGTCGCTCCGACCCCGTCCGACCTCGGCTCGACCATGTATGAGCTGCTCAAGGAAAAGGGCATTCTCGAAAAAGTGCTCGTGAAGTAGTGCGAGTTTCATACGCTTGAAAGAAAAGAGAGCTCCGGCATACGGAGGTCTCTTTTCTTTATCTCGGAGAGGGGGAACGGATGTGCGGGACGCGGACGTGTTGTTGTGGCTGTCGTGGACGCCGGGTGTCGGCGGGAGGACGGTGCAGCGGTTGCAGGAGTGTTTCACCGATTGGCGGGAGGTGTGGGAGGCGGATCATGGTGCGTTGCGGGCGGCGGGTGTGCGACCGCAGATCGTCAAGGAACTGTGTCGGTCGCGGACTGACTTTGACCCGGCAGAGGTCAGGAGCCGCCTGCAGGGGGAGGGGATCCGCTACTTTTCCATGGCGGACCGCGAGTATCCGGCTTCGCTGCGCCATCTCTTCGACCCGCCTGCGGGGCTGTTTGGCCGGGGAGAGTGGCCGGCGACGGGGGAGCGGGCATTGGCTGTGGTCGGTCCGCGCACGCCGACCGTCTACGGACGCACCGTCGCGAAAAAGTGGGTCGGTGAACTGGCGGAGCGGGGACTGACCATCGTCTCAGGGCTCGCTCGCGGGATCGACACGGTCGCGCACGAAGCGGCGGTGACTGCGGGCGGTCAGACGGTCGCCGTGCTCGGCAGCGGCCTGCTGCGGCTTTATCCGCCGGAGAACGCCCGCCTCGCCGAGCGGATCGCCTCCGGGCATGGTCTCGTCGTCTCGGAGTATCACCCGCTTACACCGGGCAAGCCGGGGCACTTTCCCGTTCGCAACCGCCTGATCGCCGGGCTCTCGCAAGGCGTGTGGGTCGTCGAAGCCGGAGAGCGCAGCGGGTCGCTGATCACCGCCGATCTCGCTTTGGAACAGGGTTGTGATGTGTACGCGTTGCCAGGTCCCGTGACTTCCCCGCAGAGCGTCGGCACGAATCGTCTGCTCCAGCAAGGGGCAAAACTAGCGGCGAGTCCGAACGATATCTGGGAGGATTATGCCGGCGCGATTCCATCCGTTTTTCCTGCATCATCGCAAGGGCAGATCTTGCCGGTGCCACCACTCTCTTCCGCGGAAGAACGGCTGCTCGACGCGATGGGCTGGGAGGCGGTGCACCTCGATCTGATCGCCGCCCGCACCGGCTTTTCGCCGGGGCCGCTCTATGCGGAATTGATGAAGTTGCAACTGCGCGGCGTGATCGCCGCTGTGCCCGGCGGACGCTTTGCCAGGATCGATTCGACAAGATAAGACAGGAGTATAGTTTGACAAAGGAATAGCTATGCTCTTATTATTAGAAAAGCATTCCAAACCATAAAAAACCCAAATAAAAAGGAAGGGAGGAGAAGTCGTGGCCGATTATTTGGTAATCGTCGAGTCACCCGCCAAAGCAAAGACCATCGGCAAGTATCTCGGCAAGAAATACGTGGTCAAAGCCTCGATGGGACACGTGCGCGACCTGCCGAAATCTCAGCTAGGCGTTGATGTGGAGTCCGGCTTCTCTCCGAAATACATAACCATTCGTGGAAAAGGCGACGTATTAAAAGAATTGCGAGACGAGCGCAAAAAGGTCAAAGCCGTCTATCTGGCGGCCGACCCCGATCGCGAAGGAGAGGCGATCGCTTGGCATCTTGCGCACATCCTCGATGTGGAGCCGAGTGCCAACTGCCGCGTCGTGTTTAACGAGATCACCAAGGATGCCGTCAAAGACGCATTCAAGCATCCGCGCTCGATCGATATGAATCTGGTCAACGCCCAGCAGGCGCGTCGGATCCTTGACCGTCTCGTCGGCTATCAGATCAGCCCTTTATTATGGAAGAAAGTCAAAAAAGGGCTGTCGGCCGGCCGAGTCCAATCGGTCGCCGTTCGGCTGATTATCGACCGGGAAAACGAGATTCGCGCGTTTACGCCGGAGGAGTATTGGTCTTTGACTGCGCAGTTCCGCATGGAGAAGTCCAAGTTCGAAGCGAAGTTCCACGGGTTCGGAGAGGAAAAGGGAGAATTAAAATCGGAGGCGGACGTCAAGGAAGTTCTCAAACGCCTGGAGAACCAGTCCTACCGTGTCCAGTCAGTCAAACAGACCGAGCGGCGGCGCAATCCGTCCGCACCGTTCACCACTTCCACCTTGCAACAGGAGGCGGCGCGCAAACTGAACTACCGGGCAGCCAAGACGATGTCCCTCGCCCAGCAACTCTATGAGGGCATCGACATCGGCGGCGAAGGCACGGTCGGTCTGATCACCTATATGCGTACCGACTCGGTCCGCATCTCGCCTGTCGCGCAGGAAGAAGCCCGCGAGTACATTCTCGAGGAGTACGGCCCGGACTATTACCCAGCTGAGCCCCGCAACTATGCGACCAAGTCCAAAGGCGCGCAGGAAGCGCATGAAGCGGTACGTCCGACCTCAGCGATGCGCCACCCGGAAAAGATCAAAGAATTCCTGAGCCGGGATCAATTCCGCCTCTACAAACTGATCTGGGAGCGCTTTGTTGCCTCGCAGATGGCGTCCGCCGTGCTCGACACGATGACCGTCGACATCTTGGCAGGCGACGTCCGCTTCCGGGCGACCGGTTCCAAGATCAAGTTCCCCGGCTTCATGACCTTATATATAGAAGGAAATGATGAGGGAGGCGGCGATGAGGATGAAAAGTTCCTGCCGCCGTTGACCGAAGGGCAAGAGTTGAAAGCGCCTTCCCTCGAAGAAAAACAGCACTTTACACAGCCGCCGCCACGTTACACCGAGGCGCGTCTGGTCAAGACGATGGAGGAGATCGGCATCGGCCGTCCGTCCACCTACGCTCCGACGCTGGAGACGATTCAAAAGCGCGGGTACACGCTGCTCGAAGAAAAACGCTTCGTCCCGACGGAGCTCGGCGAGATCGTGCACGAGATGATGAGGGAGTTCTTCCCGCAGATCATCGATGTCGACTTCACCGCCAAGATGGAGAACAACCTCGACGACGTGGAAGAAGGCGACATCGACTGGGTCAAGGTGCTCGGTCAGTTCTACGGCGACTTTGAAAAAGACCTCAAAATCGCGGAAGAAGAGATGAAGCACGTCGTGCTCGAAGAGGAAGAGTCTGATGTTCCTTGCGAGAAATGCGGGCGTCTGATGGTGTTCAAACACGGCCGCTTCGGCAAATTCCTCGCTTGCCCGGGCTTCCCGGACTGCCGCAACACCAAGCCGATCCTCAAAGAGATCGGCGTCGCCTGCCCGAAATGCAAAGTGGGCTCGCTGGTGGAGCGCAAAGGCAAACGCCGCCGCGTGTTCTTCGGCTGCGACAAGTACCCGGAATGCGACTTTATCATCTGGGATCGTCCGGTCGGTCGTGCTTGCCCGTCTTGCGGCGACACGCTGGTGATCAAGCGTACCGGCAAAGGCGAAGGCAAGGAAGTTATCCAATGTGTAAATACTGAATGTGACCATAAAGAAGAAGTGACCGAGGGCAAACAGGACTAGTTTGCCCTTGTCCTTATTTTGAAAGGAGCCAACATCATGTCGCAATCCATCACCGTTATTGGCGCGGGCCTTGCCGGGTCGGAAGCCGCGTGGCAAATCGCCAAGCGGGGCCACAAGGTCACTCTTTACGAGATGCGTCCCGTGCGCAAGACGGATGCTCATAAAACCGAAAACTTCGCAGAACTTGTTTGCTCCAATTCTCTGCGCGGCGCATCGCTCGCCAACGCAGTCGGCCTGTTAAAAGAAGAGATGCGGCGCCTCGACTCGGTGATCATCACCTCGGCGGACGCCACGGCCGTTCCGGCGGGCGGAGCGCTCGCCGTCGACCGCGACATTTTCTCGGAGCGCGTGACCGAGCGGGTGCTCCAGCACCCGAACATCACCGTCGTACGAGAAGAGATCCAAGAGATCCCGCAGGACGGCATCGTCATCGTCGCCAGCGGACCGCTCACGTCACCTGCGCTGTCACAGCAGATCGCTGATCTGACCGGTGAGGAGTATCTGTATTTCTACGACGCAGCCGCACCGATCATCAACAAAGAGACGATCGATTTTGATAAAGTGTTCATCGCATCCCGCTATGATAAAGGCGAGGCGGCGTACATTAACTGCCCGATGACAGAGGAGGAGTTCCACGCTTTCTATGAAGCGTTGATCACCGCCGAAGTCGTTCCCTTGAAAGAATTCGAAAAAGAGGTCTTCTTCGAAGGCTGCATGCCGATCGAAGTCATGGCCAAGCGCGGTCCGCAGACGATGCTGTTCGGTCCGCTCAAACCGGTCGGCCTGCCCGACCCGCGCACCGGCAAAACGCCGTACGCGGTCGTGCAACTGCGTCAAGACAACGCGGCGGCGACCCTGTACAACATCGTCGGCTTCCAGACGCATCTGAAATGGGGCGAGCAGTCCCGTGTCTTTAAGATGATCCCAGGGCTTGAAAACGCCGAGATCGTCCGCTTTGGCGTCATGCACCGCAACACCTACATCAACTCGCCGAACTTCCTGAAGGCGACCTATCAGGCCAAAAAGCGGGACACGCTGTTCTTCGCCGGTCAGATCACCGGTGTGGAAGGCTACGTGGAATCGGCGGCGGCAGGTTTGCTCGCCGGCATCAACGCATCTCGTCTGCTCGAAGGCAAGGAACCGCTCGTCTTCCCGGAAGACACGGCAGTCGGCGCGATGGCGCACTACATCACGCACACCTCCGCGAAAAACTTCCAGCCGATGAACGCGACGTTCGGTCTGTTGCCGCCGCTCGGAAAAAAGATCCGCAACAAGCAGGAGAAGAACGAAATGATCTCCGCACGCGCCTTGGACAGTCTGGCTCAGTTCGTGGAAGCTCACGGCGTATAGGGAGCTTTTGCATAAACACGTCTGCCTCCGCATAGGGATGCAGAAAAAGGCGGGATCATCATGGAAGATCTTTTGATCTGGCCGCCGGAGATCGAGCACCTCATCGAGCTGTACATGCAGTATCTGCGTGTGGAAAAGCGAGTGGCCGATCTCACGCTGGACCATTATTTTTCCGATATCGAACAGTTTGTGGCGTTTATGATCGCAGAGGGCAAACGTTCGTTTGCTGAGATCGATCACCTTGCCATCCGCACCTTCGTCGGACGGATGGCAAAAGAGCGGGAGAAGCGTACCATCGCCCGCAAAGTCTCGGCCCTGCGCTCGCTGTTCGCGTTTTTGCATCGCGAAGGCGTCGTGGAACGAAACGTGGCCAAACAGGTCCATCTGCCCAAGCTCGAACGACGGTTACCCAACTTCTTATACATCGATGAAGTGACGCGCTTTCTGGAAGCGCCCGATCTCACCACGCCGCTCGGTCTGCGGGACCGAGCCCTGCTGGAACTGCTCTACGCGTCGGGCGTCCGTGTCAGCGAATGCGTCGGTCTGGATGTGTCCGATCTCGACATGAGCCTCGGAGCGGCGCTGGTGTTCGGCAAGGGCGGCAAGGAGCGTTACGTGCTGTTTGGCGGTCAAGCGACGAACGCGTTGAAACAATATCTCACAGAGGCGAGGCCGCAATTGTGGCAAAAGGGACCGGGGGGCGAAAGCCACCCGCTCTTTTTGAATAAAAACGGTACTCGCCTGTCCGATCGCAGTGTGCGACGCATCGTCGACAAATACGTATACCAAGTAGCGGGCATGAAAAAAATCTCCCCGCACACCCTTCGGCATACGTTTGCCACCCATCTGCTCGATCATGGAGCGGATCTGCGCGTCATTCAGGAGTTGCTCGGCCATGCCAGCCTCTCCAGCACGCAGATCTACACGCACACGACGCGCGAACATCTGGAGCGCGTGTACACAAAGGCCCACCCAAGGGCCTGACGAGAGGAGCACGATCCCATGAGTGAAAGTCAATTCCACTCGACGACGATCTTCGCAGTCAAAAAGGACGGTCAGGCGGCGATGGCCGGTGACGGCCAAGTCACCTTCGGACAAAATATGGTGATGAAAAACGGCGCCAAAAAAGTCAGACGGCTTTATCGCGGCGAAGTCGTCGCCGGTTTTGCCGGCGCTGTCGCCGACGCGTTCACCCTTTTTGAAAAATTCGAATCCAAACTTGAAGAGTTCCACGGCAATCTGCAACGCGCCGCTGTGGAACTTGCAAAAGAATGGCGCATGAACAAGATGATGCGCAACCTCGAAGCGATGCTGATCGTGATGAATAAAGAGTCCTTGCTGCTCGTCTCCGGCAACGGCGAAGTGATCGAACCGGACGACGGCGTGCTGGCGATCGGCTCCGGCGGCTCCTTTGCGCTGGCGGCAGGCCGCGCCTTGGTCCAACACACGGAGCTGTCGGCTCGCGAGATCGCCAAGAACGCGTTGACGATTGCGGCCGATATCTGCGTCTACACCAACCACAACATCATCGTGGAAGAGATCTGAGGAGGCGAGAACCCATGAAGATCCAATCGTTGACGCCGCGGCGCATCGTCGAAGAGCTCGACAAATACATCGTCGGTCAGAAAAACGCCAAAAAAGCGGTCGCCGTCGCCTTGCGCAACCGCTATCGCCGTGCGTTGTTGACCGATGAGATCCGCGACGAAGTCACACCGAAAAACATCCTGATGATCGGACCGACCGGCGTCGGCAAAACGGAGATCGCCCGCCGGTTGGCGAAACTGACCGGCGCTCCGTTTATCAAGGTGGAAGCGACCAAATTTACTGAGGTCGGCTACGTCGGTCGCGACGTCGAATCGATGGTACGCGACCTCGTGGAGACAGCGATCCGCATTGTCAAAGCGGAGCGGATGGAAGCGGTAGGGGAGCAGGCCAAAGAAATGGCGGAGGAACGTCTGATTTCTGTGCTCGTGCCCGATCCGGCAAAAAATAAAAATTTCAAAAATCCGTTAGAAATGCTCTTTAGTGGCAATGCTGGTAACCATCAAGAAGAAAACGCACAGGAATCGTATGAGATCCGCCAGAAGCGAAACGACGTGCGAAACCGGCTCCGTGCAGGTGAGATGGAAGAACAGTTGGTCGAGATCGAAGTCGAGGACCATGCGCCGGGCATGATGGATATGCTCGGGGTCCCTGGCATGGAAGGTCTTGGCATGGGCAACATTCAAGAGATGCTCGGCAACATGATGCCCAAGCGCCGTAAAAAGCGCAAAGTCACCATTGCTGAAGCGCGCAAGCTGCTGGCTGCGGAAGAGGCGCAAAAGCTGATCGATATGGACGAGGTGACGCAAGACGCTGTGCAGCGCGCCGAGCAGTCGGGGATCATCTTCCTTGACGAGATCGACAAGATCGCCGGCAAAGAGCGCGGCGGCGGCCCGGACGTATCCCGCGAAGGGGTGCAGCGCGACATCTTGCCGATCGTCGAAGGCTCGACGGTAACGACCAAATACGGCCCGGTGAAGACCGATCACATCCTCTTCATCGCAGCCGGGGCGTTCCACATCTCGAAGCCGTCCGACCTGATCCCCGAGTTGCAAGGGCGCTTCCCGATCCGGGTGGAACTGACCAGCCTCTCTGCTGAAGACTTCCAGCGCATCCTCACCGAGCCGAAAAACGCCCTGATCAAACAGTACACCGCCTTGCTTGAGACGGAAGGGGTCAAGGTCGAGTTTACCGAGGACGCGCTGTTTAAGCTCGCTGAACTCGCCGCCACCGTCAACCGAGAGACGGATAACATCGGAGCGCGCCGCTTGCACACGTTGCTGGAAAAGCTCCTTGAAGACCTCTCCTTCGAAGCGCCGGAAGTCCTGCTCGACAAAGTGGTGATCACACCGGCTTACGTTTCGGAAAAACTGGAAGGCATCGTCAAGAACAAGGATCTCAGCCAATTCATCCTGTAGCCGTTTTCCGCACAGGAGGTTAACAGGCTGACATGGAATTGTTGAGCAAAACGCGGGTCATCAATCAATTGTTGCAACGATCCGATACAATGAGAGCAGAGCATCACGAACTGATCCACACGCTGCGGGATATGACCGCAGCGAACGTCTTTTTGATCGATCCGGAAGGGATGGTGCTCGCCTACGCGGCGGCTGAGACTTTCGACCTAGTCGCCCCGCCTGGTGAGAGCGGACCGAACCGCATCCCGGCCGAGTATCTGACCAAACTGCGGCGTGAAGAAGAAACGCTCTCCAACATCCAAGAAACCACCCCGTTTTGCGCAGGATCGGAAGGTCCGCAAGCTTACGCAACGTATATCCCGGTGATGGGCGGCAGTGCCCGCCTCGGGACGCTGATGCTGACCCGGCACAGCAGCGGGCTGACAGAGGAGGACATCGTCCTCGCTGAATACAGCGCGACTGTGATCGGTTACGAGATGAGTCGCGTCAACGCCAACAAGCTGGTGCAAGAGGGTCGGGATCGCTCGGTCGTGCAGATGGCTGTCGATTCGTTGTCTTTCAGCGAACTGGAGGCTGTCGACCACATCCTTACCGAATTGAACGGACGCGAAGGTCTGCTCGTCGCATCCCGTATTGCCGACCGCGTCGGCATCACGCGCTCCGTCATCGTCAACGCGCTTCGCAAATTGGAAAGCGCAGGCGTTGTAGAAGCGCGCTCGCTGGGTATGAAAGGTACGCATATTAAGATTCTGAACGAGAAGTTATTGCCTCTTCTGGAAAACATGAAGTCGAAATAAAACAAAGAAGCGCGGATGCAATCCGCGCTTTTTTTTATATTTTTATGTAAAAAAATCGGGAGATTAGCAGGATGTTGTCGAATTGGGGGCGAAAGACCCTAGAGAAAATAAAACGTTGCAGGTAAAATGGTCAATAGGCTTTATGCGCGTGTCGGTATATGCAGGATTTTCTCATATCATGACGAAAAGAAATACGTTAAAATACTGAAGTAGAGGATGGTCCTTATTATGTCGATCATCAGCAATCAATCGATCAATTTGCTGGAGCGTTCGCTCGATGCTTCGAGTCTGCGCCAAAAAGTATTATCGAATAACATCGCCAATATCGACACGCCAAACTTCAAACGAAGCGATGTAGCGTTCGAAAAGATTTTGCAACAGACGCTTGCGGGTGAAACGCTGGCCGGCCGCCGCACGAATGAGCGGCACTTGGAGATCGGACATGTCTCGATCTCCGACGTGAGCCCGGAGGTGTATACCGAGCGTAACACCACGCTGCGCAATGACGGCAACAACGTCGACATCGATTCCGAGATGACGAGCCTTGCGACCAACCAGATCCAGTTCAACGCTCTGGTACAGCAGATCAATCATCATTTCGGTTTGCTCAAGTACGCCATCAGCGAAGGGAAGCGATAATCATGGGATTGTACGACAGCATTAACATCAGCGCCTCGTCGCTGACGGCGCAACGTCTGCGTTTGGACGTGATCTCGAACAACATCGCCAACGCAAACACCACCCGCGGCATCGACGGACAGCCGTTCCGCCGCCAGATCGTTTCGTTCGGTGAGCGGACCGCTCAGCCGTCGTTCAGCAACGTGCTGGCGCAAGAGTTGGGTCAAGCACCGGGGCAAGGGGTTCGCGTCACGTCCATCGGCCGCGACCAGTCGCCGTTTAAGCTCGTCTATGATCCGAATCACCCGGATGCGGTGAAAAATCCGCAAGACCCGATGTTCGGGTATGTGCGGATGCCAAATGTAAACGTCGCGACGGAGATGGTTGACATGATCTCCGCTTCCCGCTCGTATGAGGCGAGCGTCACTGCGATCAACGCAGCAAAATCTCAAGCCATGAAGGCGCTTGAGATCGGTCGATAGGAGGAGTAAAGATGATCAACTCGGTTAACAAACTGCTGCCGACCGGCGGCCTCGATGCAGTCAAAGCTCTGAACCCGGCTGCTCAGAAGGCGGTTTCCGGTCCTTCTTTCACCGACTACCTGACGAAAGCGTTGGAACAGGTGAACACACAGCAAGTGCAAGCGGAAAAATTGACGGCCGCGCTGGCGACCGGGCAAGCGCCTGATCTGCACAGCGTCACGGTGGCCGCGGAGAAGGCGACGATTTCCTTCCAACTCGCGGTGCAAGTCCGGAATAAGGCGATGGAAGCGTATCAAGAGATCATGCGCATGCAGATATAGTGTACGTACTTTCTTTCATTTTTATGGGTGTTCGTTTTAGAAGTGATGGATGACGGGGTGACATTGTGAACCAACAGCTTAAGCAACTGTTTGAGAAACTTACGGGGTACTGGAAGCAACTTGAAAGAAAACAAAAACGAAACTTAATCCTGGTTGCTGTCTTTTTTCTGGTGACGGTCTCCCTTCTGAGCTGGTTCGCATTTCGACCTAACTATGTCGTCGTGCTGGCAAATCAACCGCCGGAGAGTTTGGGCGTTGTTCAGCAAAAGCTTGAAGAGCTGAAAATTCCGAACGAAGTCGGCCCGGACTCGATCTCCGTACCGGAGCAATACCAGTACGAAGCCCGCATGGGACTGGCGATGGCAGGTCTGCCGCAATCGGGCGCACCGGGTTACTCAGTGTTCGACTCTGCGCAGTTTGGCATGACGGAGCAGGAGTTTAACGTCCGAAACAAGCAAGCTTTGGAAGGCAACATTCAAAACACGATTGAAACGCTGCAATACGTCAAAGAAGCGCGCGTGAACATCGTGCCGGCCAAAGAAAAACTGTTTGTCTCCGAGCAGGACCAAAACGCCAAAGCATCCGTCGTGTTGATGGTGGAGCCGGGCAAAGCGCTCACCGCCGATCAGGTACACGGCATCCAACAACTGGTGTCTCACTCCGTAGCCGGACTGAAAGCAGAAAGCGTCGCCATCGTCGATCAAAACGGCGTGCGACTGGTCGATGAAGCAGGGGAAGTGCTCGTCCAAGGCGGCGGCAACAACCCGCAGTTGACCAAACAACAGCAGATCCAGATTCAAGTGGAAAAAGAAACTACTATAAAGATTCGAAACGCTTTGGAGCGTTTAGTCGGTCTTGGCAACGTCGATGTGATCGTAAATGCGGATGTTGACTTCGACCAGCGCTCTTGGACCGATAAAAAAATGACTCCGATCGCCGGCACGACCGACGGTGCAGTCATCTCCGAGCGGAACATCGAAGAGGAGAGCGAAGGGCAAGGGGCAGGCGGTCCTCCGGGTTCGCAATCCACCGATCCGAACGCTCCGAACTATGTGGCACCTGATGCAGGCGATACCAGCGCCTCCAAAAAAGACAGCACGATCAACCGCGAATGGAACACCTACACAGAAAACGGCGCAAGCGCGCCTTACAAAGTCAACGCGTACACCGTTTCGGTTCTGATCAACGACCCGAATCTCTCGGAAAACCGCAAAACGGAGATCAAGCAGTTTGTTTCCACCGCCATCGGTCGCACCAATGACGGGGCAGCAGATGACTCGATCACCGTCACCGGAGGACAGTTCCAAGCTCCGGCCAATCCGTTTGAGAATGAAGCGTTCTACACGCAACCGTGGTTCTTTGGCGCGATGGCAGCGGCGCTTGTGTTGCTGGGCGGCGGTCTGTATGCAGTCTCCCGTCGTCGCAAAAACGCAGCGGTCTTGCCGCAAGAGGATGCTCCTCGTGTGGTCGAGCAACCAACGATTGTCGAAGAGACAGAAAACCAGAAGATGCGCAAACAACTGGAAAAGCTCGCATCGAACAAGCCGGAAGATTTTGTCAACCTGTTGCGTACTTGGTTGGTAGAAGAGTAGGAGTGACTGCGCGTGGCACGCACACAAAAATTGACCGGACGTCAGAAGGCGGCGGTCCTGCTCGTGTCCTTGGGGCCGGAAATCGCTTCGAAGATCTTCAAGCATCTGCGCGAAGAAGAAATCGAACAGCTGACACTGGAAATCGCCAACGTTCGAAAGATCGAATTTGAACAGCGCGAAGATATTTTGGAAGAATTTCATCAGATCGTCATGGCACAGGAGTTTATCTCGCAAGGCGGGATCGAGTATGCCAAGGACGTTCTGGAGAAAGCGCTCGGCCCGCAGAAGGCAGTTGACATCATCAACCGTCTGACCGCGTCGTTGCAGGTTCGACCTTTCGACTTTGCACGCAAGGCAGATCCCAACCAGATCTTAAACTTCATTCAAAATGAACATCCGCAGACGATTGCACTGGTGCTTTCCTACTTGGAGCCGGTACAGTCGGCGATGATTCTCTCCGCTTTGCCGCAGGACAGCCAAGCGGAGATCGCGCGTCGCATCGCGACGATGGACCGCACCTCTCCGGAGGTGATCAACCAAGTGGAGCGTGTGCTCGAGAGCAAGCTCTCGCAGATGTCGCTGCACGACTTTTCCGCCGGTGGCGGTGTCGACGCGATCGTACAGATCCTCAATGGTGTCGACCGCTCGACAGAAAAGACGATCCTCGAGTCGCTCGAGTTGCAAGACCCGGAGTTGGCCGAGGACATCAAAAAGCGCATGTTCGTCTTCGAGGACATTGTCAACCTCGACAACCGCGCCATCCAGCGCGTCATCCGCGACGTGGAGACCAGCGACCTCGCACTCTCGCTCAAAGTGTCGAGTGAAGAGGTGCAGGAAGTTATCTTCCGCAATATGTCGAAGCGCATGGCGGAAACGTTCAAGCAGGACATGGAATTTATGGGTCCGGTCCGACTGCGCGACGTCGAAGAAGCGCAACAACGCATCGTGGGCATCATCCGTCGCCTCGAAGAGAGCGGCGAGATCGTGATCGCCCGCGGTGGAGGAGACGATATCATTGTCTAAACTGTTCAAAGCCAGCCGTACGTCGATGACACCTGAAGCGTATCAGATTCAAGTGACCCGTTTTGTCAAAGACGCGCCGGCTGTGCCGATCGATCCGGAATGGGAGATGGCGCGTCAAGCCGCCTTCCGTGAAGCGGAGGCGATTCGTCAGCAGGCTCGCGAAGAAGCGGCGCAGCTCGTGGGACAAGCACAAGAGGAAGCGATGAACCTCCTCACCCGCGAGCGCGAGCGCGTCGAATCGATCCTGTTGACGGAGATCGAAACAGCGAAGGCACAAGGTTATGAAGACGGCCGCCTGGCTGCCGAACAACAGGTCGCCGCGGAGTGGAGCACTCGCTTCGATGAAGTTGAGCAATTGCATCATCTCGCCGTCGAGGAGCGCCATCGCTATCTCGCCGAGTCGGAACCCATGCTCGTCGAACTGGCGGTCGCGGTCGCCCGCAAGATCATTCACCAAGAACTGTCCGTCTCCTCGGAGTGGGTGTCGCAGGTAGTCAGCCGCGCGTTGGAAGAGATTCACGACGCAGGCAAGATCGAAGTGCGCGTCCACCCGGCCGACTACGAGACGGTACAAGCGCGCCGGGAAGGACTGCGCAAAGAGGTACCGGGTCAGAGTGAACTGTTGATTCTGCCGGATCGCGGCGTTGACCGGGGCGGATGTGTGGTACAGACTGCCTTTGGCAACGTCGACGCGCGCCTTGACACTCAGTTGGAAGAGGTGAAAAAGGCTCTGCAGGAAGTCGCTGCCGGGCTGAAGCCATGACCCAACAAGTGAGACTTGAGCAATACCTGCGCCGTCTAGACCGGACGAGAACGATCCGCGTCAACGGCAAGGTCAGCAAAGTAATCGGGCTGACGATCGAATCGAAAGGCCCGACGGTCACGCTCGGCGATGTTTGTAAGATCGAACGGGACGAGTCCCATGCGATCCTTGCCGAAGTGGTCGGATTTCGCGAAAACAACGTGCTGTTGATGCCGTTGGGTGACCTTGGCTCCATCGGTCCCGGCTCTGACGTCGTCGCCACCGGCGGCGAACTGAAAGTCCCGGTCGGACCGCATCTGCTCGGGCGCGTTCTCGATGGACTCGGCAACCCGATTGACGGTAAAGGACCGCTGCTCTCGCCGGAACACTATCCGGCGACGCAATCGCCGCCCAACCCCTTGACCCGCAAGCGCATCTCTGAGCCGCTCTCGGTCGGCGTTCGCGCCATCGACGGTCTGCTCACAGTCGGTCGTGGACAGCGCATCGGTCTGTTTGCCGGTTCCGGGGTAGGCAAAAGTACCCTGCTGGGCATGATGGCTCGCAACACATCGGCCGATATCAACGTGATCGCGCTGATCGGTGAGCGTGGGCGGGAAGTGCGCGAGTTTATCGAGAAGGATCTCGGCCCCGAAGGTTTGGCCCGCTCGGTGCTCATTGTCGCCACCTCCGATCAACCGCCGCTCGTCCGTCTCAAAGGCGCACAGGTCGCCACTTCAATCGCTGAATATTTCCGCGATCAGGGACAGGATGTCGTGTTGATGATGGACTCGGTCACCCGCTTTGCGATGGCGCAGCGGGAAGTGGGCCTCGCCGTCGGTGAACCGCCGACGACTCGCGGGTACACACCGTCCGTCTTTGCGATGCTGCCGCGGTTGCTGGAGCGGGCGGGGACGGGGATGCAAGGGACGATCACCGCGTTTTACACCGTGCTGGTCGACGGCGACGACATGAACGAGCCGATTGCCGATGCCGTGCGCGGGATCTTGGACGGTCACATCGTGCTCTCCCGCCAGTTAGCGAATCGAGGTCATTTTCCGGCTATCGACGTGCTGGCCAGCGTCTCCCGCGTGATGAGCGACCTCGTCGCACCGGAACACGGCAAAGCGGCGAACACGCTGAAAAAACTGTCCTCGATCTACAAGGACGCAGAAGACCTGATCAACATCGGGGCGTATCAGCGAGGAAATAACTTCCAGATTGACCGCGCCATCCAATATGCGTCCAAAGTGGAGCAGTTCACCGCTCAGGGCACGCATGAGCGCTCCGATCTGGCGAGTGCCACGCAGACGCTCATCGAGACGTTCGGAGGGGTAGACGTATGACGATTCGATTGTCCTCCTTGCGCAAGATCACCGATATCAAAGGCCGGATGACACAGCAGGCGACCCTGCACTACAGCGAGTCGTTGCGTGACTTGGAAGCAGAGCAGGCTCGGTTGCGCGAGATCCAAGCGCAGCACGAAGGCGACGTCGGTGAGTTTTTCGACATGACGAGCCGCTCGGTTTCTGCTCAAGACCTCCATGCGTGGACGCTCTTTTTCAAATCGCAACGAGCACAGATCGAACACCAGCACAAAGCGGTGCAAAAGCAAGAAAAGGTGTGCCATGAACGCAGAGAAGCGCTAAACGAACGCTATCTGGATGAGAAAAAGTGGTCGCGCCTTTCGGAACGCCGCGTGTTGGAGCATCGTCAGCTCATGGAGAAATTGAGCCAGGACGCGCTGGACGAGATCGCTGTGTCCGGCCGACACACGAGGGGGTGAGGTAGGATCATGGAAGCGGAAACTCACCGCTACGGAAAGTTGGAATGGCTGTTTTACATCGTGGTTCTGCCGCTGCTGTTCACCGCGCTGTTGTCCGGTATCATCCTCCAATTCTTAGGGGTGGATGTGACGGGGAAGATTGCGTCGGGTGCCAAGCAGATCCCGGGCGTTTCTTATCTGTTCCCTTCTGAGGAACAGGCGATGCCTGTGACGGCCGAGGCAGAAGAGCAACAGAAACAAGAGTTGAACGATCAAATGCAAGCGTTGGAATCTGAAAACAAACAGTTGGAGGAAGATCTGACGAAGAAAAATGCGGAGATCGACCGCTTGAAGAAGCAGGTCGATTCGCTGAAGAAAGCCAAAGAGGGCGATCCAGGAGCAGGCGCATCCGCTACTTCGGTGGAACCGAAAACGGTGGACCCGCTGACCGAACAGGCCAACGTGTACGCAGAAATGTCCTCTTCGAAGGCGGCAGCGATCATGGTCGAGCTGTCCGCTTCGGAAGCAAAGCGCATCTTGGACAAGATGAACAGCGAACAAAAAGCTTCGATTCTGGAAAAGATGGAGCCCGCCATTGCCGCTCAGATTTTGGCAGCGAAATAACGTTGTTGAGAGGAGGTGAAACAGATATGGACATGATGACGCTGAGTAATGCACTTGTCGGCACAACGAACGCCGCTCTGCCCACTGCAAAAGGGGGCGCCGGATCGATGACGGTCGACGGCAACGGCAATCCGTTTTCCGCACTCCTGCAAGCGCTCGGTTTGTCACTGGGTACCCAGGGAGACGCAGGACAAAAGAGTCCTTCGGGACTTCTGGAAATGCTGACGGCACTCTCCGGAAGCCTCTCGCCGCTGACAGTCAACCAAACGGGTCAACAAGGATCGGCGACGCCGACTTCTGACGGACTGATTGAAGTGATGATCGGTGAGCAAAAACTCACCCTCGATCTGAAAGATCTTCCGTTCAGCCATGAGGACATGGCTTTGTTGTTACAGCAATTCGGACTGGCTCCGGCCCTTGTGACCGTACTTTTGGAAAATCCAAAAGGGAAACTTTCGCTCACGCTACAGGACAACCCGGAACTTGGTCTGGAACTGAAAAGCGCCTTGACCCAGATGGTGCAGTCGATGGCCGATCAACCGTCGATCCTCCTCGCAGCAAACGAGAAAGTGGCAGCCTTGATGAAGGAGATCTTCGCTCAACTGAAAGTCGCGCAGCCGCAGACCAACGCGGCAGCAGGTGAACCGACGGCAGAGGTCGCGCCGCAATCGTCAGCCGCATTCGGAAAGCTCCAAGCGACGCTCTCCACGCACACGGTTCGCGCAGTTGTCACGATGGCTGAAAGCGGGTCGTCCGATCAACTGTCGAATGGACAGTCCGCCGCACAGTCTGCTGCGGCTGGCATCGGGGCACAACCGCATTTGGTCACTCGCACGATCGTTGGCGAACCTGCCGTCGTGACGATGCAAGGAGACCAGTTGGCAGCAGAATTGCCCGATATGATTATCAAGCGCGCTTCGCTTCTTGAAGCGCCGGGACGTCACGAGTTCCGCATCATTCTTGAACCGGCAGGCCTCGGTGAGATCGAAGTGATCGTGCAAAAGATCGGTGATCGCATCTCGTTGCAGATCGCTGCCGAAAACACGGCTTCCAGAGCACTGATCGACGCCGGCCTCCAGAGCTTGCGCGCGCAGTTCCAAGCGCAAGGGATCCAATATGACCGCATCGACGTCACCGCCCAGAGCGGGAACGGTCAAAACGATGCGAACTCCGGCCTCCCGCAAGAGCGCGGCGGCCAGCAACAAGGTCAATCCGGTCATTCGTCGGGACGCCCCGGCGGGGACTCAGCAGCCTTTAGCCTCGATGGCTTGGAAGCTGCAGACACAGCTCTGGAAGAAGCGACACCGGCTGACGGGCTCGATGTGACAGCTTAAGACGGCTACCCTAGGAGGGCAATGGAATGGCGGACAATGTTTCACTCAATCCCAATCTCTACTCACGCAACGTAACTTCCTCTGGCAAACGCGAGTTGGACAAAGATGCGTTCATGAAAATTCTTGTCACCCAACTCCAGCACCAAGACCCTTCGCAGCCGATGAACGACCGCGAGTTCATCTCGCAGATGGCGCAGTTTTCTTCGCTGGAGCAGATGAACAAAGTGGCGGCGTCGAATGAACAATTGTTCCGGCTTGGCGCAATGCAACTTGGCGCACAGATGCTCGGCACCACCGTCACGTGGCGTGACGACAAAGGCGCGGAGAAGTCGGGTGCTGTCAGTGGCATCAAAACGCAAAACGGCTCTGTCATGGTGCAAGTGGGCGATCAATTGATCGACCTGTCCGCTGTTGAACAGATCAAGCCGCAACAGCCGCAAGCCGCGCAGTCAGAAGAGCCTTCTGCTGTGTAAGATCATTTCTTCCAGGGGGTGAAGACGTGAGCCAGGATCATTTTTTGCGTCCTGTATCGCTTCCGGTCTCGCCTCCGAACGGCCTCGCTCTGAAGAAGGGCGGTTTGTCTGGAACTCCCCCTGTCTCTTTTCAGGACGAACTGAACAAAGCTTTGCAATCGCAGGCTCAGGTCGTCACTTTCTCCGCCCATGCGATGGAGAGATTGCGCAGCCGCAACATTCGCTTGACGCAAGACGATCTTGTGCGTCTTGGCAACGCCGTGGATAAAGCGGCGGCCAAAGGGGGACGCGAGTCTCTGGTGGTTTACAAGGACACCGCTTATGTCATCAGCATTAAAAACCGGACGGTGATCACAGCGGTCGACACAGCTCACATGAAAGATCATGTGTTCACGCAGATCGACAGCGCCGTCTTTGCCTGAATCAATCAAAGAGCCGGACCATTCAATGGAAGCTCTGAGCCGCCGAATGACAGACGCGGCTCCACAATTTGAGGAGGTAGCAGACACATGTTGCGTTCGCTTTATTCGGGTATTTCCGGGATGAAAGGGTTCCAAACCAAGCTCGATGTCATCGGTAACAACATTTCCAACGTCAACACCGCCGGCTTCAAATCCGGTCGCGTGATGTTCAAAGACGTGATGAGCCAAACGCTCCAAGGCGCAGGCGCGGGCAATGACAACTACGGCGGCGTCAACGCCAAGCAAATCGGCCTTGGCTCCACGATCTCGGCGATCGACACCGTCATGACCGACGGTTCGACCCAGACCACCGGCCGTCCGCTCGACTTTGCCATCCAAGGAAACGGCTTCTTCACCGTCGAAAACGGCGGCGGCGAGCGTTACTACACCCGTCAAGGCAATTTCTACTTTGACGCAAACGGCTTCCTTGTGAACAGCGATGGCTGGTTTGTCCTCGGCGCTGACGAAGGTCAGATCCAGATCGACGACATGAGTGCGGTTCAGTCGTTCTCCTTTGACACCAAAGGCATTCTGACGGTCGTCACCGCAGATGGCGAAGAACAACTCGGGCCGATCGGTCTGACCAAGTTTGCCAACCCGTCCGGTCTGGAGAAGGTCGGAGGCAGCCTGTTCAAGACATCTCCGAACGCCAACCCTGGAGACCCGGAGATCGGGGAGCCGGGCGATCCGGACCTTGGCATCGGCATGCTGATGGTCGGGGCGGTGGAGATGTCCAACGTCGACCTGACGAACGAATTTGCCGAGATGATCGTCGCACAGCGCGGTTTCCAAGCGAACTCCCGCACGATCACCACCTCGGATGAAATTCTCCAAGAGGTTGTCAACCTGAAGCGCTAATCTATCGTGAGGTGATGGCATGATTCGGGTCACCAAGTTTAACCGATCCGTATTCTACTTGAACGCCACGCTGATCGAGACGGTGGAATCGACTCCCGACACCGTGGTCACTTTGACTACGGGTCGGAAGTTCATCGTCTTGGATTCGATCGAGGATGTTCTCAAACAGGTGGAATTGTACTATCGAAGCATAGGGCTGGTTGGAGTACAAATCCAGCAGAAGGCGGAGGGTTCTGATGTTTCGGAATAAATTATTCAACATCGCACTGATACTCATTGTGGCAATCGCCCTGTTGGGCATTGTCGGGGTCGTCGCGTACAAGACGATGCTCGCCCCGACGGCAGAAGGGGAAGTGGAACTCCCGTCGCCGAAAGAAATGCTGGAAAGCCAGATGGATCTTGGCAAGATGACCACCAATCTGGCAGGAAACGGATTGATTCAAGCGAATTTCTCCGTACAGGGCGACAGCAAAGACGCGAAGAAGGAACTGGAAGAGCGCAAACTTCAAGTCAAAGACATCATCAACGCCGTCCTGCACAACACCACCACGGCCGACGTCTCCAAAGCAGACGGCCTCGCCAAACTCAAGGTGCGCCTGGTGGACGAATTGAACAAAGTGATGACCGAGGGCAAAGTCACAAACGTGTACATCTCCGACATCGTGGTTCAATAGGACACTTCTTGGATAAGGAGGTGATGACTGATGGCAGAAGTCTTGTCGCAAAATGAGATCGATGCCCTGTTAAACGCGCTCTCGTCTGGCGAATTAAACGCTGAAGAGATCCGCAAAGAGGACACCGACCGCAAAGTACGCAATTACGATTTCAAACGCGCGATGCGCTTCTCGAAAGATCACATCCGCAGTATCACGCGGATCTACGAGAACTTTGCGCGTCTGCTCACCACTTATTTTTCCGCACAACTACGGACGTTTGTGCAGATCAACGTCGTCTCGGTCGATCAGCTTCCTTATGAGGAGTTTATCCGCTCGATCTCGAAGATGACGATCCTCAACGTCTTTTATGTCAAACCGCTTGACGGCAAGTTCGTCATGGAAATCAACCCGAACATCGCCTATGCGATGCTCGATCGATTGCTTGGCGGCTCGGGTGTCGGAGCTGACGAACTGAGAGATCTGACCGAGATCGAAATGACGATCATGGAGCGCGTGTTTGGACGGGCGCTCGACAACTTCCAAGAAGCGTGGAAGGCGGTCGCGGAACTCGAGACGGAGATGGAAAATCTCGAAGTCAATCCGCAGTTCCTTCAGCTCGTCTCACCGAACGAAACGGTGGCCGTCGTCTCGCTGTCGACCAAGATCGGCGAGACCACCGGAATGATCAACATTTGTATGCCGCATGTCGTCTTGGAGCCGATCGTGCCCAAGCTCTCCGCCCACTATTGGATGGGGAACATGAAGAGCAACAAAGACCACAGTGAAGACTGGGAAGCCATCCGTCAGAGCCTCGGCAAGACCAGCGTTCCGCTCGTCGCTGAGCTTGGCACTTCCACCATTTCAGTCGGCGAATTTTTGAGCTTGGCTGTAGGGGACGTTTTCACTTTGGACCAGGACGTAAACGCGAAAATCCGCTTGCAAGTCGGCTCGCGCACGAAATATCTCGGGCAGCCGGGCACGACGCGCGGACGGGTCGCGGTCCAGATTTCTACCGTACTGAATGAAGGAGTGGGCGAAGATGAATAGAGATGTTTTGTCGCAACAGGAAATCGATGCCCTCCTCAGGCAGGGAAACAGCGACGATGAGATGGAGGACAATGCAGACGGGCTGAAACTTTCGGACTACTTGACCGACTTTGAAGTGGATGCTCTCGGCGAGATCGGCAACATCTCCTTCGGTACGGCGGCCACCGCACTGTCCACTTTGCTGCGACAAAAGGTGGACATCACCACGCCGCAAGTTCACGTCGTTGCCCGCTCTGCACTGAGTGCCGACTTCCCGCTGCCGCACGTGGCCATCAAGGTCGAATACACCGATGGATTTATCGGTGCCAACGTGTTGGCGATTCAAGTGGAAGACGCGCAGATCATCGCAGACCTGATGATGGGAGGAGACGGTACGAGCGCTCCGACCGAGTTGAACGAACTGCATCTCTCGGCCGTCGCAGAAGCGATGAACCAGATGATGGGATCCGCTTCCACGTCGATGTCGACGATCTTCAACATGATGGTCAACATTACGCCGCCTTATGTCGACGTGATGGACTTCGACAACAAGCAGACGATGTCGCTGTTCCCGGAAGACGAAGTCTTGATCAAGATCTCCTTCCGCCTGATCATCGGCACGCTGATCGATTCGCACATCATGCAGTTGGTACCGGTTTCGTTCGCCAAGAGCATGATCGACAAACTGACGGGCGGCATGGGCGATTCGACCCCGCCTCCTGCTCCGGCGGTCGAAGAGCCGGTCTACAGCGCGCCTGCGCCGACCCCGGTCGCTCCGGCACCGATGGCAGCTGCACCGACGGCACCGCCTGTACAGGCACCGCCAGTCGAGATGCCGCCGGCCTATCCGCCGCAGCAACCGGTGTACGCGGAACAGCCGCCGGCCGGGTACCCGCCGCAATATCCTCCGCAGTATCCGCCTTATGGCTATCCGTATCCGCCGCAATACCCGCCGCAAGCCCCGCAAGGCTACGGTCACCTTGAAGCCGCAGCGGCGATGGCGCCTTCGCGTCCGGCCGCACCGCCGGTCAACGTGCAACCGGCCTCCTTCACCTCGTTCGACGGTGCAGACACCGCGAGCGGGCAAGGCAACCTCGACCTGCTGCTCGACATTCCGCTTTCGATCACCGTTGAGTTGGGTCGTTCGAAGATGTTGATCCGAGACATTTTGGAACTGGTGCCCGGTTCGATCGTCCAACTGGACAAGCTGGCTGGGGATCCGGTCGATATCATGGTCAACAATAAGCTGGTTGCCAAAGGAGAAGTCGTGGTCATTGACGAAAACTTTGGTGTACGCGTGACTGACATCATCAGCCCGTCGGAACGCGTTCGAAAATTACAGTAACCTTAGGGGGAAACAAACATGTCTCAGAAAATCCTCATCGTTGATGATGCTGCATTCATGCGGATGATGATCAAAGAAATTTTGCACAAGAACGGCTATACCGTTGTCGGCGAAGCGCAAGACGGCGCACAAGCGGTTGAAAAGTACAAAGAACTCCGCCCGGACCTCGTGACGATGGACATCACGATGCCGGAGATGGACGGCATTCATGCACTGAAAGAGATCCGCTCTTTCGACCCGAACGCAAAGATCATCATGTGCTCCGCGATGGGCCAACAAGCGATGGTCATCGACGCGATCCAAGCTGGCGCAAAAGACTTCATCGTCAAGCCGTTCCAAGCGGACCGCGTTATCGAAGCGATCAAAAAGACGCTCGGCTAAACGAAAATCACGAGCTGTCAACATCTTAGAAAGGGTGGGGTCATGCGACCGTTTCGCACTTCTCGACGTATCCTCTGGTCTCTCACGGCGGCAGTTCTCTGGCTGTCCTCCCCATCCCGCGTGTTGGCGGTTGACGGCAGCGTGGAAGACGCGATCAATAAAGGGAACCCCGGCACAGCACCAGCTGCGCCGGGTGTGACCACCGGAGATACTTCGCTGTTGATGTCGATGATCCAACTGGTGTTTTCTCTCGGGATCATCATCGCGATCATCTATCTTCTGATCCGATTCCTTTCCTCGCGTTCCAAAAACGCGTTCCGCGGCCATACCATGCAAAACCTTGGGGCGCAGTCACTGACAAACAACCGCTCTGTGCACATGCTCGCCATCGGCGACAAAGTGTATGTGCTCGGTGTCGGCGACAACGTCACACTGCTCGACACGATCACCGATCCGGACTTGGTCAATCAGGTGAAAGACGATGCCGAGCCAACTTCGTCGCTCAACGGCAACGGCTGGCAGGGTCTGCAAGACTTGATTCAACGCCTGCGCAAGAAATCGAATCCGCAGGTGGAAGAGATCGGAATGCGGGACATCGGTTTCGATCAGGCACTGCGGGAGAAGCTGAACAACCTCAAGGAACAGCGGACCCAAAGCGCACAGGATTGGCAGGAAGGAAGGGACCTATGATCAACAAGCACAGAGTCTTGATTCTTCTGTTCACACTGTTGCTCGCTGTGCTGTGGAACGTGCCGGTTGCAAATGCACAGGTCGTCATTCCCGGCATCGACGTGGGGGTTCGGACTTCAGACAATCCGGAAGATGTATCCAGTTCGCTTCAGATCATCATGATCTTGACGGTGCTCTCACTGGCACCGTCGATCCTGATCCTGATGACGAGTTTTACCCGCATCGTCATCGTGTTGTCGTTTGTGCGCAACGCCTTGTCGTTGCAACAGATGCCGCCGACACAAGTCCTGATCGGGCTTGCGTTGTTCTTGACGATGTTCGTGATGTATCCGACGTTCACGCAGATTAACGATCAAGCGTTGCAACCGTACCTGAACGGTCAGCTCTCACAAACGCAAGCGCTGGAGCAGGCGGCTGTCCCGCTCAAACAATTCATGGCCAAGCAGACTCGTGAACAGGATTTGCGCCTGTTCCTCGATTTCCGCAAACAGCCGATGCCGAGCACGGTGGAGGAGATCCCGATCACCACGCTGGTGCCGGCTTATACCATCAGTGAATTAAAGACTGCGTTTCAAATCGGTTTCATGATCTTTATACCTTTTTTGATCCTCGATATGGTAGTCTCCAGCGTCTTGATGTCGATGGGGATGATGATGCTGCCGCCCGTGATGATCTCACTGCCGTTTAAGATCTTGCTGTTCGTCATGGTCGATGGTTGGTATCTCGTAATCAAGTCGCTCTTGAGCGGGTACCAGTGATAGAAAGGTGGATGTGCCTTGAGCTCTGATTTCGTAATCACTTTGGGACAGAACGCGATCTGGACGTTGCTCATGTTGTGCGCACCGCTGCTTGGTATCGGTCTCCTGGTCGGTTTGATCGTCTCGATCTTTCAGGCCACCACACAGATTCAGGAACAATCGCTCCAATTTATCCCGAAACTCGTCGCAATTTTCGTCGCAATGATCGTATTTGGACCGTGGATGCTCTCTTTACTTCTCGACTATACCCGAGGGATTCTCGGCAACCTCAGCACGTTCATCGGCTAGAAGGGCGGATCGCATGTTGACTCTGGTTGTGAACTATGCGGAGGTGTTTACCCTCGTACTCATACGCATGTCCGGTTTCTTTTTGATGACGCCGTTTTTGGGCGGACGCAATGTGCCGGCGATGGTGAAGATCGGTCTGATCTTCACGTTGACCATCCTGGTCACGCCGGTTGTTGCGACGTCAGAATTGGTGGCACAATATCAAGGAATCGCATTTGCGAATCTGTTTTTGATCGTAATCAAAGAACTGATGGTCGGTTTGACACTCGGTCTGATCGCCGCATTTGTCTTTGCAGCCGTGCAGGTGGGCGGTATGTTTATCGATATGCAGATGGGCCTTGCGATGGCGAACGTGTTCGACCCAGCCACCGGAGTAAGCACTCCGATCACAGGTCAGATCAAATACGCGTTCACGATGCTGTTGTTCCTCGGACTTGACGGTCATCATGGACTGTTGACGGCGATTTTGCAAAGTTACACCTTTATCCCGGCAGGCGGGTTCCAGATCACAGGTGAATTGATTCAGGTCGTGCTGCAGACGTTTGGCATGATGTTTGTGCTCGGGATCAAGATCGCGATGCCGGTTGTTGCGGCGTTGTTCCTCACGGATGTCGGCTTGGCGATCTTGTCTCGCGCCGTGCCGCAGATGAACGTGTTTGTCGTCGGCATGCCGCTTAAGATCGGGGTGGGTCTGATCATGATCGTGCTTGCGATGCCGGCCTTCATCTACGTCCTTCGCGGGCTGTTCCATACGATGTTTCAACAGATGGATACGCTCTTGAGGGTGATGGGGGGATCGCTGTGATACGCCTTGATCTCCAATTGTTTGCCGAGGGCGGCGGCGGTGAAAAAACAGAAAAAGCCACGCCAAAACGGCGGGATGACGCACGCAAAAAGGGGCAGGTCGCCCGCAGCCAAGAGCTGGGGCAAGCGATCGTGTTGCTGGTGGGACTCTTGTCACTCAAGCTGTTGTCCGGCTTGTACATGACAGAGCTATCCAACTTGTTCCGCCGCGAACTGTCTTTGGAACTCATGTATGAGTTGAACGAGCAGTCTGTCGTCCCGCTCTTTTTGCATCTAAGTATCGTGCTTGCCAAACTGATTTTCCCGCTCATGCTCGTCGTGCTCGTCATCGGCGGGCTGGTGGCTTACCTGCAGGTAGGCGCCCTGTTTACGCTCAAACCGATCACACCTGACTTCAAAAAAATCAACCCGATCCAAGGGTTCAAGCAAATGTTTTCGATGCGCTCGTTCGTCGAACTGATCAAGTCGCTGCTCAAAATGTTGATCGTCGGCTTTATCGTCTATAAAGAGCTGGAAAGTGACTGGAAACGAGTCACGCAACTGGCAACGATGGAAGTGTCAGACACTTTTCGTTTGGTCGCTCACCTCTCCTTTGAGATCTTCTGGAAGGTAGGGGTCGCGTTGCTTGTCCTCGCGATCTTCGACCTGTTCTACCAGCGCTTCGACTATGAGAAGCAGATGAAGATGTCCAAACAGGAGATCAAAGAGGAGTTCAAACAGACGGAGGGGAGCCCGGAAGTGCGGGCGAAGATGAAGGAGCGGGGGCGTCAGATGGCGATGCGCCGCATGATGGCCGACGTGCCGCAGGCGGACGTTGTCATCACCAACCCGACTCACTTTGCCATCGCCATCCGCTACGATGCGGAAAAGATGGACACCCCGTATGTTCTCGCAAAAGGCGTGGATGAATTGGCACAACGCATCAAGCAAGTGGCCCGCGACGCGAACGTCGTGCTCGTCGAAAACAGGCCGCTCGCTCAGACCCTGTATAAAACGGTCGAGATCGGCGACGCGATACCGGGTGAACTGTTCCAAGCGGTTGCCGAAGTGCTGGCGTACGTATACCGACTGAAAGGGAAAGCGTAGGTAGGGAGGGAACGCATTGAAGCTGAAAGACTTAGGCGTGATCGGGGCTGTCATCGGAATTGTCATCATGATGGTCATTCCTTTGCCTACCGGTTTGCTCGATTTTCTGATCGTGATCAACTTAAGCATCGCGCTGACGATTTTGCTGGTTGCGATGAATACGAAAGAGCCGCTCCAATTTGCGATCTTTCCGTCACTGTTGTTGCTCACGACCTTGTTCCGCCTTTCGCTGAACGTTTCGTCGACCCGCGCCATCCTCTCGACAGGGGAGGCCGGGAACGTCATTCATACGTTCGGCACGTTCGTTATCGGCGGAAACGCAGTGGTCGGGATCATCGTGTTCCTGATTCTCGTCATCATTCAATTTATCGTCATCACCAAAGGTTCGGAGCGCGTGGCGGAAGTCGCGGCCCGCTTTACCTTGGATGCGATGCCGGGCAAACAGATCGCGATTGACGCCGACCTGAACGCCGGTTTGATCAACGAAAAAGAAGCGCGCGCTCGCCGTCAAAAGATCGAGGGTGAGGCGGACTTCTACGGCGCGATGGACGGTGCGTCCAAGTTTGTCAAAGGTGACGCCATCGCCGGGATCATCATCGTCATTATCAACATCGTCGCCGGTTTCATCATCGGTGTCGCGATGCGCGGCGAGTCGGCATCGGAAGCGATGACGACCTACACCATCCTCTCGGTCGGTGACGGTCTGGTCTCGCAGATTCCGGCTTTGCTGATCTCGACGGCGACCGGTCTTGTCGTCACTCGCGCCGCGTCTGACGGCAACCTGAGCGATGACCTGATGAAACAGCTCTTCGCCTATCCGAAGATGCTCTACATCGTTGCAGGCGTGATGGCAATGCTCGGCCTGTTTACTCCGATCGGCGTCATTTCGACATGGCCGGTCGCAGGTCTCATCGCCTTTGGCGGCTTCCGCATGCAACGCAACATGAAATTGGAGACGATCCGCGAGTTTGAAGAAGCGGAAGAGAACAAGCAAGAAGAAGTGCGCAGCCCGGAGAGCGTGATCTCGTTGATCCACGTCGATCCGATTGAGTTTGAGTTCGGTTACGCGCTGATCCCGCTCGCCGATGTCAATCAGGGCGGTGACCTGCTCGACCGAGTCATCATGATCCGCCGCCAGTTTGCGATGGAGATGGGCTTGATCGTTCCGGTCATTCGCATCCGCGATAACAT
The DNA here is from genome assembly GCF_026410385.1 of Tumebacillus lacus. Classification (GTDB taxonomy): domain Bacteria; phylum Bacillota; class Bacilli; order Tumebacillales; family Tumebacillaceae; genus Tumebacillus; species Tumebacillus lacus. The sequence goes on from NZ_JAPMLT010000001.1 coordinate 168,835, forward strand.
CCAACTGCGGCCGAATGAGTACGTGATCAAGATCAAAGGCAACGAAGTGGCGAGAGGCGAATTGCTGCTCGACCACTACCTGGCGATGAGTCCGGGCTACGACGACGAGTCGATTGTCGGGATCCCGACCAAAGAGCCCGCGTTTGGACTGCCGGCGCTGTGGGTCGCGGACAACATGCGCGAACAGGCGGAGTTTGCCGGATATACGGTCGTCGATCCGCCGTCTGTCGTGGCCACGCACCTGACCGAAGTGCTGCGCCGCCACGCTAGCGAACTGCTCGGCCGCCAAGAGACCAAGCAACTCATCGACTCTTTGCGCGAAAACTATCCGGCGCTGGTCGACGAACTGGTTCCGAATCAGATGGCGGTCGGCGAGATCCAGAAGGTGCTCGTCAATCTGTTGCGCGAGAAGATCTCGATCCGCGACCTCGTCACCATCATGGAGACGCTGGCCGATACGGTACTGTACACGAAAGATCCGGATATTCTCACCGAGTATGTTCGTCAGTCGCTCGCCCGTCAGATCACCAACCAGTACAAAGGGCCCGGCGGTCCGGTGCAAGTGATCACGTTGAGCCCAAACGTGGAGAAACTGATCGTGGAAAACATTCAGTCCTCCGACCAAGGCACGTATCTCGCGCTCGATCCACGCGTGTCGCAACAGATCTATCAGCGGCTCGCCGAGCAGGTGCAGCAGTTGACCGTGATGGGACATTCGCCGATCCTGCTGACCTCGCCGAACATCCGCATGCATATGCGCAAATTGATCGAGCGCGTGTTGCCCGATGTGGCCGTTCTGTCGTTCAATGAACTGGATGCAAGTGTGGATGTACAAAGCGGAGGGGTGGTGAACCTGTAATGCTCGTCAAACGCTATCTGGTCAAAGAGATGCCCGAGGCGGTCGCATTGATTCGCGAGGACCTCGGCAAAGACGCTGTCATCTTGTCGACAAAGAAAGTGCAGAGCCGCGGATTCTTCGGACTGTTCGCCAAATCGCAGATTGAAGTGGTCGCTGCCGCCAATGACGTCGAGACCGCTCCACCCGCTCGCAAGACCACGGCGACGGCTGTACAGGAGCGCCCGGCTCCGGCCGCTCTGCCTGCCGGGCAGGTGGCGCGGCCGGCGGCACTCGGCGCTTACCAACAGGCGGCCAACCCGTCGTCGGCCACCGCAGTCGCCGAACCTGAACGGCCAATTCCAGCTCCTGTTTCGGTGCCGGTTGCTGTTCAGATGAAACCGATGAGTGCCGAATTGGCCGACCGGGATGAAGTCCTTAAAGAGGTGCAGGAACTCCGCTCGTTGCTGCGGGGCATGCTCAAAACAGCATCTGTGCAGTCGATGTTGCCGGAGTCGGTGTTAAGCGTGCGTCGGCAACTGATCGAGAACGATGTCGATGAAGAGGTGGTCGACGGGCTGATCGAGCGGGGGATTAAACATTTCCATGAAGTTAACCAGATCTCTGAGCAGGAATTTCGAGGTATTCTGACAAAATTTATAAAGGAGGAATTGGATGCGGTGGCCCAGCCGTCGCAGATCTCGGCCACCACACGCGTCTGCGCGTTTGTCGGACCGACCGGCGTCGGTAAAACGACGACGATTGCCAAGCTGGCAGCCGAGCAAGTGTTGACGCGCGGCAAGCGCGTCGGGCTGATCACCGCTGACACGTATCGGATCGCCGCTGTTGAACAGCTGCGGACGTACGCCAATATCCTCAACGTGCCGCTGGAGGTCTGTTACTCGCCGGAAGACGCGCAACGCGCCTTGGAACGCTTGGCAGACCGTGACCTGATCTTGGTCGATACGGCGGGACGCAACTACGGTGACCTCTTAAACGTCAATGAATTGAACACCTACCTGCAAGTGTTGAAGCCCGATGAGACGTATTTTGTCGTCTCGCTGACCACCAAGCCGGCCGACCTGTTGAAGATCGTGAACAATTTTTCTCAAGTGGACATCCACAAGTTCCTGTTCACCAAACTGGACGAGACGAGAACGTACGGTTCAATCTACAACTTGGTCTCCCGCTACCAGATTCCGCTTTCCTATCTTGCGACAGGTCAGAACGTGCCGGATGATATCGAGGCCGTTTCCACCGAGAAGCTCGCGAAATTGATAGTGGGTGAAGAGTGCTATGAGTGATCAGGCAGAGCGTTTGCGTTCGCTGGTAGCCAAGCGGAGTCACCAACCTGCGATCAACACCCGCGTGATCACCGTCACCAGCGGGAAAGGCGGCGTCGGTAAATCCAACTTCACCCTCAATTATGCGCTTGGCTTGACGGCGCAGGGGAAAAAGGTCGTCGTGCTGGATGCGGACGTCGGTTTTGCCAACATCGACGTCCTGATGGGCATCAAGCCGAAAAAGACGCTCGCCGATCTGATCCGCAGGGAAGCTGATCTGTGGGAGATCCTCGAAACGGGTCCGAACGGCGTCCAGTTTATTGCGGGCGGTTCCGGCTTTCAGGAATTGCTCGAAGTGCGCACCGAGGAGTACGACTATCTCGTGTCGCAACTGGGACAACTGCAAGGACAGGTCGATTACGTATTGATCGACACCGGAGCCGGTCTGAACCACCAGACGTTGCGTCTGTTGCTGGCGTCCGACGAGATCCTCGTCGTCGTCACACCGGAGCCGACTGCAATCACTGATGCGTACGCCTTGATCAAGACGGTGGCGAACCGTCACCCGGAGGCAAAGTTGAAACTGGTGATCAACCGTGTAGAGAGCGCGGCGGAGGGACGCGAGACGGCCGAAAAGATCCGCTTGGTGGCGGAGCGATTTTTGGATTTGAAGCTCCCTACGCTCGGCATCCTGCCTGATGACCCGATCGTCTCGAAGGCGGTGCGGCGTCAAACGCCGTTTCTGCTCTCGCATCCGGATTCTCAAGCCAGCAGGAGCATCTTGAAACTGATTCAGGAACAGTTGCACGGGGAACGCTTGCACGACATGTCCAAAACGGACGGTCAGGGCCACGGTGTAAAGCAATTTTTACATCGCATGGTTCGGCTGTTCCGATAAACTCGGTAGTTAAGGGATGTTAGACAAGATGAACCGGATCAAAGTTCTCGTCGTAGACGATTCGGCGTTGATGCGACGCATCATCAGCGACATATTTTCGAAAGAGCCTGATATTGCCGTTGTCGGGACGGCGCGCAACGGAAAGGAAGCTCTCGAGGCGATTCCCAAGCTCAATCCCGATGTGATCACGCTCGACATTGAAATGCCAGTCTTGACCGGATTGGAAGCGTTGCCGATGATCTGGCGGAAGTACAAAATCCCCACGATCATGCTCTCCTCTCTGACGCAAGACGGAGCCGTTGCCACGATCCAAGCGCTGGAACTCGGCGCATTTGACTTCGTGGGCAAGCCGTCCGGTTCGATCTCGCTCGACCTTGCCAAGGTCGGCCACGAACTGATCGGAAAAGTTCGGGCGGCCGCCAAAAAGGAACAGGTCGTCCGGAGCACGAAATACTTCAGACCGCTGCCGCTGCCGATCCCGGAACCGCCCAAACCGGTACCGACCGGCAATCGGGTGGAGGAGATCATCGCGATCGGCACGTCCACTGGCGGTCCGCGCGCGTTGCAGGTGGTTTTGTCCCACCTGCCCGCCACCTTGAAAGCAGCTGTCGTGGTGGTGCAACACATGCCGCCTGGGTTTACGAAATCACTGGCACAGCGTCTGGATCAGATCTGTCAGGTGCGCGTTCACGAAGCGGAGCACGGACAGGTCCTGCAAGAGGGACATGTCTATATCGCGCCGGGTGACTACCATTTGAGTATCGTTGAACACCGACCCGGAGTGTTCGAGACCCGTCTCAACCAACAACCGCCGCTCGGCGGTCATCGTCCGGCTGTCGACATCCTGTTTGATTCCGTTGCCGAACTCAAACAGGTGCGGCTGCGGGCCGCAATCTTGACCGGCATGGGGGGCGATGGCTCCAACGGCATGGTCAAGATCAAACAGCGAGGCGGCTTCACCATCGCAGAGGCACAAGAGTCTTGCGTGGTGTTCGGAATGCCGCGCATGGCGATTGCCAAAGGATGTGTGGATTCGGTCGTCCCGCTGGACCGAGTGGCAAACGAATTAACCAAGGCTTGGACACGCTAGGAGGTGTTCGTGATATGGACATGAGTCAATATCTGGAAATGTTCATCGAAGAATCGAAAGAGCATCTGCAGGCGATCAATGACAGCCTGCTCGCGCTGGAACAGTCGCCCCAATCTCTCGACATCGTCAACGTGGTTTTCCGTTCCGCTCACACGCTCAAGGGCATGGCGGCGACGATGGGCTTCGAGCAGATGGCGCATCTGACACATGAGATGGAAAACGGTCTCGACTTGATGCGCGGCGGTAAACTGGCCGTCACGAGCCATGTGATGGACGTGCTGTTCGCTTGCGTCGACGTACTGGAAGCTCAACTGACGCTGATCATCGAATCGAGCACAGATGTCGGCATCGACATCGCAGGTCCGGTCGAACAGATGAAGGCGGTCGTTTCCGGCAAGCCGGTCGTGGCAGCCGCAACTCAAGTTTCGGCAGGGGAGGCACCGGTTGCTGAAGCGGCGGTCGGGGTCGACTTTAACGAATATGAATCGGCGATCCTGCAACAGTCGAACCAGAGCGGTTTCACCGCTTACAAAATCGTTGTTACGCTGACAGAATCTTGCGTCCTGCGCGCCGCTCGCGCCTACATGGTGTTTGATGCGTACGAGCGCGTTGGCGAAGTGATCAAGTCGGAACCGCGCGTCGAAGATCTCGAAGAAGAGAAATTTGACCGCGAGTTTATGATCATCCTCGTCTCGCAGCGCGAAGAAGAAGAGTTGCGTCAAACCGGCCTCAACGTTTCCGAAGTCAACTCGGTCACGATCACCAAGGTCGGAGCGGAACAGATCGCCGCTGTCGTGGAAGCGCCGCAAGAGATCGCGGCAGCATCGGCTGTCGAAACCGTTCCTGCCCCGGCTCCGAAACAGGAGGAAAAACCGGCGCTTGTGGAAGCGGCTGCCGCTGGCAAAGCCGCGATGCAGGAGACGAAAAAGGTACAGCTAGGCAAATCGGTGCGCGTTGACATCGATCGTCTCGACGTACTGATCAACTTGTTCTCCGAATTGGTCATCGACCGCACTCGCCTCGAACAGATCGCTCGCGAGTTAAACCACCAAGACCTTGTGGAAACGGTCGAGCATATGAGCCGGATCTCCACCGATCTGCAGAACCTCGTCATGACGATCCGCATGGTGCCGGTCGACACTGTGTTCAACCGCTTCCCGCGCATGGTCCGCGACTTGGCTCGCGATCTCGGGAAAAAGATCGACTTTGTCATCCGCGGTCAAGAGACCGAACTTGACCGTACCGTCATCGACGAGATCGGGGACCCGCTTGTCCATCTTTTGCGCAATTCGCTGGACCACGGCGTCGAACTGCCGGACGTCCGCAAAGCAAAGGGCAAGGAAGAGGTCGGCAAAGTTGAACTGGTCGCCTTCCATTCCGGTAACCACGTCTTTATCGAAATCACTGATGACGGGAATGGCATCGACCGCGAAAAAGTTTTGAAGAAAGCTATCTCCAACGGCATCGTCGATGAAAAGCTCGCGAGCACGCTCACCGATTCGCAAGTGTTCGATCTGCTGTTCCACTCCGGCTTCTCGACTGCTGACAAGATTTCCGATGTTTCAGGTCGCGGCGTCGGTCTCGACGTGGTCAAGACCAAGATTGAATCGCTCGGCGGACGCGTCGTCACGCACTCCACGCCGGGCAAAGGGACGAAGTTCAGCATCCAATTGCCGCTGACCCTCTCCATCATCCAAGCGATGCTCGTGCAGATTTCTGAGGAAAAATACGCGATCCCGCTCTCCTCGATCATCGAGACGGCGATCATCCGCAAAGCGGACATCAAGAAAGTCCACAAGCAAGCGGTCATCGACTTCCGCGGCCGCGTGGTGCCGCTCCTCTATCTGGAGGACGTGTTCAACATCCCGCGCGAAACGGCGACCGATCTGGAAGAAGAGAACGTCGTCATCGTACGCAAAGGCGAAAACATGGCGGCTCTGGTCGTCGACTCGTTTATCGGTCAGCAGGAAGTTGTCCTGAAATCGCTCGGCAAATACCTGACCGGTACCGTGTTTGCAATCTCCGGATCGACGATCCTGGGCGATGGACAAGTGGCGCTGATCATGGATTGCAACGCTTTGATTCAATAAGAGGAGGGGCCCCTGTATGTTGGAGCACAAGGATATCGTAGAAGAAATCAAAGTCATCGTTTTCCGTCTCGTCGATGAAGAGTACGGCGTGGAAGTCGCTCAAGTCCGGTCGATTGAGAAAATGCAGAACATCACCCGCGTACCGCGCACCCCGGAGTTTGTCAAAGGCGTCATCAACCTGCGCGGCGTCGTCACCCCGATCATCGACCTGAAGACCCGCTTTGACCTCGGCGTCGAAGAGTACACCGACTCCACCCGCATCATCATCGTGGCTGTGGACGATATGGAAGTCGGTCTGATCGTCGATGCGGCAAACGACGTCATCGACATCGCAGTCAACTCCATCGAACTCCCGCCGGCGGTCGTTGGCGGCATCAAAGCCAACTACCTGCGAGGTGTGGCCAAACTGGAGGATCGCCTCCTGATCCTGCTCAACCTGGACAAAGTGCTCTCTCAAGAAGAGATCCAAGCGATGTCCACGCTGGAGCGCTAACCGTGATGAACGACGAGATTCGGAATCTGGGAGAGTTTGGGCTCAGCGTCCTGCGCGAAGTGGGAAATATCGGAGCAGGACATGCAGCGACTGCGCTTTCGCAGTTGTTGCACTCTGAGATCCAAATGAACGTCCCGCGAGTGGCGGTCGTTTCCTTTGACGAGATCTCAGATGTGGTCGGCGGCTCGGAGCAATTGGTGATCGGCATCTTCTTGCGAGTCGAAGGCGAGATTCCAAGCTCCATCTTCTTCCTCCTGGAGACGGAGAGTGCCAAGCGTCTTGTGGCCGGGCTGGTGGGAGATTTTGCTTCCAGTGAGGCGGAGGAGTTTTCTGAGATGGAGATCTCCGCTTTGCAGGAGATCGGCAACATCTTGGCCGGTTCCTATCTGTCTTCGCTGGCCGATTTCACGAAAAAAGAACTGTCGCCGACTCCGCCGGCCATCGCTGTGGACATGGCAGGCGCGATCTTGAGCATCGGTCTGATCCAACTGGGCCCGGCGGCCGACTACGCGCTGGTCGTCGACACCGAGTTTTTGCAAGGGGAACGCGAGATCAAGGGACATTTCTTCCTGTTGCCTGATCCCGGCTCCGTTCAGATACTCTTTGAATCACTAGGGGTGGAACTCGGATGAACGTGATCAGAGTCGGCATGGCGGACCTGAACATCGCGGCAGCCCCCGATTCGCTTCGGACGACCGGGCTCGGCTCTTGCGTAGGGATTGCATTGTTCGATCCTCACGCGAAAGTGGCTGGGCTGGCTCACATCATGTTGCCAACATCTGCGAATGGGGCTGCGGAACAGAACCGCCCCAAATATGCAAATACCGCCGTTCCCATGCTGCTCGAGATGATGGCTCAGCGCGGGGCGGAAAGACGGCGGATCATCGCTAAGTTGGCAGGCGGGGCTCAGATGTTCACATTTGCAGGGCAAAGTGACCTGATGCGGATCGGGCCGCGCAATGTGGAGGCCGTCAAAGAAGCGCTGGCGCTCTTTACGATCCCGATCAAAGCGGAAGACACAGGTGGAAACTGTGGACGTACAATCGAGTTGAGCGGCCAAGACGGCTCGCTCCTCGTGCGTACGGCCAAGCAAGGAGTAATGACGCTCTGATGAATCGACAACAACAAGAGAACGACGGACTCGGTCTGCAAGTGGCGCTCGGTGTATTCGGTTTCTTTCTGGCGGGGGGCTTAAGCCTCGCTGGCGGCAACTCGATGACAACTTCGTTGCTGCGCGGCGGCATGGGGATGATCGGACTGTTTGCGCTCGGATACGGGCTCAAATTTGCCTGGAAGACGTTTGTGCACAGCAACCCTCCCACAGACTCGGCTGACGGCCAAGAGGCGGAACGTAATGAGACTGATAAAGAGGTTCGCGGGACGCACGTTGACATCGTACTCCCTGAAGAAGGGCCGGAGAACGGGGAGTTTGTTCCTTTGTCTCAATCGGTGAAACAAGAGCAATCGCTCAGCGACGTCGAGGCTCGCAAGTTGGCCGATGCGTTGCGGCACCTCAACGAGTAACTAGATAAAAGGATACGCACAGAAGGTGGTGGCACAGATGCAGGAGTTGCAACAGGCGGAGCATACAAACGACCTTTGGACACACTGGCAATCGACACAAGACAGGCAGTCGCGGGATGCTCTCGTTCTCGCTCATCTCCCGCTCGTGCAAAAAGTCGTGCGCAAGTTGTCGCGCAACTGGAACGGGGTCGTGAACGACGATGATCTGGTGGGCATGGGCACACTCGGTTTGATCGAAGCGATCGAACGGTTCGATCCAGGGCGCGGATATGAGTTCGTCACGTACGCCACCTGGCGTATTCGCGGCGCTGTCTTGGACGGACTGCGAAATTTGGATTGGGTGCCTCGCTCCCTGCGCAGCAAAGCGAAAGAAATGGAGACTGCGTACGCGGAGTTGGAACACAGACATTTGCGTTCTGCTCATGATGAAGAGGTCGCTGCTCATCTTGGGGTGTCTTTGAACGAATTTCAGCAGATGCTTTATGAGCTGTCTGTTTCGCCGCTCGTTTCGCTCGACGGTGTTTTGCCGACCGACGAGGGCGGGCAGGAAGTGCGTTTGGCAGATACGATCATCGATCCGAATGCGATCGAGCCGGATACGATGCTTGACCGCTCCAATGTGCAAGCGCTGTTGACCGGCGTGTTGAACCGGTTGCCCGACAAGGAGCGGCTGGTCGTTACTCTGCATTACTATGAAGAATTTTCGTTCAAAGAAATCGCAGAGATCCTCGAACTGTCCAGCTCGCGGATTTCGCAATTGCACACGAAGGCGATTTACAGGCTGCGCGGTGCGTTGAGCAGACGAAAACAGGAATTGAGAGCGTAGGGTTTCACTGTAGGGGGGGTTGACGATGGCACTATCACAAGAAGAACTCCACTGGTGGGCGCAAAACGCAAAGATCACCGTCGAAGACGGGGGCCTTCACGGGTATTTGGTATTGCGTTCGGAGTTGTTGCAAGAAGAAAAACTTCCGGAGTTGAGCTTTGCCGGTCTGAGCGAGTTTTTGCGTCTGAACGGGATCACATACGGCATCGATATGGTCGCCTGTCAGCAGATTGTCATGAACCCGCGCGGATACATCGATGCGCGAGCTCGAATTGCATCGGGAAAAGAACAGATTCACGGTCAAAACGCTCAGATTGAAATTTTGGTCGACAATGAGCCGGACAACACGCCTCGCGTCTTGGAAGGCGGTCGTGTCGACTATTTTGACCTCGGTGCGGTGCGCACGATCTACAGAGGCCAGATCTTGGCCAAGCGCACACCTCCCACCGAAGGCATCGCCGGCATCTCTGTCAGCGGGGCGACATTGGTTGCCAAGCCGGGGCGTGACACGCGCTTGCCGCAGGGGAAGAATACGTCGGTCAGCGCGGACGGGCTGTTGCTCGTCGCCGATTCGGACGGGCATGTCTCCTACGCGCCAAGGGAGAATAAGATCAACGTCTTTGACATCTTTGAAGTCAAAGGCGATGTTGACTTTTCTGTGGGAAATATCGACTTCCTCGGCAGCGTCTTGATCAGAGGCAGTATCCTGCCCGGCTTCAAAGTGGTCGCAGCAGGCGATATCGAAGTGCTCGGCAATGTGGACGGCGCCACGCTGGAAGCGGGGGGCGACATCCAGATCCGCGGCGGCGTGCAGATGCGCAACCAAGGCGCGATCAAAGCGGGTGGCACCGTTCGCGTTCGCTTCTTGCAAGGGGCAACTGCAGAGGCGGGGATGGACGTGCTGGTGCGTGACAGCATCATGCACAGCCATATTTCAGCAGGTCGCAACGTGCTGATGGAAGCGCAAAAGTCGGTCATCGTCGGCGGCCTTGTTCGCGCCGGCAACGAGATCCGCACCCGCACGCTCGGTTCGCCGATGGCGACGCCGACCGAGGTGGAAGTCGGGGTGCATCCGCACCTGCGCATTGAGATGGCGGAGATCCATGCCAAGCTCAAAGAGCTGCACCTGAACATCGATAAAACAAAAAAAGCGTTGGCGATGCTCGACAACATGGCCGGGCAAAACCCGTTGCCGCCCGACAAGCAACAACTGCGTCAAAGTTTGTCGCTGACTTATGATTTTTATCTGCACGAAGAGGAAGAATTGATGTACCGCCGTTCGGAGATCGAAGCGATCCTGCTCGACACGCGTCAGGCAAAAGTGTACACGCTGGAACAGATCTTTGCCGGTGTGAAACTGACGCTCGGTCAGAACGTGATGTTTGTTCGCGACCCGATGCGCGGTCCGCTTTTCTTTGAAATCTCAGACGGCGAAGTGGTGGCTCGCACCACCTCCCACAACGGTCGTTAGGGAGGATGCTGACATGTCGCTGAAAAACGTGGAACTGCAAGTCGCCTTGCCGCGGACGATCGAAAACAGCCGCAATGTGCAGAATCAGTTGCATCAGCACAATGTGCAAAGTGCGCTGAACGCCGAAGACTTGGCAAAACAGACGAGACAGACAACACAGACGGTCAGCAGCATGGAAGAGAACGCCCGCACGGAAAATCGGGAGCGCGAACGGCAACATGACCGCCGGGATCGCACGTTGCAAAAGCAGGAAGCTGCAAAAGCGGATGCGGACGCAGCTCCTCATCCCTACAAAGGGCATGTGTTGGACATTAAGATGTGAGTCAAGACTTTCAGAAGAGTGAGGACGAGACGGGAATGGACCAACTGTACTTATACGTCGCATTGATCGGGGTCGGCTTCGTCCTGTTTGCGCTCACCCGAACAAAGGCCAAGACCGTCTCCCAAGCCACCGGAGCACCGCAGCAAGAGCGGGAACTGAAAATGGCACTCGATGAATTTATGAACGGGCTGGAAGAGGAGAACGCTCGGTTGCTCGACTCGTTCACCCGGTTGCAGGTCGAGTACAAGCAACAGTTCGGGACACAGCAACAACAGATCGAAGAACTGATCGAGCGTGTGGCCGAGTTGGAAGGTCGATTGACCGAGGTGGAAACACAGCCGTCAAGCCCGCCTGTGCCGGAGCCGAAGGTATCGACTGCACCGACGACCGTTTCTGGCTTTGCCTTTAACGAAAAATACGCCCGCGTCGCCGAACTCATCAGGCAAGGGCAGACGCCGGAGCAGATCGCCCGCTTCACCGGCATCGGGATCGGCGAGATCCAAATGGTGATCGGGCTGAGCGAGCGGGAGGAGAGCTGATGGATACACGGGCTCTCTTTTTAGGCGTAGGTTCAGGTCTGTTGGCTGCCACGCTGACGCTCGGCATCGGTCAGTCGTTGTCTTCAACCCAACCGGTCATGCCGGCGCCGATCCAGCAGGGAGGAGACTGGAAACAGGCGGCGGAGCAGGCCGGGATGGCCGTCTTGACCAAACAGGAACTCGACGAACGGCTGGCAGCAGCCAAAAGCGAGGGTGCCAAGCAGAAGGCGGAGGAACTGGCGCAGGTCCCTTCCGCGCCGCAGACCGTCTCTGTCTACATTCAGCCTGGAATGGGAACGAACGATGTGGCGCTGCTCTTGCAGGCGGCCGGTGTGCTTGCGAACGGCAACGAGCTGATTCGCTTGCGCCAGGGGCATCCCAATCCGATCCGTTCCGGCACGTATCAATTGCCTGTACATGGCGATCCGCAAGCTGTGTTAAAACAGATCGCGACACCGCCAAAATAAAAACAACCGGGCGACACACTCGACCCGGTTGTTTTTTTCTTGGCAGCTCTTGCATAAGCTTGTTCCCCATGTTATATTAACTTCTGGTGTTATTACACTACACACGCTGCTCGACTCTTTCGAAGGTGCTTGTCTGCTACAGGTGAGTGTCGGGAGGGATTGACGGCAGCGGAGGACCCAAAACCAGAGAGGAGGTTGAAGATACATGGCGATCATCAGCATGAAACAACTGCTGGAGGCAGGCGTTCACTTCGGTCATCAAACCCGTCGTTGGAACCCGAAAATGTCTCGCTATATCTTCACCGAACGTAACGGCATTTACATCATTGACCTGCAAAAGACTGTTAAGAAAGTCGAAGAGGCGTACAACTTTGTACGTGAACTGGCTGCTGAAGGCAAGTCCGTTCTCTTTGTAGGCACCAAGAAACAAGCTCAGGATTCCGTTAAGGAAGAAGCTGAGCGCGTTGGCATGTACTTTGTCAACCAACGTTGGCTCGGCGGCACGCTGACCAACTTCTCCACCATTCAGAAGCGTATCACGCGTCTGATCCAGCTCGAAACGATGGAACAAGACGGCACTTTCGACGTACTTCCGAAGAAAGAAGTTATCGTTCTGAAGAAGGAAATGGATCGTCTCGTGAAATTCCTCGGCGGCATCAAAGGGATGAAAGATCTCCCGGGTGCTCTGTTCATCATCGACCCGCGCAAAGAGCGCATCGCGGTTGCTGAAGCTCGCAAGCTCGGCATCCCGATCGTTGCGATCGTTGACACCAACTGCGATCCGGACGAAATCGACTATGTCATCCCGGGCAACGACGACGCAATCCGCGCCGTAAAACTGCTGACCGGCAAAATGGCAGACGCGATCGTAGAAGGCAAGCAAGGCGAACAAATCGAGCAATAATTTCTCAAGGGAGGGTGGCCTTCGGGTAAAGATGCCCGCGAGTGTCACCCTCCTTTTTCTTCGATGTAATCTTATGTCCGGATGGGCATGATAATCCTAAGGAGGCGACTGAAATGAGCATCTCTGCTGCACTCGTAAAAGAACTGCGCGAAAGAACCGGCGCTGGTATGATGGACTGCAAAAAAGCTCTGGTAGAAACCAACGGCGACATGGAAAAGGCGATTGACTTCCTGCGTGAAAAAGGTCTCGCTGCTGCTGCTAAAAAAGCGGGCCGCATCGCGGCTGAAGGTCTCGTAGAGTCCTACATACATGCTGGCGGCAAAATCGGCGTCCTGCTCGAAATCAACTGCGAAACCGACTTCGTTGCGAAAAACGATGACTACCGCGCATTCGTCAAAGACATCGCGATGCACATCGCAGCTGCGAAGCCGCTGTACCTGACCCGTGAAGAAGTCTCCCAAGAGACCATCGATCACGAGAAAGAAATCCTGCGCGCTCAAGCACTGAACGAAGGCAAGCCGGCAAACATCGTCGACAAGATGGTTGAAGGCCGCGTGCAAAAGTACTACAAAGAAGTTGTTCTGCTCGAGCAACCGTTCGTTAAAGATCCGGACAAGACGATCGAAACCATCGTCAAAGAAAAGATCTCGACCATCGGCGAGAACATCTCCATCCGTCGCTTCGTGCGTTGGGAAATGGGCGAAGGCCTCGAGAAGAAGGTCGACAACTTCGTAGAAGAAGTTATGAGCCAAGTTAACAAAGGCTAATTGTAACAACTTCTGTTGAAGGGAACACTCTCCGTGTTCCCTTTTTTTCAAGCGATGCAGGACTTAAGACAATCATGTAGAAATTAACGTATTGGAGGATCTGCAATGCTTCAACCCAAGTATAAGCGCGTGATCCTGAAACTCAGCGGGGAAGCTCTTGCTGGCGATGCAGGATACGGCATTACGGCACCTGTGATTGCTTCCGTTGCAGGGCAGATTCGTGATATTGTGGCATTAGGCGCTGAGGTAGCTGTCGTCGTCGGCGGCGGTAACATTTGGCGAGGCGTCTCGGGCAGTTCGCAAGGCATGGACCGGGCGACGGCCGATTATATGGGCATGCTCGCTACCGTACTCAATGCACTGGCTTTGCAGGACGCATTGGAACATGCGGGTGTGATCACCCGTGTGCAGACGTCCATCGAGATGCGCCAAGTCGCAGAACCTTACATAAGACGCAAGGCGATTCGTCACCTGGAAAAGGGCCGCGTCGTGATCTTTGCAGCCGGTACGGGCAATCCGTACTTCTCCACCGACACCACGGCAGCGCTCCGTGCTGCCGAGATTGAGGCGGAGGTCATCCTGATGGCAAAGAACAACGTGGACGGCGTGTACGATGCCGACCCGAAGAAAGTGCCGACCGCTACCAAGTTTGACACTCTGTCCTACATGGACGTGTTGAACAAAGGCCTTGGCGTCATGGATACGACGGCGATCACGCTTTGCATGGAGAACAAGATCCCGATTGTCGTGTTCAACATCACAGAAGAAGGCAACATCAAGCGTGCGATTCTCGGTGAAGAGATCGGTACAATTGTTGAGGGGTGAACGATAGATGGTAAACGACATTCTGAAAGCTCTTGACGAGCGTATGGACAAAGCGATCAGCTCTGTCAAAGGGAATTTTGCCACCATTCGCGCTGGCCGTGCTACGCCGGCCCTGCTCGATCGGATTCAGGTGGAATACTACGGCAGCACGATGCCGATCAATCAGTTGGCAAACGTCTCCACACCGGAGCCGCGCATGCTGGTGATCACGCCGTGGGACAAAGGCTCGCTCGCTGAAATCGAGCGCGCGATCGTCAAGTCGGACCTCGGCATGATGCCGACCAACGACGGTTCGGTCATCCGCCTGTCGATTCCGCAACTGACGGAACAACGCCGTCAGGAGTTGGTCAAACAAGTGAAAAAACTGGCGGAAGACGGCCGTATTGCCGTACGCAACATCCGTCGTGACGTGAACGATGAAGTGAAAAAGCTGGAAAAATCGGGTGACATCTCCGAAGATGACAGCCGTCGCGCACAAGAGAAAGTTCAGACTGTAACCGACCGCTTCATCGGGGAGATCGATAAATTGCTCACCGCAAAAGAGCAAGAGATCTTGGAAGTATAAGACCGTCGAAACCCCCCTCCGAGCGAGGGGGTTATTTTTGACGTGGGGGACTGAAGATGCTAAGCGGACTAAAACGATTGTTCAAACGTACGCCCGAACCGAATCGGCAACTTGGCCCCTCTGACATCGATCTGGAGGCAGTGCCGAATCACGTGGCGATTATCATGGACGGCAACGGCCGCTGGGCCAAACAGCGGAACATGCCGCGCATCGCCGGTCATCGCGCCGGGATGCAGATGGTCAAAGAAATCACAAATGTAGCGGACGACATCGGCATCAAAGTGCTGACTCTGTATGCGTTCTCCACGGAAAACTGGAAACGCCCGACAGAAGAGGTTGATTTCCTCATGCGCTTGCCGGAAGAGTGGCTGAAGAAGGAACTGGCGACGCTGATCGCACGCAATTGTCAGATCCGCATCTTGGGTGAAGTGGACCGACTGCCGGAACACACGCGCCGCGTTGTGGTGGATGCCGAGGAAAAGACCAAGGCAAACACTGGGCTGATTTTGAATATCGCGCTTAATTATGGCAGCCGTTTGGAGATCATAAACGCAATCAAGCAGATTGCCGGAGATGTGACCAGCGGCACTCTCTCGATTGATGACATCGATGAAGCGACCGTCGACCGTGCTCTGCTCACGAGCGGATTGCCCGATCCGGACTTGTTGATCCGGACCAGCGGCGAAGTGCGCCTGTCCAATTTCCTCTTGTGGCAATCGGCGTATACGGAGATGTGGTTCACAGACGTATACTGGCCGGACTTTAAGCGGGAGAATTTCTTGGAAGCGATCCGTGCCTACCAGGGCCGCGGGCGGAGGTTTGGCGGACTCAAATAGGGGTGGCTGAATGTTATTTCAACGGGTGCTGACGGGAATCGTCGGCGGGGCTGCGTTTTTAGGAGCCGTCTTCTATGGCGGAGCACCGTTTACCTTCTTGATCATGCTGCTGGCCCTCATCGCGTTCAGCGAGATGGTCCATATGAAAAAGGTTTCTTCGTTCTCGCTGCCTGCATGTCTTGGGTACGCGGTGACGTTGTTCTACTGCAATCCGTTTTTGTTTGAATGGATCGGAATCGAAGTGCCGGCGGGCGCCGTCCTGCCCGTGCTGTGGCTTATCGTGCCGTTGTTTTTGTTCTTATCAATCTCTGTGGCGTCGAAAAATCGCTACACGTTCCAAGACATGGCGTACCTGTTCACGGGGACGCTGTATGTCGGTCTGCCGTTCCAATGCGCATTGCTCCTGCGGGAGATGCCGGGGAACGGGCTTGCGTATTTTCTGTTCGTCATGGTCGTGATCTGGACGACCGACACGTTTGCGTACTTTGTCGGTCGGGCTTTGAAAGGGCCGAAGATCTGGCCTGCGATCTCTCCAAACAAGACTGTATCAGGTTCGATCGGAGGCGTGTTCGGCGCGTTGCTCGTCGGCGCGGTGTTTGCGACGGTTCTCGACCAGTCGTGGTTGCCTTGGACGTTGCTGGCCGCCGTCCTGTCTGTGGCTGGTCAACTGGGGGACTTTGTGGAATCCGGGTTGAAGCGTGTGCTCGATGTGAAGGACTCCGGCACGATCCTGCCGGGTCATGGCGGGGTGCTTGACCGCTTTGACAGCTTTTTGTTCGCTGCTCCGATCGCCTATTATTTGATATTGATGTGGGCAACCTGACACGTTGCTTAAAAAATAGTTGTAACCAAACGCGGTTTGTTCCGTTGTAACCTATGAGGTGAACAAGATGTCTCGCACAATCGCTCTGCTCGGCTCCACTGGCTCGATCGGCACCATGACGCTTGATGTGGTGTCGGCGCACCCGGATCAGTTCCGGGTCGCAGGCTTGGCGGCCGGGCGCAACACCGAACTTTTGTTGGAACAGATCGAACGCTATCGCCCGCGCCTTGTCAGCGTGGCGACCGATGAGGGAGCCCGCATGGTCCGCGAACGCTTTGGTTCGCAGGTGGAAGTGGTGATCGGGCCGCAGGGCCTGGTGGACGTGGCGACGATGCCCGAAGTGGACATCGTCCTGACCGCCGTCGTTGGCGCGGCCGGGCTTCTGCCGACGCTCAAAGCGTTGGAGGCGGGCAAGGATATCGCGCTGGCGAACAAGGAGACCTTGGTAGCGGCCGGTCACTTGGTCACCGCATTGGCGAAAGAAAAAGGTTGCAAGATCCTGCCGGTGGACAGCGAGCACTCGGCGATCTTCCAATGTTTGCATACGGAGCGACCGGTTGACGTAGAAAAGATTATCGTCACTGCGTCCGGCGGCTCGTTCCGGGACAAAACCCGCGAAGAGATGGCCGTCGCCACCGTAAACGGGGCGCTCAACCACCCCAACTGGTCGATGGGGGCCAAGATCACCGTCGATTCGGCCACCTTGATGAACAAGGGGCTGGAAGTGATCGAAGCGCACTGGCTGTTCGACATGCCGTATGACCGGATCGAGGTGGTCGTTCACCCGGAGAGCATCATTCACTCGCTGGTTGAGTTTGTAGACGGCTCCGTGCTGGCCCAGCTCGGCGAGCCGGACATGCGGATGCCGATCCAATACGCGCTGACCTACCCGACGCGGTTGCCGGGTCCCTATAGACGGCTCAATCTCGTGGAAGCGTCCCGACTGAATTTCCGCGCTCCGGATCTGGTGCGCTTCCCGTGCCTTGGCTATTGCTTTGATGCAGGACGGACCGGCGGTTCGATGCCGACGGTGTTGAACGCAGCCAACGAGATTGCCAACGGACTGTTTTTGCAAGAACAGATCGGATTTTTAGACATCGAACGCGTGATCGCGACTGTGATGGACCGCCACAGCGTGCTGTCCCATCCGAGCCTCGATGAGGTGCTGGAAGCGGATGCGTGGGCGCGGCAGGAAGCGCTCGCCGTGGCGAAACAGTCGTGACAACTGCGAATTTGGGAGAGTGTACAACATGCTGACTCATCGCTCGATGACTCGTCCCGTACAGGTCGGTAACGTGACGATCGGCGGCAGCGACTCGGTCGTTCTGCAATCCATGACCATGACCAAGACGGCCGATGTGAAAGCGACCGTCGAACAGATTTTGCGCCTGGAAGAAGCGGGTTGTCAGATCGTACGGGTGACGGTCAACAACATGGAGGCGGCCGAGGCGATCAAGGAGATCAAAAAAGAGATCTCGATCCCGCTGGTGTCTGACATCCACTTTGACTACAAGCTCGCTCTGAAAGCTGTTGAAAACGGCATTGACAAAGTCCGCATCAACCCCGGCAACATCGGCAAGCGGGAAAAGGTGCAGGAAGTCGTCAAAGCCTGCCAAGAACGGGGAGTGCCGATCCGAATCGGCGTCAACGCCGGTTCTCTGGAAAAGCACATCCTCGACAAATACGGCTACCCGACTGCACGCGGGATGCTGGAGAGTGCGGAGTACCATGTCGGCATCTTGGAGGACCTCGGCTTTGAGGACATCATCATCTCGATGAAGGCGTCCGACGTGCCGCTGGCGATCGAAGCCTACACCTTGGCAGCGGAGCGGTTCCGCTATCCGCTGCACCTTGGCATCACCGAGGCGGGCACGCTGTTCTCCGGCACGGTGAAAAGCGCAGCGGGCCTTGGCGCCTTGCTGGCAAAGGGCATCGGTTCGACGATGCGCATCTCGCTGTCGGCCGACCCGGTGGAAGAGATCAAAGTCGGCCGCGAACTGCTCAAGTCGTTCGGTTTGGCCAGCAATGCGGTCACGCTGATCTCTTGCCCGACCTGCGGCCGAATCGAGATCGACCTGATCTCCATCGCCAATGAGATCGAGGAATACGTCTCGAAGATTCAAGCTCCGATCAAGGTCGCCGTCCTCGGCTGCGCGGTCAACGGCCCTGGCGAAGCACGCGAAGCGGACATCGGCATCGCAGGCTCTCGCGGCGAAGGGCTCTTGTTCCGCCACGGTGAGATCGTGCGCAAGATCCCGGAAGCGACGATGGTGGAAGAACTGAAAAGAGAAATCGACGCCCTTGCCAAGCAGTACGAACTGACCGGATCGTTGAAGTAGGTAAAAAAGCCCCGAATCTTTCGGGGCTTTTGCTTTGAGTTTTGGTGAAAAATACCGTACAATAAAGAATCATGCAAGAGTGCAAGCCACTCACGATTTGGAGGAATATCAGATGCGTCAAAACAAAATGCTGCTTCCCACCTTGCGGGAAGTGCCGAAAGATGCTGAAATCGTATCCCACAGACTGCTCCTGCGCGCAGGTCTTGCCCGTATGTTTGCAGCCGGGATGTATACATATCTGCCACTCGGCCTCCGAGTGCTCCGCAAGATCGAACACATCGTTCGCGAAGAGATGGACAAATCCGGTGCCCAAGAGATCCTCGGCAGCATCCTGCAGCCGGCCGAACTGTGGCACACCACCGGCCGCTGGGATGATTACGGCCCGGAGATGATGAAGATGAAAGACCGTCACGACCGCGACTTCGTGCTCGGCCCGACGCATGAAGAGTTGGTGACCACGCTGGCCAAGCAAGAAGTCAACTCGTACAAGCGCCTGCCGTTCAACATCTACCAAGTGGCCACCAAGTTCCGTGATGAACGCCGTCCGCGCTTTGGCATGCTCCGCGCTCGCGAGTTCACGATGAAGGACGCGTATTCTTTCCATGCTTCCTATGAGTCTCTTGGCGAGACGTACGACCTGATGCACAAGACCTACACCAGCATTTTCACCCGCCTTGGCCTGAACTTCCGCCCGGTGCAAGCGGACGCAGGCACCATCGGTGGCTCCGGCCGCAACCATGAGTTCATGGTGTTGGCCGACATCGGGGAAGACACCATCGCGGTATGCACGCACTGCGACTACGCGGCCAACCTCGAAAAAGCGGAAGCGCGTTACGCTGCAGCGGGCGTGGCTCCGACCGAGGACGCGCCGGCGTATGAAAAACTTCACACTCCGGAGATCAAGACGATCGATCAATTGGTCGAGTCGCTGAATGTGGAAGCAAACACTGTGATCAAAACGCTGGTTTATCTGGCGGACGGTGAAGCGGTGGCTGTCGTCCTGCGCGGCGACCATGAAGTCAACGAACTGAAACTGCAAAAATTCCTCGGTGCCCGTACCTTGGAGCTGGCAAGCCATGCGGAAATCGAGCGCGTGACCGGCGTGCCGTCCGGTTTTGTCGGCCCGGTGGGTCTGAAGATCCCGGTCGTCATTGACCGCGACGTGCTGGGTGTCAGTGCGGGCGTTGCGGGTGCGAACGAGCGCGACTATCACTTCCAAAACGTCGTGGCAGGCCGTGATTTCCAAACGGAGCGCGTCGGCGACCTGCGCAACGCAGTTGTAGGCGATCTCTGCCCGCATTGTGAAGAAGGCACGCTGGAGTTCTACCGCGGTATCGAGGTCGGTCACATCTTCGAACTGGGAACCAAATATTCCGACTCGCTCGGTGCTACTTTCCTCAATCAAGACGGCAAAGCGCAGTCGTTCATCATGGGCTGCTACGGCATCGGCATCTCGCGTCTGATCACCGCCGTGATCGAGCAGAACAACGACGAAAAAGGCATTATCTGGCCGATGGCTGTCGCTCCGTACCAAGTCCACGTCATCCCGGTCAAGGTGAAGGACGAAGAACAGATGCGCCTCGCGGAACAACTGTACAACCGTCTGCGTGAACAAGGCGTCGACGTGTTGCTCGACGACCGCGATGAGTCGGCCGGCGTCAAGTTCAAAGACTCCGACCTGATCGGCCTGCCGGTGCGTGTCACCGTCGGCAAAAAAGCGGGCGAGGGCATCGTCGAATTTACCGTGCGCAAAACGGGCGAAGCGAAAGAAGTGTCGCTGGAGCAAGCGTACGAAGAGATCATGGGTCTGGTCGCCGGTCACTAAGCGTCTCCTTGGGAGAGGAGCAAACAGCGGATGCGCCTTTTCTAAAAAAGGAGCGATGTTGTTTGATCACGCTGATCATTCCAGCCTACAACGAAGCCGATAACATCGAGCCTGTGCTCGACGTCGTGACGCAGATGCCGGATTTCCAGCAAATAATCGTCGTCGATGACGGCTCGGTCGATGGAACTTATGATAAAATCATAAAGTATCCGGTAGAGATCATTCGGTTTGATCTCAACCGCGGCAAAGGAGCAGCGATCTGGGCGGGCGTTCAGTCTGCCCGCTCTCCTTTCGTGATGTTGCTCGATGCCGATCTGATCGGACTCAAGGCCACACATCTGCACAGCCTGATCCGTCCCGTTGTGGAAGACGGGGCGGCGATGGCGCTCGGACTGTTTGGAGCTGGCCGTTTTGCGACCGATTGGGCGCAGCGGGTGGCTCCTCATTTGTCAGGGCAGCGCGTGCTCCGGCGGGAAGTGCTCGAATCCCTGCCGCTGATTGAAACGACGCGCTACGGCGTGGAGGTCGCTTTGACGCGTCATGTCCGCCAACAGGGCTGGCCGGTCGTGGAAGTGCCGCTCTTTGACCTGACGCACCGGATGAAAGAAGAAAAGCTCGGCTACGTGTCCGGATTTGCCGCGCGGCTGCGGATGTACTGGGATATCCTGCGCGTGCTGGTCCGCTCGTGAACGGGCATTTAGTATAATGAAATAGAGTGGAGGGGGTTTCCCATTATGAGTCTTGTGGATATGAATGGGCAAAGTCTCTCTTTTTTATGCGAACGGCTCGGTATCCGTGAGGAGAGCGTCTTGCGCGAGTTGCAGGCGGGTCTGCAGGTCAGCCGCGCCCTGGTGAACCGCCGCGAACGCTCGGTCGAGGTCACATACAGACTGCCGCAGCGTTTGACATCGGCGGTGTACAGACAGATTCAAGATGCGTTTCGAACTTTCTTTGCAGAGGATGCGCGTCACGTGACGCTGCGCTTGGAGTATGAAGGGGAAGAGACGGACGTGCTGGAGCGTGTGCGCGATTACTTTGGGTATGCGGTCGATCAGGTGCTCGGCGACGATCACTCGCTGAAGGCGGAGCTCAAAGACGTCAGCCGCCTGACCTTGGACGGACGCGACCTGCGTGTGCCTGTCACCACCGATGTGATCAAACAGCGGTGCCAGCAGAAGGGCTACGATGAAAAGTTGGCTCTCTGGCTGCGCGACGTGCTCCAGCTCTCGGTGGTCGTGCAGGTGGACGCCGACAAAGAAAAGCTCCAAGAGGTCTCCGAATCGATGCGCTCGCTGATCGAGGAGCAAGACCGCCTTGAAGGGCAGAAGGCGTTCGTCGCCAACGAAGAGGAGAAGCGTCAAGAAGCCACCCGCAGCACCAAGGGCGGCGGCAAAGGCGACGGCGGTCCGCCGCCTGACAAGGTCGAATTGGGTCATCCGATCCAAGAGCCGGCCACACCGCTGAAAGAAGTCCAAGACGAGATGCGCCGCGTTGTCGTCGAGGGGCGGATTTTCACCGTTGAAACGCGTGAACTGGCTTCCGGTCGTACGCTCTTTACCTTTAACATCACCGACAATACCGATTCGATCTCCTGCAAGACGTTCGCAAAAGGGGACAAGCAGGTGGAAGTCCTGCGTCTGCTCAAAGACGGCATGCATCTGCGCGTGCGGGGCACCGTCCAATTCGACACGTTTGCAAAAGAGTTGGTGCTGATGATCCAGGATCTCGTCGAGATCCCGGGGCAGACTCGTACCGACACGGCGGACGAGAAGCGCGTCGAACTGCAATTGCATTCCAACATGTCGTCGCTCGACGGGATCGCCCCGGTGAAAACGCTCGTTGCCCAAGCGGCGAAGTGGGGACACAAAGCGGTTGCGATCACCGACCACGGCGTGGTGCAGGCGTTCCCGGAAGCATACTCGGCCGGTCAGAAGAACGGCATTAAAGTCTTGCTCGGTCTCGAAGCGTACGTTGTCGATGACGGTGTGCCGGTCGTGCTGAACCTGCCGGACGGCACGGAGATCCCGATTGATGAAAACACCGAATGGGTTGTGTTCGATACGGAGACCACCGGTTTGAACGCGGCGGAGAACACCCTGATTGAGATCGCGGCCGTCAAAATGAAGGGCCGGGAGATCATCGGAGAGTGGACCGAACTCATCGACCCGCAGGTGCCGATTTCAGCCAAGATCACCGAAATCACCAACATCACGAACGACATGGTACGCGGTAAGCGCAGATTGCACGAAGTCTTGCCGACCTTCCGCGAGTTTGTCGATGACGGGATTTTGGTCGCGCACAACGCGGACTTCGATATGGGCTTCCTGAAAGCATGTGCCAAGCGGATCGGCATGGAGCCGTGGACGAACATCGCCCTCGACACGCTGTCGCTGGCCCGCAAGCTCTATCCGCGCGAGAAAAACTATCGCCTGGGCACGCTGGCCAAAAAGTTTGATGTCGATCTGGTCAACGCCCATCGCGCGCTCGACGATACGGTCGCGCTGGCGAAAGTCTACCAATATATGTTGAAAGATATGGTGGAGCAGGGTTTTTTCACGCTCAGCCGTCTGAACGAAACTGACGGCGAGATTGACTACTCCCGTGTCCGCCCGTTCCACGCCATTCTTTTGGTGCAGAACAAAACAGGTCTGAAAAATTTGTACAAGATCGTATCCGAATCGCACATCAAGCATTTCCATCGCGTGCCGCGCGTCCCGCGCAGTCTGATCACCAAGCATCGCGACGGACTTCTGATCGGCACCGCCTGCCAGCAGGGCGAGTTGTTCGATGCGATCCTGCGGGGCAAGACGAAAGAGGAACTCAAAGAAGTCGCTGAGTTTTACGACTATTTGGAGATCCAGCCGCTCCTGCATTACAAGCCGCTCCTGCTCAACGAGTCGGTTGGTTCGCTGGAGTCGATCAAAGAGTACCATCGCCTGATCCTCGAAGTGGGCAAAGAAACGGGCAAGCCGGTCGTGGCGACAGGCGACGTCCACTTTGTCAATCCGGAAGACGCGATCTACCGCCAAGTGTTCCTGACGTCGCAAAACGACCGCAACGCGAACGATCAACCGCCGCTGTACTTTATGACAACCAATGAGATGCTCGACGCGTTCGCGCACCTTGGCGAAGCGACCGCGCGAGAGATCGTCATCACCAATACGAACAAGATCGCCGACATGATCGAAGACGTGTCGCCGATCCCGGACAAACTGTATACGCCGCGCATGGAGACGGCCGGCGATGAACTGACTAACATGTGTTATGACCGGGCGAAGGCGCTCTACGGCGAACCGCTGCCGGAGATCGTCGACGCGCGTTTGAAAAAAGAACTGAACTCGATCATCACCCACGGCTTTGCGGGTATCTACATGATCTCGCAGAAGATCGTCCGCAAATCGCTCGATGACGGCTATCTGGTCGGTTCCCGCGGTTCTGTCGGTTCCTCGTTTGTGGCGACGATGTCGGAGATCACCGAGGTCAATCCGCTGCCGCCGCACTATCGCTGCCCGGCTTGCCAATACAGCGAGTTCCACGGTGGGAAGGTCGGCTCCGGCTTTGACTTGGAAGACATGAACTGCCCGAAATGCGGCGAGAGACTGGACAAGGACGGCCATGACATTCCGTTCGAGACGTTCCTTGGCTTTAAAGGGGACAAGGTCCCTGATATCGATTTGAACTTCTCCGGGGATTACCAAGCGCGGGCGCATGCTTATACGAAGGTGTTGTTCGGGGATGAGTACGTCTACCGCGCAGGGACGATCGCAACGGTCGCGGAAAAGACGGCGTACGGATACGTGAAGAAGTTTGCAGAAGAAAAAGGCTGGAATCTGCGCAACGCGGAGATGATGCGGATGGTCGACGGGTGCACCGGGATCAAGCGCACGACCGGCCAGCATCCAGGCGGCATCCTCGTCGTTCCGGACTACATGGACGTGTATGACTTCTCGCCGATCCAGTTCCCGGCTGATGACAAGAACGCCGAATGGAAGACGTCTCACTTCGACTTCCACGCCATCCATGACAACTTGCTCAAACTCGATATCCTGGGTCACGATGACCCGACGGTCATCCGGATGTTGCAGGACTTGACGGGCCTCGACCCGAAAAAGATCCCGACCGATGACCCGAAGGTGATGTCGCTGTTCGCAGGGACAGACGCGTTGACCATCGATCCGGAAAATCCGGTCACGCCGGAGAAGATTCGCTCCAAGACCGGTACGTACGGCATCCCGGAGTTTGGCACCAAGTTTGTCCGACAGATGCTTGAAGACACCAAACCGAGCACGTTTTCCGAGCTGTTGCAGATCTCCGGCTTGTCTCACGGCACCGACGTCTGGTTGAACAACGCTCAGAAATTGATTCAAGACAAGATCTGCGTGCTCAAAGACGTCATCGGCTGCCGGGACGACATCATGGTCTACCTGATCTATGCGGGTCTCGAACCGTCGTTCGCCTTCAAGATCATGGAGAGCGTGCGGAAAGGCAAAGGCCTGACGCCGGAGATGGAAGACGAGATGAAGAAGAACAACGTTCCGGACTGGTACATCTGGTCTTGCAAGCAGATCAAGTACATGTTCCCGAAGGCGCACGCCACCGCGTATGTCCTGATGGCGGTACGGATCGCTTACTTTAAAGTCCACTATCCGCTGGAATTTTATGCAACTTACTTCTCCGTTCGCGCCGACGACTTTGATCTGGAGATCATGGGCAAGGGCTACGACGCGATCAAAGCGAAGATCATCGAGATCGAGGAGAAGGGCTTCCAAGCCGCGCCAAAGGAAAAGGCGCTCCACACCGTCCTTGAGATGGCGTTGGAAATGACCGCGCGCGGGTATCACTTCCTTCCGCTCGATCTGTACAAGTCGGACGCGACCCGCTTCCAAGTCATCAAGGAGTCGAACGGACTGCTTCCGCCGTTTGGTGCGTTGGCCGGCGTCGGCGAGAACGCTGCGAAGGGCATCGCTGAAGCGGCGAAGCAAGGCGAGTTCCTGTCGATTCAAGACCTGCAGGAGCGTTCCCGCGCTTCGAAAACGGTCATCGAATTGCTGGAATCACACGGTTGTTTGACCGGCTTGCCGGAGACCAATCAACTCTCGCTGTTCTAGGGCTACGAGGCGAAATGTTGCATCTCCGTAGGAGTCATGCTATAATTTGTATAGTATTAGACGTAGAATACTGTCTATGAGAAGAGTGGGGAAACCCACTCTTTCGGTTTATCTGGGCGTTTCACAGAGGGCTGATGAAGGGAATACTACTGTCACCCGATTCTGGCTCAGATTGAAGGAGGGATAGAATGACGAAACGGAAAGTGACGGACGTCGTCGAGGAACTCGCAACCCCGATCGTCGAAGGAGAGGGCCTCGAGCTCGTCGATGTGGAGTATAAAAAAGAAGGGGCCAACTGGTTCCTGCGCATTTTCATCGACAAGCCGGAGGGCGTTGACATCGACGATTGCGGACGTGTCAGCGAGAAGGTCTCCGATATGCTGGACGAGGTGGACCCGATCCCGACCAGTTATTTTTTGGAAGTATCGAGCCCTGGCGCCGAGCGGCCGTTGAAAAAGCCAGCCGATTACGAGCGGTCGATTGGCAAGCATGTATACATAACAACGTATGAACCGATTGACGGTCAAAAAGCGTTCGAAGGCGTTTTGAACGCATATGACGGAACGACGGTCACCATTCAAGAGGCGAAATCGGTGCGAGAAGTGCCGGTTGAGGCGATTGCATCCGCAAGGCTCGCCGTCGTCTTTTAACCGTGATTCTCGTGAGGAGGAGAAACATCTTTTATGAACAGCGAGTTTATTGACGCATTAGAACAGATCGAGCGCGAGAAAGGGATCGACAAAGAAATCCTGCTCGAAGCGATCGAAGCTGCGCTGATCTCCGGATACAAACGCAACTTCAACTCGGCGCAAAACGTCCGCGTGGACGTCAACCGCCACACCGGCATCGTAAAAGTCTACGCGCGCAAGACGGTCGTCGAGGAGGCGGAAGACGCACGCCTTGAGATCTCGCTTGACGCAGCGGAGCAGATCGACCCGGGCTTCCAGATCGGCGACATCGCCGAGATCGAAGTCACCCCGCGCGACTTCGGCCGCATCGCAGCGCAGACGGCCAAGCAGGTCGTCACCCAGCGCATCCGTGAGGCGGAGCGCGGCATCATCTACAACAAGTTCGTCGACCGCGAGTTTGACATCGTGACGGGTATCGTCCAACGTCAGGACAACCGGTTCTACTACGTGGATCTCGGCAAGGTCGAAGCGGTGCTGCCGCTCAACGAAGTGATGCCGACCGAAAAATTTAAGCATAATGATCGCGTGAAGGCGTACATCACCAAGGTGGAGAAAACCACCAAGGGACCGCAAATTCAGCTCTCGCGCACCCATCCGGGCCTGCTCAAACGTCTGTTCGAGTTGGAAGTGCCGGAGATCTACGAAGGCGTTGTCGAACTGAAATCGGTCGCTCGCGAAGCGGGCTACCGTTCGAAGATCGCCGTCTACTCTCGCAATCCGGACGTCGATCCGGTCGGCTCTTGCGTCGGTCCGCGCGGCATGCGCGTGCAGACGATCGTCAACGAACTGCGCGGTGAGAAGATTGACATCGTCAAATGGAGCGAAGATCCGAAGGAATACGTGGCCAACGCGCTCTCGCCGTCGAAGGTCGTCTCTGTCGATGTGGATGAGGAGAACAAGGTGGCTCGCGTCGTCGTTCCGGACTACCAACTGTCCCTTGCGATCGGTAAAGAAGGCCAAAACGCGCGTCTGGCAGCTAAATTGACAGGCTGGAAGATCGATATCAAGAGCGAAACCCAAGCGATCGAAGCAGGGTTCGTGCCGGTGCATCGCGAAGAGAGTGAAGGTGCGGACGACAACGAGAACTATTCGACCGACCTCGCCGAAGACTACGCGCCTCTGGCAGACACTGCCGACGAAAAGGCGTTTGACTGAGGAAAGGGAGGGGGTCGTCCATGCAGAAGAAGATCCCTCTTCGTAAATGTGTGGGCTGTCAGGAGATGAAGCCCAAGCGCGAATTGATCCGGCTCGTCTTCAACCAGTCGCTCGGGTCTGTTGAACTCGATCCGACAGGCAAGAAGGCGGGACGGGGAGCCTACATCTGTCGTCAGGCGGATTGTCTGGTGCCGGCGCGCAAGAAGAAGGCCTTGGAGCGCTCTCTGAAAACTTCCGTTTCGGAAGAGATCTACGACACGCTGGCTCGGGAACTGGCCGGTGTGGAACCGGAGGGCGATGAGGATGAGTGAACAACAATTTGCGAACATGCTCGGATTGGCAAAGCGGGCGGGAGCGCTCGTAACAGGCCATGACGCCTGTTTAGCTCAAGTGCGAGCCGGCAAGGCGGCTCTGGCTCTGGTGGCACGCGATACAGGTGCAAACGCGATGAAGAAATACCACGACAAATGCAAGCATTACAAGGTGCCTTTGATCGAAGTTCTCGACAAGATCTCCCTTGGGCAGGCGGTGGGCAAACCCCACAGCGCCATCGTCGTGGTGACCGAATCCGGTTTTGCAAAGCGTATACGCCAACTGGCTGGAGAAAATGCCGGGGGTGACGCGCAGTGACCAAATTGCGGGTTCATCAGCAAAGAGATCATTGCAATTCTCACTCGCATGAATGTCCCGGTCAACAATCACATGAGCGTGATGGATCAGGAGATGATTCAAAAAGTGGAACAATTTTTCAAAGATGTTAAAGGCAAATCCGAGAAAAAGGGTTCTGAGCAACAATCGCCAAATCAAGCACCTAAATCTGGTGGAGAACGGAGAAATCAGGGGAATATGACGCAAAACAATCAAGCGAATCAAGCAGGACAACCTGCCAAAGCGAATGAAAAGGACTACGACAATCTCGTAGATGATCGTGTCGCTTCTCAACCGCGCAACGAGCGCATTCCGCAAAAGAAGCCGAACCAACCGGCAGGCCGTCCGGCTGGTACGACGGCAAACAGACCGGCAAGCGGCGGCAATCGCCCGGCAGGCGGCGGCAATCGCCCGGCAGGCAACGGTGGCAACCGCCCGGCTGGCGGTGGCGGCGGTAATCGTCCCGGCGGCAACACCGGCGGCAACCGTCCGGGTGGCAACACCGGCGGGAACCGTGGCGGCAACGCGGGCGGACGCGGCGGCAACAACCAAGGCCGCGGCGGCGCGAACAACCGCGGCGGCAACCAAGGCGGACGCGGCGGCAACACCCGTGGCGGCGCACGCGGCGGCGCACAGAACCAAGGCGGACAACGTCCGGCTCCGAAACCGGTTGAAATGCCGAAAAACGTCGAGATCGAAGGCGCAATGACCGTTAAGGACTTCGCGAAACTGATCAAGCGCGAGCCGTCCGAGATCATCAAAAAGCTCCTGTTCCTCGGCATCATGGCGACGATCAACAACGAAATCGACGCCGATGCGATCCAACTGGTCGCAGAAGACTACGGCATCGAAGTGACCATCAAAGAGCCGGTCGACGAAGAAGCGGTCGATATGCTGGTGGAAGAGGATGATCCGGAATCTCTGAGTGAGCGTCCGCCGATCGTCACGATTATGGGCCACGTCGACCACGGGAAAACCACGCTGCTCGACGCGATCCGTTCGACCAACGTCACCGCGTCCGAGGCAGGCGGCATCACCCAGCACATCGGCGCCTACCAAGTCGAGATCAAAGGCAAGAAGATCTCCTTCCTCGACACGCCGGGCCACGCAGCGTTCACCACGATGCGCGCTCGCGGTGCTCAAGTCACCGACATCACGATCCTCGTCGTTGCAGCGGATGACGGCGTCATGCCGCAGACGGTGGAAGCGATCAACCATGCGAAAGCGGCCAACGTGCCGATCATCGTCGCGGTCAACAAGATCGACAAGCCGGACGCAAACCTTGACCGCATCAAGCAGGAGCTCACCGAGTACGGCCTGGTAGCGGAAGAGTGGGGCGGCGAAACGATCTTCGTTCCGGTCTCCGCTCTCAAGCGCCAAGGGATCGAGGACATCCTCGAGATGATCCTGCTCGTCGCGGAAGTACAAGAACTGAAAGCGAACCCGGATGCGCGTCCGCGCGGTACGGTCATCGAGGCCGAACTGGACAAAGGTCGCGGCCCGGTCGCGACTGTGCTCGTCCAAAACGGCACGCTCAAAGTCGGTGACATCGTTGTCGCCGGCACCACCTACGGCAAGGTTCGCGCCATGGTCAACGACCGCGGTCGCCGCGTAAAAGAAGCGCTGCCGGCGATGCCGGTCGAGATCCTCGGTCTGTCTGACGTTCCGAGTGCCGGTGACCTGTTCGTCGTCTATGATGACGAACGCAAAGCGAGCAAGCTCGTGGAAAAGCGCGCGCACCAACATCGTCAAGAGTCGATCGGGGCTCAATCCCGCGTTACGCTGGACGATCTGTTCTCCAAGATCAAAGAGGGCGACATCAAAGAACTCAACGTCATCATCAAAGCGGACGTACAAGGTTCTGTCGAGGCCCTGCGCGGTTCTTTGGAAAAGATCGATGTGGAAGGCGTTCGCGTAAAAGTCATCCATCAGGGCGTCGGCGCGATCAACGAATCCGATATCCTGCTGGCGACGGCAGGCAATGCAATCGTCATCGGCTTCAACGTCCGTCCGCAGACGCAAGCTGAGAAGATGGCCGAGTCGGAGAAGGTCGACGTACGCCTGTACCGTGTCATCTACAACGCGATCGAAGAGATCGAAGCAGCGCTGAAAGGCATGCTCGATCCGGAGTTCAAGGAAGTGTTGCTCGGCCGTGCAGAAGTGCGCCAAACCTTCAAAGTCTCCAAAGTCGGCACCATCGCCGGTTGCTTCGTCACCGAGGGCAAATTGGTTCGCTCGGCCGAACTGCGCGTCCTGCGTGACGGCGTCATCCTGTTCGAAGGCAAGTTTGACTCGCTCAAACGCTTCAAGGACGATGTCCGCGAAGTGGCAACCAACTTCGAGTGCGGCGTGACGATTGAGAAATTCAACGACCTGCGCGAAGGCGATATCATCGAAGCGTTCCAAATGGAGCAAATTAAAGTAGTCTAAAACAGCATGAGTGACGTGACGGAGTTGAATTTTCCCTTAGGGGCAGAATTCAACTCCAACGTCTATCTAACGGAAAAAGAGGTGAACCAATCATGGCAAAGATTCGTGTCAGCCGTGTAGGGGAACAGATTAAAAAAGAGATCGTCGACATCGTGCGCACTGAAGTCAAAGACCCGCGCGTCGGCTTCGTGACGATCACCGATGTGGAAGCATCGGGCGACCTTCAACACGCCAATGTGTATGTCAGTGTCCTTGGCGACGAGTCGAAGCGCAACGGCACGATGGATGCGTTGAACAAAGCATCTGGCTTCATCCGCTCCGAGGTGGGACGCCGGATTCGCCTGCGCCGCACGCCGGAACTGCATTTCAAACTTGACACCTCGATCGACTACTCGACCCGAATCTCGGAAGTCCTGCGGGACATCAAAGGAGACGAGAGCAATGAGTCAAACGCAGAACCTGAAGCAGGAGTATAAGGCGGCTGCCGATTTTTTCCGCAACCACGATCACTTTCTGCTGCTCGTTCATGAAAAGCCGGACGGTGACGCACTCGGCTCCTGTCTGGGTGCCGCTCACCTGTTGCACAAACTCGGCAAGTCGTTCCGCCTGATCAACGACGATCCGATCCCGAATAAATTTTCGTTCTTCCCGATGGCGGATCGATTTGAACTGCCGGACGGTGTGCAGGAACGATTTGATGCGGTGATCTCGTTTGACTGCGGCGACCGCAAGCGATTGGGCTGCTCCGGCCAACTGATCGCCGACAACGCGCAGATTCTGAACATTGATCACCACGTCACCAACGACCGTTTCGGCACGGAAAACCTTGTCGATCTCACGGCGGCGGCCACCTGCCAGATCGTCTATAAAGTAGCCCGCGAACTGGGCGTGGAGTTGGACATTGATACGGCGACCTGCCTGTACACCGGGCTTGTTACCGATACGGGCGGTTTCCGCTACTCGAACACCACCGAAGACGTGCTCTTGATCGCGGCTGATCTGCTGCGTCACGGGGTGCAGCCTTACAACGTGGTGGACAAGGTGTTGGAAACGATGACGTGGGCGCAGGTGCAGTTGATCCGCGAAGGGTTGGATTCGCTGGGACGTGACGAGAGCGGCCGCATCGCATGGGTGGCCGTCTCCCGCGAGATGCTGGAGCGTGTGAAAGGCGATGACGAAGACGTCGAAGGTCTCGTCAACTACCCGCGCAACGTCGAAGGAGTAGAGGTGGGCATCTGCTTCCGCGAACTGTCTCCTGACAAGACCAAGGTCTCGTTCCGTTCCAAATATGTGGTCGACGTCGGCCGGATCGCGCTGGAGTTTGGCGGTGGCGGTCATGCACGGGCAGCCGGTTGCAAGATGGACGGATCGCTCGAGGAAGTGCGTGAACGCGTGCTGGCTCGCGTCAAAGAAGCAATAGCAGAAGTGGGAGCGAACGCATGAATGGCATTCTGATCGTCAACAAACCGGCCGGCATGACCTCGCAGCAGGTCGTCGGCAGGGTCAAACGGGTGCTCGGCGTGAAAAAGGTCGGGCACACCGGCACGCTCGATCCTGATGTGACCGGCGTCTTGCCGATCTGCATCGGCAGCGCGACGCGCGTCGCTGAATATCTGCTTGATCAGGCCAAAGCCTATCGGGGCGAAGTGACGTTCGGCGTTTCGACGACCACGCAGGACGCATCGGGGGAACCGGTCGAATCGGTGGATACCGTGCAGGTGACCGAGGAGCAGGTGCGCGAGGCGGCTGCCTCGTTCATCGGTCCGATCCTGCAGCGTCCTCCCGCCTTTTCAGCGATCAAGATCAACGGCCAGCGTGCGTATGATCTCGCCCGCCAAGGCGAGGAGGTGGAGATCCCGCCGCGCGAAGTCACGATCTACAAATTGGAGATCCTCTCCCTTGATCTGGAGCCGAACCACCCGAAAGTACGGTTTGACGTGGAGTGTTCCAAAGGAACCTACGTGCGTACACTGTGTCAGGACTTGGGAAGCACGCTTGGCGTGCCGGCCCATATGTCGCACCTCGTGCGCACCCGTTCCGGCCCGTTTACGCTGGAACAGGCGTTGACGTTTGAACAGATCGAGGAGTTGGCGGCGGCAGGTCAGATCGCCGAGCAGCTGCAACCGTTGCAATCCGCGTTGCCTCATCTGACGGCTGCGACGATCCCGGAGGCGCTGGAGCGGCGTGTGGATAACGGTCGCGAACTGACGCTGCGCCGCGTGATTCCAGGTGCCCAAGCGGGACAACTGGTGCGGATCGAAAGTCGAACGGGGCGATTGCTCGCTCTGTACCGCATCGAGTCGATCGTGGACGGGGAGACGCACACAGTACCAGAGAAGGTGTTCAAAGAGTAGGGGTGAGATGTCGTGAAGATCATCCAAATCACAGATCTCCAGGACAATGCGGCGTTTCAGCCGTCGGTCATGGCACTGGGAAACTTCGATGGAATACATATAGGGCATCAAGGGTTGATCGGCCGAGCTGTTGAATTGGCCGGTCAACTTGGTCTGCCCGCCAGCGTGTTAACGTTTTACCCGCATCCAAGACAGGTGCTCGGCAACTCGCAAGCGCATGCCAACCTGCTCACGCCGTTCGATGAAAAGATGCGCGTGATGGAGGAATTGGGCGTCGAGATCGTGTATGTTGTTCACTTCACAGTGGCGTTTGCGGGGCTGACGGCCGAGGAGTTCATCTATGGCTTCCTTTCCCGACTGCATCCGCAGGGCCTTGTCGTCGGTTTTGACTACGCATTCGGTCGCGGTGGCAAGGCAGATGCTTCGATGCTCAAGGACCTCGCGGCGGAAGCGGGTATCCCGGTGGAGATCGTCGGCGCGGTCAACCGCTACGGTGAAAAAGTCAGCTCGACACTGATCCGGGAGAAATTGTCCTATGGCGATGCCCGGCTCGTCTGCGAATTGCTCGGACGCCCCTACGCCGTCACCGGTACCGTCATCCACGGCGAGAAGCGCGGGCGGCTGCTCGGCTTCCCGACGGCAAATATCGAACCGCTCGATTCGTTCGCATTGCCGAAAAACGGGGTATATGTGGTGCGGGTCTTGGTCAAGAATGAGTGGCATGCAGCTGTTCTGAACATTGGCACGAAGCCGACGTTCCACGACCAGATGCACCGTTCGCTCGAAGCGCATCTCCTCGATTTCAGCGGCGATCTCTATGGCGAGGCGATCCGTGTAGAGTTTCTCGACTTCCTGCGTGACGAGAAAAAGTTTTTCTCCGTCGAGGAACTGATCGCACAGATCCAGAGCGATGTGGTGGAGGCGCGTTCCCGGTTGTCACTGTTTTCGGTATAAGCGGACACGGCCTGCGCATACATTTACTAGCACATGTGCCGCCTGTTGTTGTCGAACCAAACCCTGTATGATATACTGTCTGAGTGGTTCTTACTATTGCTCCTATCATCCTGACTCATAGGCACGCAGTTCTGCGAGCGGGGGGATGGACACGTGAGATACCCGTATGTCGATGAACGTGATACACGACTGATGGAGTGGTGCCGCGAGGTGGCACGCATCTGCATCAGCGACGAATTCAAGCAATTGAACCGCGACTTGGTCAAGTTCTACCGCAAGAGCGGAAAGGACGACGCTTTGATGCTGGCGTTTCAAGATTCCTTGTTTTCGATGTTTACCGAGTTGGACGATGATCGCCAAGTATCGCTTGAGTACAACTGAGCATGCGCGTCATCGTCACGGTCCATGCCAAGCAGCGGCTCTTCGAAGATCGCCAACGCGGCATCTTTGTAGATGACATCGTGCGCGCTGCCAAGCTGATTCCAGGTCTTGTGCCGGTGGCGACTCGCTTCCGTGGATTTGTATCCATCGGCGGTCGAGCTTTTGACATCGTGGCGAAAGACATTGCACAGGGCCGACTCGTCATCACCGTCATCGGCAAATGACACAGTGAACCACGTGCGCGGATCGCCGAACACACCGACGGCGTTCTGGGCCTTGGGGATATATTATTTGGAGGTGTACCATAACAATGGCACTCAATCAAGAAGCAAAGACCAACCTGATCGAATCGTTCAAAGTTCACGAAGGCGACACCGGTTCGCCGGAAGTACAAATCGCGATCCTGACCAACAAGATCAACTACCTGAACGATCACCTGCGCACGCACAAGAAAGACCACCACTCCCGTCGTGGTCTGTTGAAAATGGTCGGCCGTCGCCGTAACCTGCTCAACTACCTGCGTAACAAAGACGTTAACCGTTATCGCGACCTGGTTGCGAAACTCGGTCTGCGTAAGTAACATGGAAAGAAGCGGGATTCTACTGGATTCCCGCTTCTTCTTTGTGTTTTGCATGATTTTTCTACGCTAAAGAAGGAAATACTTGTGCGTAGTGCGAACTAAAGTAACCCATGAGTCATACATAAACCCCATACTCTTCGGCGCAACAGCCGAAAGGAGGCACTTGTTTTCATATGCATAGAACGTTTTCCACTACCCTCGGCGGCCGTACGCTGACCCTGGAGTTCGGCAAGCATGCCAAGCAAGCGACCGGTTCTGTGATGGTCCGCTACGGCGACACGGTCGTGCTCTCGACGGTGACCGCTTCCCGTGAACCGAAAGATCTTGACTTTTTCCCGCTCACCGTCAACTACGAGGAGCGTTTATATGCGGTTGGTAAAATCCCGGGCGGCTTCATCAAGCGCGAAGGACGTCCGTCGGAAAAAGCGATCCTCGCCAGCCGTCTGATCGACCGACCGATCCGTCCGCTGTTCCCGGAAGGCTACCGCAACGACATCCAAGTCGTCGACCTCGTACTTTCCGTGGATCAAGACTGCGCATCGGAAATCGCTGCGATGATCGGCACCTCGGCCGCTCTGATGACCTCCAGCGTGCCGTTTGAAGGCCCGATTGCCGGTGTGATCGTCGGTCGCGTCGACGGCGAGTTTGTGATCAACCCGACCGTCGAACAAGCTGCCAAATCGGACATCCACCTGATCGTCGCCGGCACCAAAGACGCGATCAACATGGTCGAAGCGGGTGCAAACGTCGTCCCGGAACAGGTGATGATCGAAGCGATCATGTTCGGACACGATGCGATCAAAGAACTGGTCGCTTTCCAAGAGCAGATCGTCGCCGAACTGCAACCGGAAAAGGCAGAAGTCATCCTGCACGCAGTCGATGCACAGATCAATGACAAAGTCCGCTCCCTGGCGACGGACAAGCTCAAAGAAGCGATCCGCACGTACGACAAGCAAGAGCGTGAAGCAAACATCTCCGCTGTGAAAGAAGAAGTCAAAGCGGCACTGCTCGAAGAGCTGGGTGAAGAGTCGTTCGCTTCTCACCAAGGCGATATCAGCGAAGTGCTCTATGACATCGTCAAGGAGCAAGTTCGTCATGCCATCGTGCACGAAGGCATTCGTCCGGACGGCCGCGCCATCGATGAGATCCGCCCGATCTCGACCGAGGTCGGTCTGCTGCCGCGCGTTCACGGCTCCGGTCTGTTCACCCGCGGTCAAACGCAAGCGCTGTCTGTCTGCACCCTCGGCACGCTTGGCGACTCGCAGGAGATCGACGGTCTCGGCCTCGACTCCGAAAAGCGCTTCATGCATCATTACAACTTCCCGCCGTTTTCCGTCGGCGAAGCGCGTCCGCTACGTGCTCCGTCCCGCCGCGATATCGGTCACGGCGCACTCGGCGAGCGCGCGATGGAACCGGTAATCCCGTCTTCTGACGATTTCCCGTATACGATCCGCGTCGTCTCCGAGATCATCGAGTCGAACGGGTCGACGTCGCAAGCAGCGATCTGCGGCTCCGTCATGGCGATGATGGACGCAGGCGTCCCGCTGAAAGCACCGGTCGCCGGTGTGGCGATGGGCCTGATCGCAGACGGTGACAAAATGGTCGTCCTCACCGACATCCAAGGCATGGAAGACCACCTGGGCGACATGGACTTCAAAGTCGCAGGCACCGCTGAGGGCATCACCGCTCTGCAGATGGACATCAAGATCAAAGGCATCAACCGTGAAGTGCTGGAGCGTGCGATGGAGCAAGCGCACCGCGGCCGTCAGCACATCCTCGGCAAAATGCTGGAAGCGATCGCAGAGCCGCGCGCGGAAATGTCTCCGTACGCACCGCGCATTATCACCATGCGCATCCATCCGGACAAGATCCGCGACGTCATCGGGCCGGGCGGTCGCGTGATCAACAAAATCATCGAAGAGACCGGCGTCAAGATCGACATCGAGCAAGACGGTCGCGTCTTCATCGCCGCGACCAACGGCGAAGCGGGTGAAAAGGCAAAAGAGATCATCGAAGGCATCGTCCGCGAAGTCGAACTGGGTGCGATCTACAGCGGCAAAGTCACCCGCGTTGAGAAATACGGCGCGTTCGTCGAAGTCCTGCCGGGCAAAGACGGTCTCGTTCACATCTCGCAGCTGGGGGAAGAGCGCGTGGCGAAGACGGAAGACGTCTGCAACGTCGGCGACATTCTGCCGGTCAAAGTCACCGAGGTCGACCCGCAAGGCCGCGTCAACCTGTCCCATCGCGAAGCACTTCGCGAAATGCGCGGCGAGCCGCCGACGCCGCTGGAAGAGATCCAGCGTCAGATCAAGGCATCCCGCGATGAAGACCGCCGCAACAGCGGTGGCGGCAACCGCGGCCCGCGTGGCGGCGGCGACCGTGACCGCGTGCGTCCGCGCAGCTAATCCAGTTAGTCAGAAACCACCTGTAAGAGGGGCAGAGCGATCTGCCTCTTTTTTTCGTTTGCGTTCCGAGTTGCTCCACGAGGGCTGGCACCGCCCCTTGAGGTCTAGTCCACCTTTGACCCGCATAAATTAGAAGCGAGTGAGGTGGACGCCATGAAGACGATGAAGAAAATGACGGTTGCACGTCGCATCCACGTCGGCAAATTGCTCACCGCCGGCGCCGCCTGTCTGTTGCTGTTTTCCGGGATCAGCGACACGCTGGCGATCAATACATATGTACGAGACCTGAAAGGGATGTCGATCCCCGTTCAGTCCTACCCGGTGGAAGCTTCCGTTGTCGCGCTCACGTTTGATGTGGGAGCGGACTCCAACTCAGCGCGTATCGGCGACATTTTGCTCGCTTTGCGATCGCACAACGTCAAGGCAACCTTTTTCCTGACCGGCTCGTGGATCGAGGCCAACCCCCGCAGCGCTCAGGCGATTGTCTCTGCCGGGCATGAGGTCGGGCAGAGCCTGTACACCTACCGCGACACGAGCCAGATGTCGGCAGAAGAAGTGCGGGCGGAGTTGGAGCGTTCCGACGCCGCGTGGACAAAGGCGGGTCTCCCGGAACACCGGGCGTTTCGAGTCCCGCATGGAGAAGCGAAAAGCGCGGTCGCCAAAGCGATTCGATCCCGCCATGCCGAGTTGATCGGCTGGTCGATTGACGCCGCTCCGAAAACGAAGGATGACGCCGTTCACGTATTTGGCCGGATGCACGAAGGGGTGCAACCGGGCGATATCCTGCGGATGCGCGTGGATCAACTGTCGGCCGCTGCGGTGCCGGGCCTGTTGAAAAGCTTGCGTGACAGCGGGTATGACGTGCGATCTGTCAACGAGATGCGAGGGGAGGGTGACAGATCATGAAGCACCGTAACAGCCCGACTGTCTCAGCCGTGAAACGCCGTCCGCTTTTATTTGGTGCGGTGGCCCTCGTGTTTCTCCTGAGCGGTCTTTTTCGCTCCGGTGCAGAAAGCGCCCCGGCGAAAGTCGATCATCCGATGCCGGTCGTCAGCGCGATGGCGAATCAGCAGGACAAAGACCTGCGCAAAAGAGTCGAAGTGTTGGCCAAGCAGTATAACGCCGACCCCATCGATGCCCAAAATCACCCGGTCTGGAAGGCGATCCCTTCCTTAAACGGTGTGGAAGTCGACGTCGAAGCCACGATGGAAAAGGCGAAGGCGAGCAAAGGTGACCGCATCCCGCTGGTAGCCAAGCAGATCCCGGCCGCCATCTCCCTCGATGACCTTGGACCGTTGCCGATCTACCGGGGCAACGGCGAGAAAAAACAGATGGCTTTGATGGTCAACGTGGCGTGGGGCGAGGAGTATCTGGCCGACATGTTGGACACGTTTGAGACACACAACGTGCAGGTCACTTTTTTCCTGGATGGTTCCTGGACCAAAAAAAATCCGGACCTTGCCAAAGAACTCCTCGTGCGCGGTCATGAACTGGGCAACCACGCCTATTCGCACCCGGACATGGCCAATCTCGACAGCCGCAGTCAACTGAGCCAGATCGTCCGCACCAATCAGGCGATCAAACGGGCGACCGGTCAAACGCCGACATTGTTCGCCCCGCCGGGCGGCGCGTTTAACGATGAGACGGTCAAACAGGCGCACGGACAAAAGATGCGGACGATTCTCTGGACGATCGACACGCTGGACTGGCGCAAACCGCCTGCCGCCTCGATTCAGGACAAAGTGCTGTCCCGTGCGGAAAATGGAGCGCTCGTCCTGATGCATCCGACCGAACCGACCCGCGAGGCGTTGCGGTCGCTGCTTCCCAATCTGAAGAAAAAGGGCTACGACCTTGTCACCGTCTCGGAGTTGATCGATCCGACCCGGCCCTTGCAAAACCCCTAGGCTGTCGAGCTCTCGACAGCCTTTTTTAGCGAAAAGTAGCTATATTTGGAGCTTGTACTAGCTCGTGCGCGATTCCCATATAATAAGGAAAGTACAGAGCAACCGGGAAAATCTCAGAGGGGACATCACATGGTGGAAATTGGCGACATAGGCTGAATGTATGTTATAGTAAATTTTGCATCACCCCAAAAGATGTTCAGACCAAAATCGGATGGCCTGAAGAAAACAGGCGAGACGATGTGTTGTCTCTCTGTAACAGAGGAGGATATACTTGATCTATCGTGAGGTTCTTTCCAATGGCATGCGCGTCGTGATCGAAGAGATCGCGTCTGTGCGTTCCGTATCGCTGGGTATCTGGGTCGGAACCGGTTCCCGGGATGAAAATCCGGCGACCAACGGCATCACCCATTTTATCGAGCACATGATGTTTAAAGGAACGGAAAAGCTGTCTGCCCGGCAGATCGCCGAAATGTTTGACGGTATCGGCGGCCAGGTAAACGCGTTTACTTCTAAAGAATACACCTGCTATTACGCGAAAGTATTGGATGAGCATTTCGGTCTCGCCATGTCGACGTTGGCCGACATGTTGCTGCGTTCCAAATTTGCCGAGGAAGAACTCGTCAAAGAGCGCCGCGTCATCATCGAAGAGATCAAAATGTATGAAGACGCGCCCGATGATCTCGTGCACGACATGATCGCAGAAGTCGTGTACCCGGATCACGCGCTCGGCTACAACATCCTCGGCACGGAGGAGTCTTTGAACTCCTTCCGGCAGCAGGACTTCTTCCAATACATGCAACAAAACTATACGACCGACAACATCGTCATCGCCATCGCAGGAAACGTCAAACACCGCGAGGCTCTCCAACTGGTCGAGGCCCTGTTCGGCGACCTGCCGCAAACGCGCGTGCAACGTCAGGACAAAGCGGCCACCTTCTCGTCCGGCAAAGCGATCCGCAACAAAGGCACGGAGCAAGCACACATCCTGCTGGCCGCTCCGGGCTTTGCGTATGACCATGAAATGATCTACCCGACGATCCTGTTCAACAACGTGCTCGGCGGCTCTTCCTCGTCCCGTCTGTTCCAAGACATCCGCGAAGAGCGCGGTCTTGCGTACTCGATCTACTCGTACCATACCGCTTACAAAGAGACCGGCATGTTCGGTCTGTACGTCGGCACGGGTCCCGAGCGGGCGCAGATGGTCACCGACCTGTGCGGCGAGATCCTCGCCGACATCGCGGCCAAAGGGATCACAGAAGAGGAACTGAACAAAGCCAAGGAGCAGGTCAAAGGTTCGCTGATGCTGTCGCTGGAGAGCACCTCTTCCCGCATGAGCCGCCTCGGCAAAAACGAGCTGCTCGGTCGGCACGTTACGCTCGACGATCTGGTCGAAAAGATCAAAAAGGTCGAGCTCGACCAAGTCAATGCCGCTGCCAAACAGATGCTCGGCGGCACGTTTGCCATGGCGG
Source organism: Tumebacillus lacus (assembly GCF_026410385.1). Classification (GTDB taxonomy): domain Bacteria; phylum Bacillota; class Bacilli; order Tumebacillales; family Tumebacillaceae; genus Tumebacillus; species Tumebacillus lacus. The sequence goes on from NZ_JAPMLT010000001.1 coordinate 209,634, forward strand.
CCGTCGGTCCGTTCGACGATCTGCGTGCTCCAAACGAAAACGCATAAATCACCTGAAAGTGCCCGTCTGATGCAGACGGGTACTTTTTCGTTTTCCGGACGCATAAGCAATACCAAAACACGCCCACAGGCGAAGGAGGCATAACAGCGATGAGATTGAGCGAACTGGCTGGCAAAGAGATGATCGATGTACAGACGGGAACAAGGCGGGGCGTGCTCGGCGGAGCAGATCTGTGGATCGACGAGGAGACGGGCAAGATCGAGTCGATCCTTCTGGCAGCGGGCGGATTGCCTTTTGGTAAAAAGCGGGAGGATACGGTGATTCCTTGGAACGCGATCCGCAAGGTCGGACCGGATATGATCTTGTTGGACAGCGAAGGTGACACGCACCCGTTTGAGCAAACGTCCTCGTCAACAGGAACCAGCAACTAGGCAGCGGCATACGATATCTCACTCGCAACGACCGCGGCATGGAGCATTCCCCGTGAACCGTGCTGCTGTCGTGCCGGACTGAGCAAAGCCTCAAGCCTTGAATATTTTAGAAAATCGCGTAAAATGTTTTGAAAGGGGTACGGAGAAGCATGCTGACAGGGATCAAGATGGCGTTTGTCGGCGGCGATGCCCGCATCATGGAGGTCATCAAGCACGCGAGCGATCTCGATGCGAGCATCGTATTGATCGGCTTCGACCAGTTCGAGACACCCCTCGCCGACACGGTGAAGGCAGAACTCACCCCTGATGTGTTGGCTGACGTTGATGCAATCGTGCTTCCCGTCACCGGGATGGACGATACTGGTAAAGTGGAAAGCAAATACTCCTCAACCGAGTTGGTGTTGGAACAAAAGCATTTTGACGCGATCCCGCGCCATGCTCAGATCTTCACCGGCATCGCCAGGCAGAAACTCAGCGAGATCTGCCGGCAGCGCAATCTGCGCCTCGTCAAGCTGATGGAGCTGGACGAAGTGGCGATCCACAACTCGGTGCCCTCGGCGGAGGGGGCGATCCAGATGGCGATGGAGCATACCGACATCACCATTCACGGCTCGCGATCCGTCGTGCTCGGTTTTGGTCGCTGCGGGATCACGCTGGCCCGGATGCTTGGTGGCATCGGGGCGGAGGTGACTGTCTGCGCACGCAAACCGGCAGATATCGCCCGCATTCAGGAGATGAAACTGCGAGCGGTGCCGATGAACGAGTTGGAACAGGCTGTCCGGGAGGCAGATCTGATTTTCAACACCATTCCGGCGATGGTCTTGCCGGCGGAGGTGCTGGCCAAGGTGCCGCGCTCCTCTGTGATTATCGACATCGCGTCCAAACCGGGCGGCACAGACTTTCGTTATGCGGAAAAACGGGGAATCAAAGCACTGCTCGCTCCAGGCCTGCCGGGGATCGTTGCCCCGAAGACAGCCGGTCAGATCTTGGCTCGCACCATCTGCCGTCTGCTTTGGGAACACGCGTAATCCTTGGAGGGAAAGCATATGGATCTCAAAGGCAAAACGATCGGTTTTGGTTTGACCGGTTCGCATTGCACCTATGCGGAAGTTCAACCGGCGATGGAAGAATTGATGAAGCTTGGCGCACGCGTCGTGCCGATTCTCTCGTATACTGTACAATCGACGACCACCCGATTTGCCGAAGCGGATGAGTGGGTGGCCAAAATTGAATCGATCACCGGCGAGACGGCGATCAAGTCGATCCCGGAAGCGGAGCCGCTCGGCCCGTCGAAACTGCTCGACGTGATGCTGATCGCTCCTTGCACCGGCAACTCGCTGGCAAAGCTTGCCAACGCGATGAACGAATCGCCGGTGCTGATGGCGGCCAAATCCACGCTGCGCAATGACCGCCCGGTCGTGATCTCGATCTCGACCAACGACGGACTTGGCCTGAACGCGGTCAATGTCGGGCGGCTTTTGGCGACGAAAAACATTTTCTTCGTGCCGTTCGGGCAAGATGATCCTTGGAAAAAGATCAATTCCCTGGTCGCACGCAATGAGTTGATCATCCCGACGCTGGAACACGCCCTCGAGAAAAAACAACTCCAACCGATGGTCGTGGAGAAGTGGCGGGACTTGCAAGCATAGTCCTTTAATCAAGAATAGGAGTTGGGCAATTTATGGAGAAAAAGGCACGCTACAATGTCGCAGTGGTGGGAGCCACCGGCGCAGTCGGACAAAAAATCGTCGAAACGCTCGAAAAACGCGACTTTCCTGTCGGTGAACTTCGTCTGCTCGCTTCTGCCCGTTCTGTCGGGCAGGAGCTGAAGTTTAAAGGTCAGACCTATAAAGTGGAAGAAGCGCGCCCGGAGGCGTTCGAAGGCATGGACTTCGCTCTGTTCTCCGCAGGCGGTTCCGTATCCGAGCGTCTGGCCCCGGAAGCGGTGGAGCGCGGCGCTGTCGTCATCGACAACACCTCCGCGTTCCGCATGGTGCCGGAAGTGCCGCTGATCGTGCCGGAAGTCAACCCGCACATGATCTCGCAGCACCGGGGCATCATCGCCAACCCGAACTGCTCGACCATCCAGATGGTCGTCGCTCTGAAACCACTGTATGACGCGTACGGCATCGACAGAATCATCGTCTCCACCTATCAGGCGGTGTCCGGTGCCGGTCAAAAAGGGATCGACGACCTGATGTCGCAGACGAAAGCCATCGTGGGCGGGGAGCAACCAACTCCGAGCTATCTGCCGGTCGGCTCTTTGCCGAAAAAGCACCAGCAGGCGTTTAACGTCATTCCGCAGATCGACACGTTCACCGATAACGGCTTCACCAAAGAAGAGATGAAGATGGTCAACGAGACCCGCAAGATCTTCGGTGACCAAGAGATTCAGGTCACGCCGACCGCCGTGCGTGTGCCGGTCGTCTTTGGTCACTCCGAATCGGTCTACATCGAGACCAAGCGTCCGTTCGATCTGGAGGAAGTGCGCGGGCTGCTGGAGCAGGCGACCGGCGTCACCGTGGTTGACAATTTGGACGAACAAGAATATCCGATGCCGGCGACCACCGCAGACACGCTCGACGTGTATGTGGGACGCATCCGTCGGGATCTGTTCCATCCGCGCGGCCTGAACTTGTGGGTCGTCTCGGACAACGTGCTCAAAGGCGCTGCGTGGAACGCCGTGCAGATCGCAGAATACATGGTCAAAACCCGTTAAATCTTCACATCGGGCGTAAACACTTGCAAAAACTGGATAAGAGGGGACAGCCATGCGCATACTCGTTCAAAAGTTCGGCGGCACGTCGGTCGCCACCCGTGAAGTTCGCGAGCGGGCGATCGAACACATCCTGGAGGCAAAAGAGCGTGGATACGGCGTTGTCGTCGTCGTGTCGGCGATGGGGCGCAAAGGCGACCCGTATGCGACAGATACGCTGCTTGGGCTGATCGGAGAGGATGACCGCACGAACCGACGCGAGCTCGATCTCTTGATGTCCTGCGGGGAATTGATCTCCGGCGTCGTCTTTGCTTCACACCTTCGTCAACACGGCGTGGATACGGCAGTGTTGACGGGGGGGCAGGCCGGGATCACGACGAACGATGATTTCACGCGGGCTCACATTTTGACGATCAATCCGAAGCGGATCTTGAATGAATTGGAACAAGGACGCATCGTGATTGTGACCGGCTTTCAAGGCTGGAGTCAGGACCAAGAGGTCACGACGCTGGGGCGCGGCGGCAGCGACACTACCGCCACCGCGCTCGGCGTCGCGCTCGACGCAGAGGTCGTGGACATCTTCACAGACGTCGAAGGCATCATGACGGCTGATCCCCGCATCGTCGACGAAGCGCGTCGTCTGAACACCGTTACGTATGCGGAGATCTGCAACTTGGCCTATCAAGGAGCCAAAGTGATCCACCCGCGCGCCGTGGAGATCGCGATGCAAAAAAACATCCCGATCCGCGTGCGTTCGACGATGTCGCGCGACGAGGGGACGCTGGTCACCAATCAGGTCGACAGCGACCGGATTGAAGGGGAACTGAAGGACCGTCTGCTGACCGGGATCACGCAGGCGGCGAACGTGACCCAGATCAAGGTGTATGCTCAGCCGGGTCAGAAGGGCATGCAACTGCAAGTCTTCAAAGCGATGGCGGCAAACGGCATCTCTGTCGACTTTATCAACGTAAACTCGCGGGGCGTCGCCTACACGGTACAGGATGCGGACACCGAACAAGCGGTGCACGTGTTGCGGGAGCTCGGCTTTGAGCCGGACGTTCTGCGCGGCTGTGCAAAAGTGGCGGCCGTCGGAGCCGGGATCGCCGGCGTGCCGGGCGTGATGGCGCAGATCGTCGAGGCGATCACCGAGGAAGGCGTGGAGATCTTGCAATCGGCCGACTCGCACACGACGATCTGGGTGCTCGTGCGCGGCGAAGACATGGTCGCGGCGGTGCGCGCCCTGCACAATACGTTTAAACTACACGCTCTGTAGGGCAGACGCCTGACAGGGACAATCGATACAGGATGGTGGAAAGACGTGGATTTTGGCAGACTGATGACGGCGATGGTCACGCCTTTTGACGCAGGACTCAACATTGATTTCCAAAAAGTTGATGCGTTGGTCGAGCACCTGATCGCAACCGGCACCACGACGATTGTCGTCGCAGGTACCACCGGCGAATCGCCGACTCTCTCGCACGACGAAAAGCTCGCACTGTTCCAACACGTTGTCGAAAAGGTGGCAGGTCGCGTCAAGGTCGTCGCCGGCACCGGCAGCAACAACACGGCTGACAGCGTGCAGTTTTCCCAAGAGGCGGAAGCGCTGGGCGTCGACGGCCTGTTGCTCGTCGCTCCGTACTACAACAAACCTTCGCAAGAAGGACTCTACCAGCATTTCAAAACGATCGCGGAATCGGTCAAGATCCCGTGCATCCTTTACAACATTCCGGGTCGCACCTCCATCAACGTGGAAGCCTCGACCCAACTGCGCCTGGCACAGATCCCGAACATCGTCGCCACCAAAGAGTCGAGCGGCGATTTCTCCCAGATCATCGACATCTTGAGCGGCGCGCCGGAAGGATTTTACGTCTACAGCGGCGATGACTTCCTGACGCTGCCGATGATGTCGATCGGCGCATACGGTATCGTCTCCGTGGCGGCACATGTCGTCGGCGAAGAGATGACTGCGATGATCAACGCATTTGTTGAAGGCAACCTCGCTGAGGCGGTTCGTTTGAACATCGAACTGACCCCGGTCTTCAAAGGTCTGTTCCTGACGACCAACCCGACGCTGGTCAAAGCGGCGCTGAGCACGCAGGGCATCGAAGTCGGCGGCGTGCGGCTCCCGCTGGTGGCAGCGGACGAATCATTGATCGAGGAAGTCAAGAAACGCCTGAAAAAAGTCAAAGACAAAGCCTGACCGATCACGAGATGGGTGAGTGTCGAAAAAGAGCCGGACGATCAGCGTCCGGCTCTTTTTCATGCGCTTTTTTGACGATCAATAGGCCTGTTTGACCCACTCCACAAAATCACGAAACGTTTGATCCTGTTCCTTGTGCTTGGCGAACGCGATCAGGGTGGGTCGGGTCAGCACCCCGCCCGCGATATCGTGCATGATCAGCGTGCCTGCCGCGACCTCTTCGCAGACGGTGCGCTCCGGGAGCATCGCCACCCCGAGATTTTGCATCACCATCCGCTTGACGGCGCTGAAACTGTCCAATTCCATGATCACGTTCGAGTAGAGACCCTGTTCCGCCAAAAAGCGGTCGACCCGCTGACGGAACGGGGCGGACGCATCAGCAAAGGCGATCACCTCTTGCAGTCCCCAATGATCAAAACCGGGGAACTGCTCCGCCCAAGGGTGCTCCGGCGCGACGATCAGCACGATCCGGTCGTCTGTCAACGCGATCTGTTGCAACTGGGGATGATAGACTTCGCTGCCGAGCAAAGCCAGATCGGCGGTGCCGGTCAAAAGGGCGGTGATCGCTTCTTCGAACAGATTGGATTTTACATAACAGGTGAAGTCCGGGTGCTGCCGGCGGTAACTGCCGATCAAGCGGGGAAGTTCGTAGGAAGCAAACGCTTTGCCGGCGGAGATCGTCAGCGGACGCCTCGCTCCGGCTTCTTGGCGAAACGAGCGCATCTGTTCGACGACCGACGTGGCAACCGGCACAAAGCGGCGTCCTTCCGGCGTCAAAGCCACTCCGCTGGCCGTGCGGACGAAGAGGGAGGCCCCTGCCTGCTTTTCCAACTGTTTGAGCCGGTGGGTGAGGGTGGACTGGGCGAGATAGAGAGCATCGGCCGCTTTGTTGATCGAGCCGAAGCGGGCGATGGTCAAAAACATCTCCAGATATTCGAGGTTCATGAGGTCAACCTTCCAATCGAAAATATTGATAACTCCTTACCGGTATTCTATAACAAATTCCCAAGAAAATGGAGTATAGTCAGAATAAAGAAAACAGAAAAACAACAAAGGGGGTGCTGGCATGCAACGTTTGCGTGTCTTTCTCAATTCGTATCATCCCATCGTCCATTCCTTGCTGGTCGGAACCGTTCTGGCCCGTCTGGCAGGTTCGATGAGCTTGCCGTTTTTGGCCTTATACTTAGCTTTTCGCACCGATATGAGCCCGGAGATGATCGGCCTTGCAGTCGGGGTCGGTCCGCTGGCCGGCACGTTCGGCGGATTTTTCGGCGGCACGCTGTCAGACCGATTTGGCCGCCGGGTGGTGATGCTCGGGGCGCTGTACGTCTGGAGCGTCGTATTCCTCACGTTTGCTGTCACGGAGACGCCGTGGATCCTGATCTTGCTCAGTGCTCTTAACGGCCTGTGCCGGGCGTTCTTCGAGCCGGTGTCGCAAGCTTTGATGGGTGATCTGACCCCGCCTGAAAAGCGGATGCGCGTCTTTTCGCTGCGCTACACCGCGATTAACATCGGCGTTGCGGTCGGCCCGATGCTCGGCGCGTGGCTGGGTCTGGCGGCAGGTCCGCTGCCGTTTGTGCTCAGCGGGGTTGTGTATCTGATCTATGCCGTCTCCTTGCATGTGCTGATGAACCGCTTTGGCCTGCGGGAACTGGAGGAGCAGAAAAAAGAGCACGTCACGTTTCGCCAGACCGTCCGCACGGTGGCGCATGACAATGCTCTACTGCTGTACGTGATCGGGGGGACGATCACTACGTTCGGTTACACGCAGATGACTTCGACGCTCTCCCAATTTTTAGAGGTCAGTTTCACCGACGGGGTGACGCTGTTTGCCCTGCTGTGCAGCGTCAACGCCATCGTCGTCGTCGCGCTGCAACTGCCGATCTCCCGATGGGCGGAGAAGTTCTCGCCGATGTTTTTGATCTCGCTTGGCACGGTGCTGTATGCGGTGGGGATCGGCGCCTTTTCCTTTGCGGATACGTGGGCGCTGATGATCATGGCGATGGTGGTGTTTACGCTTGGGGAAGTCTTGTCCTTCCCGGCGGGCAGTTTGTTTATCGACCGTCTCGCGCCGGAGGGGATGCGGGGCGCGTACTTCGGCTCGCAAAACCTGAAAAATCTCGGTCATTTCCTCGGCCCGTGGGTCGGCGGGTTTCTGCTCGCCCGCTATGACGCGGCGGCATTTTGGATCGTGGCGCTGTTCACCCTTTCTTCGATCTTGTTCTTCCTCAAAGGTGCGGAGGCGGCGGCACGTCGGTCGCGTACCACGGGTTTAAGTGCACCAGCACCTCATCAACGTCCGAGTGCGCGTTCATGATCGCCAGTTTGATCGCCCGGCCGATGTCGTGGCCTTCCTGAACGGATAATTCGCCGGAGATGCCGACACGCACGTCGACGAGAATGTAGTGGCCGTGCTCGCGGGCCCGGAGCCGGTCGATGCGCTTGACTTGCGGCACCGAAAGGACCAGCCGCTCGTATTCGGAGAGTTTGTCCGGTTCAACCGCTTTTTCCATCAGGATCTCCACCGATTCGCGGCACATGTCATAGGCGAGTTTGAGCACCAGCGCGGAGACGATGATCCCGGAGAGCGGGTCGCCGTATTGGGCGAAGGGGATCGCCACATGTTGGTCGAGCAGAGCCAGTCCAATGCCGATCACGGCTGCCAGCGACGCCCACACATCGGCGAGATGGTCGTAGGCGGTGGCGATCAGACCTTTGCTGTTCGACGCTTTGCCGATACGGATCGTAAAGACGTAAAGCAGTTGCTTCCAGACCATTGAGATCAAGGCGGCGACCAAAGCGATCCAGTGCGCTTCATGCGCCGGTTCAAACAGCGCCAGGAAGGAATGATAGCCGATCATCATTGCGGCGAGGGCGAGGATGATCCCGACCGCGCCGGATGCGATCACCTCCGCTTTGCCGTGGCCGTACGGGTGATCCTCGTCGGCGGGACGTGAGGAGATGCGCATCGACGACAGCGCAGCCAGAGAAGCGACCACGTCGGCGCCGTTGTGTACACCGTCGGCGACCAGTACCGGGGAGTTGAACAGCAGACCGACTCCCAATTTGATCACCGTTAAAAACAGATTGCTCAGCAGAGAAATCCATGCCGCAAACAGGGCGGTACCTTTTTGTGTATGGTTCATCTCTCTATCTTGCCCCTCTCCATCTTTCTTTCCTCAGGGAAACAAAAAGGGCCTCAACCAGCTATTGGTTGAGGCCCTGTATCTATGAGGTTGGTTCGTATAATTGGATCGCGCATTCTATACACCTACTTTTCAACGTCTACACATTATACATTCTATGGCAAGTCCCGTCAAAAGGGGATGAAGTCGAGGAAAACGGGTAATCGAAAAAGGTTGCGGAAATACTACGCCTACGGTTCTCTTGTCTCGAAGGTAGCGATCATGTATAATATTTACCAAGTGACTGGTACGGGTTAATGGTGACGCGAACTAGGACAAGTCTTTTTTTGATACGGTTATCTGATTTGGAGGTGTAGAGTTGAGCAAGAACAACAACAAATTGTCGATCATCCCGTTGGGCGGCGTAGGGGAGATCGGCAAGAATATGACAGCGTACGTGTACGGAGATGACATCATTGTCGTCGACACCGGGTTGAAATTTCCGGAAGAGGAAATGCTCGGGATCGACATCGTCATTCCGGACATCACGTATTTGATCGAAAACAAAAAGAAGATCCGCGGTGTCTTCTTGACGCACGGACACGAGGACCACATCGGAGGTCTTCCGTATTTCCTGAAACACATCAACGTGCCGGTGTACAGCACTCGACTCACTCTGGGTCTGGTCGAAGGCAAACTTCGCGAACACAACCTGCTCGACGTCACCAAACTCATCACGATTACGAACAAGAGCATCATCAAAGCGGGTGTCTTCACCATCACCCCGTTCTACAACAACCACTCGATCCCGGACACGGTCGGTTTCGCAATCGACACGCCGGAAGGGGTCGTCGTTCACACGGGCGACTTCAAATTTGACTTCACCCCGGTCGACGGGCGGAAGGCCGACTTCCACACCCTCGCTGCACTGGGTGAAAAGGGCGTTCTGGCTCTCTTGTCCGACTCGACCAACGCAGAGCGTCCGGGCTACACCATGTCCGAGCGCGTCGTCGGCCAAACCATCGATGAGACGTTCCGTCAAGCGGACCGCCGCATCATCCTCGCGACCTTTGCGTCGAACCTGCACCGGATTCAACAGGTGTTTGAGTCGGCCGAGCGCTTCGGGCGCAAAGTCGCCATCGTCGGCCGCTCGATGGTCAACAACATCAACATCGCCATCGAACTGGGTTATCTGAACGTGGCAAAAGGCACGATCATCGACCCGGACGATGTGAACAAGTTGCCGGCCGACAAGGTCGTCATCCTCTCGACCGGTTCGCAAGGCGAGTCGATGTCGGCACTGACCCGCATGGCGCGCGCGACCCATCGCAAAGTCGAGATCATGCCGGGCGACACCGTCATCATCGCGTCCTCGCCGATCCCCGGCAATGAAAAGCACATTTCCCGCACCATCGACCAACTGTTCCGCATCGGTGCGAAGGTCATCTACCAGCAAGTCTCCGGCGTTCACGTCTCCGGTCACGGTTCGCAGGAAGAGCTGAAACTGATGCTCAACCTCGTCCAGCCGAAGTACTTCATCCCGGTTCATGGTGAGTTCCGCATGCTCAAGCGTCACGTGGAACTGGCGACCTCTACCGGCGTTGAGCGGGAAAACTGCTTCATCGTCGACATCGGTGACTCGATTGAGTTCCAAAACGGCCGCGGCCGTGTCGGCAGCAAAGTGCAAGCAGGCACCGTTCTCATCGACGGCCTCGGAGTCGGCGACGTCGGCAACATCGTCCTGCGCGACCGCAAGCTGCTCTCGCAAGACGGCATCCTCGTCGTGGTCGTCACGCTCTCCAAACAAGACGGTGCGATCCTCTCGGGTCCGGACATCATCTCCCGCGGCTTCGTCTACGTCCGCGAATCGGAGAAGCTGCTGGAAGAGGCGAACCGCATCGTCACGCAAACGCTCCAGCGCATGGTGGCAGAAAACGTCAACGAATGGTCTTCGCTGAAGACCGGCGTACGTGACGCGCTCTCCCGTTTCCTCTTCGAGCAAACGCGTCGTCGTCCGATGATCCTGCCGATCATCATGGAAGTCTAATTCATAATCGTCACATCCAAAGTCCGGTCGATCTTCGACCGGACTTTTTTGCATGATCGGGAAAAAGGTGGCTCATACTAGCGGTGAGAACTGTTAGGAGGATGGTCACATGCAAGAATGGAGAAACGGCCAGATGGACATGCCGCCCGGCATCACCCCGCAGGGACCGGGACCGTCCGGACCGCCTGGGATGCCGCCCCTCGATCAACCGATGATCAAAGGCCCGGTCGACAACATCCAAGCGATCGGCACAACCAACGTACCGTCGACCGACCAATCGAACATCTATTGCATCACAGTGATCGGACAGGTGGAAGGACATGTCGTCCTGCCGCCGCAGAATAAGACCACCAAATACGAACATATCATCCCGCAACTCGTCGCGGCTGAGCAAAACAACTCGGTCGAAGGGGTGTTGATCATCCTGAACACCGTCGGCGGCGATGTCGAGGCGGGTCTCGCGCTCGCAGAAATGATCTCCTCGCTGTCCAAGCCGACCGTCACGCTGGTGCTCGGCGGCGGGCACTCGATCGGCGTGCCGATCGCCACGGCGTCCGACTACTCGTTCATCGCCGATACGGCCACGATGACGATCCACCCGATCCGTCTGACCGGACTTGTGATCGGGGTGCCGCAGTCGTTCGAGTATCTGGAGAAAATGCAAGAGCGCGTGATTCGATTTGTTACCACGCACTCGGCCGTCACGGAAGAAAAGTTCCGTGAGCTGATGCTGAAAACGGGGGAACTTGCCCGCGACATCGGCACCACCGTCGTCGGCCGCGACGCGGTCAACTATGGCCTGATCAACGAGATCGGCGGCATCGGTCACGCGATCCGCAAGCTCAACCAACTGATCGGGGAACGCCGTTCGCAGCCGCAGGGCAGTGAGGTGATCCAGTAATGTTGATCTGGTCCACGATGCCGGAGGAGTTTATCTTTGAAGGCATGGACAACGCGACGTACAATTGGATCGAGGCAGAGGTGCAAGGCGTGAAGATGCTGGTCGAACCGAGCGCCGATCAACCGGGCTATGCCAAGGTGATTCGCTTGCTCTGTCCGAAACCGGCCAGCTATATGCGGGCCGAGTTTGCTCCGGGGCAGACCGTCTGCCTCTTTCAACAATAAGGAAGAAGCCGTCCGAGCGGGCGGCTTTTTTCATTTTTTAGAGAGGGGAGTTGAAGGAAATAGCGGGAATTTGGAGAAACTTTCTAAAGGCAAAAAGGAGTACAGAACGGAGAATGACGCATGGCGAAATCCACGAAGAGCAAAAGCAACAAGAGCAGCCAAAAAGGCAGCAGCAAACTCGATTCAACCAAGCGTTTTATCAAATTTGAAATCATCGGTCTCTCGCTGATCACGCTGGCGATCCTCGGTCTTGCCGCTTCCGGCTGGGTGGGCAAGACGATCGACTCGGTGTTTATCTGGCTTGGGGGCAACTTTGACTGGTTGCTGGAGAGCTATCTGATCTACTGCGCCCTGTATCTGATGATTCACCGCCACCGGATCGTGATGAACGCCCGGCAGTGGGGCTTTCTCGTCTTTTTATTGGTCGTGTTGACCTGGTCGCATATGAACCTGTACGACTCGATCCACCTGCCGCATATGAAAGAGACGCCCGATATGTTTGGCGTTACGTGGGAGCGCATCGGTTTGCAGGTCGACTACAACTCGACCGTGCCGGTGGCATCGAACGGACAGATCGCGGCCAAACCGTCTGCCGGCGGCGGATTGATCGGCTACGTTTTTTTCATGTCGACGCACGTGCTGTTTGACACGGCGGGCACGTTGTTCGTGCTGATCATGGGCAGCTTGATCTCGGTGATCCTGATCACCCGCAAATCGATTGTCGCCGTGCTGGGCGAAGGCCGTCAGCGCGCCGCCAACCGCATGGCAAACACCTATGAGTCAATGCGCGAATGGGGCGGTCTGCTCCGGGAAAAGCGGGAGCAAAAGCAACAGGAAAAAGAACAGCGTCGCCAGGAGAAAGCGGCTGCCCGCGACGATGACACGCCGCCGTGGGAATCGGATGAGGAAGAGCTGGCCGTCGCGGCAGAAACGACAGTCGCCGTCGCCGATCAGGAGATGTCCTTTACTGTCTCCTCCTTCGCCGATCAATTGCTCGCCGAGCAGCGGGAGGAGAAGGCGGACGAGGAGGACCTCGACATTCCGGTCCAACTGCCGCGCTTCATGCAGGACGACAATTCCCCGCAGATCAAGGTGCAGTTCCCGGTGGAGCCCGTTCCGCCGATGAAGCCGGTCGATCTGCCGCCGAAAAAGCCGCTCCCCGTAAAAGGGGTGCCGGGCCTTGAGGCAGCGCCGCCCGATCTGGCGTTGGAACTGACGCCCCGGATCGAGGACGAGCACTACGAGATCCCGCCTTTGACCCTGCTGGACATGCCAAAGGGCGGCGCGCGCAACGTCGGCGTCAACTCGGTCAAGCAGAACGCCAAAAAATTGGAACAGACCTTCGACAGCTTTGGCGTTTCCGTCAAAGTGGTCAACGCGCAGATCGGCCCGACGGTCACTCAATATGAGGTGCAGCCGGCCACCGGCGTAAAAGTCTCCAAGATCGTCAACCTCGCCGACGACATCGCGCTGGCTCTGGCAGCCAAAGACATTCGGATCGAAGCCCCGATTCCCGGCAAATCGGCCGTCGGCATCGAAGTGCCGAACTCCGAGGTCGCCGTCGTCACCTTGCGCGAGGTGCTTGACGTGCCGGAGTTTTCCGGCGGTGACTCCAAGCTCACCGTCGCGCTCGGTCGTGACATCTCCGGCCGTCCCATCGTCGGCAATCTCGCCAAGATGCCGCACTTGCTCGTCGCCGGGGCGACCGGCTCCGGCAAATCGGTCTGCGTCAACGGGATCATCACCTCGATCCTGTTCAAGGCCAAACCGTCCGAGGTCAAATTTATCATGGTCGACCCGAAGATGGTCGAGCTGAATGTCTACAACGGTATTCCGCACTTGATGGCTCCGGTTGTCACCGACCCGCGTCGTGCCGCCTACGCGTTGAAAAAGGTCGTCGCGGAGATGGAGCACCGCTATGAGCTGTTTTCCAAGACCGGCTGCCGCAACATCGACGGCTACAACGCGCTGATGAACGAAAAAGGAGCCCAGCCGCTCCCGTTTATCGTCGTCATCGTCGACGAGCTCGCCGACCTGATGATGGTCGCTCCCGGCGACGTCGAGGACGCGATCATCCGTCTCGCACAGATGGCGCGGGCGGCGGGCATTCACATGATCATCGCCACCCAGCGTCCGTCGGTCGACGTCATCACCGGTGTTATCAAAGCGAATATCCCGTCGCGGATCGCCTTTGCCGTCTCCTCGCAGGTTGACTCGCGCACGATCCTCGACAGCGGCGGTGCCGAAAAATTGCTCGGACGCGGCGACATGCTGTATCTGCCGGTTGGCGCGAGCAAGCCGGTGCGCGTCCAAGGCGCGTTTCTCTCCGACGCGGAGGTCGAGCGCGTGGTCCACGCGGCCAAGTCGCAGCAGGAGGCGCACTACACCGTCGACCTGACTCAACCGGCGGGTGATGAAGGGAGCGGGGGAGGCGACGACGATGTCGACGACCTGTTCTACGACGCGGTCACTTTGATCGTCGACAACCAACAGGCGTCCGTCTCCTTGATCCAGCGCAAACTGAAAGTCGGCTACGCACGGGCCGCCCGTCTCGTCGATCAGATGGAGGATCGGGGCTTTGTCGGACCGTTCGAAGGCAGCAAACCTCGCGAAGTGCTCGTCACGCGCGACCAATGGATGATGATGCAACAACAGGCAGCCGAATAAGGCTGCCTGTTTTTCCATATGATGACATGGGTAGGGGCAAATCATGTTGTTTGTTTATCTTTTTTGTAAATGTGACAAAATATCTCTAGCACAGAAGGGTCGAAATATGTAGAATAGGAACTGGTGTCAGACATCTGACCGGGGAGGTAACAGTGAATCAATTGCGTCTGGACACACGCCCCTTGTACATGCTGGTCATCGACCGCATCAAAGATCAGTCAGCGAATGGTGAATGGCCGCCGGGCACTCGTCTGCCTTCTGAATTTGAACTTGCCAAACTGTTTGGCGTCAGTCGCGCGACCTTGCGAGAGGCATTGCGCGTTTTGGAGGAAGAGGGAGTCGTAGTTCGCCGGCACGGCATCGGCACGTTCATAGCAGAGCGGTCTGTCGTGCAGGCAGGCATCGAGCAGTTGTTCAGCGTGACCGAATGGATCGAACGGGCAAACCGCATACCGGGCACCATTGGATTGACAGCAACGGAAGGCGAAGCATCTCCGGAAGATCTGGAGCGGTTTGGCCTCAACACACCTGAGCCGTTTTGGTTTATCACGCGCATTCGCACCGCCGACGGAGATCCGGTCGTCTACTGTGAAGACCGCATCCCGCAGTCGGTGTTGCCAAGCGGGCTGAACGAGTTCTCAGGCTCGATCTTCACCGACTTGGAGCGAGTCGGCCGGACGATCGCGTACGCTGAGACGGCGATCAAACCGATCGCAGGCCACGAGATTGTCTTTCCGGCGCTTGGTGTTCGGGAAGGAGACGCTCTGTTGCTCTTGGAGCAGATGCACTTCGATTCAAACGGCTGTCCAGTACTGCTGTCGGCGAACTACTTCCGCACCGACACGTTCCATTTTCATGTCTTGCGTCGGCGTCCCTGATGTTAGAACGCACGGAAATGGGAAACATGAGAAGGTACATACCAGTTCTCGCAGCTATGTCTGACTGCATTCCGCACACCGAATTGTTCAAATCATGAAAGCGAGGGAACATTGGAGATGAAAGGTAAAAAACTGATGAGTGCCGCGTTTGCCGGCATTCTCGCAGCATCCATGCTGGCAGGCTGCGGCACATCCGATAACAAAGACGGCGGCGGTGCTGCCGGCGGCGATCAAGGCAAAAAGATGAACATCGCGATGGTTACCGACGTTGGCGGCATCCACGACAACTCCTTCAACCAAGCAGCATGGGAAGGCCTGACCCGCGCCAAAGAAAAGCTCGGCGTCGAAGTCAAAGTCCAAGAGTCCAAGCGTGCGGAAGACTACACGCCGAACCTGACCTCCTTCGTCAAGTCGGGCACCGACCTGACGTGGGGCATCGGCTTCCTGATGGAAAACGACATCAAGAAAGTCGCAACGGAAAACCCGGACTCGCACATCGGCATCATCGACTCCAACCTCGGCGGCGAGATCCCGAAAAACGTTGCGTCTGTCACCTTCAAAGAAGAAGAAGGCTCCTTCCTGATGGGCGTTCTGGCTGGCAAAATGACCAAGAGCAACAAAGTGGGCTTTGTCGGCGGCGTCAAGTTTGCGCTCATTGAAAAGTTTGAATACGGTTTCAAAGCGGGCGTGAAGTCGGTTAACCCGGGCGCAGAAGTCATCGTGGCGTACGCGGATGCATTTGACAAGCCGGACAAAGGCAGTCTGCTGGCTTCCCAGATCTACCAACAAGGCGCGGACATCATCTTCCACGCTTCCGGCGCAACCGGCGACGGCGTGTTCAAAGAAGCGGTCGAGCGCGGCGCGAACCACTGGGTCATCGGTGTAGACCGCGACCAGTCCAACCTGGCTCCGAAAAACACCCTGTCCTCCATGGTCAAGCGCGTAGACAACGCAGTCTACCAAGTCACCGAGCAACTGAAAAACGGCAAGTGGTCCGAAGTGGCGGGCAAGAACACCGTGCTCGGCCTGAAAGAAGACGGCGTCGGCTACGCTCCGACCACCAGCACCAACACTCCGCAAGACGTGATCACCCTGATGGACGACTACAAGAAAAAGATCGTCGCAGGAGAAATCAAAGTCCCGGCGACCGCAGAAGCGTTCAACAACTTCAAGTAAAAATTTGATCCTGATCTAAAAGCCAAGGCTGGTGCGAACGTTCACATCAGCCTTGTTTTTGGATAAAGGCACGGAAAACGGGGGGAAAGGCCTGTGCCAGCAGTAGTCGAAATGCTGGGAATCACGAAACGATTTGCCGGCTTTACAGCAAATGATCACATCAACCTGGTTGTGGAGAAAGGCGAGATCCACGCCCTGCTCGGCGAAAACGGGGCGGGGAAATCGACCCTGATGAACATTCTCTTCGGTCTGTATCAGCCTGACGAAGGCCAGATCAAGATCCGGGAGAAAGCGGTCAAGATCACCGACCCGAACATGGCCAACGACCTCGGGATCGGCATGGTGCATCAGCACTTCATGCTGGTTGAGCCGTTTACCGTCACCGAAAACATCGTGCTCGGCGTCGAACCGACCAAGGGTCTCAAGATCGATATCGCACAAGCGGAGCGAAAAGTCTCGGAACTGTCTGAGCGCTACGGCTTGAAAGTCGATCCGCGCGCCCGAATCAAAGACATCTCCGTCGGCATGCAACAGCGCGTGGAGATTCTCAAAACGCTGTATCGGGGCGCGGAGATCTTGATCTTCGACGAGCCGACCGCCGTTCTCACGCCGCAGGAGATCAAAGAGTTGATGGAGATCATGCAAAATCTCGTCCGCGAGGGCAAGACGATCATCTTCATCACGCACAAACTCAAAGAAATCATGGCGATCTGCGACCGCGTCACGATCATCCGTCGCGGCAAGTATATCGACACCGTCTCGATCAACGAGACCAACGTCGATGACCTCGCCGCCAAGATGGTCGGCCGCCACGTTTCGTTCACCGTGGAAAAAACGCCGCCGCAGCCGAAAGGGCCGGTGCTGGAAATTCGCGACCTGATCGTCGAGGGCAACCGGGGTGTCGACGCGCTGCGCGGTCTGTCGCTGGAGGTCAAGGCCGGCGAGATCCTCGGCGTGGCCGGGATCGAAGGCAACGGCCAGTCGGAATTGATCGAGGCGATCACGGGACTTCGCAAGACCAAGACCGGTTCGATCAAGCTGAACGGCTCTGAGATTCAAAATCAACCGCCGCGCAAGATCACCGAGCGCGGTGTCGGACACATCCCGGAAGACCGTCACAAACGGGGTCTCGTGCTGGACTACTCCATCGGCGAGAACATGGTGCTGCAAACGTACTACAAGTCCCCGTTCGCCAAAACGGGCGTCCTGCAACGGAACGCGATCTTCGAATACGCTCGCAAGCTGATCAAACAGTTCGACGTGCGGACTCCGAGCGAAGACACGCCTGCACGGGCACTCTCCGGGGGCAATCAGCAAAAGGGCATCATCGCGCGGGAAGTCGACCGCAACCCGGACCTGCTGATCGCCGCGCAACCGACCCGCGGTCTGGACGTCGGTGCCATCGAGTTTATTCACAAAAAGCTGGTCGAGCAGCGGGATGCGGGCAAAGCTGTTTTGCTCCTGTCGCTCGAACTGGACGAGATCTTAAACGTCAGCGACCGCATCGCGGTCATCTATGAAGGCCGCATCGTCGGGATCGTGAATCCGGAAGAAACCGACCACGACCAACTCGGCCTGATGATGGCCGGCGGCGCAAAGTCGTAAGGAGGGGAGACGCAGATGAACAATTCTACATCCAGATGGAATGCGTTTCTCGTTCCGGTGATCGCGGTCGTGCTGGGCATTCTGTTCGGGGCTGTCCTGATGCTGTTGATGGGCTATGACCCGATCCTCGGGTACAACCTGATCTTCCAAGGCATCTTCGGCAGCGAGTACTTCTTGGGCGAGACACTGCGCGCTGTCACGCCGCTGATCTTTGCCGGTCTCGCAGTCGCGTTCGCGTTCCGCACCGGTCTGTTCAACATCGGCGTCGAGGGTCAGTTCATCATCGGCCAGCTCGCCGCCGCGTGGGTCGGCATGAGCTGGGATCTGCCGCCGGGCCTGCACGCGCTGGCCGCTGTGATGGTGGCGATGATCTCGTCCGGTCTGTACGCCGGATTTGCCGGTTGGCTGAAAGCGCGCCTTGGCGTGCATGAAGTCATCACCACGATCATGCTGAACTACATCGCGCTGTTCAGCGCCAACTACATCATCCGCAACTTCCTCAAAGGGCAAGGCGAGCGCACGGCCGACATCCTGCCGTCCGCGTCCTTGACCTCCGAGTTTTTACGTACGATGTTCGACGGGGCCCGCGTCAACTGGGGCTTGATCATCGCGCTGATCTTGGCTCTCGTCGTCTGGTTCCTGCTTTGGAAGACGACCCGTGGCTACGAACTGCGCGCCGTCGGCTTCAACCCGCACGCTTCCGAGTATGCCGGGATGAACGTCAAGCAGAACATCATCCTTTCGATGGTGATCTCCGGCATGCTGGCCGGTGCAGGCGGTGCGGCCGACACGCTGGGTGTCTACGGCTACATGAACATCTCCGCCGGCTTTACCGGAATCGGCTTTGACGGCATCGCCGTCGCGCTGATCGGCACCAACCATCCGTTTGGCGTCATCCTGGGTGCCCTGCTGTTCGGCGGCCTGTCCTTCGGCGCTGACAACATGCAGCGCGTGGAAGGCATCCCGACGGAAAGTATCCGCATCGTCATCTCGATGATCATCTACTTCGTCGCC
The DNA here is from genome assembly GCF_026410385.1 of Tumebacillus lacus. Taxonomy (GTDB): domain Bacteria; phylum Bacillota; class Bacilli; order Tumebacillales; family Tumebacillaceae; genus Tumebacillus; species Tumebacillus lacus. The sequence continues at coordinate 228,618 of NZ_JAPMLT010000001.1, forward strand.
GCTTCGGCGATTGTCCAATCGGTACTCGGCTATCTGCGCCGTCGTCGGGAGGTGCAAGCAAAATGAGCATGATCGATATGCTGATCACGATCTTCAGTGGCACCTTAATCTATGCCACGCCGCTGATCTTCACCGCGCTGGGCGGCGTCTTCTCGGAGCGATCCGGCGTGGTCAACATCGCACTGGAAGGCCTGATGGTCATCGGTGCGTTCACCGCCGCCGTCGTCACGATCTGGACCGGTGAGCGGATGGGGATCTCCCCGGCGCTTGCGCCGTGGCTCGGCGTGCTGGCGGCGATGGTGGCCGGTATGCTGTTTGCCCTCTTGCATGCGTTTGCTTCCATCGACCTGCGCGCCGACCAAGTCGTCAGCGGTGTCGCCTTGAACTTCCTCGCCGCGGGCGTGGCGATGTTCATGGTCAAGAAACTGTTCGAAGGGGCGGGGCAGACGACCACCGTTCAGCACGCCTTCTCCAAGTTCGCAATCCCGGGACTGAGCTCGATCCCGCTGATCGGGCCTGGTTTCTTCAACGTTTACGCGCTGACCTACCTCGCGATCATCCTCGTGGCGATCTCGTGGTACGTTCTGTACAAAACGCCGTTCGGTCTGCGCCTGCGCGCCGTCGGTGAACATCCGGCAGCTGCCGACACCGTCGGTGTCAACGTTCGCCGCATGCGCTACATGGCGGTAATCATCTCCGGGGGCTTGGCCGGCATCGGCGGCAGCGCCTTGTCGATCGCCATCTCCTCCTCGTTCCAGCACGCGACCGTCTCCGGTCACGGCTTCATGGCGTTGGCGGCGATGATCTTCGGCAAATGGCATCCGAGCGGCGCGCTCGGTGCTGCGCTGTTCTTCGGCTTTGCAACGGCACTCGGTGTGTCCGGACAGGTCCTCGGCCTGACCGCGTACGTTCCGAGCGAACTGCTCAACGCCCTGCCGTATCTGCTGACGATCCTCGCACTCGCAGGTGTCGTCGGTCGTGCCGAAGCTCCGGCAGCAAACGGCAAGCCGTACCAAAAAGGCAGCCGCTAAATTTTACAGGCACAGGAAAAAAGACGGAGAGGCGTTCTCTCCGTCTTTTTCTGTGCGGCTGTGGTACAATGGAAGGAAAAGGAGGGAGATTGGCGCGTGAAACAGACTCAATCTCTGGAGCATTTGGTCCAAGAGCAAAAATTAACCCTGCAAAAAGTGGCGGAGCAAACGGGCGTCTCGCTGTTGGCTCTCGAATACATGGTACAGAATAACAGCGTGCCCAAGCGGCACATCGCCCAAAAGATCTCCAAAGTCTTGAAACTGCCGGTCGGAGAGATCTGGCCGGAGTTGGGGCAATAAAAGGAACTCGATCACTAAAACAGGCACCTTCCGCGCATCCTAAAAGGAAACGGAGCGGAGGTGCCTGTTTGTGCGTTCTGATGCGTTGAAAGTAATCAACCTGTACGAGGTCCCGATCACCGATGTGAAGCGACTGGTCGATGTGTTGCAAAGCGATCTGAAAGAATATGAAAACCTCGACGCCGACTTCGAACCGGGAACGGAAGACACGATCAAGCGATTCTTGTCAGAACTCAGCCGCCATCTGGACTGAGGCGCTGAGAAAGCCATTCGCAAAAGGAGGAGATGTCATGCCGCCTTCCATGTGGTGGACAGCCAACGGGATCTGGGTGCTGACGATCGCCGCGACGGTCGGCGTGCTCGCGTGGCTAATCACTTACCGCCGTCGCGGACGCAACCGGTAACGAAAAAGCCGCCGTGTGCCGAGAGCCAGGCGGCTTTTTTCTGTCCGCAATCAACGCCATTTGTTGGTGCGAATGATATACGCCTGCGTAAAGCCGACGCCCAAGTTGCGCGTTTCGCGCAGCAGAGCCCGCACGATCGACTCGTGGCCGTTTTGCATCAGTGTCTCGATGATCGTCTGGGTGGTGAACGGTTCGCTCATGCCTTCCTGCACGTCCGGATCGTGTTCCAGATCATCCAGCCACTCGTCGCTGTAATGCGGACCGAGCCGTTCTTGATAGGCTTTGCGGTAGAGATCCTTTACGGAAAAAGGCAACTCCAGCGCTCTCAGGTAAAAGTCGAGCTGATAGAGAGCTTGATCACTCGTGTACTTCGATTGATTGTAATGGTCGTGTGCCATCTGCAACTCCCCTTACCTTGACCGTCGGATACACTATGTATATTCATGATAGCACAGGAATTGTTTTTACAAGCGAAAGTTTTTGATACAATGGGGAGCAGAAGACAAACAGAGGGGAGTGCAGAGTGGTGGGTGCAGATTTTTCGATGGCGTTTTTGTTTATCCTGTTCGTTGTCTTGTCGTTCGTCTTCGTGATGCGGGCCGCAAAAAAGAAGAAAAAATAGGAACTTCGTCAGAGCGAAGTTCCTTTTTTATTTGGAGCAGGCTCGATACTCCTCCAAGGAGCGTCGATAGAAAAACATCGCGATCACAGCGGTGACCCCGACGAGCAGAAAGGATGTGCGAATCGCCAGCGCATCCTGAAACCACGCAGCTCCCCCGATCAACACGAGGATCGACAGGCAGCGTCCCAGATTGACAGCCGCCTCGCGGATGACCAGATACTCCACCTTGCGATGCACCGCTTGCGGCAGGCGGCCCATCACATCGTACGTCAGGCAGGAGTAGGGCACGAGCAAGATCGGCGTGAACAGCGAGTTCATGATGCCGAACACAAACAGGGAGAAAGTGTTGACTTGGAACAACAGGAGCAACACAGACCCGCCCAGCGCAAACGAGGCGACGGTGACAAACGTGCTGCGGCGCTCAAACGTGAGAAACCGTTTGACAAAGTAGTAGGAGAGCAGTGACAGCACCGACGTCAGCAGCAGATAGCGGCTGGCCAGCAACTCGTTTTTCGTGACGAGAAAGACCAGCAAAAAGGGCAGAAAATACAGTGTCCCCTCGCGGAACCCCATCAGCAGGGCGACAGTCAGCGTTCGTTGCCACAGTGCCCGATGTTCTTCCGGACGAAACCCTGCGTACAGATCATAAAGAGGAGGTCCTGAGCGCAGTTTCAGCCACCACGTGATCAGGACGGCAGCCAAGAAAAAAGAAAAGGAGAGGATGAACAAAATCCGGTACCCGACATCGGCGAACATCGAAAGCACCTGCCCGGCGAGCAACGGGGCGACACCGGCCGCGACGGCGACGAGAAACCCGTTGGCACCGTTGAACTGATCGCGCGTCTCAGGTTCGGTCACTTCAAACACCAACACACTGAACGACAGCCAGTAAAAGCCCGCGCCAAATCCTTGCAGACAGCCAAGCCAGGCATAGACGGAGCCCACCCGGGCTCCGAGCAAGAGAATCAGCACGTAGAACAGCGCGAGGATGCCGATTCCGAGCCGCAACGTGTACAGCCGGTCGGATCGTTTGGCCAGCCAACCGGCGACCGCAAAACCGATTGCGGTGAACACAAAGATGTAGAAATTGAAGATCGCGATCTGTTCGAGATCCTTGAGCAACTTCCACAAATAGATGTTCAAAAACGTGTTCGACAGGGCGCTCGCTCCCGCAAACAGCACGTTGATCATCAAGAGCCACTTTCCGTCCTTAGGCAGCGGTTCCCGATGGACTTCTGCGATGCGAATGGCCGATCGCCTCCTCCTCGTCGAAGAATGTACAGTTCTAATCTTTCCCGACCAGAAAGCAGTCTACTATGGAAAAATCCTCATCTCCCGCGCGGGGTATGTTATACTAAAGCTTGATACTGTAAGCAGGAGTGTTTGATTCCGTCATGAAAACATATACAGGACGAGGGCTGTTAGCCGCCTTGCTCATCGCCGTTATGATGACCGGGTGTCACAAGCCGACGTTCGATCATCTAGAATCCAAGGAAACGAAATGGTCGCTCGCCGTGATCGCAGCGGCGGGCGACGAAGCAGAAAACAACGCATTGCAAGCGGCTGTCAACAAAACAGCACAGGAGAAGTCTGTCACCGCGCAGGTTCGCTTTGTCAAACCTGAGGAGGCAGCAGCCGCTTTGGAACAGACCGCACAGATGCAAGGTCTTGATCTGGTCGTGCTGGGCACGCCGGTCGACAACCTCGCAGATGTCGCCGCCAAGCATCCCCAGTTGCGATTTGCCGTGGCAGGGGAAGGTGCAACAGAAGGAACCAACGTGCGCCGAGTGGCACTGGAGCGCAAACAACTGCTGTTTCTCGCCGGTTTTTTAGCCGCTGAAGCGAACAAGCAGTCCAGCGAGCCGATTACGGTGCTCGTCGACAAAGTCCGTCCGGCCACCGACCCGGACTGGCAGATGATCCTCGCGGGCGTGATCTACGGCGGCCGCAAGGACGCGCCGGTGCAGGTGCCGGCCTCTGCGTTTGCCCCGCAGCAGGAGAGCTCACGGACGGGCACGCAACCCCGAACTCCGCAGCCAAAGCTCAGCGGACGGGGGTTGATCTTCCTCGACAGCACGGAGCGGACTGCGCCGGAGTCGGCGTTTGCCGCGATGCGCAGCAAGGGGATGGTGCTGATCCGCACCGATCAGGACAGCCGTCCGATCACTTTGCAAGAGCGGGTCGCCGCCCTGCCGGCCACCGTGCTGGATTCGATGATCGGCGAAGAGGCGGGCGTGCTGACCTCAGGCAGATGGGCAGGCGATCAGACCGCCGCTCTCAAACAAAAAAACCAGTATGATCTGCGGCTGCCGGAACTGTTTGCCGACCGAGGGTTGGCGACCCGTCTTGAACAGATCGAAGAACTGCTTGCTGCCGGACGCGTCCAGCCGGAGAGCTTCCTCTCGGCGCGCCGCGATTGAAATCGGACAGCGGAAAAGAAAAGGGGTTGAACGTTTTGGAGGATTGGTATCTCGAATATCACATCCACAAAAACCGCCCGGGTCTGCTCGGCGACGTCGCGTCGCTCCTGGGTATGCTCTCGATCAACATCTTGACCGTGAGCGGGGTGGAGGATAAAAATCGCGGCTTTCTCCTGCAGACGGATGATCGCCAAAAGATCCCCGCGCTGCGTTCGATGCTGCGCAAAGTGGAGAACATCACCGTCACTGCACTACGCCAGCCGACGCTGATCGATCGCTTGGCTTTGCGTCACGGAGTGTTCATTCAACGAGAGTGTTCGGAAGAGAACACGAAAACGTATAAATTTACCAGAGACCAATTGGGAATCCTTGTCGATTTTTTGGGGGAATTACTAAAAAAGGAAGGCAATCAGGTCATCGGGATTCGAGGGATGCCGCGCGTCGGCAAAACGGAGTCGGTCGTCGCAGCCAGCGTCTATGCGAACAAACGCTGGTCGTTTGTGTCTTCGACGCTGTTGCGTCAGACGATCCGCTATCGGCTGGAAGAAGATGAGATGGCGACCGAGAACATGGTCTACATCATCGACGGCATCGTCTCGACACTGCGCTCCAACGAGCAGCATCATTCGCTGGTGCGCGAGATCATGCGCTTGGACGCTCCGAAGGTGATCGAGCACCCGGACATCTTTGTGCGTGAGACCGAGTTCGGTTGGGAGCATTTCGACCGCATTATCGAACTGCGCCACAACCCGGATGAGGAGATCTCGTACCAGATGATCACGACCGGATTCTCATCCTTCGATATCAGTTAACCAAAGTCAGCCATGTCTTCGAAGGAGGTATGTTCGTGCAAGAGATCGGAAACGAGCTGAAACGACTGCGTGAACAAAAGGGCTGCTCCCTTGAGGAAGTGCAACAGGCGACCAAGATCCGCAGCCGGTATCTGGAAGCGATCGAAGAGGGCGACCTGTCCGCACTTCCCGGGATGGTCTATGCGCGCGGTTTCATCAAGAGCTACGCCGAATATCTGGGCGTGAACGGGCAGGAACTGCTCGAACAACACGGCTTGGCGGCAGACGTGCAGTCGCCGCCGCCGGAAGAGATGCGCAGCACTCGCGTCAAAAAGGAGCGGGAGGCGAGCCTGACCAATGCTCGTCCGTCGCTGCTCGGGTCGCGCGCGTTTCCGCAGATCGTCGCGGTGGTCGCCGTCGTGGCGGTGCTGGCGATCGGCTACGGCGTGATCGTGAGCAACAACCAGACGGAGGACACAGAGAGCAAGTCGCAGGAAACGGCCAAGACAGAGGCGGAGGGTCAACCGGCTGCTCCTCTGGAGACCGCGCCGGCACCGGCTCAGACACCTGCGCCCGCGCCGGCGCAGCAGCCCGCTCCGGAACCGCCCAAGCCAAAGACCACGGTCGAGCAATCGGCAAAGACGAACAACAGCACCACCTACGCCGTCACGACCACAGGGCCGATGTCGATGCAGTTGGCTGCAACGTCCGACTGCTGGATCCAAGTGACGGCCGACGGCAAGATCATCGAGACCGGCACCGTCAAGGCGGGCGAGACCCGCACGTGGCAGGCGAACCAAAACATCGCCGTCCTCACCGGCAACTCGAAAGGTGTCACGATGAAGATCAACGATCAGAACGTGGCGTTTGAACCGCAACTGCGCGGTTACACCTACGCGTTCCACATCAAACCGTAACCTCCCGCAAGTCACACCTCAATTGGCAGTCCTCGGGGTCGGTGCTGTGCAAGACAGCCCGATCTACCGGTTTGGATCATCCGGCGGTCTGCGCCGGAAGTGTCCAGGCTTGATCACGCCCATGCCGATCCCGAGCCGCGCTGTCTCCTCGTCGATCACCTCCAGCAACAGTCTGAGACCTGACCTCTCCAGCGTTTCAAAGATCGTCCACAGCGTATAAAATTCGTCCCGAGCCGAGACGATGGTCGGATCTTTGTGCAGATGATCGATCCACGTCGCACCGGGCATCTCCTCCCAGAGATCATCGCCATAGGCGAGTCGATAGAGATCGCGAAGCCCGAATGGCAGGCGCAACGCCGCAAAGTAGATCTGCAATTGATAAAGCGCCCGTGCCAGTCTAATTTGTTCTTGACCCTTCATAGAGACCTCCTTCTAGATAGCGGGTAAATAATTCTTGTGCCTCCGCCAACAGCGCGGCGAGCAAAAAACAGTGTTGGACTTCATAGCCCTTCCATGTGTAGGCGATGGAGAAATCCAGACTGTTTTTTTGTTGTTTGACGATGCGAACGCTGTGCCGTCGCAGTTCCCGCTTGCGTTCGCCGATGAGGGTGAGCAGCCGGGCATGCACGCCTTTCAACCACATTTGATAACTGTGAGCCAGCCGCAGGGTGAGGTTGTTTTGCAACGCCGCCAAGTCCGACTCGATCTGTTGGCGAAGCACGTGCATCACCAGCACGCTCTTGACGCAGGTGAGAGGGTCGAACGACGCGTCCATCTCGAATCAAGCTCCTTTCACGCGAAATGCGAACACACGAACGCGCGAACGTTTGTTCCTGTCGAATGTATGTTCGTATTCTAACACCGACATCGAACAATTAAAAGTGCGGAGTCGAATTTTTTTGGTGTCATTTTTTGGTGTTTATTTTTGGCGCAGACGGGTAAGGAATGGTATAATTGTCAGCGTACATACGGGCAAGAGGAGGTTGTCAGACAATGGCAAAAGATGCATCTTTTGATATCGTCAGCAAGATCGACATGCAAGAGCTGGACAACGCGGTCAATCAGGCGGTCAAGGAAATGACCGGCCGCTTTGACTTTAAAAACAGCAAGAGCTCCATCGAACTGGGCGAGAATGAAATCAAGCTCGCTTCTGACGACGAAGGCAAACTGCGCAGCGTCATCGATATCCTGCAGAGCAAATTGATCAAGCGCGGGCTTTCGCTCAAATCGCTCGATCTCGGCAAGGTTGAACCGGCATCGGGCGGCACCGTGCGTCAGGTCGCCAAACTGCGCCAAGGGATCGATCAAGACAACGCGAAAAAGATCGTAAAGATCATCAAAGATTCGAAACTCAAAGTGCAGGCGGCTGTGCAAGGCGATCAAGTCCGCGTCACAGGCAAGAGCCGTGACGACCTGCAAGCGGTGATCGCGCTCCTGCGCGATGCCGACCTGAGCGTCGATCTGCAATACACCAACTATCGCTAATCGCAGGTTCCACCCCCGGTGGAACCTTTCTTAGGTTTTGACACCCTGTCCGCCGTTCGTTTATACTTGTGGTACGTATGCAGAGTTTCAGCTAGAAGGGATATAGATAAAGTGACTACAAACACCGAAAAAGAAAACGCAAAAAAGATACACTTCGTGACCCTTGGTTGTGAAAAAAATCTCGTGGACTCGGAAGTGATGATGGGCATCGCCCAAGGCGAGGCCTACACCATCGTGGAAAATCCGGAAGACGCGGACGTCGTTGTCGTCAACACCTGCGGCTTCATCGACACCGCCAAAGCGGAGTCGGTCGAGACGATCCTGACCATGGCACAGCTCAAAGAGACGGCAAACGTCAAATCGGTGCTCGTCGCTGGCTGCATGGCGCAGCGTTACAAAGACGAACTGATGGACGAGATCCCGGAGATCGACGGCATCGTCGGCACCCAGGACTTCATCCGCATCACCGACCTCGTCGAAGAGTCGCTGACCGGCTCCCGTCCGCGCTATTTCTCCGCAGACAACCCGGTCTATCTGTATGATGAGGCGACCCCGCGCGTTCACACCTCGGGCAACATCTCAGCCTACATCAAGATCGCAGAGGGCTGCAATCACGCTTGCACGTTCTGCATCATCCCGACCATGCGCGGTAAATTGCGCAGCCGTTCGATCGAATCGATCGTCACCGAGGCGCAAGGGCTGGTCGATCAAGGCGTCAAGGAACTGATCCTGATCGCGCAAGACACCACCGACTACGGCATCGACATCTATAAAGAGCGTCGTCTGGCCGATCTGTTGCGTGCCCTGAACGAAGTGGAAGGCCAGTTCTGGATCCGTCTTCACTACGCGTACCCGGGCTTCTTCACCGACGAGGTGATCACCGCCATCGCCGAGTGCGACAAAGTGGCGAAGTATATCGACATGCCGTTGCAGCATTCCGAAGACAAAATCCTCAAATCGATGCAGCGCCCAGGCCATCAGGCAGGCGTCCGCAAGTTGGTCAAAAAGATCCGCGAGCGCGTGCCGAACGTCGCGCTGCGCACGTCGATCATCGTCGGGTTCCCCGGTGAGACCGATGAGGACTTCGAGAACCTGTGCAACTTTGTCCGCGACCTCGAGTTCGATCACATCGGCGTCTTCACCTATTCGCCGGAAGAAGGCACACCGTCCGCCGAGTTTGGCGAGCAGGTGCCGGAAGCGGTCAAGGAACGCCGTCACAACATCTTGATGGAAGTCGCCCGTGAAGTGGCGTCTGCCCGTCAGGCGCGCCACGTCGGCGAAGTGCTCGACGTGCTGATCGAGAAGTTCGACGAAGAGGATGAAAAGATCCGCGTCGGCCGCACGCAGTTTGACGCTCGCGACATCGACGGGCTGGTCTTCGTGGCGAACAGCGATGCGAACGTTGGCGACATGATCAAGGTTCGCGTCACGCACGCTTACGACTTCGACCTCTCGGGGGAGGCTGTCTAGTTTGAAGTTCAATCTGGCTAACCGCATCACCTTAGCCAGGATCTCGTTGGTTCCCATCGTGATGTTTTTCTTGTTGGTCCGTTTAAATCTGGGGAAGTTTACGGTGCTCGGTCATACGCTGGTCGTCTCTGATCTGATCGCAGCCCTGATCTTCATCATCGCCTCGGCGACAGACGGGCTGGACGGATATATCGCGAGAAGCCGCAAGATGGTGACCAATTTTGGGAAATTCCTGGACCCGCTGGCTGATAAATTGCTGATTTCCGCTGTTCTGATCTCCTTGGTGGAGATGGGACGGCTCGACGCTTGGGTGGCGATCGTGATCATCTCCCGCGAGTTTGCTGTGACCGGACTGCGCGCCGTCGCAGCGGCGGGCGGGATCGTCATCGCAGCGAGCAAGTGGGGCAAATGGAAGACCACGTTCCAGATCATCGCCGTGGCGGTGCTCGTGCTGAACAACTTCCCGTTTGCCATTCTGGGCATTCCGTTTGATTTGATCATGGTGTATACGATGGTCGTGATCACCGTTTGGTCGGGGATCGATTATTTTGTCAAAAACAAACACGCGATTCAAGAAGTGTAAGCGTCGTTAGATTGTCTTTGCGGTAGCCGGAGAGCTGAAGTTCCCCGGCTACCATTTTTTCAAAAGGAGCGGATGCGGGGATGATCGCAGAAATTCTGGCTGTGGGCACCGAATTGCTGATGGGACAGATCGCCAACACGAACGCGCAATATCTGTCGACGCGGATGGCGGAGATCGGCGTTTCCGTTTACCACCACACGGTCGTGGGGGATAATCTGGACAGGGCAAAAGCGGCGCTTTCCTTGGCCAAAGAGCGCGGGGCGGACATCGTGTTGATCTCCGGTGGCCTCGGTCCGACGCAAGACGACATCACACGTGACGTTGTCGCTTCGTGTCTTGGAAAGTCGATGAATATATCAGATGAAATCGTTGAACATATTCGGAGCCTTTTTACATATCGTGGACGTGAGATGCCTGAAAACAACAAGCGGCAGGCGATGGTGATCGAAGGCGCGACTGTGCTGGAAAATCCGCGCGGCACGGCACCGGGGCAGTATGTGGCAGGGGATGGCGTTCATTATTTCCTGCTGCCGGGACCGCCGACTGAGTTGAAGCCGATGTACGAAGAACAAGTGTTGCCGATCCTGCGCCGGCTGCAGGGCGAGGAAAACCTCGTCTTTGCCTCTCGTTACCTGCGCACCTACGGTATCGGCGAATCGGCGATGGAGATCAAGATCCAGGACATCGTCGACAGCCAGACCAACCCCACGGTGGCGCCTTATGCGTCAGAGGGTGAAGCGATGATTCGCTTGACGGCGAGCGCCGCCACCGAAGCGGAGGCGCAGGCGTTGATCACGCCGGTCGAAACGGCGATCCGCGAGCGGATCGGAAAGTACATCTATGGCGTGGATGACGAGACGCTCCCGGTGAAGGTCGGCAAACTGCTGCGGGCGAAAGGGCAGACGATGGCCACGGCGGAGAGCTGCACCGGCGGGATGATCGCGACGATGATCACCGACGTGCCCGGCTGTTCGGACATTTTTTGGGGCAGCGTGGTCTCGTATCATAATGACGTGAAACACGGCGTGCTCGGCGTGGAAGAGTCGGTGCTGCGCGAACACGGGGCGGTCAGCTCCCAATGCGCGCGGCAGATGGCGGAAGGAGCGCGCCGGACGACGGGAGCCGATTGGGCGGTCTCCGTCACCGGCATCGCAGGACCTGGGGGCGGCACCAAAGAAAAGCCGGTCGGTCTGGTCTTTGTCGGCGTTGCCGGTCCGAACGGGACGACGGTGGAGGAGTATCATCTGCGAGGCGACCGCCACCAGTTCCGTCTGCGCACCGCCAAAGTGGCTCTGTACGATCTGATGCAACGCATTCAGAACGATAGCGAAAGGTGATTGGTGACCGAATGACGACTTTTCTCGATCTGAATTTGAATAAAAAGATTCAACAGGCAATCAGCGAAATGGGCTTTGAGGAGCCGTCGCCGATTCAGGTGCAATGCATTCCGAAGGTGCTGGCGGGCGGCGATGTGATCGGTCAGGCGCAGACCGGCACCGGCAAGACGGCCGCCTTCGGGATTCCTTTGATCGAACTGGCGGCGGTGGGCAAAGGCGTGCAGTCTTTGATCCTCACCCCGACCCGTGAGCTGGCGATCCAAGTCGCAGGCGAACTGCGCAAGATCGCCAAGTACAAAAAAGTCCGCGCCCTGCCGATCTACGGCGGCCAACCGATACAAAGTCAGATCCGGGCGCTGCAGCAGGGCGTGCAGGTGGTGATCGGTACGCCGGGCCGGGTGCTTGACCACCTGCGCCGTGGCACGCTCAAGCTCGACAAGCTGCGCACGATCGTCCTCGACGAAGCGGATGAGATGCTGGACATGGGCTTCATCGAAGACATCGAAGCGATCCTCAAAGAGGCTCCTGATGAGCGGCAGACGCTGCTCTTTTCGGCGACGATGCCGCCGGAGGTCAAACGCCTTTCCGTGCGGTACATGAAAGACCCGGAGAGCGTCACCATCGACCGGGGCGAGATGACGGTGCCGCTGATCGAGCAGGTCTATTACAAAGTGCTGGAGCGCACCAAGTTGGAGAGCCTGTGCCGAGTGATCGACAGCGAAGAGGTGGAGCTTGGCATCATCTTCTGCCGCACCAAGCGCGGTGTCGATGAGTTGACCGACGCCCTGATCTCGCGCGGCTATCTGGCGGACGGTCTGCACGGCGACCTGTCCCAGGCGCAGCGCGACCGGGTCATGAAAAAGTTCCGCACGAGCGACATCGAGATCTTGATCGCAACGGACGTCGCCGCCCGCGGCATCGACGTGGAAAACGTCACGCACGTCATCAACTACGACGTGCCGCAGGACCCGGAGTCCTATGTCCATCGCATCGGCCGCACGGGGCGTGCGGGACGGGCGGGCCTCGCGCTGACGTTGGTCACGCCGCCTGATTTCAAGATGCTCAAGCTGATCGAGCGCGTGACCAAAGCGCAGATCGAAGCGCGGGAAGTGCCGACGCTCGCCGACGTTGCGGAGCGTCAGTCCGAGATGTGGCGCGAGCGCCTCGTGCGCACCGTCCAAGACGGCAAGTTGGCGATGTACCGGGCGATCCTCGCCGGGCTCGTCGACGAGATCGACCCGCTCGATCTGGCGGCCGCCGCTCTCAAACTGGCGAGCGGTGAAGACTTTGAACCGGCATCCGACTCGGAGTACAACTGGGGTGAGACCGGCGGTGCGCCGGGCATGGTGCGCTTCTTTGTCAACATCGGCCGCAGCGCCAAGATCGGTCCGTCCGATCTGGTCAAGCTGATCGCCGACGAAGCGGGCATCCCGAGCAATGCCATCGGCAAGATCGACATCTTCGATAAATTTACGTTTGTCGAAGTACAGGAAGAGTCGGCGCCGTTTGTTTTTGAAGCACTGCGCAAGTCGCGGATCAACGGCTCCCGGATCAACCTCGAACCGGCCCGCCCCCGCGAACGGGCCAAACGATAAACGCATCCCGAAATGCCCCTGTGTAAAACAGGGGCATTTTCTTGCGAACAAACGTTTGCTTTTCTGCCGCTCCTGAGGTATGATAGGAGCAGGGATTTGGAGAAACAACAGCGAATCTTTTTGATTCGTAGAACGTATACAGGGGAGAGTGCAGAAAATTGGCTACTGACCGCAAAGCAGCTCTCGATATGGCACTGCGCCAGATCGAAAAACAGTTCGGAAAAGGCTCTGTCATGAAGCTCGGTGAGGCGGCTTCCTCGATGAACGTGGAAGTCATCCCGTCCGGCTCTCTGGCTTTGGATATCGCATTGGGTGTCGGCGGCTACCCGAAAGGCCGCATCATCGAAGTGTACGGCCCGGAATCTTCCGGTAAGACGACCGTCACCCTGCACGCGATCGCAGAAGTGCAACGCGCAGGCGGCCAAGCGGCGTTCATCGACGCCGAGCATGCTCTCGATCCGACCTATGCGGCGGCGTTGGGCGTCAACATCGACGACCTGCTGATCGCGCAGCCGGACACCGGCGAACAAGCGCTGGAGATCGCCGAGGCGCTCGTTCGCTCCGGTGCGGTCGATATCATCGTCGTCGACTCCGTCGCAGCCCTCGTGCCGAAAGCGGAGATCGAAGGGGACATGGGCGACTCGCACGTCGGTCTGCAGGCCCGCCTGATGTCGCAAGCGCTGCGCAAGCTCGCCGGCGTCATCAACAAATCGAAGACCATCGCGATCTTTATCAACCAGATCCGTGAAAAGGTCGGCGTCATGTTCGGCAACCCGGAGACGACCACCGGCGGCCGTGCGCTGAAGTTCTACTCCACCGTGCGCCTCGAAGTGCGCCGTGCGGAAGCGATCAAGCAAGGCAACGACGTGATGGGCAACCGGACCCGCATCAAAGTCGTGAAAAACAAAGTCGCGCCGCCGTTCCGCCAAGCGGAAGTCGACATCATGTTCGGCGAAGGCATCTCCCGTGAAGGCTCCCTCGTCGACATGGGCACCGACCTCGACATCGTCAACAAATCGGGCGCTTGGTACTCGTTCGAAGACGAGCGACTGGGCCAAGGCCGCGAAAACGCCAAGCAGTTCCTCAAAGACCACCCGGCCATCGCGCAAAAGGTGGAAAACCGCATTCGTGAATATCACAAAATCGGCAAGGCAGTCGCCGAAGAGTTCAAAGCGACGGCCGAGGAGATCGCCGATCAAGAAGACGATCTGGGAATCGGCCTGTTAGATGACTAAGCAGGAAGAACCAAAAGAAGCAGTGTCCTTCGAGGGCGGTCAATTGACCGCCCTTTTGACACAGAAAGGCAATCCGGACCGGGTCTCGCTGTTTCTCGACGGCAAGTTCCGGTTTGGCGTGTTCCGCGAGGTCGCCTACCATCACGGGATGAAAAAGGGGATGGACGTCACCTCCGAGCAACTGGAGGCGCTGTGGCGAGACGAGCAGGTGCTCAAGGCCCGTGACCTCGCCATCGGATACCTCGGGATGAAGGCGCGCACCGCCAAGCAGATCGCCGACTATCTGGCGGGCAAGGAATTCGAGGAAAAGGTGGTCGCGATGACCGTCGAATGGCTGGTCGAACGCCGCTACCTCGACGATGAGCTCTACGCCAAAGCTTGGGTGGAGAGCCGCATGCGCAGCAAGCCCCGCGGACGCGCCATGCTGCGCTGGGAACTGCAGCAAAAGGGGGTCGGCAGCGCGGAGATCTCCCGCGCGCTGGAGAGCCTCGACAGCGACGCACAGCTCGACGCTGCCATGCGTGCGTTGGAGAAAAAGATTGGACGCAAACAGTTGGCGTTCACCGCCGATGAAACGCGCAAGCTGGCGGCTCATCTGGCGCGGCGCGGCTTTTCGTCCGACGTGGTCTACGAGTCGATCCGCCGTTTCCGTGCTGGCTCCAATCTTGACAATGATTGACACAAACGATACAATATGAACTGCGTATACTAACAGCTTGATCGGTCTCACGTACGTAACTTTCGCCTACCGGGACCCCGTTGATTTGCTCAGATCAGAATAGAACTGAGCAAGGAGGCTCACTCCCATGGATCTTTTATTTCCGATACTCTTATCGGTGATCTTCTTGGTCGTCGGCGTAGTCGCCGGTTATCTGGTGCGCCGCAACATCGCGGAGGGCAAGATCGCCACCGCCGAATTGCGCGCCACCCAAATCGTAGAAGCTGCTGCCAAAGAAGCGGAAGCGAAGAAAAAGGAATCGGTGCTCGAAGCGAAAGAAGAGGTTCACAAGTTACGTTCCGAAGCTGAGAAAGATATCCGCGAGCGCCGCAACGAGATCCAGCGTCTCGAGCGCCGCCTGCTTCAAAAAGAAGAGACTCTCGACCGCAAGACCGAAGCGATCGAGAAGCGCGGAGATGCTCTATCGAATAAAGAACGTAGTATTGAAGAAGCGAAAGAGCGTATAGAGGCTCTTCTTCACGAACAAGTGTCCGAACTGGAGCGCATTTCCAGTCTGACCCGTGAGGAAGCCCGTCAGTTGATCCTGACGAACGTGGAAAATGAATGCCGCCATGAAGCGGCCATCATGATGAAAGAGATCGAGCAACAAGCAAAAGAAGAAGCAGAGAAAAAAGCGAAGGAAACGATCGCGACTGCCATTCAGCGTTGCGCAGCCGACCACGTAGCCGAGACCACCGTCTCCGTCGTGGCTCTGCCCAACGACGAGATGAAGGGCCGGATCATCGGCCGCGAAGGCCGCAACATCCGCGCGCTGGAGACGTTGACCGGCATCGACCTGATC
The DNA here is from genome assembly GCF_026410385.1 of Tumebacillus lacus. GTDB lineage: Bacteria > Bacillota > Bacilli > Tumebacillales > Tumebacillaceae > Tumebacillus > Tumebacillus lacus. Next base: position 244,328 of record NZ_JAPMLT010000001.1, read on the forward strand.
ATCGATGACACACCGGAAGCGGTTATTCTGTCCGGGTTTGACCCGGTTCGTCGGGAGATCGCCCGTCTCGCACTTGAAAAGCTTGTGGCCGATGGACGTATCCATCCGGCTCGCATTGAAGAGATGGTGGAAAAAGCTCGCCGCGAGATCGACGAGCGCATCCGCGAAGAAGGGGAACAAGCAACCTTCGAAACCGGGGTCCACGGAATCCATCCGGACCTCATCAAAGTCTTGGGTCGACTCAAATATCGTACAAGCTACGGTCAAAACGTCCTCAAGCACTCCATCGAAGTCGCCCATCTGGCCGGCCTCATGGCGGCTGAACTGGGTCTCGATGTACAACTTGCCAAACGTGCCGGTCTCGTGCATGACATCGGCAAGGCGATCACCCACGAAGTCGAAGGTTCGCATGTGGAGATCGGCGTTGACCTTGCAAAGAAATACAAGGAACACCCGGTCGTCATCAATGCCATTGGCGCGCATCACGGAGACATCGAGTTTACCTCGCCGATCTCCATGCTGGTCGCGGCAGCAGACGCTCTGTCGGCAGCCCGCCCCGGTGCTCGTCGTGAAACGCTTGACATCTATATCAAGCGTCTTGAAAAGTTGGAAGAAATCGCCGAGTCGTTTGACGGCGTGGAAAAGTCATATGCCATTCAGGCAGGACGTGAAGTACGGATCATCGTCAAACCTGAGCAAATTGACGACGCAGAATCGGTACGCGTTGCACGTGAGATATCCAAACGAATCGAGAGCGAACTCGATTACCCTGGACAAATCAAAGTTACGGTCATCCGGGAGACCCGAGCCGTCGAATACGCAAAATAAAGTAGCCATTCCGGCTGCTTTATTTTTTTCTCCTCCTGATTGTGAGACGGTTCGGTCAAATTTACCTGCAGGAATCTAAAACGCAAAGGGCGAAGTAGAGACACAAAACGGTCGTTTTCTATACTTTGTCGCAGAAGGTGTTGATTTGGTTGTCTAAAATGAGGGTGAAAGAGTCGCCGGGAACCTCTTTGGTCGTCTCTTTTTTGATACGCTATCCGGAGCTGTCATCGGTGAGGTTTTGCCCGGAAACGGAACGCCTCACATTTCGCATTTTCTTAAAAGGTATTGTAGAATTGACAAAGGAGCAGGCGTTTATCCAGTACGTCGAAACGTATGTGGCGGCATGCCGGGAACTGGAACCTTCTTTTGCAGACGCGGGCACGATCCGTTTTGAACGGTTCGAGGAGGGAGCGACGGCCCTGTGCTATGAGCAGCGCATCCAACAGCTCGATCTGCCGGAGGTGCGGCTGTTTATGGAACTGGCCCGGCAGTACTACGGGGACCTGTTCAGCGACGACAAGCTTTTGTCGCCGTATGAAGAGGAAGTGGCGGCCCAGGAAGAGGTCATCGAACGGATCTTGCAAAACAAAAACACCATTCGGGAAGAAAAGCCGATCGTCGGCTACCGTGAAGGCGGCCGCGTGTTCGTTTTCAATAGATAGGACGGGGGAACAGAAGTGCGCATTTTGTTTTTAGGAGACATCGTGGGACATCCTGGCAAGCAAGCGGTGGAGGCGTGGATGCCGAAATTGATCAAGCGTTATCGTCCCGACATCACCATCGCCAACGCGGAAAACGTCGCGCCGAACGGGCGTGGCATCACCGAGCGGCTGGCAGAAGCTCTGTTTGATGCAGAGGTTGATCTGCTGACGATGGGCAACCACACGTTCGACCAGCGCGACTCGCTGTCTTTCATCGGCAGCGACCGACGTGTTGTGCGACCGGCCAATTTCCCGCCCGGTGCGCCCGGTCAGGGCTACACCCTGTGCAAGGTCGGTCAAGAGCAGATCGCCGTCGTCAACCTGCTGGGACGCGCCTTGATGGGCGACTATGACGACCCGTTCCGCGAGGCGGACCGCATCTTGGCGGAGGTCGGCACGCAGACGTCGCACATCTTCGTCGACATGCACGCCGAGACGACGTCGGAAAAAGCGGCGATGGCCTACCATCTGGCCGGCCGCGTATCGGCCGTCGTCGGCACGCACACCCATGTGCAGACGGCAGATGAGCGCATCTTGCCGGGCGGCACCGCCTTTCTGACCGATGTCGGCATGTGCGGCCCGTATGACTCGATCATCGGCATGACCAAAGAGGGCGTGCTGCACAAATTCCGCACCCAACTCCCGACCCGCTTTGAAGTGGCACAAGGCGAAGGGCAACTGCACGGCGTCGTGATCGATACGAACGAACGCGGCCGCGCCGTCTCGATCGAACGCATTTCGATCACGCCGGATCGCCCGTTTGACAGTTGGTAAAGACCTGTTAGATCCAGTTCCGTTCTTTCTTTAGGTTGACGTGAGGGAATTTTGAGAAAATTAGATTCTTTATTGAAGGAATTATTTCGTATTGATCGAAATATAGATAAAGTGTCCTAGGCGATCTCACCTAAGCGATCCAACCTTAAAGGAGGAACTTGAAATGGATGTATTAAAGGTTTCAGCTAAATCGAATCCTAATTCTGTAGCAGGCGCACTAGCAGGGGTTCTTCGCGAACGAGGCAATGCTGAAATTCAAGCGATCGGCGCGGGCGCACTCAATCAAGCTGTCAAAGCGGTGGCGATCGCACGCGGCTTTGTAGCACCGAGCGGCGTAGACCTGATCTGCATTCCCGCGTTTACCGATATCATGATTGACGGAGAAGAACGTACGGCGATCAAACTGATCGTGGAACCGCGATAACATCGGTCTTTATCTTTGTATCTTTTCATAACAAGAGAGATGCTGCCTGTTTATCTGGGGATAAGCAGGTTTTTTTATTTGCGTTGTCGAAAGAGGTCGGAAAGAGATGGAGGGGACTCACTTGCTGCGCATTGACGGACACGCTGATATTTTGTATCGCATGGAAACAGAAAGTTTGGATTTTTACCAAGATACTCACACCCTGCATCTGAACTACAACCGCATCGTGCAAGGCGGCATCGATCTGCAGTTCTTTGTGCTCTGGCCGGGTTCCCGGATGACAGCGGCGGAGCAACTCAAATCGATCTTGGCGATGATCGACATGTTCTATGAAGACGTCTGCTCCTCAGGGAAGATCCGGCCGATCCTCTCCAAGCGCGACTTGGTGCACAACTTGGCCAACGGCCAGCGTTCCGGCCTGCTCTCCATCGAGGGTGGCGACTGCTTGCAAGGCGACATTCGCATCCTGCGCCGTCTGTACGCCCAAGGCGTGCGGGCGATGGGCCTGACCTGGAACCCGGGCAACTGCATCGCGAACGGGGTCAACGATCCGGAAGATCACGGTCTCACCGCGTTTGGCCGCGATGTTGTCGCCGAGATGAACCGACTCGGCATGGTCGTCGACGTGGCGCACGTTGCCGAAAAAGGCTTTTGGGACGTGATCGAAGTCGCCAACGCGCCGGTGATCAACTCGCATGCCAACGCGCGCGCCCTGTGCGACCATCGCCGCAACCTGACCGATGATCAGCTCAAAGCGGTGTTCCAAACCGGCGGCGTGGTCGGCGTGACCTTTGTCCCGCATTTTATCAAATCGGAAGGCGAAGTCGCTATCAACGATCTGATGTGCCACATCGACCGGATGTTGACCCTCGGAGGCGAGGATCATATCGGCATCGGTTCCGACTTTGACGGCATCGAGCGCACGCCGCTCGACCTGCGCCACGGCGGCGACCTGCCGCGTCTGGAAGAGGCGCTGGTCAAAGCATACGGCGACCGCGTCGCGAGCAAGATAATGGGTGCCAACTTCAAGCGCGTCTTGGAGAGCATCCTGCACGACTAGTCACGACTCATTCATGATTCGAAGTATCCAGATTCCCCGCAAAGGAGTCGATCCGTATATGCAGATCGCAGACTTGCACGCGCACACCACCGCCAGCGACGGGACCTTCACGCCTCGCGAATTGGTTCAGTTGGCGAAGCAAAACGGTCTGACGGCCGTCGCCGTCACCGACCACGACACCACCGACGGCCTCGCACAAGCCCAAGCGGCAGGCAGGGAAGTGGGCGTCGAGATCGTCCCCGGCATCGAATTGAGCACCGTGTTTGAAGGGCGGGAAGTCCATGTGCTGGGCTACTATTACGATCAGGAGCACGCGGGCCTTCGCGAGTTGATCGATAACATGCGCGAAGACCGTCTGACGCGCCTCGACCGGATGATCGGCAACTTGCAAAAGGCGGGCCTTGAGATCACCCGCGAAGAAGTGTTGGCGGAGGCGGCAGGCTCCGTCGGGCGTCCGCATTTTGCCCGCGTGCTGATCAAGAAAGGCTATGTGCAGGACATCCCCGAGGCGTTTGACCGCTATCTCGGCTCCGGCAAGATCGGCTATGTGCCGCGCTTGAAAGTCACACCGGAAGAAGCGGTGCAACTGATCGTCGCAGCGGGCGGTTGCCCGGTTGTCGCTCATCCGGGGCTGTTTGACAAAGACTATCTGTTCGACACGCTGGTGCCGCTCGGACTGGTCGGCCTTGAAGCGTACCACCCGGACCATTCGCCGGAAAAGAGGGAACACTACGCCGCGCTCGCAAAACGCCACGGTTTGCTCGCCACCGGCGGTTCCGATTTTCATGGCGGCGGGGCGGAGCATCGCGGTGATCTCGGCTCGGTGCACGTGCCGATGGAGATCGTGGAGCAACTCAAACAGAAATCCAAGATTCGTTAAGGCCGCCTGTTTTTACAGGCGGTCTTTCTTTGTAGCATGAGAGCGACGAGGGCACGCTACAAACAATCAAATTGTCGCTCTGTCACGACTTCGCTATAATGAGGGGGAGAATCTGGATGAGCATTCCTGTAGGGGTTTCTGCCCGTCACGTCCATGTCAGCCAAACGGATCTGGAAAAACTGTTTGGCACAGGTGCGGTCTTGCACCCGAAAAAAGACCTGTCGCAGCCCGGGCAGTATGCCGCCGACGAGACGGTCGACCTGCAAGGCCCGCGTGGCACGATCCCGCACGTACGCATCCTCGGTCCGGTCCGCCCGCATACGCAGGTGGAAGTGTCGAGAACGGATGCTTTTAAACTCGGCATCGACGCGCCGGTGCGCGAGTCGGGCGACATCGAAAACACACCAGGTCTGACCTTGGTCGGGCCGCAGGGCTCGGTGGAGCTGAAAAAAGGCGTGATCGTGGCGATGCGCCACATTCACCTGACTCCGGAAGATGCGCGGGCGCTCGGCGTTCATGACAAAGAGGAGATCGCCGTGCGTGCGGAAAGCGGCGACCGCAGCTTGATCTTTGACCATGTGGTGGCGCGGGTGAGCCCGTCGTTCAAGCTTGATTTTCATATCGATACGGACGAAGCCAACGCGGCCGGTTTGCAAACGGGTGATGAAGTGGACCTCGTGGAAATTGAAGATTTCCGAGGCAATGAGATTCCTCGCCCTGTTTCGACCGAAGCCGCTGTCGATTCGTCTCATTTTGTCAGTTAATTGGAGATGGCGAGGATGAGTTTTCAAGAGATCGGCGTACATGACATTCACAACCTACAGGAGCGGATCTTGATCGATGTGCGATCCCCCGGCGAATTTGCCGAAGGGACGATCCCCGGCGCGGTCAACGTGCCGCTGTTCACCGACGAAGAGCGGGCGATGATCGGCACGGTGTATAAAAGGGAGAGCCCGGCGGCGGCCAGACGACTGGCGATGCTGACCGTCTCGCCGAAGATCCCGCAGTTGGTCGAGCAGATGGAGCCGTTGCTGGCACAGGGCGAATTGGTGATCTTTTGCTGGCGGGGCGGGATGCGCAGCTTTGCCGCCTGCACGTTTATGGATCTGCTGAAATACCCGGTGCGGCGGCTGAAAGGCGGCTATCGCGCTTACCGCCAGATGGTCATTGACTATCTCGACGTGTACAAAGGCCTGACCGCGCCGTTGATCGTGCTGCACGGCATGACCGGGGTGGGGAAGACTCGCATCTTGCAACTGTTGCAGGAGCGGGGCCAGCAAGTGCTCGATCTGGAAGGCATGGCGAACCATCGCGGTTCGGTGTTTGGCGCGATCGGGCTCGGGGAGCCGCATAATCAAAAGACGTTCGACTCGCTGCTGTTCGAGGAGCTGCGCCTGCTCGATCCTTCCCGCCCCGTGTACATGGAAGCGGAGAGCCGTCGCATCGGCCGTTCGGTGATGCCGGAGTGGCTGGACCGGGACAAAAAAGCAGGTCTGCACGTATTGATCGAAGCTCCCATGAACAAGCGCGTGGACCGTCTGTTTGAAGACTATATCCCGCATCAAAACGAAGCGGTGCAGGCCGGCTTGGCAGAAGCGCTGTTATCCATTCAAAAGCGCATTCGCCGCGAAGACTTCGAGGAGATGCGGGACAAGCTGGAAAACAAGCGCTATGAGGAGTTTTGCGAGCAGATCCTCGGCCTGTATTACGACCCCAAGTACCGCCACAAACTGGCGAGCTACGACGGGGAGATCCTGACGGTCGACGCGACCGACCTTGATCGGGCGGTGGCGGAGTTGGAACGCCTCGGGGGGCAGTTGATCGAGCAGGGGGATCTCGCCGGTTACCGGCAGGGGCTGACAGAAGGTTTGAAGGAGAGAGGAGTTTTGTTGCCATGATGAAATTGCGCATTTTAGGCGAAACGGGCCCGTACCCGGCACCGGGGGGCGCGACCACCGGCTATTTGCTGTCCACGGAGGAAGGCAACGTGCTGATCGACTGCGGCAGCGCCGTCTTTGCGGAGATGACCCGACACATCGGCATCGCCGATCTGGACGCTGTGATCATCACGCATCACCATGCCGACCACGTGTCCGATATTCCGGTCCTGCGCTACGGGATCATGATCCAGCGCTTGCACGGCGGTCGCAAAGACCCGCTGACGATCTATGCCAACAAAGAACCGGCGGCCGATTTCCAAGAGCTGCCGTTCTTGGAACACGTCCAAGCGTCGCCGCTCGATGCCGAGACGGAGATCGAACTGTGCGGCATGAAATTTACGTTCGCCAACACCAAGCACGCGATCCCGTGTCTGGCCGTTTCGGCGGAATACAAAGGCAAGCGATTTGTCTTTTCCGGGGACTCCGGCCTGTCGGAAAGCTTGGAGCAGTTGGCAGCCGGGGCTGATTTTTTCCTGTGCGAGGCATCCTGGCTGCACAAGGACAAAGGCCCGGACCAGATCGGCCACCTCACCGCCAAAGAAGTCGGCGAGATCGGCAAGCGCGTCGGCGTCAAAACGTTATGCTTGACCCACATCTACCCGGATTACGACCGCTCGCTGCTCAAAGCGGAGGCCGAGGCGGAGTTTGGCCGCGACGTGCTGGTCGCGGAAAAAGGCGCTGTCTACGAGATCTGAGTCTCTTCATATAAAATACGGAAAAACCCGCGCTGTCCAACGAGACAGCGCGGGTTTTTCCATGCCGGGTACGGGACCAAAAAGGAGTGCGTCGAAAAATTACTCGCTGGCGTTGCCGATCTTGGCGTGCATCTGACGCTTGAGCGATTTGTGCGTGAAGTCGTTGTGGGTGTACTGACCCTGTTGCGACTTCATCTCTCTCGGCCGCGGACGTCCTTTCGGTTTGTAAAACTCGGTGGCGAACTCTTCGTGAGCAAAGTCGACTTTGTTCCGGAAGATATTCTTGTGGTTCGGCATCAGACCCATCCCCCTCCACCTAGAGTGCTGTACCCGCTGCTAGAATGCCCGTTTCACCGCCGCAACATACCGGTGGCGGCAGGAGTGCGCGATGCGATATAATGAAGGCATATCATTCGACAAATATTGAGGAATTTTTATGCCGCAGAAGCCGATGAGTTTGGCCCGTTTTTTTGGACGACTGCTAAAAGATTACAACGGCGGACCGCTGTCAGACGAGTTGGCGGTCCTGATCGACGACATGCCCAACCCTTTTTTGCTGACCGACGCGGCGGGGGTGTGTCAATATGTGAACCGCAACGCCGTCCTGTACACCGGCTACTCCAGTGAGGATCTGATCGGCAAACCGGTCCTGCAACTCGGCATTTCCTTTTACCGTTCACAAGATTTGACCGAGCAGGATCTGACGTACAAGAAAAAGACGGTTCGCACCGCGCCGATCTACGACCGATTTGGGGCTTTGCTCTCGATCCATCGCGAAATGGTGCCGCTGACCGGGGCGGACGGCGAGTCGCGCGGCACGATGACGATCGGGTATCCGATGCCAAGCGACGAGGAACAATCGATGATGACGATGCAGGACGCCGCGTTTTTAATTGACTCGATGAACTGCGGCATCATCATCGTCGACCGTGCAGGCGTGATCACGACCGTCAACGAGAGCTACCTGACGATGTTCGGCACGGCTCGTGAAGAAGTGATCGGTCGTTCCTTTCTTGAACTGTCGAAAGGCTATGACAGCTATCTGACGCGCACGTTGCAAGACGGGGTGGAGTACCATTCGGTGCAGAGCAACTTCCAAGGCCGCGTGTTTAACGTCAATACGAAATTGCTCCGCAGTGAGCGTGGGGTGTTGCTGGGCGCGACGACGATGTTTCAGGACATCACGCAGATGCTGCGCTTGGAAAAAATGTCGCTGATCGGCCAGATGGCGGCCGGATTTGCCCATGAGATTCGCAATCCGATGACGACGGTAAAAGGATTTATCCAAGTGCTGTTCGAGTCACCGGAGCGTGCGGGGGCCTACCGCTCGTTGGTGTTGGAGGAGCTCGACCGGATCAATCGCCTCGTCAACGACTTTCTGCTGGCGACCCGGCCGTCCTTTCCGGAGACGCAGCGCGTTCCGGTCAGCGGGGTGATCGCAGAGGCGATCGAATTTATGAAAAATGAAGCGGCGATGCGCAGCGTGGAGCTGGTCGCCGAACTGCCGGAGTCGTTGCCGTCGGTGGAGATCGATCGTGCGCAGATCAAACAGGTGCTGCTCAATCTGATCAAAAACGCGATGGAAGCGTTGTCAGGCGGGGGCGAGGTCCGCGTGCGAAGCAAGAGCTGCGGCGGGCAGGTGCGCATCGAGGTCTGCGACAACGGTCCGGGTATTCCAGAAGTGATCCTGACGCAGGTCGGTCAGCCGTTTTTCACCACCAAAGACACCGGCACCGGCCTTGGCCTCTCGATCTCGCGCCGCATCGTCGAGGCGCATCGCGGTACGTTGCAGATCGAAAGCGATGCGGGCGGGACGACGGTGACTGTGTATTTGCCTGCTTTGCCTTGAGGAGCCTGAATGACGAATCTGCCCGCAGACCGCTGTGTCTGCGGGTTTTCTTTTTGGCTATTTGTGGTACAGTGGGAGTCAGAGGACTTGTAAAAGAGACGTGGAGATGACCGGCAATGAAATCTGAGAATCGATGGAGCCGCGGATTGGAGACGGCAGGGATCGCGTTGGCCGGGGCTTTGCTGTTTGTTTGGAGCGGCATCCCGTTGCCGTGGCTCTTGGGGCCGCTTGCAGCCGTGATGGTGTACAGGCTGATGACGCGGCGGGACCTGTATTGGCCGAACGAGTTTCAGCAATTTGCTTTGATCGTGCTCGGCTATCTGCTCGGCCGCTCGTTCACTCGCGATACGGCGTGGCAGGTGGTGCATCAACTGCCGTCGATCTTTGTGGCGACGGTCGTGACGATTGGATTTTCGCTGTTTCTCGGCTATCTCGTCGCACGCGGCTCCAAAGTGGATGTGGAGAGCGCGATATTTGGCAGCGTGCCGGGCGGGCTGTCGCAGATGGCATTTCTCGCCCAGAGCTATCCGCAGGTTGACGTGACGGTGGTCACATTGATGCAGACGATCCGCTTGATCTCCATCGTGATGGTCGTGCCGTTTCTGACGGTGCACGGTCTCGCGGGCGGCGAGGTCGATCCGGCGGCAGGCGGGGCCGGGAGCTCGATCTGGGACATCTCGGCGTTACTCGGCTATCCGTGGTACAGCTACCTCGCGTATGCGGTGGCAGCGGTGCTCGGGGCGTGGGTGGGGAAGAAGGCGCGGATGCCGATCTCCTATCTGACCGGGCCGATGGCCGTGACCGCGCTGGTGGTGCTGTTGCTCGTGCCGGCCCCGCCGGTGCCGCCTTTGCTGTTGATCGTGCCGCAAGTGATGCTCGGCACGCATCTCGGACTGCTGATGAAGCCGCAGAGTGTCGGCAACGTGCGGGCGTTGACCTTGTACACACTGGTCGGCAGCGTGTGTTTGATCGGATTTTCACTGCTGGTCGGCTATGTGCTGTCGGCCGCGCACGGCGAATCGTTGGCGACCGGGTTTTTGAGCATCGCGCCCGGCGGCATGGCGGAGATGGGGGCGACGGCGGGGTTGGTGCAGGCTGACCTGTCGATCGTCTCGGGGTATCAATTTTTCCGGCTCTTCTTTATCATGTTCGGCATCCCGCCGCTGTTGAACTGGTGGATGAAGAGCAGAAGAAAGGGGATCGCAGCATGAGACGCAGTTTGCTTTTGATCGCGATGGCTGCCCTGCTCCTCGGCGGGTGCGCGCGCAGTGACAGTCCGCCGGCTCAGCAGGGCGGCATACACGCCGTGATCGAGACGACGCCCAAACAGCCGGTGGCGGGTGCTGAGACGACGTTTCGCGTCACCGTGACCAAACAGGAACGGGATGAGGAGATCGCCGGAGCGGACGTGGCGATGTATCTGGAAATGAAAGAGATGGATCACGGCGAAAACCGGGTCTCCCTCAACGAGACGGCAGAGCCGGGCGTCTACTCGGGCACCGGCACCTTCCCGATGGGCGGGATTTGGACAGCCCACGTCCGCGCCTCCGTCGCTGGCGAGACCCGGACGGCCAACGTCGAGCTGAAGGTCAAGGAATAGCACAGATGAAAAAGAAGCCGACCCGTAGACGGGGCGGCTTCTCACGTTACAACAGCGTATTGTTGTGATTTTGCCGATGGACGTCGTCCTCGGCGTGGTAGTCGTGTTGTTGACGGTCGGAGATGCTAAGACGGCTGAGCAGAAACATCGCACCTACGCATGCGGCACCGAGCAGGATCATAAACCACATGGAATTCACCTCCTGACTTTACATACGGGTAAAGTGACAGAAAGTTTCGCCGAATGTTGTGATTGGAAGGAAATGTTTCAATCGGGTAGAATCAAAGAGAGACACATACACGCAATAGGAGTGGAACTGCACATGGCGAAGATACAAGCGGTCGTATTTGACTTTGACGGTCTGATCGTCGATACAGAAGTGCAATGGTACAACGCGGTACGGGAGATCTACGCGGAGTACGGCGCTGATTTTACGTTGGAGATCTTCGGGAGCATCGTCGGCACGCACTCGGGACCCGATTTCATTGAACGCAAACTGGAAGAGCTGATCGGCCGCCCGGTCGACCGACCGGCTGTCAAAGCGGCGTACCAAGCCCGCCAGAGAGAGCTCTCGAAAGGGCAGCAGCCGCGTCCCGGAGTCGAGGACTACATCCGCGCGGCAAAGGATCTCGGGTTGAAGATCGGCCTCGCCTCCAGCTCACATCGCGACTGGATCGACCGCCATCTGGAGGAACTCGGTCTCCGTCATCATTTCGTGCACATCCGCACCGCCGATGACGTGGAAAAGGTCAAGCCCGACCCGGCGCTGTACCTGCGCGTCCTCGAAGACCTCGGCGTCGAACCCCAGCACGCCATCGCCTTCGAAGACTCTCCCAACGGCGCCCTTGCCGCTCATCGCGCCGGGATGAACGTCGTCATCGTCCCCAACCTCGTCACCTCGCCGCTCCCGTTCGGCGAGCACCACCTGCGCCTGACTTCGATGGCGGAGATGGAGTTGGAAAAGGTGATCGAGCAGATTGAAGGGTTGTAGAAGGAAGAGGAAAGACCATCTGTCCGAGCGGGCAGATGGTCTTTTTAGTTGACTGAAATAATAGTTATGTTTTGTTGGCTTCTTGCTTACTCCACGCCGACAATATCCAAAAACCTCACCCCCACAGCCTCGCCGCTCAGGGCCAATCCCCACAGGTGGTCGCCTTTCAGGCGCTTTGGCACCATGCAGACTTCTTCATCAGCGAGAGGGTGGAAGACGGTCAGCGTCACGAGCCGTCCTTCTTGCACCGCTTCGGAGAGGCTGCGGTTCATCTCTTCCAGTCGGTCTTCATCTAATACGGGACGTTCGCGTTCCATCTGCCGGTCTTCGCGGGCCAGCATGTAGGCGCGGTGTTCGGGGATGATCATGCGGTGGCCTTCCCAGAGTTTGTTGCCGCGGTTCATCGTCTCTTCACCTCGCATATTCAGAACGTTTGTTCTGTATTATAACCCCGAACAGAAGTTCTTATCAAGGCTTACATCTGGAAAATAGGCGTTAAACATAGAGACACCTGCACATTCTTTCCACCCCCGCATAGGATATAGGGACAGTTGACCCCTATTTCACATGGCTGAAAACGGGAGTGCAGCGACGTAAGTACCGAGTAGAGGGCACCTGCACCAAAGGCAAATGTCCCGCATAGAAATGGTACTACTTGCGAGTTCTTTCCAAGGTTCGCAATCGACAAAGGCGATCCGTCCGTTGCCTGCACGTACCTGAACTTCAAGAGGAGGTAGCTAGATGGCACGCGAAAAAGACTATCGAGCCCGGGAGATCATCACCAGTGCGGTCTGCGGCAAAGGAAGCAAATACTCGCAGACCACGTACACGATCCGTCCGGCCAACCGCCCGACGACGATCGGCGGATGCTGGGTCATGAATCATTCCTATGAGGCAGAACTGGTGGGCGACGCGGTGGAAGTGCGCGGGCGCCTCGATCTGAACGTGTGGTATTCGTACCATGGAAACAGCGAAACGGCGATTGCCAAAGACACCGTCTCCTATCAAGAGGTGGTTCCGCTCCGTGACCTTGACCCGCATTGCTCCCGTGACGAGGTGCAAACCTACGTCAAGGCGCTCCAACAACCGAACTGCCTGGATGCGACCGTCGTCGACGACGGCTCGGAGATTCTGGTCCGCGTCGAGAAAGAGCTGGCTGTGGAAATCGTCGGCAAAACCAAAGTGTGGGTGCTGACGATCGATGCGCCGATCTATAAAGACGACGAAGAAGATATCGAGGAAGAGATCTTCGAAGAGGACGAAGACTTCGAGGATTAATCGGGCGACGCCGTCATGGCGTCGTCTATTTTTTTGGAGAACTGCCAAGATTTGAGCGTTGGAGGGAGCGGGCGGTTCCATTACAATAAAGCTAACTTCAAACGGAATGGGCAAACTTGTCGAAAGGCAAGGACGCAAAGCCGTGGGTCTTCGGATCGAGAGATCGATCAAAGATTGCCAGGTTGCAACGGAGCGGTGCCGGACGGCATCGCAAAGGGCCCTTTTCCGGTGGAGAGGGCTTATTTTTTCTTATCCATCAGGAGGCGTGATCATCATGAACAAATGGCTCGTAACGAGTGCGCTCGCTGTGCTGCTGCTCTCGGGCGGCGTCGCACAAGCAGAAGGCGACGAAGGAACGGTCACCACGACCGAGTCCGGCACGACGGCAGAGACCGGAACTGCAACCGAAAACGGGACTGCGACTGAAAACGGAACTGCAACCGAAAACGGAACCGCAACCGAAAGTGAAACTGAGACCGAAAGCGGCACCGCAACCGAATCCGACGCTGAAGAACCGGCCGCGGAAGAGGGGGCGACCCCGGATGAGACGTTTGCTTATTTCTTCGACCGTCTCGGTGAAACGCTGCAGTTGCTGATCACCTTCGATGACCAGAAAGAGGCAGAACTGCTGCTCCAACAAGCGCAAGAGCGCCTCGCCGAAGCGGAAGCGATGGCTGAGCAGGGCGAGACGGAGCAAGTCGCAGAACTGATGACCGCCTACCAAGAAGTCCTCGCTGAAGCGGTCGCCAAAATCACCGAATCATCGGCCGACGGCGAAGTCGACGCAGCCAAGCAAGAAGAGCTGTCGAAACTGCTGGCCGAGTCGAGCAGCATCACCGAAGAGCTCGTGACGCATCTTGGCGAGCAAGAGCAGACCGAACTGGAGGAGCAGCAGCAAGAAGCGGTGATCCTCGCCCGCGTCGTGCAAGGTCTCGACCCGGCGCAGGTGCAAGCGATGCACGATCAGGGCCTCGGCTACGGCCAGATCGCCAAGATCTTCGCCCTCGCGGATCTTACCGGCAAAACGGTCGATGAAGTGGCAGGCCTCGTCACGAGCGGCGAGCACGGCGGATTTGGCAAGCTCGCGCAGGAACTCGGTGTGAAGCCGAAAGAGTTGGCACAGAAAGTAAAAGAGCAAAAGAAATCGGTGAAGAACGGCCAAGAGTCCAACGAAGAGGACGAGATCGAGACCGAAACGGAAACGGAAACTCCGGAAGCCACCGAATCGACCGACACTGCTGTGACCGACCCGGCAGCAGCGGCCACCATTACCCAAAAGTCGGACAAGCAACAACCGTCCCACTCCGGCAAACAACCGGAACAAGCAAAGCCGGAACAAACCCACAAACAAAAGACCGAACAACCGAAGACTGAAAAGCAGCAAAAGACCGAGCAACCGAAATCCGAAAAAGAAAAGTCCGAAAAAGAAAAGTCTGAAAAACAAAAGTCCGAAAAACAAAAGTCTGAAAAACAAAAGTCTGAAAAACAAAAGTCTGAAAAAGAAAAAGCTGAGAAAGCTGAAAAAGAAAAAGAAAAGTCTGAAAAAGAAGAGTCCGAAAAAGAGAAATCGGAAAAGGACTAACCCCGATTTTTCCACAAACACAACATTTCAACCTCGCTCGCGTCGTGATTCTCCCCAAGATCACGATCCCCACCTGCAAAAGGGACAGCTCCCCCAAGCTGTCCCCGCCCTAGACCCCGTCGACGAACGGGGTCTTTTTTCATATACATAGATGCCCGCATTTTTTTCACTCAAAAAGGAGAGATGCTTTCATGGCACAGACACCGCTCGGAACGGTTTCGATCTCCACTTGGCCCGGCTCGGATCAAGCGATCCTCTCCTTGCCAGGCGAGTGGCACCCGCACCTGCGCCTTGGCACCCGCGACCGAATCACGATCCGCGCCGGCAACCGCCGCATCACCGCCGAAGCGGTGTTCACCGACGAGCAGGAGGTGCAACTGACCGACCGTATCCGCAAATCGCTCTACCTGCCGCGCGGCACCGTCTCCGTCAAAGCCCAAGACGGCGAGCTGTGCTTTGGCCCGTGCATCGGGCTGTACGCGCTCCCGTCCCGCGACCCGAAAAAACCGTTCGGCGAACTGACCGCCGTCTTTCGCGATCAGATGGAGATCGCCCGCAGAGAAGGCGTGCTCCTCTACGTCTTTTCCCCGGGAGACGCCGACTGGGACAGCGGCTTCACCACCGCTTATGTCTGGCAAAACAACTCCTGGCAGCGCACCAAGCGACCGCTGCCCGACCTCGTGCTTCCGAAGATCATGGGCACGCCGCCGCTCTGGCGCGAAAAGATGCGCCGCGACCAAGCCCAGATGTCGCGCCGCGTGCCCTACGGCACGTTTTCCCTCGCCGTCGGCAGCAAATGGGAGGTCCACCAAACGCTCGAAAAACGCGCCGACACCCGCGACCTGCTCCCGGATACGCGCCTCGTGCGCTCGCCGCTCGATATCGAAGACTTGCTGCGCCGCCACACCGCCGTCTACGTCAAACCGTCATACGGCACCCAAGGCCGCTCCATCTACCGACTGGAGCAAGACCCGCGCGGCATCCGCGTTCAATACACAGCGGGCGGTCAGACCCAAAACCGCCGCATGAACCGGGGCAGCTCCGTCTGGCAGTCCTTCCTTACCAAAAAATTCTGCGGCCGACGTCCATTTCTCGTTCAACAAGCCCTGGAACTGGTTAAAGCCCAAGGCACTCGTCCCGTCGACTTTCGCTGGCTGATTCAAAAAGACGGCCAAAACCGCTGGGTGATCACCGCCCGCGTCGCTCGCGTCGGCCCGCGTGCCAGCATCACCACCAACCTGCACACCGGCGGCAACGCGGTGCTCGCCGAGACCTTCTTGACACAAAACGGCTACCCAAAGGAGGCGAACCGCCGCGAACTGCTCCAGCGCTTCGACCAAGCGGCCGTCCGCATCGCGGAAGCCTTAGAACAAAAAGCAGGACGGATCGGCGAGATCGGCATCGACTTTGGCCTGACGCAAGGGGAGCGGATCTACCTGATCGAAGTCAATCCGCGCCCCGGACGCCAGATGCTCAAAGACACATCGCCGCAGACCCGCTCGCTGTCCCTGCGCCGCAACCTGGAGTTCGCCAAGCTCGTCACCGGCTTTGGCAAGGGCGTTGACACATCGGAAGACGCCTGAATATGCTGATCACACATGAAGCACCCCTCTGCTTGGAAAGGAGGACGGGGAATGGCTCTTCCGAAAAAAATCCGAGTCGAAGCGGCTGCCCCGTCAGTACGCGGGACGCTCTTTCTGCCGCGAACTGTGCTCAAAGAGCTGAGTCTTGGCAATGGCTCGTATCCGCTGTCGTTCGGCGCGAAACGGATGACGGTGACCGTCCGCGAACTGGAATCCTTGCCGGAGCGCGGCGGCAAGGGCGGCGACCCGATCGCGCTCGTGTCGCCTGATGTGCTCCACGAACTCCACCTGCCGGAAAAAAAACTGTCGCTCCACAAAAGCGGTCCCGGGCTGCGCTTTGGCTACGTCCTCGGCATCCTCGCCAACGTCAAGGCGGAAGGCGAGCGCGTCACCGGCCAGCAGCAACAGACCTTTCGCAACCTGCTGACAGCCGCCACCCAGACCGGGATGCACGGCTACGTGTTCTCGCCGCTGGACATCGACTGGGAAGACCTCTCCGTCACCGGCTACTGGCTCGACGGCAAGCGCTGGACCAAGTCCCGCGTCCCGCTGCCCGACGTGCTGTACGACCAGATCATCTCCCGCACCTACGAGAACCGCTCCGACGTGGCACCGGAGCGGCAACGATTGTATAAACTGTTGGCACCGCGCTGTTTCAACCCCGGCTATTTTGACAAATGGCAAGTCCATCAGTGGCTGCAAGGCAGTGACCGCACCAAATCGTACGTGCCGGACGCTGCGATCTTTCAATCGGTCGAGCAGGCGGCGGGCTTTCTGTACCGCCATCCAGACGTGTACATGAAACCGGTGCACGGGAGCCTTGGCATCGGCATCATCCGCGTGCAAAGGCGGTCGGACGGGCGCGTCAATTACCAGATGAAGACCAAGGAGGGCGGTCTGCGCCAAGGGCAGGCCGGCACGATCTCCACGTTTCTCAAACGCTATCAGGGCCGCTTGAAAAAAGGGCCGTATCTCTTGCAAAAAGCGTTGTGGCTGCGCACCTACCAAGGGCGGCCGTTCGACATCCGGCTGCTCCTGCAAAAGGACAGCACCGGACGTTGGCAGCGCACCAAATCCTTTTGCCGCATCGCGCAGCAAGGGCAGATCACCAGCAACCTCTCGACCGGCGGCGACGCGCTGGCCGTCAAACAACTGCTCAAAGACGTGTTGCGCGATGACAAGAAAGTCACCAAAGTGATGAAAAGCCTGAACGCGATCGCAGAAGCGGTGCCGGCCGTGATCGAGAAAGAGGTCGGCGGCACGCTCGGTGAACTGGGACTCGATCTCGGACTCGACGACTACGGTCGCATCTGGGTGATCGAAGTCAATGCCAAGCCGTGGAAAAAACCGAACACGCAAGAAGGGGAGTGGAAAGACCTCGCTCTGCTGGCGTTTCAGCGACCCGTTCAGTATGCGCTCTATCTGTGCAAACAACATCTTGAGGGCTGATCACCCCTCAATGCTCAACGGAAAGGAGACGTGGCTATGGGTTACTGGCTGTTGCATTCGGGGCAACCGAGCGCCAAGCGCCTGCTGAAGCGCGTCGAGGAGTGCACCGGCGTCGAACACGTAAACCCGGTGGCCAGTCAGGATGTGGTGATTCGCTGGGGGAACGTGCAGGGCAGCGACAGTCGTGCCGCATGGACGCTCAACCCCCGCCAGGCGATAGTAAATACATCGAATCGCACGCGCATGTTGCGCATCTTGAAACTAAACGGGGTGTACGCGCCGCTCTCGACCAGCGACCTGTCGTCCGAACTGGCCGACTACGTCACGCTCGACAGCGGCAAGCGGGTTAAAGTGATGCGCCATTACCGCGTGCCGCTCTTCGACCTGCAACCGCTCGCCTTATTTCGAGCGGACAGCAAATCGGTCTGGTTGAAGCAGGGCATGGGCCGGGCGCAGGATCGATTTAAAGAAGTGCCGTTCGACGAAGACGTCTATGCCGAGCGGGCGGTGCGCCTCGCTTTGCGCTCCCTGCATGCGCTGGGGCTGGACTTTGGCGTCGTCAACATCGGCATCACAGCCCGCGACCGCACGATCTGCCTCAACGTCAATCCAGCGCCCGTGCTGCAAGGGCGGATGCTCGATTTGTATGAAGACGCCTTGCAAGCGTTCATCACCCGCGACCGGGCGGAGGAGCGCGTGTGGGACGCGGACGGTCGCAACAACCGGCCGTTCCTCATGGGCACCGACTTGGAGTTCATGCTGCGGTCGCCGCGCGGCAAAATGGTGCTCGCCTCCAAATTTTTGCCGCGAAAAGGGCGCGTCGGTTGCGACGACCGCAGCATCAACCTCGACCAAAAGCGGTTCCCGCTGGCGGAGTTGCGACCCGATCCGGCCCGCACACCGGAGGATCTCGTCGCGAACATCCGCGAAACGCTGACCGAGGCGCAGCGGCTGATCACCTCCCGCGAGTTGCAGTGGCTGGCGGGCAGCATGCCCTTCCCGAACTATTCGTTGGGCGGCCACGTACATTTCTCCGACCTCGCCTTCTCTTCGCGGCTCGTCAAGGCGCTCGACAACTATCTCGGATTTCCCGTCTTGATGATCGAAGCGTCTAGCACAGCGGTGAAGCGGCGTCCGAAGTACGGATTTTTAGGCGACGTCCGGTTCAAATCGCACGGCGGATTTGAATACCGCACGCCGGGGAGCTGGCTGATCACCCCGGAGATCACCCATGCCGTGCTGGCGTTGGCGTACGTGGTGGCGGTGCATTACCGCGACCTGTCGCTCGACATCTTCAGCAACCCGCGCAAACAGCGGATGTTCTACACCTGCGACAAACTCGGTCTGATGGCCGATTTCCGCCGCGTCTGGCGCGAGGTCGAAGACACCTCGACCTACCGCCGCTACCAAGGCGTTCTGCGCGTCATCCCCGAGATGGTGGAGCAGGGGATCGCCTGGAACGAGGGAGTCGACATCAAACGCTCTTGGGGGCTGCCCCAAGAAACTGCCAGGCGAAGTTCCGGTGCTCAGCCTGCGGTGAAAGCAAATCGGAAAAAAGTACGGCGCAACAGGCAAGCCAGGTAGCCTCCTTTTTGCAGGGAGGTTATCTGGCTCTTTTTCGTTGCGGGGGGAGATACTGAGCAGGAGAGAAGGAGGTGACAAAATGTCTTTACCTGTAAACACGGCCTACATCACTCATCCTGCGAACAGAAGCAACCGCAAGCGAACGGAAACTCGCTACCTCGTCCTGCACGAGACCGTATCAAACGCAGATGCCCGCAGGCAACTGAACTATTTCAACACCGGCGACAGAGGGGCAAACTGTCACGTCTTCATCGACTGGAAAGAGGTGCTGGTCACGTTGCCCCTCGACGAGGTCGGCTGGCATGTAGGTCCGAAAGCGAATGCGTTCACCGAGGGCGTGGAACTGTGTCGGGCTGCGAATGCGGCCGATTTTAAGAAGCAATGGGACGGGGCCGTCGAGTGGTTCACCTACCGCTGCCAAGTGTACGGGCGAGGCACGGACATGATCCTGTCGCACCACGAAGTAGGGAAGAAATTCGGCGGGACGGACCACACCGACCCGGACGAGTACTTTGCCATGTTCGGCAAAACCGTCAACGACTTCCGCAACGCCGTCGCAGCCGAGCTCGCGAAGAATACCGCACCCGCCGCGTCGCTCAAAATCGCCCCCGACGCCGCCCGCGAAGCCATCCTGCAAATGCAATCCCTCACCCGCACCGCCGACAAAGACGCGAGGATCGCCTACAACTACGCCGCCAACGCTGCCCGCAAAGGGGCACAGATCACAGTGGAGCAAGTGCTGGGCGTCCCGCAGAGAGAAGATGCAGAGCGCGTCTGCGACATCCTCGGCGACCTCTGGCACCTCACAGACCGCGCCGACGTACGCGTGGCGTACAGCGTCATGGCCGACGCGTTAAGGGATGCAACGGGGTTGCCGCATTAGGAAAAGGTATCGGTCATTCGAGCTCTCGGCTTTTCCAGCCGGGGGCTTTTAACTTGTCAGACACGGAACGGGCTGCGTCGATCCTCTCAGGGATGGACAATCTACTGATGACGATTCAGTTGGAGATCCATAACGCCTCGCTGTATGTTCAGGCGAGTCGTGTGCCGGAAGCGGAAGCGATGTTGATTCGAGCGATTCAAAAGTCGGAAGCGATCGGCGACAAGGAGACAATCGGGATGGCCCACGCTGAGTTCGCTCATGTTTATTTGTGCAAAGAAGAGCTTGAAAAGGCAGAAAGTGCGTGCCACCAAGCTCAGACCCTCTTGCCGGTGCCCCATCTGTATCAAGCCAAAGTCAACCGAACGCTGGCAGGGATCGCAGAGGCTCGCGGCCAAATGGAAGAAGCGACTCGTCGCTATCAGTTGGCTTCGGAAGGATTTAAGCAGTTGGACGAGGCGTTGGAGTACGATCAAACGATGCACGCGCTGTCTCAGGTTTATCGCATCCAGGGCGACTTTGAGCGGGTGGCTGATGTGCTGGAGAAGATGCGAGCGGTCACGCATGAGACGTTGTCGAAGAGGGGAATCGCGCTGTGAAGTGGATAGAAGCATTCGCGGGAGAAGAAGCTGGACTCTCCCGCTATTTCTACTGTCCAATAAGGTCTACTTACTAGTATACTAGTCTTATTATTTTAAATAAGAATCATATAAGGGAGGGCACCCCTTGATCACAGCCGACCCAAGCACTCTGCGATACGGTGCTCAGCGATTTGCCGCAGCCGCGCAAGAGATGCAGAGAAATGCTGATCGACTCCTCGAAACGACAACCAGCGTCCGTCAAGGACAAGAGGGCTGGTCTGGTGAGGGCGCGCAATCCTTTCAACTTCGGGGTGAACGACTCGCAGCAGACGTAAAACAGGCCAGCAGTGCCTTTACGAGCATCGCGAACACGATGAGTCGGTTCGCGATGCGAATGGAGCGCGTACTCGAACTCCGGCTGCGTGCTGATCATCTCGACCAGCGCGCATTCGAGTACGGTGACGACACCCTCGACAGTATCCACACCCGCCAACACCTCCGCCATCAAGCGGCGCAACTGCGGTATCAAGCTGACTCAGAGGCGAGCCTAGCAGACTCGCAGGCATCCGCTGAGTTTCAGATGATCGCGAAGATGATACCTGCCACGCTCATACCGGGGGCTGATGCGAGTACCGCTTTGCTTGACGGACTTCCGAAACACTGGCAGGATTACTATCGCCGTCACCCGGAACTGTTGAAGGAGGAGAAGATCGCTCCTACACTCACGATGGGTTCATACAAACGCGCGGATGCAGTAGGAGTCCAAGAGTATGTTGAGGATCATCAGCAGGACGACCAGTCGATTCTGGATAAAATGCAAGGATTCATCGCGGGCGGCGTGGATGGAGAAAAGGAACTGCTTTTCGGTCTCATTACCGCTGTTTCTCATCCTATCGATACCGTACAGGACATCGCCTATGCGGTCACTCATCCTGATCTCGTCGTCGCGAGTCTCGTTCGTAAGAAAGACGAGTTCGTATCCGATTGGAAACGAGGCAATACCTACGGATGGAGCAAGACATTTCACGAGATCATCTGGAGTGTAATCGGTTTAAAGGGAGCAGGGGTGACCGAGGAAGGTGCAGAACTCGCATCAATCGCCGTAAAGTCGAAAATTGAGTTGTTTGGCAATATCCTCACCCCGTCCCCAAAAGTGATTTTCTCAGACGGCACAGTCATTCGTGTGTCTGATCGTGTGATTCAGTCCAACGAGGAACTGTTATCGTATTTCAAGGGTGAACAGTCTTCGGATAGCGCAAACGTATCAGTTGGGGCAACTGAGCGGGTTTCAGATGACTTCGTTGGGACATTAAAGGGCGAAAAGGTTCACCTTGAGGGTGTGAAAGTAAAAGAGATCATCTATTCAAAGAGATTTCCAGACGAAACAGCTAAACTTCGTAAAGAATTCGATAGTTCTGTGAGGAAGGAATATCTTCGACAGTTGGCTAATGCACCTCAGAAAGTCGAACAACTCCGTATCGCAGGCTTGGCAGAAACTGATATAGCAAGAATGAGGGATGGATATAACCCGAAAGGATGGCAGGTGCATCACAAATTGCCATTAGATGATGGGGGGACAAATGCCCTTGATAATTTGATTCTAATAAGAAATGACCCGTACCATAAGGCAATAACCAATGAACAAAACGCTCTAACCAGAGATTTAGCTCCAGGTCAAAATAAAATGATAAACTGGCCGATACCGGAGGGTGATATTTACCCTTCAGGCAAATAAGTTGATTGACGGGGAGGAATTCATAGTGTGGGAACTATTCTTGTCAGAGATTCAGAAAATTGAAGAGAGGTATGGCGGGGCTCTTCGTAAACCTGCAAAGATTCAGGAATTAACGAAGATGAAACAGGAGTTCGAGTTGAAGTTCCGCCATTTTGAGGTGTCGGATCGATACATCGAGTTCCTCAAACTCGTAAATGGGCTGGATTTTAATGGATTGGTGCTGTACGGGGTTGATCGTGAATTGCAGGAACCGGAAACGGATGATGAAGTTCAGGGATTTATTGAAATGAATGAGCTTTGGTATGAGAACGAATGGCAGCAGCAGTACGTGTTTTTCGGGGATTCGGATTCGGCTTGGTACTGCTATGACAGAATGAATCGAGTGTTTGTAGAACTGGATAAGCCTTCTGGTACTGTAATGAATACATTCGTCGCCTTTGACACTATGTTGGAGGAAGCACTCAAAACAAGTCTTCAATAGTCATCACTATAACGGGGGGTGTGTAGGATGGCGAAGATCGGGAACTCTCATGAAAAACTTTCGTTGGAGCAGGTCGAGCAATTCGAAGCCGTTCAGGGCGTGATTTTACCATTGAAATACAAAACGTTCTTGCTCCAATGGAATGGTGGATATCCTGAACTGAACGTTTTTAAAATCTCGGATGAACAAGGCACAAGTGTCCTCAACGTATTAAATGGAATCGGCGACATGTATGATAACTTAGAAAAGGTCATGGATATCTACGAAGACAGATTGCCAACCGGCTTCATACCGATCGGAGATGACCCAGGCGGAAACGTCATTTGTGTAGGAACCAAAGAGCCGTACTATGAGCAAATTTACTTCTGGGATCATGAGCAAGAATCGGATGAGCCTGATGATATGACCAATATGTATTTACTTGCTCGCGATATTTATGAATTTTTGGAACGATTGTACGACGATACAGATGACGCAAAAAGGTGAACCAGCCTATGAATCATGACATTCGGCACCTTAGTGACTTGTTGTATAGTGAGGAAAGAGTTGGCCCGATTACGGCTTTGATTGAAAAATATTTTGAAGAATATCCTGACAATCCGATGTGAATAGACCAAGACGGAATTATAACATTCGAGGTTGTCGATTTTGGAATTTGTGTCAATGATTGGGGAGATGGTGTAGGCAGTGAACAGCCTTGAGTTGAAGACCTTTATCCAGAAAAACGCAGATGATACCGACTTTACTGGTGGTATTCCGGATGAGCATATAAAAAGTATTGAAGAAGAATTAGGTGTGCGTTTCCCTGAGAGTTACAAATGGTTTCTGAGGAACTTTGGCTCTGGAGGGTTGTTTGGCGTAGATATTCTTGGTTGTGGGAAATCAACCATTCCCTCTGTGATTTCTTACACGGAACGCCTTCGTCAGTACGGACTACCCGAAGCGTTCATTGTCATTGAGGATTGCGATGAATTTTACTATTGCCTTGATACTCGAGATTTTTCAGACACCGAATGTCCGGTCATCTCTTGGGATCGAATAGCAGGGTTCAGTGGGAAACGAGCAGACCATTTTCATGATTTCTTCGTGACCAGACTCGTGGAAGCGAAGGAAAACTGGGAGGAAGAAATGTAAAAAAGCCAAGGCGCCATGCCTTGGCTTTTTCCCATCTAACAGAGACCGCCACAACCCATCCTGCATATCATACACAATCACGACCAAAGGGAGGGCACCTTTGTGGATCAATTGAACCGGCCTCAATCCTCGCTTCGCAAATCGCACAACTCCCTGACATTGTCTGTTCCGCGCGCGAGACTGCGCGAGTGGGGCCTGCAGGAGGGGCGTCCGGTGATCGGCATCTTGACGACGGGGGTGCGGCAGGACGGACAGCGCCCGGTCGGCGGTCGCACGGGGCTGTTGGGCGACTTTGTGCGGGCGGCTCGCAGGTGGAACGCGCTCTGTTACATCTTCAACGCGAGCGACATCGACCGCGCGGGCAAGACGATCCGCGGGGTGACGCTGGTCGGTCCGCCCGGTCGGGAGCGGTGGCGGTTTTACCGGTTTCCGCTGCCGGATGTCGTCTATAACCGCGCCCCGCACCGCAAGGCGGAAGGGGCTCCGGCGGTGATGGCCGCCAAAAAATATTTTGAACAAAACAGCATCCCGCTCTTCAACGAGCGGTTTCTGAGCAAACGCGAGATGTACGGCTGGCTGCTCGGCGATCCGCGTTCCAAAGATTTGACCCCCGCGACGCAACGGCTGACGACGGCGGAGGGTCTGGACAAATTTACCCGCACGCACGATCTCGTCTTTCTCAAACCTGCCGGGGGGAGTCTTGGCATGGGGATCTACCGCGTGGAACGCACCGGCGATCGCTACAGCGTGCGCTACAAGCGGGGGAAGGAGCACGTCACCCGGCTGTTCTACAGCGCGACGCAGCTCGATCTCTTCGTGAAAAAGAACAACCCGCGCTCCACCTACATCATGCAGCAAGGCATCCGGCTGATGCGCTACCAAGGCAGTTTGACCGATTTCCGCATGCACATGCACAAAAACGGCCAGGGGCGCTGGGAGGCATGCGGCATCGGCGGCAAGGTGGCGGGCAAGGCGGCCGTCACCACGCACGTGCACAACGGCGGCCGGGTGATCGCGGGAGATGACGTCCTGCGAGCATGGTACGGCGAGAACGCCTCCCAGATGCGGGAAAAAATGATCGAGGCGTCGGTGCGCATCTGCCAAGTCCTCGAAGGCCATCTCAAAGGGCCGACGGCGGAGTTCGGCCTCGATGTCGGCCTCGATGAGCAAGGGCGGGTGTGGGTGTTCGAAGGCAATGCCAAGCCCGGCCGCGCCATCTTCCGCCATCGGGATCTCAAGGAGGCAGGGCGGCGTTCGGCCAGCCGCATCGTCGAGTATGCGGCCTATCTGATCGGACGGCCGATGACGGGCGGAGTCTCGCCCGCACAGCCCCCCCTGACCGGAAAGGAGGAAGAGGATGAACCGTAAGGACATCATCCACATCGGCGTGCGGGCCCACCCGGACGGTGGCCCCGCACACGCCGCCAAAGACCCGGCGCGGCACTGGTATCTCTCCATCTCCGAGACGGCCCGCCGCGAGATGCGGCTCCCGTATCACAAGCGGCTGCGCGTGCGCCTGAGCCCGCACGGATCGCCGGTGATCTTGCCCGTCGTTCCGACGTGGCGGACGGCTGTTCACGCGGAGGACACCCTGCTCCCGGTTCGAGTCTCGAAAAACAAACAGGGCATCGTGCTTGGTCCGATCATCGGCATCTTGACGGTCAAACGCCCGGGAGCGACGACGTTTCGCGGCAACCGCGCCAATTTTCGCGACATCGCCAAAATGGGCAAGCGGCTCGGGTTGACCGTCGCGGTCTTTACCCCCGAGGGTCTCGCCAAAGGCGGCGACTCGGTCCTCGGCTACATCCATGCCGGACCGCGCAAAGGAGCGACCGGCACGAAATGGCGGCAGGTGGTGCTCCCGTTGCCGTCAGTCGTCTACAACCGCGTGCCGGACCGCGAATCGGAGGCGCGGGCGGACGTGGTGCGGGCGAAAAAGTGGCTGGCCGAGCGGGGCATCCCTCTCTTTAACAACGGATTTTTCAACAAAGCCGATCTCTACCGCTGGCTCCAAGACGACCAGGAGACCGCGCCCTACCTGCCGCGCACGGCACCATTGGAGAGCCACGACCAACTGCGCCGCTGGGTGAGACAGCATGAACTGCTATACGTAAAGCCTGTCGACGGCAAAGCGGGCGACGGCATCATTCAAGTCCGCCGCGAAGGAGAGCGCTTCCGAGTCACCTACCAAAACAACGGCAAACGCTCGCACACGACGCACAAAAATCGCCAAGACGCAGCCGACGCGGTCTGGAGTCGGACGCGGGGGAGGGACTATTTGCTCCAGCAGGGCATTTACCTGACCTCGCATGCCGGGCGGCACTTCGATCTGCGGTTGCTTTTGCAGAAAAATCGCTACGGCAACTGGCAGGTGACCGGCATGGGGGCTCGGATCGCCGATGCGGACGGGATCACCACCCACGTCCCGAACGGGGGGCAGATCGAGAAGGCGGATAAGCTGCTCCGCGCGAGCTTTGGCCGCCAGAAGGGCGACGAGGTGGGGAACAAGGTCAAGCAGACGGCACTTCGGCTCGCGGAGACGATCGAGCGGGCCGCCACTCGCGACGGCGGGCTGATCGGTGAGATGTCGATGGACATCGGGCTCGCCAGCGACGGCAAGCTGTGGTTTTTCGAAGCCAATGCCAAGCCGATGAAATTTGATGAACCCTACATTCGCGCCAAATCGTTGATGCGGCTGTTGCATTATTGTGAGTTTTTGACGAGGTCGAATTGAAACGTAAAAATCCCGGTTCTCCATGAAATTCAGAGAACCGGGATTTTTTATGATTTCACTTACTCCAACTCCCGCACCATTATCCGCTCCGGGTGCGTGTACACGTTCAACGATCCGCCTCGGATAAACCCGACCGCCGTGATGCCCAGTTCATCCGCCATCTCCAGGGCCAATTCGGTCGGAGCCGATTTGGAGAGCACGACTTCGCAGCCGATCTTGGCGACTTTGAGGAGCACTTCCGACGAGATGCGGCCGCTGAAGACGATGATCTTGTCGTCGACGGGGATGCCGTTTTGCAGGCAATGGCCGTAGATCTTGTCCAAGGCGTTGTGCCGCCCGATATCCGTCCTCGTCAGCAACACGCCTTGACTGTCGCACAGCGCCGCATTGTGCACGCCGCCCGTCTCCTGAAAGACTGTCGCACCGTCCTGCATCTGGCGCATCAGTGCCAAACAGTCCTCCGGGGAGACCGTCACATTCCGCGACGTGATCGTTTTCGCCGTCCGGGCATCGTTGTAAAAATAAAAACTTTGCCTGCTCTTTCCGCAGCAGGAGGTGATATACCGTTTGGAATAGAGTTGATGGTTTAATTTCACCACTTGTTCCGTCTCGACGTACGCGAGCCCTTGGTTTTCATCCAATGTCACGCTCTTGATATCCTCATATCTCCGCACGACACCCTCCGACGCCAAAAAGCCGATCACCATTTCCTCGAGATGCTCAGGCGTGCAGACCATCGTGGCAAATTCTTCGCTGTTTAAATAGATCGTGACGGGGTACTCGGTCACGATCCGGTCTTGCACCTCCAGCAGTGCGCCGTTGTGATAGGAGAGGATCTTGCGCGTTTTCACGACCGGTTGCAACGAGGGCACCGCCTTTCCTCTGTGTACTCTCCATTCTACTGCACCTGCCGGGATTGTCAAAACCTGTGAATCTTCCCATCCGGGCAGGTCATACTACCAAAGACCGCTATCCCGTACAACATCAGGTGGTGACCCCGACTCATGATGAACGACCAGTACCCGAAATCCACGATCCGCATGAATGACAAGGACTTTCCTTTCTCAGAGGGGCAGAGCATCCTCGAGATCGCCGAGTCCCAAGATTATTACCTGCCGCACGTCTGCTATCACAACGCCCTCGGTCCGATCCAGTCCTGTGACACGTGCTTGGTCGAGGTGAACGGCGAACTGGTGCGGTCCTGCTCGACGAAAGCGCGTCCGGGCGACGTGATCAACAGCGTGTCTGAGCGGGCCAAGGCGGCGCAGCTCGAAGCGATGCAGCGCCTTTTAAAAAATCACGAGCTGTACTGCACCGTCTGTGACAACAACAACGGCAACTGCACGTTGCACAACACGGCCGAATATCTGCAAGTCGAGCACCAAAAATATGAATTTCAACCCAAGCCGTACCCGCCCGACACCACGCATCCGTTCTACCGCTACGAGCCGGATCAATGCATCCTCTGCGGCCGTTGCGTGGAAGCCTGCCAAGACCTGCAGGTCAACGAGACGCTCACTATCGACTGGAGCATGGAACACCCGCGCGTCCTGTGGGACGGCGGTGCGCCCATCGACCAGTCTTCCTGCGTCTCCTGCGGGCATTGCGTGACCGTCTGCCCGTGCAACGCCTTGATGGAAAAAACGATGCTCGGCGAAGCGGGCTATCTCACCGACATCCCGAATGACATGCTCCTGCCGATGATCGATTTGACCAAAGCGGTGGAGCCGGGTTATCAGGAGATCTTTGCGATCTCCGAGGTGGAGGCGGCGATGCGCACCTCCCGGATCAAGCGCACGAAAACGGTCTGCACCTACTGCGGGGTCGGCTGCTCCTTTGAGGTCTGGACGAAAGGGCGCAAGATCCTCAAGATCGAACCGCAGGCGGAAGCGCCGGTCAACTCGATCTCCACCTGCGTCAAAGGCAAATTTGGCTGGGACTTTGTGAACAGCGAGGAGCGGCTGACACATCCGTTGATCCGCAAAGGGGACAGATTTGTCGAAGCCACGTGGGACGAAGCGCTCGACCTGATCGCCTCCAAACTGGGCGAGATCAAGCAGAAATACGGCCCGGACTCCATCGGGGTGATCGCCTCTTCGAAGTGCAGCAACGAAGAAAACTACATCGCCCAAAAATTTGCCAGGGCGGTGATCGGAACGAACAACGTAGACAACTGTTCGCGCTACTGCCAATCTCCGGCGACCGCGGGCCTGATGCGCACCGTCGGGATCGGCGGTGACGCGGGCACGATTCACGACATCGCCTCGGCGGGCCTCGTGATCGTCGTCGGGGCCAATCCGGCCGAGTCGCATCCCGTGCTGGCCACCCGCGTCAAGCGGGCGCACAAACTGCGCGACCAAAAGCTGATCGTCTTCGATCTGCGCCGTCATGAACTCGGTGAGCGGGCCGACCTGTACATTCATCCGACCCCTGGCACCGACCTGATCTGGATGTCGGCGGTGACGAAGTACATCATCGACCAAGGCTGGCACGATCAAGCGTTTCTCCGCGACCGCGTCAACGGCTGGGAGGAGTATGTGGCGTCGCTCGAACGCTACACCCTCGACTACGCGGCGGAGAGGACAGGGATCGCACGCGAGCAGTTGATTCAGATCGCCGCGATGATCCACGAGGCGGACGGCACGTGCATTCTGTGGGCGATGGGCGTCACTCAGCATATGGGCGGCACCGACACCTCGACGGCGATTGCCAATCTGCTGCTCGTCACCGGCAACTTTGGCCGACCCAACGCCGGAGCCTATCCGTTGCGCGGGCACAACAACGTGCAGGGCGCGTGCGACTTTGGCACGATGCCGGCGTGGATGCCGGGCTACGAGGCGGTGCAGGACGAAAAAGTGCGCGCCAAATACGAACGGGCGTGGGGCGTGAAATTGCCGGAGCAGCCCGGCCTGAACAACCACCAGATGGTCGAAGCGATCACCAAAGGCAAGCTGAAGGCGATGTATCTGTTTGGCGAAGAGATGGCACTCGTCGACTCCAATTCGAACCATGTGGAGCATTCCTTTGAACAATTGGAGTTCTTCGTGGTGCAGGATCTCTTTTTCACCCGTACCGCGCAGTACGCGGACGTGGTGCTGCCCGCCGCTCCGAGCCTGGAAAAGGACGGCACGTTCACCAACACGGAACGGCGCGTCCAACGCTTTTACCAAGCACTCCAGCCGCTCGGCGACTCCAAGCCGGACTGGGAGATCCTCCAACTGGTCGCCAACCGCATGGGCGCAGCTTGGAACTACCGGCACCCGAGCGAGTTGATGGCGGAAGCGGCCAGCCTCGCGCCGATCTTCGCCGGTGTGACCTACGAGCGGCTGGAAGGGTGGCAGAGTCTGCTCTGGCCGGTGGCGGCGGACGGGAGTGACACGCCGCTGCTCTACAAAGAGCGATTTGCCTTCCCGGACGGCAAGGCCCGCCTGTTCCCGGTGGAGTGGACCCAACCGTTCCATCCGGGCGAGGAGTACGATCTGCACTTGAACAACGGCCGCCTGCTGGAACATTTCCACGAAGGCAACATGACGTACAGATCGGAAGGGCTCACCCACAAAGTACCCCGCGAATGGCTGGAGGTCTCGACCGAACTGGCCAAAGAGCGGGGGTTGGAATCCGGTTCGCTGGTGCGGCTGACCTCGCCGTACGGTCACGTCAAAGTGCGCGTGGAAGTCACCGACACGGTACAGGGCAAAGAGTTGTACCTGACGATGAATACCCGTGACCCGGAGGCGGCGATCAACCGCCTGACCTCCTCCTACCACGACAAGATCACGCACACGCCGAACTACAAGGAGATGAGCGTGAAGATGGAGGTCTTGGAAGACAAAGGGCCCAAGCCTCTGCCGACGTGGAACCATCGCTTCGGCCATCGCACGCCGCAGATCGGGGTGCGGGTGGAGGAAAAGTGGAAGCGTGATGACTACATCCCGATCTCCCAGGTGATCGACGGAGGTGACACACATGGCAAAGGCCATCACACACATTGAGAAACGGGTGCCGAACGCGGAAGAGGAGCAAGCGCAGGCGATCCAAGAGATCCTGACGGCAGCCGCCGCGAACAAAGAAGCGCTGCTGATCCTGATCGACGTGGTGAACCAACTGCATCAGGCGGGCCTGTTGGAGATGGCGCAAGGCTTTTTGACCAACCGTCACAAGATCGGCCTGATCGGTCTGCACCAACTGAACAAATCGGGTGCGCAACGGATCATCAAAAACGGCATGGGCGCGGTGCAGTTTCTGAGCCGGCTCGACCCGGCGAAACTGGAGACCTTGCTCGGCGCGGTGGCGACAGGCGTCGACGAGGCGTCGGAAGCGAAGGAAGAGCACACACACCTCGGGATGATGGGTCTGTTCAAATCGATGCGTGACCCCGAAGTGCAGACTTCGCTTGGCGTGATGATGAATTTCCTGCGCGGCATGGGAAAGGGATTGAGAGCATGACGACGCGAAAGATTCAGATTCAAGGCATGACCGCAAAAGAAGACGTGGAGCGGGTGGAAGCGGCGATCCGCGGCGTCTGGGGCATCCAGGAAGTCGCGATCTGGCCGGACAGAGCGGAGGTCACCTTTTCCTACGACGAGCGGGCGGCCCGATACGAAGACTTTAAAACGGCGGTGCTGGATCGCGGCTACGGCGTCGTCGACGGCGAACCGAATCTCTGAGAGGAGGGACCCGCATGGCCAATCTCTGCGAAGTGTGCGGACAGATCGAAGACGAGACGATGGAGACGAGCGAACTGATGGCCGAGACGCTCCACGTCTGCGCGTCATGCCGAAAAGACCGGAAGGAGAGCGGCGCGGAGGAGATCGGCATGTAGAAGAGAACGGCCTGCCGGCCGTTCTCTTTTTCCTTTCTCTCATAAAAATCTGAGCTTGTTGTCATGGTAAATGGAGCCAATCGGCCGTACACTGACTCCATGAAAAAGAAACTGAAAACGTGGGTCCTCACGGGATGTGTCGTGCTTTTGGCCGTGGCCGGGGGCTTGTTTGCCATGGGGAAGACGGCGTCGCCGGAAGCGGCAATCGATGGATTTATGCAAGCGTGGCAGCAGAAGGACTATGCCGCGATGTACGGCTATCTGTCCGAGGATGCCAAAGGAACGATCACAGAAGAGGAATTTGTCAAGCGGCATCAGGCGATCTATGAAGGGATCGAAGCGGCCCGTCTGACTGTCGGTCGCCAAAAAGAAGGAAGGGAGAGGCGTAAAGGGCCGTCGCAAGAGTTTCACTTCCGCCTGCGGATGGACACGGTGGCGGGGCACGTCGAGTACGACCAAAAAGGCGTCGCGACACGCGAAGGCCGCAGATGGGGAGTCAATTGGCATCCGGGCTACCTCCACCCGGAACTGAGCGAGGGCGATACGATCCGCGTTCAAACGCTCACCGCCGACCGGGGCGAGATCCTCGACCGCAACGGCAAGGGGTTGGCTGTCAATGCAGAGCAGGTCGAGATCGGCCTCGTCCCGGCAAAACTGGGTGCTGCTTCGGTCGCCACGCTCGCGAAACAGTTGCGAGTCAGCGAATCGCACATCAACCAAAAGCTCAAAGCACCGTGGGTGCAACCGGACTATTTTGTCCCGATTACCGTCTTGCCGAAAAACGATACGCGCCTCGCGGGCCTCTACGACATCCCCGGCGTGACGTCGCAGGTCAAAAAGGTGCGCTTCTACCCGCTCTCGGAAGCGGCCGCTCACCTTGTCGGCTATATCAGCGACGGGGTCGGCAAAACGGGGCTCGAAGTCCTTTATGAAGACAAACTGCACGGCACAAACGGCGCGGTCCTCACGATCCACGACCGCGCAGGCAACGAAAAGATGGTCATCGTCAAAAAAGAAGCGAAAAACGGGGAGACGATCAAACTGACGCTCGACGCCGATCTGCAAACATCCGCCTATGAGCAGATCAAAACGGACGTCGGCGGGGTGGCCGCCCTCCATCCGATGACCGGCGAGGTGCTGGCTCTCGTCAGTGCGCCGTCTTACGATCCAAACGAGATGGTGCGCGGCGTGAGCGAGGAACTGTGGAAGCGGTGGAACGAAGACCCGCATCGCCCGTTCCTCAACCGCTTCGCCAGCCTCTACTCGCCGGGCTCCGCGTTCAAGCCGGTCACAGCCGCCCTCGCGTTGGATGACCGGGCGATCACGCCGGAGCAGACGTTCACGATCAAAGGGCTCCACTGGCAAAAGGACGCCTCGTGGGGCAACTACCGGGTAACCCGAGTCTCCGAGCGGTACTCCGAGGTCGATCTGGAAAAAGCGCTGCTCACCTCCGACAACATCTACTTTGCAAAAGCAGCGCTGGCGATGGGGGAGAGCACGTTTACCGCAGCGGCGACTCGATTCGGCTTTGGCGAAAAATTGCCTTTGCCCTACCCGATCGATCCTTCGACGCTGGCGAACGACGGCATCAAAAACGAGATCCAGCTCGCCGACTCCGGCTACGGCCAAGGTGAGGTGTTGATGAGTCCGCTACATGTCGCCGTCACCTATACCGCTTTTCTTAACAAAGGCAGTCTGCTCGCTCCGGAACTGCTCGACAAAGAAGGGGAGTCCACCGGACGGATCTGGAAGCAAAACGCGTTCTCCGCGGAGAGCGCCGACACCGTCGCCCGCGATCTGATCCAGGTGATCGAGCACCCGGCGGGCACCGGACACGCTGCCCGAATCAACGGTTTGAAACTGGCGGGCAAGACCGGCACCGCCGAACTCAAGTCTGAGCAGGGCAAGACCGGTACCGAATACGGCTGGTTTGTCGCCTTTGACGCGGAGCATCCGCAGTTGCTCGTCGTGATGATGATCGAACAGGTGCAAAACAAAGGCGGCAGTCACTATCTGGCGCCCAAGATCCGCCGTCTCTATCAAACGCGGTTGTTGGATCGCTGAGTTTTCAGTATGATGGGAGAAAGTGAACAGCGAGAGAGGAGATCAGAGACACGTGGAACCATTCGCTTGTCTGTATGTAGAAAAAGGAGAGCCCTATCAACCGGGCGCTTGCCTCTTCCTCGAAGCGGATGAAACGGTGATCGGCCGCCCCGCCCAGCAGGCGGTGCCCGACATCCCGTTTGCCAACGCGTACATCTCCCGTCGACATGCGGCGATCCGGCGCGAGGGCGGCCGGGTGTTGCTCTATGACCTTGGCAGCAAGCACGGGACGGAGGTCAGCGGCGAGATCGTCGCGCCGTTTACACCGTTTCCGTTGCGCACGTCCGATGTGATCCGGCTGGCCGGCGGCATGATCGTGCTGCGGTTTTCGCACACGTTTGCCGACCAGACGTTGGAACTCGAACCGCTGACCCTCCCGGCGGAGGGGCTGCGCATCGACCGCGACCGGCGGCTTTGCTATGTGAACGGCGAGCCGATCCCCATGTCCGACAAGGAATGGCGGCTGCTGGTGACGCTGCAGGAGAGGGAGGAAGCGCTGGTATCTCTGGAGGCGATCAAGCGGGCCGTCTGGCCGGAGCGCGCCGTGGAGGAAGGCGGCGTGCCGGACGTCGGCACCGACGAGCTCAGTTCGCTCGTCTACCGCCTGCGCAAAAAGATGCAAGACAGCGGCTATCAGATCCAAACGATCCGCGGCCAAGGCTTTCTGTTTGAACGAACGGGCTCCCGATAAGGGGGCCTTTTCTTTTACTCAGGAAGGTGATTTTGTAAAGGGGCACGAAATAGTTATTTAGTAAATCGGAGACAGCATTAAGGAGGATTCGCAACAATGACGCAAATCCGAATCTATCAAGTCAACGCCTTTACACACCTTCCGTTCGGCGGCAATCCGGCCGGTGTCGTGGCCGATGCGGACGGGTTGACCGAGCGGGAGATGCAACAGATCGCCCGCGAGATGAACTGTACGGAGACTGCGTTTGTCCTGTCGAGCGAGGTGCCGAACGCCGACCTGCGCGTCCGCTATTTCACCCCGCAGGAAGAGGTCGATCTGTGCGGACATGCCACGATCTCGGCGTTTGCCGCGCTCGGGCTGGAACAGCGCTTTGGCGGCGAACTGCCGCGCACGGTGATCATCGAGACCAAGGCCGGACTGTTGCCGGTCATGCTCTCCCGCGACGCCGAAGAGAGGCTACAGGTGGTGGTGACGCAGGCCGCGCCGCAGTTTCGCCCGTGCGACCTGACACGGGCGGAGGCGGCGACGCTGCTCGGGCTCGACGAGTCGGACCTCGACCCGGAACGGCCGCTGGGGCTGGCCTACACCGGGCTGTGGGATCTGATGATCCCGATCCGCACGCTGGATGCTTTTCAGCGGATGCGTCCCGATCTCGACGCGATTGCGGCCAGCAACCGGCGACTCGGCGTGACCAGCACGCATTGCTATTCCTTTGAGACGGTGGAGCCGACTTCGCACCTGCATACGCGAAACTTCTCCCCGGCAGTCGGCATCCCGGAGGACCCGGCATCCGGCACGGCCAACGGCGCACTGGCCGCCTTTTTGCTCCAGCACGGCGTGCTCACGCCGGAGCGGGAACAGGTGCGGCTGATCGTCGAGCAGGGTTTTGAATGCGACCGCCCGAGTTTCATCCATGTCGAACTGGACGGCGAGCCGCGCAGCCCGCGCACCGCCCGTGTCGGCGGGGGGGCGCGACCGGTCTTTCAAGGCACGATGTCGTTCTGATTCCTTTACGTTTTGGCTAGAATGCTGTAATCTGCTAATGATACAGGATAAACCAGTCGACAGCGGAGGAACAGATGAACGATCGCGTGCAGCTTGCTTTAATGAACCTCATTCCGAAAAATACGATCTCCCGCCTCGCCGGGAGCTTTGCGAAAAGTTCGATCTCACGGGGCTTTATCCCCGGCTATGTAAAAAAATTCGACATCAACGTCGCCGAGGCGGAGAAGAGCATCGCGGAGTATCCCAACCTCGTCGAGTTCTTCATTCGCCGCCTCAAGCCGGGCTTGCGACCTGTCGACGAACGGCTGACCAGCGTGGTCTCGCCTGTCGACGGCAAAGTGTCGCAGGTCGGGCCGATCCGCGAAGGGCAGATCGTGCAAGCGAAGGGCACTTCCTACACCGTCTCCGACCTGCTCGGCGGCGATACCGAGCGGGCGCGCCGTTATGACGGCGGCACGTTCCTCACCGTCTATTTGAGCCCGACCGACTACCATCGCATCCACACGCCGCTGGCCGGTCGCGTCACCGCCTACACCTACGTGCCGGGCACCTTGTTCCCGGTCAACCCGTTCGGTGTCCGGGCGGTGCAGGGCCTGTTTGCCAAAAACGAACGCCTGATCACTTATTTTGACACGGAAGCGGGCGAAGTGGCGCTGGTGAAAGTCGGCGCGACCATCGTCGGCTCGGTCAAAGTGGAGTACGATGTCAAGGCCGGCACGAACATCAAAGGCGGCCGCCTCCAGCATCAGGAACTGGAAAACGGACCGGTGTACGGCAAAGGGGACGAGGTCGGCCGCTTCGAATTTGGCTCGACGATCATTCTGCTCTTTGAGCCGGGCCGCGTCGAACTGGAGGAGCGTCTGAAACCGGAAGCTGTCGTCCGCATGGGCGAGGCGCTCGGTCATATCGTGGCCAAATAAGCAGAGAGAGGAGCCGACTGTAAGGTCGGCTTCTTTCTTTTTGGCATGGGTCGGAGTATGATGGGCATATACTAAAAAAATTGCAGTCTTTTATCAGTTGAAAGACGGTGCAGAGAGGAGTCTGGTACATGAATCGGTTTATCAATGTCAAGCCGCTGTCCGGAGAGCTCAAACGGACAGAGATCCGTCGAGGTACCGGGTATCGCCTCACCGACAAAGAATTTATCTTGCTGCGCGACGACATCTCCTATCACATCCTGCTCGACGACATCCTCGGGGTCATCTCGCGGGACGAAGACGGGTTTGACGACGTGGTCGAAACGTACGGCGACACGAACGTCACCCGCCAGTTCGGCGGCATGACCTACAAGATCGTGGCGATGAAGATGCGGATCTACAACCGCAGCGGCGTCTTTGAAAAAGGCTCCTCCACGCTGTTTACCCAACTGTCTGCCGGCATGACCGAGCAATTGGTCAACATGCTGAACAAACGTTAAAAATCTGTCGGTTTCCTTCTCCTTGCCTGTCGCGTCGTGACAGACGCCTGCATACGATATCTCAGCAAAAAGGGATGTCAGACAGCGGGAAAGGTGAGGGGTGCGATGGCAGGGAAAAAACCGGCAGCAAAAAAGAAAAAGGTTGTACTGGATGGGCAGCGGCAACAGCAGATGCCGATTGTGACGGTCGATGTCTGTTTGAAATGCCCGAGCGTCTGCGCTCGCGGGCAAGCGTACATGGAGAAGATGAGCCAGCCTGGCGCCATCGGATTCGGCGTGCCTTGCATCCTGCGGCGCAAGTGAAACGCATGCCGCGCTCTTCCGTATACGATCTTGTAAAGACTCCAGCGGAAGAGGGAATCCTTGATGGAACTATCGGCCGAACAACTGAACGAATGGATCAAAGGGGTGCGCGTGCGTTCGGTGAACCCGCGCGACCCGGTTCATGTTATCTCCCACCCGGACTCGTGGCGGGTGATCGGCGTCGGCAACTCAGCCGCCGTCTTTCAACCCAAAGACCATCCGGAACTGGCGGTCAAAGTGTTTGCCGAAACGTTCGAGCACATCGCAACGCAGGAAGCGGGCATCTATGAGCAACTCGGACAGTCCGACTATTTTCCCAAATATTACGGGCGGGGCGACAACTATCTCGTGATCCAGTTTCGCCCCGGACGCAACTTATATGACTGCCTGCTCCAAGGCACGGAGATCCCGGAGCAGGTGATCCACGATGTCGATACGGCGATCGGGTATGCCCGCGACATCGGGCTGAACCCGGCCGACATTCACCTAAAAAACGTGCTGCTCCATGAAGGGCGAGGCTATCTGGTCGACGTGTCCGACTATGGCAAGGTGGACGAATGCGCCCGATGGGAGACGCTGAAAAAGGCGTACTACGACTACTACCGCGACATGTACGTGCCGGGCATGCCGGTGCCGTCCTGGGTGCTGGAAACGATTCGCAAATGGTACAAAGCGACAGAGGGTGAAAGCAACATCGCCGCTTTTGCCGAGCGGATCAAGCGGATGTTTTTCTGATCGGCCCCTGTAAACGTTTTGAAACTATTTCCTGAGGCAAACTTACGTTTTTCGTGGTACAATACAGAGGTAACTCACTTCTTCAACTCGAACACTTCCTTGAGACTCCGCTTGGTGGAAAAAGCGGAGTTCTTCTTTTTGTACTTTTTGTACATAAAAAAAGCACCGGCATTAAAGCTCGGTGCTGATCCAATATTGAATCTGGTTGCCGCCTTTGTAGGTGACGACGAGTTGGTAACGGGCTGCTTCCAGCGAGTATTCGATGCGTTGTGCGTCGTGAAGCACGATCGCGACGCCGTCGTCCTCGTTGTCGGAAGCGATCAGGACCGCATCCAGTTCGTGATCCTGTTCTTCGATGTGGACTTCGACGTTTTTCAGGTGGAACGTGCAGGAGACTTCTTTGCCTTTGAGGGCAACGGAGAGATCCTTGCCGTTCAGTTTGTTCAGTTCGGCCACCGCCTGCTCGACGGTGATTTCAGTCAAGGTCATGGAAGACTGTCAACTCCTTCTGTATGTATGCGCTTATTGTATCGCATCTGGACATGCTTATGCTATCATGACTTGGAGCGAGGTGAAACGGAATGATCTCGATTGACATCAGCATGTATGCCACGGAGCGCATCGAACAGATGCTGGCCGAGTCCGGCCGGGATGATCTGGGCGTGCGTGTTCGCATCACCCCTGGTTGAGGCGGTCCCGAGTACAGGTTGGCTCTGGATGAGCCGACGCCGCAAGATGAGCGGGTGGAGGAGGAGGGCATCCTGTTCCTCTTTGACCCGAAGGCTGCCACGTTGATCGGCGACCTCGTCATCGATTACGATGACGGTCCCGGCTTTACGCTGTATGACGAGTCCTTGGGCGGCGGCCCGAGCAACACCGATTGCTAAGGAGAATGCCTGCTGGAAAGTCCGAAGCTCTGATCGACATTCGATCAGAGCTTTTTTTCGATTTCGCATACATCACGGAGCAATTTGGAAAAATGATGAATGGAAGGAGTGTGCCACCATGTCATTCTCATCCCATTCCCCTCAATCCGCTTCCACGTCTCCCAACCCATTGATCGTCCAGTCGGACGGCACGATGCTGGTGGAGGCGGGTCATCCTGACTACCCGCTGCTCCGGGAGATGCTGCTGACGTTTGCTGAGTTGCTCAAAAGCCCGGAAGGCTTTCATACCTACCGCCTGAGCCGCCTGTCGCTGTGGAATGCAGCGTCGACGGGGCAGACCCCGGCCGATGTGCTCGGCGTGCTCCATCGGTACAGCCGCTACCCGCTGCCGCTCGACCTGCAGCAGCTCGTGTTGGCGGAGATGAACAAATACGGCTCGCTGGTGCTGACGTCAGGAGGCGGTTGTCACGTCTTGCAGGGCGACAGGGACATGCTCGATGCGATCCGGCAGTTGGACGGCCTGAAAGAGCATCTGCACGGCCGCAAGCGCACCGTGCTGGAGTGTAAGCCCGCCTCCCGCGGTGCGGTCAAGCGACTGCTCGCCGCGCACGGCTATCCGGTGCTCGACCGCGTCGGCTACATCGACGGGCAGCCGCTACCGGTGTCGCTCCAAAACAAGACCCGTTCCGGAGCCGCCTTTTTGCTCCGGCCCTACCAGCAGGCGGCCGTCGACGCGTTTCTTTCTGACGGGCCGGACGGTGGCAGCGGCGTGGTCGTGCTCCCGTGCGGCGCAGGCAAGACGGTGGTCGGCATCGCGGCGATCTCCGCCGTGTCGGCGCACACGCTGGTGCTCACCCCGAATGTCGTCGCCGCCCGACAGTGGATGCGGGAATTGCTCGACAAGACCGACCTCGACCCGGCTTGGGTCGGCGAGTACTCGGCTGACAAAAAGGAGATCAAGCCGATCACCGTCACCACCTACCAGATGCTCACGTACCGCCGGGGAGAGGAGCACCCGCATTTTGCCCGGCTGAACGGCGAAAAGTGGGGGTTGATCGTCTATGACGAGGTGCATCTGCTCCCGGCCCCGATCTTTCGCCTGACCGCCGATGTGCAGAGCACGCGGCGGCTGGGGCTGACGGCGACGCTGGTGCGCGAAGACGGGGCGGAGAGCGATGTGTTTTCTTTGATCGGCCCGAAAAAATACGAGGTGCCGTGGAAGGAGATGGAGCAGGGCGGCTATATCGCGCCCACGACCTGCTACGAGGTGGCGGTCGGCCTGCCGCACGATCTGCGGGTGCGCTACACCAAAGCCCTCCCCAAACAAAAATACCGGCTCGCCAGCACCAACCCGCGCAAATACGACGTGATCGCGTCGCTTTTGGAGAA
This sequence comes from Tumebacillus lacus, assembly GCF_026410385.1. Lineage (GTDB taxonomy): Bacteria > Bacillota > Bacilli > Tumebacillales > Tumebacillaceae > Tumebacillus > Tumebacillus lacus. Next base: position 284,443 of record NZ_JAPMLT010000001.1, read on the forward strand.
GCACCGCGGCGACCGCATCCTGATCATCGGGCAGTATCTCGAACAGCTCGACGAGGTCGGGGAGCGATTCTGCGCGCCGGTGTTGACCGGCAAGACGCCGATGCCGGAGCGGGAACGCCTCTATGACCAGTTTCGCCGGGGGGAGCTGTCGGTGCTGATCGTGTCCAAAGTCGCCAACGTCGCCATCGACCTGCCCGACGCCAACGTGGCGATCCAGATCTCCGGCTCGTTCGGCTCGCGGCAGGAGGAGGCGCAGCGGATCGGCCGTCTCCTGCGGCCCAAACCGGACGGCGGCGGATCACATTTTTACACGGTCGTCTCCAAAGACACGGTCGACTGGGAGATGGCGACGCACCGACAGCTGTTTTTGACCGAGCAGGGCTATACGTATCACGTGCTGGATATGGAGGGATAAGCGATGAGACTCGCCGAATGCCTGAACTCGTCAGACATCAACACGCTGCGCCAGATCGCGGACGCGTACAATTTTGAGTGCCAAAAGAGCTCGAAGAATGCGCTGATGCAGGAGATCATCGCGCATTTTAACGACCGTCGTTTTATCAGCAAATCGTTCACCGGCATCCGGGAAGCCGTGCTGCGCGAGGCCGTCTCGCAACTGATGCTCGACAATCGACGGGAGTTTTCCCGTGAGGAAGTGCTCGCCGCCGTCCGCCGTGCCGGGACGGACAAAGAGGGCGACGATTTGAAATGGATGAACCGCCTGCTCGCCGAGGGCTGGCTGTTCCAGCTCCACGCAAAAGGCGGTCGCCAATTTTACTTCGTCCCCGAGGATCTGCGCAAATCGATCCGCACCTGTCTGACGGAGAGCCTGAAACAGCGTGTGCAAGTGGCCGACTCGCAGCCGATCATCTACCGGGACGAAGGCATGGCGTTGGTGCGCGACACGACCGTCTTTCTCCAGTTCCTCGCCAAGTACGAGGTGCGGATCACCAAGGACGGCACGATCCTCAAACGCCAGCTCGGACAGATCCTCTCCCTCTTCGAAATCAAAGAGGAGCCGCTCGGCAAAGTGTCGTGGCGGTTCGGCTACGGACGCCGTTTTCACGACTATCCGGACCGTTTTGCTTTGATCTACGACTACTGCCACGCCAGAGAGTTGATCGTCGAGACGGCGGACGGGGAACTGCTCCTGCACCAAAAGGCACAGCAGTGGATCTCCCGTGAGGAGAAAGAGCGGGCGGTCGATGTGTTCCGGTACTGGCGGTTGCTCTACCGCCGTCCGATCCCGAAATTGAAACACTGCATCGCCACGCTTTCGCAGGCGGCACGGGAGGACTGGGTGCACGTCGAGTCGATGAACGCTCTGCTCGCGGCGTATGTGAACGACTATTACTTTGACAAAGCTCCGACGGTCATGGAGCAGCGCATCTACGGCATGCTTGTCCACCAAGGGCTGCTCGCACACGGGCAGCTCGCCGACGGGACAGCGGTGGTGAAAGTGACCGCGCTGGGTCGGGAACTCTTATTGGAAGAAAAAGGGGAACTCGGCGGTTCGCCAAGTCAGGAGAAGGCGGAGGAACAACTGCCGCGCATGCCGCTGATCCTGCAGCCGAACTTTGACCTGCTGGTGCCTGTGGAGGCGTTCGCGCAGGTGGAGAGGAAACTGGACGAGCTGACCGACTTGATCCGCGTCGATACGATGCGGGTGCACCGCTTGACCAAGTCCAGCGTGCGACGCGCCTTGAACAGCGGCTGGACGGGGGAGACGGTGTTGCAATTTCTGCGCGACCAGACGGCCGGTATGGTGCCGGGCAACGTCGAGCGGATGATCGAACAGTGGTGCCAGACAGAAGCGATCTGAGAGCAGACCTCCGCCGGGGAGGTCTGCTCTTTGTTTTTCCTCCATTTCCCCCTTCACAGACAATCTTACGGTGACATACAATAGAATCACAGAACGCACACAGGACTTGGGCTTTTACACAATCTTCACTTTCTCAAGAAAAAGAGGAAATCTACAAGCTCTGCCGAATATAATACAGTAACACCTCAACTTTCAGAATTTTCGATGTTGTTTGTAATCCTTAAAGGATGATGGATAAAGAGAAGGAGGGTACGATGATGAGTGAAGTGATTACGATTGCCGAGAAGAAGACGTTTATCAAATGGTTTCTAGAGAAGTACGAACTGCAGAACCGCGAGGCTGAATGGCTCTTGCAATATATGGCCTCTTCCGACCAGTTGCTTGAGCGCGTTCACTTCATCGACAACTTCCGGAACCTCCCGAAAACCATTTTGCTCTCGACGAAATGCGTGCAGATGACGCCGTTCAAATTTTATAAAAACAAGCGTGTGACCTCCGACGTGGAGAAAGCATTCCTCGATATTCACAACAACCCCACCGAAGATATCTACATCGGCCTCTTCTTCAAAGAGCGTTCCGTGTCGCCTGAGTACGCAGCGGTTCTGGAGCAAAACCCGATGGACGACACTCGCGAGTCGATCGACGCGCTGGTCTCCTTGCAAGCGGAGATGGTGCTCGACTACGCGATCAAACACCATCGCCTCGAATCGCTGTACAAACAGATCGACGAAGCGCTGGACCGCGGCGACAAGAAGACGTTCCGTCAACTCACCGCCGAACTGAATCAGGTGCTGGAGATCGGCTCTCACTGAGGGGGCCGGTTTTTTTATTGTTCACAGAACTGTAGATGTACACGGAGCCGAACATTCGTCCATAATAAAGAGGACCGCCAGGAACGGGAAGGGGGGACAGAACTATTGAAACTGACGCATGTACATATGAAAAACTTCGAAGAATACCGCCCCTACGTCGATACGATGGTGCTGCCGATCGGCACGATTGAAGCGCACGGTCCGCACGCGCCGCTCGGCACCGATGTGCTGATCCCGCGCAAGTTGGCCGAGTATATCGAAAGCAAACTGATGGGACGGATCTGGACGGCGCCGGAGATCGCCTACGGGTCGACGTGGGCCTTGCAGGACTTCCCAGGCTCCATCGACGTGCCGGGACGCGTGTTTGCCGATTATGTCCACGCTGTCGTGTCGTCGTTTGCGCGCTGGGGTGTAAAAAACGTCGTGTTGCTCAACGGCCACGGCGGCAACATCCAGCCGCTGCAAGAGGCGGCCAATCGACTCGTCGACGAAGGGCTGAACGTGTGGATCAGCAACTACTGGGTCGACTACCGGGACGAGATCAAGACGATCACGCCAGGCGTCGGCCACGGCGGTGAGGATGAGACCTCGCTGGTGATGACGGTCGACCGATCCATCGTCGATCTGTCGCTGGCCAAAGAGCGGCACGAACCGGAGCATCCGGCACACAAATACCCCGGCATGGGCCGCACGCTCTATCCGGACGGCTACTCGGGCGACCCGGCATCCGCTTCCGTGGAAAAGGGCGAGCGATTGGTCGAGCTGATCGGGGAGCGGTTGTTGGCCGGCATCACCAAGATGTGGGAGACAAACTCGTAACATTTTGTGACAGTTTCAAACAAGATTCGCCAGTGTTGCCAGCTCCCGAATAGGTTACAAAGCTCCGGGAGAAACTAGAAAAGCCCAGTTGTGACAGGGCATTGAACAACGTTTTGCCTATGAGAAAAATTGCACATGACTTGCTTGACACTCAATAGGGCAGAATGTAAGATTGAAACGAGATGTTCGGGTCATTTTATCTAAACATACCTATTAATCCGCGCTTGGGTTAATTCGCCGCGAGAGAAATGGGTTCGCGGTTTTGGTATGATCCTCTAGTTAAATGACTGTTCGAATTTTTGTCTGGTAGGGAGGTTTAGATGCACTCATGAGCGATCAGAGAGGTAAAGAGGGGAAACAAGGCCTCACCCGCCGTCAATTCCTGAACTATGCGCTCGGCGGCACCGGTGCTTTCATGGCCGCGACCATCGCAGCACCTCTGGTTCCGTTCGCTATTGACCCGCTCACCCGCAGCTCCGGTGGCAACTTCTTTGACACCGGTATCGCAGAAGCGGACGTAAAGTCCGACTTCCCGCTGATGGCTGAGTTTAAGGTTCACCGCAAGGATGGCTGGGTTGAAGAGAACGTCAAGGTCCGTGCATGGCTGATCAAGGACGAGGCAGGTCAAGTCCTCGCGATGTCCCCGATCTGCACCCACCTGGGCTGTCAGGTTGCCGGTTCGGTCGATGCAAGCGGAAACCCGGAACCGTCGAAAGACGGCGAATGGTGGTTCCACTGCCCGTGCCACGGCGGCCGTTTCACTGTCCATGGGATTAACGACCCGGCGAAACCGCCGCAACGTCCGCTTGACGTCTATGAAGTCAAGATCGAGGGCGGCAAAGTTATGCTGGGCAACTTGAAGCAGCGTAAAGTGTAAATGGAAGTAGGTGAGAACGAATGCTGAAAAAGACTTACGATTGGATTGACGAGCGTCTGAACATCACTCCGATCTGGCGCGACTTCGCGGATCATGATGTCCCGGCTCACGTAAACCCGGCGAACAAAATGTCTGCGTTTGTCTACTGCTTCGGCGGTCTGACGTTCTTGATCATCGTCACCCAGATCCTGTCCGGTATGTTCTTGGCGATGTATTATGTTCCGGATATTGTCAACGCTTACCGCTCCGTCCAGTACATCACGGACGAAGTTCTGCTCGGGAACATCGTTCGCGGCATGCACTTCTGGGGCGCAAGTTTGGTCATCATCATGATGTTCCTGCATATGTTGCGCGTCTTCTTTACCGGTGCCTACAAGGCTCCGCGTGAGCTGAACTGGGTGGTTGGCGTCCTGATCTTCTTCGTCGTCATGGGCTTTGGCTTTACCGGCTACCTGCTCCCGTGGGACCAAAAGGCTTACTGGGCGACCGCCGTCGGTGCACAGATCGCAGAGACCGTTCCGGTCCTCGGTCCGTACATCAAGACCCTGCTCGTAGGCGGCGACATCCTCGGCGCGCTGACGCTGACTCGCTTCTTCGCGATTCACGTCTTCTTCCTGCCGGCCGCACTTCTCGGCCTGTTGGGCTTGCACTTCATCATGATCCGTAAGCAAGGCATCGCGGGTCCGCTGTAAGAAGTTTATGCACGTAAAAAGCTCAACTGCATGGAGAAGGAGGTAAACAGAAATGGGACAAGATTTTTACCGTGACCGGATTCCCGGCACACCCCGTTTTCGCGAAAAAGACAAAAAGAAGCCGATCGGATCTGAACCGTTCTGGCCGAACTTCCTTCTGAAGGAATGGATCGTCGGCGCACTGTTCCTGGTCGCTTTCACGATTTGGATCATCTTCAACCCGGTGCATCTCTCTGATGTTGCCGACCCGAACCCGTCGGGTTACATCCCGATGCCGGACTGGTACTTCCTGTTCCTGTATCAGCTTTTGAAATACTTCCCGGGCAAAATGGTCTGGATGGGTACCGTTGTCATCCCTGGCATCGCGGTCACCCTCCTGATCCTCGCTCCGTGGCTGGATAACTCCAAAGCGCGTCATCCGTTCAAGCGTCCGGTCGCTACGACCTCGATGATCTTGACTCTGCTCCTGATGATCTGGATGACCTACGAAGCGGACGTTCAGCACGAAGAGGCGCTGGCTCACCTGCCGAAGCAGGTCGACAAGTCGGCGATGCCGACCGACACCGCACTGGTGGACGAAGCAGACCCGGGTGCAAAGATCTACTCGGCATCTTGCGCAGGCTGCCACGGTGCAGACCTCAAAGGCTCTGTAGGTCCGTTCCTGCTCGGCATCGGCAACAAGCATGACGCTGCCAAGTTGGAAGAAGTCATTACCAAGGGCTTCCCGCCGAACATGCCGGCTGGTGGCGGTCTGACCAAACCGGAAGACATCAAAGCTGTCGCCGAATGGCTCGGAAAGCAAAAGCAACAGTAATGGAATCAAAAAGACCGACCCCGATGGGTCGGTTTTTTTGAAATTTGCAGGAGGTTGCAGCTGTGAATTGGAGTACTCCTTTGCTTCGCACCACCTTGGACAGCCGACCGTTCCTTTGGTTTCTGTTCATTGCCAACTTGCTCGGCTCGATCTACGGCTTTATCTGGTACGGAGATCAACTCGCCGACACGCCGTGGCTGTGGAACTTTTTCGTGCCGGACAGCCCGACTTCGTCGTCCTTGTTTACCCTCGTCGTTTTGCTCTGGTTGCTCGGCAAACACTCGCCGGTGCTGGAGATGCTGTCGATGGTTACGAACATCAAGTACGGCATCTGGGCATGCGGCGTGATCGTTACATACTGGATCGCCGACAAAGAGGTCCATCCGGCCAATCTGATGCTGCTCGCGTCGCACGGTGCGATGGCGTTTGAGGTACTGCTGTACAACTACCGCTACCGCTTTACGTGGAGCGTGTTGTGGATCGGGGCCGTGTGGCTGTTGTTTAACGACTTTGTCGACTACGTGTACGGCATCCATCCGTGGCTGCAGGACAACCGTTTCTTGCCGGAAGTGACGTTCTGGACGATCATCTTGAGCCTTGCGACGCTGACGCTGGTCGCGGTGCTGCGTCCGAAAGAAATCACCAGGCTGGCTCGTCTGAAATAGCATGTCTAAATGATCGCCCCCACCCATAAATTGTTGGTGGAGGCGATTTTGTTATGTGGCAGCGATGGATAGGGTTGCTGTTGGTCATTTTCGTGGTGCTGTCGGCCGCTCCGGTGCAGGCGGCGGAGTCCGTGCACCCAATCGAACTGTATCAACAGACGGTCAAGGTGGAGAACATGATCCGTCAAGCGGACGCGCCTGCAAAAGTGTTGGCGGAACTGGATGCGCTGTCCGACATGTATACCCGCTTGCAGGTGGGTGATGTCCATCAGCGGATCGAAGGGGTACAGGCGATCTCGGCGGAGTTGGTCGGCTTGAAAGCGATGTACGCGGCGGCCAAAGGACCGGAGCAGGCGGTGGCGGAGTTTCGTATTCACCGCGTCACGGTCGCTTTCGATTCGCTCGCGTATCCGAACTCGCCGGCGTGGTTGCCGATTGCCCGTTCGCTGGAAAACCACCTCGACAAAAGCATCGAGGCGGTCGGAAAAGGCGATCAAAAGGCAGCCAAGGCGATGTTTGCCAAAGCGCGTCAAGAGCGCGATCAGATCTGGTTGGCGATGCAACTGCACGGCGACCCGAGCGAATTGAATCTGCAGGTGTCGGCCCATCGCTTTGTCGAGGGACAAATCGCGATGGACCAGATGACCGACAAACAAGGCTGCCTCGACTCGCTGGGGGCGTACAAGGCGTCGGTCGGCAAAGTGTCGGCGAGCATTCAGATGATGGAAGAGCCGCCGCTGTTGCCGGTGCTGCACGTCACGCTCACGCCGTGGACGTACGGGTCGCTCGGCAGCGCGTTGATGCTGCTGGTCGGCTGGCGGGTCCTGCGCAAAAAGAAAAACTAGGAATCCGTGTCGGACTCCTAGTTTTTCGCTTTATCGCTGTTTGGCCAGCGGGTTGAACCCTTCACCGAGCACGTCGTGGACATCGTTCACGACGAGGAAAGCGGTCGGGTCGATCTCGCGGCACATCTCTTGGATGCGGGCGATCTCCTCGCGGGAGACGACGACGTACAGGACTTCCTTGTCCTGGCCGGTGTAGCCGCCGATGCCTTTGAGCAGCGTCGTGCCGCGCTCGAGCTCGGTGTGGATCTTGTCGGCGATCGCCTGCGGGTCGGTGGAGATGATGAACATCGCCTTGGAGTTCGACACCCCTTCGACGACCACGTCGATGACGCGAGCGGCCACGAAGAGGGCGACCAGCGAGTACATGGCGTTGTCGATGCCGACGATGAAGGCGATGGCGGTGATGACGATCACGTCGACCGCAAAGATCGTGCGGCCCATGCTCCAGCCAAAGCGGTGGTTGACGATCCGGGCGATGATGTCTACGCCGCCGGTCGTGCCGCCGCAGCGGAAGATCAGGCCGAGGCCGAGACCCGCAAAGACGCCGCCGTAGAGACCGGCGAGCAACCGGTCCTGCACGCCCATCTGGAACCAGCCCTGCGTCACTTCGGAGGCGACGGAGACGGCCACGACGCCGACGATCGTTTTGACGATGAACTGCCGGCCGAAACGACGCCACCCGATGAAGAACAACGGGATGTTCAAGGCGAGGAACGACAAGCCCAGCGGAATGTCGAACTGGTAGAGGAGCAGCAGGGACACGCCGACAAAGCCGCCTTCTGCCAGTTTGTTCGCGATGATAAAGTTATTGAGGCCGAACGTAAACAAAAAGGCACCTGCGATGATGCCCAGCAGCGAAAGGATATGTTTTTGTTGCATGTTGGTACCGCCTTTCTATTCTAGCATATCCTGCATTCCTACCTAGTGTACCTGAAACTCTCAGACTTCGAAAGGGGAGAATGCTTTGAAACGAGCGCACGGAATCGGGCGCAAAATCCAGTTTGGCGGGGCGATCTTGCTGGTCGCCGTCTACCTCCAGGAAGTGTTGCTCACCCTGTCGTCAATCACGTGGCGAAAAGACGATGACGGACTGTGGCACGTGTTGATCGACGCGGCCAAGGTGTCGAAACTGTGGTCGTTTATCGGACTGATGTGTTTGTTCGCCGGCCTGCTCGTCTTTTTGATCGGGTGGATGTTCAAGCGAAGGCGGCGCAAAGAGCCGGCACAGCCGCCGTGCAGCCGGTTGACGATCTATGACATGCTGGTGTCCTACGGCTGGGTGGGGCTGCTGTTTTTCGGCGGCATGCTCCTGTACTATTCCGGGTTTGGCCTGCTGATCCCGGAGGCGTTTCGCAACTCTTCCGCCGGGTCGGCCATCGGCGGCGTGTCGATGCAGTTGGTCGCGATGGCTGTGATCCCGATTTATTTCCGCAAACGTTTGAGCGAGATCGGGCTGAGACGCCCGATGATCACGTGGAAGATGGCCGGGTATGTGCTGATGTTCTTTGTCTTCACCTACGCGATGTCGCTGGTCAGCGCCCATCTTGGGACATGGCTTGGGGTCAACACCGACTCCTACCGTGAGCAGCACATCTCCGAGGAGTTGCACGGCGCGTTGAAAGACGGCCTGCTGCTGTCCTTGATGCCGATCCTCGCCACGTCGTTGATCGCGCCGGTCGGGGAAGAACTGCTGTTCCGGGGTGTGCTCCAGTCGGTGCTGACCGTCCGGTTCGGCGCTGTGATTGGGTTGGTGGCATCAGCGTTTTTGTTTGCCTTGATCCACGCGGATGTGGTGCTGTTCTTGCCGATTTTCTGCATGGGGCTGTTGTTCGGCTGGCTGTACCGGATCACCGGTTCGCTGTGGGCGCCGATCTGGCTGCATATGTTAAACAATCTGTTTGCGAGTTTGATGGATCTTTTCTAGAACGGAATGAAAAAAGACGGCCGCGGGCCGTCTTTTTTATGTACTCTATTTGGCAGATCGCGTTTTACGCCAGAAGACCAGTCCGTAGAAGAGTCCTCCAACGGCGGCGATCACGACGGCCCAGAGCATAAAGCGGTGGGTGAGCGCGGTCACCTGCGTCCAGTGCACGCCGAGCAGCTTGCCGAGCGTCACGAAGGTCAGCGACCAGATCAGGCCGCCAGTGTAGGCGTAGACAGCGAAAGAGCCGAACGGCATCCGGCTCACCCCGGCGGCGAAGGCGGTGACGTGCCGGACGCCGGGGATAAAGTATCCGATCATCAACACGATCTTGCCAAATCGAGTGTACCAGCCGTTCACCCGCTGGAGCCGCACTTCCGTGATGCCGACGCGCCGTCCGTAGCGTTCCACCAGCGGGAGGCCGAAGCGCAGCCCGAGCCAGTAGGAGAGCGTGATGCCGACGACACTGCCGGAAAAAGCGGTGGCGAGCGTGGCGAAGTAGTCCAGACGTTGTTGGGAGACCAAAAATCCGCAGTAGGTCATCAAGATCTCATCGGGGATCGGCAGGCCGACGATGCCGAGCACCAGGGAGATAAACAGCCCATAGTACCCGTAGTCGGTTACGAGTTGCAAGACGGTTTCTTTGATCATAGTTCCTCCTCAAGCGCAGCCTTATCTAGAATAGCATATTGCGCCGAGTGCGCTCAAACCTTATTTCGGAAGAGATGGCGGGGCCACAGCAACAAGAGGAGCAAAAGGAAGCTCAGGTGGCCAAAGACCGGGTACAGATAGTGGACGATGTTGGAGAACCCGACCTGTGCAACAAAAAAGGCGGCGGTGAGGATCAGGATGGTGATCAGATGAGCCTGCATCGGACTGCGCTGTGCGGCGAGTTGTGAGCCGAGTCCAAATACGTTGGCGATCAGGGTCGAGTAGATCTCCCCCCACAGCGCGACGATGAACAACGCCTGCATCAGCGGGTTGAACGTCGAGGAGAGAAAGCCCATCGGCACCTCATACTCCAAGATCATCGGCATCCGCGTCGACATCGCATACTGCGCGCCGAGCAGCATCAGGCCAAGCCCTGCCGCGCCGAGCAGCCCGCCGAGTTTCAGCGCTTTGGTGCTCTTGATCTCGCCGCCCAGCGGGATCAGCACCGACACGGCGAGGCCGAGATTGAGCGCTGCATAGGAGATGCCGGAGAGCACCCAGCGCCACGGCTCGACCCCGGTGTTGACGACCGTCGGCAGGTGATCGGTCTGCAGATAGCTCTGGACGAAGATCGTCAGGATCACCGTCAGCATCACCGGGACGATGATCGTGTTGGCGATCATGATCCCTTTCATGCCGCGCAGGATCGTCAGGAACGTCAGCACCATCGTAAACAGCACGCCGAGTTGGAAGGAGAGGTGCAACTGCTCCTCAAACAAAGCCCCGACCCCGGCCAGCATCGCGACTGTGACGAAGAACAGCATGATCATCATAAATGTGTCGATGACAGCGGCGAACTTTGGCCCAAACAGATACGCGGTCAGCTCCCGGTAAGAGCGGGCGTTCAGTTTGCGGCCGAGGGTGAGGATCTGGGTGCCGACCCATGCAAATAAAAAGGTGGCCAAAAGGATGCCAGGGTAGGCCCACGGCCCGAGCATCGTAAAGAAGGTGACGATCTCCTGCCCGGAAGCAAATCCGGCGCCGACGACCGTACCGATGTACGTAAAGGCGACCTGTAACGCGAGTCGTATTTCTGTTCGTGTCATAGCTTTTCCCCTCCTCTTGCAACCTTATTACCTCTTTGTCCAATTTATGTGAGGAACGGGCACAACTTGTCTTGGAACTTGCGGGACGGGCATAGGCATAGAGGGATGAATGATTTTTTGGAAACGAGAGAGGAGGAATCGCGTTGTCTCTGTGGGAGGCTCTCTTCCTCGGGATCGTGCAAGGGTTGACCGAATTTTTGCCGATCTCGAGCTCCGGGCACCTCGTGCTGTTTCAAAAGCTGTTTGGTCTGGAGGAAGGTGCGCTCAGTTTTGACATCCTGTTGCACTTCGGCACGCTGCTCGCCGTCCTTGCCGTCTACTGGCGGGACATCGTGGAGATCGTGAGGAACCCGTTCGGCAAGCTCGGCCGCCTGATCCTCGTGGCGGCGATCCCGACGGCGGCGATCGGCCTATTGTTCAAAGACTACTTTGACGAAGTGTTTGCGTCCGGCGAGACGCTCGGGGTCGAGTTTATCCTGACCGGCCTCGTCATCTGGTGGGCGGACGCAGCCCGTCGCGGCTACAAGAAAGAGCGGGAGATGGGCTATGGAGACGCCCTGATCATCGGCACGCTGCAAGGGGCGGCGATCCTGCCGGCACTGTCTCGTTCGGGGCTCACGATCATGGGCTCGCTGTTCCGGGGACTGGATCGGGAGTTTGCCGCCAAGTTTTCGTTCCTGATCTCCGTGCCGGTCATCCTTGGCGCCAACCTGCTGCACCTGAACGACCTCGCACAAGGCGAGGGAGGCGCGGCGATGAGCTTTGGTCTGCCGGAACTGGCCGGGACGCTGGCGGCGGCTGTGGCCGGATTTTGGGCGATCAAGTACATGATCCGCCTGATCGTAAACAAGGGCATGCGGATGTTCGCGTGGTACGTATGGGTGCTCGGGGCGTTAATCCTGATCGATCAGTATGTGACGAAGTGGTATTTTTAAATGGAAGGAATAGACGAAAGAAAAAACCCCTCTCACGAGGGGTTTTTCTCTATCTTCTGCGACCCGACGAGGAGCGGCTGCTCCAAGCGACGACGCGGGCTTGGCGGAAGAAGTGCCAGATCAGGGAGACGGCGATGACACCGCCAAAGAGGAGGAACCAGTTGCGCAGGACGATCAGGGACAGGCCCCAATGCTGCTGGCTGGGATCGGCGACCGCTGCCATCATCGGCATGATCGGCGCCATCACGGCTTGGGCAGATTGGCCCCAGCCCATGTTGTAGAAGATCAAGGTGAACGCGCCTGCCAGCACGGCGTGCATCAGGCGAGCGACCATGTACGGCTTCATGCGGATGTCGGTGCCGGTGAGGACCGACGCGACCTGGGCGTGGACGGAGAGGCCGGACCACGCAATGATGAAGGAGACGATGATCAGCTGTTCGACGAGCGGTGCTTGGGTGGCAGCCGCAGCGGCCGAACCGATATCGATCTCGAACAGGCCGGCGATGAACGGCTCGACGAGCGAGACGTCCAGGCCAAAGACCATGAACAGCGCCGTGAACGGAATCGCCAGCAGCGGCACGATGCCGACCAGCGACAGGACTTTGAACAGAACAGCGAAGAAGACGATGAAACCGGCGATCATAAACAGAGTCTTCATCGAATCGCTGACGGCGTCGCCGAGCAGCTTGCCAAACGGACGGCCGTCTTCTTCGCGAGCTTTCATCATCTCGCGGAAGGCGCGGCGGAAGATATTGCCTTTGACCACAGGCGCCTGCACCACTTCGTCATCGTCGCGGGACGTTTTGCCGATGCCGTAAAACTTGAACGCCACGCCGACGAGGAAGGCCCCGACGTAGTGAGCGAGCGCGAGCAGCATCCCGAGCTGCGGCGAGTGGAACATCCCGACTGCGACCGCGCCGAACATAAACAGGGGATCGGCGGTGTTGGTGAAGGCGAGCAGTCGCTCCCCTTCGATGCGGGTGCACATTTTTGCTTTGCGGAACTTGCCGGTGATGACTGCATCCATCGGATACCCGGCGGCCAAACCCATCGACAGGGCAAACGCCCCGACGCCCGGCACGCTGAACAGCGGGCGCATCAGCGGTTCGAGCAGCACCCCGAGCGCGTGCACCACCCCGACGCCGAGCATCACCTCACAGAGGATGAAAAACGGCAGCAGCGAGGGAAACACGACGTCCCAGAACAATTTCAGCCCGGCGATCCCGGCCTTGAATCCAGCTTCCGGATACAAGACGAGGGAGAGGGTCAACATCACGACCGCTGTCGCCAGGAGTGTTGTCGAGGTGCGCTTTCGTCTGCTAGACATTGCGTGCCTCATCTCCTTTTCCAAATGTACGGACTACTCTTAGACATACATATGGACGACCCGGCTTGTTTATGTTTGGGAGGAAGAGTATGCTGGACAAAGAGGTGAGATTTTATGGTATTAATGGGTGAGAGGGTATTTATTAAGCCGATGACGCTGGATGTTGCGCAGGAACTGTATGAACTGCGCAAACGCAATCAGGAGTTTTTCACTGCTTATGAGCCGTATCGGCCGGAGTCGTTCACGTTGGATTGGATACGGGCGGACATTGAGCGGTTCGTACTTGCTGCCTTGGAAGATAAGAACTACGCGCTGGGGATTTATTTGAAGGAAACGAACGAGTTGATCGGACGGATCACGGTGAACATCATAGCTCGGGGCATTCACCAAGGGGCGCATATCGGGTATTACATCGGGCAGGAGCACAACGGCAAGGGATATATGACGGAGGCCGTGCGGCTGACTTTGAAATACGCGTTTGATGTGCTGGATCTGCACCGAGTAGAGGCGAACGTGATGCCCCGCAATAAGCGGTCGGCACGGGTGCTGGAGAAGGTGGGATTCCGGTATGAAGGGCTGTGCAAGGGGTTTTTGAAGATCAACGATGTGTGGGAAGACCATGACCGGTACGCGATGACGGTGGAGGAGTATCGGAAATAAAGAAAAACCCACACCCTTATTTTTAAGGGTGTGGGTCTTTGCCTTGCGCTTCCAGCGTTTCTTCCAAGATTTCTTTCGAGGTCATCGGGTTGGACGTCGTATTGGTGCCCGCTTCATCTGAGCGGGTCGCCTGATCGAAGTCGGGATGATAGAATGTGCCCAACTGAATGCCACCCGGCGGGATGGCGGTGTTGCGGTTGTCCGACATGGTGATCACTCCTTTCCAAGTTTAGCATTGCTCGGCAGGAACTGTTATAATCGAGGGAAACGCAACCAGAGAGAGGAGATAGTGGAATTTTGGCTGATTTGACGATCAAAGGGATGCAGAAGGAAGTCGACGACTACATCTCTCAATTTAAAGAAGGCTATTTCAAGCCGCTGTCGTTGATCGCGCGGATGACCGAGGAGCTCGGGGAGCTGTCGCGTGAGGTCAACCATACATATGGAGAGAAACCGAAGAAGAAGGAAGAGGCGGAAGGCTCCATCGCGTTGGAGCTGGCCGATCTGATGTTTGTCATCACCTGCATGGCCAACTCGCTCGACATCGATCTGGAAGAGGCGCACAAGGCCGTCATGCATAAATTCAACACGCGGGATGCCAACCGGTGGACGCGAAAGGATACGGAGGAGAAGTAATCATGGGTGAAGAGAAAATCCGCGTCGTTGTCGTCGGCGCGAAAGGCAAGATGGGCCGCGAGACGGTCAAAGCGGTGATGAACGATCCGGAGTTGGACTTTGTCGGCGCGGTCGACCGCACGCTGGACGGGGTGCAGGTGTCGGAGGTGCTCGGGTTTGATTGCGGCGAGGCTGCTTTCTACAACGATCTCGGCAAAGCGCTGATCGACACGAACGCGACGGTGATGATCGATTTCACCAATCCGTCTGTCGTGAAAGGCAACCTCGACAAAGCGATTGAACTCGGCGTGCGTCCGGTCGTCGGCACGACGGGGATGACGCCGGAGGAGATCGCAAACTGGGATCGCGAGTGCCGAGAGCGGGAGATCGGCGGGCTGATCGCGCCGAACTTTGCGATCGGCGCGATCTTGATGATGCGCTTCTCGGCGATGGCGGCGAAGTATATGCCGCATGTGGAGATCATCGAGATGCATCACGACCAAAAGCTCGATGCCCCGTCCGGCACCGCGCTGAAAACGCTGGAGCTGATCGCGAAGGAACGCGAGGCGATGGGACAAGGCCATCCGAACGAGCACGAGACGATCACCGGCTCACGCGGCGGCGACTATGAAGGCATGCGCGTGCACAGCGTACGTCTGCCAGGCTATGTGGCGCATCAGCAGGTGATCTTCGGCGGGCTCGGACAGACGTTGACCCTGCGCCATGACTCGATCAACCGCGAGTCGTTCATGCCGGGCGTGGTGATGTCCTGCAAAATGGTGATGAACTACACGGGGCTGGTCTACGGCCTCGAAAACCTGTTGGACTAAAGGAGGGGCGAGATCATGAACATCGCCTTGATCGCCCACGATAAAAAGAAGGACACGCTGGTCAATTTTGCCGTGGCGTACAAGCACATTTTTGAAAAAGCGACGCTGTACGCCACCGGCACGACGGGGCTGCGGATCATGGAAGCGACAGGAATGACGATCAATCGGTTTCTGTCCGGGCCGCTCGGCGGCGACCAACAGATCGGCGCGTTGATCGCGGAGGACCGGATGGATCTGGTGCTGTTTTTCCGCGACCCGTTGGCGGCGCAACCGCATGAGCCGGACATTCTCGCGTTGCTGCGTTTGTGCGATGTCCACGACATCCCGGTCGCGACCAACATCGCGACGGCAGAGATTTTGGTGAAGGCGCTCGAGCGCGGCGATTTTGCGTGGAGGGAAGTGAAGTAGGCTTGACACCGATGGAACGGGATGCGTGGGCAGTGGTGGCGGAGTTGGAGCGGGCCGGGCATGAGGCGTATCTGGTCGGCGGGTGCGTGCGGGACAAGCGTCTCGGGCGCGACGTGTACGACTATGACATCACCACGTCTGCGCTCCCGGAGGCGGTGCAAGCCTTGTTTCCGCATACGGTACCGACCGGGATCAAGCACGGGACGGTGTCGGTACTGACCGATCATGCCCGCTACGAGGTGACGACGTTTCGCACCGACGGCGACTATGAGGACGGACGTCGACCCCATGAGGTGGTGTTTGTCCGTTCGTTGCGGGAGGATCTGGCGAGGCGCGACTTTACGATCAATGCGATGGCGCTGGGGCGTGACGGAACGCTCCACGATCCGTTCGGCGGGAGAGAGGATCTGGAGAACAAAATCATCTGCGCCGTCGGAGATCCGTTTCGGCGGTTTGAGGAAGACGCGCTGCGGATGCTCCGGGCGATCCGGTTTGCGGCGCAGCTCGGGTTTGTGATCGAGGAGGAGACGCTGCGGGCGATCACGTATGAGTCGCAATCGCTGCGCCGCATCTCCCGCGAGCGCATCCGCGACGAGTGGCAAAAGATGCTGTTGTCAGCACCCGATGCGGCGATCCCGCTGCTCCAGCAGACCGATGCCTTGCGCTATGTGTTGTCACGGCCGCAGACGTTCGATGTGCGGGTGAACGACCCGTGGGGGCTCGGCATCGATCCATGGCTTCTGGCCGGGCGATGGGCGGCAGATGCGCCGCGTGATTTCGCCGTGCGGCTGGTCGTCGTGTTGCGGGCGGTGCAGACCGATAGTGCCCGGATGGAAAAGACGGTGCAGGATCTCAAGCTGTCCGGTGAGGTGAAATCGCAGATCCGCGGGGCGTGGCAGATGCAGGAGTACGGCGACCCGCGGCGATGGAGCGCCGAACAGTGGCGGCAGGTGTTTTACCGACATGGGTATGAGACGGTGAAACGAGGCTGTCAGGCGTTTGCCGCGCTGGAAGCGGGGAAGACCGGGAAGCGGGACTTCGACTGGGAGCGGTTGATCGAGGAGCAGGCCGAACGGCAACCCCTCTGGTCGTTGCAGGATCTGGCGGTGAGCGGGCAGGATCTGCTCAACGCCGGTGTCCCGACCGGGCCGATGCTCGGCAAGATGCTGAACCGGCTGGCTCAACTCGTGCTCCGGGAGCCGGAGCGAAATCGGCGGGAGGAACTGTTGCGGGAACTGACTCTGGATGAAGGAGAGGGTGGATGACGTGTCGACAGCGTTGTTTGTCTTGGTTTATTTCTCCTTGCAGTGGTGGCTGGAAGCGACGTTCGATGTGATGCGGGTACATCCCTTGCTGACCTATCTGACCTCGTTTTTGATCCTCGCGCCGCTCTACTGGCTCTATCTGGAGTACTTCTCCCCGGCCGCCCGCTGGTCGAGACGATTGGACCGTCTCCACGCAGAGATCGAGGCTGCCGACCGCCGCCGGGAGCAGTTTGGCCCGGAGTCGGAGATCTATGTGTTTGAGACAGAAGTGATGAAGCGGTTGCTGGCTGAGCGGGACGCATGGTTGGCGAAGCGGGTGAAGAAGAGGACCTATCGACAGGGGTAATGGCGAGATGAGAGACGGGTGGAAGACGGTCTTCGTGGGATGTGCGTTGCTGATGATCTTGATCTTGTCAGGATGTCTGACGAATGAAGGAAAATATGTGCACGGGAAAGACACGATGCATATATTCGGAGACGACGGGCAATATTCAATCGTCCGGGCGGGTGACGGTCGGACCAAGATGCTGGACAATCAAGGCAATAAAGGCAATAAAGATCAAACCGAACGATTCATTGACACACATGTGCAAAAATATCGGGAGATCGGTCAGAAGGGGTACGTGATCGGTGATGCTTTTACGTTGATCGATGTGCCGACCGGGACGTATGAGCAGCACGATCAGATCGCGGAGTTTGCCGACCCCGATGACAGAGAACAATTTCTTCTGCTCAAGAGAGACGCTCCATAAGTGAGGAAAAGAACCCAGTTGGTGATAACTGGGTTCTTTTTTTGTCGAAACGGCAGGATTTTGATCCTTTTAGTCATATATATTCAGATAAGCAACTGGAGAGGGTGAAGATCATTGAATCAAAAAGGGATGAAGTTCGTGTCGAACCTGTTGGCGACGGCGTTGATTTTGACGACGGTTGTGCCGACTACGTTCGCTGAGACCGGGACGGGCTCGACCGAAACCGCAACGTCCACCACTGTCACCACCGGAGCAGCCGCTCCGACCGATACACAAGCAACAAATGAAAGTGCGGAACAGCAGGTTGTCGTACAGGAGGTACCGGCTCGAATCGTCGTGCCTGTGTTAGACAAAGTGTTGGTCGGCAATGAAGCGACCTTGCAGGCAAAGCTGGTCAGAGCCAACGGCACGGTTGTCGAGACGGCCACTGACGAGGTGGCTTTGGAGCTCGTTCGCGGCTATTCCGGCCGTGTCACGGTCACGGATCAAAACGGTGCGCCAGCGAAAATCGTCAATGGCAAGTACGTCGTAGCGGCGGTAGACGGCATCGCGACGTTCCGCATTTCAAAAAGCGATGCGGGTATAGTCAATCTCAGATTGAGCGACCTCACCAACCCATCTGTGTCCTCGCCGGCTCAACCTCTAGCTGTTTTTGTGAAACTGAAGTCCTTGTCGGTGAGCCAAACGATCGCTCCGACCGGCTCTTTGCTCGGCAACAGCTCAGCTAAATTTGTGGTCAAAGCGATGGATTCGTCGTACCCGAGCGCAGGTCTTGGAAATTACCAGGTCTGGCTGTCGCTCCCGGCAGGCAGCATCGGCACGGCAAAGGTCGGCGAGGAATCACTCGACACCACGCCGAAGCCGTTCACGACCAGCCCAGACGGCGAGGTCACAGTCACTTTCACGACACCTGAAATGCTGCCGATCACAGGCGGCACTGCACGGGTTGTCGTCCAAGACAAAGCGGTGAGTCCGACGATGTTAAAGACCGCCACCTATACGTACTCGCCGCTTGGCAGCCTCGTGCTCTCGCCGACGATTATCGCGACGACCGGCAGCCTGCGTCCGAATGAAACCAAGGAGCTCAAGCTCAAAGCAACCGGCAGATCGAACACGACATTTGGCAAGGTAGAAGTGTTTCTGGCCGTAAAAAAAGCGGTGGATGGCGGTACCGTGACCGTCAATGGCCGCATGGTGGGGGAGACTCCTGAGGCGTTCCAAACGGATGACTTGGGCAATATGACCATTGAATACACCGCTTCCGGCTTGTTCCCGAACGGCGGCACCGATACGCTCCAAGTGTTCGATTCGCCGATCAGCGTCCGTCCGAAAGCGTCTGCGAGCTACACCTACGCCAGTGTGTCTCGTGTCGTATTTGTCCCGTCGCGTTTCGTCGCGGATACAGGCACGTTGCAACCTGCAGAAACAAAGCGCCTCGCTGTCAACGTGACCGGAACGAACCAAAAGGCGTTCCCGTACGGGAAGGTCTGGCTGTCGATTGCCCAAACGGGCGGTGGCGGCACCGCATGGGTCAACGGCACAGAACTGACGAACGTTCCGCAGGAGTTCACGGCCAATCAATTCGGGCAAGTCGTCGTGGATTACACCGCTCCGGCTGAGTTGCCGAACGGTGGTACCGATACGATCAAAGTGCAAGATAAGCAAGTGAATCCGAAATCCACCAGTTCCATTTCCTACACCTACACGGCGATGAAAGAAGTGATTATGCCGCAATACATCGCCGCATCGGGCACTTTGGCACCGGGCACGACCAAAACGGTCGATCTCGTTGTCTATGATTCGAAGGTCCAGGCGATGAAAAATACGCCCGTCTATCTGACGCTCAACGCACAGAGCAAAGCGACGGCAGAGTCTGGCGGAGTCGCATTGACGCCGGGCGTGCCCACGTTGGTACGCACCGACTCGACCGGGTCGATCTCGATCGACTACAAGACGCCGATGTACTTGCCGGCTGCAGCTTTGGTAGACACGATCTTGGTGCAAAACCAAGCGGTGAACCCGTCGATCACGAAAAAGATCACCTATACCTATAAAGGTGTGAATCAACTTGAGGCGAGCACCTCTTTGATTGCGAAAACTGGGTCTCTCGCAGCCGGAACGACGATCCCGAAAGGTCCGTTGCACTTCGTTGCTTGGGAATCAAAGCGAATCAATTACACCAGTCCGTACACGGCTGTCTATCTCACCGCTTCGAACTCCGTAACGGTCGATAAAGAAACGGTGGGTCAGGCATATGTCCTGGTAAACGGCCAATCGATTCTGTTGACGAAGGTGCCGCTGGAAGTGATCACGGACAATCAAGGATATGTCGACGTGATCTATTCGACACCGTCTGTTCTGCCGAGCAGATCGTCCACCGACACGATCAGGATGCAAAAGGCGGCCAACTCCACGAGCGGTTCTGTCTTCATGAGATACACCTATTAGAGACCATCAATAACCACATTATTAACCGAAAGACTTGGCGATTGAGCCAAGTCTTTTTTTCTCCCTTTTTGCAAAACAACCGTTTTTTAATTTCGGTCTAAATGATATAAATAAAGAGGGGGAAAGATCGGTCGAACCGATTTGAGTGTTTATGTGTGAGAGGGGATTATGGGGGATGAAAAAGAAAGTGGTCATTCTGGGGGGCGGCGTGGCTGGAATGAGCGCCGCACATGAATTGATCGAACGCGGGTTTGACGTGGCTCTCTATGAATACAAGAAGATTCCGGGCGGCAAGGCGCGTTCCATGCCGGTGCCGGGCTCGGGAACGGACGGTCGTTTCGATCTGCCGGGTGAGCACGGATTTCGATTTTTCCCCGGATTTTATCGACATATCACCGATACGATGAAGCGCATTCCATACGGTCAAAACGAAAACGGAGTTTTTGACAATCTGGTCCCGGTGCCGCGCATGGGGATGGCTCGCTTTGACCATCCGCTGACCGTACTTTTGTCCAGTTTCCCGTCCTCCATCGAGGATCTCAAGACGGCGCTGCGGTCGATCATCGACAGCGACCTCAACCTCAGCGAAGACGAGATCGAACTGGCCGCGGCAAAGACCTGGCAAGTGATGTCATCCTGCCGCGAGCGCAAACTGCTCGAATACCAAAACATCTCGTGGTGGGAGTTTATCGACGCGGAAAATCAATCGGTCCACTACCAAAAGTTTTTCGCCACGATCACCCGCACGCTGGTCGCTGCCAAAGCGAAAGAGTCGAATACAAAGACGATCGGCGATGTGGCGGCCGCTTTGTTTCTGGATATGCTGACGCCGGGCGTAACGAACGACCGCGTGTTGAACGGTCCGACCAACGATGTGTGGATCGGGCCGTGGTTGCACTTTTTACAAGAAAAAGGCGTCGACTATCACCTCGGCGCGGAAGTGACGTCGATCCAGTGCAAAAACAACGCGATCACGTCGGTCACCGTCGTGGAAAACGGCGAGACGCACACGGTCGGCGGCGACTATTTCCTCTCCGCCTTGCCGGTCGAGGTGTTTGCCAAGCTGATCTCCGACGAGATGCTGGTCGAAGCGCCCAACTTGGCGGCGATCCAAAAGTTATCGACGTCGGTGCAATGGATGACCGGCATTCAATATTATTTGAAGGAAGACGTCGAGGTCGTGCGCGGTCACGTCGCCTACATGGACTCGCCCTGGGCGCTGACCTCGATCTCGCAGATCCAGTTCTGGGACGGCTATGACATCAGGAACCGCGGTGACGGCACGGTGAAGGGTATCCTCTCCGTCGACGTCTCCGACTGGACCACGCCGGGCATCCTCTTTGGCAAAACGGCGATGGAGTGCACGAAGGAAGAGATCCATCAAGAGGTGTGGGAGCAGATCAAACGCAGCCTCAACCATACCGAGGTCGTGCTCGATGACGAAATGCTGCACAGCTCTTTCCTTGATCCGGATATTCAATTCCTCAATCCGCGGGATAAGATCAACCTCGAACCTCTGCTGGTCAACAACGTCCACACGTTCGACCTGCGTCCGTTCGCTTACACCCGCATTCCGAATCTGTTTCTCGCGTCCGACTATGTGCGCACCAACACCGACCTCGCGTCGATGGAAGCGGCCAACGAAGCGGCTCGGCGTGCGGTCAACTGCATTCTGGATGCGGCAGATTCGGACGCGCCGCCCTGCGAGATCTTTGAGATGTATGAGCATGACTTGCTGACACTTTGGCACAAACACGACAAAAAGCGCTTTGAACAAGGGCTGCCCTGGGAAGGAAAAATCCTCGACACCAAGCGTTTCTCGATCCACGCGCTGGCAGAGATCCTGTTCTAAGCGACTCTTACACAAAGAAGGAAGAAAGCCATGTTGTTTGCGATCGCCGACTACGAGATCGTCGAGGAGCTCTATGAAGGGAACAAGGCGGTCGTCTATCGGGCCCTGCATGCCCCAACGCAAGAGCGCGTGATCGTCAAAGCGCTGAAGGCAGAATATCCGCCTTTGGACGACATCGCCAAATACAAGCGCGAGTACGAGATCGCCAAAGGAATCGAGCACGACGGGGTCATCCGCTCGCTCGATCTCATCCCGTTTGGCAACGGGGTGGCGATCGTCTTCCAAGACACCGGCGGTGTCGCGCTCAGCCAGGTGCTGACCGCAGAGCCTCCTGACATCACGACGTTTCTCTCGTTCGCCATCCAGCTCGCCGACGCGCTCGGCGCGCTCCACCAGCGGCAGGTGATCCATAAGGATCTCAAGCCGCAAAACTTGATCGTCTCCCCGAACGGCGGGGGCATCAAGATCACCGACTTTGGCATCGCCTCGCTCCTGACCGGGGAGCAGCAGGAGATGTTGACCCCGGAGCAACTGGAGGGCACGCTGCCCTACATGTCGCCGGAGCAGACCGGGCGAATGAATCGCGCCATCGACTACCGGACCGACTTTTACTCGCTCGGGGTGACGTTTTATGAAATGTTGGCCGGGCAGCTGCCGTTTGCGGCGGAAGACCCGGTCGAGATGATCCACTGCCACATCGCTCGCCAGCCCGTGTCGCCCTGTCTGGTCAATCCGGCCGTGCCCAAGCCCTTGTCCGACATCGTGATGCGCTGTCTCGCCAAGGACGCCGAAGACCGCTACCAGAGCGCCTACGGGCTGAAGCGCGATCTGGAGTATTGCCTGCACCGGATGGCGGAGACCGGCGAGATCGCTGAGTTTCCCATCGGTCAAGCGGACAAATCGGAGATGTTCCTCATCCCGGCCAAGCTCTACGGCCGCGATCAGGATCTGAACGAACTGCTGGCCGCGTACGACCTCGCCTCGCAAGGGATGAGCGAGTTGGTGCTGGTCAGCGGCTTTTCCGGGATCGGCAAATCGGCGCTGGTCGGCGAGATGCACAAGACGGTGCTCCGCGAGCGCGGCTTTTTCATCTCCGGCAAATTTGACCAATTCAAACGTCACATCCCGTATCATGCGCTGATCCAAGCGCTGCGTCAGTTGATGAACCAACTGCTGACCGAGAGCGAGGAAGCGATTTCGCTGTGGCGTGAGCGCATGTTGCACTCGCTCGGCGGCATCGGGAAGGTCATCATCGACGTAATCCCGGAGCTGGAGATGATCATTGGCAAACAGCCGGCCGTGCCTAAACTGCCGCCGTTGGAGACGCAGGTGAGATTTCAACTGGCGATGCAAAATCTGCTCTCCGTGTTCACGAAACGGGAACATCCGCTGGTGATGTTTCTCGACGACCTGCAGTGGGCTGACCCGGCGTCGCTGAATTTGATGGAATATTTTCTGTCGGAGGTGGAGACGTCCTATCTGCTGTTCATCGGGGCGTACCGCGACAACGAAGTGTCCGCTTCCGACCGGCTCGCTCTGATGATCGAGGAGATGCGCCGCAAAAAGCGCTCGCTCCGCCAGATCTTGCTGACACCGCTCTATCACGCGAACGTCCGGCAGTTGATCGCCGCCACGTTGCAATGTGAGGAGGAGCGGAGCGACGGCCTGACGGAGATCGTCATGCAAAAGACGGGGGGCAACCCGTTTTTCGTGCGCCAATTTATGCAGTCGCTGTATGCGGACCGCCATCTCTACTTCGATCATGAGCAAGGGGAATGGTGTTGGGACCTCGCCGGCATCGAGATCTTGGAGATCACCGACGATCTCGTCAATTTCATGCTGGAAAAGGTCAAAGCTCTGCCGCCGTACACGCAAGAGGTGCTGAAGGTCGCTGCTTGCATCGGCTCGACGTTTGATTTTCAAACGCTCTGCGCCGCGCTCAACCAAACGCGGCAGGAGACGGCCGACGATTTGTGGAGCGCGTTGCAGGACGGACTGGTCGTGCCGGTCGGCACGTCGTACAAACTGCTCTACGGCACGCAAGGTCCGGGATCGGTGCTGCCGGACGAATTTAACGTGTCGTTCAAATTTCTGCATGACCGGGTGCAACAGGTCGCCTATTCGCTGCTGCCGGAGACGGAGCGCAAGTCGGTGCACTGGAAGATCGGCAGCCTGATGCTGGACACGTACGCGAATCGGCAGGAGGAGTGGGAGGACCGCGTGTTTGACATGGTCAACCACCTCAATGTCGGTCGTGAGTTTATGGCCACCCGCGAGCAACTCGAGAAATTGATCTCGCTCAATCTCCTCGCCGGGCAGCGGGCAAAATTCTCGACCGCATATGAGCCGGCCTTGAAATATCTTCGTCAAGGCGTGTCTTTGCTGGAGGCTGACTGCTGGACGGCGCAATACGAGACGGCGTATGCGCTGTATATCGAGCGTTCCGAGGTCGAGTATCTGTGCGGCCATTTTGAGACGGCGGAGCAGTGTTTTGACCTGATCATGCAAAACGCCCGCACGGTGCTGGAGCAGGCGCATCTCTATCAGATCAAGACGACGCTGTTCCTCGCCAAAGGGCTGTACGAAGAGGTCATTCGCCTCGGGCTCGAATGCATCAATTTGCTCGGCATCCGCTTGCACGGCAAGACGGGCGCGTGGCGGATCGCCCTCGAGATGTTGCTCGTCAAATGGAATCTGAAGTGGAAACTGCAGGGTGGCGAGGTCGAGGACCTGCTGCACCTGCCGACCGTCACCGACCCGTACCGGACGGAAGCGATGAAGATCATGTTCAACGTCGCAACGGCCGCCTATTTCACCAACCAGAACCTGTTTGCGTTGCTCTCGCTCAAATCGTTGAACATGTCGCTCAAACACGGCAACTCCATCGTCGGTTCGCTGGCGTACGGCGGCTACAGCGTCCTGCTTGGAGTGGGGTTTGGCGATCATAAAAACGGCTATCGGTTTGCCAAGCTCGCCACCGCTTTTAACGACCGCTATTATCCGGAGATGAAGAGCAAGAGCGATTTTTCCTTTGCGACGTTCTCCAATCACTGGCTCAATCCGATCAGCACCTCGATCGACCATTACAAGATCGGCTTTCAAAGTTCCCTTGAGTCGGGGGATGTGCTCTACGCCTTTTTCACGCTGGTCCAGATGTTGCAATGCCGGTTGATCGCAGGAGATCCGCTGGTCGATGTGCAGCGCGAGATGCGCGCTTATATGGATTTTGCCAATCGGGCGAGGATGTTTGATTTCCATGACAACTACCTCATCTTGAAGGCGATGGTGTCCAATCTCACCGGCGAGACGGCGGGGAAATGCTCGCTTCGGGACGCTGACTTTGACGAAGAGACGTATCTGGAAAAACTGGCGGAGGACGACCATCTGCGCCGGCAAAGCTATTATTTCCTCTATAAGCTAAAGGCGAATTATCTCTTTGGCGAGTACGAAGGCGCGCTGAAAATGGCGCAGGGGATGGAGGAGATCTTGGGGTCGTTTCTGGCTCAACCGCAGGTGCCGGAGTATGTGTTTTACCACGCGTTGACCCTTTGCGCGCTTTATCCTTGTGCCAAAAAAGGCGAGCAAAAAGGGTACCGGAAAAAACTGAAAAGCCTCCTGCGCCAGTTGAAGAAGTGGTCGGTGAACGGACCAGAGAACTTTTTGCATAAATACTGGCTGATCAGCGCGGAGATCGAACGGATCGAAGGACGAGATCTGACGGCGATGGAACTGTACGATCGGGCGATTGAATCGGCACTGGAGCATGGTTTCATCCAAAACGCCGCCATCGCGCAGGAGTGCGCCGGACGCTACTATCTGAAATGCGGCCGGGAAAAGGTGGCCAAAGCCTATCTGACCGATGCGCTGTATACCTATTTAAAATGGGGGGCGACGGCAAAGGCGAGCGATCTGTCGGAGCAATACGGGCATCTGTTGACCCACCTGTGGGAGATGGACGCGTCCCGCGCCGAATTGGCGATGACGTCGTCCACGCATCAGACTTCGGAAGGCGGGCGGCAGATCGACCTCGTGACGCTGATGAAAGCATCGCGGGCGATCTCCGGCGAGATCGTGCTGGACAAACTGCTGGAAAATCTGATCAACATCGTCGTGGAAAACGCAGGTGCGCAAAAGGGCGTGCTGTTGGTCAAGCGGGGTCCTGAACTGTTCATCGAAGCGGAGAAAATGGATGGCGAAACGGTCGAAGTGTTGCAATCGGTGCCGCTCAGCAAACGCGGCGATCTGCCGGTCAGCGTCTTGCAGTATGTGCGACGGATGAAAGAGCAGGTCGTGTTGCACGATGCTTCGGAG
Source organism: Tumebacillus lacus (assembly GCF_026410385.1). Classification (GTDB taxonomy): domain Bacteria; phylum Bacillota; class Bacilli; order Tumebacillales; family Tumebacillaceae; genus Tumebacillus; species Tumebacillus lacus. The sequence goes on from NZ_JAPMLT010000001.1 coordinate 310,870, forward strand.
AGCGACATCTTTGCCAAGGACGTCTATTTCCGGGACGTGCGGCCCAAGTCGGTGCTGTGCATGCCCTTTCTCAATCAGAGTCGTCTGGTCGGCGTGCTCTATCTGGAGAACAACCTGACCACGGGAGCGTTTACCGCCGACCGCTTTGAACTGCTCAACCTGCTTTCGACGCAGATCGCAGCGGCGATTGAAAATGCCAAGCTGTATCGGCGTCAAGTGGAGCTGAGCGAGGCGTACGGCAAATTTGTGCCGCATCAGTTCCTGCAACTGCTCAACAAGCAGAGCATTACCGACATCACGGTCGGCGATCATGTATCGGCGGAGATGACGGTGTTGTTTTCCGACATCCGCTCCTTTACGACGATGGCGGAAAAGATGACGCCGGAGGAGACGTTCCGTTTTCTCAACGAGTATCTGAGCCGCATGGAGCCGTGCGTGATCGAAAACCGCGGCTTTATCGACAAGTACGTGGGTGACGGGATCATGTCGCTGTTCGATAAAGGGGCGGACGACGCGCTGCGAGCCGCGATTGCGATGCAGCATCGGGTGTATGAGTACAATCGCGAACGCGTCGATGCGGGAGAAGAGCCGATTGAGATCGGCATCGGAATCAACACCGGGCGGCTGATGCTCGGCACGCTGGGCGGTCTGCGCCGGATGGACTCGACGGTCATCTCTGACGCGGTCAATCTCGCCTCGCGGATCGAAGGGCTGACCAAACTGTACGGCGTGTCGTTGCTGATCGCGGAGGCGACGCTGCGGCGGCTGCAAGATCCGGCCCGGTACTCGATCCGCCTGCTCGACCGCGTGCGCGTGCGGGGCAAGACGGCAGAGATCGTGCTGTACGAAGTGTTTGATGCCGACCCGGACGACGTGCGCGAGGGCAAGCGACAGACGAAACTGCGCTATGAGACGGCGATCCGGCTGTTCCAACGGGGCGAGACGGAGGTCGCAAAAGAGATGTTTGCCGACTGTCTCGCCACCGTGCCGAATGACCGCATGGCCCGGATCTGGATGGAGCGTTGTTCGCAGCCGACAGGGCGCGGTTATGAGGCCAGCCAGACGGTACTGCTCGACGAGGGAGTTTGATGGACGACGAAAGAGGGGACGTTTACTACGCGTCGTTTTTATAAACTTGGCGAATTCAAGCACCCATGTTAAAATGAATTTGTAAAACAGTTATAAATCTGATTCATAAGGTGCTGAATAGCCATGCACGTGCCACAACATGAAGTAAATCCTGATGCTCTGCTCAAAACGATCTTTACCTATACATCGCGCATCGCGGACGAACGCAGTCTGGACAAGCTGTTGACCTTGATGGCCGACATGGGACGGGAGATGATCTTGGCCGACCGCTGCACGCTGTGGCTGCTCGACAAGGAGAAAGGCGAGCTGCGGACGCAGGTCGCGCACGAGGTCGGCGAGATCCGCACTCCGATGCATGCCGGTGTGGTCGGAGACACGATCCGCACCGGGCAGCCGCTGATCATCAATGACGCCTATCAGGATCGCCGGTTCAACCCGGAGATCGATCTGCAGACCGGCTACCGGACGCATGCGCTGCTCGTGATCCCGATCCGCAACAATCAAGGCGAGGTGATCGGCGCGTTTCAGGCGATCAACAAACGGACGCCGGACGGCCTGTTTCACCAGCGCGATCTCGACTATCTGTCGCTCGCCGCGTACTATGCGGGCAAATCGTTGGAGGCGGCGATGCTCGCCAACGAGATCGCGGAAACGCAGCGGGAAGTGATCTATATGATGGGCGAGGTCGGCGAGTCGCGGTCGCGGGAGACAGGCTATCACGTCAAGCGCGTCGCCAAATACTCCAAGATCCTCGCTGTCGGCTACGGGCTGAGCGAGAGCGAGTCGGACCTGATCCAGATGGCCTCGCCGATGCACGACATCGGCAAGGTGGCGATCCCCGACTCGATTCTGAAAAAGCCGGGCAAGCTGACCCGCGAGGAGTACGAGCTCATGAAGACGCACACCACCGTCGGCTACAACATCCTCAGCAAGTCGCGGCGCGAGATCCTCTCTTCGGCGGCGATCATCGCCGGACAGCATCACGAGCGCTGGGACGGCAAGGGGTATCCGCACGGCATCGGCGGCGAGAACATCCACCTCTACGGACGGATCACCGCTGTCGCCGATGTGTTTGACGCCTTGAGCAGCCACCGCTGTTACAAGCGGGCCTGGGATCTCGACCGTGTCTTGGACCTGTTCCGAACGGAGCGGGGCTCGCATTTTGACCCGACGTTGGTCGATGTGCTGTTCGACACGCTGGCGGAGATCGTGCAGGTGCGCGATCAGTATGTGGATGTGTTTGACGAACTGGAAGACGCCGATTTCAGTTCATGGACGTTTACGATTTGAAGATACAGCGTGTTGACTAGCAGAATGCAGAAAGCCCCCTTTTTCAGAGAAAAGGGGGTTGTTTTTGAAGGATCACTTCCCGATGTACGTCTTCAAGATCGCCGCCGTCTCCCGCAGTGTCCAATACGGCTCATACATCGACTGTGAGACACCGCCGTGGAAGGAGACCGAAAGTCCGATCTGATCGGCCAACACGGCGGCCCGCTTTTGATGGAAATGGTGGGTGACGATCACCGCGGTCCGCATGCCTTCCCGCTCCATGATCTTTTTGGAGTTTTGGAGATTTTGCCGGGTGGAGTAGGAGTTTTCTTCGAGGAGCATCGCGTCCTCCGGCACGCCCAATCGACCCAGATACCGCTTCATCGCTTCGGCCTCGGAGATCTCGCCGCTGCCTTTGGCGCCGGAGAGGATCAACTTCGGGGCGAGCCCTTTTTCATACGCCTCAAACGCCCAGCGGCATCGCTCGGCCAGCGCGGGACTCGGCTCTGTGCCGCGCACCTCTGCGCCGAGGACGATGATCGCGTCGGACGGTGTCGGGACCTCTCCTTCGCCGAAATGGGCGATGGTGTAGTACTGCCACGCCAGATAGACCGCACCGGCGACGACGCCCGCTGTGAAAAACAACAACCATTTTTTCATGGACTTTCCAACTCCTTTGCCTTATAGTAGTCGGGAAACGGACGATTTGCGTTACAGGAGGAAAGAGTCGGATGGAAAATCGCTTGCTCCCTGTGGAACGGCAATTGGAAGCGTACAACGCTCGCGATCTGGAAGCTTTTTTGAACTGCTATGCGGAGGACTGCCTCGTCGAGGACGGTGTCGGCCACGTGCAGATGCAGGGCCGTGACGCGATGCGCGAACGGTACGCCAACCTGTTTGCCAACTCGCCGAATCTGCATTGCCGGATCATGAACCGCATCCCGGTCGGCTCCTATGTGATCGATGAGGAGCGGGTGACCGGCTCGATGGGCAGCGAGGAGGAGCGGCACGTCGTCGCGGTCTACCTCGTGGAGGACGGGCTGATCCGGCGCGTGCGTTTTTTGCGCTAGAGCCTGCGGGATACAAACAGAAAGACCAACTGCCGCGCGGGCAGTTGGTCTTTTATGCGTTGACGCGGACTCCTGCAAACAAGTCGCGTCCGCTCGCCAGCAACTGAGCGAACTCCTCGACAGGCAGCGGGCGGGAGAAGTAGTAGCCCTGCATCATGTCGCAGTTTTGGCACATCAGGAAGTGGAGCTGGGCTTCCGTCTCCACCCCTTCGGCGACGACGCGCAGTTTGAGGCTTTGGGCGAGGGAGATGACCGCTTTGGCAATCGTCTCTTCTTCCTCTAATTCGCCGGTGATGTCCTTGACGAAGGAGCGGTCGATCTTCAGCGAGTCGATCGGTAACTTTTTCAGATAGGACAGCGACGAGTAGCCGGTGCCAAAGTCGTCGATGGCGATGCGAATGCCCATCATCTGCAGGTCTCGGAGGGTGGAGATGACCTTTTCCGTATCTTGGATGATGATGCTCTCGGTGATCTCCAGTTCCAGCCACTCTGCGTCGAGGCCGGTGTCGGCGAGCGCCGCTTTGACCTGTTCGACGATGTTGCCGTACTGGAACTGGGAGACGGACAGGTTGACCGCCACGCATAGCGCGGGCAGGCCTTGATCTTGCCACTGCTTGTTCTGGCGGCAGGCCTCGCGGAGCACCCATTCGCCAATCGGGCCGATCATGCCGATCTCCTCCGCCAGCGGAATGAAGACGTAGGGCGGGATCTGACCTTTCGTCGGATGTTCCCAGCGCACGAGCGCTTCCATGCCGACCATCTTGCCGGTGGCGAGGTCGACTTTGGGCTGGTAGTGCAAGATCAGTTCGCCGCGGTCGACCGCTTTGCGCAGCGCGTTTTCCATCTCGATGCGACCGGAGTTGTCCATGTCGTCGGTGTAGAAGCGGCAGCGGTTGCGACCGGACTCTTTGGCGTGGGAGAGGGCGAGGTCGGCCTGTTGGAACAGCGTGTCCGGATCGATCTGCCGTGTCGCCGTCGAGATGCCGATGCTCGCGGAGATGAACAGTTCATAGTCGTCGACGAGCATCGGCTGTTTGATCGACTGGATCAAGCGCTCGGCCAGTTGTTCGACGGTCAGGCTGTCGAACGGACCGGGCAGGAGGACGGTAAACTCGTCGCCGCTGATCCGCGACACGAAGGCGCGAGGACCTGCGCAGTCCTTGATGCGCTTCGCCGCTTCGATCAACAGCAAGTCGCCGATGTGATGGCCGAGCGTGTCGTTGATGTTTTTGAAGCGGTCGAGGTTTACGAACAAGAGAGCCGGAAGCGCGTCTTGGTCGTCGCACGAGAGAGCTTCGGTCAATCGCTCCTGGAACAACACGCGGTTGGGCAACTGAGTGAGCGTGTCGTAGTGAGCGAGAAAATGGAGCCGAGTCTCCGTCTGTTTGCGCGTGGTGATGTCGCGTTGGATCGAGACGAAGTAGCGCACGTTGCCCGCCTCGTCGAGCACGGGAGTCACCGTCAGCTCGCTGTCGTAGCGGGTGCCGTCTTTGCGTCGGGTCAGAACTTCGCCGCTCCAGGGGCTGCCGTTGTTGACCGCTGTGCGGATCTGGTGGAACGTCGCTTTGTCCTCCGGATTGTCATCGGGGACCAGCATGCGGTAGGTGGGCAGTTCCCGCGCTTCGTAACCGGTCAGTTCGGTGAAGGCCGGGTTGACCCATGTGATGTCCCCGTCGATGGTCACGATGGCGACCGCGTTCGGGGTCGCTTCCAGAGCCATGCTTTTTAATTGGAAATTCGCCGCCAACTGTTCGAGATCGAGGGCGTGCGAGAGAAATTTTGAAAGGTGCGTCATGATGCCTTGCTCATCTTGGGTGAAATCGTACGGTTCGCTGTTCAGCGCGCACAGCGTGCCAAACATCGTACCGTCGGCGAGCAGGATCGGCACGCCGAGATAGGAGCCGATATTTCCCGATTTGGTGATCGGGAGGTCTTTGGTAACGGGATGCTGGGAGGCGTCAGGGATGACCAGCGGCTCACGGCCGCCGAGGTAGATCATGCCTCAGTAAGACGACTCAAGCGGCAGACTGTCCGGGCGCAGCGGGCTGTTTTCCTCGCTGATCAACTTCAGCACGGTGAAAACTTCCTGGTTTGTATACGCGATAAAAAACGTTTTTGCTCCGACCAGATCGCGCACCAGACTGAGAACGTTTTCCGCGATTTCATGAAAATGAAACGCGTTGCGCAGAATCGCACTTTGCATGCTCCTCACCTCCTCTTGAATCCTTAAATCATGTACCCTATGCTTGAAGTGGTGACTTCTATGAGGGTAACTAAAAATCAAAATACCATAGTTTAATTGAATTGACAACGTGTACTTGCGGAAGGGATGACAATCGATGAGCAAACGGCTTGGGATCGTACAATGCGGAAAGACCAAGATCTGGGACAAAGATCCAAACGCGGGCCCGGTGGCGGCGAGACATGCCTATACGGGCACGTTTGCCAAACTGTCGGTGCAGTACGCGGACTTGTTCTTCGACCGCTGGGTGATTTTGTCGGCCAAGCATGGATTTTTGCTGCCGGATGACGTGGTGCCGGAAGCGTACGATGTCTCGTTTTCGAGCGGAAAGTCCGGGGTGATCATCCCGGACGCACTCCGGCGGCAGTTGGCGGAGAAGGGGCTGGCGGATGTACAGGAGGTCGTGCTGCTGGGCGGACAAAAGTATGCGCGGGTCGTGGAGGCGGTGTTTGGCGGGCAGGCCGTGATTCACCGACCGTTGGCGGGGCAGAAGGGGATCGGCTATATGTTGCGCGCATTGAAAGAAGCGGTGGAGCGGAGGGAGCGTTTATAAAGAAGAAAAAAACGAGCGTGCCAGTGCGGCAGGCTCGTTTTTTAGTCGGGAGCGGTGTGTTTGACGCGGATCGTGAAATAGAGGTCTTGCCGGTCACGGATCGGATCGCCGACCATTTCATAGCCGTGCTTGATGACTTCCTCCGGGACGCTGCGGAACGACTGCGGGCAATCGGCGATCACCTGCAGGACTTGGCCCGGATCCATGTTTTGCAGCGCATCCAGCGCATACATGATGGGAAACGGTCAAGGTTCGCCGCGGATGTCGAGGACGTAGTCGATGTCGAGGTTCTGGTTTTCGGTGAGATCGAGGTTCATGAGTAGACCTCCTTTGCGTTGGTTGCTTCGCCTTTTTCGCCGCCGCCAATCTTCAGACCGCGACCGTAGCGATACTGTTTCTCCCACCAGTGGGCGAGCGCGTACCAAATGCCGAGCATTGCGAGGGTGCCGATCAGCGCCCATGCTGCGCCCCAAGAACTGATGAGGTTGATCGGTTGCCAGCCTGCCACGAGCAGAGCGGCGATGCCGAGGTGATCCCAGCCGTACGCGAGAAGTGTCGCGCCTAGTACGTTGCCGATGCCAACGACGAGAAACAGCACTTGGCCCTCCATCATCCGGTACATCATCCCCGTCTCACAGCCGCCGGCGAGCACGATGCCAAGCCCGAAGAGCAACCCGCCCACGAGCGTGCCGGGAGCCGCGATTTTGATGAGCGCGGTGGAGCCGGTGTAGAGAAAGAGGAAGGTGAGGACGACGCTGACCGCCATGCCGACGGCAATGGCTTTGGTCATCACTGCACGACCGCTGATCCAGAGATCGCGGAAGGCGGAGGTAAAGCAGATCTGACCGCGCTCGATGAGCACGCCAAATCCAACGCCCGCAAGGAGAGCGACGCCGAGCATCGGTCTGGCCGTGGCGAAGTAGAAGACGGCGAGGGCTGTGAGGAGGACGGCGACGATGGTGCCGAGGATGGGCTGGATGCTGCGAGATTGAGGAGTGCGAGATTGAGGAGTGCGAGATTGGGAAGTGCAAGTTTGGGAAGTGCGGGAGTCTGTGTTGGGTTGGATGGTGGTGTGAGTGATGGCTGTGGTTGGGTGTGGGGTGCTATTTGTAAGGTTGGTCTTTGTTGTTCCATCGGTAGCGAATGCTTTTTTCGTCGCAGTCACCTTCTTCAAATTCGGCCTGCCGCGCCACCAGCGCGTGTTGACGACCTTGACCCCGAGGTATGTACCGACCGCCGTGGCAAACATAAAGATCCACGCATGAAACGAAAACTGCGGCACCCCGGTGAAAAACGCGGCCAAATTGCACCCCAAAGCCAACCGCGCCCCAAACCCGGCGATGATCCCGCCGATGAAGCCTTGCACCAGCCGCCGCTTCTGCTGCGGCATGCGGATCTTGAACGAACGACTGAGCAACACCGTCATCAACGCCCCGCCCAGCATCCCGATCACGATCCAACCGTCGGTTCGGGTAAGCGGCGTGCCGTTCATACTGACGAGATTGAAATACGCCCAACCGGACGTGTCGATCCCGACCGCGTGGAGCAGATGCCCGCCATACCGCGTAAACTCCCCGGTGACCGCCCAGACCGTTCCGGTGATGCCGAAGTAGAGAGCAGCCAGCACACCCGCGAGGATCATCGCGAGATAGGGGTTCCAGTATCGAGTGAACATGTGATGTGTCACCTCCTTTGACAAGACAGTATATTGGGACGGGGAGGGAAATATGGCGGGGGAGTATGCTTTGGAATGAATGATTATATACTTAGTAATAACGCAGTTGTGATTTTCATCCAAAGAAATGATTGTAACACAAAAACCTCCTGTGTTATATTTATTTCTAGAGAGACCGCCATCTCTCTGTGAAATAAATATATACTCAGGAGGTAATGTGAGTGAATCAGACAGAACAGTATTTCGAGAGCATCAGCAAGTCCTTGGAAAGCTTGGTTGAGGTTCAAAAACAGAACAACCAGTTCCTACAAATGCTGATCGAGAGTTTGACGGGAAAGAACCTCTCTGCTGTGTTGAACACCCCTGTCTTGGCACAACAGATTAAACGGCTCATCCCAAACTCGGGTGACCATACGCCTTATTCTCGCACGCATGAGCTCTTCATGCAAGTGACGAAGGTGTACATGGAGGAGGAGGCTCTGCGCCTTGCTAACTTCAAACGTAAAAAAGCGGCACGCCGTGTCTCGATCAATATAGGGACTGCACTCGAAGACTTTTTTATGGAACAACTCGATGATGACCGGATCACGGTGGAGCGCGCAAAGGATGGCTTGATTGTTTTCTATAAGGAAGAAAAACCGTGTGCAACATTGAAGTTCATGACTGATCTGGGCTTTCACCGTGGTGAGGGATGGTACGATTACATCAAAGCAGTTGTGAAAGAATCGCAAGAGATATACGGTGTTCCGAATGATCGAGTGTATTTCATCGTCAGTTCATTGCGCAATGGGATCGAGAAGCCGCACGTTGAAAAGTTGTTGGGCAGGTCTATCTCCTCGAATTGGGATTTCTTGACGGACGATACTGCTGTCGATGAGTTTCTTGATCGTTATCTGGCAGGGGTTCCAGCTTTGGCTGATCCGATGAAACAGGTCTATTTTATGGCGGCCGCCATGCATCCGAATGTCCTGGGGGATGAGTTGTATGACTCTAAGAAAAATGAAAGCGAGTATGCAAGATTTGTGAAGGCAGCTGAGGACTGTCGCTGGTTGAGCGATATTAATGATCTGATCGGCGATTTGAATCAGAAGATATAGACCTCCTTATTGTTAAAACTGCCATTCATGGGACTCCCTGATTAGGTCGTATCATTTAGAAGAGAGGTCTCCTGCAGATGGGGTTTCGTTCGCCGATGATTCGGGCGGTAATCGTTTAGGCTTTGATTTTAGCTATGAGGACAAAGATAACCCGAGCATCGTGTTTTGGTATCGCGAGTATGCGTTGACGAGGGAGGTTTACGAGGGCGGAGAGACTTGGGTAAGTCGTAAGAGGAAGTGACGCGGGAGGAGGCAGTCCGACCGAATTGCGGTTCGGTTACGGAGTTGTTGTCGATGCGTAAGGAATTGTATAAAGGGGTAATGAAAAACCACTATCGTTGGATTAGTGGTTTTTCATTATATTAGAAGGATCTACCGGCGATCATGTGGAATCATCTATGTGAACAATTTTCGTTATTTAAATAAAATTATTATGGCAGGTGTAGAAATGTACGTACAAGCAGATTCAGCCCGTATGCGAGAGGCAGGATATAAATTTGCAGCGGCCGCACAGGAGTTGCGAATACAGGTCAATCGCTTTCGACAAATCGCGGAGCAACTGGTCACAGGCACTCAGGGCTGGTCAGGTGAAGGAGCTACTTCATTTGAAGAGTCCAGTGAGTGGATGGAAGGAGAAATGTTAAAAGCAGGCTCTGCATTGGAGCAAGCATCTAGAGTGTTTCTAACGTTCGCATATAAAATGGAACACGTCGAACAACTGAAGATGGAAATCAAACGATTAGAGAACACGCTCGGGAGCCCACATAACCTCACACCAGACGAAGAAGCACATCGTCGGCATATCATCCAGCGAATTCGGGAGCTGGAATGGCAGATGGAGCGTGAGGCTGGAATTGCCGATGCGCAGGCATCTGCAGCATTCCGCGAGATCGCGGATTCATTGCCAAAAACGGAATCTGAACAGTGGTGGTCGGAAGTGATCTCGGCTGGTGCACATATGATCCCGATCGTTGGGAACGTTTTGTCCTTTTTTGACGCAGTAACTGGTCGTGATGTCATCACCGGTGAAGAACTGTCCAGTGTGGAGCGAGGAATGGCGGCGGCAGGTATCTTCTCCAGCGGCGCATTGCGCATGGCGGGGAAAGCGTTGACGAAAGGTGCGCGAATGTTCAAGCTTGAACGAAGCATGCCGCTCGCTTTTGAGGGAGCAGGGGCAGGTGGTCCGAGTGGGCGAACTATTTTCCGCATTACTGGCGGATCATTTGAGGGCACGCGTGTTTTGCGCCCCTATAAAAAAGTTTTGCCCAAAGGTTATGACAGTCTCGACGAATTTTTGCTATCTGTGGACGAAGTGAAAGGGTACACGAACAAAGAGGAGTTCAAGCGCGTGGTCGAGAATGTGGAAGTGTATCTCAATCAGGATACGGCTCGAGCGCGTTCGATCATGAATCAAAGCAAGGCGGGGACTGTTTATAATGGGGTTGAGTACGATGTTTTAGGCTTCCCGATCTTCGACAAGTTCTCGAAGTTTGAAATGAAACTCGACCCGGATGATTATTTGAAACGAGATACGTTTCAATTCCGAAAAGCAACCAAGCAATTGTCAAAAGCAATTGATGAAGGTAAGGTTGATTCGAAGCAATTTACGGATTTTCAACTTGAACTGATCCGGGACGGTGAAGATCAGATTGACGGATACACATGGCATCATCATCAAGTGGAAGGAAAACTCCAACTAGTAGACATCAGTATACATAAAAAAGCCACACACACCGGAGGGCGTGCGATCTGGGGCGGTGGAGATAAATATAGATGACGAGGAGGATCACTTATGAATAATTTGGTTTGGAAGTACGTGAAAAGAAGAAGTAGTTTGGAAGAGATTCGAAAAGTGGAACAGGAGTTGGGTGTTGGTTTTCCTACAGATTACGTGGAATGCGTGCTGGTGAATGACGGGGGACGACCTAGACCCAATGAAGTACAATTGCCTAGCGGGCATGAAGTCGTTTTTGGAGTGCTACTCAGCTTCGCGGAAGATGACTCAAACTCCCTGATTGAGTCGTATCGTATTTTGGAAGAAAGGCTCCCCACAGGTGTGGTTCCGTTCGCCGATGATCCCAGTGGTAACTGCTTTTGCTTTGATTTTAGCCAGGATAAAGACAACCCGAGCATCGTGTTTTGGTATCACGAGTATGCGTTGGCGAGAGAGGATTACGAGTACGAGGGGCTGGGGGACTCAGGCAAGTCATATGAGGAAGTGCTGCGGGAGGAGGCCATTCGGCCGGTTTGTGGTTCGTTTACGGAGTTGTTGTCGATGTTGAAGGAATTGTAGAAGAGAATTATGGAAAAACCACTATCTCTGCGATAGTGGTTTTTGCTATTTGCGCTTCTTACGCCTTCTGCTCTGCGCGATCCAGCAGATCCTCGTTCCAGCCTTTTTCCATGATGGCGGCCCCGAGCTCTTTTACTTTCGCCGTAGCATAGACCACGGCATCGTTCGGGTTCAACGAGATGCTGAGTTTCAGCCCTTGTGCTCGTACCAAATGCAGAACCAGTTCCAGGAACTCGTCGTTCAGTCCCACCACGCGCCATTCCGGGTTGCTCTTGTTGAGCAGTGCTTCGGATTGACGGGCGATCTCTTCTGTCGGGAAGAGGGTGACGGTGAGGACGTGGACATCAAAGCCGAAGGAGACGCCCGGGTAGGCGAAGATTTCGCCGAGGTTCTTGTCGTCGTTAAATTTCATAAGTGTATAGAAAGGGGCACCTTTTTCTTCCAAAGAAGGAAGGAGTTCGGCCCATTTGGTGCGAAGTTGTTCAATGTCGAGTTGTTGTTGGCTGGTGGTCATTGGATGATCGCTCCCTTTGTTTTTGTTTTGAATGGTTCGTGGTTTGATTTCATTATACATGAAAATTCTAAATTTACATACAAAAAGGATGGGATGAATTGAAAAAGTGGATAGCGGCGGTGGCGGTGTGGAGTGTGGCGTTGGTGATGGCGGGCTGTACGGGTTCGGGGATTGAGAAGATCGGCAAGGATGAGAAACAGATGTTGGAGCAGCGGATCGAGGAGAATATCGGAAAGAAGCCGCGGGAGTTTCAGAGCATCGGCATCGCGGATTGGGCGCCGGAAGGATGGGCGATGATCCAGGAGATGTCGGATGATGTGTTGGAGTCGCTGGAGCCGTATGGGATCGGGATCGCGCATTCTCCGGTCTATACGAAGATCCAGTATGAGAAGATGAATGTGTACGTGCAGATGGGGATCGAAGACCCGGAGGATCTGGTGTTGCTTGAGATCGGGGAGCAGTTGTACGTGGCGAAGGGGAACAAGAAGGCTGTGCAGAGACTGATCGATTGGATGGAGATTCAGAATGTCGATCCCTCGCCAAAGATCTTGCCGAAGTCCTGATGTGCCATACTCTTGATGCGGCGAAACCTCAAGCTGTGTGGATCGACCTATTTTAAAAAAAGGCAACCTGACACATGTTGTGCGGGTTGCCTTTTTGTTTATTTATAGCGCTCGACTCGGAACCGGTAGTACTCCACACCTTCCTCGTCTTCAAAGGCGATGCCCGCTTTTTCCTTGGTGTAGGCGATTTGTTGCTCCACCGAATCTACGCCGCTCAGGTCGGGAAGGAGGAGGGCGTTTTTCTGGCCTTGGATGACGATGAGGCCGTACACGCGAGGGTCGAGGTCTGCGAGGTTGTGTACCGGCTCCTCTTCGCCGAGGACATCGACGGTGTAGACGAGTCCTTCCAATTCATCCTCCTCCAGCGGGAAAAATCGGTCGTCTTCCGTACCGGCGTGGATCGCGTTTTGGATGATTTCCTCCGCCAGATTGGCACGCGTAGGAGCGGCAGTGCCGATGCAGCCGCGCAAGACGCCGTTTTCTTTTATGGAAACAAAGCACCCGGCCCGTCCTCGAAGTTCGGCAGGCAACGGCGTCGGCGGCTCACTCCAGGTCTCGTCGCGGACGTAGGCTTCCAGTGCCGCACGAGCCAGTCGGACGTGAAGCGACTCCTCAGCGCGGATCCGGGTGAGCTCTGCCTTGCGATGACGCAACAGTACGGGGAGCAGGGACTCGGTCTCCTCCCCGGTCGGGGTGAATCGGGCGACGGTGTAGCCGACGCCGAACGGGCCTTCGTGGGAGAGGACCTCACCGCGCAGGGCCATGCCGTCGAAGATGCCGAGCAGCAGGGCGCAGGAGCGGACGGTGTCTTCGGCGGCGTGTTCGAGAAACTCCGGGTCTTGGGTGAGCAGGGCCAGCCAGTCGCTCTCCGCCAACGCCCGTTGCAAAAACCTGTCAAACGCAGGCCCTTCCTCGCGATACCCGGCCGGTGCGTCGTCTGCGAGGGCGTGGGAGTTGTCGCCGCTGGCGATGACGACGGCACGGCGTCCGGTGGCGAGCAGGGCGGCTCCGGCACATTGACCCGCCGCATACAGCGTCTCCGGCGGCAGGCCGCCGGGGGTGAGGTGCAGCAGGGGCCCGGGGTAGCCTGCTTCTTTGATGTGGAAATAAGGCACGGTCGCACCGTAATCGAGCTCCATGTCGATGGTGAATTCTTTTTTGATGTCGTCGTCGATCTGGTAGACCGGCACGTCGCGCGTCTCGGCTGCTTCCAGAAGAGCGTCGACGAGTGCCCCGTCATTTCCCACCACAAAACGACGGCCGACGCCGAACTCGGTCAGATGCCCCCGCAACGGGTCGCCGCCCATGACGGCGACGGCGTCGTCGAACATCGGGCCGTGCGGGGAGATGATGACGACGACGTCCGGGGTGAGCCGGGCGATCTCGGTGCTCAGTGCTTGCATCGCCGTTTGGGTGGAGGAGATGCGGGACAGTTCTTCACCGCCGATCTCGGGGATCAAGAGCGGGGGATGCGGCATGAGCACGCCGAGCAGCAGGTTTGGATTGATCATATATGGAAAGACCTCCGGGTGGGATTTCACTGACAGTCGTGAAATTAGCTTGGGTTCTGGACTGCAAGTATTATACAATACAAGAGAGATCCAGCAGACACAGAAAAAAGGAGTACCGATATAGATGCAGGAATCCATTTTACACATGCTGCGCGAACAGCCGGGCGGGTTTGTCTCCGGAGAGGCGATGTGCCAAGCCTGCGGAGTGTCGCGAACGGCGATCTGGAAACACATTAAGGAGTTGCAAGACGCAGGGTATGAGATCGAAGCGGTGCGCAATAAAGGCTACCGACTGGTGCAGTCCCCGGACTTGGTGACGGCATCGGAGATTCGCGACGGGCTCCGGACGTCGTTGCTGGGACAGAGCATCGTCTATCACGAGACGATCGATTCGACCAACACGATGGCTCAGAAACTCGCCCTCAACGGTGCGCCGGAAGGGACGCTGGTGATCGCCGATGAGCAGACGGCCGGTCGCGGCCGTCGCGGGCGGAACTGGTTTTCGCCGCCGCATTCGGGCGTGTGGATGTCGCTGATCCTGCGGCCGCAGCTACCGGTGGCGCATGCGGCGCAGATCACGCTGGTCACGGCGGTGGCGATGGCGCGGGCGTTGACGAGGCTCACCGGCGTGGAGGCCGGGATCAAGTGGCCGAACGACATCCTGTTTGACAAGCGCAAATGCTGCGGGATCCTGACGGAGATGCATGCCGAGTTTGATCAGGTGCATCATCTGGTGCTCGGGATCGGGATCAATGTCAACGTGCCGCAGGAACAGTTTCCGGAGGAGCTCCAGTCCATCGCGACGTCGCTTCAGGGAGTGAAGGGCGTGCCGATCCCTCGTGCCGAGGTGGTGCGGGCGGTGATGGAGGAGTTGGAGCCGCTGTACCGCCGCTATGTGGACGGGGGCGGGTTTGCGTCGATCCGCGAGGACTGGAAGCGGTCGAACATCACGCTCGGACGCCAGATCGTCGCCCAGACGGCCAGAGGGCCGATCACCGGCGAAGCGCTCGACATCGACGAGTTTGGCGTGCTGCTCGTACGCCGCGAGGACGGGGAGACGGAAAAGATCTACTCGGCTGATATTTTGTTTGCGTAAGGTGCGTAAGAGCGGGCAGACTGCGAACACTACGTTTGCAGTCTTTTTTTGCGCACAAATCAGTTCCCGGAAAAGAGTCGAAATTTTTTCAGGAAACCTATACATCCCTGTGATTCCCATGTATACTTGACGAGGAGACAGTATCCGTGGGAACTGTACTCTTGGTGTGTGTACGCATGACTTTTCTGTAGCACTGAATGCGTGACTTACAATTGCATCTGCTCTGAGCCGTTAGCGGACCGAGACAGGACAAACGTGACTGTTGATCTTGTGACCTTTTCGCGCCCATATACGGCATGAAGGGGTCTTTTTGATTTTTGGCCACGGGGGTCAAGGCTGATGGCAGCAGGGACCAAGGAGGAGTAGGAATGAGTACGAACAAGGCCACCACGGTCAAACTGCTGGATATGAAACGGGAAAAACGCAACATCGTCATGTTGACGGCCTATGACTACCCGACCGCCCGTGTGGCGGAAGAAGGCGGCGTGGACATGATCCTCGTCGGCGATTCGCTCGGCATGGTCGTGCTCGGCTATGACTCGACCTTGCCGGTGACGGTCGATGACATGATCCACCACACGAAAGCGGTTACACGCGGCGCGAAGGAGACGATGATCGTCACTGATCTGCCGTTCCTCTCGTACCACATCTCCACGCCGGAAGCGGTGCGCAACGCGGGCCGTTTGATCCAAGAAGGATTTGCCGACGCGGTCAAGCTCGAAGGGGGCCGCGAAGTGATCGAGCAGGTGCGCGCCATCGTCCGGGCAGGCATCCCGGTGGTCGGGCACCTCGGCTTGCAGCCGCAGATGGTCAACCAACTGGGCGGCTACAAAGTGCAAGGCAAGGACTTCGCCGGAGCGCAGCGCATCCTCGAAGATGCAAAACTGCTGGAAGAGGCCGGTTGCTTTGCTCTGGTGCTGGAGTGCGTGCCGACGAAACTGGCGCAGTTGATCTCCGAATCGCTGTCGATCCCGACGATCGGCATCGGGGCGGGGGACGGGTGTGACGGGCAAGTGTTGGTGATCCATGACATGCTCGGCATCACCGACCGCTATCTGCCGAAGTTTGCCAAAAAATACGCAGAGTTGAACGTGGCGATGACAGACAGCGTCCGCGCGTATGCGGGCGAGGTGCGGGACGGCGTGTTCCCGGGTCCTGAGCACGGGTTCAAGATGTCGGACGAGGTCTTGCAAAAAGTAAAAGAGGAGAACGGCCTGGCATGATGATCGTTCATACTATACAAGAAGTGCGCGCATACGTCCGGGAGCAACGGCTCGCGGGCAAAACGGTCGGGTACGTCCCGACGATGGGATATCTGCATCAAGGGCATTTGTCGCTGATCGAAGCGGCGAAGGAGCAGTGCGACGTCGCGGTGATGAGCATTTTTGTCAATCCGTTGCAGTTTGGCCCGAATGAAGACTTTGACCGCTATCCCCGCGATCTGGAGCGGGATGCGGCGTTGGCAGCTCAGGCGGGGATCGATCTGATCTTTGCCCCGAGCGTCGACGAGATGTATCCGGCCGGCAACGGCAAATCGCTGACCCACGTCGATGTGGAGCAAGTGACGACCGGGCTGTGCGGCGCGTCGCGTCCGGGGCATTTCCAAGGCGTGTCGACGGTGGTGACTAAATTGTTCAACATCGTGCTCCCGGACCGGGCCTTTTTCGGCATGAAAGACGCGCAGCAGGTGGCGGTGATCCAGCAGATGGTGTATGATCTCAATCTGCCGGTGGAGATCGTGCCCTGCCCGACCGTTCGCGAGGCGGACGGACTCGCGATGAGTTCGCGAAACGTGTTTCTCACCGACGAGGAGCGCGCTCAAGCGCTGGTGCTGTCCCGTTCCTTGAAAACAGCTCGCGAGTTGGTGGCGAGCGGAGAGCGCGATGTGGCGTCGATTGTGGCGGCCGTGCGCGAAGAGATCTCCGGGCAGCCGTTGGCGCAGATCGACTACGTGGAGCTGGTGCAGTTCCGCGGCTTGGCTCCGATACAAAAGATCGAAGAACCGGCGCTGTTGGCGCTGGCGGTGCGATTTGGCAAAACGCGCCTGATTGACAACACCGTTTTGACCACACATTAAAGAGACAGACCTGTCACCAAAGGAGTTCATACACTATGTTCCGTACGATGATGAAAGCAAAAATTCACCGGGCGACCGTCACGGAAGCCAACCTCAACTACGTGGGCAGCATCACGATCGACCAAGACATCCTCGACGCCGTCGACATCTTGGAAAACGAGAAGGTGCAGATCGTCAACAACAACAACGGCGCCCGTCTGGAGACCTACGTGATCTCCGGTCGCCGTGGGAGCGGTGTGATCTGTCTGAACGGGGCGGCGGCCCGCTTGGTTCAGCCGGGCGACACGGTGATCATCATCTCTTACGCCTCGATGAGCGACGAGGAAGCGCGCCGTCACCAACCGACCGTCGCGCTGATGGACAAAGACAACAAGATCGCCGATCTGATCAAGGAAAAGCAAGGCGTCATCGCCTGATCCACTTCGATCCAGTTCTGCAAAAACAGGGATAAAAGAGACCCTCGGGAACCAAACTAGTCACTAAGACATTTTGGGGAACGGGGGTTTTTGTCATGTTTGAAAAACCGTTTGATCTGCTCAACAAGGCGGTCGACCGGATCGAGACGCAACTGACGGAGGCGGACACCGACCAGCGGCACATTCTCGGCGAAGAGTTGATCGCACTGCGCAACGCCTGCGACAAATTTGTCGAGCAATGGCTGTCGTTTGAGGAGCGGGTCACGGAGCTTGGCGAGCGTTATCAGCTCGACCTCGACGGCTCGCTGCCGACGCCGGAGTTGCAGGATCTGCAGAACAAGCTGGCGGCGTTGCAGAGCCTGAACATTTTCCCGCAGGAGCCGAAAGCGAAGAAAGCGGTCAAACCGGCGGAGACCGATTCGCAGGAGGCGGCGAAAGGCGCACCCACGGGCAAAAGCAAAGGCAAAAACCCGCCGGGCGTGTTTACCTGGCAGGTCGGCGACGGGATGACGATGCGCCCGAGCGACGAGCACATGGTGCGGTCGTTCCGGCGGGCGATCGGCTACTTCGACCTGCTGATGTATCCGGAGGCGATCAACGAGTTTAAACGGGTGGTGGAGATCGACGGCGAGTTCCTGATCGCGCGTCTGTATCTGGCGTTCGGCTATCTGGCGCAGGGAAATCTGGAAGAGGCCGACCATCAGTTGAACATGATCCAAGCGGATGAAGAGGATGAATTTTTGCAGGCGACGGTGCACGCCACCTACGGGCACATCTACGCGGAGCAGGAAAAATATGAACAGGCGCTCGTCGATTTTGAAGCGGCGGCGCAGTTGGTGCCCAATTTTAAAGATGTCAACTACAACATCGCCTGCTGCCATTTCAACCTCGGCAATCTGCGCGAGGCGCTGACTCATTTTCAGCGGGCGTTGGTGCTCGATCACGAAGACTGGGAGTCACACCGTCTCTGCGGCCTGATCTGGGAGCAGCTCGGTCACCGCGAGCGGGCCTACCGCCATCTGGCGCGCTCGTACGACGTGAACGGGGCCCATGAGCAGGTGCTGCTCGACTTTGCCCGGCTGTCGGAACTGATGGGCGAGAAAGATCAGGCGCGGGCGCTGTATAAGAAGGCGTTGCGCTACTATCCGGGCTCGGGTCCGGCGTACGGGGGCCTTGGCTGGCTGGCGATGCGGGACGGCGATGTGGACGGAGCGTATGCGTTGTTTAAAAAGCAGGTGTCGTGCGACCCGACAAATCGACAAGGGACGTTTAACATCGGCTGGGCGGCGTATCAGTCCAAGCAATACCAGACGGCGGAGTCGTGTTTCAACAAACTGCTGACCAAAAACAAGCGCGACGCGCACGCGCTGGCAGGACTCGCCCGCACGTGGAGTCAGATGGGCAAGCGGGAGGCGGCCAAGGAGCAACTGTTGCAACTGGTGGCGATGGAAGGCAACGCGGAGAAAAAGCTCGGCCTGTATCATCTCGGGCGGCTGGCTTTGGAGGAGGAGACCTACACGCAGGCGTTGCGCTATTTCAACGCGGCGTTGGTGTACGACCGCGACTGTCTGGAATCGCTGTTCTACAAAGGGATCGCGCATTACGCGCTCGGCGAGCGGGAGCGGGCGCAGCAGTGCTTTGAACGGTGCAAAGTGGTGCGTGCGGAGATGACGGTGTAGGGCGAGAGGCAGCAAAAAGAAAAAGAATAAGAGGAAGACCCGTCTCGGAAAGGGACGGGTCTTTC
Source organism: Tumebacillus lacus (assembly GCF_026410385.1). Classification (GTDB taxonomy): domain Bacteria; phylum Bacillota; class Bacilli; order Tumebacillales; family Tumebacillaceae; genus Tumebacillus; species Tumebacillus lacus. The sequence goes on from NZ_JAPMLT010000001.1 coordinate 330,079, forward strand.
TCGTTTATGAATTCTTCCCATGATCATGAATCAGGAAAAACTTTCGCAAAAGGTGAAACCTTTTCCATGTCTCACGCATCGTACTGTGTAGTGAAATAAATTCAGAACGCTAGATCACAAGGAGGCATTTTTCAATGAAAAAAGCTACGGCTCTGCTCTTCGCCGCTGCCCTGCTCGCAGGCTCGACGGCATCTGTAAGCGCATCGACTGACCATGTGAAACCGGTAAACGGCGACTATGATGTTCATATCCAGGATGTGAAAGAAGAAGGTCACGTCCACGAAGGCCATGCAAAAGTCAACCTGTCCAACACCGTGACGCTGGGGTACAACGATCTGGCGGATCATTACGCCAAAGATTCGGTGCACCGTCTGGTGAAGATGGGCTTCATGGCCAACAAATCGGAAGCCTACAAACCGTCCGAAAAGATGAAGCGCTCTGAAGCAAAAGCGCTGATCGAAAAGGTGCTCGGCAAGTCGATCAACGACGCAAACAAATCGAATGACGAGTATGTCCGCCGTGCCGAAGTGGCGGAGTGGATCGCGCAAGTGATGCCGCCGTCCAACACCGGCATCGCAGGCGGGATCAACTTGAACCCGTTCACCGACTTGACCGCCGCTACCGAGTCGCAACAAAAGGCAGCGGAACTGATGTACAAACTCGGCTTCATGGTCGGCGACGGCCAAGGCCACTTCTCCCCGGATCATGGCCTGATGAAAGGCGATGCGGCGATCCTCGCGGAAAACATTCTCGCTCGCTCTTTGCAATCGGCGAAAAAGGTCGAGTTTGAACGGGTGACCGGCGATCTGCCGGAGACGGTCTACACGGTCGTACAGGAGAACAAGACGGTCACCGGCACGTTCCGCGTGGTCGAAGGCGACTACACCTACGTGATCATCACCGGCGGCGAAGTGCCGGATGCAAGCTTCAGCGTTGAGATCGAGAGCCTCGATGAAACGGACGCAGGCGTGTTCGTCAAAGCCAACCTGAAAGAGGACGCAGGCGATGCGCATGCGCAGGTCGTGTCCTTCCCGTATCAAGTTTTGAAGATCAAGGAAAACAAAAAAGCGGTCTATCTGCTCGACAGCAACGAGTAAGATAGGGTATAAAGAAAGACGACCGTCCTTTTTTCGGGCGGTCGTCTTTTCTCTATTTTGCGACGTGATTTCCTAAAGAACAGAAACAGGAGTTGACCCTAGGGTGTCCGAGACATACGTGGTCTTCGATTTGGAAACCACCGGCCTGCAGCCGACGACCGATCGGATCATCGAGATAGGCGCAGTGCGGGTGGAGAACGGTCAGATCACCGATACGTTCCAGTCCTTGATCGACCCGGGAGTTCCGCTCCCGCCTTTGATAAAAGATTTGACCGGGCTGACCGATGAACAATTGAAGGAAGCCCCGGTGATCGATGACGTGATCGGTGAGTTTTTGCGCTTTATCGGCGACAGTGTGCTGGTGGCGCACAATGCGGAGTTTGATCTGCGCTTTTTAAATGAAGCGCTCGAAGAAGGCGGCTATCTCGCGTTCGCAGGCGAAGTGATCGACACGCTGAGCCTCGCGCAGATCCTGTGGCCGCGGCAGGCGAGCTATGCGTTGGAGGCGTTGACCCGCCATCACGGGATCGTGCATGACAGCGCTCATCGGGCGATGCACGATGCCACGGCGACGGCAGAGGTGCTGAAGCTGTTGCTGGCCAAGGCGGAGGAGATGCCGTTTTTGATCCTGCAGCAGATCCATGCCTTGACCGAGTACGGCGACTGGCCGCTGCGCCACTTCTTCCGCCGGTTGGCTGAGGGCAGCACCAAGCTGATGCAACTCGACGAGCCGGAGGGCTGTGTGACGATCGACCGGCTGATGCACCGCCCGGTGCCGGTCACGATCAAAGAAAATGAGACGGGCGGCACCCTCGACGGATTTGAGATCGAGGAGGTCGCCGGTGTGCTGGCGAAGGGCGGGCCGATGTCCGATCTGATGAGCGGCTATGAGGAGCGTCCGGAACAAATGCAGATGCTGCGCGCGGTGGCGGAGGCGTTCGACGAGGGCAAGCATCTGATCGTCGAGGCGGGTACCGGCACCGGCAAGTCGCTGGCTTACCTGATCCCGGCTGTCTACTACGCCAAGGCGAAGGGGCAGCGGGTGGTGGTGGCGACGCACACGATCAACCTGCAGGAGCAACTGCGGGAACGGGACATTCCGCTGCTGGAACAAGTGATGCCGTTCCCGTTTGACATCTCGGTGTTCAAAGGCCGGGCGAACTATCTGTGCATGCGCAAAGTGGCGACGCAGATCAACCACCAAGGGTGGATCGCCGACAACCACGAGATCACCTTTTTCGTGCGGATGCTGACGTGGCTCTTGGAGACGGACGGCGGCGACCGTGAAGAACTGACGCTGGCGGGGCCGCAGGGCGACCATTGGGGCAAGGTGGCGTCCGGGGCGGACTCGTGCATCAACAAGGCGTGCCCGTGGTTCCGCAACTGCTACTACCACCGGGCGCGCTCGGGGGCGCAGCATGCTGATGTGCTGATCACCAACCACTCGCTGGTGCTGACCGATGTCAAGACGGATCACAACGTCCTGCCGGGCTACGACTATCTGGTGATCGACGAGGCGCATCACATGGAAGACGAAGCGACCAAGCATCTCGGGTCGGAAGTCTCCTACCTCCAGATGTACGGGGCGCTGAACCGCCTGCTGCGCGACAAAAACAAAGGCCTGCTGTTCCAGTTGCTCCAAGCGGTGGACGGGCTTCAGGGCGACGAGGCGACCGCTTACGGCGATCTGCGCGACGTGCTGGAGCGGCTGATGGAGCAGATCGGCGAGGTGCGGGAGAGCAACGAGGACGTATTTCGCCAGTTGCACGACTTTATCCTCAAACATGCGACCGGCATGGACAGCGGCCGCGTGACGATGCGGCTGAAACCGGACGCGATGGAGAACGAAAAGATGGCCGAGGCGTGGACTGGAGTCGCATCCGCCTGTGAAAACCTTCAGTCGGAAGTGCAGACGATGCGCAAATTGGCCGGGAAGATGGAAGAGTACGCGGAAGAATTGATGCGAGATGAGATCTACGCAGGTCTCATCACCGACATCAACGGGCAGGTCAAAGAGATCGACCAAGGCTGGATGGATCTGGCCTCGTTTATGCGCTCGGTCGGCAGTGAGACGTCGGTGCTGTGGCTGGAAGCGGACGAACGGGCGTCGCGACCCATCGTGTTCCTCTACTCGGCGCCAATCGACGTCGGCCCGCTTCTGCACACGCATCTGTTCTCGAAAAAGGAGAGCGTGGTGCTGGCGTCGGCGACGCTGACGATCAATCAAGACTTCAAGTACGCGATTCATCAACTGGGGCTGTACGAGTCGCAGGAGATGGGGCGTCTGTTGTCCCTGCAGGTCGACTCGCCGTTCCACTATAAAAATCAAGCGTTGCTCTGCGTACCGACCGACTCGCTGCCGGTCAAAGGCGTGCCGGAGGATCAGTTTACGACGTCGTTCGCCGAGTCGCTGACCAACCTCGCCCGCGTCTCGCAAGGGCGGATGCTGGTCCTGTTCACGTCGCACCGGATGTTGCGCGAGACGTACCACAAAATCAAGCCGCAGTTGGCCGAGCACGGAATCACCGTCCTCGGGCAAGGCGTGGACTCGACCTCGCGCCACCGCCTCGTGACGGAGTTTCAACGTCATGACCGGGCGGTGCTGTTTGGAGCGAGCTCGTTTTGGGAAGGGGTCGACATTCCGGGCGACGACCTTACGCTGCTCGTGATCGCCCGCCTGCCGTTCTGGCCGCCGAACCAGCCGATCGTCGAAGCGCGGACGGAGAAGTTGGAAGGGGAGGGGCGCAACGCGTTTATGGAGTACAGCGTCCCGCAAGCGATCATTCGCTTCAAACAGGGCTTTGGCCGCCTGATCCGCACCAAGCGCGACCGCGGCGCCATCGTCGTATATGATCGCCGGATCACCGAAACGCGCTACGGGCGGCATTTTATTAAGTCATTACCCGATCCGTGGACGTACCAGGGCACGGAGCGCGAAGTGTTGCGCACCGTCTACAATTGGTTAAAATCGCCGTTGCCGGCAAAAGAGTGAGGAAAAATCATCGCGATTTTTCCTCTTTTCTTTGGAGTGCAACATTTTTCGACATTATTTTCTAAATATTCTCCTACTTTGAAAGACGTGTCGAGTTGCATATGTAATCGTGTCGAAACGGGAGCTAATTCGTTTATATCGCCTATTTTCGTCGATTGACGGAAGTTAGCGAATGCGAGTAGGATTAGAACTAGAAAAAGACTCGTTTAGATGGGTGCCTCGGGGGGATCGCGGTAATGGCAGCTACGGTAATCGAACAACAGAACGCAATGATGATGCTCGTCCCGGAAGAAGGGACGGCGGAGGAACTGGTCTTGCGGGCCCAGCAAGGGGACGCAGAGGCGGTCGACGACATTCTCCAGCGTTTTCAGCCGGTCGTGCGGATGAAGGCGCGCTCGTATTTTATGGCGGGCGCTGACAACGAAGATTTGATTCAGGAAGGCATGATCGGTCTGTACAAGGCGATCCGCGACTATCAGCCGGAGCGCAACATCCCATTCCGCGCGTTTGCGGAGATCTGCGTCACCCGCCAGTTGATCACGGCGATCAAGACGGCGATGCGTCTCAAGCATCAGCCGCTGAACTATTACCTGTCGCTCAACCGTCCGATCTATGAGGAAGACACCGACCGCACCTTGATGGATACGCTGCCGGGTCCTTTGATCGCCGATCCGGAGTACGTGTTTCTCGCTCGCGAACAGTTGAAGGAACTGCGTGAGGAATTGACAGAGTCTCTGTCCGCTTTTGAACTGCGCGTGTTGCTCTTGTACGTCGATCACAACACGTACAAGGAGATCGCCGATGAGATGGGTACGACGACCAAGGCGGTCGACAACGCCTTGTGCCGGGTGAAGCGCAAACTGATGCACCACTACGGCACGAAAGACTTAGAAAAATTATCCTCGTAAAAGGCGACGGGACAGGAATTCCAACGCTTGCGGCGAAGTAAAATGTTAGGGAGGACTCGTCTCGCAAGGGGAGGGATACTTTGAAAACGCCGAAGATCTCGGAAGCTGTCGTCCGGCGGCTGCCGGTCTATCTCCGCTATCTGCAACACTTGGTCGACATGAACATCCGGACTGTTTCCTCTTATGAACTCGGTCAGAAACTCGACATGAACCCGGCGCAGATTCGCAAAGACCTCGCGTACTTTGGCGAATTTGGACGCAAAGGGATCGGATATGAAGTGTCCTACCTGATTGAAAAGATCAAGGGAATTCTCAAGCTCGACCGCAACTTGAACGTCGCGCTGGTCGGAGCCGGACATCTGGGCATCGCCCTGTCCAACTACAACCGCTACACAAAGGAAAAAATGTCGATCGTCGCGATCTTTGACACCGATCCGGCCAAGATCGGGTTGAGCGTCGGCAACATGCCGATCCGCCACATCGACGAACTGGACCGCGTGGTGAAGGAACTGGACATCCGCATCGGCATGATCACCGTGCCGGCGACGGCCGCTCAGCAGGTCGCCGACCGTTTGGTGGAAGCGGGCGTATCGGGGATTTTAAACTTTGCTCCCGTCTCGCTGCGCGTCCCGAGCGAGGTGCATGTCAGAAGTTCCGACGTGACGACCGAACTGCAGGCACTCGCCTACTATATCGACTAATGAGAACCTCTCATGGAAATCATGAGGGGTTTTTTGCATGTCGTCGCATACTAACCTCATCACCAAGAGAGGGGCGTGGGCGGTATGCATACGATGTGGAAAGGTTCGATCTCGTTTGGTCTGGTCAATGTGCCGGTCAAGATGTTCGCGGCCACGGAAGACAAGGATGTGAAGTTTAAATATCTGCATGCGGAGTGCGGCTCGCCGGTGAAAAACATTCGGACCTGCCCAACGTGTGACAAGCAGATCGAGTGGAATGCAGTCACCCGCGGCTATGAGTATCAACCCGGTCAGTTCGTGCTGATGAGCGACGAGGAACTGGAGCAGATCGCGCCGCAGCGGACGAAGACGATCGACATTCTGAACTTTGTCGATCTGAAGGAGATCGACCCGATCTATTTCAACAAATCGTACTATCTCGCGCCCGAGGACACCGGAAGCAAAGCGTACGCGCTGCTGCGTCGGGCGATGGAGGAGACAGGCAAGATCGCGGTGGCCAAAATGATCATCCGCTCGACGCAGACGCTCGGCGTGCTGCGGACGTATGAAAATGTGCTGGTGATGGAATCGATCTTCTACCCGGACGAAGTGCGGTCGGTGTCGCAACTGCCGGCGGTCGGGGCCGATCTCGACGTGGCCGAGACGGAGATGCAGATGGCGCGGCAGTTGATCGAGAGCCTGGCGATCCCTTTTGAGCCGGAGCGGTACAAAAACGAGTACCGTGAGGCGTTGCAGCAGGCCATCGAGCAGAAGATCGAAGGCGAGGAGATCACGCAGGCGGCCGAACCGAAGCGCGACCAGATCCACGACCTGATGGCGGCTCTGCAGGCGTCGCTCAACGTTACGCGCGGCGAAGAAGCATCGCGCCCGGTCGCAGTGGGCGAGACGGTCGTCGACCGCCCGGAAGCGGCCAAAGCGGACGGGGAAGGGGTCGAACAGGCTGCGGCAGCGAAGCCGAAGCGGCGTCGGCGTAAAACGGCCGAATGATCCAACCCTTTATCCCGATGGCGATGGTGCTGGTGGACGAGCCGTTTGACGACCCGAACTATCTGTACCAGATCAAGTGGGACGGCGTGCGGATGGTGGCTTATTTAGACGAATCGGGGGTGCGGCTGGTCAACCGGCGGTTGAACGATCACACGGACAACTACCCGGAGTTGCAGGCGTTGCCGTCGATCATCCAGGGACGTTCGGCTGTGCTCGACGGGGAGATCGTGGCGATCGGGACAGACGGAAAGCCGTCGTTTTCGAATATTTTAAAACGGGATCTGTCGAAGAGCCCGGAAAAGATTCGGATGATGAGCCGCAGCATTCCGATTTATTTCATGGTGTTTGATCTGTTGTACCTCGACGACCGCTGGCTGGTGGACGAGCCGCTGGTGCATCGTCAGGAGAAGTTGGCGAGCGTGCTGACGGAGACCGAGCAGGTGAAGATCGTCGGCAACCAGCCGAGCGGCACGGCGTTGTTTCACGTGATGCGCGAACAGGGGATGGAAGGCATCGTCTGCAAGGAAAAGCAGGGCCTGTACAAGATCGGCGAGCGCAGCGACACGTGGAAAAAGGTCAAATACATCCGCACGATCCACGCGGTCGTCGGCGGGGCGACGCTCAAGGGCGGGCGGGTCAACTCGCTGGTGCTCGGGGCGTACGCGGACGGAAAATTGATCTGCATCGGCAAGGCGGGGTCGGGACTGAGCGGATCGGACATTCAGGCGCTGACAGCGTTTTCGCGCGGGGTGAAGGATCAGCCGTGCCCGTTTGCTGTCAGGCCGAAGCTGCTGCGGAGCACGTATGACGAGCTGATCTGGTTCCCGCCGCAGTTGGTCGCGGAAGTGAACTACATGGAATGGACATCCGATCTGACGCTGCGGGCTCCGGCGATTCAGGGGTTTGTGCAGCGCGATCCGGCATCCTGCGGGCTGTGAGGAGGTGTGCGCGATGGCAAAGGGACATACGCTGATGGCCGAGTATCCGGTACATGTCACCAACCTCGACAAGGTGCTGTGGCCGGAAGCGGGCGTGACGAAGGCGGAATACATCCAGTACATGATTACGATGGCGCCCGTGATGTTGCCGCATTACCGCGAGCGGCTGCTGACGGTGATCCGGTTTCCGAACGGAATTCACGAGAAGTCTTTTTATCAGAAAAACATCCCGGACGGGGCGCCGGAGTGGATCGAAACGCATCCGGTCTGGTCGGACGACTCCAAGCGGGACATCGAGTACATCCTCGCCAACAATACGGCGACGCTCGTGTGGCTGGCGAATCAAGCGGCGATGGAACTGCATCCGTCGTACTCGCTGATCGGCGATCTGGATCGGCCGACCAACATCGCCTTCGACCTCGACCCGACCGTGAAGGGGGTCGACGCGGAAGGGTTTCGCAAGGCGTGCCGGGTGGCGTTGCATTTGAAAGCGGCGCTCGATGATCTCGGACTGCCGAGCTATCCGAAAACGTCAGGGGCGACGGGCCTTCAGGTATTTGTGCCGCTGGCTCAGGGCTACACGTTTGACGACACGCGGGTGGTATCCAAATTCATCGCGGAGTTTATGGTGCAACAGGCGCCAGAGATCTGCACCGTCGAGCGCTTGAAAAAAGACCGGGGAGACAAGGTCTATTTTGACTATCTCCAGCATCACAAGGGCAAGACGCTGTCCGGCCCTTACACGCCGCGCGCCGTCGCGTCTGCTGCCGTTTCCGCGCCGCTGCGGTGGGAGGAGATCGAAGCGGGCGTGCTGCCCGGCCAGTTTACGATCCGCACGATGCAAAAGCGGATCGAGGATCTCGGCGACCTGTTTGCCCCGATGACGGGTCCGGGCGCAGACATCGGAGAGATCCTGCATTTTATCAAGCATCATCCGTTGAAATAGAAATAGTAACTCCTCTGGTGGTTACGAATTTTCAAGATCACCTTGACGAACGAATCGTTCCTCTGTTTAAATGGGTATGACCTGATTTTTTCTTCCAGCTAGGAGGCTTAACCTGAGATGAATGCGGAATATGCGATCATCGGCGGGACTGGCGTATACGATCCCGCTCTGCTTGAAGACGCAGAACGCCATACGATAGAGACCCCATACGGCCCCGCAGAGATCACGCTCGGCACCTACGCGGGCAAGCGCGTGGCTTTTATGCCGCGTCACGGCTACAACCACGGCGTCGCCCCGCACAAGATCAACTACCGGGCGAACATCCGCGCCCTCAAGGAGATCGGCGTGCACACCGTGCTGGCGACCGCTGCGGTCGGCTCGTTGAAAGAGGAGTACAAGCCGGGCGACCTCGTGCTGGTCGATGATTTCATCGACATGACCAAGTCGCGCCCGCTGACCTACTATGAAGGCGCGCCGGAGGGCGTCGTCCACATCGACCTGTCGGACGCGTATTGCGGCCGCATCCGCGGGCATGTCCGCGAGACCGCGCAAGAGCACGGCATCGAGTTGGTCGACGGCGGCATCTATGTCTGCACGGAAGGACCGCGCTTTGAGACGCCGGCGGAGATCCGCATGTATGCTGCCTGGGGCGGCGACGTGGTCGGCATGACCACCGTCCCGGAAGTGATCCTCGCCAAAGAGTCGGAGATGTGCTATGCGACCGTCGGCATGATCACCAACTATTGCGCGGGCATCGCGCCGCATCCGCTGACTCACCAAGAGGTGATCGACACGATGAAGGACAACGTGCAGAAGATTCGCGAGCTGTTCTTCCGCGTGATCGAGCGCGGGACCGGGGAGCGCACCTGCGCCTGCCCGCACGCCTTGGCCGAACTGGGTTCGCTGTAAGTATCAGACAGACTGAAGGAGAGACGAGACGCTATGCAACCTTTGCGCTGGAACGGCCGGACGCTCGACGTCCTGGATCAAACCAAACTCCCGGAACACGAGATCTGGGACACCTGCGATACATACGAACTGGTGGCTGAAGCCATCGAAAAAATGAAAGTGCGCGGCGCACCCGCCATTGGAGCGACCGCTGCGTACGGCGTCGCCATCGGCGCGCAACAAGGCCGTGAGCTGGAAAAAGGCGAGTTCCTCGCCTACATCGACGGCGTGTGCGAACGCCTCGCCAAGACCCGGCCGACGGCTGTCAACCTGTTCTGGGCGATCAAGCGCATGCGCGGCCTGATCGAGAGCAACTCCGACCTCGACGTACCGGCGTTGGTCGACCTGATCAACCGCGAGGCGGAGCTGGTCGCGGAGGAAGACGTGCGCCTGAACAAGACGATGGGGCAGAACGGCCTGCCGCTGATCCCGGACAACGCCCGCATCCTGACGCACTGCAACACCGGCTCGCTGGCGACCGTCGACTACGGCACGGCGCTGGGCGTGATCCGCGCGGCGCAAGAGGCCGGCAAAAACGTCTCCGTCTACGCGGATGAGACGCGTCCGTACCTGCAAGGGGCACGCCTGACCGCCTTCGAACTGCACCGCGACAACATCCCGGTCACCGTCGTCACCGACTCGATGGCGGGCTACCTGATGCAACAAGGCATGGTCGATCTCGTCATCGTCGGCGCGGACCGCATCGCGGCAAACGGCGACGCGGCGAACAAGATCGGTACCTACTCGCTGGCCGTGCTGGCGAAGCACCACGGCGTACCGTTCTACGTGGCCGCTCCGATGTCGACGCTCGACTACGAGATGGAGACGGGAGCCGAGATCGAGATCGAGCAACGCTCGTCCGACGAGGTCGTCTTTATCGGCGGCCAGCGCATGGTGCCGGAGGGCGTGCCGGCGCTGCATCCGGCGTTTGATGTCACGCCGCATGAGTTGATCACGGCGATCATTACCGACAAGGGCGTCGTGAAACATCCGAACACGGACACGATGAGCCGCTTGAAGTAGGAGGAACAGCATGATTGACCATCCAGACCTTTCGAGGACCAAAACAGAAGTCGTCGAAGCCTCGAAGAAAATGCACGCCACCGGCCTCGTCACCGCCGTGTGGGGCAACGTCACCGCACGCGTGCCGGGCACCGATCTGATCGTCGCCACCCCGAGCGGCGTCGAATATGAGACGATGACCGAAGACATGCTCGTCGTCATCGACCTGAACACCGAGGAAAGAGTCGGCGGCACGCTCAAGCCGACCTCCGAACTGTTGCTGCACCTGGCGATCTACCGCGCCCGCGCGGACGTGTTTGGCGTCATGCACACCCACAGCCTCTACGCGAGTGCCTGCGCGGTGGTGCACAAAGAGATCCCGCCGCTGGTGGAAGACATGGCGCAGGTCGTCGGCGGCTCCGTCTCCGTGGCCAAATACGCGCTGCCGGGCGGCACCGAACTGGCGAACAACGCCGTCAAAGCTCTGGGCAACAAAAATGCTGTTTTACTGGCAAATCACGGGATGGTCGGAGTCGGCGACACCGTTGCCGAGGCGTTGCGCGTCTCGCAGGTCGTTGAAAAGAGCGCCCAGATCTTTGCCGTTGCCAAGCAACTCGGCAATCCTTTCCTGCTCTCACACGAAGACGTAGAGTGGTTGCGGGATGCTTATAAAACTTCGTATGGACAAAAGTGAGGCATCACGTTCGTAGAGTCGAAGGGAGACAGAGAAAATGGGACGCATTTTGATCAACGGCGCGGTTGTCGTGCCGGTTACCGAAGAGACCTACATCAAAGAGGGCTACCTGATCATCGAAGGTCAGCGCATCTCCGAGATCGGCGAGGGCCTGTACACGGGCTCCACGGAAGGCTTTGACCGCGTCATCGACGGCAAAGGCAAACTGGCGATGCCGGGCCTGATCAACACGCACGGCCATGCGGCTATGACCTTGCTGCGCGGCTACGCGGATGATCTGCCGCTGCAACAGTGGCTGGAAGAGCGCTGCTGGCCGATCGAGGACAAAATGACCGCAGACGACATCTACTGGGGCACGCAACTGGCGATCCTCGAGATGCTCAAAGGCGGCACCACCACCTTCACCGACATGTACTTCGAAATGGACGGTGTGGCGAGCGCGACTCAGGACGCCGGCATCCGCGGCGTGCTCTCCCGCGGTCTGATCGGGTTCCCGCCGAAGGGTGAGGCGTCGAAGGCGCAGGCCATCGAGTTCAACCAAAAATGGCACAAGCAAGCGGACGGCCGCATCACCGTCATGTTTGGCCCGCACGCGCCGTACACCTGCCCGCCGGACTACCTGAAGAGCGTCGTGGAGGAGTCCAAGAAATACGACCTGCCGATCCAGATCCACCTCTCGGAGACGGCGTTCGAAGTCCAGCAATGCAAAGAGCAGCACGGCATGAGCCCGATCCAGCTGATGGAGGAACTCGGCGTCTTTACCCGCCCGACCCTTGCGGCGCATTGCGTACACCTCAGCGACGAGGACATCGCGATCATGGCCAAATACGACGTGCGCGTCGCGCACAACCCGGACTCCAACCTCAAGCTCGGCTCCGGCGTCGCACCGGCGAAGAAAATGCTCGATGCCGGCCTGACCGTGGGCCTTGGCACCGACGGCGCAGCATCCAACAACAACCTCGACATGTTCGAAGAGCTGCGCATGGCCGCGATGCTGCACAAAGGCGTCCACCAAGACTCCATCGCGATCTCCGGCTACAAAGCCCTCGAGATGGCGACCAAGGACGGCGCAAAAGCCCTGTTCCTCGAAGACAAACTGGGCACCCTGCAAGCGGGCGCTCTGGCCGACGTCATCCTGCTCGACATCGACCAACCGCACTTCCACCCGCGCCACAACATGATCGCGCACATCGCGTACTCCGCGTCGTCGCATGATGTGACGCACGTCATCGTCAACGGCGAGCTCGTTGTCGAAAACCGCAACGTGCTGACGATGGATGAGAAGAAGATCTACGCAGAGATCGAGCGCGTGTGTGCGCGTTTGTTCGCCTAATCAATAAGCAGTACACCAAAGACCAGCGATCACATCGCTGGTCTTTGATTTTGTCTAAAAACGCCTAACCTCCTTGAACAATTTCCAGATATAATAGGTCTAGAAGATTTTATAGTTGATAGAAAGAGGAATGGGTGTATGTTTTCAGAGATTCAACAATTTCTTCTTGCTTACAAGAAGAAGACGATCGAACTTCGGACGATACAGGAAGAATTTCGAATGATCGAGTATCGGACGCTCGCTGCGCATGTTCAAACGTTGATGGCAGACGGCCTACTAGAAGGAATGAAAGATCTCAACAGTCAAGAACCGCAATTGCCAAAAAAATATCGCGTTTCGCATACGAAGTTGCAAGGCGATTTCTTTGAACAACTGCGCAGCGAGCAAGTCAGGTTGCATCCGATGATCAGTTTAGACGCTTACTACAAACTCGGACGATCCGCTTTCCACGCCGATCTGCCTTGGATTCACCAGATTGACCTATACTTGCAGCATCGCACCGATTCAGTGTCGGGGATTCCAATACCCGAGGCTTCCTTTCACATGGTCGGCGATGAGAAGTGGTTGGAAGAGGGCGGTGGAGAAAAGACAATCAAACGCCTCGGACTCTCTCTGGAACAACTCGGGATCGTACAGATCCCGGAGCCGTTGATGATCGCCGTTCACAGACAGGCGGCTCAGCACTCCCGGCACAGGCATCTCATCATCGAGAACAAGACGCCGTTCCACGCTCTGCTTCAAGGGTTTCATCGTCAGACCTTTTATACGACCATGACGTTCGGAAGAGGAAAAACGATCTTGTCCAATATCGGGCAGATCGATCAGCAGACCGGGCTCGATCAACAGTGTGAGTGCGAGTTTTATTATTTCGGCGATCTGGATTATGAAGGGATTGGAATTTGGTATTCCTTGTTCCAATCGCGACAGGTACAGCCTGCTCTGGAGTTGTATCGGGAGTTACTAAAGAAACGTGCAGTCCCTGGCAAAGAGCATCATCGAGTGCAGGCAGAAGCTCTGCAAGCACTGTCGTCACAGTTTGGCCAGGACGAGGCGCATGTGATTCAAACGATGCTGGGCACAGGCCACTATCTGCCGCAAGAAGCGGTGACCTCCCGTGAGTGGGGGATCTATTGGGAGCGTGAAGCATGAGCGACCGAATGCAGGATCTGTTGCAAGGATTTGGGGAACGCATTCAACGTTTGTCGATCTTTGCCCCTTTATTTGAATTGAGCACAAAGCGAAAAACGGACCGGGAAGGCAATTCGATCGATTGGTTTTCCCTTGGTGTATTGGGATTGTTGTTTTTCTTTGAAAGCATGCTCACACGCAACCGCGACACGTCGATTGATGATCTCGGCGAGTTTTTGTATCAGCAAAATGCAGACGGTCCCATCCGTGAAGACCGCGAAGGGTTTATCAAACTGGCTCGTGAGATCGTCGAGGCTTTTCGAGACCCGACAGGTCAGCGCAAATCGTTCACGGTGTACGACTGGGAGACGCGAAAAGAGGAGACGTATTACTTTACGTTGCTGGATGTCAGGGACTACAACCTCAAAGAGAATCGCCAGTATTACCAACTGACAGACAGGGGATTGGAACTGGTGTTTGCCACAAAGGAGTATTTCAGCGAATATCAGATCTCCATCAACCAATTGGTCCTGCGAAAACAGCTTGAAAAAGGTGAGTTCAACAGCGCGTTGCGGGAGATCGACGAGATGCGTGTCGCGGTGGAGGAATTGCGCAAAAAGTTGATTCAACTGGGTCATGAAGTGCAACGGAACATCGTCTCGTCGGAGACTCAGGACCGGTACAGCCGACTCGTGGACGATATCACGTATCGGCTGGAGCGCGAGCAGGCGGAGTTTGCCGATCTGGAAGAGTTTGTCCGTACGGCCCGTCAAAAGTTTGAGTACGATCAGCAAGGGGAGAAAGAGCAACGTTCGTATCGGCTGATCGTCAAGATCGCCAATGAGCTGCATCAGGTGCATCATCTGCATCGGACTCTTTTGGATGAAAGCATCACGTTAAAGCGCAAGGTGTTGCACGCTGCGAAAGAGTCACTGTATCATGTCGGCCGGGCTTCGCTGAATTTTGATCAGGACCTTGTCTCCCGAACGGTCGCTTCCCCGCTTCCACCCAAAGCGGTGCACAGTTTGGTGCGCCCGATGGCGTTGTTGGATCGATACGCCGGGTGGTCGCCGTTGACGCTGTTTGCGCCGCAACGGATGGAAAAGCACGAAGAGCCGGATGAGGCGAGAGGCGAGTTTGCAACGGCGATCTCGGAAGAGGAGCGTCCCCCGTTTGTCAAACTCCAACGAGAGAATTTTATGAAAATAGCGGAGGTCGTGGATCAGTTCTTACATGGCAAAAAAGAGACGCGGCTTTCCGAGTTTGTCGAGTGGTTGCGAGATCAGCCGCAAGGGGTGGCGATGCTCGAACATCGTTCCTTTTATGAGTTCTGGCTGTTGCTGCATCAACGTTCGCCGCTTTTCCCCGGATCGGACCCGGAAGAAGCGGGACTGCTCGACGGTGTTGTCGACAGAATCGGGCGGGGAGAAACGCTCGTCGTCAAGGAGGTCGATCAGCTACTGAGACCCCATGAGAGGTTTACCATTCAAGAGATGATTTTGCGCAGGGGAGAGGAATCGAATGACGACGAGTCAGATGTATCATCGCGATGATGTGGAGCGCAGTTTCCGTGTGTTCGCTCAGTTGATGAGAGAGGGCAAGGTGGCACGCGAGCAGGACGGGTATCGCGATTATACGGTGCACAGCGCTGTGCGGGATCTTGCGGAACTGTACAGTGCGGAGGTCGATGCGGTCCTTGAGAAGACGAGCGATTATCTGTATTTGATTCCGAAGGTGACTGATTCGTATTTTCATATCAAAAACAGCCGGATCAGACAGTATCTCCCCACCGGGGCGACCAATCTCGATGTGTATCTGATGTATTTCGCGATCTTGGTGTTGTTTGGCGCGTTTTACAACAGCTATGAGAGCTCTGAGCCGACCCGTGATTTTTTGACGTATGACGAATGGATGAGGTTGATCGACGAGCGGATCAAAAGCCTCGCGGAACATCAGGCGGAGACGGAAGAGGCCAGTGAGGATCTGGAGTGGAACTGGGCTGGAGTGGTCAAGCGCTGGGGGGAATTGGATCATCTGCGCGAGAATGCCAAGAAATTGGACGCTCGGCAGAATACTCGTTTTGGTTATATGCAACGTTACTTCAATTTTTTGCAGGACCAAGATCTGGCTGTTGATCAGAGCAATCAAGAAATCGTGCTCACCGAGAAGGCCAAGGTGATCATCCAACGGTATTTTATGAACAAAGAATACAACCGCGGCATTCTTCAGTTCATGTACGAGTTTGATCAGGTGCAAGGGGAGGAAGAGTAAATGCCGGCGATATCGAAAGTTCGCTTTGCCAACGTTAATTATGAAGGGGGCAACAAGCGCTACAACGATGAGACGTTCATCTTTGACGGGCACAACGGGGCACTGCTTTTGGAAAACGGCGGCGGGAAGACGGTCTTTATTCAGACGCTGATTCAATGTGTGTTGCCCAACAGCACAATGGCGGAGCGCAAGATGCGAGATACGCTCGATGTATCGCTCGGACCGGCGCACGTGGCGGTTGAATGGATTTTGGAGGAATCGCCGCGCGAGTATTTCGTCACCTGCGTCACGTTTTACATGGGGCGGGATGGTTTGTCGTATTTGATGTACGCGTTTGACTATCGGGAAGGCAGTCCGCACGCGATCGGACAGATCCCTTTTGTCAAAGAGACAGCGAAAGGGAAGCGGGTGGCGAACCGGGACGAGATCCAAGAGTACTATGATCGCATGTCGCGGGACTATCGCAGCAACGCAGCGTTTTTCACGAAGCGCGGCGAATATATCGATCATTTGGAAGAGCGGTATCGTCTCGTACCTGGCGAGTGGGAGGCGATGTTGAAGATCAACGGAGCCGAGGGGGGCGTCGATGCGTTCTTTGACGGGTGCAAGACGATGACCCAACTCGTGGACAAACTGCTGATCCCGACTGTCGAGCAGGGACTTGCCAGCAATGGCACCCAAGATTTTTATAAGTTGTTTGAAAATCACCGCGAGCATTTTCGCGAATATATGGCGTTGGGCGAGCAACTGAAAGAATATCAAAAGATCGACGAAGAGCTGCAAGGCATCGTCGACCGATACCGGCAAACCGACATGATCGAACACGATTATCAGCGTTTGCAGGGCAAAGGCAAGACGCTGTGGTTGAACATGACGGCGGAACTGGAGCAGGTGGGGGAGCGGCTGGAGCAGTTGAAAGCCGAGCGTGATGACCTGGCAGTTGCAGAGGAGGCATGGAAGCGCCGGAAAACCGGGCTTGCCGTACTGGTCAAGAAGATCGCCTATGAAGAAAAATTGCGAGCGTTTGAGGCGTACCTCCCTGTCTATCAGCAGATTCAACTGGCGGAGCGGGATGCACAGGGACGTTTTCGCAGTCTTGAATACAAGCAGATGACAGCGGATGCCGAAGAGACGCAAAATAAGATCCTTTGGCACGAAGAGCAGTTGCGGAACATGGAGAGCGACCAGACGACGGAGAGCTTGGAACGCGCGCGCAGTGAATATCTGAGTCAGGCCGCGTATCTTTATCGGTCGATCTTGCAGACCTTGCAAGAACAGAGACAAGCCGCTCAGACTCGTTTGGAGGAGATCGAACGCGATCTTCGCGCAACGGAAGGGCAAGAAAAGCAAGCGGCCGACAAGCGAGAGGATTTGGTGAAAAATCGTTCGAAGTGGGAAACTTTGGTCGAGACTTTTGCAGGACAGATGAGCGAGATTGAGTCTGAGATTTTGATCGATCCCAAAGATCATGTTCTGCAACAGCGTGTCAAATGGTCTGAGCAACTGAAGGCGATTCAAACCGAACTGCCTCGGCTCATGAAGCAAAAGACAACAACAAAGCAGGAGAAAGAATTGCTTCGGGGACAGATCAAACGAGTGCACGAGGACTTGCTCGCGAGCAATCAGGCGTTGCACGAAGCCGAGTCGACGCTGTCCTTCTTTCAGGAGGAAGAGCAGCGAGTGCTGAGAACGCTGCAATCGGTGATGGACGATCTCTCCGAAACGCAAGGTTTGCATCGAAAGGAAGAGACGATTCGCCACCGTCTGGACGATAAGATCCATCATTTGGAGAAGCGGGTGGAGACGTCTCTGGAGAGCGAGCGTTTGGCTTATCGCTTTTACGATCTGTACAAGGAGAACGGCGTGTTCTCGGCAGACCCGGAATTGGAGCAATGGGTGGAGGGGGCGCTTAAAGACCTGCCGTCACTCGAATTGGGGACGCAGTATGTCCTGCGAGTCGCCGCTGAGTCTGGTCGGACGTTGAACGAACTGTATGAAATGTATCCGCTCTGGCCGATGACAGTCATCACCGCCGCTCACGATCTTGAAAAAGTCAAGCAACGTCTGAGTCATGGAAACACGTGGACTCATCCGATCCATCTGCTCACGACAGCACAGGCACATTCTTATCTGCTAGGAGTGTGGCAGGACCCGGCTTATTTGTTCACCCCCCGCCAATGGAAAGACCTGACGGAGCCTGATTCGTTCCGAAACTGGTTGGAAGAGCAAAAAAACAGAGCGACTCGTGAAAAAGAGCAACGAAAGATCCTCGAACAAGAACGTCAACAGGTCGCCAATCTCGCCCACAGCACCAAGCAGTTTTTTGCAAACTATCCGATGGATCTCATCCAGACCTGGCGGCGACAGCGGGACGAGGCTCTGCAAAAAGGCAAGGACAGCACTCGTCTTTTGGAGACTTTGGAATTTGACGAGGAGCGGATTGATGATGAGATGGAAACGATCATCAGTCGGATCGATCTGCTGAACGACCAAGAAAGAGATCTGACAGACCGGATTCGCAAAGCGACGCGCTGGGAAGGGATCGCTCAACAGCGGCAACAGACGCTTGTGGATTTGGAACAAGAGCGTGCGCGGTTGGCTGCGTGTGAAGGCGTTCTTGAAAACCTGAAACAAAAGATCAAACATTTGCAAGAAGAGCAGGCCGTCTTTACGGCAAGGGTGCAAGAGGCGAGAGGAAATGAACATGTGACGCAAGGAGAGGATCTGTACAAGCGGGTGCAAGACCTGACTCCGCAGAGCACACAAAGCTCTTTGCCTGTGTTAAAGGATCAAATCCGTGATCTGGACTTGAAATTGATGGGGATCAATGCGCGGAAGGAAGACATTGAGAACCGATTGATGCAATTTCGGGAAAGTCTGAAACGCATTCGTTCAAGTCTAGCTCACTATCTGGACGAATACGCAGATTGGATCGATCAAGAACTGGTGTTCGCCGGTGATCTTCTAGCGGCTGTCGAATCGGCTCAGGCCCATTGGAAGGACCGAAAAGAACGTTTTCATGAGGCTCAGATCAAGTATCAGCGATTGGATCAGGCGAGAGAGGATGCACGGAGAGGTTTTGATGTAAAAAAAGACTCGTACTTGGACAGATACGAAGTCGCATGGGACGGTACCGTGTTCGGAGATTCCAGCGTGGAAGTGATCGAGGAACAGTTGGAACTGGACCGCATTTCGATCCAAAACAGATCGGAGCAAAACAGTGCCGATCAACGAGAGGCGACCTCCTTACAAAAGGAGTTGGCAGGAGTCAAATATCAACTCGATCTGTTATCTCTGCAAAACGGTCACAGCATCGGCGACCCGGAACTCTCGGTCGTTGCGTTGAGCGAGCAGGAGCAGCGGGATTTCCCTTACCAGCGACTGAAATTTGTCAAAGTACTTGCCAAGCAATTGCAGGAGCAGAAAGACCGACTGCAAACGTCCGTCGATGCGCGAAACGGACAGATCGCGCAGTTCCGACGATATCTCGCACAGGACGTGCAGGAAGAGCGCGTGCGGCAACAGATTCTCGATGGACTGCGGGTCAAGATCACGTATCAGGATATCTCGGACTGGTCATCCGCCATGCACACTCGCATTCAGCAAGTGATCCAGATCGCGGAGCAACAGCAGCGGGAGAGCGACCAGCAAGTGCAGCATGTGATCTCGCATTTGCACTCCTACCTCAAAAACATCTGCCAAGAACTCAATGCGATTCCGAAGATGACCAAAGTCCGATTCGAATCGGGAGTCAAGGACATCTACGACTTCACCGTCCCGGAGTGGGAGGATGAAGAAGGGCTCTTGCGAATGCGCGCCCATCTGGAATGGATGATGAAAGAGTTGGAGAAAGACAAATACAAAAATGCCCAAGGCCATGAAGAAAAAGACAAGGTCAAGAAGCAGGTCGAGTCGTGGCTGCATCCCACGACGCTGTTGCAGGTGATCAACTCCGCGAACGCGATCAAAGTTCGTTGTCGCAAAGTGACCAATGACGGAAAAGTATCGGGTGCCTTCACAGAATGGCCGAGCACCGAACATTGGTCGGGAGGAGAGAAGTGGAGCAAAAACATGACCTTGTTCCTCGGCATCCTCAACTATTTGGCAGAAAAACGGGGTCATCTGCGGCCTGGTCATCTGAACCACCGCGTCGTCATCTGTGACAATCCTTTTGGCAAGGCGTCCAGCGACCACGTCTTGAGCCCCGTCTTTCACATCGCCAAACAGTTGGGTTTCCAGATCCTTGCGTTGACGGCGCACGCAGAGGGGAAATTCCTGCGCGATTATTTCCCGATCGTATACAGTTGCAAACTGCGTCCGACCAAAGATCCTTCCATTGCTGTGATGACAAAAGAGAAAGAGTTGCACACCGCCTATCTGCAAGATCATGCCCCAAAGTCGTTGGATCGCTTGGGCGAAGAGGAACAGTTGTCCATGTTGCTGTAATATTTACAGGCCCACTCTTAAGAGTGGGCTTCTTTTCGTCCCAGAAGGAATTGCAACAAAATTCGCAAATAATATAAGTCAAGCAACCGTGAAAGCGTTTGCACTAACAGACAGGGAGGAAACATCCATGCACTTCAAAAAAGCATTTGCCGTCCTCGCACCGTCAGTCGTCGCAGTCAGCCTGCTCGTCGAGCCTGCGTCCGCAGGCGTCATGATGCAAGGCTTCTACTGGGACGCCAGTGCCTCGGGCACCTCGTGGTGGAACAACCTTGGGAGCAAGGCGAACGAACTCAAACTGGCCGGTTTCACCGCCGTGTGGATTCCACCGGTGACAAAAGGCGCATCGGGCGGCTACTCAAACGGCTACGATCCGTTTGACGACTACGACATGGGCAGCAAAAACCAGATGGGCACCGTCGCGACCCGATGGGGCACGAGGGAGGACCTGCAAAAGTCTGTCGCCATGATGCGCGCCAACGGTCTCGATGTCTACGTCGACATGGTGCTCAACCACCGCAACGGCGACGACGGCTCGTGGAACTTCAAATATGCGGACGCATACGGCGTCGTCGGCAATGGCAACGGCCGCTTTGGCAAAGGCTACTACGACTTCCACCCTGGTTTCAAATCTCAGGATGCCAACGTCCCCAACGACGACTCGTCCTTTGGCCGGGATCTGGCGCATGACAGCGCCTACGTAGCAGACGGACTCAAAAAAGCGGGCGACTGGATGACCAAGTCCCTCGATATTCAAGGATACCGCCTTGACTACGTCAAGGGCATCTCCTACACCTTCCTGAAAGACTACCTCAACTACGGCGCAATGGCGGGCAAATTTGCCGTGGGCGAGTACTGGGACGGCAACCGCGACACCCTGAACTGGTGGACCTCGTCGGCGATGGGCAACCGCTCCACCGTCTTTGACTTCGCCCTGCGCGATGAGCTCGCCAGCATGGCGAACAGCGGCGGGTACTACGACATGAGCCGCCTCGACCATGCCGGACTGACCGGCATCAACCCGTCGCAATCGGTCACATGGGTCGAAAACCACGACACCGACGGGCACAACCCGATTTCCAAAAACAAGCACCTCGCCTACGCCTACATCCTCACCTCGGAAGGCTACCCGACCGTCTTCTACAAAGACTATTACAACTACGGCATGAAATCGACCATCGACAACCTGATCTGGATTCACGAAAAAATCGCGTCCGGCAGCACCCAGCAGCGGTGGAAAGACGGCGACGTCTTTGCCTACGAGCGCATGGGCGGCAACCATCTGCTCACAGCGCTCAACGACAATGGTTCCTCTGCGCGAACCATCACCGTCCAGACCGGTTTTGGCGCGAACGTCAAATTGCATGACTACGCGGGTCGAGGGGCGGACGTCTGGACCAACGGCAGTGGTCAGGCGACCATCACCATCCCGGCCAACAACTACGTTGCCTACTCCAAAGACGGCATCGGCGGCACCTTCGCGACCGCCAACTACGCGGTCACCCAAGAGTTCGCGGGCGCGAGCGACCTTGACATCAAACCAGCCGACAACACCCAACTGGTCACCGTCGGGCGCGTGTATGCCCAGTCGGGCAAGCCGATCACTGCCAACCTCTACTACGACGCGGCCTCCTGGACAGGTTCCACCTACATCTACCTCGAACTAGACGGCCCCACGGGAACCAAAATCACCTCGAACAACTTCTACACTTCGACCGCACAGCCTGGCACCATCACCTACACACCGACCAGCACCGGCTGGTACACCTTCAAGATCCGCAGCTACAACACGCCAACGGCGAACCAGAAGCCCAACTACTGGCTCAAAACCACCTACACAGCGCCCCAAAAGTAAGCCCCTTGGCCTTCAAAACAACCCGCCTGCCGCTCGGGCGATGCCTGAGTTGGCGGGGGGGGGGCCTTTCGAGGAGCGAGTTTTTCATAACATTTGTCATGAATGTCTGAGCGGGGGAAAGGCCCCCCCGTCAACTCAGACCACTCAGCAAGCGAAGACCGTCAGCCACAAATCCCCCTACATTATCACCCAAAAAACCGCCAGCCACGAGACCTTTCTCCCTCGCAACTGACGGTTTTTCTCCGTGACATTTCACGTATAGTCACATTTTGTATCGGAAAACCTAATGTTTGTCATTCTCACCAATCCGCATACGCAACTGAGTATTCCGCAATTTCAAAGGTCCTTCATCAAGCTCCACAGCCTTCAAATGCGGATGCGCCCAACACTCCATCTGCAACAAATCCGCAATCCCAAGCTCCTTCGCCATCTCTTCAGCAAACCGTTTGACTTCCTCGGTGGAGACCGTGCTGATCGTGGATACTGTCATCCGGCTCACCCCCTTGGTGTTGTGCCATTAGTATCTCCGCGAGGTAGACCGCTATGTTGATTGCTTTTTACCATTCGACTGGCAGACGATTCCTCGTCCACCATGATACAATGAGCCAAAGAAAGGGGAGTGGAACACAATGAAAATCTTAATCAGCAACGACGACGGCGTACTCGCACCCGGCATCGCCGCCGTAGCAGCCAGCTTGCAAACCATCGGTGAAGTCTTTGTCGTCGCCCCCGACCGTCAACGCAGTGCCGCCGGCCACGGCATCACCTTACATAAACCGCTCTACGTCGACGAAAAGACGCTCCCGAACGGCATCCGAGCATACGGCGTGAGCGGCACCCCTGCCGACTGCGTCAAATTTGGCATCGATCAAATCATGGGCCCTGCCAACAAACCGGACATCGTCGTCTCCGGCATCAACGCCGGTCCCAACCTCGGCAGCGACGTCATGTACTCCGGCACCGTCTCCGCCGCCATCGAAGGCGCCATCCAAGGCATCCCTTCCATCGCCGTCTCCCTGTGCGGCCATGCGCCGTATGACTTCACCCACGCAGCTACCTTCACCGCCACATTGGTCCAAGAAGTCATGAAAAACGGCTTACTCGCAGATACTGTATTGAACGTGAACGTGCCGGCACTCAAAGAGGGCCAGACGATCCAAGGCACCCGGATCACCACCCTCGGCACCCGTCGCTATCACAACGAATACGACAAACGCGTCAACCCCCGCGGCGTCGACTACTACTGGTTGGCCGGCGAACTGATGGACCTGCATCCCGAGCAAGGCTCCGACATCGAAGCCATCAAAGAAAAGCACATCAGCGTCTCACCGCTGCACTTCGACTTTACCAACCGGAAGCTGATCGACGCGCTGAAAGGGTGGACGCTCGACTGACAAAAGGAGGTCTCTTTGTATGGACAGCACGAAGCTCGTCACACTGGGCACGCAGACCGTCGCGGAC
This sequence comes from Tumebacillus lacus, assembly GCF_026410385.1. GTDB lineage: Bacteria > Bacillota > Bacilli > Tumebacillales > Tumebacillaceae > Tumebacillus > Tumebacillus lacus. The sequence continues at coordinate 353,783 of NZ_JAPMLT010000001.1, forward strand.
CCGAGCGAATGGTATGAGGTGGTCGATTTTCTCAACCGCACCTGCAAGGAGCGGGGACTGGTCTTCGGCTTGACGAAGGGACAGGAAGAGGGTACATTTAACATAACCGTGTACGAAGAGCGGGACTGTTAATCGTACACAGCGAGACTTCCGAAAGAGAGTAACCCCCCATGAAAAAATACATCGGCTTGTCACTGGTCATCGTGCTGCTCTTGCTCGGCGGAGCGGTGTTTGCCATCCGCGAGATCACCTATGCGCAGTACACCGGAGCCGAGATCTCCGCCCAGCATGCGCTCGACACCACGCCGCTGGCGAAGATCGCCGAAGTGACCCCGTACACCGGCGGATTCAACGGCTTTCTGATCACCGGTCATGACGAACTCGGCCGTGATCTCTACGTCTGGGCAGCAGACGAAAAGGTCGTCGCCACCCAGTACGCAGACCAAGGGATGACCCGCGAACAGGCGATCGAAGCGTCCAAGCAACCGGTCTGGGCAGAACGACTCGTCCGCGAGACGATGCGTGAACAGGCCTTGCAGCCGGTCGCCGAGGTCGTGCAGGCGTTGCCAGGCCCGGTGCTGGCGAACAGCAAGGTCGAGTATCGCACCGCCCCGAGCCGCCATGTCTGGGAGATCTATGGCCGCTTTGCAAACGGCACGCCCGGCTACACCTACCTCGACTTCAAAACCGGTCAGGTGCTGTGGCAGATCGCGTTGCCCGAGCAGAACCAAGACGCGAAGTAACGTCACGTCACATAATGTCTATTCTTGTCACCTAGAAAACACCTCGTCCGTACCCAGCGACGAGGTGTTTTCCTCTACATTCCTAGGGAAATTCCCAGCATGCCTGTGCTATACTGACGGGGATGCTTTTTCGTTATGTAAACTAAAAATACCGTTCACATAGAAGGACGAGGAGGGATGTCACATGTCTCGAATTCGTATAGTTCCGGTCTTCGTCGTCCTCGCTGTGGCACTGTCTGTCTTGTTTGGCGGTTGGGAGCTGTACCGCAATTTCGGCTTGGTGCGCCCCCTCGAAGATACACTGCTGCAAGACAGCGCGGTCAAACGCGTCGAGACGATCGTCCAAGGTTCGGATCGTGAAATCAAGATCGAGATGAAACCGGTCGCCGATCTGCAGGTGACCTATGAAGCGCTGGAGGAGAAAGTCTACAACTCGCTCGGCACAAAACAAGTCAAGATCGACCTGCTCGACACTCGCGACGAAGGCCTGAAGACCTTCTATCGCGATCTGCAACCGACCCTGTACGCCGGGATCGCGCAAGGGGACTTCCCGGCGATGATCGAACGCGTGCAGGCTGAGGCTGGCAAAGCCGGTGTGGAGTCGAACCTGTCGATGAACGACCGCTATATTTTTGTTCAACTGGAAAAAGGGGATCACTACCTCTACGAAGTGTTGCCATATCAAGCGGTGACCGTTGAACAGCTGATGGGGGTGTCGTCGCTGTGAAGACCTATTTGAAAGAAGTGGTGCTCGGGCTCGGCTTTGCGACGCTCGTGTTCGTCGGCTTTACCTTCCCGGGCTATCTGTTCCCGTTTTTCCTGCTGTTCTCGCTGCTGTTCGCCGCGAGCGTGATGATCGAAAAAAATCGCAGTGCCGCAGCCGGCGTCACCGGCGAAGTGGCCAAATCGCATCAGATCGAGTTTCACCAGATCGGCGGCCAGGACATGGCCAAGCGCGAGATCATGGAGGCGCTTGATTTCCTCAAGCACCGTGACCAGATCCAAACGCTTGGCATCCGTCCGCTCAAGGGCCTGATCCTCTCCGGCCCGCCCGGCACCGGTAAAACGCTGCTGGCCAAAGCGGCGGCGACCTACACCGACTCGGCGTTTGTCGCCGCATCGGGCTCGGAGTTTGTCGAGATGTACGTCGGTGTCGGCGCATCCCGCGTCCGCGACCTGTTTAAAAAAGCGCGTCTGGCCGCGAAAAAAGAAGGCAAAGACACGGCGATCGTCTTCATCGACGAGATCGACGTGATCGGCGGCAAGCGGGGTAGCACCGGTTCGCACCAAGAGTACGACCAGACGCTGAACCAACTGCTGACCGAGATGGACGGCATGGGCACGACCACCTCGCCGATGGTGCTGGTGATCGCCGCGACCAACCGACTGGACATGCTCGACCCGGCACTGATCCGCCCGGGCCGCTTCGACCGTCAGATCAAAGTCGATCTGCCGGACAAGACCGGCCGACTGCATATCCTCGAGATCCAGACCAAAAACAAACCGCTGGCCGACAGCGTCGACCTGGAGCAGGTCGCTCGCGAAACGTACGGCTTCTCCGGCGCGCAGCTCGAGAGCCTGTGCAACGAAGCGGCGATCCTCGCGATGCGCGAAAGCAAGGAACAGATCGAGCAGCTGCATTTCCGCGACTCGGTCGACAAAGTGCTGCTCGGTGAGCGCACCGGCAAGCGCCCGCGTGAAGAAGAGCTGGAGCGCGTCGCCGTCCACGAACTGGGTCACGCGATCACCAGTGAACTGGTGCGCTCCCAGTCGGTGTCGCACATCACCATCGCCCCGCGCGGCAACGCGCTTGGATTTGTGCGCCAAGTCCCGGAGAGCGACGGCTATCTGTACACGTACGACCAACTGGTCAACCAGATCATCGTCGCCCTCGGCGGCACCGTCGCCGAAGAACTGATCTACGGCAACCGCTCCACCGGCGCACAAGGCGACATCCAGCAAGCGACCAACATGGCACGCACGATCATCGCCTGCGGTCTGTCTACGCTGGGCATCGTCGACATCGAGAACCTGCAAAAGAACATCCTCGATGAGGAGATCCGCCGCATCTTCGCAGAGATCTACGACCGCACCCGCGAGATGCTGTCCGTCTATGAAGAAGGCATCCGCACGCTGTCGGTCGACCTCGTCCGCGACGAGAACATGACGGGCGACGAGTTCCGCACGTGGCTGCAAGCGCAGATCAAGGAGCCTGTTTCTGTTTAAACAAAATATTGTTGCATCTTGCACAACTCTCAACTTGCCTGTAAAATATTAGCAGGCAAGGAGGGGGTGCATACTCATGAGAAACAGAAAACGCAACACGCCAGCCTTCACGTTCCTCGCATGGGCCTCGTTCGTCGCAGCGTTCGCCGCGATGTACATCGGCATCTGGACGTTGGAAGAGCCGCTGTCGGTTAAGGGATATTATGCAGTGACCGCGATGTTCTTGGTGATGTCGTCGTTTGTCTTGCAAAAGACGATTCGCGATAATCAAGAGGACGCGGACAGCATGCCGCCAAACTCTCAAAACACAGACCAGTAATGGTTGGAAGCAATAAAAGAGCGATTCTGCGACTGATGCGCGGAATCGCTCTTTTTCTTGTTTACAAACATTCGCTTCTTATATACGATGCCTTTTGCGAGTATTTCAGCCATGTGATCGGCAACTTCCTTATCTGTGTTCGGGAGAAGGTGCCCATACTGGACGAGCGCGACTGGTACTGGGCACGATGAAGTGGCTGGCGATCTACGTCAAGCGGGCTCGTACCTGCTGGAGCAACCGTATATGCGAAGCAAGAAGGTCGCTTCTGTGATCGACGGCATGATTTACGAACGGATGTGTGAGGAAGGCTTGGCAGAAAGCACGTACCACGTCTGACTTTGCTAAAAACGGTGGAGTTTTTTCAGAGTAAAATCAGAGTCATATTAAAGGGAATTGGAGTCAAGCCCTGTTACTATGATAGTATGAGGTGCTTGAGGGGAGACCTCAAGAGAGCGTCGGAAGACGGATAAATAAGACCGCTGCGAGACTGAGTGTGAACTCAGTCTGCTGGACACAGGCGTTTGTTTTCGTCCTTAGAGGAAAATGTCGAACAACGTGGAATAAATCACCGAATCCGAAAAAGGACGCCCCCTCCAGGACTCAGGCTTTGTTCCTGGGTTGTCTGCGCACTTGGTTGACTCGTGTTGCAATGGGGACATTAGGCCGGTGTCTTGATCCACAACATTTCTATAAGTAGCAGGAATTTGTTTATGAAAGTAGTATATAGTTTCTTGGTGGTTGCGATAAAAGGGAGTGTTCATATGTTCAAAAATGCAAAGGGTCTCATTGCCGGTATCATCATCGGCGCGGTGGTGGCCGGCACGGGTGTAGCGGCCGCAGACCAGACGGTTAACGCTTATCTTAGCTCGTTCAAATTCAAGTTCAATGGCGTGGAGAAGCAATTGCCGGAGGGCTACACGGTCCTCAACTACCAGAACCGATCCTACGTCCCTGCGCGCTTCGTTGCAGAGTCGATGGGCGGGAATGTGGAGTTCGATGTGGCAACAGGGACGGTCAATATTCATGCCAACAGCAATGAGCAAAACAAGCAGGAAATCAAAGATTTAGTCGGTATCGCGGATGTGTACCGCAGACTGGGCGACCTAGAAGACCACCTAGACGAGTTAAACAGTTCGCTTAGTTTAGCTTGGACGGGAGTTGAGTATCGCTATACCACCGAGGGGCTCGATCTATCAAAAAAGCGACATGAATTTACCACGAAGGTAATGATGGATTTCGCAACATATACTGATTCATATTTTTCTACTATCGGAGGTGAGTCAAACCCGCACTATAAGGCGATAGAACCGATTTACAAAAAATATCTCGATTCACTCATTGCTTTGGATGAATCTATTAAGGGTTTGCGGGCTTATTACGATACACGCAATCAAACATCGTACGATTATTATATGAGAAACCGTGAAAAAGCTTTAGACCTATACTCGGCTGCTGACCAAGAAACTGCGTTTCATTACAATGGTATCTTGCAATTGATTCGTAATAAATAATATCGCATAGGCGTTGTGTTAATGATTATGGGGTGTTACAATAACTACAATTGATAGCTTATCTCGAGCCTGCGAACGAATTGCACAAGCGTAACGCGCCGCCCGAGCCCCGGTAAACAACGCCGGGGCTTTTCTATTAGCAAAGGAGGTTCACATCATGTATGAAGGTAAAAGCGTAAAGCAAGTTACGGAAGAATTGAAAATGATATCAGAACAATTTTCGGAATCAAGAAAGGCAATCACTGAATCAATACGTGCGACATCTGAACAGATTAACCGCGCTTTTGAACCGATTAACGAAGGGCTACAGAACATAGCGCAGCAAATTGATCAAAGTTGGAGACAACCGATCATAAAAATGTTAGGCAGTATCGTCTTTTTTCCAGACCTTACTGAACTTGCAGAACGATTGCAGGAATCTGCAGGCGAGTACGAAAGCATCATGGATGCATACCCAGTTGCTATGGTGGCGCTGGGGTGGCCACCTGATCTCAATATACCGATGCCTATGGTGCCAGAGGTCGTAGAAATATATAACGATAAGCCAATAGATGAGGCAAAGGGAATTGTCTCGAAAATGATCGTGGACTTTTACGATGATGAAGAGGTGATAAAGCTAATTATTAGTACTTGGGGAAAATACGAGTGGCTTGCTCATAGGTATCCAATACTTGAGGATAGCGTAAATGCACACCTTGAAGGCAAGTATAATCTATCAATCCCCGCAATGTTGCCTCATTTTGAAGGTGTTGTCGTTGATTGGGCCCAAAAGGTAGGAAAAATGCAGAACGGGGAGCTCAAAGAATACATTCTTTCGATGAAATTGAACAATAAACGGGATCGTTTTTTAGTCGAGATACAAAAGTTCTTCATCGAAAAGTTGTTGGAAGGCTTTGAGCACGGTGCTCAACTTAGCGAACCCTTAAGTAGACATGCCATACTTCACGGAGCTGATTGGCGATACGGAACAAAGGAAAATTCGCTAAAAGTGGTTCTGTTTTTCGATTGCGTGATCGACTCAATTTCGAGACTGAGAGAAAATGGTGTTACTGCTAACCCAAGGCCCAAAAAGGTTAGGGAAAGAAGCCACAAGTCTAAAAATAGTAAGGTAAGAACGTAATATGCTGCTTTTATTGCTAATAAACCCCGCATGACAGGAGGGACTCTGTCATGCGGGGTTTTCTATCAGCGCACTTATATTTTTTTTACTTTTATTCCTTGGCCTTAGATGGATCTACAACCCCAAGGGTCTGTTTCAGGGCGTCCTGCAACACCTGAGAGAAATTCACGTTATGCTCTTCTGCCATGTCATTGAGCCACTGGGGGATGGTGAGTGTTTTCTTTACAGCCTTGTTCCTCATCATTGAGCGGAAAGGAATCATTCGTACTTCCACGTATGAAACGTACTCATTTTCACTCAACGTTTTGAGAAGAGATTCTAGACCAAATGGTTCGGGGATTTGTTCGCCATCCTGCTCCATACCGTAGATATGAAGTCCAAGTGCTTCTTTGGCGTTTTGATTCGCGGTTTCTGGATCGGATCCGCCGGTGTAACATCCGGGAAGCTCGGGAAATCTCACCGAGATACCGTCTTCGTCGCGGCTGCAGATCGCCCAGAACCAGTAGATATCTTTCATGCTGATGCGCCTCCTTTGTTCCGAGTGAAGCGGAGGGGGTTAGTCCCCCTCAACCTCGATCTCGGCTTGCTTCAGGATGTTCTTGACAGTCCCGAGTGGTGTGTCCTTCTGCGGGTGCGGCACGGTGACCCTGTTCTTCTTTGTGGGGTGCTTTAGTTGGATGTGGCTCCCAACTTGGTGGGCGATGCGCCAGCCGTCCCGCTCCAGCAGACGGAGCATCTTGCGTGAGTCTCTGTATTCTTTCATCGTGTCCCTCCTTCTGACTATAGTTTAACACGTGCTTTTGTACGTGTCAAAGAGGTGGCACGTGCGAATGTACGTATCAAGATGAGTCATCTCCCTTCAAGCCGCACTTCCATCGATCCCCTCTACCTTACATAGCTCCACCATGTGACAATCAGCATGAGGTGCGACCTATGTTGTTCACACCCATCAAGCCTATGCTACTCGGTATGCGGCACGAGGCTTTTGATGATTACCGATAATAGCATCTTGATAAAGACACTGAGAAATCAATAGTTTCTACGATGTAGATATACGCATAATGATATATAGCAGACAAATACTTCCCATCTTAAACTAAAAAATGTATTATAGTATAGGTGTTTCTAGATTGAAATAGGGAGGAATAATATTGGATAACGAGAAAAATATAGCCATTGCAGAGTTGGCTACTGTTTTAACTAACAACTCTATTCTTGATCCTCAATCGTTTGGACGCCAGGAAATTTGGGGGAAGATCCTTCTAACATCGGGCCAAAAACAATTGTGGGATGAACACGCTCAGTATCTTGTACCCACAAATGTGGATGACTGGGGGACAAAAAAAAAATAAGCAGTATGATTATCGTTTCACATCTGTTTATGAGATATTAAGAGAGGTTTATTCGGAAGGGGCGGAAGGGGCTTTCAACAAATTGATTGGAACGATTGCTTCTTTCATGGAGGTAGAAGATATTTGTTTTGGTCTCACTAAAACTCGAGATGAGATGGCGTGGGATAGAAAAGAAGTTCTGGAGAGATGCACAGATAACGGTTTTTCAAATTATATTACCCCTTTTCTGACGGATGATTTTAAGAAATTTGAAAATTGCATTCGAGTTTTGGGCTTTGATCTTGAGATTCTTCCCCAAAATATAATTGTAAGGCCTGCTATTAATGGAGTGTTTCAGAGGTCCAAAGATGTAAGTTTACTAGAGATCTGGCTTGAAAGGAATTATCGAAATTCTGCGGTCAATTACAGAGAAGCATTGAGCTCGGTATTGGAAGGCAATCCGATAGCTTGTATAACAGCATGTAGAAATATGCTAACGGGGGTTTATGAGCAGCACATTCAGCCTCCGAATCAACACTGGCACAACGGGTTATTTCATATACTTCCCGAGGAACTTGTTGGCACGGACACTTACTCTTCGATTCTAAATGCTGTACAACAAAGTAAAAAGCAAGGACTCCAAGCTGGATACAAGAGGTTTAACGTGGTTTACTCCTTGTATTCGCTTTTAAGTCACCTTGGTGCGCATCAAGCAGAATGTATCCCTATGTTAAAAGAGAAACAGGTATCAAACGAGGATGCCCTTTTATGTCTGCGCATGACAGAGGATGTTCTGATTTATACAATGAACCTACTTGGCAAGAATACTTAGCAAGCGTTACAGTGCAACCCATTTGTTTTACCTCCGTCTAGAGACCTTTTTAGGTCTCTTTTTAAAATTTGGTAGTATTATTGATTTACAAAAGGAAAGACAAAGATTCAATCAAGATAGAGGTATGACTGAGCTGTGAGTGGAATTTTACACATAAAGGAGTGAGTGCTTTGGATATATCTAAGACGCTTCCACTAGTTTTCTCGATGGCTGCAATGCCGTTCTGGAGTCTCCCGTTCTGCTGGTATTAAAACAAGGTGGGAAATCGTTCTCGGTATCACTCGGCAAAATGCGACTAGTTAATTGGGAGTTGTGATATTTTTTGAAAACCATACAGTTGCGTATTCTTACGCGGATCGTTTGTTGCGTGGTAATGGCTGCTACCTATTGGAAGTTCACCCAAGTTATGTTTTCTGAAACCGATCGACTCTTTTATTCCATAGGTTATCCGTTGCTTCTGCTCCTGCCGGCCTTCTTGATTGGTGCTGCGTTGGAACGCTTTATCTTGCAACGCAGAAAACCTTGGGGTCTCGTGAGTGCTAGCCTGCTGTTTCTCTTCTTCTCGCTTGGCAACATCCTGAATGCCGATGTGGAAACGGTCTCGTACTCCAGACCCGTCCCCATCTTACCTCAAGAGGTTTCGGCTTTCCTTCAAGATATGAAAGAAGACCTAGATGGCATCCACGGACGCTTTCAAGCGGACGCCTCTTCCGTAGAAGGGTTGTTAGACCCGGATGCACTGACCAACCCGATGATATTTGATGAAGTACGGGAACTGTTTCCAGCTTTGAAGGTTTCCCTCAATTTGTATGACAGCGAGATACATCGTCATTATAATGTCACCTTGTCCGAGAAGTCTGAAGCACTCGATCTCGATCCAAAGTTGCAAAAAGAGATGTGGTTATTTGTACAGCATGCTCGTCTTGACGTGTTGCCGATGGAGGAGCAATTTATCGAACTCCAGCATCAGGAGTTAGCTTTGTTGGAGGAATACTTCGTCTTTATGGAAGATCGATTGGGTCAGTTCACTGTGGTGGACGGAGAGGTGATATTCGAGAACCCCGCCGACCATGCCAAGTATGAGTCCTTCATCGACCGCTCGGAACAGCTGCTGACCGATGAAAGTGAATTGTTCGAGGATTCCGGAGAATAAAATCTTTCGAGTCCTTCGAGACGCGTCAATTGGCGCGTCTTTTTTGTGGATAGATGTTTCGTACAGAAAAAAGGGAACCTTTTTCACTCCCGGTTGTTCTAATCAGTACCAACCAACAAAGGAGGTACATCACGTGCCGCAAGAAGCGCTCGTCCGGTCGGCTCAACGAGGCGACAAGGACGCATTCGTCCGCTTGGTCAAAGATGCGGAACTCACGATGTACCGCATCGCCAAGTCGATGGTCAAGACAGACGAAGCCTGTGCGGACGCTTTGCAGGAGACGATTCTGAAAGCGTACGGTTCGCTTCGCTCTGTCAAGGAGCCGCGATATTTCAAGACCTGGCTGGTCCGCATCCTGATCAATGTCTGCAACCAGATGCTCCGCACGAACCGCCAAGTCGTCCTGATCGAAGAATGGATGGACACGCCTGCTGCTTCCACCTCGTCCTACGACAAGGTGGAGATCCAGGAAGCGGTCGATTCGCTGGAAGACGATCATCGGGTGATCGTCACGCTGTATTATTTTCATGACCTGAGCATCAAAGAGATCGCGCAGTCGCTGGACATTCGCGAAGGAACGGTGAAGTCGAGGCTGAACCGGGCGAGGGGCAAGCTCGCGAGATTCTTTGGGGTGAATCAACGAGAGGAGGGACTATCATGAAAAATACGACGGTAACGGAGCAAGAACTCCCGGAGATCGTCCGCCATCGAATCGACGAGACGCTCGCGTCTCTGCCTGCTAGCAGACGCAGCGTGAACCCATCGCGTCTGCGCAATCGAATGGTGCTCTCCGCCGTCCTCGCGTCTTCGGTCGCCTGCTTGATGGTCGTCGGCTTTACAGTGCCGAGTTTCGCTGAAGTGTTGCGGGAAGCCCCGGTGATCGGGTCGGTGTTCAAACGGGTCGGCGACGCGCCTTTGCAGTCCGCTCATGAAAAGGGAATTGTCACGGAGATCAACCAGAGCGCGACCGACCAAGGATATGAAGTTAACATCACGGAGGTGCTCTTCGACGGTTCGCAACTGTCGATCGGCTATGTGCTCTCCTCCGACAAAGTGCTGCCGGAGCAGACCAATCCGCACACCTATATTGAAATCAATGGCGAGCGCCTTGGCACGTACGGCTCCAGCGGTACAGGAGACAGGATCGACGCTTACTCGTATGCCGGACTCGTGTATGTGTTCCCGGCTGCGACGCTGCCCGAGAGCTTCGACTTCGGACTGACTTTCCGCCAGTTCGGGGACATCAAGGGGAAGTGGGCCTTCACTTTTCCTGTCAAGAAACAGACCGCGGGCAACAAGGTCATCATGCCGATGCAGGCAAAAACGTACGGCGACACCACGATCTTGATCGAAAAGGTCTCGTTCGCCGCTACGGCTACTGAGATCGTCGGGCGGACCATCCAGCCGAGCGCAAAGGGCGAGGCGGGTCTGGCGGGCCTCATGGAGTTTGAAGTCGTGGACGACAAAGGGAATCGTCTCGAACAGATCAGCCGCACAGGGAACGGTGACTGGTTCAAAGGCCTGTTCGAATCTGTGACAGACTTGCCGCAATCAATCACGATACGGCCCGTTCGCCGACATCAAACACAGTTCGATGCCGCGACGATAAAAGGGTTGGAGATCACGATACCCGTTGAACAGACAGAAAAACTGTGGCGCAAATAGAGAAAAAAAGCAGAGACCTAGGGAGGGGTCTCTGCCAAAGAAGGGTATGGGGTACAAACAAAGCGTGAGATTCACAAAAGGGTTAGTTCGATGCGTCTCGTCTCCCTGGGGGAGGGAGCGATAATTTAAGTATAGTGTACAGCTTTGCAACGTTAAAGCGGGAAGTGCAGGGGGATGTGGTATTGTCATTGATTGAAACAGTCGGTAGGGAGAGTACAAGGCAGTGACTGCTTTAGCCTTTGCCTATTGATACCTGCTCGAACCGCCTACGAAAGAGCGATGCCGCACCCCACCTACGTGCACATCGCTCTTTTTTCCTGTCCCCGAAAATGGGCAGGCCCCAGTAGGCCATCGCCTTTCCACTGCTGGCGGACGGGACATAGAGTATAACAAAACCAAGCAACACACCAAGTCGCAACGACGCTATCGACGCGAAACCACACTGAGAGGAGGAATGAACCATGTACGGTACTTTTGGTCCCTACACCCAATGGGTCGTCGTGTTTCTGATCATCTTCGTCTTGTTCTTCCTGTTGGTGCCTGGTCTGGGCGGCTACGGTGAAGGTCACTCTGTTCGCTGACGAAAACAAAAAAATACGAAAAGGGGTATGTGAAATGTACGGTGTATTCGGTGCTTACACGCAATGGGCGGTTGTGTTCTTGATCATCTTCGTGCTGTTCTTCCTGCTCGTCCCGGGCCTCGCTGGCTACGGCGCGTAAGGGAAACGGCAAACTCGCAAAATTCTGAGAGAGGGGGATGGTTTCATGTACGGTGTATTCGGACCTTACACGCAATGGGCGGTTGTATTCCTGATCATCTTCGTGCTGTTCCTGCTCCTCGCAGGAACCGGCTACGCAGCTCCGGTTCAAGGCAAATGCGGCTGCTAACTCGGTGACACATCCAGAAAAGCCCTGACCTGATGAGGTCGGGGCTTTTTTGGTTATCCTAGGGTGGACGAGCAAGTCAGGGAACGTGAAGGAGGGTCAGCTTTTGAACATCAACAGTGTGGGGATCGTCGGCGCTGGCACGATGGGGATCGGCCTCGCGGAGATGATCGCGGAAAAGGGTCTCGACGTCGTGCTGATCGACAAGTCGGAAACCGAGCTGAACGCCGCCCGGGTGGGGCTGGAGTTGTCGCTCGACCGGCGTCTGACCAAGTGGGGGATCACGGAAGCGGAAAAAAAGGGCATCCTCTCGCGCATCCGGTTGGCGAGCGATCTGACTCATCTCGCCGAATGTTCGCTGGTGGTGGAAAGCGTGTGGGAAGTGCTGGAAGATAAAATCCAAGTGCTCCAGCAGATCGAAGCGGTCGTCGGGGCGGAGACGGTGATCGCCTCCAACACCTCGACGCTGTCGATCACGGAGATCGCCGCCCAGATCAAGCATCCGGAGCGCGTGATCGGGCTGCATTTTCATTACCCGCCGCTGCAGCGTGATGTGGTGGAGCTGGTGCGCGGGTTGCACACGTCCGAACAGACGGTGGACGATGCGATGGCGCTCGTTCGCGAATTGGACAAGACGGCCGTCCGGGTGTTTGAGTCGCCGGGTTACATCACATCGCGCCTGATGATGCCGCTGATCAACGAGGCGACGCTGATCCTCGCGGAAGGGGTGGCGACGTCGGAGGACATCGACCTCGCGATGAAGGCGGGGTATGGATTCAGCCACGGGCCGCTGGAACTGGCCGATCGCTTTGGTCTGGACTCCTGCCTCGACATCCTGGAATCGCTGTTTCACGACACGGCCGACCCCAAGTACCGTCCGGCCGCTTATCTGCGCAAACTGGTGCGAGCCGGACATCTCGGGATCAAGTCGAAGATCGGATTTTACCGCTATGACGAAAGCGGCGAACGACTGGAGGGCAGGCGATGAAAATCCTCGTGCTCAACTGCGGCAGTTCCTCGCTGAAATACCAACTGTTCGCGATGCCGGAAGAGGCGGTGCTGATCAAAGGGACGGTCGAAAAGATCGGCAGCGACGACGCGATCCATGCTTATAAAACGGACGGGCAAAAAGGGGAGACGGTCTCCGAGATCCTCGACCACCGCGAGGCGATCCGGCAAGTGGTGGCGGCGTTGACTTCCCCCGAGGTCGGGGTGCTCAAGGAAGCGGCGGAGATCACGGCGGTCGGGCATCGCGTGGTGCACGGCGGCGAACGGTTTTCACTGTCGACGCTGATCAACGGCGAGGTCAAACAGGCGATCCGTGACACGTTCGACCTCGCGCCGCTGCACAACCCGGCCAATCTGCTCGGCATCGAGGCGATGGAAGAGGTGTTGCCCGCCGTGCCGCAAGTGGCGGTGTTTGACACGGCGTTTCACCAGACGATGCCGATGGAACATTTTCTCTATCCGATCCCCTATGTGCTGTATCAGCGGCACAAGGTGCGTCGCTACGGGTTTCACGGCACGTCGCACCGTTATGTCACCTCCCGTGTGCCGGCGCTGGTCGGACGTGACGTGACGGGGTTGAAGGTGATCTCTTGCCACATCGGCAACGGGGCGTCTGTGGCAGCGATCTGGCGGGGGCGTTCCATCGACACGTCGATGGGCATGACGCCGTTGGAGGGGCTGATGATGGGCACCCGCTCCGGGGACATCGACCCGAGCATTCACGAGTATGTGATGGAAAAGGAAGGGCTGACGTTCGACGAGCTGAACTCGATGCTGAACAAGCACAGCGGGTTGTACGGCGTCTCCGGAATCACCGGTGACATGCGTCAGATCGTCGAGGAGCGGAGCAAAGGCAACACGCGGGCCGGGGTGGCGTTTTCGATGTACACGTATCGCATCCGCAAATACATTGGTGCGTACGCGGCGGCGATGAACGGTGTGGATGTGATCCTCTTCACAGCCGGGGTCGGGGAAAACAGCCCGTTGCTGCGCCGTTCGGTGCTGGAGCGGCTGACCTATTTGGGCATCGAAGTCGATGATCGGGCCAACGAAGAGGGCAAGGGGGAGCGGCTGATCACGACGCCGAATTCCAAAGTGGCGGTGTGCGTGATCCCGACCAATGAGGAATTGATGATCGCACGGGATACGAACTCTCTGGTCACTGGCTTGTCCACGACTCCAGATCGTGATAGTATAAGTTTTGATACATAAAAAGGACAAGTACCAGCGCGATAACCGCGCTGTTGTTTGAAACAGGTGGAGGGATATTGACGTGAGCACGAAAGCGAAGATCGCGACGATTGGTCAATACGTCGATCAAGAAGTTTTGCTTGAAGGCTGGCTGTGGAACAAGCGTTCGAGCGGCAAGATCGCCTTTTTGAATATCCGGGACGGTTCTGGCTTCATCCAAGGCGTCGTCGCCAAAGAAGACGTGCCGGAAGAGCTGTTTGCGCTGGCAAAAGGCCTCTCCCAAGAGACCTCGATCCGCGTCACCGGCAAGGTGCGCGCCGAAGAGCGTTCGCCGATCGGCTACGAACTGACGGTCACCGGCATTGAAGTGGTCTCCCGCACGGAAGACTATCCGATCACCCCGAAGGAGCACGGTGTCGACTTCCTGCTCGACCACCGTCATCTGTGGATTCGTTCCCCGCGCCAACGGGCGATCCTGAAGATCCGCGCAGAAGTCATCAAAGGCATGCGCGACTTCTTTGACAAAAACGGGTTTACCCAGGTCGATCCGCCGATCCTGACCCCGTCGTCGGCAGAAGGCACGACCAACATGTTCCAAACCGAATACGTAAACGGCGAAAACGCCTACCTGTCCCAATCCGGCCAGCTCTACATGGAAGCGGCTGCGATGGCGCTGGGCAAAGTGTATTCCTTCGGCCCGACCTTCCGCGCCGAAAAGTCCAAGACCCGCAAGCACATGAACGAGTTCTGGATGATCGAGCCGGAGATGGCGTACGTCGAGCACGCGGAAAACATGCAGATCCAAGAGGCGCTGGTCAAACACACGATCAAGCATGTTCTGGACAACTGCCCGCAAGAGCTCAAAGCGATCCAGCGCGACACTGCGCCGCTGGAGCGTGTCGTAAACGAAAAGTTCCCGATCATCACCTATGCGGAAGCGGTCAAGATCCTGCAGGAGAAAGGCCATGATTTCCCGTACGGCGAGGACTTCGGCGCACCGCACGAGACGGAGCTGACCAACCACTTCGATCTGCCGGTGTTCGTTGAAAAATGGCCGGCCAACATCAAGGCGTTCTACATGCAGCCGGACCCGGAAGACAACTCGGTCATCCTCGGCGCCGACTTGCTCGCTCCGGAAGGCTACGGCGAGATCGTCGGCGGCTCGCAACGCATCCACGACTACGAGCTGATGAAAGAGCGCTATGCGGAGCACGGCTTTGACGAGTCGTACAACTGGTACCTCGAACTGCGCCAGTACGGCTCCGTGCCGCACTCCGGCTTTGGCATCGGTTTGGAGCGTACGATCGCGTGGATCTGCGGCATCGATCACATCCGTGAGACGATCATGATCCCGCGTACGCTGTACCGTCTCTACCCGTAAATTCAGACCTTTTTTAAACGCGAAAGGGCAGGAAAATTACCTGTCCTTTTTGTGTTTTTAGGTGCCTTTCAAAACGGCAATCCTGTGTTATACTAAGACGCGACCTGAGATAGAGGGGGAGATGGAATGGCTGAGAGACCACGAGAAGACAACGCCGTGACGATGCTGATGACATCCGGCTTTCTCGCCATACCGAGCATCCTATTGCGCTCTTATAAACGCATTGGTCTCGGAGACGAAGAGATGATGCTGCTCTTGCACCTGATCGATTTTCGGCAACAGGGCATCGGACTGCCGACACAACGCGAATTGGCCGAGCGGATGATGATGCCGGAAGCGATGATCGCCAGCACGATGAACGTCCTGCTGCGCCAAGGCTTTCTCGCCATCGAGGACGGGGTCGGCATCGGCCAAGAGTCGTACGATCTGCGCCCGCTGTATCATAAATTGAACGATCTGTTGACTCCCAAGCGTCCGCCTGTCAACTCCTTGCAGATCCTCGAGAAAAAGGAGACGGGCGTCTTCGAACTGTTCGAGCAAGAGTTTGGCCGTCCGCTGTCACCGCTCGAGTATGAAAAGATCGTGCGCTGGCTGGACGAAGACCGTTACCAAGAAGAGATCATCCGCGAAGCACTGCGCGAAGCGGTGCTCTCCGCAAAGTTCAATTTTAAATACATCGACCGGATCTTGTTTGAATGGCAAAAGAACAACATCCGCTCTCTGCAAGAGTTGACCGCGTATCGCGAACAGTTTCGCAACCGGCTGTCCGGCCCCCGCAGCGGCGGTCCGGCCAACGCGAAAGGTCAGCAGAATCGGGGACGCGAAAAAGCTCCGGAGAAGATCGAGCCGGAGCAAGAAAACAAATATGATGCGTTTTACCGCTTGTACGGACGCGAGACCTGAGGAGACTCAGGTCTTTTTTTCTTGATAAAAAATCGATCAGGCCCTCAGGAGTGTTTGTGCGGCAGAACTTCATAGGCCGGCTGTTGATCGGCTGCCGTGCGGCCGGGGAGACGGATGATCCGGGAGACCCGTGCCGCGATCAGACGGGAACTGTGATACGTGAAGCGCACCAAACGGTACAGCGGACGCAGCGGACGGAAGGAGTCAAACACCACATAGCGATGTTTGGACATCGGGCGCTTTTGGTCTTCTAACAAGACGAGCGACATGACGAGCACCTCCTTTCGCGGGATGTTCTTATCCCTACGCAGGGGAACGCTTGTTTGATGCGTGTAAAATAAAAAGTGTGAATTGTGAAACGGAATCATTATCGGTGAAAAAAATTTGCAAATCCTGATCGTTTCTTGAAGGACATTGTCATTCATTGTCGAAATGGACTGTACTGGTTTGTAAACCAGATTTATTTAGGGGTCTGTCTCTGGTGTTTTCTTATCGTTTACATCAGCAGTTGGATTTTCAAAAAACTTACAATCAAGCGGACGCCGGCGGGGGGCTGGCGTTGCAGCTACGGAGGGGTATGAAAATGAGAGACAAATTTGTAATCGACATCGACAAGGTGAACCAAGTGGTTGCTTGGCAAATCAAGGACAACCTGACTGTCGAGGACGTGGCGGAAGCTTCGACCTTGATCAAAAATGCGTTTGCACAACTGGAAAAAGGCAAGATCAAGGTGTTGGCCGACAACCGCCTGATGGTGAAGAACGGCCACCCGATCGTCTTCCGTCCGGAAGTAAACGCAGCTTGGGAAGAACTGCAGAAGTGGACGATGAGCTATCTGGAGAAGGTCGCGGTGCTGTGCAACGGCCCGCTGATGAAGATGCAGATGGACCGCGTTGCAAAGAACAGCGGCATCTTCCAATTCTGCAAACACAGCTGGGATGACGACGCAAACAAGATGAAGGAAGAAGCGTATGCATTCCTGGAAATCAGCAGCAATCGCCTGCTGGATGTCGCTTAACAGACATAGCATACAAAACCAGAGACAGGCACGACGAAAGAAAGCACCGGTGACAGGGATCACCGGTGCTCTCTTTGTGTTGCTCTCTTGTCATTTGTTAACCTGCGATGTTGTTGCCGCCGTTGGAAGCGGTTTTCAGGCTGTTCAGGTACTCTTGGCCTTTTTTCGCGTCGTACTGACGCTCCCACTTGGCGACGACGACGGTTGCCAGCGAGTTGCCGATGACGTTGACGACAGTGCGCATCATGTCGAGGATGCGGTCGATCCCGGCGATGAAGGCGAGGCCTTCGAGCGGGATGCCCACCGAGCCGAGGGTGGCGAGCAGGACGACGAAGGAGACGCCTGGTACGCCGGCGATGCCTTTGGAGGTCACCATCAGGACCAGCACCAGCGTGATCTGTGCGGTGATCGACAGGTCGATGCCGTACATCTGTGCGATGAACAGAGCTGCGATGGCTTGGTACAAGGTGGAGCCGTCCAAGTTGAACGAGTAGCCGGTCGGGACGACGAACGACGTGATCGATTTCGGTACGCCGAATTTTTCCATTTTCTCGATGATCTTCGGCAGGACACTCTCCGAGGATGCGGTCGAGAAGGCGAGGATCAACTCGTCTTTCAGGATCGTGAACATCGAGAAGATGGAGATGCCGGAGATCTTGGCCACGAGTCCGAGCACGACGAGGACGAAGAAGAACATGGCGCCGTACACGACGAGGACCAGTTTGCCCAGCGGGATCAGCGAGGCCACGCCAAATTTGGAAACGGTCACGCCGATCAGCGCAAAGACGCCGAACGGAGCGAATTTCATAATCGTGTTGGTCACCCAGAACATCGCATCGGCGACGCCTTGGAAGAAGTTCAGCACCGGCTTGCCTTTTTCGCCGATGGCCGCAACGCCCAGACCAAACATCACAGAGAAGAAGATGATCGCCAGCATATCACCTTTCATCAGCGATTCGAAGATGTTTTTCGGTACGATATTGACGAATGTTTCAGCAAAGCCGTGGCTTTTAGTCTCACCGGCTGTGTCTACATACTTTTGAATATCCGATTGGGTCAGGGCGTTCATGTCGATGCCTGCACCGGGTTGGAACAGATTGGCGATCACCAGACCGAGGATGATCGCAACGGTGGTGATGATCTCAAAATAGAGAATCGTCTTCAAGCCCAGTCGGCCCAGTTTTTTGATATCCCCCGCGCCGGCGATGCCGACGATCAAGGTGGAGACCACAATCGGGACGACGATCATTTTGATCAGGCGAATGAAGATATCGCCGATTGGCTGCAGGTAGGTCGCCACCGCCGGGTTGCCGTAGAAGATGGCACCGACGAGGATACCGAGAGTCAGACCGATCAAGATTTGCAACGCCAGTCCAAATTTGAATTTCTTTTTCATGTTAGATTCACCTCGCGAGTTGCGTACGTTCTACCAGTTGTTTGATCTATACGAGACATTGAGTAACTATACTACATACCCGACTGTTATGCTAGGATAAGTTTTTGCCTTGGCACCAGAGGAAAAAAAGGGGTATAATAAAGGGATGTAATTTTTGGAACAACTGTCAGCCAAGTGAAAGCGGGGTAGTCATCATGGAACATCTATTGAACAAGCGCGTGCAAGAGATTCAGATCTCGGGGATTCGCAAGTTCTTCAATAAAGTCGTCGAATTTCCGGATGCAGTCTCGATGACGATCGGGCAGCCTGACTTTCCGACGCCCCTGCATATAAAGGAAGCGGCCAAAGCGGCCATCGATCACAATCGCACCTCCTACACTCACAACGCCGGTTTGCTGGAACTGCGTGAGGCGGCGGCACGATTTGTGCAGAGCCGGTATGATCTGACTTACAATGCCGAGGATGAGGTGATCGTCACGGTCGGCGCGAGCGAAGCGATCGACATCGCGCTGCGCACGATCTTGGAAGAGGGCTCGGAAGTAATTCTGCCAGGTCCGGTCTATCCGGGCTATGAGCCGATCATCAAGCTGTGCGGCGCCGTGCCGGTGCATGTCGACACACGCCAAAGCGGATTTCGCGTCAACGCGCAGATGATCGCCGAGAAGATCACCGACAAAACGCGCTGCGTGATCCTGCCGTATCCGAGCAATCCGACCGGCTGCGTCCTTGATGCACAGACGTTGCGCGGGATCGCCGATCTGCTGCGGGACAAGGAGATCTTTGTGATCTCCGACGAGATCTACAGTGAACTGATCTATGGGGAACGGCACCAGTCGATCGCCCGGTTGCCGGGAATGCGGGAGAAGACGATTGTGATCAACGGTCTGTCAAAGTCGCACTCGATGACCGGCTGGCGGGTGGGGCTGGCGTTTGCGCCGAGCTATATCGCCCGTCAGATGATCAAGGTGCATCAGTACAACACCACCTGTGCGTCGTCGATCTCACAGTTCGCGGCGTTGGAAGCGCTGACGAACGGTGCGGACGACGCGCTGCCGATGCGGGAGGAGTACAGACAGCGCCGGGATTACGTATACGACCGTTTGGTCGCGATGGGGCTGGATGTGGTCAAGCCGGACGGGGCGTTCTACATCTTCCCGTCAATTGAAAAGTTTGGCCTGCCGTCGTTTGAGTTTGCCATTCGGATGCTGGAAGAGGCCCGTGTAGCGGTCGTGCCGGGCGATTCGTTCTCTTCGTACGGCGAAGGGTACGTGCGGTTGTCGTATGCGTACTCGATGGAGCAGTTGGAAGAAGGACTGAATCGCATGGAGAAATGGATCAGCGCCAGGACTTGAGTTTCACATCTTTCGAAGCGACAGGTGGTTTTTTGAGGATGACGGAGTGGGAAGGCAAAGAATTTCATGATGAGACATTTTCCGGCGACGATCTGACCGGCTTTACGATGCGGGATTGCCGATTTTTCAATTGCAACTTTCGCGGTGTCAATCTTTCGGAGGCGGCCACAGAAAAATGTTTGTTTGCCGGATGTGATTTCAGCAACGCGACGATGAACGGATCGATGCATGACGGGTCTGCGTTCACGAACTGCATCTTCAAAGGAGCCAGCCTGTTTGTGTCGCGGTTTGTCCGCTGCAAGATGACCGGCTCGGATCTGACGGAGACAAATGTCGGCGGCGCGCATTTCGAAGGCGGCGATTGGTCGTATGCCAATCTGCGGATGCTCGATCTGAAAGCGCAGAAGTGGCGCGGGGTACAATTAAAAGAAGCGGATCTGTACGGAGCCAATTTGGAAAAGACAGATCTGCGCGACGCCGATCTGACCCATGCGATCCTCGACCGGGCGCGGTTGAAAGGGGCCGACCTGCGCGGTGCGCAGACGGAGGGCGTCAACTGGACGGCGGTGGACATGGCCGGGGTCAGAATCGACATCGGGCAAGCGTTGGAGTTTGCTCGTGCGTTCGGTGCGAAAGTGGAGTAGAGAGACAGGAGGGATTCTCCGTTCATGCATGAGATACAAGAACAAGCAAATCGCCGCGAACGCGCGGTGCTGGTCGGTTTGAAACTGGCGCGGGATGAGGAAGAGATCTGGGCGATGGCGTTTGAGGAACTGCAAGGTCTCGTCGAGACGGCGGGGGCGGAAGTGGTCACGCATGTGACGCAAAACCGCCAGTTGCCCGATAGCTCTACCTATGTCGGGCGGGGCAAGCTGGAAGAGCTGAAGGCGATCATCGAAGAGCTGGACATCGATCTGGTGGTATTTGACTCGGAACTGTCGCCCAAGCACGTGCGCAATCTGGAAAATGCGCTGCGCCCGTGCCGCGTGCTGGACCGGACGCAGATCATCCTCGATATCTTTGCGATGCGGGCGAACACGCGCGAGGGTAAGCTGCAGGTCGAGTTGGCGCAGCTCAACTATCTGTTGCCGCGTCTGGCCGGTTCGGGACTTGGTGCCGGGCTGTCGCGACTTGGCGGCGGTATCGGGACGCGCGGTCCGGGTGAGACGAAGCTTGAGACCGACAGACGGCACATTCGCGGCCGACTGCTGGAGTTGACCCGCCATCTGGAAGAGGTGCGCAAACACCGCCATCTGCATCGCCGCAGCCGGAAAAAGCACGAGGTGCCGGTGATTGCGTTTGTCGGTTACACCAACGCAGGCAAATCGACGCTGATGCGGGCGATTGTCGAGCGGTACGGCACGGGGAGCAAAGAGGTGTCGGAAGGGCGCGACCGTTTGTTCGATACGCTGGACACGACGACGCGTCAGGTGCGGTTGCCGGATGGCAAGACCTCGATCTTCTCCGATACGGTCGGCTTTATCCAACAACTGCCTCATGCGTTGGTGCGGGCATTCCGCTCGACGCTGGAAGAGACGGCCGAGGCGGATCTGATCGTCCATGTGGTAGATGCCAGCCATCCGAACTTTGATGTGCAGATGGACACGGTCTATCACGTGTTGCAGGAGTTGCAGGTGCTCGACCGGCCGATCCTGACGGTGTTCAATAAGATCGACCGGGTGCCGGGGACTTGGTTTGGCAACGACCCGAACTCCACGGCGACGATCCGCGTGTCGGCATTGAACGGCGACGGAGTGGCCGATATGATGGAGAAGGTCGATGATCTGGTCGGCGTCCGCTCGCTGATCATCAAAGCGGTCGTGCCGTACCAAGAGAGTGCGCTGGTCGCTCGCCTGCATCGGGAAGCGCGGGTGTTTGAAGAGGAGCACCGCGAGAGTGGCACCTATCTGCGCGCCGAAGTGCCGCAGCGGCTGGCAGACGAGTTGCGTCCTTATTTGGAAGAGGAGGCGCGTGAGCAAAAGCCGCCGAAACCGGCGCAAAAGATCGTGTTCGACGTGACCGACTCGACGCTTCAGTAGGAGTAGGAGGGAACGGGAGCATGTTGTGGGTGTTGTATCTGGCGGCAATTGTGGCGGCCAATCTGTCTGTGGCCTATTTCGGTCCGCAGTCCACGATCATCAACGCCTTTTTGTTCATCGGGCTGGACATCACGATGCGGGATGTGTTGCACGAACGCTGGCAAGGCCGGCGTCTGTGGATCAACATGGCGTTGCTGATCGGGGCAGGCTCGATCCTTTCGTACCTGCTCAACCGGGACGCGGCCAGCGTGGCGATGGCGTCGTTTGCGGCGTTTGCACTGTCCGGAGCGGCCGACACGGTGGTGTATCAACTGATGCGCCGCTTTCCGAAGTTCGCCAAGGTCAACGGTTCGAACGCCGTGTCGAGCGCGGTCGATTCGGTGGTGTTTCCCACCATCGCGTTCGGCTCGTTTTTGCCGGAGATCGTGATCGGTCAATTTTTGGCCAAGCTGTTCGGCGGCTATGTGTGGTCGCTGCTGCTCGACCGACTGTGGTGGGGCAAAAAAAGAAGCGCCTGAGGGGGAGACCCTGCAGGCGCTTCTTTTTCTATAAAGACAAGACTCATCAAGACGTATCCTCTCCGCAAAGGGTACACGCCCTGTTCGAAATCTGTGGTATGATGACAAAAGAGGTTCCAATAGATAGGAGAGAACGTGCTTTGTCCTTGTTGCAATTGATCAAAGACCCTGCTTGGCAAGCGACGGCTGCCAAGATTGAAGCGAAGATTTCAGATCGTCTGCGTCAGATCGACGAGACGGTCCTGTACAACCAAGCCAAGGTGTTGGAAGCGTTCCAGGACGAGCAGGTGGCCGACTTCCATTTTGCCTCGTCGACCGGCTATGGTCACAACGATGCGGGGCGCGAGACGCTGGAGCGCGTCTATGCGAAAGTGTTCGGAGCGGAAGCGGCGCTGGTGCGGCCGCACATCGTCTCCGGCACGCATGCGATCTCCTTGGCGTTGTACGGCGTGCTGCGCCCTGGAGACGAACTGCTCTACATCACCGGCAAGCCTTACGACACGCTGGAAGAAGTGATCGGCGTGCGCGGCGAGGCGGGAGAAGGCTCGCTGGCGGAGTTTGGTGTAAGTTTTGACTCGGTGCCGCTGCTGGAGGGCAAAGTCGATTTTGCCGAGGTGGCGAAAAAGATCAAGCCGAACACCAAGATGATCGGCATCCAGCGGTCGGCCGGCTATGCGTGGCGTCCGTCGTTCACCGTCGAGGAGATCGGCGCGATGGTGCGCTTCGTCAAGGAGATCAAGCCGGACGTTGTCGTGTATGTTGACAACTGCTACGGCGAATTTACGGAAGACCTGGAGCCGACGCAGGTCGGCGTCGATCTCGCCGTCGGTTCGCTGATCAAAAATCCGGGCGGTGGCCTCGCGCACAGCGGAGGCTATGTCGTCGGTCGCGCCGATCTCGTACATCGCGCCGCGTGCCGTCTGACCGCGCCTGGCATCGGGGCAGAGCAAGGCGCAATGCTCGGCACGAACCGTACGCTGTTCCAAGGCTTCTTCCTCGCGCCGCATGTGGTAGGGGAAGCGTTGAAATCGGCAGTGTTCGCAGCCGGGCTGTTTGAAGAGATCGGTCTGGAGACGCACCCGTCCTCGCAGGCGCGCCGCACCGATATCATCCAAGCGGTGCGGCTCGGCTCCCGCGAGCGGCTGATCTCGTTCTGCCAGTCGATTCAAGCGGCCGCGCCGGTCGACTCGCATGTCAAGCCGGAGCCGTGGGCGATGCCGGGCTACGCGGACGAAGTGATCATGGCGGCCGGAGCGTTCATTCAAGGCTCGTCCATCGAGCTGTCGGCCGACGGTCCGATCCGCGAACCGTTCGTCGGATTTTTGCAGGGCGGGCTGACCTATGCGCACGGTAAAGTGGCGGTGCTGTCTGCTGTCGCTTCTCTGAAGGCACGCGGGCTGCTCGACTGACATAGTAAACAGGGAAAAAGACCATGCTAGGGGTGACATCATCGCCAAGCATGGTCTTTTTTCATCTGAAAATTATCGTGTCAACTTTCCTTACACGCGTTGACAACTAATAGTGACGCGCATATAATGAGGGTGTACCAAGGAAAGGCGATGATGAACATGAACGATGAGATCAGACGTAATCTCGCCCTGTTCCCCATCGGGATCGTTCAGAAACTCACCGAGTTGAGCGCCCGGCAGATCCGGTATTACGAAACGCACGACTTGATCCGCCCAGCGCGAACGGATGGGAATCAACGGCTGTTCTCTTTCAATGATGTGGAGAGACTGCTGGAGATCAAGCAACTGATCGATCAGGGCCTGAACATCGCCGGCATCAAAGCGGTCGTCGGTGCTGCCAAGACCACGTCCGATCTGTTGCCGGAGAGCGAGAAAGAGCAGGCGAAAAAGGCTGCTCAAAAGCTCGAAAAGGACCTGTCCGATCGGGAAGTGCGCGAGATGTGGAAAAGGGAAATGGTGCGCAGACCGAGCATGCCGGGTGTTAACACCTTCAACGCCGGTGATCTGTCGCGCTTCTTCCACTAAATATATAAAGCCTGAGTCCGAGATCTTCGTGACGGGGCCAAGGAGGAGAAAAACCAATGAACCGCAACTACACGGCTGACGACATCCGTCGTCTGGCAAAAGAAGAGAACGTCCGTTACATCCGACTGCAATTCACCGACCTGCTCGGGATCATCAAGAACGTCGAGATCCCGGTCTCTCAGCTCGACAAAGCACTGGATAACAAAATGATGTTCGACGGCTCCTCCATCGATGGTTTCGTCCGCATTGAAGAATCTGACATGTACCTCTACCCGGACCTGTCCACCTGGCTGATCTTCCCGTGGGAGATCGAAGAAGGCCGCAAAGTGGCGCGTCTGATCTGTGACATCTACATGCCGGACGGCACCCCGTTCGCGGGCGACCCGCGCGGCATCCTGAAAAAAGCGATGGAAGACGCTCGATCCCTTGGCTTCACCCAGTTCAACGTCGGCCCGGAGCCGGAGTTCTTCCTGTTCAAACTGGATGACAAGGGCAACGTCACCACGGAAGTCAACGACCAAGGCGGTTACTTCGACTTGGCACCGGTCGACCTCGGCGAGAACTGCCGCCGTGAGATCGTTCTGACCCTGGAAGAGATGGGCTTTGAAGTCGAAGCTTCTCACCACGAAGTGGCAGTCGGTCAGCACGAGATCGACTTCAAATACTCCGACGCTGTCACCGCAGCAGACAACATCATGACCTTCAAGCTGGTTGCTAGAACGATCGCTCGCAAACACGGCCTGCACGCGACCTTCATGCCGAAGCCGGTCTATGGCATCAACGGCTCGGGCATGCACTGCAACATGTCGCTGTTCAAAGGCAACGAGAACGTCTTTGTTGACGAGTCTGATGAACTCGGCCTGTCCAAGACGGCAAGACACTACCTGGCGGGCATTTTGGCACACGCACGCGGCTTCGCTGCGATCACCAACCCGACCGTCAACTCCTACAAGCGTCTGGTACCGGGCTATGAAGCGCCGTGCTACATCGCTTGGTCGGCGAAAAACCGTTCGCCGCTCGTCCGCATCCCGGCATCCCGCGGTCTGTCCACCCGTGTCGAAGTTCGCAACCCGGACCCGGCTTGCAACCCGTACCTGGCACTGGCTGCGATGCTGCAATCCGGCCTCGACGGCGTCCGCCGCGAACTGCCGCTGGCAGCACCGGTCAACCGCAACATCTACGTGATGGACGAAGCAGAGCGTCTCGAAAACGGCATCCTGTCGCTGCCGTCTTCCCTCAAGGAAGCGATCGACGAACTGCTGGCTGACGAACTGCTCCTGAAGACCCTCGGTGAGCACGCTGTCACCCACTTCGTTGAAGCGAAGCAAATCGAGTGGGATATGTTCCGCACCACCGTCACCGAGTGGGAACGCAACCAGTACCTGACCACCTACTAAGAATCAGAAATGAAACAAGACCCCGTCCTTGCGACGGGGTCTTGTTTCATTTCTGTTAGATAGAAAAAGCCCGTCGGAGACGGGCAGGGGAGACAGAATCGATCAGTCGACGTTGCGGAAGACGCCGATGACTTTGCCGAGGATGGTGACATTGTTGTAGCGCATCGCGTCCATCGTCGGGTTTTCCGGCTGGAGGCGAATGTGGTCCGCCTCGCGGAAGAATCGCTTGACGGTCGCTTCATCGTCTTCGGTCATCGCGACGACGATCTCGCCGTTGTGCGCGGTGTTTTGTTGACGGACGATCACGAGGTCGCCGTCGAGGATGCCGGCATCGATCATCGACTCGCCGACGACTTCCAGCAGGAAGACGTGGGAGTCGCCGACAAAGCGGGACGGCAGCGGGAAGTAGTCGTCGATGTTTTCGACGGCGGTGATCGGAATGCCTGCGGTGACACGGCCGACGATCGGCGCCATGATGGTCGAGTATTCAAAACGGGACTGCGGCGCGTCCAGGTCGTCAAGCACCTCAATGGCGCGCGGCTTGGTCGGGTCGCGGCGGATCAGACCCTTTTGCTCAAGGCGGGCAAGATGTCCGTGCACGGTGGAGCTGGAGGCGAGGCCGACTGCTTCGCCGATCTCACGGACGGACGGCGGATATCCTTTGTCCCGGACTTCACGCTTGATGTAGTCGAGGATCTCCTGTTGTCGCTTGGATAATTTCAACATCTATAACACTCCCTCACGAGATTCCGATGATCGAAAATATGTTCGCAATTTGATTTGATGAAATTATACCACGGATGGTAATAGAATACAAACATGAGTTCCTATTTCTCTTGACAGGAACATACATTCGCCATATGATAAAAACACCAAACGCGAACATGTGTTCTAAATGTGGGGGGGACTGCAAATATGGACAAGTTTACGGTGAAAAAAGCGGGACTCGGCATCGGCATCTTGCTTTATGGGGGATTGCTGCTCTTGCTTGGAGTGGAGGCAGGGGCGGAAAAAGCGGAAGGCGTATCCGGGCAGGAGTATGTCGTCTCATATGGGGACACGCTCTGGGGGATTGCGGAACGCCATCAGGAGCAGGCGGGGAAGCGCGACGTGCGGGAGATGGTCTACACGCTGAGGAAGATCAATGCACTGGACGACGGCTACCTGCATCCGGGGCAAACGCTGATCTTGCCGGAGACTTGGTGAGTCGTTGTCACCCTGACAGCCGCCTGCATACGATAGCGGTGACGGAATGCATCGGTGCACCTTTTCTGTCGAGAATGCGGAATGGAGGCTGGCAGGATGGAAGGATCTCGGCTCACCTATGTCGTCGTACAACAAGGTGAGACTTTGGCCGAACTGTCGGAGCGTTATCGAACTTCCATTGAGGAACTGGCCCGGCTCAACGGCGGGCTCCGGCAGGTAGAGTCAGGTGATGTCATCAAGGTGGGGGAGGAAGCGCCGCAGTTTCGCGAGCCGCGAGTGCCGACTCGCCATGTGCTGGGGTTTTACACAGGTCCCATGGGGGCGGCGATGCCGGGGAGTGCCGCTTCCTTTGAGAGGCATGCACGGTTGTTGTCGAGTGTCGCGCCATACTGGTTTGATCTCGACCGCAAGGCGTTGGGTCAGATCAAGCCGCGCGTCTCGCCGACGATCATCCTTGAACTGGTAGAGAGCGCTCGACGCCGCGGGGTGAAGATCCTTGCGTCGATCCACAACACCGATCAGGCGGCAGGCACCACGGCGGCCGACACGCTCAGCGCTGTGATGCGGTCGCATCGCAACACGTTTTATCGAAATCTGTTTTCTTTGATCAACGAATACCAGTTTGACGGGGTCAACCTCGACTTCGAGCAGCTGCGCGATGAAGACCGTGCGCTCTACACCGAATTTGTCCGTGAATTGTCTGAGCGCGCGCACAGTCAAGGAAAGCTCGTCACTGTCGACGTTCTTGGCGATGCGAGGAAGGTACCGTATTCGGTCGACTTCGATTATCCGGGATTGGCTCAGTCGGCCGACTATCTCGGGATCATGACGTACGATCAATATAAACCGACGGAGGCTGCTCCCGGACCGGTCGCAGCTCTGCCGTGGGTGCGCGACACGCTGGCGATGGCGTTGGAAGACGGCGTGCCGCCGCGAAAGATCTTGCTCGGCATTCCGTTTTACGGCTACGACTGGACGATCGGCAAAGCGGGTGCCCGTGCCCTGTCCCATGAGGCGGTCGAAAAACTCCGGGCCGAACACGGCGGCGTCGTGAAGTTTCATCCGACGTACAAAGTGCCGTACATGGTCTACACCGACAAGAGCGGGGGCAACCACGAAGTATGGTTTGAGAACGCACGTTCGATATCGATGAAACTGGACCTTGTGCGCCGCTACAATCTGGGCGGGGTGATCATCTGGCGTCTTGGGCTTGAAGATCCTACCGCCTGGAGCGCGATCCGCGCCAAGCTCTCCCCGATCGAATAAACGCGTGTGGAGGTGAGCGTCGTGGCTCAGACAGTGGTCACCTATGTGATCGTGCAAAACGGCGACACCTTGGAATCGATTGCCCGCCGCTACAGGACATCGGTACTGACCGTCGCCCGTCTCAACGGGCTGACGAAGGAGGCAGCGATCACCGCGGGCCAACTGCTGCAGGTGCCCAAACCGCGGCCGGAACCGGGGTACAAACAGCATCTGCTCGCTCGACCTCGCACTCCACGCTATGCGTTTGCTTTTTGCACCGGACAGGAGGGTATCTACCCCGGCAGCGACAAAGCGCTCGTACGTGAAGGAGAGGAGGGGCTGAGCGGGATCTTTCCGCTATGGTTTCAAGTGGCGCCCTCCGAGCCGTGGCGGTTGCAGTCATTTGTGGCGGAAGAGCAGATCCTGCGTACTGTACAAACGGCTCGCGAGCGGCGCGTCAACGTGTTGCCCGCTCTGAGCAATCTCTACTATAACGGCGGCATCGGCGGCCGGGAAGTGGTCCGGCAGGCGATGCGAAGTCATCAGCATCAGTTGGCGGAGACGTTGATACGAACGTACAGTCGCATCGGGGCGGACGGGATCTGTTTGGATTGGACCGATCTGCATCCGGAGGACAACGCTTTATTTGTCCAATGGGTGGAGACACTGGCTGAGGCGTGTCGACAGGCCAGTCTGCGGCTGGTCGTTCAAATTCCTCTGCTGGCAGGCGATGACGGCCAGCCGCGCTGTCCGGTCTCGGAGCTTCAACGACTGAGCAGGTCGGCCGATCTGGTTTCCCTGATGTTGAACACGGAGCATCGGATGTATACGCTGCCTGGCCCGATCTCCTCGCTGGATTGGGCTGAATCGGGGATCCGATCCGTTTTGGCACAGGGTTTGGAGCCGGGAAAGACGCTGCTCGGGCTCGCCGGGTATGCCTATGATTGGAAAGAGTCAAGTCAGGTGCCGGAGTACCTGTCGTTCGACGGGGCGATGAATCGTGCCAGACAGTATCGGGTCCATGTAGTGTTAGATGCGGACAGTCAGACTCCAACCTACACGTACCGGGATTCCAGCGGCACCCCGCATCAGGTTTGGTTTGAAAACACATCGTCCCTTTCACAAAAGATTACATTGATCAACCGCCACGAACTCGCCGGTCTCTCGCTCTGGAGGCTCGGGATCGAGGACCCCAACATGTGGCCGTTGTTACGCGGGCGGTGGGGAGCGGTGAAAAAGTGGGACGCTGGTTTCCGTAACAAATATTATGACAAGTAAAAAAGCCGTGCCAATAGATCGGCATGGCTTTTTCATCGGACTCGGAGTGGACAAGCAACATAACATTATTACAGACAACCCCGAGTTGCTATCCTAAATTTGAACTTGATTGATGTAACTGCCTGCACTCTCGCTCAGTTCGCGAATGTCATGGAGATAGCGTTCGGTGGTTCGCAGGCTGGAGTGGCCCATCTGCCGTTGCACTTGCAGCAGCGGGGCCTCCGCTTCCAAAGCAAACGTGGCGCAGGTGTGGCGCAAGATGTGCGGGGAGATTCGGCGGGAGAGGCCGGCCGCATCGGAAAGGCGGTACATCATATCTCGCACTGCGTTTTGTTGATAGCGGGTGTAGCGCGTGGTAAAGACCAGGGGCGTACGATCGCTGGGATCGAGCTCCGGATTTTTGCCGGTCTTGCGTCGGAAGTCCTGCAACAGGGTCCAGACGTCCGGACGAATCAGCACCGGACGGTCCTTATCGCCTTTCCCCCGCACCATCCAGCCGATGTTGCCGCGCATGTCTTCATAGAGATCGCACCATTTTGCTGAACACAGTTCTTCTACGCGAACGCCGGTGGTCATCAGGAGCACGACGATCAGGTAGTAGCGATCCTTCCCGCGAGCTGTTTCCAAGATCCGTTGTGCTTCGGCAATGGACAGCGAACGTTTATGCGTTGCCCGAACAGGAACGCTGGGAGCGGCGATGAGGATCGCCGGGTTCTTTTGCAGATAACCGAGCCGGTGGGCAAACAAGAACAGGGAGCGCATCACGTTGATCATCCGCTGCTGGGTGGCCGGTGCATAGTGTTGAATGGAATAGCAATACTCCACCAACTTTACATATGTAACTTGGGCGAGGGGAGTGCCGTCGATAAATTTCAAAAAAGCTTCCAAGTCGCGATGGTAGGCCTTGCGGGTCATTTTCGACCAGACCTTCGGACGGGGACGATTGAGGAAGAGGGTGATGAGGTGTTCATCATGCAGCACGCCCATCTCCTGAGCAACAGTAGGAACGTACGTTTGGCTCAATACAGGGAACCGATCAGACACTAACGATCATTCCTTTCGTCAAGTCTTTATACTTAGATTATAGCGATAAGGGGTTATTATCGCCATAGTATTTGCTAGATTGTTTTATTTTCTATTTTTCGCTCCAAAAGTGGGTGTGTATGATCTACATTGTCTTTTTATGTAAACTCATTTTCCGATCTCCTCAAAAAACACCCCCTCTATTTGCCTTGTATTCGCGTTTTCTACTACCCCTCAATACCATAACACCAGAACAGGACTAAATCCCTCAAACGGGCATACAGGGCCCTTGTCGTCCATTCGCTCCAAAAACGAAAAAAAGCCGCCCGCTTGGACGGCCTTTACCTGCCATTTTCTATTCCGATTGCGATTCCAAGAGCAGAGACAGCGAGTCTTCCCCGATGCCGCGCACATTGCCGGCCCCCATCGTCAGGACGATGCCGTCGCGACCTTTGGCGATTTGTTGGATATAGCGCGAGCCTTCCTCCAGGTTTTCAACGAACGTGACCGTCTTGCCCCGATTGCGAATCGCGGTGGCCAGTTGTTCGGAGAGGTTGTCACCGGGATCTGTCTCGCGGGCCGAGGAGAACAGTTTGACGAGCAACACTTCGTCGGAAAGCGTCAACGACTCGGCAAATTCCTCCAGAAACTTCTTCGTCCTCGAATACGTGTGAGGTTGAAACACGGTGATCAACGGATCATTCGGAAAAGAGGCTTTCACCGCCCGCAGCGTCGTGGTGATCGCGCTGGGATGATGCGCGTAATCATCATATAACTCCAGTTTACCGAGGCGACCCATGTAATCAAAGCGGCGGTACACCCCTTGGAATTGAGTCAGCGACGCTTGCACATCTTGGAAGGAGAGACCCATCGCACGGGAGACAGAGATCGTCGCCAGCGCGTTCAGCACGTTGTGCTCCCCGAGCGAGCGGAACTGGACGCTGCCCAGCGGTTGGCTGCCTTCCCACACATCGAAGCGCAGCACGCCGCGCGACTCGACGATATTGGTCGCATAGATGTCGTTGCCCGACTTCAAGCCGAAATAGATCGTGTTGGCCGACGTTTGCAACCTCCGGCACAGCGGATCGTCGCCGCATGCGACCAGCACACCCTCCGGCGACAGTTTATCGGTCAACTGTTGGAAGGCCAGAAAGACGTCGTTGAGGTCGTGAAAATAATCCGGATGATCGAAATCAATGTTGTTGACAACGAGAATGTGCGGCTGGTAGTGAAGGAAATTGCGCTTGTACTCGCAAGCCTCCGCGACCAATGCGCCGTCGCCGTACCGGGCATTGCTGCCGATGTTGTAGTTTTTGCTGCCGATCACGACCATCGGGTCTTGCCCCACATGGGCGAGGAGCGATCCGACCATCGAGGTCGTCGTCGTTTTGCCGTGCGTGCCGGTGATCAAGATCGA
Organism: Tumebacillus lacus; assembly: GCF_026410385.1. Lineage (GTDB taxonomy): Bacteria > Bacillota > Bacilli > Tumebacillales > Tumebacillaceae > Tumebacillus > Tumebacillus lacus. The sequence goes on from NZ_JAPMLT010000001.1 coordinate 385,934, forward strand.
CGGGCGCTCCGTGGTCAGTTTGCCAAGCAATTGCGGATAGGTGTACACCGGGATTCCGAGTTCCAGCGCCCGTTTAATCTCCGGGTGTTCGTGGTTGTAGGCCGGCGAATGGCAGACCAAATCGACCTGCTCTACCTGCGCTGCGTTCGGTGTGCCGATATATGTGATGCCCGCTTTCGAGAGCAATTCATCCGTGAAGAAAATCTCCTGGCTATCCGAGCCGGACACCTCGTAACCCATCCGAGCGTACAATTGCGCCAAGGCGCTCATTCCCGTCCCTTTGATACCGACAAAATGAATCTTTTTCATCGCTTTGCACCCTTTCTTCTAAAGGAGCGAGCTCCTGCGATTGATGAGATGGGGGAGTGGTGTTACATAGTACGCATGCCGTACCGTCGTTGTGCCTGTTGCTCCGGTCAGGTCAGTCCAACTCCCAGTTGGACAGATGTTCCGGTTCCGGTTGCAGGACACCCGCGATGAACGACTGGCGTTCCGATTCGGATCGCATCAGTTTCTTGAGGTAACTGGTCTTGCTCAATTTCAGCCGCATGTGATGGTTCCGCTCGTAGGCGGCATGAAAGCGCGGATCGGCCATCAGCGCCTGCCACCAAGGGGTCTCATGCAATTCTTCCGACCAATGCCGGTGTTGGAACATGTCGGCGAAAGAATATTCGTTCATGAAAAACGCCCTCCTTTTCTTGGTACTATTCCCAAGAATGCAGAGGGCCAACCGGAAAAAATCCATTTTCTTTTAGAATATCGCCATGTAGAACCATGTCACTTGGATCATCACCAGCACAAATTTAAAGAACGTGCCAGCGAGGAAACTGAGGGCAGAACCCCAGCCCACTTTCACGATCTCATTTGACTGGCGACGGGCGATCATCTCGCCGAGCATCGCCCCGATCACGGCACCGACCAACGGGCCGAGGAACAGGGCCAGCAAGCCGAGCGGCGAGATCAACAACGGCAGAACGAACATGCCGATCGTGCCGCCGATCATTCCGTGTTTGGAGCCGCCCATCTTTTTGATCCCGAGCAGTTGGGCGATGTTATCGGAGACAAAGTTGATCAGAGTCAGCGCGATCTGACCGACCCAGAACCACATCGTAAACGGGGAGAAATCCACCATAAAGCCATACACCAGCACCGCCGGGTACAGGAACAGCGTGCCGGGGATGATCGGCACGACCGTAAACCCAATCGCCAGCAAGATCAGCAGCGAACTGATCACGATGGCGATGATCTGCATGGTCATCGTTTTTGTCACTCCTTTTAGACTCGATACACCTCTAGTACGTTTGGACGGGCAAAAGGTTCCCGATCTGCACCCTTTTACCATAGGATAACAAAAAGCAAGCCTTTCCGCTGAGAGAATCACCGAGAAAGGGGAGATGACCGCATGTGGAGACGACGTTGGAAATGGGTCGCCGTCCGCAAAGCCAAGCGCCAAGGTCAGATCTGGGTCGTCGCCGATCAACAGGGCGTACGCGGCGATTTTAAATTTGCCACCACCCGCCACTGGTATGAGAGCGGCCCGATCGTCGCCAACGAATATGTGGCAGCCGCCCTGGCCGAGCGGCTCGGCTATCCTGTCGCCGCTCTGGAACAAGCAACGGTGCTCGGACCTGAAGGAGAGGCACAGAGCGGTATCGTCACCGTCGAAGCCCGCGCTGTCGAGATCATCCCTTGGTCGGAAGCACCGCAACGAGTGCAAGAGCGGCCGGAGGAATCTCTGCACGATGTCGAGCAACTTGCCTCGCTGATCGTGTTCGATGCCTGGATCGCCAACCCGGAGCGGGCGGCCGGCCACAACTTGATCCTCTATCGGAACGATCCGAATGAAAAATACGACTGGTACCTGACCGATCATTCCCGCGCCCTGTACGGATCGCCCCGCAAGTGGAAGCGCGGCTCATGGAATTCGGCGGTCTGGGAGCAATTGTGGCTGTTTTACCGCGTGCCGCAAGGACTGCTGCACTTGCAATCGCGGCTCGACCTGCTGGAGCCGATGATCGATCAGATCGAACGGCTCCAAGAATCGGACATCAACAACGCCTTGAACAAAGTACCGCGCGGGGCGTTGCGCGAACGGGAGCGCCAGTTTATCAAGCGTCTGCTTTTGCAACGACAGCGGCGGTTGCGCTCGATCATCCACCGTTGGCTGGAGTATCAAGGTCATAAAGAATACGGCAATGAGGTCCGCGGTTCTTGAACCGGGCCTTTTTGGCCTGATCAGTATAAAAAAACATTTCTGAAATCACTTTCATTTCGTATAATAGAAACAATTGGGATCTGAACACCCTGTACACCAAAGGAGGCATGCGAGTTGATGATCTCCCCTGACCTGATCGGGAAGTCGTCCAAGCCCGTACAAAACGAGATCGAAAAAGGCGCGATCCGCCGATTTGCCGAGGCGATCGGCGATCCGAACCCGCTGTATCGCGACCCGGACTATGCGGCGACCACACGTTACGGGCGAATCATCGCACCGCCGACGTTTTGCATCACCTTGAACTGCGGCGTGATCGAAGGGCTGAATATCAAGGCGGACGGCTTGATCCACGGTGAGCAGGAGTTTCGCTACAGTCGGCCGATCCATGCCGGCGATGTCCTCACCTGTTCGCTGACTGTCAAGGACGTCTATGGACGCAATGGGAAAAGTGGCGGCATGACGTTCGTCGTCGTAGAGCAGGAAGGCTACAACCAGCACGGCGAACACTGCTATACATCGACGCTCAAGATCATCATCCCGCAGCGAAAGGAGGAGGCGTAACATGGCGCTTCGTGACTTTCAACCGGGCGATGCTCTGCCGGAACTGACCAAACCGACGGTGACGAAAACACAGCTCGTCATGTACTCCGGCGCATCCGGCGACTTCAATCCGATCCACACAGTTGAAGAATACGCGCAGGAGGTCGGTCTCGGCGGTGTGATCGCCCACGGCATGCTGACGATGGCGTTTGTCGGTCAACTCCTGACCGAGTGGATCGGGCTGGACGGGCAGATGGAAGGGTTCAAGGTGCGGTTTACCGGCATGGTGCGCCCTGGTGACGTGATCACCTGCAGCGGGCGAGTCACCGAACGCTTGGAAACGGACGGGACGCTGCGTCTCGTCTGCAAGGTGCAAGCGATCACCCAACAGGGCGAGGTCGCGATGAAAGGGACCGCCACCGTCGCTGTTCTCGAATAAAAACCTGTTCCATCTGAAAGGGGAATTTTACATGCGTGTAAAAGATAAAGTCGCCCTCATCACCGGCTCCGGCCGGGGCATCGGCGCTGCGACCGCCATCCGACTGGCAGAAGAAGGGGCGAAGGTGGTCGTCAACGACATCAACGCCGAACATGCCGAGCAGACAGCCGCTCTGATCAACAACTCCGGCGGCACTGCGGTGGCGCACCCGTGCGATATCACCGACAAAGCGGCGGTGACCGGCCTGATTCAACGCGCCATCGATGAATTTGGCCGCCTCGACATCCTCGTCAACAACGCGGGGGTCACGCGGGACAACCTCATCCATAAGCTCAGCGAAGACGACTGGGACACCGTGATGAATGTCCACCTCAAAGGCGCTTTTTACTGCTCGCAAGCCGCGCAGCAACACATGGTCGCAGCCCGCTACGGCAAGATCGTCAATTTCTCCTCGACCTCTGCCCTCGGCAACCGCGGTCAGCTCAACTACGCCACCGCCAAAGCCGGTCTGCAAGGCTTCACCAAGACGCTGGCGATCGAATTGGGCAAATTCAACATCAACGTCAACGCGGTGGCACCGGGCTTTATCGAGACCGATATGACTCGCGCCACGGCGGAGCGAATGGGCGTCGACTTCGAACAATTCAAAGCGTATGGTGCGCAGCAATCTCTGCTCGGCCGCGTCGGTCAGCCGATCGACATCGCCAACGCGGTCCTGTTCCTCGTCTCGGACGAGTCGAGCTTCATCACCGGTCAAACGTTGTACGTGCGCGGCGGCATTTAGCCGTTCCCACACAAAATTTTACCCCTTTCTGAACAGGAAGGGGTTTCTTCATATTTTCTTAAGAACTTTTCTACCTTTTCCTTCAATTTTTTGCCGTAGAATGCGTCTAATGAAGTAGGCACAGGGGAGACAGAAATTGGAGGAATGTGTGAATGCAACCTGTATTGCAAGTGGAAGGTCTGACCAAAGCGATCAAATCGCGCACGCTGGTCGACAACATATCATTTGAGATCGGACGCGGTGAAGTGTTCGGCCTGCTGGGGCCAAACGGCGCCGGCAAAACAACGACGATCCGCATGCTGGTCGGTCTGGCCCGTCCGTCATCCGGTCGGATCGCCATCGACGGCCACGACGTGCAAAAGGATCGGTCCGCCGCGATGAAGCGAGTGGGCACCATCGTCGAAAACCCGGAACTGTATCCGTATCTCAGCGGATTAGAAAATCTGCAACAGTTTGCCCGACTGAGCGGCAACATCACCGAAGCCCGCATCCGCGACGTGGTGCGCCTCGTCGGTCTGGAGGAGCGGATCGGTGACAAAGTGCGCCGCTACTCGCTCGGCATGCGTCAGCGGCTCGGTGTGGCGCAGGCGCTGTTGCACGATCCCGCCTTGCTGATCTTGGACGAACCGACCAACGGCCTCGATCCGAGCGGCATTCGCGAGTTTCGCGAACTGCTCCGCTCGTTGGCAGCGCAGGGCACCAGCATCTTGATCTCCTCACACTTGCTGGCGGAGATCGAACTGGTGTGCGACCGTGTCGGCGTTATTCAACAAGGCAAATGGGTGACGACCGCGACGGTGCACGACCTGCAACAACGCTCGCAGCAAAATCGCCTGATCCTGCACGTCGACCGGGCCGAACTGGCGCACGATACAGTCTGGTCGGTCGCATCCGACCTACAGCCGGTCGTAGAAGGACCGGGTCTGCTCTCTGTGGATCGCCCGAGCGGCAGTCTGAACGCGCTGCTCGGCAGCCTGATCAAGGCGAACATTGAGATCCTGCGCATCGAAGAGCAGTCCTCGACGCTGGAAGACGTATTTTTGGAGATGACCGGAGGGAATCAACGTGCGTGAGATCGTGGCGATCATACAGAATGAATGGATCAAATTGTTGCGGCGGCGGCGGTTTCTCGTCGTGTTGCTGCTGAGTTTGGCGGTGGTCGGCCTGTTCTCTGTCGGCTCCTATTATGAAGCAAAACAGATGGAGCGATACAACTCTCCGGAGTACCAACAGCAGATGCTCGAAGACCAACTGCGCCACCTCGATGAGATGATCGCGGACGAGAACATACCGGCCGCTGACAAAGAACACATGAAACTGGAGCGAACGAACACACAAGAGCGGCTCGACCGCGTGAAATCGGGCCAACCGTCCGGAACCAAGATGACAGCCGAGATGTTGCGCACCCAGATCGAGCAAATCAAAGAAAACATCAAAAATCTCCCGCCTGACCAAAAGTGGCAATCAGGCGATATGGAGCAACAGATCCTCACCTATGAGTACTACATCGCCCGCGACATGACGCCCAATTTGGAAGACTTCCGCCCGGCATCGTCCTGGCAGATGATCGAGACCTTTTTGATGATCGGCGCGATGGTGCTGTTCCCGCTGCTGGCGGTGTTGCTGGTGGCCGACATGGTGTCGGGCGAGATGACAGGCGGCACGATCAAACTGTTGCTGGCGCGTCCTGCCTCGCGTTCGAAGATCCTGTTTGGCAAATACATCACCTCCCTGATCGCCAGCATCATCCTGATCGCGCTGTTGCTCGGGGCGCTGACCGGCGCCATGTTTGCTCTGTTCGGCACGGATGGCTACGAGCATCCGAAAACGATCGGCGTCAGACACTACGAGGAGCAAGTGATGATGGGCGGTCAGATGCAAACCATCTTCGCTGTTGACGCGTCCAACGCAAAAGTCATTCCGCTCGGCACATTTGTTCTGAACGGCATGCTGCTCACCGTGGCGGCGACGGTGGCGATGACCACGCTCGGTTTCTTCTGCTCGACGATGGTGCGTTCAGCGGCTGTCTCGACCGGCCTCGCGATGGGGGTGGTCGTCTGCGGCACGATCGTGACACAGGTGTCCATGGGGAGCGAATGGCTGAAGTGGTTGCCGACCACCCATTTCAATCTGCCTTCGATCTACTCCGGCGAGGTGGGGCAGATGTTCCGACTCCACATCACATTGGGGGAAAGCGCGCTCTGGCTGATCGGCTGGACCGTCGCGTTGTATCTGATCGGACAGTGGCGTTTTACCAAGCAAGATCTGCTCGGATAACTACCATCGGATAAAAAGAGAGGGCTTGGGACCTAGTTCCAGGCCCTCTTTCTGGTACAATAAAAGAGTTCCAAACTCTCATGCGTTCCGGAGGGAAGCCATGATCATTCACATCCTCATCGCAGACGATGATCCGAACATCCGCACTTTGCTGCGGTTTTATCTGCAAAAAGAAGGCTATACCGTGCACGCTGCCGAAGACGGCCTCCACGCGGCGGAGATCTTGGAGCGGGAACGCATCCATCTGGCGGTCGTCGATGTGATGATGCCGGGCAAAGACGGCTACGAACTGTGCCAAGAGATCCGCGATGTCTATGACCTGCCTGTGATCCTGTTGACAGCCAAGCGGGAAGTAGAAGACAAGGAGCGAGGCTTTTTGGCCGGGACGGACGATTATCTGGTCAAACCGTTCGAACCCCGCGAGCTGCTGTTTCGCATCAAGGCACTGCTGCGGCGGTATCAAGCGGTCTCTGAAGAGATCATCTCCTTCGCCAAAACGACGATCAACAGGCGCAACTACGAGGTGCGCGTCGGCGACGAATCTCTGGTCCTGCCGCTAAAAGAGTTTGAGCTGCTGGCGCTGCTGGGCAGCAATCCAGGGCGGATCATGACGCGCGATCAACTGATCCAGCGCATCTGGGGCATCGATTACCAAGGGGACAGCCGCACGGTCGATGTCCACATCAAACGCCTGCGCGAACGGCTGGTCAACGCCGAGGACATCGCCATCGTCACCGTGCGCGGACTCGGCTATAAACTGGAGGTGCGGGAGAGCTGAAAACGCTGTACGTTCGTATCACCATGCTGACCGTCATCGTCGTCCTCGCCAGCGGGGTACTGGCTTTTTTGCTCTCCAATCTCTACTACCAATGGCAGCTCAAGTCTCACAACGAAGAAAGGCTCATGCACATGGCTCAATCGATCGCGTCCGAATATGAGAGGCATCCCATGCTCGATCTGCATGAGTATCTGACCTTGATCGCCGATCTGAACTACCGCCTGTACATCGTCGACGAGCAGGGGCACGGTACGATGTACGGCTCGCCGTTCAAAGACACGCACCCGGACCCGGCCATCGTGGAGCGCGTGCGCAACGGACAACCGTATCACGGCGTCAAGGAACGGAAGCACGAGTTGTTTGTTACCGGATATTTTGAAAATACGCTCGCCAACAGCGTCGGCGTCCCTTTGAAAACAGCTAACCAAACGTACGTTCTGTTCTTGCGTCCGGACATCGAAAGCGCATTTGGAGAACTGCGCGTGTTGCTGGCGTGGCTGCTCGTGCTGACGTTTGGCATCTCGTTGATCTTTCTGACCATCTTGACCCGGTTGCTCGTCCAACCGATCAAACGGCTGACGGCCGCGACGAACCAGATCGCCGAGGGTGACTTTGATGTACACTATGAGATCGCGCGCGGCGATGAGATCGGCGAATTGGCCCGCCATTTTTCCAAGATGGCGGGCGAGCTGAAGAAGTTGGAGGCGATGCGGCAGGAGTTCGTGTCGAACGTCTCCCACGAGATCCAATCGCCGCTGACCTCGATCCAAGGTTTTTCGCAGGCGTTGCGCACCGAAGAGATGTCTGCGGAGGAACGGGAGGTCTACCTGTCCATCATCGAGTCGGAGAGCAGACGGCTGTCCTCGATCAGCCAACAACTGTTGACGTTGGCCGCGCTGGACAAAGGGAATGCCGCGCTGGACAAGACCGAGTACCGCCTCGATGAACAGCTGCGCGAGGTCGCGCTGATGCTCGAATGGCAGTGGCAAGAAAAAGACTTGCACTTGGAACTGGAGTTGCCGGACGTGACGGTCCGGGCCGACCGTCAGCTCTTGCATCTCGTCTGGATCAATCTGCTGACCAACAGCATCAAGTTCACCGAAGCAGGAGGCGCGATCACCTTGCAGTTGTCCTCCGACGTGGGAGAGGTGCACCTGCTCATTCGCGACACCGGCATCGGCATCGCGGCTGCCGAACTGCCGCACATCTTTGATCGCTTTTATAAAGCGGACAAGTCCCGCAACCGCAATCGGTCGGGTAGCGGACTCGGTTTGTCAATCGTGCAAAAGATCATCCGCCAGCATCGCGGTCAGATCGAAGTGGACAGCACTCCCGGCATCGGGACGACCTTCTTGATTCGATTGCCTCGTTTGTAATTGTTCGTTCATCTTCTGTTCATGTCTGTCACTTACAATCCGAGATGTAGAGGACAGAGGACAGGAGGGAACTGAACATGATGAAAATTCTTCATACGATCACCGACTTTGCCAGCAGCAAAACTGGCGCCAAAGTCGTGCTCGTTTTCTGGTTGGTGCTGGCAGCCGTATTGGCAAGCTTCGCACCTTCCAGCGATACGTTTGCCGTAAACTCAAACCGCACCGATCTGCCGGACGGGGTCCCGTCGGAGATCGCCAGAAATGCAATGGAAACTCATTTTCCGGGAGACGGCAGCGTCACGGCGCTGGTCGTGTTTCATGATTCACAGCCGCTCACAGAGGAAGAGCTGGAGCGGGTCAAGGAGATCAGCCGCACGATGACGGAGCAAAAACCGGACGGTGTGAAACAATCGGTACCGTTGCATGCGATGCCGCCTGCTGCCTGGGCCGGTCTGTATTCGGAGGATCGCACCACCTTGATGTTGCCCGTTCAATTGGAGCAGGACCTCGACACGCACCAAGTGCACGATGTCGTCACCGCCCTGAGCGCGCAACTCCAAGAAGCCGCTGCAAACAAGATGCAAGTGGCCGTCACTGGTCCGGCCGGGATCGCGTCCGATGCGATCGGCATTTTTGCCGGAGCGGATGTCGTGCTGATGCTCGCCACGGTGGCTTTGATCTTGGTCTTGCTGATCGTGCTGTACCGCTCGCCGGTGCTGGCCGTCGTACCGTTGGTCATCGCGGGCATTCTGCATCAGATCGTGGACCGTATCCTTGGCATCGCCGGGGAGAGAGCTTGGTTTGTGGTCGAAAGTCAGGCACTGTCGATCATGATGATCCTGCTGTTTGCCGTGCTCACCGACTACTGTCTGTTCGTGTTTTCACGGTATCGGGAAGAACTGCGTCGCACCGAATCGCAGTATGAGGCGATGCGAGTGGCGATGACCCATGTCGGAGAGCCGATCTTTTTCTCCAGCGGCATCATCTTGGTCGCCGTGCTGGCGTTGTTCGGCACTCTCTTTAAACCGTATCAGCACTTCGCTCCGGTATTTGGGGTCGCGTTGCTGGTGATCATGCTCGGCGGCTTGACCTTGATCCCGGCTGCGTTTTCTCTGATCGGACGAAAGGCGTTCTGGCCGTTCGTGCCGAAAATCGGAGAAGAGTCAAAAGGGGAGCGAGGATTTTGGGTCGCTGTGGGACGCTTTGTCACACGCAAACCTCGCCTGATCATCGCGGTGCTCGTCGTGCTGCTCGGCAGTTCTTCATTGGCCGTGGGAAATATCCAGTATTCGTTTAATCTCTTGCAGTCGTTCCCCGAAGAGATGGAATCGCGGGCCGGATTCACCGTCTTGGAGCAACATTTCCCGAAAGGAACGCTCGCCCCGGTGCAAGTGATCGCGACCTCTTCGCAAGCTTTGCCGGAGGGCCGACTGGGTGAGACGTTGGCCGGCATGGAAGGCGTAGCGTCTGTATCGTCTGAAAAGGAGATCTCTTCTGACGGGCTGGCTGTGCGCGTCGAAGTGGTGCTCAAAGACGACCCGTATGGCGACGACGCGATGCGGACGGTGGAGCACCTGCGCGAACAGTCGCGTCAAATCTTGAGCGACAGCGGGTACGACCCGGCTCTCACCACGCTGCATGTGGCCGGTCAGACGGCGGTGCAGGTGGATACGCGCAGCGTCAACGACCGGGACACGCTGTGGGTGATGCTGTCCGTGACGTTTTTGATCACCTTCTTCCTGATCTTCCAGTCCCGTTCATTGCTTGCTCCGCTGTACATGATCGGCACGATCCTGATCACCTACGGGGCATCACTCGGGTTGAGTTGGCTGATCTTCACCGGGGTGTTCGGATATGATGCGATCTCGTACCGGATTCCGGTCTACACGTTTGTGTTTCTCGTCGCATTGGGCGTCGACTACAACATTCTGCTGTGGTCCCGCGTCCGGGAAGAAGCGACCAAACAGGATCTCGTCACCGCGATCCAAGTGGCCGTCGCCAAAACGGGCAAAACGATCTCGTCGGCCGGATTGATCCTGATCGCGACGTTTGCCGTACTGATGACACAACCGTTGCTGGAACTGTTTTTGTTTGGCTTCGTGGTCGCACTGGGCGTACTGATCGACACGTTCCTCGTGCGCGGGATGCTGATGCCTGCGATCATGGTCTTGCTCGGTCGCTGGAACTGGTGGCCGAAACTTCAACATGTACCTACAATCAAGAGAACAGAGGAGGAACATCTAAATGCTTGATACCATCCTGTATTTCCTACACCTTTCCGGGCTGGCCCTGTGGCTCGGCTCGACCGTTCTGCTGGTGATTCTGCTGCTGTCCGTGCGCCGTCATCTGACGGAGGGGAACGGCAAGCCCGTGTTTTTGCTGTCGATGAAGGCGGTCAAGCGATTTGTCAACTTCGCCGCTCTGATCGTTCTGGTTTCCGGCGCGACATTGGTGCAGCGTCTGGGCTTCACCCACTCGGAAAAACCGCTGTGGCTCTCTTTGATGGAGCAGGCGGGCGGCATGACCGTGCTGCTGTTCATCATCGTCATGACCTGGATGAGCAACCGCGCCGCGAAAAAATTGGCAGGCAGCCAGGGAGCAGGGGAGTTTGCCAAGCTGGTCGGCCGCTATTCGATTGCGTTGTCCATGTTTGCCCTCGCCACGCTGACCGTCGTGTTTGTCGTCAGCATGCGCTTGGTGTAATCATCGCATAGAGAAAACAAAAAACCTGTGATTCTGAACATTTCGTTTAGAATCACAGGTTTTTTAATGTTGAATATGTGATTTCATTACAAAATTTCTGTATCTTTCAGTCGATTTTTGAAAAAATATACGAAATATCATGAATTAAGGTTAAAAACTATTGCCATGTACGTAACACCTTTATATACTATTGCCAGGGATACTATATTATTCCTAATAAACAGATAAGAGAGAGAGGGATATGACTATGTTGAAATCCAAAAAGTCTCGGGTTGCCGCTATGATGCTGGCAACCGCCATGCTGCTCCCGTTTGTAACGGTTCAAGATGCTCACGCGTACACCTGGACCCGCACCCTGCAACAAGGCTCCAGCGGTTCCGACGTAAAGGAATTGCAAGTACGCGTGGCTGGCTATGCAGCGGACTCCGCTTCCCAAACCTACGTAGCGAAAGACGGCGTATTTGGTGCCGGCACCAAAGCGGCTGTCATCCGCTTCCAACGTGCACACGGCCTGACCGCTGACGGCATCGTTGGCCCGGCTACTCAATCCAAGCTCAACGCACTGGAAGACACCGGTGACGGTTCGACCCTGCACTTCGAGTTCAGCGAGTTCTACTCCAAAGACGGCAGCGGTTTCTCCGGCGGCAAAGTCAGCTCGACCACCGTCAAAGAAAACGTCCGTCAGCTGATGTGGAAACTGGAAGCTGTTCGTCAAAAAGCAGGCAACGCGGCGATCACCATCAACTCCGGCTTCCGTTCGATCAACCACAACACGAATGTCGGCGGTGCTTCCAACTCCCAACATATGTACGGCATCGCAGCTGACATCGTGATCAGCGGCAAATCCGTTTCCACGATGCAATCGATTGCAAAGACCAGCGGCTTCTCCGGAATCATCCCGTACTCCAGCTTCCTGCACGTAGACAGCCGTGTCGAATACCCGTACGGGTCGCAATCCTGGTACTGGGCGAACTAATCTCATACAAAAGAAAAACCCGCCAAAAGGCGGGTTTTTCTTTTTGGACGGACGGGGAAGAGTAGCAGTATGAAGAGGACAACGATTGCACTGTCGGTCGTATGCGTTGTTTTGTTGCTGTTTTCCATGCAAACATACCGTCAGCATCAACAATTGAAAGATCAGATTGTGACGCTCCAGAGCATTCAGTTGGAGCAAGTCGCCCGTCACACGCAAAATTTGAGAGAAGTCGTTCAAAAACTGGCCGTAGCGACTGCTGTGGCCGAACGTGAAGGACTGCACGAGAAAGCTCTTCACGAAACGGCAGCCATCAAGTACACCTATGAAGCATACGCTGCGAGCGCGATTCCAGCCGGTACGAGAGTTTTGGAGCGAACACATGACGTCGCGGATCAGTTTCGGCAGGTCTGGACTTGGATCTCGGGAGACCTTGAGGAGAAAACCCCAACCGAACTGCATGAGATCGCAGAACGTTTGCAGACAGCAGAGGAGGTTTTTAAAAAGTAGAAAAGCCCGCCGGTTTGGCGGGTTTTCTTTGTCCGGACTAAACGTCCGATAATATATATTATGTTAACTAAAATCAATAGAAGCTGTTTAGCTTCATCTTGCCGGTGGAAACCAGTTTTACTTTTACCTCGATATTCTCCAACATTTGTTCATCCAGCGGGAGATCTCCACCTTTGGTCAGTTTTTTCCATAACTTTGGGTCTTTGCGATACAGTGTCTCTTCGAGCCCCAGCACGTCCGCTTGGATCGCCAGCCCTTCCCGGTAGAGGCCGCGGACTTCTTCTTCGACTTTTTTGGTCCCGAGTTTGATCAATTCTTTTTCGTCCACCGCCTGAATGCGTTCGATGACGGGGCCCGATGCTTTGATTTGTAAAGAAAATCGCGGTTTGCCGTCCACGATGCGGTATTTGATCTTGCATTTGGGCTTCAAGAGAGCCAGTACGCCGACAGGTCCTTTTTCGTTGCGCAGATAAACCGGGGCTCTTGAGGAGCCTTTCTGCACCCACCGCATGCCGATCAGTTTGACGCGGTCCAAGGAGCCTTTGTACTTTTTGTTCTTAACAAAAGCTGCTCCGTCGACTTCCATCACCGGATGTCCCTTTTCATTTGCCTTCCAACGCTCCGAGTTGACCCGCAGGAAAGGCACCGCCATCGTGCTCGCAGGCTCGTGCAAGTACTTGCCCAACTCACGGATCGTCAACGGCTTGATGAGCGAATATTGCCGGTATATATCTTTTGGGTTGATCAAACGGGTGTAAAAAGCGGATTGATTGAGAATCGGTTTGGCTGTCAACAGTTTTTCCAGTGATTCCTTTGTCGCATAAAACGACATCTCATGGCGAATCTCCGGATAGCGGTTGAACGAGTCGAACATCTCATCGTACTGCCCGGTTTTGAGCGCTGCTTCGCTGAGCACAACTCCTTTCACATGCGCCCATGAGATTCGTTGCTGTGACGACGGATAGAGGTTGTCTGTCGCAATGTCGATCGTGCTCCCGTAGCCGCGACCTACCCACACTTCCTCCGGCATGCGTGCGCCGCCCTCCTGCTTCCCCAGATTGGAGAAATTGACGATTTGCGCGTAGGTCGTATACTCCCCGTCCTTGTAATCGAAACCGAGCGCATTGAGATAGATCATCTGTTCCAATTCTTTCGCGTCCCAACAACCGGTCACCATCACAGACAATGCCAACACCAGTAGCCCGCCTCTGAGCAACCGCCCCCTCATCCCTCATCGCCCCCTGACGTTTCGTCTTTCAGACGCAAAAATTTGGCGCGTTTACGCAACTCGTGATACGGCAGGAACAAAGTAGCAGCGAACAGTTGGCGGAAGTTGCTGTAGTTGATCGAGGCGAGGTAATGGACTCCAAAGTATTCAATATTGGTCCAGCAGAGGATCAATCCGATAAACGACAGCACCACTCCGTACATCCCCAACAACGTGCTCACCAGCAAGAAAAACATCCGCAACAACGATGCCGTGCCGGTCAACGAGTGATGCACCAGCGTGGAGGTGGCGACAAACGACATCGCGATGACGACCACCTGCCCGGGCGAAGCGAGGCCGGCGCGAATCGCCGCATCCCCGATGATCAAACCGCCGACAACAGACAGCGTCTGCCCCACCGCCTTGGGCATACGTGCCCCGGCTTCGCGAAACAGCTCAAACAAAAACAGCATGATGAAAGATTCAAATCCGGCTGGGAACGGCACCCCTTGCCGCGCCATCGTGACGGTGGCCAGCATCCGATACGGCAGTTGATCCTGATGATAGACGACCAGCGCCGTCCAGAAGGCCGGCATAAAGAGTGCAAAGAACAGACCGACCAGCCGGATCATCCGCTCGGCCATCACATAGACGGACGCAAGGCGGTTGTCTTCCGCCGTCTTCAACAGATAGAGCAGTTCGACCGGGGCGATCATGCAGGTCGGATCTCCGTCCATCAGGATCAGGAAACGGCCATTGACCAACGCATCGGCCGCAAAATCAGGACGACCGGTAAAAATGAAGGCTGGAAAAAAGCGATACGAGGAGGTGGCGACCGTTTTGCCCAGCGACTCGATGCTGGGAAGCAGATCGACGTCGACCTGCTTGATCCGATCCCGCACCTCGGCGATCACATCATCGCGCGTGATATCGGTCATATACAGCAACGCCACCTGGGTCTTGGACCTTCTGCCGATGACAAACTGTTCATACGTCAACGTCGGCGTTCGCAGCCGTTTGCGGATCAATGCGATGTTGGTGTTCAGGTCTTCGATAAATCCGTCGCGCGGTCCGCGAACCGACACTTCGGTGTTCGTTTCTTCCACGTTTCGATTGGGTCGCTTGGACATGCCCAGAGTAAACAGCGCACCCGTCTGCTCATGAAAGAGGATCAGCGTGCCGCCGAACACCTCTTCGACAAGATACTCTTCGTTGAACTCCATCGGCACGGCCGACAACAACTGGGGAATCGTCTTAACCAACTGGCGTCCGCCGCCGGCACTCGCCGCGCGATACAACCGCGGAAGCACGATCTCGTCGATCCTTTCGATGTCACAGAGCGTCGTACAAAAGATCAGGAGAATCGTTTCCGCACTGCGCCCTTCACCAAATGCGACCGGGCGGATCACCACATCGGGACTCCGATCAAACAGCTTCCGGATGCTCGTTTCCCTCATCGCCCTCACGTCCCTCCTTTCGTTTTGCAAGCAGAGCAATCACTCCCAAAATCACCGACAGTCCGAGCAAGGTGTAAACTTTTAAAGGCAAGACCAACGTCTTCAACAGTCCAATAAACTGGATGTCATTCAGCGGCACGGCAAAAATCATCAGCAGCCCCGCGCCGAGGATTCCCAACGCCCACAGCCGTACCTTGCGTTTCTTCTGTTCGTGCAAACGATATAGTTCAAGAATCAAATACACATGCAGGGACAATCGCACGTACGCTCCGGTGATCCATTGAAAGATTGAAAGGAAGTCCACATGTTCGATATAATCGCCGATCTTCACCAACCGCCATTCCTCAAATGCCGGATATCGCATGTTGGCCGCGACCGATGGTCCAAATTCTACGATTGCACCGATGAGCGGTCCCACAGTCAGACCGAACATGAGCAGCGTAATCACCGTCATCCCCTTAAAAAGCGGAGCAGACCTGTCCAACCGGTGTTGCAACAGCACGATCCAGATGATCTCGAGAAATCCGGACAGCGCGTATTGTGTCCCTCGCACCACGGGGTGCCAGCCTTGCTCCAAAACGGGCAGAAGCATCGTGTAGTCTTTATATGACATGTTCGCAGTCGCCACAAATATTCCAAAAAGAATGACGAACGGCAACAGCAACGACGCTGTCTTTCGCACCGAATAGATGCCGTGGTACGCGTTGTACAAACACAAGCCCAAGATCGGAATCAGCAAGATCACTCTCGGCGTGTTCGTCAAATAGGTGTTGTTCGTCCAATAGATCAGATCAATAAGCGTAACAGCCGTCGGCAAGAACAATATCACCGTCATCCACGCGATCAACAGATAGGTGACGGGCCGTCCCACCGTTTGTTGCAGCCAGTCGCAGAGATGCTTTCCCTGCATTTGGCGAATGATAAAGACCAACAAAACACTCCACAGAATGGTGAATCCAGTGGCACCGAGCGGCCCGGTCCACGAATCGCGCCCTGCCACTTCCAACAGAATGGGGATCAGCGTGACGTGGTTGAGCAATCCGGTCGACATCATGTACACCATCGATAATTGAAAGAAATTCAGTGAATTCTTGGGCTGCACGTTCGTTCTTCTCCTCCGGATTCTGGACGTGTTTTTTCTTTCAACTTAGAGTCAGCAGAGCGCGGGGAATTTATACCAGAACGCCACCTTCGGACGGGATCTGGCTGGATACAAAAAAAGAAGCACCTGAGTGCTTCTTTTTGATGATCAACTAAGCGGATTCCACAGCCAGACGCAGGCGTTGATCCAGGATCTCCTGCCAGCCGTGGTTCATGCGCTCTCGGTTTGCGGCCATCTCTTCCACCCAGCCGGAGTGCGTCAGCGTAACCTCGGTCTTGCCGTCAGCCTGCTCTTCGAGCTCGATGGTGATCAGCCATTGCGTGCCCCATGTGAACGCGAGCCGGGTCGGCGGCTCGACGACGGTGACTTCGCAGGACTGGTCGCCATACGGCGAATGAATGGTGAACGTGTGACCCAGTACCGGTGCAATGTCATTTTTCATAAACCATGCGGACAGACCTTCCGATGTGGAAACGGCCTCCCAGACCTTTTGAATCGGCGCTGCGTATACGTATGTATGCCGGATGTCCGGCACGGTGCTGTGTTGCATGTTGTCTACCTCCGTATCTTTTCCTAGAGAAGAGTTCGAATGCGAAACCTTTTGGTTTCCCGTCCACATTATAGGATACCGTTTGGTTACGTGTCAAGCTCCCCCAACCACCTCATCGCCCGGTAGATCCGTTCGGTGATCGGCGGGTCGATGCCGTTCCAGTCGGCCCGTCCTCTCACCCGCTGGATGATCTCCTCTTTGCGGTGTCGTTCGGCGATCAGGCGCACGTTCTGGTCATCGATGCGGTCGATACAATCGTGAACTTCTTCTATACTGGCACATTCAAGCACCGCTCATTCCCTATTTGTTTCATAAAGATAGACCGGATACGAAACCAGCCCTTGCACCACGCATCCGAACGCCTTCAATTCGGACAAGGCTTCGTCCATGAACGCGTCTTCGCCGGGTCGTTCCACATCGGGGATGAAGTAGCCCCGCGCGGCCCGAGAAATGCAACTAGCGGCTCCACTCAGCATCTTCTCCTTCGTCCAAATTTGAGGACAAGGTGGTGACTCTGTGCGATGTATGAAAAGCGCGCACACGAGACTCAACTGATCGAATCTTTTACTCTCGCTACGATCAATCCGTCGCCGGTCGTGACCATCATCGCTTCCAGGCGGGGATCGGCCGCGACAAGGTCGTTGAAGGCTCGCAGATAGGTCGTTGATTCCTCTTGATTGGTCTCATCATGCACGCGCCCGCCCCAGAGGACGTTGTCGGCGGTGATCACGGCGCCTTTGTTGGCCAGTTTGATCGCCCATTCGAGGTAGTTGGCATAGTTGGCTTTGTCCGCGTCGATGAAGAAGAAATCAAATCGGCGCTCTTCCTGCTCCAAAGCTGCCAGATGGTCGAGCGCTTCCCCCACGCGGTATTCCACAACGTCACCATACCCGGCCTGTTTCAAATTTTCATGAGCAAAATCCGCATACTCCTGTTTGAGCTCCAGCGACACGAGTCGGCCGTCTGCAGGCAGTGCGCGAGCCAGGCAGATGCCGCTGTAACCGCCCAGTGCCCCGACTTCCAGCACGGTTTTGGCGCCGCTGATGCCGACAAGCAAACTGAGCAGGTTGCCCGTCTCCGGCGCAACGGAGATCGAGGGCATGTCACGGTCCTTGATCCCTTGTCGCACAGCCGTCAGCACGTCGTCTTCCTTCGCAAAACGTTCTTTGATATACGTGGTGGCGTTCATTTCGTTTCCTCACTTTCGCAATTTTCTCATCAGCTTCCTATTCGAGCCCAGCCTCTATTAATCCTTGCAAAACTCATTCCTCTCGACTATTAAGTTCAAAGGACTATAGAACCAATACAGTTTACCTATATTTTTTCAGGTTTTAGGAAGGTTTTTGTCAAAGAATGGAGAAACTGTTCCTCTATTGAACATAAAAATAGCTAAATTTGATTGAAAGGTGATCGATCCGTGTCATTTCAACGGCTTGCCATCGGAACGATTCTTCTCGGTGCGCTACTCGTCAGTGTGGTGGCGGCCACCAACGCACAGCCAACGTTCGGGCTGGCCGACTCTTCCATTCTTTTGGTCTTAATCGCGTTTTATGCGTTTACCGAATTTTTCCCGCTGAAGCGGTTGCAGCACACGATCTCGCTGTCTTCCAGCGTCGAACTGCTGATCTTTCTCAAATTCGGTCTGATCCCGGTCGTGCTCATCTCCCAAGTGTTGATCTCTGTGTCGCGCTGGGCCAATGAGAAAAAGCTGGACCTGTGGAAGATCATGGCCAACGGCGGCATGTTTCTGGTGCTGAGCGGCGGCTCGGCTTCCGTGTTTTATTTGATGGGCGGATCACACAGCGCCGCTTTGTTTCATAATCTGCTGCCGCTTTTGACCTACATTCTCGCTCATTTTGTGCTCAACTACCTCTTGCTCTTCATCTTCTTGCGCAACTTGAGCGGCATCCGGCTCAAGGACTTTCTCTCCGATGCCAAATTTGATCTGATCTCCTCGTTGTTTGCGGCGAGCCTTGGGCTGCTGGTGATCCTCCTATACGAAGGGGACGGGCTGTACGGCCTGCTCGCGATCGGCATCCCGATGATCCTGTGCGTGTATGTCTTCAAGCTGTTCAACGACGTCTGGCGTTCCAACGCCCTGTTTCGCAATCTGGCGGCACTCACCGGTATCGTCTCCGGCGAACTGGCGGTGAGTGCGCTGTCCAGGCAAGTGACGCAGGAACTGCCAAAGTGGTTTCAAGCTGCGCACTGCGTCATCTTTATGCAGTCCAACTCGGACATCGTCCCTCTCTCGGTCTCCGCCGATTGTCCCGAGGATGCGGTGGCGGCGATGCGCGAGTATTTGATCCGCACGTCGGGCCCGAGCCGGATGCCCTATCTCGCCAAACGGCTGTCGGAAGAGCCGGAGTTTACACCGCTGTCGTATCGTGCGTTGCTGGTCACACCGTTCCTTACAGAGCCCGGTCAGTTCGGGTATTGCTGCCTGCTCTCGAACGAAAACGAATTTGACTCGACATCGCTGGACGCCACGGCGATTCTCGCCAACCAACTCGGTGTCTCCTACCGCAATGCCATGCGATACGAACATGTCGAGAAACAAAGCTTGTACGACGAATTGACGCAACTCCCCAATCATCGCTTTTGCGAACGTCGCCTGCGCGAGGAAGTCGAACGGTTGCACGGTTCGGCACCGCTGTCCTTGCTGCTGATCGATCTCGATCATTTCAAGCAGATCAACGACCGCTACGGACATCTCGCGGGCAATACGGTGTTGCGCTCCTTGGCCCGCACATTTGAAAACTGCCTGCGAAACAATGACTTTGTGTCCCGCTACGGCGGTGAGGAGTTTATCGTCGTCCTGCCCGGCGCCGATAAAGAAATCGCCCTGACCATCGCTGAAAAGATCCGCGCTTCGGTCGCATCGAAAAAGATTACGGTGTCCGACATGGACAATGTCCTCTCACAGATCTCGCTGACAGTCTCCATCGGCGTGGCCACGATCCCGGACGACACCGAAGATGAGCAACAACTGCTCCGCTTCGCCGACCGGGCGATGTACTACGGGGCCAAACAGGCCGGCCGCAATCGTGTCGCCGCCTATGAAATAGACTAAAAACCGCTCCCGATACGATCAGGAGCGGTTTTTTCCTGCGAGGATGACTTGAAACAGGACCAAGACCAAAAAGAAAGCGCCGACGAACTCCAGCATCGTCACCACAGTCCAGATCGCCGGATCGTTGATGTTGAACAAAAAAGATCGCCCCCTCTCCTATCTTCGTATCAGATAGATATGCGAGGGGGCGTCTTTGCATGTTTAATTTGCCGGAGCTTGCTCGGTCAGTTTGTGTTTGAGCAGCGGCAGGATGAACATCATGCCGACGAAGAACAGGGCGCCGGCGATGATGTAGACGGTCATCAGCGAGCTCATCTCTTTCAAGGTGCCCGAGAGACTCATCAGCACAACCATCATCCCCATGAACAACGGGTTGAGGATGCCGTTGACGCGACCGATAAACGCTTCCTCGGTCGACTGAAGCATGATCGTGTTGATTCCGATCTGGATCATCGGCATAAACAGCGACGAGAGGAATTGAACGGCGAGCGTCAGCGCCCAGATCTCAGACCAGCCGGTGATCACCATTGCGATGGCGGAGACCAGCATGCCGACGAAGAGCATGCGCGCCGGTGCGATCTTTTTGGCCAGGCCCATCGCCAATCCGCCGCCGACCAGCATGCCGGCACCGGTGCAGACCATGAACCATTGCAGAAACTCTTTGGGCATGCCGAGCCGTTCGACGACGATGAACACGCCGAGCGGCTGAATCAGACCGACGGCCGCACCGGCTGCCATGAAGCAGCCACCGAGCGATTTGAGGATCGGACGGCTGAGCACGTACTGGATGCCCTCTTTCATCTCTTGCTTGAGCGACGTTTGCTCCGCTTTCTCCTCTTCCGGGCGGTCTGCCGGGAGATAGGTCAGGACGGCGGCCGAGAGCAGGAAGGCGATCCCCATCACCGCGATGGAGACGTCGATGCCGTAGCGCTGATAGACGAACGTACCGATCACAGGACCTGCGATCAGGAAGAGAGCGATCAGCGACTGGAACAGGCCCATGCCCATCTGCAGTTGCTCGGCGGGCACATGCTGTTTGAACAATTTCATCGCGGACGGCTGCGAGAATTGCGAAAGGATCGCCGAGACGAGTGTCGCGAAGAAGATCGCTTGCCAGATCCCGGAGACCAACGCCCCCAGCACGACGAAAACGGAGACGGCACTGAGCAGTTCGCTCGCGATCATCGTGCGCTTGGGACGCCAGCGGTCGGCAAACGCACCGCCGATAAAGGAGAACAGGAAGATCGGCACAAACTCCGCGACGTAGATCAACGAGACGGACATCGGGTCGTTGCCGGTCTTCTCCATCACATACAACAGGATGGCAAAATTGCGTACCCAAACCCCGATCTGTACAAACAGCGTCGAGAGGATGATCGCTTGGACGAATCGATTGCGAAAGAAACTAGACATGGTGGACACGTGCATTTCCACACCCTTTCTCTGGTGTATCTCGATCATACCTGTTTCGATACGTTTGTGTCGAGGTGTGGAAGGAATTTTTTGTTAAATTTTCGCACGTTCCGCCACGCCGGCGAAGAAAGTCAGCATAAATTGCACGGCGAGGCGCGATGTGACGTTGCGAATGTCGACCGTCGGGTCGATGCAGACAAAGTCCAGCCCTTGTACCTGCGGCAACGTGCCCAGCCGGTACAGCGCATCGAGCGCATCCCACGGGTGCATCCCACCTGTGCCGATCGCCGGGCATCCCGGTGCATACGCTTGGTCGATCACGTCGACGTCAAAGGAGACGTACAGAACATCCGTTCCCTGCCCCGCAATTTCGAGCGCTTGATCGATGATTTTCTCGATGCCTTGGCGATAGACATCGCGGGAGGAAAAGACGGTGACTCCGTGACTGGTCACGTAGTCGTGGTACGGCTTCGAGTTCATGAAGCCGCGGATCCCGATCTGGACGATGTTGCGCCCGTCGACCACCCCCGACTCCAGGATGCCGCGGAACGGGGTGCCGTTGGTCACGCCGCCGTCGGTGAAGTTGCGAACGTCGTGGTGCGCGTCAAAGTGAATGATGCCGACTTTTTTGCCCGGATGGCGGTCGGCAAACGCCTTGACAGCCGGGCAGGTGATCGAGTGGTCGCCGCCTATCAGCACCGGGATCAGTGCCGGGTGGGCTTGGAACAAGGCCCGCAAACTGTCTTCGATGCGACGGTGGTTGCCCATCAGATCGGTCGCGTGCATAGCGATGTCACCGAGATCGCGCACAGCGAGATCTTGCAGGTCGACACCGTACTCCATGCTGTAGGTGGTGAACGACTTGAACGCGGTGCGGACGGCTGCCGGGGTGGTCGACGCTCCGGAGTGCGAGATCGACGTTTTCGAGAGCGGTACGCCAATTACGCCGGCCAGCAGTTCCTCTTGACCGTCCCACGGGCGAATCCACTGGGCGACCTTGGTCTCCATGTGGTCGCGAAACGCCGCTTGGTCGACCGGTTTAAGGAATTGGTAGGTGTTCTCTTGCTCAGCCATCAGGAGATGTTCCCTCCCCAGACCGCGACGCGGCCGTTTTTGATCACGCCGAACGTGTGGTTGATGCCGAAATGGTACGGCAGGTAGGCAAGATTGGGCGCATCGAAGATCGCGAGGTCCGCCCGCTTGCCCGGCTCCAACGAGCCGATGTCAAAACCGCGCCCGAGCGCGTTCGCCGCGTTGATCGTGCAGGCGGTGAGGATCTCTTCCGGCGTCATTTTCAAGTTCAGCGAGGCGAGCATGATGATCAGTTGGATCGACTCGGTCGGGCAGGAGCCGGGGTTATAGTCGGTGGACAGGGCGACCGGTAGTTCGTAGCGGTCGATCATGTCCCGTGCCCGCGCATGGGTGGACAGGCCGAGGTTGAACGATGTGCCCGGCAACAGGACCGGGATGACACCGTTGTCTGCCAGTTCCTTCAACCCCTCATCGGTGGCGGCCAGCAAGTGTTCGGCGGAGATCGCCCCCACTTCCCCGGCCAACTCCGCCCCGCCGAGCGGTTCGATCTCGTCGGCGTGCAGTTTCGGGATCAGGCCGTTGCGCTTGCCTTCCAGCAGGATACGGCGGGACTGCTCGACTGAAAACACGCCGTGTTCGCAGAAGACATCGCAGAATTCGGCCAACTGTTCTTCTGCCACACGCGGCAGCATTTCCTCCACGACGAGGTCGACGTATTCATCGGTGCGCCCTTTGTACTCCGGCGGTACCGCATGCGCGCCCATGAACGTCGAGACGACGTCGACCGGATGGGTGTCGTGCAGCTGTTTGGCGACGCGCAGTTGTTTGAGCTCGTCACCCGTGGTCAGGCCGTAGCCGCTTTTCGCTTCGACGGTGGTCACGCCTTGGCGCAGCATCTCGTCGAGGCTTTTCCGTGCCTTGGCGTACAGGTCGTCCTCGCTGGCCGCTCGGGTCGATTTGACCGTGGAGAGAATGCCGCCTCCTTGGGCGAGGATCTCCAGATACGGCACGCCGGAGCGCTTCAGAGCCAGTTCGTTCTCACGAGTGCCGCCGTGGACGAGGTGGGTGTGCGGGTCGACGAGGCCGGGCACCACAAGGCGGCCGCCGACGTCAAGCGTTTCGACGACCTGCGCGTCGCCGATCTCGGCGCGCACGTCCGCCTCCGTACCGACACTGACGATGCGGTCGCCTGCGATGGCGACGGCCGCGCCTTCGATCTCGCGGACGTCACGCATTTGAGCGCCAAAGCGCGGGGAGTTCCCGGGCGGTGTCACCAGCCGCCCGATCCCCGTCACCAGCAGGTCGATTTTTTCAGCCATTCCCTCACTCCCCTTCGCGCATCGGGATGCGGATGCCGTGTTTTTCTGCCGTCTCGATCGCTTCGTCATAGCCTGCGTCGACGTGGCGGATGACGCCCATGCCCGGGTCGGAGGTCAGCACCGCTTCCAGACGCTCCGCTGCCGCATCGGTGCCGTCCGCGACGACGACCATGCCCGCATGCAGCGAGTAGCCCATGCCGACGCCGCCGCCGTGGTGAACGGACACCCACGATGCGCCTGCCGAGGTGTTGATCAGGGCGTTGAGGATCGCCCAGTCGCCGACAGCGTCCGAGCCGTCTTTCATCGCTTCGGTCTCGCGGTTCGGCGACGCGACGGAGCCGCAGTCGAGATGGTCGCGGCCGATGACGATCGGCGCTTTCAGCTCGCCGGTGCGGACCATTTCGTTGATGGCGAGGCCGAGCTTGGCACGGTCGCCGTAGCCGAGCCAGCAGATGCGCGCCGGCAGTCCTTGGAACGCCACGCGGTCGCCCGCCATCGTGATCCAGCGGCGAAGGTGTTCATTTTCCGGGAACAGTTTGAGCACCAGTTCGTCCGTTTTGCGGATGTCTTCCGGGTCGCCGGACAGTGCCGCCCAGCGGAACGGGCCTTTGCCTTCGCAGAACAGCGGACGGATGTAGGCCGGAACGAAGCCCGGGAAGTTGAACGCGTCCTTCACGCCTTCGTCGAGCGCGACTTGGCGAATGTTGTTGCCGTAGTCGAACACCACAGAGCCCATTTTTTGCAGGTCGAGCATCGCTTGGACGTGTGCGGCCATGCTCTGTTTCGACAGGGTGACATAGCGCTCCGGGTCTTCGGTGCGCAGTTTCGCCGCTTCTTCCAGCGAGTAGCCGGCCGGGATGTAGCCGACGAGCGGGTCATGCGCCGAGGTCTGATCGGTCACGTAGTCCGGCTTGATGCCGCGCTTGACAAACTCCGGGAAGATCTCCGCCGCATTGCCGAGCAGACCGATGGACAGCGCGCGGCCCTCCGCTTTTGCTTCTTCAGCGATGCGCAGCGCGTCGTCGAGCGTCTCCGCCATTGTGTCGAGGTAGCGGTGTTCGATGCGGCGTTCGATGCGGGTGCGGTCGACCTCGACGCAGATCACAACGCCGTCGTTCATCGTGACGGCCAGCGGTTGCGCGCCGCCCATGCCGCCAAGGCCAGCGGTCAAGGTCAGGGTGCCTTTCATCGTGCCGTTCGAATGCTGGCGAGCCGCTTCCGCAAACGTTTCATACGTGCCCTGCAGGATGCCTTGCGTGCCGATGTAGATCCAGGAGCCGGCCGTCATCTGGCCGTACATCATCAGACCTTTTTGCTCCAGCTCGCGGAAATGCTCCCAGTTAGCCCACGCCGGGACGAGTACGGAGTTGGAGAGCAGGACGCGCGGTGCGCGGCTGTGCGTTTTGAAGACGCCGACCGGCTTGCCGGACTGCACCAGCAAGGTCTCGTCATCGCCGAGGCGTTGCAGCTCGCGGACGATGGCGTCGTAGGACGCCCAGTTGCGCGCCGCTTTGCCGATGCCGCCGTAGACGACGAGATCTTCCGGGCGTTCGGCGACTTCCGGGTCGAGGTTGTTCATCAGCATGCGCATCGCCGCTTCCTGTACCCAACCTTTGCAGGACAGTTCCGTGCCGCGCGGGGCACCATAGGTTTTTCTTTTTTCGGTCGTGTTGGTGTTGGTGGTCATATCAGTTCATCCTCCTAGAAGTTAGTTAGAAAGGTATTAGAAAAGAGTGCCTGTCACTTGCTCAACTGCGTCCACCCAGTCACCGGACAGCAGTCGCTCTGCCACGTGTTCGATCTCTGCGCTTGTGGAGCGGTCTTCCAGCACCGGCGGCACCACGGCGCGCAGATGGTCGTACAGGACGCGAGTGGCCGGAGCCAATTGGTCTGCCCCGACAAACTCGGCCGCCTCGGCTGCGCAGATCAACTCGATGGCGAGCACTTTTGCCGCGTTGTGGACCACTTGCGCCGCATGGCGCGCTGCGGTGGTGCCCATCGAGACATGGTCCTCTTGGTTAGCCGAGGACGGGATCGAGTCAACGCTGGCCGGGTGAGCAAGCACTTTGTTTTCCGACACCAGCGAGGCGGAGACGTACTGCAAGATCATCATGCCGGATGCGAGGCCCGGCTGATGGCTCAGGAAAGCCGGGAGACCGGACAGCGCCGGGTTGACGAGTCGTTCGGTGCGGCGTTCCGAGATGTTGGCGAGCTCGCTCATGCCGATCTTGAGGAAGTCCATCGCGAACGCCATCGGTTGCCCGTGGAAGTTGCCGCCGGAGATGACTTTGCCCTCTTCGAGGAAGATCAGCGGGTTGTCGGTGGCGGAGTTGATCTCGATGCTCACTTTATCGGCGGTGTAGGCGAGCGACTGGCGCGTCGCCCCATGCACCTGCGGCAGGCAGCGCAGCGAGTAAGCATCTTGCAC
The DNA here is from genome assembly GCF_026410385.1 of Tumebacillus lacus. Lineage (GTDB taxonomy): Bacteria > Bacillota > Bacilli > Tumebacillales > Tumebacillaceae > Tumebacillus > Tumebacillus lacus. The sequence continues at coordinate 412,110 of NZ_JAPMLT010000001.1, forward strand.
GCGCAGTTCGCCTTGCTCGGTCGTGAGCCCGCTGCCGGCGAGCAGGGTGCGCAAGTTTTTCGCGACGCCGATCTGCTCCGGGTACGGGCGGACGCGATGCACTTCCTCGGCAAACGCCTCCGGGATGCCGCGCAAGCACTCGGTCGTCAGGGCGGCGATCATGTCGGCCGCCTTGGCGAGACGCTGCGCTTGCACCAGCGTCAAGGTGCCGATGGAGGTCATCGCTTGCGTGCCGTTGATCAGGGCGAGGCCCTCTTTGGCTTGCAGTTGGATCGGGAACAGGCCCGCACGGCTGAGCGCGTCGGTTGCGGTGAGACGCTCGCCTTCATAATACGCCTCCCCTTCCCCGATCAGCAGCAGAGCCAGATGGGACAACGGCGCCAGATCGCCGCTCGCTCCGAGCGACCCCTGCTCCGGTACCACCGGATGCACGCCGGCGTTGAGACAGTCGACGAGCAGTTGCAACGTCTCCGGGCGGATGCCGGAGTACCCTTTTGCCAGCGCGTTGGCCCGCAGCATCATCAGAGCGCGGACGGTCGGGATCGGCAGCGGTTGACCGACAGCGCAGGCGTGGCTTCTGATCAAGTTGGTCTGGAGTTGCGCTGCATCCTCCTTCGAGATGTGCACGTCGCTGAATTTGCCAAAGCCGGTCGTGATACCATAGACGACCTGCCCGGTGTCCACCAACTCCTCCACTCGGCTGCGGCATGCGGCCACACGCTCCATCGTCGTTTCATCCAGCGCCACCGGCACGCGGTCAAACGCGACCTGTGCCACCTTCTCTGCGGTCACGCTCTCTCCATCAAGAAAAATCTGATTCATGTCAACGTTCTCCTTTCTTGCTTTAGCTAAAGAAAGGGACCGGGCGGAAGCATCTGCTTCCACTCGGTCCCTTTTTTCCAAAGCGACGTCGTATTCGATTGTCTGACCTGGTCCTGCCGTATGGTCTCTCATCGCGACTCACTCACAATTCTTTAAAATTTGGATGTATTCTATGTTATTCTCACATGCCTTGGATGGTACGTCAAGGGGGCAATCAGTTTCAGTCGCCGAACAATTGTGTTACGATGGCAGAAAGACCCATTCTGAGGAGGTTCCATATGAGACTGTCTGGCAAAAAAGTGATTCAGCTCGTCGAGCACGAGTTTGAAGACCTCGAACTGTGGTATCCGGTGCTCCGGCTGCGTGAAGAAGGGGTGACGGTCCATATCGTCGGCCCGAAGGCGGGCGAAACGTATACGGGCAAATACGGCGTTCCGGTCACATCCGACTATGCGTTTGAAGACATCGACGCATCCGACTACGACGGCATCCTCGTGCCAGGCGGTTGGTCGCCGGATAAGTTGCGCCGCTATGCGGGCGTGATCCAGTTGGTGAAAGACATGCATGAGACGAAAAAGCCGATCGGCCAGATCTGTCACGCAGGATGGGTGCTGATCTCCGCAAAGATCCTGCAAGGCGTGAAAGTGACCTCTACGCCCGGCATCCGCGACGATATGGAAAATGCGGGTGCGATCTGGATCGATGAGCAGGTCGTTGTCGATGGCCACTTTATCTCATCTCGCCGTCCGCCGGATCTGCCGCCCTATGCGAAGGCGTATGCAGATGCGTTGGCGGAAGCATAAGGCGGTGACGGACATGCTGCAGTGGATCTTGTTGGCGGCGATGGCTTTGACCGGCGCGGCAGGTTGCGCCACCGACGCAGGTCAAGCACCGCCGCCCGCCTCGGCTCCTCAACATGTGGAAGACTCGAACGGTGCGCGTTTTAAAGTGACCATGAACGGTCAGGAGTTCACCAAGGAAGAGGAGATCCGCGTGGAAGTGGAGATTCTCAATGTGACACAACAGCCCATTGCGTACAACGGGCTGAACGGCTGCGACGACGGGATCCGCGTGTACGTCTCGACCGACGGCATCAAGCAAAAATTCGTCGAGAAGCGTCCCGAAAACGCCGGCGAACCGAAAATCTGCCACCAAGCGATCACGAACAAACAGCTCGATCCGGGACAATCGGTGAAAAAATCGGTCACCCTGATGCCGGCAGTTGAAAAAACCTCCGGCGTGATCGAGCCTGTTCCACCCGGCCGCTACGAACTCCGGGCCGAACTGACCCGCATCCTCGAGAACGACGTAAAAATCGGTGTCAGCCTTCCGATCACGATCAAGGAAAAATAAAAGGAGCCTCGCAGGGTGAAAATGACCTTTCGTCTCCTCATAACCCCGTTTCTGCACATGAAAAGGAGCCTTGACTGGCTCCTTTTTGCGTGAATAAGACCTTTCATCTCCTCATTCCCCGTTTCAGGACATGAAAAGGAGCCTTGACTGGCTCCTTTTTGCGTGAATAAGACCTTTCATCTCCTCATTCCCCGTTTCAGGACATGAAAAGGAGCCTTGACTGGCTCCTTTTTGCGTGAAAATGACCATTCGTCTCCTCAATTGCCCCGTTTCAGGACATGAAAAGGAGCCTTTTTCAAGGCTCCTCTCTTTATCACAATTTCCTTACTTCCGATTGGCCATGAACGCTTCGATCTCGTCGACGGTTTTCAGGATCTGCTTCGACAGCACCTCATGCCCCTCTTCCGTGATCAGCACGTCGTCTTCGATACGGATGCCGATCGCTTCTTCGGCGATGTAGAGGCCCGGTTCGACGGTGAGGACCATTCCCGGCTCCAGTACGGCGTCGCGGTAGGCACCGACGTCGTGGGTGTCGAGACCGAGATAGTGGGAGACGCCGTGGTAGTAGTACTTGGTCAGTTCCTCCTCTTTCTCGATCAGCCCGATGCGGATCAGTTCCTCCGACAGCACCGCTTTGCAGATCTTGTTCAACTCCGCTACCGGCAGACCCGGCTTCATCGCAGCGATGACCGTCTCTTCCGCCTTGAGGACAATGTTGTAGATCTCCTTCTGACGCTCCGTAAATTTCCCGCTCACCGGGAACGTACGCGAGATGTCCGCGCTGTAGTGCCCGTAAGAAGCCCCGAGGTCGAGCAACACCAGATCGTTGTCGCCCACCACCGCGTCGTTGCTCTCATAATGCAGCACCGTCGCATTGGCACCCGACGCCAGGATCGTGCCGAACGCCCGGTCGCGCACGCCGTTGGAACGCAGCGTGAAGTCGAAATACGCCTCCAGTTGATACTCCCGCATCCCCGGCTTCGCATGGGCGATCACATGGCGGATGCCTTCATCCGTGATCTCAATCGCCCGCTTCAACATCGCCACTTCCTCCGCCGATTTGGTACGGCGCAGGTGCGCGATCTCGTGGTACAGATTTGCGATGTTCAAGAACGGATATTTCTCCAGCGACTCGCGCGCAAACTCCTGCTCATGCGTGTACGGCAGGTCCCACGCGTCGCGCTCCAAATCGAGGTACAGATTTTGATAATCATCCATCAACCGACGGCGGAACTGGTCCAAAAACTGGTCGAGGAACATCACGTTTTCCACGCCCGTGATCTCCTTCGCCTCCTCCTCCGTCATCACTTTTCCTTCCCACTTTTCCTTCACCGGATCGGGACGCTCGATAAACAGCGTCTCGTGCACCTCATCGCCCCATTTGGTGAGCAGCAAAGTCGCGTGCGGCTTTTCAAACCCGGTCAGGTAGTAAAAGTTGCGGTTTGGCGTAAAGTCATAGATCTGGTCGCCCGTCTTTTTCGGTGCGCGTCCTGCAAACAACACCGTGAGGGAACGATCCGCCAGCTTTCCGTGCAGTTTCTTGCGGTTGTTTTCAAAAAACTCTCTATTCATCGATCTCACTCTCCTAAAGAATGCCCTATGTATGCCCTTCCTTGCCTCTATCATACCATACGAAAAAAAGCCGGGAACCAGTCCCCGGCTTTATTTCTCTTCTTCCTTTGTCGCTGCCATCTGCAGGTTTGCAGGCTGACCGCTCAGCTTGTTTGCCATCGCTTCGAAACGAGTAGCAAACTTCTCAAAGAACTTCGCCTTCACGATCAAATCGGCCAGTTTGACACAACCGTATGCAAACGCCATGCCGCCCAACACGTCGATGACCCAGTGGATCTTCAGGTACATCGTCGAGAGGATGATCGAACCGCAGTAGATCCCGATCAACCAGCGGAACCAACGGCTCTTTTCGCGCATCGCCAGCACGATGGCCGCAAACGCAATCGACGTGTGCATCGACGGGAAGCAGTTCCACGCCGTTGTATACTGCTCCGCCGGCGTCAGGTCACGGGCGAGCATATCCGGCACGCCTTGCACGTACCAGATCTCTTGGAGCAGGATCGTGTTGTAGAACGGCAGGATCAGCGGCACTTGCAACAGATAGCCGCCGAGCGAGTACAGAGCCAGTTTCTTCACGTCTTTCGTAAAGAACGCGCGAATGACACAGATCCAGTAGGACAAAGTAAAACCGTTCAAATACACCCACTGCATGTAGCCGGTCAGCCAATCCGGTTGCCACACGCGCAGCCAAGCCGCGTCGTTGAACGGGATCGAGTTGAACAGCTCGTTCCATTGGAAATAGTGCTTGATGTTGTCGGTCTGCCAACCGACGACGGTGCTCCACAGCGGACCTGCGTATTTATAGATCATGTAGAACACGAGCAATGTGACAAAACCGACCGGCATAAACCGCGCCCAGGAGATGTCTTTCGAATCTTTGCGCACGCCGATCAGCGCAAGGGCCAGAACGACCAGAGAAGCCCAACCCCAGCTCTGGACTTGGAAGATGCCGAGCATGACAACAGCCGTTGCGAGGATCAGCAGCGGCGTGGAAAATTTGCGAAGTGTTAGAGCCATTCTATCTCTCCTCTCAAACCATGACACACATCTTGAGATTATATCACCTTTTCTCGTGCTGTTGTAGAACTGTTTGCCTTCTTACAGAAACTGAGTGCCTTCCTCTGCTACTCTAAGAGCAGATACCAAAAGGAGTGAGTCTCATGGAGAAAAAAGTCATCCTCTATTCGCAACCGACCTGCCCTCCGTGCTTCCAAGCAAAAGCATGGCTGGCAGATGAAGAGATCCCGTTCGAAGTCCGCGACATCCGCGAGAAGCGGGAATACCTTGAAGAACTGGTCAACCTCGGTGCCAACGCGACCCCGGCTTTTGTCATTGGCGATGAAGTCGTGCTCGGTTTTAACAAAGACAAGATCCGCGCCGCACTGGCGAAATAAAGAAAGAGCCTCGACAGCCGAGGCTCTTTCTTTATTAGGCGACCACTTCGCGGTCTTTCGGGAACTTTTCGTATTCCTTGTTGTCGATGATCTGCTTGAGTGCCTCGACCGTCTGCCAGACTTCTTCGAACGTGTTGTACAGCGCGACCGGCGCCAGTCGGATCACGTTCGGGAAGCGGAAGTCCGGGATGATCCCGTGCCCTTTCAACGCTTTGCAGATGCGGATCGCTTCCTCATGCTCCAGCGCGACATGTCCGCCACGGCGGTCGGCTTCCCGCGGGTTGCCGATCGAATAGCCGTAAGACTCCGGGAGCGCGTCGATCAACTCCATCAGATAGTCGGTCATCCGCAGCGACTTCGCCCGCAGACGGTCGATGCCCGCCTCTTGGAAGATCTTCAGCGAGCCGAGCAGCGGGGCGGACGAGAGCAGGTGCGTCGTGCCGATCTGCCATGCGCCGGCCGACTCTGCGCCTTCAAAGTCGTACACCATGTCAAACTGCCGATCCTTGCGATACCCGAACCAGCCGGACAGGCCCGGACGGGTGCCGAAGTGCTTTTCGTTCACATAGAGCCCGGCCGTCGCGCCCGGGCCGCCGTTGAGGTACTTGTAGTTGCACCACATCGCAAAATCGACGCCCCACTCTGACAGGCGGTGCGGCACCGCGCCGACCGAGTGACAGCCGTCAAAGCCGATCAGAATGCCTCGTGCATGCGCTTCACGGGTCAGGCGCTCGACGTCGAGCAGTTGCCCGGAGCGGTACAGCACGACCGGGAGGAACACCAGCGCGATCTCGTCGGTCATCGCTGCGATCAGATCGTCCTCACTGATCGTGCGGCCGTCACGGCTCTTCACGACAACGAGGTGCTCAGCGGGGTCGAGCCCTTTGAGCAGCAGTTGGCTTTGCAGCGCGTAGTGGTCGGACGGGAAGTTCAGATCATCGGTCAAAATCTTCGTCCGCTTGCCCTCCGGTTGGAAAAACGTCGCGACGAGGTTATGCAGATTGATCGTGTTCGAACCGGCGACGACCAGCTCCTCCGGTTTGGCCCCGACGAGATCGGTCTGCATCCGGCCCAGTTCCTCCGCCAGATAAAACCACGGCGGATTGCCGCCCATCCAGCCTTCGATGCCGAGCGTCTTCCAATCGTTGAGCGCGTTCAATGCCGCTGCCTCCGCGTCGCGGGACATCAGGCCCAGCGAGTTGCCATCCATATAGATCGTGCCCGGCTGCAGATAAAAACGCTCGCGAAAACCGGCGAGCTCATCCCCTTTGTCGAGCGAACGGGCATATTCCAACGTTTGATCCTGCATCTGTGAGTCCTCCCTGCGTTTTTAGTTGCGTTTTTTGTTCCCAAGCTTTTCAAACAGACCGGCCAGCTCCCCGACCACCGTCTCGGAGCGGTAGCGGTCGACCAACTCCAGATGGCGTGCGCGCTCCTGATATTCCGTCAACTCGCCGAGATAGCGTTCCAAAGCGAGGGAGATGCCCGCCACGTCGTCCGGGTGATGGACGTTCCACCCGCACTCGGCGATCAGGCGGCCGGCCGTGCCTTTCGTCGACGTGATGCCGAGGATCGGACGGCGGGCGCCAAAATAGTCGATCAGCTTCGACGACAGAAACAGATTGACATCGCTCGGCGCATCGACGAGCAACAGCAGGTCAGCCTGCGCCATCCGCACAAGCGAGGTGCGGTACGGCACCTGCCCGACGCGGTTGACACGCATCCCCAGTCGCTTTTCCGCGTCTTCGAGCTGCCCGTGGAACGTGCGCTCCACGTTGCCGATCACATCGAGCTGCAGCCGCTCGACGAGATCCGGCCGCCGCTCGCGCAGCTCGGTCAGTGCTTTCAACAGCGGCTCCGGGGAGCGCAGGCCGTAGAAATCGCCGATGTACGCGAGACTGATCTTGCTCTCGTCCTGTTTCTCCGGCTGACCTTCCCCGTACAACGCTTGGTCAAAATGATGCGGCAGAACGGTTGAACGCTGCTTGACCTTCAACTTTGGGTAGACCGAGGCATAGAGGTCGCGCATCTCCACCGTCGGGAAGATCAAGTGGTCCGCCAGTTCGATCACCTCCGACTCGTACCGCTCGATCACCGCTTTGCGACGACCGTGGTACGGATGGTACGGATTGTGCCCCCACGGGTCGCTGAACTGGGCGATCCACGGGATGCCGAGCTTTTTCTTGGCTGAAAGCGCGGCGATGTGACTCGCCCCCGGCTGTGACCGCGAGTAGATCACGTCGTAGGCGTCGGGCAGCCGTTCCACCGCCTGCAACGCCTTGCCGAGCCACAGAGGGTTGTCCACCATCGAGAAGCGGTTCATCACCTCGCGATAGATCTTGCGCAGGACGCGCGACTGCGGTTTGGGATTGCGGAAGCGGCGGACCTTCGTGCCTTCGCCCATCTCCTCGATGAGGTACGGGTCTTCTTTGAAATCAGAGTCACGGGAGACGGTCAACAGCTCGACGTCAAACGTTTGCGACAGAAATTTCAGCGTCTTCGCCACGAGGATCGACTCCGCGTTGAGCATCGGCGGTGCGTAGTAGGAGATCATCAGCATTTTCTTCAAGATGAGTTCCACCATTTCTATGTAAGGTTTTCATAAGTATTGTTATGTAACCACGTTACGAGTGGCATCGCACTTCCATCTTACCCTAACCTCCCCCGCCTGTCACGATTGCTCTTCTGCATGTCCTTCCTCCCGCATATGAGTGGTACAGGAGGTGACAGGCCCTGACAAAAAACAAACGCAACGAACGCCGGCCGCCGTTTCTGCTCTACGGTCTGATCGTGTTGATCGCCTCACTCTTCCTTCCCTCTTCGGCGATGGCGCACAAACCGCTCTTTGTCGAGGAGCAGCCCTCCGGCTTTGAGCAGGCGTTTCGCATCCCGGATGCGAACGTGTCCTACGCGACGTACAGCGATCTGGCAGCGGCGGGAGAAGTCGATCTCTTTGCCCTGACCTTGACAGAAGAAACACCCTTTTACGCCCGCATCTCGGTGCCAAAACGGGAGGGCCATGCCGACTTCGCCCCCGCCTTGGTCCTGATCGGCCCCGGCCTGCCGACGAGCAACACGCCGCCAAACTTTCCGATTGAGCTGAGCCGCGAACAAGGACGCGCGATTTTTCTCCCGGAAGGCGAAGCGGATGAATTTTTCGAACCCTTCACCCAGACCACCCTTTTTCAACGACAATGGATCTCCCGCACGCTCGCACCCGGCACCTACTATCTGGCCGTCTACGATCCGGCGGGAAAAACGGGAAAATACGTCCTCGCCACCGGCGAAAAAGAAGCGTTCCGCCTCACCGACTGGCTGACCTTTCCCGCCACGTGGTGGAAAGTCCGCATGTGGTACGACCCGGTGCAGACCTGGCTCCTGCTCGGCGGCGCGGCCGCAGCCGTCGCAGGGATCACGTATTTGATCCGCATGCGGCGCGATGACGAGTGAAAAAAGGTTGCATCCTCCTCGGAGAGATGCAACCTTTTTTCTGGTTAAGGATCTCTGTGTTAGAACCGGTTCTTTAACTCATTCTGCGGTCGGCTCGTCAACGCCGCGATGTAGCGGTCCGCCGAGCGGATCACCGCCTGCCGCGCATCCGTTTCCACCACCGAATGCGGCCACGCGCCGTACAGCCGGTCAAACTCATACGCCTGCACGAGATCGCGAATGCGCTCCACTTCGAAGGCGGGCAGCGGGATCAGATTGGGGTAGCTGTACATGAAGCTCACCCATTTACGGTCGGCCACGACGTAGATCGTGTCGCCTGTGAGCAGGACGCCTTTCCCCGCCTGCCCTTGCTGCCAGTGCAACACCGCACTCCCGGTGAAGTGCCCGCCCACGCGCAGCATCGTTACACCCGCTGCCAACTCCAACGCGTCCCCCGACCAGAACGTGATCCGCTCGCTCGGGCGCATCACCCACTCCTTCGAATCCTCGTGGAGCACGATCTGCGCATCAAACGCCTCTGCCCACTCCACCATCGCCGAGTAATAATGCGGATGTGAAATGGCGATATAGCGAATCCCGCCCAGTTGACGGATCGCCTCGACTGTGGCATCATCCAAATACGTTACGCAATCCCACAGCACATTGCCCGCATCGGACTGCACAAGCAAGGCCCGCTGCCCGATAGCCACGCGCGGCTCCGTCTGCACGGAGTACAGGCCTGGCTCGACTTCGATCACCCGATTCACCCGCTCCGTTTCTCGCAACGCCTCCAGCGTCGTCCACGCCTGACCCTCGCGGCGCACATACTGCCGCTCATCCTCGCAGACCGGACACGACACCGGCGGCGACGCGATCGTTCCTTCGTACTGCACCCCGCACGCTACACAGATCGGCAAACTCAAAACTCTCTCCTCCTTCTCTCCTCCCTATTTTACAAGATTTACCTCACCCAAAAACAGTCCTCCGGTCGCTTTTCAAATAAAAATCCTTGAAACTGGCACATTTTTAACTCATGTCGGTCCGTCCGCTCCAAATAGCGCACCCGTGCGCACTGGATCAAGATCCGCCCCCCATCCCACTTTGGTTCAAAGATGCAGTCCTCATCATCGAACGCCTCACCTCCCCTACAGTGTGACCCCGATGTATCGGAACTTGTTCTCGTGGAACAAATAAGACAACTTCATGCGACCCAAAATCGGGACTTGACGGAAAGAGGTGCAGACGATGCCAGCCATCCGGAACGTGGTTCTCCTTCTCGTGACTTGTCTCTCTTTGTTGACCGGATGTCAGTCTCCGGATCAACAGGCGCACGAGGAACCGCCTGCCATCCAAAAAGACGCGAAACGAGCCCGCCTATTGCAGCGGAAACAGCCTTTTCACGTTCCTTTGCAAGAGTTTGCCGAGCGGTGGAATGCCGTGTCTGCCGATATGGGATCAGAGCTGGTCATTCATGATCCGGCCGCGTTTCGCTGGCGGGCGGGCGGACGGTATACCTATGCGTTCCGCCCGGGACTCCGCCTTCGCTTGACGCCTGAACACGACAACACCGTCTCGAGAGTTGAAGTGATCAGTTCCGCCCGCACGATAGCGGAGCGTTATCAAATGCTCAGTGCCTGGGGCCAGGTCTTCACCATGAACCATCCGGAGACCCCTCCTTTCGAAGCGGACGCGTTGTTCCATAAACTAGGTGTGCGGCCGGATGCCGATCTCACCCGGCTCACGTCATCCCCCGTCGAAGTGGAAGGCGTGCGCTATGAGATCGCTTCGCAAAAGAACACGCTGACCTTCCAGGCGAGCCTGTCATGAAAAAATCCAAACTCGCCGCCGTAATGGCCGCTGTATTCGGTCTGGTCTTCCTCACGATGCCGCTCTCCGTCACATCGTCGCAAACTCTGGAGGATCGGTTCAATATGTCGTATCTTTTCTTCGGCTCCCCGACTTCTTATGTAGGCCAGGTAGACAAAACACAGAACAGCCTCGACGTCGTCTCTCCGAACTATTTCGACATTCTCGAAGACGGCACGCTGAACATCACATGGAAACTGCAGTCTTCGTTTATTGACACGATGCACCGGCGCGGCATACGCGTCGTCCCGTTTTTGAGCAATCACTGGAACTACAAGGCGGGCACCCAAGCGCTTGCCAACCGGGAGGCGCTGGCTGCCAAAATCGCTGAAGCGGTCGACGCGTACCATCTGGACGGCGTGAATGTCGACATCGAGGGCATCGGGCACGAGTATCGGGACGCCTTCACCGATTTGATCCGACTCTTGCGCAGTCATCTGCCGTCCGGCAAAGAAGTCAGCGTGGCCGTCGCAGCCAATCCGAACGGCTGGAATCTCGGCTGGCACGGCCTGTACGATTACGAAAGTCTTCACCCGCACACCGACTACCTCATGCTGATGACGTACGATGAAAGCTGGGAAGGCAGCGACCCGGGGCCTGTTTCAAGTCTCTCGTTTTTTGAGCGTTCCATCCAATATGCGATCAACAAAGGCGTGCCCAAAGAAAAGATCGTGGCCGGACTGCCTTTTTACGGCCGGATCTGGAAGACAGACGGGCCGACGCTGGACGGCCAAGAGATCATCGGCCTCGGTGTCTCCAACGTCCGCGTGCAACCGTTGGTCCAGCAATTCGGCGGAACGGTCGCCTTCGACGAAACGGCGCAAAGCGCCCACGTCACCCTGACCGTGCCGACAGGAGCGCAGTTTTATCTCGCCAACACCAAACTCAGCGCGGGACACTATCTGATCTGGTATGACAACGAACGAGCGATCAAAAGCAAGCTCTCAATACTCGGGAAATACGGCATCCGCGGCACCGGATCTTGGAGTTTGTACCAAGAGGAACCGGCGATGTGGAGCTATTATACCAACTGGCTAAACGGCCGCTTCTTCTCCGATGTCCCGGTGGAGCACTGGGCGGGTGAAAGCGTTCTGGCCGTGTCGGCGAAGGGCTGGATGAACGGCGTGTCGGGCACGTTGTTCGCTCCGCAGCAACCGTTGACCCGCTCCCAAGCGGCGGTGATCTTGGTGCGGGCGCTGCGACTCGACCATCTGACGCCGAGTGCCCGCACCTTTACCGACACGCAGGGGCACTGGGCACAAGATCTGATCGAAGTCGCCCGCGAGCACGGCCTGATCAACGGCGTGGGCGCCCAGCGCTTTGCCCCCAACGATCCGATGACCCGCGAACAGCTCGCAACCCTGCTCAACAACGTCTTTCACTTCACACCGGGCGATGTGGCGCAAAGTCCGTTCACAGACGTCGATCCGAACCGCTGGTCCTACCCCAACATCGTGGCGATGCAGCAAAGAGGGATCATCACCGGGATCGGCCACGACCTGTTTGCCCCGACCGCACGATCCACCCGCTCGCAGGTGGCTGCGCTGATGTACCGACTGGCAGCCGACATCGAAGCGGCTGCCGAGCAAAGGAGATGATCGCGCAGTGCACAAATCGATCGTCCTGATCCTGACCCTCGCCCTACTCTGCACATCGTGCGGCACGCGCGCGGCCGAGCCGGACACCTCCGCACGGATGCGCATTTCCCAGCAGACAACCCCCACCGGGCGGTACGTCATCCTGTTCAAAGATCGAAACGACCCCGCGCTCATCCAAAAATCCAGCGGGCAGCTCATCGATCACGTCGAGTCTCCGTATCTGCACATGATCACCGCGCTCCTCCCCGCTGCCGCCATTCCTGTGCTGCGGGCAGACCAGGCGGTCGCAGCCGTCGAGCCGGACGTTGTGCAGGAGGTCAAGCCCCAGCACGTCGACTGGGGACACGCCAAAACACTCCTCCCGCAGGCCAACGCAGCCGGGCTGACCGGCAAAGGAGTGAAAGTGGCGGTGCTCGACACCGGCATCTCGTCTCATCCCGATCTGGTGCTGGCCGGGGGCGTATCCTGTGTCGAGTACACCTCCTCCTATGCGGATGACGACGGACACGGCACGCATGTGGCCGGTATCATCGCCGCGTTGAACAACGGGATCGGCGTCGTCGGTGTCGCACCGGATGCGCAGTTGTACGCGGTCAAAGTCCTCGACCAGACAGGCGAAGGATACACCTCCGACATCGTGGCCGGGATCAATTGGTGCATCACCAACGGGATGAACGTCATCAACATGAGCTTTGGCACCTACACCGGCTCCTACGCCATGACGATGGTCCTGCGTCAAGCGGTCGAAAACGGCATCCTCTGCGTCGCCGCAGGAGGCAACGAAGGCGACCCGGAGGGCGCCGGAGAGACGGTGAATTATCCAGGCCGCTATGAATCGGTGATCGCCGTCGCCGCGACGGACGCGTACAACAGGCGCGCCCCCTTCTCGGCGTCAGGGTCGAAGATCGAACTGTCCGCTCCCGGTGTCAATGTGCTCAGCACCTATCCCGGCAACGACTACGCCTATATGGACGGCACCAGCATGGCCGCCCCCTACGTGAGCGGGATCATCGCGCTGTGGAAGGAACGCTACCCCGACGCGACACCTGCCCGGCTGCGGCAGATCTTGCAGGGCACCGCACTCGATCTGGGCGCGGTGGGGCGCGATCCTTATTACGGCTACGGATTGGTGCAAAGCCCTGTCCTCTTTCGCGACATCGCCGGACACTGGGCGGAACCGGAGATCCAATCCGCCTACGAACACGGTTGGCTGAGAGGCACTTCCCTGACGACCTTCACCCCAAACGGCTCACTCACCCGTGCGCAGGCTGCCGTGATCTTGTCGCGAGCCTTGGCTCTGCCCCGCCTTGGAGGCGGCTCTCCCTTCGCCGATATCCCGGCGGGGCACTGGGCCCGAGATGAGATCGAACGCGCTTATCAAAACGGCGTCATGCAAGGGCTTGGCCCGATCACCTTTGCACCGAACGCTCCCGTGACAAGGGCACAGATGGCAGTGATGCTCAGCCGGATCTTGAAATTGCCTGCGGACGAAACGTTGCCAAATCCCTATACAGATGTGTTTCCCGGCCATTGGTCGTATGCAGCCGTGCTCGCCGTGAGTGCCCAGAACATTTTTACCGGCATGACCGCGACCACGTTTGCCGGAGGGGACGTGCTGACGCGGGCGCAGTGCGCGACGCTGCTGAACCGGATCGCAGATCGGTTGCCGGCAAACTAAAAGAGCCGCATCGTCACCTTCGACGATGCGGCCCTTTTCCCGTTCAACCCTTCTGGTCGCAGATCGGACATTTCCCATCCCGGTAGCTCTGCTCGCGGAGTTCGATCCGTGAGAGGGCGCGGCCGCCCTCCAGGCCGTTTACGTAGCCAATGCGGCGTCCGACCGAGTAGCCGACCAGAATCGAAAGCAGCAACAGCAGCAAGATCACGCCTGTGCTCATCCAGACTCCTCCTTCCGACCTCGCAGTTCCAGCCCGGTGAGCAGTGACAGCACGATATGCACGAGCGGCATCGCCAGCATCACTTCCACCGTGCGCAGCGGCGAGAGCAGCACCGCCGCCAACAGACAGATGAACATCAGGATCGTCACCTCGACCAGCCCGTACCGCAACACGAGATTGTTCTGACCGGAGCGGCGGTCCTTTTGCACATCCATCAGATCATCGAGCAACTGGATCATCCCCATCGCGCACACCGCCCACACCGTCAGCCAAAAGCCGCCGACAAGAACAGAGAGCAGCACCGCGAGGATCGATTCCAACCAACCGGGCAACTGCGTCGGCATCCGTTCCCGCAGATCATGGCCCATCCCGATCGCATAGGCGGCAAAGAACAGCGTCAACGCCACCTCCGGAGCCAAGGCCATCGCCAAGGCCAGCGAGACCAGCGCATACGGCAGGCAGGCCCGCCCGAGGCGGATCGCCAGCGTGTGCCGGCCGATGCACTGGTCGTACTCGATGTCGAGCCAGTCATCCATCAATTTGATCGTCAGTCCCGCCAGCACGATGCCGAGAGTCTCGACCAGCAGGCTAGACCAGACGCCAAACATGTTCTTTCACCTCCCGGAACCCGTGGCGGTACAAAGCGGAGATCGGCAGCAGGTTTACCCCTTTTAACTCCTTTTCCAGCAAGCGAAACCCGCGCTGCCCCTCGGGCAGATCCGTCTTGTTGACGAGGCAGAGATACCCGCTTTTGCGCTGGCCGATCTCGGCGACCTGCTGGTCGAGCTCGCCCAGTTTGCCAAGCCCTCCTGCCCTGTGGATCTCCGGCGCGTCCACCATGTGCAACACACAGTCCGCCTGTCGCAGTTGTTCCAACGTTTGCGCCATCGCCTCGCGCATCTCGAGATCGGTCGGAATGCCGTCTGCCAGTCCCGTCGAGTCGGTCAGTTTAAACTCGCGCACCCCTTTGCCGCGCGGCAGTTCCAGCGAGATGGACTGCAGATTGCGCGTCTTGTGGATGCCGCCGCCCGACAGTTCGTGGCGGGCTTTGACCATGTCGTATTTGCGTTGACGGGTGGTGCCGTCCGGCAGTTGAAAGAGGACCTCCATGCGGGTCAACCCGAGATACTCGGCGAAGTTGATGCAAAAGATCGTCTTACCGACGTTGGTACGGCCCACCAAAAGACAGTTCTTCATCTCGGGGTCCCTCCTCGAAAACCAGATCATCCGGCTCGATCTTCATCAACTCGTCACGGGTCGGATTGCGCGCTTCCAGCAACCGCACCGCTTGCAGGCGCACCGCCCGCTCAATCACGTTGCGCACCATCCGCGCGTTGCTGAAGTTCCGTTTTCCCTGCTGCTGCGTCGAATTGCGCAAGTAGGTGCGCAATTTTGACGATGACTCCGGCGACAGTTTGTATTCCCGTTTGCGCAGCATCGTATCGGCGATCTGCATCAGCTCTTGCTCCGTATAGTCTTCGAAGTTCAGCACGATGGGAAAGCGGGAAGGCAAGCCCGGATTGGTGCGCAGGAATTGTTCCATTTCCGTGTCGTACCCGGCGAGAATCAGGACAAAATCGTTTTTGTGGTCCTCCATCGCCTTTACCATCGTGTCGATGGCCTCTTTGCCAAAGTCTTTTTCCCCGCCGCGAGCCAGGGAGTACGCTTCATCGATAAACATGATCCCGCCCAACGCCTTTTTGACGTGGTCGCGGGTTTTTTGCGCTGTGTGCCCGATATATTCTCCGACGAGGTCTGCCCGTTCGACTTCCACGAGATGACCTTTTGATAGTACGCCCATTTCACGCAAAAGTTTTGCCAAGATTCGCGCGACAGTCGTCTTCCCCGTTCCGGGGTTGCCTTTGAAGATCATATGCAACACGATCGGCTCGGTGGCGAGTTTCGCCTGCTGGCGTTTTTGCTGGATCTGGATAAACGCGTAGATCTCCTTCACCAGCGTCTTCACCTGCCGCAGTCCGATCAATTGATCCAGCTCATTCATGATCGACTGAAAGCGTTGTTTATCGGTCGGAGTCGAGCGGTGCGCATCGCGGAGGATCGGCGTATGCGACCCATGCAGTTTGCGTAGTGCTTCATTCAAAGCCACCTCCCCGTTGCGGAACTGATCGATCACATCAACCGACGAGCCCCCGCCCCGCTGAGGCGGCCTTTGACCGCTCCTCATCACGTTGGCTTCCACCTCACTTTTTGAGAGATTGTTACAAGGTATGATGCAAGGGGTGAATGGGTGATTGCCCAAGGGGGATCTTTTAATCCCGTACCTTCTCTTCATTAAATAAGCATGAGACCAAGTTTGTCCTTTCAATGAATAAATATAAACATCGTCGCAGGACCGATTCGATGTGCCGCTCGCCTGTTTTATAAATGCCCTTACCGATTGCGTGCAACCGCTTTCAAGCGTGATCCCGCATGCTGACTGGTGTTGTGAGTTGTGCGACATTCAATTTAACGCTTTATCACGATCCAGAGCTACTGAATTGAAACTATTCAAAAATATTCATTCCACCATAAAAATATTCGGAAAATTAGTTGACAGAAAGTTTTGGTATGGTGTAGATTTCTTGCAAGGGCGACACAAAAACAAAAAAAACGCCCTCGAACAAAAGGGAGGAATTACCAAATGAACAAGAAAGTCATCACCACCCTTGTGCTGTCCTCGATGGTTGCTTCGGCACTGTCGATGAACGCAGGCGCCGCAAGCGACAAGCAAGTCCTGAAAAACGAGACGGGTCACGTGCACAACGTCGTCGGCAAACTCGGCAAAGTATCGGGTGCCACCGCTGATGAACGCGCACTGAAAGCTCTCGACAAAGTCAAAGGCGACTTTGGCTATGCTCAGGCAAACGGCCACTTCAAAGTGACCAAGTCCCACAAGGACGACAACGGTGTCTCGCACACCAAACTGGCTCGCGTGATCGACGGCATCCCGGTCTTTGGCGGCGAGATGATCGTCCACGAGAAAGACGGCAACGTCCAAGGCGTAACCGGCAGCTACAAAGATCTGGCTCCGACCGCTAAAAAAGCGTCGCTCTCCTCTGCTGAAGCGATCAAAAAAGCTGTGGCAAGCACCGGCTTCACTGGTGAGCTGACCGAAGAGGCTCAGGCGAAACTGGTGTTTGTCCCGAAAGCGGACAAGGCAGTTCTCTCCTATGAAGTATCCGTTCGCTACATGGATGAGACTCCGGGCAACTGGTCGATCTTCGTCAATGCGGTTGACGGCTCCATCGTCGATTCGTTCAACCGTGTGGAATACGCCAACCACACCCTCGTCAAAGCCAAACCGGGCGGCGGCACCACGCCGACCACCGGCACCGCTGCTGTCGGTACCGGCACCGGCGTTCTGGGCGACACCAAGACGTCCCTGAACACCATGCTCAGCAACGGCACCTACTACCTGCAAGACAAGACGAAAGCTACGTCTGTCCAAACCTACGACTACGCGAACAGCACTTCCAGCAAGACGCTGATGAGCGACATCGACAACGTATGGGATACCAGTGTCCAGCGTGCAGGCGTTGACGCTCACTACTACGCTGGCAAAGTATACGACTACTACTTCAACGAGCACAACCGCAACTCGTACAACAACAACGGCGCGACCCTCGTGTCCGGCGTTCACTACTCCCGCAGCTACAACAACGCGTTCTGGAACGGTTCGCAAATGACCTACGGCGACGGCGACGGCGTGACCTTCATCGCTCTGTCCGGCGCATATGACGTTGTCGCGCACGAACTGACCCACGCAGTCACCGAATACACCTCCGGTCTCGTGTACCAGAACCAATCCGGTGCACTGAACGAGTCCTGGTCCGATGCGATGGCGGCTGTCATGGACAGCGACGACTGGCTGATCGGCGAAGACGTCTACACCCCGGGCAAGGCAGGCGACGCTCTGCGTTCGATGTCCAACCCGAGCGCGTACGGCGATCCGGAGCACATGAACCAATTCGTGAACACGACCTCCGACAACGGCGGCGTGCACACCAACTCCGGCATCCCGAACAAAGCGTTCTACAACTTCGCAACGGCAATCGGCTCCCGTTCGATCGCAGGCAAGGTCTGGTACACCGCTTCCCGCGACTACATGACCTCCTCGACCAACTTCTCGGGCGCACGCGCAGCCACCCTGCAAGCGGTAGCAGCTCTGTACGGCACGTCTTCCTCCTACTACACGGCTCTCCAAACCGCTTGGAGCAACGTAGGCGTGAACTAATCCGGCAACCACACGTTTCAAATAAAAAGGAGGCAGCCTTCCCTGTGCGGAAGGCTGCCTCCTTTCTGTTTCCGCTATCTCATGCCATCATTTACTATTTACGTTTGTGTAGGTTTATGTCTGGTTAAGTCGAATATAACCAAACAAACGAATGATGGAGGTTTTCTCTACATGACGCTTGGTCAGAAGATACTCGCTTTTTTCTCCGTCCTGTTGCTCTTGGTAGCCGGGATCGGCGCGTTTAGTCAGTATGGAATCATGGCATTTGAAACGCAGGTGGAACGGTCGATCACGCAGGAATTGCCGATGATGATGTCTTATGAAAAATTGCGCTTTACCGTGGCGGATCGGATGGCTCTGACTCGCGCGTATGTGTTGAGCGGTGAAGAGAATTTAAAAAACATCTTCCGAGCAAATAAAGAAGAGAGCCAGGCCATTTCCCAAGAGTTAATGAAGCGAGGTGTCTCCCAAGAGATACAAGCTCTGCTCCAGCAGGACGCAGCGTGGAGCAAACTGGTGGAAGAAAAGGTATTCCGCGTCTATGACAGCGGGGACAAAGAGACGGCCACCACGATGGTCATGACCGAGGTGATCGTCCAAGGCGTGCCGTTGATCGACGGGTATTCCAAGGCAGTTCTCGACCTGGAAAATCAAATGAAGGCCAACGGAGCCAGCATGTTGGAGCAAGGCAAGCAGCTCTCGATGACCAACCTGATCCTCTCCCTCGCCGTGCTGGCGTTTGGGATCGGGATCGCCATCGTCTTCACCCGCATGCTGGTCAAGCCGATTTTGGCCGTGGTGGATCGGTTGCGTCTCGTCGCAGCAGGTGATCTGAGCCAAGACGAGATGACGGTGCGATCCCGTGATGAGATCGGTCAATTGGTAAAGTCGACGAACAGCATGGTCCAAAATTTGCGCCATCTGGTCCAACAGGTCGGGGCAACGTCCGAACATGTCGCATCGTCGGCCGAGCAGCTCACGGCGAGCGCGGAACAAACCTCTCAAGCCACTGAGCACATCGCAGAGTCCGCACAGTCGATGGCGGCCGGCAGCGAGCAACAGATGTCGCTCGCAGAACTGAATGTCGGCACGATGGAAGAGATGTCCCTTTCCATCCGGCAGATCGCCGGCGTGACGCAACAGGTGACGGAAAACGCCATGACCGCCACCGAGAACGTCCGCATCGGCAACCAGTCGATTCAGACCGCCATCTCGCAGATGAATTCGATCTCGCAGACGATGACCGAACTCGAACACTCCGTCAAAGGACTCGGCGAGCGTTCGCAGGAGATCGGCCGCATTCTGGAAGTCATCACGGGGATCTCCACCCAGACCAACCTGCTCGCCTTGAACGCTGCCATCGAGGCGGCCCGTGCCGGAGAACACGGCAAAGGGTTTGCCGTCGTGGCCGATGAAGTGCGCAAACTGGCCGAACAGTCCAATCAGGCCGCGCAGCAGATCGCCACGCTGATCTCCTCCATCCAGGCGGAGACGCTGACGGTCGTGGACTCGATGGCAGACGGCACGCAAGAGGTCACTCGCGGGTTGCAGACTGTCAATCTGGCAGGCGCCTCGTTCAAACAGATCCAGCACTCGATCCAAGCTGTAACCGACCAGATCCAAGAAGTCGCCGCTTCCACCCGGCAACTGTCCGTCGGCTCGGAACAAGTGGTCTCCACCATGCAGTCGATGGCGATGAACACGCAGAACGCCGTTTCGTCGACGCAAAATGTGTCGGCCGCGGCAGAAGAACAACTCGCCTCGATGGAAGAGGTCGCCGCTTCTTCGGAAGCTCTGGCGCAGTTGGCAGGCGAACTGCAAGAACTGATCAAGCAATTCAAAATATAAGCGCAGCCCTCTGCTATACGGGGCAAAGGCATCGATGCAACCCATCCCGTTCTGCACCGGGCAAGCGGTCACACGCATCCCTCTCATCAAAAAAGACGCCTCACCGACGTATCGGAGGGCGTCTTTTTTCTGTCCATCAGGTATTCTACGGCGTATGCAGATGTTTCGATCTCTGGACGGTAAACAGCTTGCGGGTGGCGAGCACACCTGCGAAGCTGACGGCCAGCACCAAGGCCAACACCAGCAGCGCGGTATCCACGCCCGAGAAGGCCACGACCTGGGTCGCCATCCCGATCATCAGCACGCGCATGCCCATCCCGGCTGCGTTGAAGAAGCTGTTGACCCGGCCCATTACGTGGTTCGGTACCGTTTCCATCATGATCGTGTTGCGCGCCACCCGCGTCCCGGAGTTGCCCCAACCGTTGAGGATCTTCACCGCGAGAAAGACGCCGACGATGGGAAACGCATAGATCAGCAACACCGACGCGGTGAACGTGAGAAATGTGACGATCACTGTCCCATACGAGCCAAAACGTTGGATCAAAAACGGGATCGTCAACCCGGCCAACACCGCGCCGACCGCGTAGATCATGTCGGACGCGCCCAGCACGGACGCGGTGCCGTGCAGGATGCTCTGCACGTACACCGGGTACAGATAGTTGCCGAGCATCACGCCGACGAACGGCATCAGCGTACATAGGAAGAAGACGGTGAGCAACGGCTTTTGCTTCAGATAATGAAAACCCTCGCCGATGTTGCGCCACATGGATACGTTAGCTGCCGCAGAACCTGCAGTCTCGGCACTTCGTTGGTACGGGATCAGAAGAAAGAGAATAAATCCGGCCGCATACGTCAGCGCATCGGCCAGCAAGATCCATGAGAAATCAATTCGGTCGATCAGCAGACTCGCCAGCCCCCCGGCAATCATCGAAGCCGACTGGTTTTGCACTTCCAGCACGGAGTTGAGCGCTTTGTACTGGTCGCGGGAGAAGATCTCCTGTGTAAACGCAAACTGCGTCGGATAGTGCATGGAATAGTACAGCGATCCACCGAAATAAATCAGGATTAACTGCCAAGTCTCATAGTGCCCGGCGATCAATCCCCACAGGGCAAACACGATCATAAACGTGCCGCCGACGATTTCACTGCCGAGCAGCAGCGTCTTTCGTGAATAACGGTCGATCAAAGCGCCCATGTACGGGGAGAAAAAGAACAGCGCCGCCGTCGTCGCCAACGTGGTATAACCAAAGATCGCGTCCCCGCCGTCGCGGGTGACGAACAGCCACGGGATGCCGATCATTGTGATACCGGACCCCACAGAAGAAAATAAGTTTGCAAAGATCAAAAAAGCCATTCGCCGATCTTTCATCAACGACCACATCGTGTGTCACTCCCCTTTGACTTCCATTTTACCCCTCTTAGCAAAACTTTCAATACATTTATGTATAAAAAATGCCCCTTCCCTAAAAAATGCCATCGCGGTATAGTGGACGTACAGACAGACAAAAAAGGAGCGATCAAAACAATGAAACAAATCCCCGTTTATCATGTGGATGCCTTTACGTCAACGCCTTTCACCGGAAATCCGGCCGGTGTGGTGCCCGATGCCGGCGCGCTGACCGAAGAGGAGATGCAAAACATCGCCCGCGAGCTGAATTTGTCGGAAACGGCATTTCTTCTGCCGCCGCAACATCCGGAGGCCGATCTGAAAGTGCGGTTTTTCACTCCGACCTCGGAGATCGGGTTCTGCGGTCATGCGACCGTCGGGTCGGCGTGGGTGCTGGCGACAGACTACGGCTGGCTGGAAAAAGCGGAGCGACTCGTGCTGGAGACCAACATCGGCCTCGTGCCGGTCGAATGGCAGACGACGGACGGCCGGCTGACCGACGTCGTCATGACGCAGGTGACCCCGAAGGTACGCGATGCGGAGGTATCCGCTGCGGACGTCGCCCGGTGGGTCGGGGTGCAAGAGTCCGATCTGGACACACGTTACCCGATCCGGCTCGGCCATACCGGCAACTGGCATCTGCTGGTACCGGTGAAGACCCGCGCAGCCATCGATGCGGCACAACCGATGCTGAGTGAGTTGGAAGCGATCAATAGAAGACAGGAAGCGGTGACGACGCACCTGTTCACGTTGGAATCGAAAGGCGGCGACTACGACCTCTACACCCGCGACTTCGGTCCGGCTGTCGGCATCCCGGAAGATCCGGTCACCGGATCGGCCAACGGAGCGCTCGCCGGCTACCTCGTGCTGGAAGGCGTCTTGGACAACGCGACGGAGCATCGTCTGACGTTTGCTCAAGGCGATGCGATGCGCCGTCCGGGTCGTTTGCAGATCTCGATCTCCTCTTCCCCGGACGGTGCCGTGATCCGCGTGGGCGGAGCTGCTGTTCCGACGCTGAAAGGGATGCTTACTTTACCGTAATCAAACTATCGACAACAAAAAAAGAGCATCTCACAATCGCTGTGAGGTGCTCTTTTAGAAAGAAATGCCTCTCCCAAGCGGGAAGGCGTGTATGGCTTCTATAAGGTCAATTCATACGTTGCATCTTCATACGTTGCAATTGCACCAAATAGGTGTCGAGCTCCTGGCTGATGCGAATCACATCCTGATCGGTCAGGGAGCGGGTTCGTTCGGCCGTTGAGATCATCTTGGCTCGCAGTCTGGCGATTTGTTTTTGCAGCAGCAGGTCTTTCTCCATCGGTAGTCCCCCTCGTTGCATTCCCACGAAGGATAGTATATGACAGATCCTGAAACTTTTCGATGAGTGATTTTGACTGTTTTTGTCAGACGCCGACGAATACGCTTCATTCAATTAAAGTTCTATTTTTCTGAATGTGCTGAATCTCGACAAAAAGCGTCCTTGGAACGATCCAGACGGGCGACACCAAGCGCTCCTTGCTGCCACAGTACCCTTACTGACGCATCCGCTTCATCCTGACGGCAATACAGGAGCAACACGACCTCGGTCATCGGTTTTTTCAACTGTTTCACCTGCTGGCTCCGAGTCCAAAGATAATCCAGTCCAAAACCGATCAGTCCCCCGATAAACAAGCCGATGATGCCCCAGAGGATCGGCCCCCATTTCCAGAGAAAACCGTAAATGCTGCCCAACACCATCATCACGGTCCCGAGAGCCGCTGCTCCGTCAAACAGAGAACGTCCGTCCGAGCGGCTGATCGTGTCGAAAAATTGCGGTGGCATCGACCTGCTCTCCAACGGCACGGCAAACAATTGACTGCGGACTATCCCGATCTGTTCCAAATGGACCAGCGCCATTTCAAAATGAGTATTCTGTTCAAATGAAGCGACAAGGCAGATCGCAGTCTCTTGGCTCATTGGTTTGGCTCCGGCAACGGGAAGGATGAGGACTGATAGTGCTCGATCAAATACTGTGTTTGCTCGCGACGAAACAGATTATTCAGCTCGACGATGGTGATGTACGCTTCGTAGCAAGCAAATCCGTAAATCGACGGCAGGAAGAGCAGCCATTCCATATCGACCACCGCTTTGGCCCGGACAAAATCGCCGATACATGTGAAATAGACCGCCTCCGTCACATGGGAGAAATAGGCGATGACGATCCACCAAATTAAAATGAAAAAGCCGGTGACCAAGCGATGCACATAGAGCTGTCCGAGTCCTGGCATCAAGAGCGAATAGATCATACCAACCCACGGAATACGCCGGTCAAGGAAGTTGACGCTGATGCTGTCCATATGAAAGGAATTGATCCTGGCATTTTCAAAGACGGCCATCCCGTAGCTGTTGTTGAGACTGACCGTGGTGCGATAGCTGTCCCAGATCCCGTAGATAAAAACGGGCGTGTACAGAAAAAACCAACGATGATCCAACACCAATTTGGCGCGCTCAAACTGGCCTTGCAGCGAATACATGATCGCGACGTTCAACTGGCTGCCGACGTTGACGGCGATCTCCCAAAAGATCAGAACAAATCCTTTGACGTGTTGCCCCAAGATCAGTTGACCAAAACCGGGAAAAGCGGTAGACCACCAAGCCATCACCCACGGGTTGCGTCGATGAATCAAGTTGACACTGGTCGACGCCAATTTCACCAGCGGCCGGCGGACGCGGCTTCGGGAACTGGGTTGATGCGGATCCATAAGCCCACTCCTTCGCGCAACGAGTGCATGTTGTTTTCCTTATTGTGGGTGATTTGCGCAGTTCTATGCGAAAAGGTGAGCGGCTCTGCGTAGACTCCTGCCTTTTTGGGATATTATGATGGGAATGGTGTTGCCCGAAGGAGAGTTTCTCATATATAATAGTATCATAAAACGAAACGACGTTTCACTCTGTGGAACGCCGAGTTCGGAAAGGGGTCTCATCAAATGTCTCATAACGACCATTACAAAACTCGCCGTGAGCTGTCTGTAGGCGGCAAAAACTTCACCTACTACTCGCTCCCGGCTCTCGAAGAAGCAGGTATCGGTTCTGTTTCCAAACTGCCGTATTCGATCAAAGTCCTGCTCGAAGCAGCACTGCGCACCGAAGACGGCGTAGGCGTAACCACCGAGCACATCCAAAAACTCGCGAACTGGACCCAAGAGCGCGACCCGAACCAAGAGGTTCCGTTCAAACCGGCTCGTATCGTCCTCCAGGACTTCACCGGCGTTCCGGCTGTCGTCGACCTCGCAGCGATGCGCGCGACGATGGACCGCATCGGCCAAGATCCGAACAAGATCAACCCGCTCGTGCCGGTAGACCTCGTCATCGACCACTCGGTCATGGTCGACGTACACGGCTCCGACGACGCGATGGATGAAAACATGCGCATCGAGTTTGAGCGCAACGCAGAGCGCTACCGCTTCCTGCGTTGGGCACAATCGGCGTTCGATAACTTCCGCGCGGTTCCGCCGGCGACCGGTATCGTTCACCAAGTCAACCTCGAGTACTTGGCATCCGTTGCGATGACCAAAGAAGTAAACGGCGAAACCCAAGTCTTCCCGGACTCCCTCGTCGGCACCGACTCCCACACCACGATGATCAACGGTCTTGGCGTCGTCGGCTGGGGCGTTGGCGGCATCGAGGCAGAAGCGGGCATGCTCGGCCAACCGCTGTACTTCGTCACCCCGGAAGTCGTCGGCTTCAAGCTGACCGGCTCGCTGCCGGAAGGCGCGACCGCGACCGACCTGGCGCTGACCGTCACCAACATCCTCCGCAAAAAAGGCGTTGTTGGCAAATTTGTCGAGTACTTCGGCGACGGCCTCGACCACATGTCGCTGGCTGACCGCGCAACGGTCGCAAACATGGCTCCGGAATACGGCGCAACGGTCGGCTTCTTCCCGGTTGACGAAGAGACGCTCAACTACCTGCGTCTGACCGGCCGCGAAGAAGAGCAGATCGAACTCGTTCGCGAATACTACAAAGCACAAGGCATGTTCCGCGTAGACGGCGCTCCGACCCCGGAATACTCCGATGTAGTCGAGCTCGACCTCTCCACCGTCGTTCCGACGCTGGCAGGTCCGAAGCGTCCGCAGGACAAAGTCGTGCTGACCGATATGAAAAAAGAGTGGAACACGGTCGTTCGCAAGTCGATCGCAGACGGCGGCTTTGGCCTGTCTGACGCTGACCTCGCGAAAGAAGTCTCCGTCTCCCACAAAAACGGCAAGACCACCACGATGAAAAACGGCGCTGTCGTCATCGCGGCGATCACCTCTTGCACCAACACGTCGAACCCGAGCGTCATGCTGGCAGCAGGTCTCCTCGCGAAGAAAGCGGTCGCAAAAGGCCTGACCGTTCCGTCGTACGTGAAAACCTCGCTGGCACCGGGCTCTCGCGTCGTCGCGGACTACCTGGCAAAAGCAGACCTGCTCAAGCCGCTGGAAGCGTTGAACTTCCACATCACCGGCTACGGTTGCACCACCTGCATCGGCAACTCCGGCCCGCTGCCGGAAGAAGTCTCGCAGGCGATTGCGGACAACGACCTGACTGTGACCTCCGTCCTGTCCGGCAACCGCAACTTCGAAGGCCGTATCCACCAGCAAGTCAAAGCGAACTACCTCGCTTCCCCGCCGCTCGTCGTGGCGTACGCGATCGCGGGCACTGTCGACATCGACTTTGCAACCGAGCCGCTCGGCCATGACCAACAGGGCAACCCGGTCTTCTTCAAGGACATCTTCCCGTCCCACCAAGAGATCAAGGAAACCCTCAACGCAGCGCTGGAACCGGCGATGTTCCGCAACACCTACGAGAACGTCTTCACCTTCAACGAAGCGTGGAACGCGATCGATGCTCCGACTGGCGTCCTGTACAACTGGGATGAGAACTCCACCTACATCCAAGAGCCGCCGTTCTTCAAGAACCTGTCGACCGACGGCAAGATCGAAGACATCCTGAACGCTCGTGCGATGGCGGTCCTCGGCGACTCTGTCACCACCGACCACATCTCCCCGGCCGGCAACATCAAGGCTGACTCTCCGGCAGGCAAATACCTGCAAGAGAACGGCGTCAAACCGGTGGACTTCAACTCCTACGGCTCCCGTCGCGGCAACGACCGCGTCATGACCCGCGGTACGTTTGCAAACATCCGCATCCGCAACCAAATGGCTCCGGGCACCGAAGGCGGCGTGACCACCTACATCCCGACCGGCGAAGTCATGTCGATCTACGATGCTTCGATGAAGTATCAAGAAGCAGGCACCCCGCTCGTTGTCCTCGCAGGCAAAGAGTACGGCACCGGCTCCTCCCGTGACTGGGCAGCGAAAGGCACCTTCCTCCTCGGCGTGAAGGCTGTCATCGCAGAGTCCTTCGAGCGCATCCACCGTTCCAACCTCGTTGGCATGGGCGTGCTCCCGCTCCAGTTCGCTGGCGGCAAGTCTCACAAAGACCTCGGCCTGACCGGTTCCGAGACCTTCTCCATCGTCGGCCTGTCCGATGACGTGAAACCGGGTCAAACCGTGAAAGTCACCGCAAAAACCGATGACGGCGCAGTGAAAGAATTCGACGCGATCGTTCGCCTCGACTCTGTCGTCGACGTTCTCTATTACAAGAACGGCGGCATCCTGCAAACCGTACTCCTCGACCTCGCGAAGTAAGTTTGCGGGATCGGGAAATAAGAAAAAGACTGTCGAGTCTCAGGCTCGGCAGTCTTTTTTTTGCGTATTCCCGTGGAAATTAGATTATTCGCACAGATTCAACAAAAAACGCCCGGAGATGTAGAATCCGGGCGTTTTTGCGCTTATTTTTTTACGACGGTCGCTCCCAAGGAGCCGGTGAAATGACCGAGCGCCCAGTCGTGGCCTGCCTCGTTGAAGGAGGCGACCGCGTCGGCGTGGACGACGATCCGAAAGCCTTTGTTGTAGGCGTCGACGGCGGTGTGCAGGACGCAGATGTCGGTGCAGACGCCGATCAGGTGCACTTCGGTGATGCCGCGGGCGCGCAGTTTTTGTTCGAGGTCGGTGCCTGCGAACGCGGAGTAGCGCGTTTTGTCCATCCAGTAGATTCGGTCGGCGTGCACCTTGTAGACGTCTGCGAGACGGCCGTAGAGGTCGCGGCCCGGAGTGCCGTCGATGTTGTGCGGCGGGAACAGTTTGGTCTCCGGGTGATAGGGGTCGTCTCTGTGGTGCAGGTCGACTCCCATGACAACAAAATCGCCGTTTTGCACGAACTCTTCGGTCAGTTCGCAGATGCGGTCTTCCAGCGCGATGCCAGGCTCTCCGACCGGCAGGGCTCCGTCGACAAAGTCTTTGGTATAGTCGATGACGATCAAAGATTTCATGATCGGTTGCCTCCTTGTGGGACTTATTTCCTCTTTTCTATAGTACTACAAAGAGGACGCCGGTTGAAGGAGCAACGTTTCGACCGTTTCGCTGTGCAGAGATTTGGTCTGCCCGGTGATCCACAGTTGCGTCTGGTCTTTGTAATGCGGGCTGCCCAGTTGTGCCGATGCGCCGAGGATCATGATGTCGCGTGCAGCCGACGGGTCGCCCATGTCGACGGCGAAACGCCACGGCGCGCCGAGCACCATCTGGAACGGCTTTGTCTTCGGGAAGCCGCCCATGCCGACCGTGTGGTTGCTGCCCCCTGTCGGATACGGGCCGTCGTTGAACAGCAGGTGCAGCGGTTTGATCCCGCCGAGCGGATGGGACAGCGTGAGTTGGTGCAGGGTGCCCCACTTCCATTTTTCCGCGTTGTCGCCGTGTTTGGCGGCGAGGTCGGCGACGGCCGTTCGAAATCCGTCGCGGACGACCTGCGCGGTGGTCTGCTCGGTCGATTGGAACCAGATCGGCTGCTCCTGTTGGAACAGCGCGTCCACGGCGTTGAACGGCAGTCCGGTGCGCATGAACTGGTAGTACAGTTTGTCGCCGAGCAGCGGTTTGTAGGTCGCTTCGACGATTTTCAGGTAGGTGTTGTGATAGATCGACGGGCCGATCAGGTCCGGGTGGTCGGTCGGGTTTGGCGACCAATCCCTCAGGGCTTGCAGAGCCTCGGTTTCGAGCGGGCTCCACTCCCCCGCTTCCAAGATCTTGAGCCAGACCGGGAGATTTTGCAGGGCTTGGCGGTTTTTCCAGTCGGTGTGCATCTTGGTGAAGTCGTCGACGGTGAGCTTGGGCTTTTCGCCCAGTAGCTCTTTGATCCGGTCGACGCGGTAGTTCGGTTCCCATTCGTGCGCCAGGGCGTACGGATAGCTGGCATCGATGACGCGGTTGTTGGCGGTGGCGATCACGCCGTCCGGCGGATTGACGGTTTGCGGGAGTTCTTCCCACGGGATGTAGCCCGTCCACTCGTATTCGTCATTCCAGCCCGGCACAGGCAGCAAGCCGGTGCCTTTTTTGCGGATCGGAATGTGACCGTTGTGCCGCCATGCGATGTTGCCGTCGACATCGGCGTAGATGACGTTTTGCACCGGGGCGTAAAAGTCGCGCAGGGCGGCTTCAAACGCGGTCCAGTCCTTCGCTTTGTTGAAGCGCAGCATCGCGCCGATCTCATCGGAGAAGTCGTGCGCAACCCATCTCAGAGCGAGCGGCTCGGTGACTTGGTTCGCGACCCGTTGCTGGATCGGGGTCGACAGGACGCCGGTGTCTTCCAGCGGTTCGAGCAGATCGGTGATGATCGGGCCGTGACGCGTGACGAGGACGTCAAATTTGACCGGCTCTTTGCCTTTGACGTCGATCTCCTGCGGGTAGACTTTGGCCGTCTCGTAGGTACCGTTGTAGGCGAACTGGTGCGGGTTTTGCGGGTGAGGCTTTTCGATGTACAGATCTTGGACGTCGGTCATGCCGTTGGTGAACGCCCAGGAGGTGCGGTCGGTATGACCGACGATCACGCCGGGCACGCCTGGGAAGATCGCGCCGGAGACGTTCATGACACCGGGGACGACCAAGCTGTTTTGGTAAAAGATCGACGGCGCACCGAGCATCAGATGCATGTCGCTGGCGAGCAGCGGTTTGCCGGATGCGCTTTTCGCTCCGGAGACGACCCAGTTGTTGGAGCCGATGCCTTCCCCGGGCGTGCCCATGTCGCGGGCTTGCGCGATCAGGTGGAGCAGGTCGCCGATCCGGCTGTCGCTCTGCGCGGCGACCGGGTGTTGGTCGACGAGGTCCGACGGTTTGACGTTGAGGGCGAACGGGACCAGCGAAAGCGCTTTTTCCGGGCCGACCTGCGGGACGAGTTGGCTCAGGAACAGTTCGGTGCGCATGTTGCCGCCGAGGTCCCACGCCATCACTTTGCCGATGGCGAGGGTGTCAGCGATCTGCCACGGTGCCGGGTCGATGCCGAGCGCTTTGAATTCAGCCGGGAGCTTGCCGGTCGTTTTGGCGTCGGCGATGAAGTTGTTGATGCCGTCGGCGTACGCTTGCAAGGCGCGACGGGTGTCGTCGGGAAGCTTTGGCACGGCCTCTTCTGCGGCGCGTTGGAAGCCGATGGTCAGGTAGAACCGGTCTGAGACGAGGGTACTCTCCCCCATCAGAGCGGACAGCCCGCCGTTGATGGCGCGACGGGTCAGTTCGATCTGAAGCAGGCGGTCCTGCGCGTGGACGTAGCCTTGGGCAAAGTAGGCGTCGTGCTCCGTCTCCGCCTGAATATGCGGCACGCCGTACGCGTCCCGGTCGATGCGGACCGGCCGGTCGACGCCGACGAGCAACTCCCCCGCCGTGACAGCGAGCGAGCGATGGACGTACCAGTAGCCGCCCCCTCCCGCCGCTGCGAGCAGAGCGAGGAGAAGGGCGAGCGAGGTGACGAGGACTTTTTTCAGCAAATCAGATCTCCTCCAGAGGTTGGTGCGGGTCACGGGCCGCCTGTTCCAAGAAGCGGGTCAGCCGGTGCAGGATCGCTCTAGCTGTCGAGCGGTCAAACAAGTCGGTGTTGTAGACGAGCGAGAGACCGAGGCCCGCCGCTTCTTCCCACGTCGTGAACGACAGGTCGCTTTTGGCCAGTGTGGTGTCCAGATGGCACGAAGACAGGGCGATACCGGGCAGTTGCAGGTCGGCGAGCGGCACGTTTTGGTGCGCATACAGAACGTTGTAGAACGGTGTGCGGCGCTGCAGAGCCTCGCCGACGAGCACGAGCGGCGCTTCAGCCGCGTCATACGCGCCGAGGGTGTAATCACGGACGCGGGCCAACAAATCGGCAAATGTCGGGATGCCGTCGAAGTCGGTGTGCAGGACGATGGTGTTCATGAACAGACCGATCAAGCTCTCCCATTCGGTGCGGGCACGTCCGGCCACCGGCGTGCCGATGGAGATCCGCGATGCGCCGCTGATCCGGTGCAGCACGGTCTGCAGGGCGGCTGCCACCGTCATGTACAGCGTCGCCCCCTGGCGGCGGCTCATCTCTTGCAGGAGGGTGAGCACGGCCGGCGGCAAGGTGACGGCGACGCTGGCACCATTGAAGGTCGGTGCGTCCGGGCGCAGACGGTCGAGCGGCAGCGGCAACAGGGATTCCGGCGCATCGGCGAGCCGCTGTTTCCAGAAGTCGAGCTGGCGTTCGAGGCGGTCGCCCTGCAGGTACTCGCGCTCCCACACGGCATAGTCGGCGTAGCGGACGGCCAGTGGCAGAAACGGTGACGGTCTACCTTCAACGTAGGCGCTGTAGAGGGCGACGAACTCTTGGAAGAGCACGCCGAGCGACCAGCCGTCGGCGGCGATGTGGTGCACCACGCAGAGCAGAATGTGCTCACCGTCGTCAAGGCGGACAAGGTGGAAGCGGATCAGCGGGCCTTTCGCCAGATCGAACGGCACCTCCGAGAGCGGAACGAGCAGGCGGTGCGCCTCCGCCTCCCTTTGTTCGAGCGGCAGATGGCGGAGATCGATCTGCTCGATGCGAATCGGCTCGAACGGCGCGATGCTCTGGATCGGCCCCTCCTCCCCTTGCGTAAAGCGGGCGCGCAGGACATCGTGGCGGCGGACGATCTCATTGAAAGCCGCTTCCAAAACGGATGCGTCCAGCTCGCCTGTCAATCGTGCCGCCATCGGCATGTTGAACAGTCCAATGCCACCGATGCGCTGCAAGACCGGCCACATGCGCTCTTGGGCGAAGGAGAACGGCTGCGGGCCGTCCGGGCTCACCGAAGGAATCGGAACGGCGCGTGCCTCTTCGTCGCGCCGCATCGCAGTGATCGTCTCGGCGATACCCGCTGCTGTCGGACGTTGGAACAGCCGTCGCAGCGGCACATCGACGCCGTGGGCGGCGCGCAGGCGCGAGACGATGCGGGTGGCCATCAGCGAGTGTCCGCCGAGCTCGAAGAAGTTGTCGTGGATGCCAAATCCGCCAAAGCCGAGCAGATCGGTCATCGCGGCGAGCACTTCCGCTTCGAGCGGGGTGCGCGGGGCTGCATGTTCCGTGCGGAGTGCGGCTTGCGGAGTGCGAGATGCTGCGGTGGCTTGGTGCCAGCGGGACGTGTCTGCCCCGCTGCGCTGCACGAGGTCGGCCAGAGGCAGATCCGGCTCTGCGACGACCGTTTGCAGGATCGTGCGGAACTGGCGGGCCCATTTCTCGATGGTCGAGTCGTCGAACAGGTCGGTGTTGTAGATCAATTTTCCGTACAGCCCTTGTGCCGTCTCTTTCATCGAGAGCGTCAGATCAAATCCGGCCGCGCCGCTGTCCGTTTCGATGTAGCTCATCGTCAAGGCCGGGAGCTCCAGCACGTCGAGCGGGGCGTTTTGCAGAACGAACAACGCTTGGAACAGCGGGGTGCGACTCAGGTCGCGCTCCGGCTGCAGCTCTTCGATCAAGCGGTCGAGCGGAACGTCCTGATGCTGGTAGGCATCGAGGGCGGTCGCTTTGGCGCTTCGCATCAGGTCGCGGAAGGTCGGGTCACCGCCCAGATCACTGCGCAGAACCAGCGTGTTGACAAACAGGCCGATGATCTCTTTCAGATCACTGCGGGTGCGTCCGGCGATCGGCGTCCCGACGTTTACGTCCTGCTGCCCGGTCAGGGTGTGCAGCCACGCATTGAAAGCGGCCAGCAAGGTCATAAACAGAGTCGCGTCCTCCTCCCGGCTGAGTGCCTGCAGGCGTTCGCGCAGGTCGACGGGCAGTTCGAAGACGTGCAGGCGGCCGTTGTAGGTCTGGACGGCCGGGCGCGGTCGGTCGGTCGGCAGGTGCAGGACCGGGAGTTCGCCTGCCAGTTGAGCGCGCCAGTAGTCGAGCTGGCCGGTCAGGTGATCGCCGGACAGCCAATTGGCGTGCCAGTCGGCAAAGTCGGCGTATTGCAGGAACAGTTCCGGCAACGGCGAGGGCTTGCCTTGCGAAAAGGCATGATAGAGCGTCGCCAATTCATGGAAGAGATTGCCCATCGACCAGCCGTCGGTGATGATGTGGTGCAAATTGAGCATCAGCCAGTGCTCGTCATCGAGCAGGCGATACAGCGTCGGGCGGAACAACGGGCCGCTCGCGAGGTCAAATCCGGTTTTTGCTTCGAGATCGGCGTGGCGATAGGCGGTCTCTTCCCGCTCGTGACGCGGGCGGTCGGTCAGGTCGACGCAACGCAGTTCCTGCGCGGACGGCGGTGCGATGCGCTGGAGCAAGACACCTTCGACCATCTCAAAGGTCGTGCGCAGCGACTCGTGACGGCGGACGATCTCCGTCAGACTGTCCTGCAAGGCGCGGAAGTCAAGCTGCCCCCGCAGACGAATCAAGTTCGGCACGTTGTAGGAGGCGTTGCCCGGTTCGAACTGGTCAAAGAACCAGAGTCGTTCCTGGGCAAAGGAAGCCGGGAATGCGGGCGAGGCTTCGGTGCGGGCGAGCGGCTGGATCGGCTGTTCACCGCCGTGTTGCGCATGCCCTTCCCCTGCTGCGATCATCTCGGCAAGCCCGGCGACGGTCGGGTCTTCAAACAGGCGGCCAAGCGGAATGGAGACGCCGTACGCGTTGCTGACCTGCGCGACCAGTTGGGTCGCTTTCAGGGAGTGTCCGCCGAGGTCGAAGAAGTTGTCGTGGACGCCGATCTCCTCGACGTCGAGCAGGTCCCGCCAGATCTGGACGAGTTCCTCCTCTCGGTGATCGCGTGGGGCGACGTACTCCCGTTCGAAAGCGATACGCTGAATCGTCGGAGCGGGCAGCGCTTTGCGGTCGGTCTTGCCGCTCGATGTCAGCGGTAGTGAATCGAGGGCGACAAAGAACGACGGGATCATGTACGCTGGCAGACGGTCGGTCAGATACTGACGCAATTCAGATGCTGTCGGTACCACCTGCCCTGTGACCGGGACGAGATAGGCGACGAGACGTTTGTCCCCCGGCTCGTCTTCCCGGGCGATGACGACCGCCTCGCGGATCGCGCTGTGCTGGGCGAGTGCGCCTTCGATCTCGCCGAGTTCGATGCGGAAGCCACGAATCTTAACTTGGTGGTCGATTCGTGAAATGTACTCAATCGCCCCGTCCGGCAGATAGCGCACGAGATCGCCTGTTTTGTAAAGGCGCTCTCCATCCCCTTTTGGGAACGGGTGCGGGATAAACGCTTTTTCGGTCAACTCCGGCCGTTTGTTGTACCCGCGCGTCACACACGCCCCGCCAAGATAGAGCTCTCCGGGAACGCCGATCGGCACCGGGCGCAAATGGCGGTCGAAGACGTAGGTCTCGACGTTGGCGATCGGGTAGCCGATGGGCACAGCGCGGCGTGTGCTGTCCGGGTCGCAGTCCCAGTAGGTGACTTCGATGGATGTCTCGGTCGGGCCGTACAGATTGTGTAATTCGGCTCCGAGCCGGTTGAAGAATCGCTCTTGCAACTCGTACGGCAGCGCTTCTCCCGAGCAGATCACATGGCGCAGCGAGGTGCAGGCGCGGACGTTTTTCTCGTCGAGGAAGACCTGCAGCATAGACGGGACGAAGTGAGTAATGGTGATCGCTTGCGACTGGATCAGTTCGACGAGGTAGGACGGGTCTTGGTGGCCGTCCGGTTTGGCGACGACCAGTGTCGAACCGGCCAGCAGCGGCCAGAAAAACTCCCAGACGGAAACGTCGAATGTGTACGGCGTTTTTTGCAGGACGCGGTCGGTGCCGTCCAGCGGGTAGGTTGCTTGCCCCCAGAGCAGACGATTGACAACGCCGTAATGCGGGACGAGCACGCCCTTGGGCTGGCCGGTGGAGCCGGACGTGTAGATGACGTACGCTAAATCATCCGGCGTGACGCCGCTGACCGGATTGGTCTCGCTCTCCTCGACAAACGTTTCGGAGTCGAGGTCGATCAAGGCCGGTCCCTGCTGCGGCAGGGTGTGCAGGAAGCGAGTTTGAGTTAACAGAATGTTGATTCCGGTCTCCTCGGTGATGAAGGTCAAGCGGTCGACCGGGTGGTGCGGGTCGAGCGGCAGATACGCGCCGCCCGCTTTCAGCACGCCGAGCAGCGCGACGACCATCTCCACCGAGCGTTCGAGCGCGAGGCCGACCAGTTGGTCCCGGCCGATCCCATGATTTCGCAAATAGTGGGCCAGGCGATTGGCACGGGCGTTGAGATCGCGGTAGGTCAGGGTCTCCCCTTCGAAAACCAAAGCGGTCGAGTCCGGGGTGCGGGCCACTTGGCGTTCGAACAGTTCGTGGATGCAGACGTCCTCCACACCGGTTTGCGGGCCGTGGCTGAAGTCTTGCACGATCTGGCGTTCCTCCGCCTCCGGGAGCAGGGGGAGGGTCGAGACGGTCAGGTCCGGATGGACCGCGATGCCTTCCAGCAAAGTCAGGAACTGTGCGATCATCCGGTCGATGGTCTCGTGGTCGTAGAGGTCGGTGTTGTATTCGAGCATGCCGACCTGCGAGCCGTTTTCTTCGAGGATGTAGATCGAGAGGTCAAATTTGGCGGTGGCGCTCTCCATCTCCATCAGGCTGAGTGTGAGACCGGGCAGCTTCATCGCGGGCATCGGCGCATTTTGCAGGACGAAAAAGACTTGGAACAGCGGCGTGTTGCCGAGGTTGCGATCCGGCTGGATGGCCTCGACCAATTTGACGAACGGCAGGTCTTGATGCGCATACACGCCGTTCGCCACATCGCGGACGCGGTTCAGCAGCTCACGAAACGTCGGTTCACCGCTAAGGTCGGTGCGAAAGACAACGGTGTTGGCCAAAAATCCGATCAGCCCTTCCAACTCGCGACGGTTGCGGTTGGCGATGGGCGCGCCGACAAGGATGTCTTCCTGCCCGGTGTAGCGGGACAGGAGGACGTTGAATGCGGCGAGCAGGGTCATGTAGAGCGACGCTTGCTGCTCGGCGCCAAGTTCGGTCAGCCTGTCGAGCAGCCGCTGCGGGATCACGAATTTTTTCAGATGCCCTTTGCCGCTTTTCACTTTCGGGCGCGGGCGGTCGGTCGGAAGCTCCAGCACGGGCAGGTCGCCGTGGAGCAACTTTTTCCAAAAATCGAGATGGCCCGCCAAGACCTCACCTTGCAAGGTCTCGTGCTGCCAGTTTGCAAAGTCGGCGTACTGGATCTCCAGTTCCGGCAACGGCGAGGGCCTGCCTTGCAAAAAGGCTTCGTAGAGCACGCCGACCTCTTGCAGAAAGACGCCCATCGACCAGCCGTCCGAGACGATATGCTGAATGGTCAGCAGCAGGACGTGTTCGTCCTCCGCAAGTTGGAGCAGCGTCGTGCGGATCAGTGGATCGCGGACGAGGTCGAACGCCTGTTGCGCTTCCTTGCGGAACAGGCGCGAGACCTCCTCCCCCCTCTCCTCCGGCGGCAGATGGCGCAGATCGACGGTGACGAGCGGTATGGCGAGCTGCGGCTCGATCACTTGCCGGGGCTGACCGCCCACGCTGTGGAAGCGGGTGCGCAGCGCTTCGTGACGGCGCACCACTTCGTTGAAACAGCGTTCGAGGATGTCCACCCGCAGGTCCCCCTGCAGGCGGACGTTGGTGGAGATGTTGTACGACGGGTCGCCCGGCAGCAGTTGAGCGAGGAACCAGAGCCGTTGCTGCGCGTAGGACAGCGGCAGATCATCGCGCTGTTCCAGACGGCGAATCGACCGTTCCGGCTCCAGTTCCAGACCCTCCTCGGCGAGCAGAAGGGCAAGCAGTTCGGCTTGATCTTTGGACAGGGTCATGCTTGTCCTCCCTTCTTGGCAGCGAGCAGGGCGGCCACTTGTTCGGGGCTCATCGCATCGAGTTTTTTGCGGACGCGGGCGATCTTTTCGATCTGGCCCGGCACTTTCTCGTGGCGGACGAGAGCGTCGGCCACACCGGCGATGGTGCCGGCGGCGAGCAGTTGATCCATCGGCACGTCGACTTGGAACGTCTCGCGGACGCGGGAGACCATCTGGGTGGCGAGCAGCGAATGGCCGCCGAGGTCGAAGAAGTGATCGTCGATGCCGACGCGCTCGATCTCCAGCAGCTCGCTCCAGATCTTGGCCAACACCTCGTCGATCTCATGGCGAGGCGCGACATAGCTTTCCTCGCTGTTGATGAGCAGGTTGTCCATGTCGAGCAGGGCTTTGCGGTCGACTTTCCCGTTGCGATTGAGCGGGAAGCGATCAAAGAACACAAAGGCGGACGGCACCATAAACTCCGGCAGGCGGTCCTTCAGGAACAGGCGCATCTCCCCCGCCGTCAGCGCCGAATCGTGTGCGACGATGCAGGCGATCAGGCGGTGGCTGCCGCTGGCATCCGGCTTGACGATGGCGGCGATCTCACGCACCTGCGGGTGTTCGGCGATGCGGGCTTCGACTTCGCTCAGTTCGATGCGGTAGCCGCGCACTTTGACTTGGTGGTCGATGCGGCCGAGGTACTCGACCTCGCCGGACGGCAACCAGCGGACGAGGTCGCCGGTTTTGTAAAGGCGAGCTCCCGGCTGGCTGGAGAACGGGTCGGCGCGGAAGGCGGCCGCATTCAGGTCGGGGCGGTTCAGGTAGCCTCGGGAAACGCCCGCCCCGCCGATGTGCAGCTCGCCCGGCACGCCGACCGGGACGAGTTGGCCGTGCGCGTCGAGAATGTACCCGTGAATGTTCGGCAACGGACGGCCAATCGGCGGGATGCGCGTGGTGTCGGTCACCGATGCGAGATGCGACAGAATCGTCGTCTCCGTCGGCCCGTAGGCGTTGTAGAAGGAGCAGTGCGGTGCCCAACGGGCGACCGCTTCCAACGTGCACGCTTCGCCGATGGCCAACACCGTGCGCAGATCCGGGAGGTCGGCGGCCGGCAGCAGATGCAGCACCGACGGGGTCAGCGCGACCGTTGTGACGCGTTGGGTGCGCAGAAACTCCGCCAAGGTCCGACCTGGAACCAGCGACTCGCGGCGCGCCATGACAAGGGTGCCGCCGACGACTAGGGACGAGTAGATCTCCAGCGCCGAAGCGTCAAAGGAGATCGAGGCAAATTGCAAAGTGCGATCCTCCGCCCCGGCCCCGATCTGCTCGGGCAGGACGGATGCGAAGTTGGCGAGGTTGCGGTGTTCGATCATCGCCCCTTTCGGCTGCCCGGTCGAGCCGGACGTGTAGATGATATAGGCGAGATGTTCCGGCTCTGCGGTGCGGGTCAGATTTTCCGCGCTCTGGACGGCCAGGAGTTCATCTGCGGCGTCGAGAGAGATCGTCCGCACCTGCGGAGCGAGCGTTTCCACGCGGCTTTGCGAAGCGGTCTGGGTGAGCACGAGCTGAACGCCTGCATCTTGCAACATGAAGGCGATCCGCTCATCCGGGTAGATCGTGTCGAGCGGCAGGTACGCGCCTCCCGCCTTCAACACGGCCAGCAAGCCGATGACAAACTCCGGGGAACGCTCGACGCACAGACCGACAATGCTGTCCGGGCGGACGCCTTGCCTTTGCAGATGGCGTGCGAGGCGGTTGGCCTTTTCGTTCAGCTCGCGGTAGGTGACGATCTGCCCTTCAAAGTCGAGGGCCGGAGCGTCCGGTCGCAGCGCGGCGTGGGCTTCAATCCGCTCATAGGCCAACAGGTCAGCATCTGTCTCCATTCGCGTGTCGTTCCACTCGCCAAGAATGCGCGCTTTCTCCGCTGCGGTCAGCATCGGCAGGTCGCCGAGCGGCGTGTCCGGGGCGGCGAGGAACTCTTCGATCAGCAGGACCCAATGCTCCGCCATCAGGGCGATCGTCTCCGGTCGGAACAGATCCGGGCTGTATTCAAAGAAGCATTCGGTGCCGTACTCGCGGTCGACGATCCCGTCGCGGTCGATCAGACCGAAGACGATGTCGTATTTGGCCGTTTCGCCGTCGATCAGCTCATAGGAGATCTTGAGGTCCGGGAACTGCATCGGTACTTCCGGGACATCGACGTAGACGAACATCGCTTGGAACAGCGGATTTCGCGAGAGGTCGCGCTTTGGCTTGAGTTCGTCGAGCAGCAGCCCGAACGGCATGCCGGAGTGCTCGAACGCTCCGAGCGTATTTTCCCGGACGCGGGCCAGCAGTTCGCGGAACGACAGACGACCTTCGACGAGGGTCCGGAAGATGCCGGAGGTCAGGAAATAGCCGAGCACGCGCTCCATCTCCGGCTTGTCACGATTGGCCAGCGGAGTGCCGAGGATGATGTCCTCTTGGCCGGTGTACCGGTAGAGCAGTGCTTTAAAGGAGGCCATCAAGGTCATGAACGGGGTCGCCCCCTCCTTGGTGCCGAGCGCTTTCAGACGGTCGCCGAGCTCTTTGGGCAGTTCGAAGAAATGGCGCGCCCCTTTGTAGGACTGCACCGGCGGGCGCGGAAAATCGGTGGGCAGGTTGAGCACAAAGTCGCTGCCGTCGAGATAATTTTTCCAATAGTTCATCAGCCGTTCGCGAGTCTCCCCTTGCAGGTACTCGCGCTGCCACTCCGCGTAGTCGGCATACTGGATTGCCGGTTCCGGGAGCCGCGACGGCTGCCCTTGCACACGAGCGATGTAGTGCTGCACCAGCTCTTGGAAGACGATGGAGAACGTGACGCGGTCGGTGACCAGATGGTGGACGGTCAGCACGATGATGTTCTGAGTCTCGGAGATGCGGATCAATTTGACGCGCACGACCGGGCCGTTGACGAGATCGATGGGGATCATGACCTCGTCGAGCGTCTCTTGATGCGCGGCAGGTTCCCGTTCCTCCTCCGGGAGATCGCGGACGTCGGCCACGTCAAATTTCAACTGGAGCTCGTCGTGGACGATCTGCACGGGCTGCCCGTCGATCAGGTCGAAGGTGGTGCGCCATGACTCGTGACGGCGCAGGACTTCGTTGATCGCAAATTCCATCGCGTCGATGTCGAGACGGCCTTCGAGACGGATCGCGCCGTAGACGTTGTAGGTCGGCTTGTCCGGGTTCATCTGATGGAAAAACCACAGGCGCTCTTGGTCGACAGTCAACGGGCTCGGGTTTTTGTGACCCCGGCGCGGGATCGAACCTTCTTTGGGCAGGATCTTGTCGGCTTTCATGTTCTTGGCCCGCAAGCTCGCCTCAAACAGGGCGCGTTGCTCGGGGGTCAGCTTGGCGATGCGGTCGGCCAGGTTGTTTTTCATGTCGGGTCCCTCCTCCTCTCGATCAAGACCGCCCGTGGAAGCGGTCTTTGAGCACGGTCAAATGTTGCAGACTGTCGAGCACGTTTTCATTCGTGATGCCAAAGTCGACGAGGCAGGCGACCTCGTCCACCCCGACGTCGATCAGGTCGCGGACGAGCTGTCCGCACTTGTCGGGCGTGCCGAACAGGGCGCTCTCCTCGAAGTATTTATCAAACGCATAGGAGACGACGGTGTCTTGGTCCGCTTCGGAAAAATGACCGTAGCCTTCCATGATGTTTTTCTGCTGTTTGATGAACGTCTTTAAATAGTCTTTGAGCGGCTCGCGGACGAGTCCTTTGATCTCGTCGTTGCTCTCGCCGACGCAGGTGTGCAGCATGACGGTCACTTTGCCTGTGTCCGGGTCATAGCCGTTTTCGGCGCGGGCCTTGCGGTAGAGCTGAATTTTTTGTTCGAGGTCGTCCGGCGGCTGGTTGACCATACCGGTCAGGACATGCGCGCCGACTTCGCCCGCTTTGATGAACGTCTCGACGTTGTTCGAGATCGCCACCCAGATCTCGAGCTCCGGCTGGAGCGGCCGCGGCAGGATCTTGACGACGTGCTCGGTGCCTTCGAAGTCGGTGATCGTATGCGGCTCGCC
Source organism: Tumebacillus lacus (assembly GCF_026410385.1). Lineage (GTDB taxonomy): Bacteria > Bacillota > Bacilli > Tumebacillales > Tumebacillaceae > Tumebacillus > Tumebacillus lacus. Next base: position 452,629 of record NZ_JAPMLT010000001.1, read on the forward strand.
CGACCAGAGGCGGCGGATCAGCTTGATGTTTTCGATCATGTTGTCTTTGCGGTTATCGTAGTACTCGCGGGTGCGCTCCGGTGCCAGCACAAAGTCGGCCGGATGCCAGCCGGTGGCAAAGGAGACGGCAACGCGGCCGCGCGACAAGTTGTCGACGACCGACCACTCCTCGACAAAGCGGATCGGGTGATGCAGCGGCAGAGCGACCGATCCGGCCCGGAGCTGCATCTTCTCTGTCGTCACCGCCAGAGCGGCGGAGACGACAGACGGATTGGGATAGAGGCCGCCGAAATCCTCGAAGTGGCGTTCGGGGGTCCAGATGGCACGGAAGCCGTTTTGATCCGCATAGCGGGCGCTGTCGAGCAGCAGGTCGTATTTGCCCTCCCCTGCTGCCGACCCGTCGCCGGAGAAGAAGAACAGGGAGAACTCCATGCCTTTGTCGGTGCGGCGCGGGCGGTCTGCGGCACGCGGTGATTTGCCTTGTCCGGCAACGTGTTTGAGCACGGCGTCGGGGATCAGCGTCGGCTCTTGGGGGAGCACTCGCTCGGCGAGCCCTTTTTCTTTCAGCCGCTGTTCGAACAAGGCGCGCTGTTCGGGCGTGAGGTTGCTTAGGCGTTCATGCAGTTTCATCGGCTTAGACCCCTCCCAGTTTGCTCGCCGCTTCATCGGCGGAGAGAGCTTCGATCTCGGCCAGCATGCGCTCGATCTCAACCATCTCTTCTTCATTGAGCTGGTTGCCCGCGATGTAGGCCGAGAGCCCCGCGACGGTGCCGCCTTCAAACAGCACGCTCATCGGCAGGTCGACGTCGAACGCGTTGCGGACGCGGTTGACCAGTTGGACGCCGAGCAGCGAGTTGCCGCCCAGTTCAAAGAAGTTGTCGTGAATGCTGATCTGCTCCATGCCGAACAGTTCCTCCCAGAATCCGGCGACCTGCCGCTCGATCTCGGTGCTCGGGGCGATGTACTCCCGGTTGGCATCGAGCGTCGGGCGGTTGCCTTGCAGGCTGTTCAGGAAGCGGGACGGCGTGAGTTCGCTCAGTTCGGCGATCACCTCGGACAACTCCTGCGCCGAGACGATCACCTGCGGCAGACGGCTGTGCAAGGCGCGGGCAAACGCGCTCATCCCCTCTTCGAAGGTGAGGCCGTATGCGGATTGCAGATTGGCAAATTGCGCCTTGAGCTCGGCCGGGATCATCGGACCGTCCGGGAGCGCGTCAAACTGCCACATGCCAAAATCGAGCACGAGCGTCTGCGCGGCACCGCCCTGCCCCGCCCGTTCGGCGGCAAATGCGTCGAGGAAGGCGCTGACCGCCGCGTTGTCGGTCTGGCCAAATCCGCCGGTCACCGCCAACATCCGGGAAAAGACGGCGAACACGTCCAGCTCGAGATCTGCGCACGCCGCTGCCAAGGCGAGGGTGCCGTACAATTTCGGCTGCAGGACCGCTTCGACCGCGTCGCGGGTCTTGAGTTGGGTCAGGCCGTTGCCGACCGTTTCGTCCGCGTGCAGGACGCCGTGCAGATCGCCAAATGCGTCCCTTGCATCGGCGAGCACCTGCGAGATCTGCGTGCGGTCGGTCAGGTCGACGGGGGCGAACAGGATCTCGATCCCCTGCTCTAAGAGAGCTTGCAGCCGGCGGATCGCGTCGGTGCGGGAGTCATCCTCTGCGTGCGCTGCGTGTGCCGCGAGCCAGTCGGCCCATTCGGAACGCGCCGGGAAATCGGGGCGGGCCAGCAGGATGAGTTTCGCATGCGCCTCGGTCGCGAGGTGTTCGGCGAGCAGAAGTCCGAGCGTGTCGGTGGCCCCGGTGATCAGGTAGGTGCCGCCGGTGCGGAACGCGGCTTGCTTGGACTCGGTCAGTTTGGCTTTTTCAAAGGTTTGGACAAACCGGTGCGCCCCGCGATACGCCACGAGGAAATCATCGCGCTGCTCCGAGATCTCGGCGATGATCTGGTCGAGCACACGCGCTTCGTGCCACGAACCGGCCACCGGGAGCTCGATGTCGAGGACGCGGCTGGTCAGGTGTTCATACTCTTGCGGGATGACTTTCGCCGCCCCGAGGATCGTCGCCCGCGCCGGTTGCAGGATCGGTTCGGAGGTCACCGCTTGCAGGTTGTTGGTGAGCAGGGTGAGCTGTGTGATTTCCGCATGCTGGATCGCACCGAGGGCTTGAGCCAGCGACAGCAGGCTGTAGAAGCCGCGCTCTTGGGCGGTTTGCGCGTCGATCTCCTCCCCGCCTGCGAGCAGACCTCCTAGATGGACGATGTGCGACGGAACGCCCTGTTTGAAAATGTCACCGTAGTCTGCATCGGTGCGTGCCGTGATGACCTCATGCCCGACCGCGCGGAAACGCTGAGCGAGCGACTCGCCGAACTCGCTGTCGTCGTGAATCAGCAAGAAGCTCTGCCCCGTCGCCGTTTCCTGCGGGAACAAAGGCGGTGTCTGGCTCCAAGCCGGGATCGAGAACCAATCGGCGAGGTCGCGCTGGCGTCCCTTTTTCGCAGACTGGATGACGAGTTGACCCGGTTTCAGGTAATAGCGGCGACGCTCGAACGGATAGGTCGGCAAGGAGACCCGGCGTACCGCCGACCCTTCGTTAAAGCGCAGGAAGTCGATGCCGACGCCGAATCCCCAGAGCTGGCCGACGGCGGTGAGCAGAAACGCGTCGTCCGGCTGTTTTTCATCCGGGTGGCGGGTGGTCGACAGCACGGCCGCCTCGATCCCCTCCGCCTGGATCTGCTGACGGATCAAGGTGCTCAGCGAGCGGCCGGGACCGACTTCCAGCACGACAGCCTGCGGGTGTTCGGTCAGCGCGGTGCGGACGTTGTCGGCAAAGCGGACCGCCTCGCGCAGATGGCGGCTGTAGTAGGCCGGGTCGGTCGCTTCGGCGACGGTGATCCACGTGCCGCTGACGTTGGAGAGATACGGCATCGAGGGAGCTTGCAGTTCGATTCGGCCGACCAGTTCCTCAAAGCGGGCGAGCACCGGCTCCATCATCGCCGAGTGGAACGCGTGCGAAGTTTGAAGGGCGCGGACGAGCACGTTCTGTTTCACCAGTTCCTGCTCTAGGGCGGCGATGGCATCGGTCGGTCCGGCGAGGACGACCGAATGGGGGCCGTTGATGCCTGCGATGGAGATCTCAGGGGTCAAATACTTCGAGGCTTGGTCCTCGCTGAGTTGGACGGCGAGCATCGAACCGACCGGCATCTCCTGCATCAGACGGCCGCGTGCGGCAACGAGCGGCAGAGCGTCTTCGAGGGCGATGACGCCGGCGAGGGTAGCGGCGACGTATTCGCCGATGGAGTGGCCGAACATCGCGGCCGGTTGCATGCCCCAGGCGAGCAGTTGGGTCGCGAGGGCGTATTCGATGACGAACAGCGCCGGTTGGGTGTAGCGGGTCTGGTTGAGCAGGTCGCGGGCTTCGTCCGCCGTTTCTTCTGCCGGGTAGATCAGGTCGAGCAGGTTCCGCCCGAGGTGCGGCCGGAGCAGGTCGGCGCAGCGGTCGACCGTCTCGCGGAACGTCCGCTCGGTGTCATAGAGGTCGCGGGCCATGCCGATGTATTGCGAGCCTTGGCCGGAGAAGACGAAGAGAAGCGGCGTGCTCTCCCCTGCCGCCTCGCGGGCCTGCGGGCGTTCGCGAAGCAAGCGGGCGGCCTCTGCCCCGTCAGCGGCGACGACGGTGCGGCGGTGATGGAATTCGCGACGGCCGACTTGCAGCGTGTAGGCGGCGTCGGCGAGGTCTGCCTGCGGACGCTGTTCGAAATAGGTCGCGAGGTTGTCGGTGATCGCATCCAGAGCGGTCGCCGTCTTGGCCGACAACACGAGCAGGTGGTTCGAGCGGCTCTCCCCCGCCTTTTCCAAGAGCGGCGCTTCTTCCAACACCGCGTGGGCGTTGGTGCCGCCCATGCCGAAGGAGCTGACCCCGGCGCGGCGCGGGTGTTCGCCTGCTTTCCAATCGCGCAGCTCGACGTTGACATAGAACGGGCTGTTCGCAAAATCGATCTTCGGATTGGCCGCTTGATAGTGCAGGGTTGGCGGCAGTTGTCTGTGGTGGAGGGACAGTGCTGTTTTGATCAACCCCGTCACCCCTGCGGCGGTGTCGAGATGGCCGATGTTGGTTTTCACCGATCCGATCGCGCAGTACCCGCTCTCCTCGGTGTGCAGGCGGTAGGCTTCCGTCAAAGCAGAGATCTCAATCGGATCGCCGAGGGCGGTGCCGGTGCCGTGCGTTTCCACATAGGAGATCGTCGCCGGATCGATGTCGGCCAAGGCGAGTGCGTCGGCGATCACGTCCGCTTGGCGTTCGACGCTCGGTGCGGTAAATCCGACCTTGGCCGCGCCGTCGTTGTTGATCGCCGAACCTTTGATCACAGCGTACACGTGGTCGCCGTCCGCGACCGCGTCTTCGAGGCGTTTGAGCAGGACGAGCCCGACGCCGTTGCCAAGCACGGTGCCGCTGGAGTTTTCATCGAAGGCGCGGCAGTGACCGTCTTTGGAGAAGATGCCGCCTTCTTGGTGAATGTAGCCTTCTTTTTGCGGCGTTTTGACCGCAGCCCCTCCGGCCAACGCCATATCGCACTCGTACGTGAGCAAGCTCTGGCAGGCGAGGTGCACGGAGACCAGCGACGTCGAGCAGGCGGTCTGCACGGTGATCGCCGGGCCGCGCAGGTTGAGCTTGTAGGCGACGCGGGTGGCGAGGAAATCAGCGTCGTTGCCGACGGCTGCCGGGTACTGGCCGACCGCTGCGATCAGGTCGGGATTGGCATAGAGGCGGTTGACGTACGTGTTGCGGCCGACGCCGCCAAAGACGCCGATGCGACCGTCGTATTTTTTCGAGTCGTAGCCCGCGTCTTCGAGCGCTTCCCACGAACATTCGAGGAACAGGCGCTGCTGCGGGTCGGTGATCTCTGCTTCGCTCGGGAGAAAGTCAAAAAACGGTGCGTCAAACGTGTCCGCATCCTCCAGCACCGCTCCGGCCGGGATGTAATCGGGATGGGTGCGGTCGACGGTCGACTCGGTGAGGTCTTCCTCACTGAAGACCTCAATCGACTCCGCGCCGCCGATCAGATTCTGCCAAAACTCGGCCGTGTTTTTGGCACCGGGAAAACGGCCGGACAGACCGACGATGGCGATGCCTTGCAAGGTTTCGTCCTTTTCATCAAATTGGCTCATGATTATTTCCTCCTGTCTTTGCGCAGTTGCTTTTGACGGTTCAACGCATCCCGTTTTTGGCGGGCCAGATCTTGGACCTGACCGAGGTCTTTTTTGGCCGGTGCCTCCGCTCCAAGGTAGGCGGTCAGCGCGGCGACGGTCGGGTGGCGGAACATCTCGACGACGGTGAACTCGCGCCCGGTCACCTGCTGAATCTTGCTGTGCGCGGTGACGACCGACATCGAATGCCCGCCGAGGTCGAAGAAGTTGTCGTGCAGCCCGACGCGGTCAACGCCGAGCACCTCCTGCCAGACGCTGACGATCCCCCGCTCCAGTTCGGTCTTGGGGGCGACGTAGGCCGTCTCCAGATCGCGCAGGCCCGCCGGTTGCGGCAAGGCCTTCCGGTCGACCTTGCCGCTCGGGGAGAGCGGCAGAGCTTCCAGTTCCACGAAGGCGCTCGGGATCATGTATTCGGGGAGATGTTCTTTTAAATAGGTGCGCAGCAGCCCGCCGCTCGCCTGCTGCCCGGCGGCCGGGACGTAGTACGCGACGATGCGCTTGTCGCCAGGCTGATCCTCGCGGCAGAGCACGGCAGACGCGGCCAACGAAGGGTGCGCTTCCAAGGCGGATTCGATCTCGCCCAGTTCGATGCGGAAGCCGCGGATCTTGACTTGATGGTCGAGGCGGCCGAGATAGTCGACTGCGCCGTCCGGCAACCGGCGCACGAGATCGCCTGTCTTGTAGAGGCGTGTGCCCGGCGTGTCCGGGAACGGATTTTCAATAAATCGTTCGGCTGTCAGCTCCGGGCGGTTCAGATACCCGGTGGCCAAACCGTCGCCACCGATGTACAACTCGCCCGGCACACCGACCGGGACCGGCTGCAAGCGGCCGTCGAGGATGTAGAGCTGCGTGTTGGCAATCGGGTGGCCGATGGGCACGCTGGTGCCGATCTGCTCCGGCTCCGGAACCGTCTGGATGCTGGCAAACGTGGTGCTTTCCGTCGGCCCGTAGGCGTTGGCGATGCGGCAGTTCGGCAGGGCTTGCCGCGCTTTTTTGACAGGAGCGGCCGACATCGCTTCGCCCCCAATCAACAGGTGACGCAGGGTGTGCAGGCCGTCGAGGTGATGCTCGACCAATTGATTAAACAACGTAGTCGTGCAGAAGATCGTCGTGACGCGGTGAAGGGTCAGTTGGCGAACCAGTTCCTCCGCCGTCAGCTGTTGCGGCGGGAAGATCGCCAACCGACCGCCGTTGAGCAGGCTGCCCCAGATCTCGAACGTCGCCGCATCGAACGAGATCGGCGAGAACTGCAGGTACACGTCGTCCGATGCAAAATCGACGAACGGATTGTTCCGGACGAGCCGCACGATGCCGCGATGCGGGATGCAGGTGCCTTTGGGCTGCCCGGTGGAGCCGGACGTGTAGATGACGTAGGCCAGGCTGTCGGCCGTCCGTTCGCAAGGAAGGTCTGTCTCGCTCTCCTCTGCGATCCACTTCCAGTCGCTGTCGAGGCAGAGCACATCCGCCCGCTGTCCGGCAAATCTTCCGCGCAGGCTCTGCTGGGTGAGCAGAAGAGGTGCGGCGGCGTCGGCCAGCATGTACTCGATGCGCTCATCCGGGTAGGAAGCATCGACCGGAACATAGACGGCACCCGCTTTTAAAATGCCGAGGATGCCGACGATCAGCTCCAAGGAGCGTTCGAGCGACACGGCGACGAATTGCCCTGGCTCGATCCCCTGCCGCCGCAGACGGTGCGCCAGTTGGTTGGCCCGTCGGTTAAGCGCGGCATAGGTCAGGGTCTGTTCGCCAAACACCAGCGCCGTCGCATCCGGCGTGCGGGCGGCCTGCTCCGCAAACAGGCTGTGCACCGTCCGGTCGCGCGGATAGTCGCGGACGGTGTCGTTCCACCCGTGCAACAGGCGGTGGCGTTCGGTCTCGCTCAACAGCGGCAGGTCGGCCACTTGGGCGTCGGGCGTTTGTGCGATGCCTTGCACAAGAATCTGAAACTGCTCGCCCATCCGCTCGATGGTGCTGCTGTCGAAGAGATCGGTGTTGTACTCAAACGACGCGATCAGCCCGCCTGCCGACTCAGCCGCAGACAGCGTGAGATCAAACTGGGCGGCACGTTGTTCCAACCGATACGCGGTGAGCGGCAACGCCCCCGCGAGCTGCGCCTCGTCCTCGCCGAGAGCAAAGGCGCTCAGACCGGCGTCATCGAGGGCGTGCGAGCGTTGCAGGACAAACATCGCTTGCAGGAGCGGAGGATAGCTCAGGTCGCGCTGCGGCTGCAGGCGTTCGACCAGCCGGGCGAACGGATCGTCTTGGTGGTCGAGCGCATCGAGCACCGTCTGCTTGGTCCGGGCGAGGAAGTCAGAAAACGTCTCCCCTCGATCAAAACGGGCGCGCAACACCACCGGGTTGACGAAGTAGCCAAACACATGGGCATCTCCCGCACGACGTCCGACGGTCGGCGAACCGACCAGAAGGTCGTCTTGGCCTGTATAGCGGTGCAGAAGCACTTGGTAGGCAGCCAGAAGAAGCGTAAAAAGCGTCGTCCCCTGTGACTGCGCCAGTTGTTTCAAGCGCTCCGTCAGCGCTCCGTCCAAGCGGAAGGACTCCGCCGCACCACGGTAGGTCTGTATCGGCGGTCTCGGACGGTCGGTCGGGAGCTGGAGCACCGGCAGCGCGCCGGAGAGCTGCTTCTGCCAATACGACCAGAGCCGGTCACCGAGCGGTCCGCTGAGCAGTGCCTCTTGCGCCCGTGCGTGATCCAACGTGGTGGTCGTTGTCCGGGGCAATTCGTAAGGCCGCTCGTCGCGTACCGCCGGATAGATCGTCTGCAACTCCTGCACGAGCAGACCGAGCGACCAGAAGTCGGCGATGATGTGATGCACGGTCAGGAGCAGGAGGTGCTCCCCCGCCGCACGCCGGTACACACGCAGCCGCAGCAGCGGACCCTTTTCCAAATCAAACGGACGATGGCTCTCCTCCAGAAGCCGTGCCCGCAGTTGCTCCTCCGACCAAGGAGCTGCATCCTCGACTGTAAAATCGAGCGCTCCTGGCTCGTGAAGGCGCTGAACCGGCTCGCCGTCAATCAGCGGGAAGGACGTGCGCAACGCGGCGTGACGTTTGACAAGGATGTCAAAAGAAGCGCGCAACGCCTCGACTTCCAGCTCCCCGCTCCAACGTGCAGCGCGGGCGATGTGATAGGCCGCGCTGTCCGGTGCGACTCGTTGCAAGAACCAGAGCGAGCGTTGACCGTACGAGAGCGGCGCATCGCCGGTCGTTTCGCATGAAGACGGTCGTTCCACCCGCTCAACGCCCGCCGTCGTTCCCGAATCGGCGATCACTCGTGCCAAATCGGCGAGCGAAAGTCCGTCCAGCAGTTGGGCGAACGGGATGTCGACTCCAAACTGCGCCTCGACTTCATTTTTCAGCTCGACCGCCATCAGCGAGTCCAGCCCGTAGGCTTGGAGCGGGGTGTCAAACTGAATCTGCGCAGAGGGCACTTTTAAAATCTGAGCCGTTCGCTCCAGCAAAACGTCCGCCTGATGCAGGGATTGCGAAGCCCCTCCTTCCTCCTCGACCGAAGTCGCTCCTCCGACCATGTCCCGATGCAACTCATCCAAGCTGCCGTCGAGGAAGCGATCCCGGCAGGCATGCCGCTGGATTTTGCCGCTGGAGGTCTTGGGGATGCTCGCCGGTTTGATCAGCACGACGGCGTGCACCTGCAGCTCGTGCCGCTCCGACACCGCACGCCGGATCGCTTCCGCCACTTCGGCGAGGTTGCCTTTGCGGTACGCCCGCTCGACTTCCTGCACGATCACCAGCCGCTCCTCCCCGCCCTCCTCGACGGCGACGGCGGCTCCCGTGTCCGGTCGCAACGCCGGGTGGCTCTGCTGGACGGTGTACTCGATATCCTGCGGGTAGTGGTTGCGGCCGCGGATGATGATCAGGTCTTTCAGCCGACCGGTGACATACAGCTCCCCGTCCAGCAGAAACCCAAGGTCACCCGTTCGCAGATACGGCCCGGCTCCATTGTCGGTGCGAAACGCGCGGAACGTCTCCTCTGTCAGGCCCTCGCGCTGCCAATACCCTTTTGCGACGCTCGGCGACATCGCCCAGATCTCGCCGACCTGCCCCGTCGCCGCCTGCCTGCCGCTCGCCGGATCGATGATCTCGACGAGCTGGCTGTGCGAGCCGACGCGTCCGGACGAAACGAGCGTGCGGCCGCCGTCCTGCGCGACCGCTCGGCCTTCTGCCAACGCCGTCTCGTCAAACGTCCGCTCTGCGGGAGCTTGTCCCTTGCGGCCGCCTGTGACAAACAGCGTCCCTTCCGCCAGTCCGTAGCACGGATAAAACGCCTCCTTGCGAAACCCGCACGAAGCAAAATGCGCCGCAAACCGCTCCAGCGTCTGTGCCCGAATCGGCTCCGCTCCGGTAAACGCCGTGTCCCAGCGGCTGAGGTCCAGCCCGGCCATCTGATCGGGCGAGATCTTCTGCACACAGAGGTCGTACGCAAAGTTCGGCCCGCCGCTCACCGTCGCCCCGGTGCGCGAGATCGCCTGCAGCCAGCGCAACGGCTTGGTGATAAAGTCGACCGGGGCCATCAGCGTCATCGGGTAGCCGGTAAACAGCGGCTGCAAGATCCCGCCGATCAGCCCCATGTCGTGATACGGGGGCAGCCAGATCACCCCTTCGCTGTCAGCGCTCGTGCCAAATGCGCGTTCGATCAAGCCGAGGTTGTCGATCAAGTTGCCATGGCTGAGCATCACGCCTTTGGGCGTGCCGGTCGATCCGGACGTGTATTGGAGAAACGCCAGCGTCTCTTCCTCGACCTCCGGTGCCTGCCACGCCGCAGCCAACGCCTCCTCCTGCGCTTCATCCATCGCTTCAGTCGCCACCCATTGCAAGCGAGCCAGCCCGGCCGCGTCGGCAAACCGCCGCTCGATCCCGGTCCGGATCTCGGCCGTTGTCAACGCCAGCGTCGCCTCGCAGTCGTCGACGACCGCCAACAGCCGGTCCAAGTTGCCGTTGAGCCTCGGCGGATAGGCCGGCACGGCCAGCACCCCGGCATACAGACAGCCAAAAAAGGCAACCAGATAGTCGATCCCCGGCGGATACAAAAGCAACGCCCGCTCCCCCGGCATCGCCCGCTGTTGCAGCAACGCCGCTATCGCACGTGCGCGCCGATCCACGTCGGCGTATGTCAAGTGCCGTTCCTCTTCTTCACTCCAACAGGTATACGCTCTGCGGTCCGGCTGTTCGAACGCCCGTTCCCGCAACAGCTCAAGCAACGTCCTCGAAGCTGTTGATGGCACAAACATAAAACTTTCCACCTCCAGGAAAATTTTCTAACTGAATTTTTTCAAACCCTTTACATAAAAATAATACGAATGATCACTTCATAGATTCTCGTTTCTAAAAATCATGATTATTTAAATCTTTTTATCAGTATAGTATCTGTACCTTACAGAAATCTAGTGGCAAAAGGATTATTCCTTTAAGATTATCCGCATTATTCATCATTATCGGTCAATTTTCGCGGGCACAAAGGTTCCTTTCACTTTTGAAAAAGGAGTTCACACCCTACAACACGAATGAAACGGATAGAAAAAAGATCCAGGAGGTTCGCCCATGAAAATCCTCATTCTCGGCGGTACGATGTTTGTCGGCCGTCATCTCGTCGAAGCGGCCTTGGCACGCGGACACCAAGTCACCCTGTTCAATCGCGGTAAGAGCGGCAGCGGCCTGTTTCCGCAGGCGGAGCATCTGCGCGGCGACCGCGACGGCGACCTGAGCGCGTTGCAAGGGCGCGAGTGGGATGCGGTGATCGACGTCAGCGCCTACTTCCCCCGCATTGCCGAAGCGACGGCGGAACTGCTCCGCGGCGCGGTCGGTCACTATACGTTTATCTCCACGGTCGCGGTGTACGGCGGTTTTCTCGACCGGGACCTCGACGAAGACGCGCCCCTCGCCCCGCTGCCGGAGGGGATCGGGGAAGAGCGCAACCTGCGCGCCTACGGACCGCTCAAAGTCGCCTGTGAACGCGTGATCGAAGAGCATTTCCCCGGTCGCACGCTGGTGCTGCGCCCCGGCATCCTTGTGGGCCCGCACGACTACACCGACCGCCTGCCCGCCTGGCCGCGCCGGATCGCCCAAGGCGGCGAGGTGCTCGCCCCCGGTCGACCGGACCGCCGCGTGCAGTTTATCGACGCCCGCGACCTCGCCTCGTTTGCGATTCGCATGATCGAACGCCAGCAGGCGGGCATCTACAACGTCAGCGGCCCGGCCGAAGACCTCACGATGGCCGATTTCCTGCAGCTCTGCACAGCGGTCACCGGCGGCGACGCAACGTTCACATGGGTCGACGAGGCGTTTTTGCAAGAGCAGATGTTTGAAAAGATGGGCCTCTCGCCGATCAACTCCCTCCTGCTCGTCCCGGAGGACACCAACTACTACAACACCATTTCTTCGCAAAAAGCACTGGATCAAGGTCTCACCCTGCGCCCGCTGGCAGAGACGCTGCGTGACACGTATGCCTGGGATCGCGAAGTGAGCGAGCGGATGATGACGTCCGGTCTGACCCCCGAGCAAGAGCGCCACCTGTTCGATCTCTACGCCCAACAAAAAAAGCATCCGACCGCATAGGTTCGGATGCTTTTTCTTGTTTCCAGTTTCTTATTTCTTATTTCAACTTTCGGTCAATCGGCAACACGACATCGACCGTCGTTCCGACGTTGACTTGCGAGGAGACACTGAGTTCGCCTTTGTGCTCGTTGATGATCTTGTAGGAGATCATCAGACCGAGGCCCGTTCCCTTCTCTTTGGTGGTGTAGAACGGCTCGCCGAGCTTTGGGATGCGCTCGTCCGGGATGCCGACGCCTTCGTCGACAAAGCGGATCAACACGCGGTCCTCGTCGGCACGCAGGACGAAGATCGTGATCTGGCCACCGTCCGGCATGGCTTCGAGCGCGTTTTTCAGGACGTTGATGAACACCTGTTTGAGCTGATTTTCTTCGCACTCGATAGACGGGATGTCCGCATCGGCCGTCAGCAGGATCTGGACGTTGTTCATGATCGCCTGCGTTTCGACGATGGCGATGATGTTTTGCAGCAGGTGGAGCAGATTTTTTTGCTGGTAGTTTACCGCCTGCGGTTTGGCCAGCACAAGAAACTCGTGGATGATCAATTCGATCCGGTCCAGTTCGGAGAGCATGATCTCCACGTACTCTTTTTTTGCCCCTTCGCTTTTGGCGATCAATTGGACAAACCCTTTGATCGCCGTCAGCGGATTGCGTATCTCGTGGGCGACTCCTGCGGCGAGCTGGCCGACGACGGCGAGCTTGTCCGATTTGCGGAGCAACTCTTCCGTCTTTTTGCTCTCGGTGACGTCACGGGCAATCAGGTAAAATCCGACGATCCGCTCGCTGACGACGATCGGCACGCTTTTGATATTGACCTCGATCTGATGCCCGTCTTTTTGCAGGAGGAACAGTTCAAAAGAGCGCCACTCCCCTTTTTTCACTTCTTCCATCTGCGCAACAGCCTTGTGCATTTCCTTTTCGGCGACAAAGTCCAGGAACGAGCGGCCGCGCACTTCTTCTGCGAGGTAGCCGGTGATCTTTTGCGCCATCGGGTTGATGTTCAGGCAGGTCGCGTTCAGATCGAGCGAGAAGATCGCCGATGAGTTGTGTTCAAACAGCGACCGCAGCTCTTCGGTGTAGACCTGCAAGTTTTGTGACATCGCATTGATGCCGTTTGCCAGCTGGCCCAATTCATCCTGAGAGTCGAGCGGGATGCGGACTTCCAGATGGCCTTTCGCCATCTCGTCGACTTTGCGCAGGATGAGCTGCACGGGACGGACCGTGTATCCGGCGATGAACGAACTGCCAAAAAAGACGAACAGGATCAGTCCGATGGAGATCAACGTGTTGGTCAGCAGCTGACGGTTCAGCACGTCTTGGATCACTTGATAATCGGTGACCAACCCGATCACGTACGGGCGAACGGCTTCCACCGGCACGAACGTTTTCAGGACGGTGCTGCCGTTCAACTCCGCTTTATAGGAGACGATTTCCCGGCTTCTGGCCGCCTTGCGGACCGAGTCGACGTCGCGCTCCTCCTGTGCGTAGGTATAGTCGCCAAATCGAATCGGGCGATTTTCCAAGTCGATGTACTCGTTGCCGTCCAGTTTGGTGACGATCGGTTCCTCGCCGAATGCGGTGGGATTGAACGCGGTGATCTCCAGCAGGGAGGGGCGTTTGAGCACCGTCTCCTCGACGATGGCTTTCGGTCCGGTGCTCTCCTCGAAGCGCTTGAATTGGTAGATGTCCCGGAAGTACGGGTCGATGATGTAGTTGGTTGTGCCGTCGTAGTAATAGCCCCATTTGTCGATATGATCGGGGTCGGAGGACGACACGCCGATGGGACCGGACCAAAAGTGCGGCAGTTTTTGCCCCTCGGGGATCGTCACATGGCCTTGGTCCAACAGTTGGTTGAAGGCGGTGTACCAATATCCCCATTCCTTGGTGCTGAGATTGACCTCATGCGGATCGGATGATTTGACTCCGACGATGTCGTCGCCGATTCGCTGGAACAAGGTGATATGCGAGACGCCGAGTTGCTCGGCCAACCGGGACAACTGTTCGTTGGTGACGCCCGCCGCGTCTTTGTCGAGCGAGTTCAGCGCGGCGATGGCTGCGAGGCGCAGTTGTTCGCCGAGCAGATCCTCGGCGTACTGCTGACTGAGTTCGGAATGTTCGACGGCGACGCGGATCTCATCGGCGGTCGCTTCCATCTGTTTGATCTGGTCATTGACCAGCATCTCGCTGGTCGACACGTAATGCAACGTGCTGTTTATCAATAAGATCGAGGAGATGATGATCGAGAAAATGATCGCCAGTTTCCTTTTAATAGACAAGAGTCGGGTACCTCCTCGCTTGCTAGAGATGGCTATACATCCAGAATACAGGAGTCGACTCTCTTCGACATTTTCCCCTTTGATTCCTGTCCCAACCTTCGAAAAAATATCTCGTCGAAGATTGGGGAAAAATAAGGTGAGGTATGATACAATTGCCCATGGAAAAATCTGCGTGGATAGGAGTGCAATCCGTGTCTGCACATACAACAGAACTCGATCCTTTCGTGCTTACCCTCTTTGGGGCGACGGGCGACTTGGCGAAGCGCAAGTTGTTCCCCGCTCTGTACGGGCTGTATCGCAATTCGTTGCTCCCCGCACGTTTTGCCGTGATCGGGACAGGACGCCAACAATTGACTTCCGCGGAGTTCAGGCAGGCGGTCCGCGAGTCGGTCGAATCGTACTCCCGGATGAAGATCGACAGCGAAGCAAACTGGGCTGCATTTGTCGAACGATTTGACTATCGGGCGGTGGATATCAAAAATTTGGACGCCTTCAGCGGCCTGCTCTCGCTGGTCGTGGACAAGGAGTCCCAGTTTGATCTGCCCGGCAACCGCATGTTCTATCTCTCCATCGCACCGGAGTTGTTCGGCCAGGTCTCGACCAACCTGCGGGAAAGCGGCATGACGGAAAACAAAGGCTGGAAGCGGCTGGTGATCGAAAAGCCGTTCGGGCACGACTACCGGACGGCCGTCGAGCTCAACGAGCAGATCAAGCAGACGTTCGCCGAAGAAGAGATCTATCGCATCGACCACTATCTCGGCAAGACGATGGTGCAAAACATCGAGGTGATCCGCTTTGCCAACTCGCTGTTCGAGCCGTTGTGGAACAACCTGCACATCGACAACATCCAGATCACAGCCAGCGAAACGGTCGGTGTCGAAGAGCGCGCTGCATACTATGAGTCGTCCGGTGCGCTGCGAGACATGGTGCAAAATCACCTTTTGCAGATGGTGATGATGGTCTGCATGGAGCCGCCTTCCCGCCTCGTCAATGAAGCGATCCGTGACGAGAAGGTCAAAGTGCTGCGCTCGCTGCGCCGCTTCCAAGAGGACGAGGTGCACGCCAACATGGTGCGCGGTCAGTACGCGGCCGGTTCGATGCGCGGGCAGTCGGTGCCGGGCTACTCGGAGGAAAACGGGGTCTCGCCGCAGTCGTCGACCGAGACGTTTGTCGGCGGGCGGCTGTACATCGACAACTTCCGCTGGGCGGGCGTGCCGATCTTTATCCGCACGGGCAAACGACTGCCGGAGAAATCGACCGAGATCATCATCCAGTTTAAAACGATGCCCAAGCATATCTATTTCAACAGAAAAGGCGATCTGCGCCCGAACCTGCTTGTGATCCGCGTCAACCCGTCGGAAGGCATCTCGCTCGTGCTCAATGCCAAGGGCAATTCGGCAGACGACATGCAGGTGCTGCCGATTGCGATGGACTATTGCAACAACTGCGAGTTTGACTCGCCGGAAGCGTACGAGACGCTGATCCATGACGCGATTCAAGGCGACTCCACGTTCTTCACCCGATGGGACGAAGTCGCGCTGGCTTGGAAATTTGTCGATCCGATCCGCCGAGCCTGGGACAAGGACGAGCACCCGATCCCCACCTACCCGGCCGGAACGTGGGGCCCGGAGCGACTGAATGACCTGCTGGCCGAGAGCGAAACGCACTGGTGGCGCGTCCAGTTGGAAGACGCTCAGGTCGTTCAAGCGAAGGAAGAGCGGATCGAAGTGCCGAGGAGGTAACGTCTGATGTACAAGATTTATGATGTGTCGATGCCGATCTACGAGGGCATGCCCGTCTATAAAATGAAGCCGGAGAAGCAACCGCAGATCCGCAACGTACAAAATTTTGACACGGCGACCGCCTACGAGTCCCGCATCGACATGGACATGCACTGCGGCACGCACGTCGATGCCCCGCTGCACATGGTGCCGGGCGGCGGCACGATGAAGGAATGGCCGATGGAACAGCTGACCGGCCCTTGCCGGGTGCTGGATTTGACCCGTGTGGAAGCCGGTATTTCCCGTGCGGATCTGGAGACATACGGCCTCGAGAAAAACGAGTTTGTCGTGTTGAAGACGCGCAACTCGCTCAGCGAAGAGTGGGACCCGGACTTTGCCTATCTGGCCGAGGACGGTGCACGCTATCTCGCGGAGATCGGGGTGCGCGGCGTGGCAATCGACGCGCTGGGGATCGAACGGGCCCAAGCGGGTCATCCGACGCACAAGACGCTGTTTGCCGCCGGGATCGTGATCTATGAAGGGCTGCGTTTGGCAGAGGTGGCGGAAGGCCGCTATTTCTTTGTCGGTGCCCCGCTGAAGATCTTGGAGACGGAGGCCGCTCCTGCGCGCGTGCTGTTGATCGAAGGCATTTTGTAAGAAAAAAAGACTCTGCCTCGGCAGGGTCTTTTTTTGTGTTTTCAGATCCACAAGCAGATCGGCAGACTCCCTTGCACCGGTGGGCCGCTGGGGCGAAACCCGCGCCGGAACCAATAATCGACTGCACGGCGGTTTTGGAGTTGGACGTGTCCGTCGATCACGCGAACCCCTCGCGCTCTGGCTGTCTGGACGATGTGGCGGGTCACCTGCCGCCCGATGCCGCCGCCTTGCGCGTGCGGAGACAGCACGAGCGACGCCCAGTACATCCGCCCTGGCGCGGTATGCGCGTAGCAGGTGTAGCCGACCGGCCGGCCATCTTGCTCGATGATCAGGGTCACGTCGCAACTGTGGATGATCTCGAGGATCGCCTCTTTTGTCAGCGAATGGCCGACGCTCGATTCGAAGACGCGCTGCATCGTTTCCAACGTCACGTCAACGAGATATCCCTCGTCTTGTCTGCACGCTTCCCGAAAGGTGATCGTTGTGTCTGGCACCGAACCCCCTCCTCTCCCCTCTTGCTCCGTATTGGCATCATACGCGCCGGATGGAGAGAAAGGTGAACCGATAAAAGGGAAAAAAGACGACTTCCCGCTAGAGGAGTGTCGTCTTTTTTTCGTAGAGCAAACGTCCGGCACCGTATGTGCGTACCACGTTCAATTCTGTGTCGAGGACGAGGAAATCAGCGTCGTGGCCGACAGCCAGCCGTCCTTTACGGTCCGCGACACCGATCAGGCGGGCCGGGGTGGCGGTGGCCATCTCGACCGCTTCCGGGAGCGGGACTCGGCACAGACGCACCATGTTTTGCACGGCGCGGTCGAGAGTCAGCGTGCTGCCGGCGAGCGTGCCGTCGGGGAGACGCGCTTCGCCGTCTTTAAGCAGGACGTCGAGACCGCCGAGGTCGTAGGCACCGTCCTCCATGCCGACGGCGCGCATGCCGTCGCTGACGAGGACGAGGTTGTTCGCCCGCTTCAGTCGGTAGAGGATGCTCATCGCCACCGGATGGACGTGCACACCGTCGGCGATTAACTCGGTCGTCAGCTCGTCGTGGTACATCGCCGCGCCGACGACGCCCGGCTCGCGGTGATGCAGCGGGCGCATGGCGTTGTAACAGTGCGTGACGTGCGACAGACCGTGGTTCATCGCTTCTTTGACGTGGTCATAGGTGGCGTCGGAGTGACCGACAGAGACTTGAACACCGTGCGCGGTGAGGTGTGCGATCACTTCATGCGACTCCGGGTGCTCCGGAGCCAGCGTCACGACTTTCAGCAGGCCGCCCGCCGCTTGCAACAGCGCATCTGCGTCCTCGACGGCGGGCGTGACGACGAAGGCAGCATTTTGCGCTCCTTTGTGGCGCATGTTGATCCACGGACCTTCGAGGTGAATACCGAGCAACTCCGCGCCCGGCGGCCGTTCGTCGGCAAACTGGCGGCAAGCGGCGAGCACCTGACGAAGATCGCCGATCCCTCCCGTCAGCGTGGTCGCAAGGTAGCCGGTGACGCCGTAGCGGGCCAGCGAGGCTGAGATGCCCTCCAACGCCGCCCGGCTGCCGTCCATCACGTCATGGCCGTTCGAGCCGTGCACGTGTACGTCGAGGTAGCCGGGGACGATGTATCCTTCCGCACAGATCAAGTCGGGCGTCTCGTCTCGTCGCGGACCGATGTAGGTGATCTTGCCGTCAGCGACGATCAGCAGGTGATCGTCCAGGATCTGCCTTCCGACGACCAGGTTGCCTTGGATGATCGTTTGGTTCATATGACTCTCCTCCCTTCTTGGCTAGAGTTGAAAAGCTGCGGCGTGCAAGGCTCGCCGCCACGCAGCCAGATCGGTCTGCACATGCGGGTGAACGCGGTTGGTCAAGGCGATCACCTGCGTCTCAGTCGCCGGATGCAAGCGCAGCGAGGTGCCGGTGAAGCCGAGGTGACCGAACGCCCCGTCCTCATACAATTGGAACCCGAGCCCTCGCGCGTCGCCGATGCCCACCGTGTGAAGGGTCGTCGCCAGCCGCACCCAATGCTCCTCCAGATAACCGCCTCCCTTTGCCGCCCACATCTCGACATAGCGGGAGACATCGCGGGCTGTGGAAAACAACCCGGCGTGGCTGCTCACGCCGCCCATGCCGTACCACGCGTGGCCGTCGTGCACCTCGCCGACCAGCGTCTCGGTGCGCCACGGGAAGGCGTCGATCTCCGCAGCGGGGGCGTAGTCGGCGCACATCTTGCGCTCGTGGGCGTTGCCGACCTCCGTCGCAACCAGTTCGGTGCGTTTCAGATGAGTCGGGGTGAAGAAGGTCTGGTCAAGGCCGAGCGGCTCAAACACCTGCTCGTTGAACACCTCGAGCAGCGGTTTGTTCCACACGGCTTCCAACAGGCAGCCGAGCAGGATAAATCCGAGGTCGCTGTAGACGACACGCGTGCCTGGAGTCGCCTCCAGCCGCACTCGTTCGCAGATGTGCCGATAGATCGCTTCCGGAGTCTGCGCCCGCAAGTACATCGGCAGCCAAGCAAGCAGTCCGGACGTGTGGGTCAGCAGGTGAAACACGGTCACGTCCGGCTGGGTGAACAGCGGAACATAGCGCTGAACCGGCGCGTGCAGATCGATCTGTCCTGCCTGCAGCGTGCGCAGGACGGCAGGAAGTGTCGCCATCACTTTGGTCAGCGAGGCGAGGTCAAACCACATGTCGGTCCGCATCGGGCGTTGCTCCGGCGTGATCTCCGCCATCCCCCATGCGTCGAACAGGATCTCCTCCCCTGCCCGCACCACCCGCACGACCGCTCCGGGAAAGAGGCCGTCTGCCAGCCCCTGCTCCACAACGGCGCGAACGTTTCGCGCGATCACTCTTTGACGCCGCCGACGGTGAGACCGCGGATGAAGTAGCGCTGGAAGGCGATGAACACGATGATCATCGGCACCGCCGCCACCGCCGCACCGCTCATCAGCAGTTTGAAGATCGCGAGGTTTTGATCCTGCAAGGTCTTCAGACCGACCGGGAGCGTGTAGAGGTCAGCGTTGTTCAGCACGATAATCGGCCAGAGGAACGAGTTCCAGACGTTCATGAAAGTAAAGATACCGAGCGTCGCCAACGCCGGCTTGGCCAGCGGGACGACGACCGTCCAGAAGGTCTTCCACTCGGAAGCGCCGTCGATTTTGGCCGCTTCCAGCAGATCGGACGGGATCGAGAGCATGTACTGGCGCATCAGGAACACGCCGAACACCATCGAGAGGTCAGGCAAGATCAGCGCCCAATGCGTGTCCATCAGGCCGAGCGTTTGCACCATTTTAAAGAGAGGAACGAGCGTGATCTGACCGGGGATCATCATCGTGGCGATGATCAGCCAGAAGATAAAGTCGCGTCCGGGAAATTGTTTTTTGGCCAGCACGTAGCCGGCCATCGTGTCGAGCAAGAGGATGCCGACGGTGACGACGACGGCGATGTACGCGGAGTTGAAGAACCATTTCCAGATGCTCGTGCCGTTAAACAAGGCGGCAAATCCGGAGAAAGTGTCGGTGACGATCATATCCATCCGCTCGCGGTGATGCGCTTCTGCGGCGGCATTGCCGGATGAGGCGGCGTCGCGGGCTTTGCCCCATTCCTCGAAGTATTTCGGGATGCCCATCGGGTAGAGCTTGGGCGGTTCGGCCTCGACGTAGGAGATGACTTGACCGGTGGTGTCGTCTTTGTATTCGCTGAGCTGCAAGGCGGTCGAGAAGACCCAGTACAGCGGGAGCAGCGAGATCACGGCCCAGATGATCAGGATCGTGTAGGTGATAAATTTGCCGGATGTGCGTTGCAGGTTCATCTGTGTCTGCTCCCCCCTAGTCTTCCGATTTGCGGTACAGGAGTCGGTATTGGATGAGGCCGAAGATCAGCGTGATCACGAACAGCACGATCGCCTGCGCCGATGCGAGGCCGAACTCCAGATCGCGGAAGCCTGTCTTGTAGATCAAGTGAACCAGCGTCTCCGTCGCGTCGCCCGGTCCCCCGCCGGTCATCAGAATGACCTGCGTGAACACTTGGAACGAGCCGATCAAGGACAGCATGGTCAAGTACAGCGTGGTCGGCTTGAGCAGCGGCACGGTGATCTGCCACCAGCGTTGGAACGAGCCTGCGCCGTCGATCTTGGCCGCCTCGTACAGCGATTCCGGGATCGAGCCCATCGCGGCGAGGTACATGATGATGCCGACGCCCGGCGGGATCAGAATGCTCATGATGATCAGCGCCCACAAGGCGGTGTCCGATTGGTTCAGCCAGTCTTGAGCCGGGATGTTGAAGAAGCTCAAGAAGTAGTTGAACAGACCGAAGCGGTAGTTGTACACCCAACGCCAGACCATCGCGATGATGACCATCGAGGTGACCGTCGGCAGGTAAAACGCGCCCCGGAAAAAACTCTGGGAGATCCGGCCCAGCGGGTGGATCAAAGTGGCCAGCGTCAACGCCAGCAGGATCGAGACCGGCACGGTGACCAACGTGTATTTCAGCGTATTCCACAAAGCGATCATAAACGCTTCGTTTTGGAAGGTGGCGACGTAGTTGTCGATGCCGACCCATTCGCTCTCAAAGATGCCAAACTCTTGGAAGGAAATGACGAACGCCCAGATGACCGGTAGCACGATAAAGGCGATAAACAGAATCATTTTCGGCAGCAGGAACAGGTAGGCGGCGCGCTGCTTCCACATCTCGCGAAGCAAGGATTTCTGACGCGAGCGGAGCTTGGCGGACGGTTTGCCCGTTTCGTGTGCTGTCGTTGGAGAGGTCTTCACGCTCTTCCCTCCTGACGGTGTAAGTAGTAGCAGGGGCTCCGCATATCGGGAGCCCCCACCCTGTGCAGGTTGTTCAGTTCGGTGTTACTTCAGCAGGCCGTCGACCGTTTTCTTCGCGTCAGCCATCGCTGCGTCCGGCGCTTTTTCGCCGTTGAGGACGAGTTGCAGTTCTTTTTGAATCGCTTCGTCGATCTTCTTCCAGTTCGCGTGCTTCGGAACCATCACCGCTTGCTCGGTGAGCTTTTGCGCTTGTTGCATCGGGATGTTGCCTTCGAACGGCTTTTGATCCATCGCCGATTTGCGGGACGGGAAGGTGCCGTAGTTTTTCGCGGACAGCACTTGGTTGTCGGTGTTGGACAGTTGCTTCATGAAGTCAGCGAGTACTTTCTTTTTCCCTTTGTCTTCTTGTGCGAACATCATCCAGCCGCCGACGCCGCCGATGGTGACCGGCTTGCCCGATTTGCCGGTCGGGTAAGACGCGACCATGACGTTGTTCATGTTTGCTTTTGCTGCTGCGGAGATCGCCCAGGTCGCCCACGGCTCGACGGCAACCGATTTTTGAGCGGAGAACGCTTTCCAGGTGCCGCCGACATCGCCGGAGCCCATTTCTTTCGGAGCCACTTTTTCAACAGCTTTGAGGTCGGCCAGCTTTTTCATCGCGTCGGTCGCTTCTTTGCTGTCGAAGGTGAACTTGGTGCCGTCTTCGCTCAGCGGACGTCCGCCGTCCATGTAGAGGAACGGCCAAGCTTCGTAGTACCCGTTTTTGATGTAGGTGGACATGCCGTACACGTCGGTGGTGCCGTCGCCGTCTTTGTCGTAGGTCAGCTTTTTCATGCTGTCGACAAACTCTTCCCACGTCCATTGGCCGTCTTTCGGCGGCTCGACGTTGCGCTCTTTGAAGACGTCGAGGTTAAGCAGCATGGAGTGGACGGTCATCGCCGCCGGCACGCCGTACATTTTGCCGTCTTGGGTGTATGCTTCCAGCGCGTTTTCGTAGAAGTCTTTCTTGTCGTCAGCGGTGAAGTAGTCATCCAGCGGCTCGACGACTTTTTGCTTGATGAAGGTCGGATTGACACCGTTGCCGGAGATGTCGATCGGCGCGATGTCCGGCCATGCTTTGCCGGCGATGGAGACGCCGAGCTTGTCATTCAGCTCTGCCCACGGCACTTGCACGATCTCGACGGTGACGCCTTGGTGCGAAGATTCAAACGCTTTCGCTTGTGCTTCCAGCCAATGGTATTTGTTTTTGCTCGGATCTTCCCAGCGCGGGCCGTCCCAGATGACGATCTTGCCGGTCCAGTTTGCGGTCTCTGTCTCTTTTTCCGTTTTTTCGGAGCAGCCGGCCAAACCTGCGCCCGCTACTGCCATCACAGTGACCAATGCCACAGTTTTCATGAATTTCATGTGTAAGTGCCCCCTTGGTTAAATCTGTGCTAGATGTGCTTTTATAGATATAAAAAGTGAGCAGACTGTGCGGCGCAAAACGCCTGCGCCTCGGTGCGCCACCTCTTATACACGTCGGAAAGGTCTTGCTCCGTTTCGATCGCCGTCCGCAGTTCGTCTGTGCCGGTCAGCAGGTCGAGAAAGCGGCGGCCGTTCACCGGATCGGTGAAGGAGAACTCCTGCCGGTGCAGGAGCGCGACCGTCTGCAGAAGATGCCCGGCCGTCTCGACCGGGCGAAACGTCTCACGGTCGGTGACGTGCACCTGTGCGCCGTGGCAGAGCTCGCCCTGATATTTGGAAAAGGTCGGGACGAAGTGCGTTTCGCGCAGGCGCACGCCCGGCAGGTTCAGTCGATGAAACGCGCGGATCAACTCTTTGGCCCGCAGCCAAGGTGCGCCGAACGTCTCGAACGGCCGGGTGGTGCCCCGTCCTTCGGAGAGGTTGGTTCCTTCAAGCAGCGCGAGACCGGGATAGACCAGTGCGGTATCGAACGTCGGCATGTTCGGCGAGGTCGGCACCCAGTGGCGGCCCGTTTCGTCGAACCAGCGGTCGCGTGACCATCCTTCGACGGTGACCACCTCAGGTGCGGGCAACCCTTTGCCCGCGGCGATAAATCGGGCAGTCTCCCCTGTCGTCATGCCGTAGCGCAACGGCAACGGATCGCGCCCCACATAGGAGCGGAACGGCACGCGAACGAGCGGGCCTTCGACGCGGGACCCGGACAGCGGGTTGGGACGGTCGAGCACGATCACCGGAATTCTGTGCGCGGCGGCCGCATCGAGGACGTAGCCGAGCGCGGACAGGTAGGTGTAAAAGCGAACGCCGACGTCTTGGTAGTCGACGAAGATCGCGTCGAGGTCCCGCAACATCTCCGGCGTCGGTTCTTTGCGCGCTCCGTAGAGCGAATAGACCGGGACGCCCGACTCCGGGTGCGTCTCGTCCGCGACGGTGTCGCCCGCCTGCGCCACCCCGTAGAGTCCGTGCTCCGGGGTAAAGATCGTCCGGAGATCGAGCTCAGGCCGCGCGGCGATGCGGTCGACGGTCGGCACGAGGTCGCGGTCGACCGCAGCCAAGTGGGTGAACAGGCCGATCCGCGCGCCTTGATAACGGCGCAGGGTGTCAGTGTCGGAGAGGCGTTCGATGCCGATGCGCATCGTCATGACCGATCGCTCCCCTACGTCCAGACGATCTTGCCCATCACGACCGGGCGGTGCGCGCCGGTGGCGGAGGGCAGATTGTTCGGACGGCGATGGTAACATTCATATCCCAGGATCGCAAAGGCGACCGCCTCTTTTGCATCGCTCGGGATGCCGGTCGCCTCCTGCGGCAAGATGCGGATGCCGGGAAGTCCCGCCCCGATGCCCGCGAGCAGGAGCGGGTTGTACGCCCCGCCGCCGCCGATGATGATCTCCTCGACGGCGTGATGCGGGAGGACGTGGTGTTGGATCGCTTCGGTGAAGGTCCTGACTGTGAACTCGGTCGCCGTGGCGATCAGATCTTCGGGTGCGTAGCCGCGCTCCTGTCCGTCTCGCCACCACATCTCCACGCAAGGCTCGCCAAACAGCTCGCGTCCGGTGGATTTGGGCGGTGTTTCTCTGAAGTATGGCAACGAAAGCCATTCTTGCAGATACTCCTCAATGATCCGGCCGGAGCGGGCGATCTTGCCGTCCTTGTCATAGGTCTGCGCTCCGCCCGTCGCCCGCCGCACCAGCCCGTCGAGAATCATGTTGCCAGGTCCGGTGTCAAAGGCGATAACCCGCTCCCCTGCCGCCACGCCGCCAGCGGGCAGCACGGTCAGGTTGGCGATGCCGCCGATGTTGGCGGTGATCCGCCCCGTTTGTCCGGTCGGATCGGCGAACAGCAGCGCGTCGACGAACGGTACCAACGGCGCGCCCTGCCCGCCGGCCGCCACGTCGCGGACGCGGAAATCGGAGATGACCGGAATGCCGGTGTGCTCGGCGATGACAGACGCCTCGCCGATCTGCAACGTGGACGCAATGTCGTACCCGGCCAACGGTTCCGGCGTCGGGCTGTGCCAGACCGTCTGTCCGTGCGAAGCGATGAAGGTGATCTCCTCACGGGCGATCCCTGCGTGTGAAAGCGCTGTCAAAACCGCTTCGGCGAAGACCCGGCCGAGCAGAAAATTCATCTGCGAGATCGTCGCACTGTTTGAGCTGCCGAGAGAGAACAGTTTAAAGACCTCACTCCGAACGGCATCTGTGAACGGCACGGTCTGGAAATGGCGCAACTTCACACCGACAGACGGCGGAGCACCGGTCAGATCGACGATCGCCACATCGACCCCGTCGACCGATGTGCCGGACATCAGACCGATGCAAGTCAAAGGCTGCTGCTCCGTCGTCTTCATGCCCGTGCCTCCGCCTTGCCGCCTCTTTGAGCGACGCCGGGGATGCTCACCGGGAGACGGCCTTGCAGATCTGTACGGCCAAAGATGCCTTGGACCGCGATCTCAGCCGCGACCGGTGTAAATTCATACGCCGAGATGTGAGCCGCCACTTCCGGGAATGCGGCAAGATCGTACGGGGTGCGCATCGACACGACGACCAGCGGTTGCGGCAGTTGGTGCAGACGTTTGACGAGCGCCACCTGCTGCGGGGAAAGCTGCGCATTCATCGTGCCGACGATCACTGCCGCACAGTCGGACAGCTGTCCGGCCACACGTTCGATCTCTTCATCGGTCGGCGGGTTGCCGACTTCGAACGTTTGGGCATTTTGATGCACCGCCTCGACCGCTTGGGCCAAGGAGTTGATCAGGTAGCGCTCGTCCTCGACCATCGACGTCATGATGTTTTTCAAATACACCACACCGACCGATTGGTCCGCCGAGATCGCCAGCGGCAACAGGCCGCCGTCATTTTTCGTCAGCGTGACCGCCGACTCCATGACGCGGCGTGCCAGCGATTGATGCTCTTCGCCGTTGACGAGCGAAGGCACTGTGATCGTCTCTTGACCGAAATACGGCGTGATCTCGTCCCACGACAGGTAGTTGCGTTTCAGGTCGAGGACGCGCTCCGCCGATTCATCCAAACGGGAAGCCGGGATCTCGCCGCTCTCGATCGCCTCGGCGATGCGGCGGATCGTCGCCTCCTGCAGGTCGTGGCTGTGCGAGACGAAGGCGAGATCGATGCCGGCCTGAAAGGCTTGGCAAACGCCTTCGACGGTGCCGATCGTTTTGGAGATCGCGTGCATTTCCATGCAATCGGTGGTGATCAGTCCTTTGTAGCCCAGTTCGCCGCGCAGCAAGTCGGTGACGACGCGCTTGGAGAGCGTCGCCGACTTGGTGACGTCCGGCTCGATCTCCGGGAAGCAGACGTGCGCGATCATGATCGAATCGACGCCGTGCGCGATTGCCTTGAGGAACGGCACCATCTCGACTTCGAACAATCGCTTGCGGTCATGTGGGATCGTCGGCAGGGTCAGATGCGAGTCCTTGCTCGTATCACCGTGGCCGGGGAAATGCTTTCCACAAGCCGGGACGCCCGCCTCTTGCAGGCCCTTGATCGCTTCGACGCCGCAATCGGCGACGAAGTGCGGGTCTTCGCCGTAGGAGCGGACCCCGATCACCGGATTGGACGGGTTGTTGTTGACATCGAGAACGGGCGCGAGGTTGTAGTTGATTCCGAGCGCCTTCAGCTCGCGGCCGGTGGCGCGGGCCACAGCGCGGGCGTTGTCCGGGCTGCCGGTCGCGCCGACCGCCATGTTGCCGGGCAACAGCGTCGTTCCGGCTCCGAGGCGGCGGACGATGCCGTTCTCTTGGTCAATGGAGATGAAAAGCGGGTGCGCGTGCCCCGCTTCATAGGCGATCTTTTGCAGGGCGACGGTCAGTTTCAACACGTCGTCCGGACCGCCGATGTTGCGGGCGAACAGGATGACGCCGCCGACGTGGTGCTCGCGGATCAGCCGTTCGATCTCCGGAGACGGCTCGGTGCCGTGGAAGCCGAACATCATCGTCTGGCCGATCTTTTGGCGCAGCGTGAGCGCGGTGTCGTTCGTTTGAGATGCGGTCATGATGGGTCTCCTTCCTCCGTTTACGCTTCGCCGACGGCGCGGCCGGCAAAGCCGTCCGCCTCGTCGAGCCGCTGCGCCGCCTCTTCAGCGGACAGGCCGGTCTTGAGCATGACCAAGGCGACCTTCACGCGGTTGCCCGACAGCGTCAGCGCGGCCGATGCCGCCTCGTACTCGACGTTTGCCGCCTGCACGAGAATGCGGCAGGCGCGGTCGACCAGCTTGACGTTGGTCGGCTTGACGTCGATCATCAGGTTGCGGTAGGCCTTGCCGAGGCGAACCATTGTCGCCGTGCTGATCATGTTGAGCACCATCTTTTGCGCGGTACCCGCTTTCAGCCGGGTCGAGCCCATCAGCACTTCCGGACCGGTCACGACCTCGATGGCCGTGTCGGCGAGGCGGGAGATCTCCGCCGGTGCGTTGCAGGACATCGCCACCGTAGCCGCTCCCAGTTCGCGCGCATAGGTCAGCGCTCCGGCCACGTACGGCGTGCGTCCGCTGGCTGCGATGCCGACGACGACGTCGCCCGCCTGCAGCCCGGCCGCCTTCAGATCGGCCGCTCCGGCCGCAAAGTCGTCCTCCGCGCCTTCCACCGCGTTCACCAGCGCCGCTTCGCCGCCTGCGTGCAGGGCTTGCACCATCTCCGGCTCCGTGCCGAAAGTCGGCGGGCACTCCGACGCGTCGAGCACGCCGAGCCGTCCGCTCGTGCCGGCCCCGACATAGAACAGCCGTCCGCCTTGGCTCAGCGAGGAGACGATCCGCTCCACCGCCTCCGAAACGGCCGGCAACGCCCGTTGCACCGCGTCGGCGACCGTGCGGTCTTCTTCGTTCATCAAGGTGACGATCTCCAGCGCGCTCATCTGATCAAGCGTTGCCGAGCGGTCGTTTGTCTGCTCCGTCGCTAACTTTGCAATCGAATCCATCAAAAACAGCTCCTTCCGTTACAACTGCGAAAACAGTGCTCTCCACTCGTTTCCGCCCGCTGCTCCTTGCCGTCCGACGATCATCTGCCGGGCCAGCATCCACGCGCCGGCGACCGGCGGGTGATCGCTCACCAGCACCTCGGCCTGCCCTTGCAACCGCTCCTGCACCAAGGCGAGGAGCGGACTGCCTGCGTGGAACAGCCCCCCGGTCGCCACGACCGGCACGAGGCTGTCTCCAAAGTCCAGCCGTTCCAACAGCACGCGAACCAGCGCGCCCAGCTCATCCGCCGCTCCGTTCAGCAGGCGCAGCGCGACGACGTCGCCCTCCGCGACCGCTGCAAACACAAAGCGGGACACCTCGGCCATCCGCTCTTTGGAAAACGTGTCGCTGTACACCACCGGGATCAGCCCGGTCGGATGCTCCACGCCGTAGCGGGCCAGCAGCAACGCGGTCAGGCGTGTCGGCGGCAGCAGGCCGTCGTGTGACTTCATCACCGCTTGCAACGCGCGGCGGCCGATGTCATACCCGCTGCCTTCGTCGCCGATCAGATAGCCCCAACCGCCTGCGCGGTCCTGACGTCCGCTCGGGTCGATGCCAAACGCCACCGAACCGGTGCCCGAGATCAGCACGATCCCTGGGCGGCCGCCGCTGCCGGCTGCCAGCGCAGGCATCCCGTCGTGTTCGACGCGCACGGCGCAGTCGGTCCATCGCGATGACGCCCACTCGGTCATGCGGCGGCGGTCCGGCTCGCGGTCAATGCCTGCCAAGCCGAGGTAGATCGCCGCGACTGCCGTGTCAGCAGGCAGTGCGGCACGTATTTGTTCAAACAATTGATCGAGCACGTGTTGCGATCTCTCCCAACCGTAGCGGTTGACATTGCAGCCGTCGGCGAGGAGATCTGCGATCAGGACGCCCGTTTCCGTCGCGACGAGAGCCCGTGTCTTCGAGCCGCCGCCGTCGATGCCGACATATGCGCGCATCGCTCCCACCTACCTTCTCAGCTCGACTTGGAGCTTGTAGCGGTCGCCGCGGTAGACAGCCTTTACAAACTCGAACGGCCGGTCGTCCGCGTCAAACGTCGAACGCTCGATCAGCAGCACCGGCGAACCGGGCGCGATGCCGAGCAGTTCAGACTCGAACGGTTTGGACAGCCCGACCTCGATCGTCTGGCGGGCGTACTCCAAACTCGCGCCGTACTTTTCTTCGATCAAGTTGTACAGCGAGACGTTGTGCAGGTCTTCCGCCTCGATGCCGGGAAACAACCCGAGCGGCAGATGCGCCACTTCGTACGCCATCGGCCGCGAGTCGGCGAGCCGCACGCGTTCGAAGACGATCACTTGGTCTTTCTCCTGGATCATCAGGCCGCGCGCGACGACGGCGGATGCTTCCTGCACCGTCACGGAGCGCACTTGGGAATCCGGTTTCATGCCGCGGCTGCGCATGTCCTCACTGAAAGAGGTCAGTTTGAGCAGGCCTTGGTTGATCTTGGGCTCGGCGACAAACGTGCCTTTACCCTGTTCGCGGACGAGCAGGCCTTCTTTGACCATCTCGCCGAGTGCCTGCCTGACGGTCATCCGCGAGATGCTGTAGCGGTCGCTCAACTCTCGCTCCGACGGCATCAGCGTGCCCGGCGTCAACTCGCCCTGCAGAATCGTCTGAGTCAGCCGTTCCTTCAACTGGTAGTACAGAGGTATCGGTATATTTTTATTTAGCATGGGTTCACCTAACATATGGAGGTCTATACCACTATATATTCGGAGAGGGAAAAACTTTTCCTCCCGGATAGAAAATTATTTTTTTACAGCTTCTAAGGCGAATTCAAGCACTTCTTCGCCGATTTTTGTCGGATCGGCTTGTAATTTTTGCAATTTTCCCACCAATTGGGCTTTTGCCGTTGCCTTCTCTGCATGCTCCGGTGGTAAGGACAAATACTCGATGGCGAGCAGCCCCGCCTCCCCTTGCCCGGCCAGTTTGCGCACCCACGGGTTGATCTCAGCCAGCAGGGCCTTGTTTTCCACCGCTGTCGGCAACCCGACCGGCAAACGCTGCAACCGCTCAAACTCGCTTCGCAAATGCGCCGTCGCCGCGGACGCCGGAGCTGGATCTTTCCAAAAAGCGGCGATCAACTCGGCGATGCGCGCGTCGGGAGCGGCATGCACCGGGCTCGTGCGCGCGTACGCCAGCATCGAAGCCAGCACCTTCGCGTCTTTGACCCCGCGCAAAGCGGCGAGCGACTCCCCCCACGCTTGCTCCGGGTCATAGCCTTTCGGGTCGTCGAGGTAGTCGCCGACGGTCGCCAGCGCCAGTTTCGACGCTTCCGGCTGGATCATCGGGTTGGCCAGCAGTCCGGCCGTGTGCAGGTGCAGGTCGGCGTCGCGCCCTTCCAACGGACCGAGGAAGAGCTGGGGACGATGGTCGATCTCATACGTAAAATCGTTCACCGGGTAGTTGTCCCAGACCAGCGGCTTGCGGCCCAGCCATTTTGCGACCTGATCCGCTTCCTCGCTGCGGATCGCAGGTGAGACGATCTCCTTGCCCGTCCAGATCACATGGATATCCGGGTTCAGCTTGGCCCGCACCGTCTGCCAGTACTGGTTGTCTTTGACTCCGTGATAGCGCGTCGGGGCGAACCAGAGCGTGAACTCCGGGTCGAGTGCCCGCTGCTCCTCCAACACCAGATTGGCGAGCTCGACGTGAGCCGCTCCGAGATCGGTGCCGTAAATGCCGCGGTCCTTGTCCTTCATCTGGCTCGCCACGTCGTCGAACGACAGCATCACCGTCTTAACCCCAAGACCGCGCATCTGCTCCAGCTTTTTCTTCAATCGTTCGCGGTCGGCCGCCACCGAATATCCGATCGAGCGGTCGATCGCCTCCTGCGTCAGTTTCTGACCGGGCAGCGGCGCAGGCACACCCGGCGAGATCGAATAGACAAAGCGGATGCGACGGTTCTCCGCCCCCTGCACGAGTTGCTTCATCCGCTCCGCATCCGCCGCCGGGTAGAGATCGGCCCACGACACCCGCTGGTACGGATCGTCTTTTGGTGCGTAGACGTACGTGTTGTAGCGGTGATCCGCCATAAAATCAAACATCGACAACCGCTCCTCGAACGACCACGGCTTGCCGTAAAATCCTTCGATCACACCCCGGATCGCAAACGAACGCGTCTCGGTCTGCGTGTCCTCCGTCGCGGCTGAAGGCGCAGGTGTCGTCTCGACCGACCGTTGCAGGTAGCCCCCTTGCCAAATTCCGGCTCCGACGGCGAGCAGGAGCACACCGGCCCCTGCCCAGATCAACGCTCGCTTCATGGCGTCTCCCTCCGTTTCATCGGCAGAAAATGACTCCACAACAACCGCTCCGCCTGCCCATCCGCTTCGACCTCGAACAGATACGTGCCAAAATGCGGATGCAGAAACAGATGCTCGCGATACGGCGCCAACTCCACCGTGCCATGCTCATCGGTCACGCTCAATCGCCCCTCCTGCGCGGTGATCTCGCAGGAGACGATCTCATGATGCGCGTAGGTGCCTGTGTAAGCCGAAAGTTGTTCCGCTGTCGGCTCCCACCGTTTCGGAACTCGATTCAGACGTTTGGCAAAATTATTGTTAACCGTAACGATATCTATGTCGCCTTCATTCGCCACAACGCCGAGTGTCGCGACGTGTGTCCCTTCCTCGTCCAAACAGGCGAACAGATCGTCCGCATGGCGGCGCAACGCGCGTCGAGTGCCGTTGTGGCGGAGGATCAGCTGCTCCTCTTCCACCGCGATCTCCAACTGACCGCAGAACGGACCATAGTAGACCCCGACCAGACGCTGCCACAACTCGCGATCCTCCGTCGGTGCGTCCGTGTCGCCTGTCGCTTCCGTTCCCGGTACGAGTTGGTCGAGGATCTTGTAGAGGATGTCATAGATCGGAAACTCGTTGTTGTTGACGACGATCACCGCCGCTTTGTGCGTCGGTACGGTGATGATATCCGCGCTGTAGCTGGAGATATCGCCAAAGTGAGTCAGCAGCGGAACCCCTTTGCGCACATTGGAAAAAATGCCAAGACCGGCAGCCAGCCGGGAGGTGTAGTAGTTGCGCTGTTGCGGGCGATGCATCTCGTCGACGAGGTCGGCTCGTACCACTTGCCGACCGCCAAACTGACCGCGATGCATGTGAAACAGCGCCAGATGGGCCAGATCGCGCACCGAGGACATGGCAAAAAAGGAAGGGTGATTGACCGTATTTTCCGGGAACACCGGCAGCGGCGACCACTCGCCGTCCCCACCGCGCATCACCGGCATCGCAAGCCCCAGCCCCATCGCCCGCAGCGGGTCAAACGTGGTGCGGCTCATCCCAAGCGCGTCAAATACGTATTCCTGCATCAGATCGTCATAAGAACACCCGGTCACCGTTTCGGCGATGAGACCGGCGATGTTGTAATTGTTGTTGCTGTAAGAAAACACCTGACCCGGCACATACCAGACCGGCAGTTTCGAGATCTCGTGGAGCACATAGCGACGCAGTCCTTGCGGGTCGCGGCTGCCGTAGTGGTCCGCCTGATTGATCAGACCCGATGAATGAGCGAGCAGCAGGCGCAGCGTGATCGCCTCTGTCGCCTGCGCATCGGACAGCCGGAACTCCGGCAGGTAGTCGATCACCGGTCGATCCAGATCGAGCAGCCCTGCCTCCACAAGGCGCAGGATCAAAATCGCCGTCATCTGTTTCGTCACCGATCCGACGCGAAACAGCGTGTCTGCCGTCACCGGCACCGCCTGTTCGCCAAGTCCCGTCACGCCAAAACCGCGCGCATAGACCAGTTCTCCTTCCTGAATGACGGCCACAGCCAGGCCAGGCACGTGTCGGGTTCTCATTTCCTCTTCGATCCAAGCTTCCAGTGCCAGATAATTCAACACACACCGACTCCCTTGAAAATTTTTCTGTATTCTACCATTCCAGTATATGTCTGACAAGAGAAAACAGAAAAGCCCGCGCTTTGGCGCAGGCTCCTCCTTTCAAACCGACATTATTCACCGTATACGTTGGTCAAATCCATCCCTTTGTAGTACGCGTCGAGGATCTGGTCGAACTTCCAGCCCTTCGCGCCGAGGTCGGATGCGCCGTACTGGCTCATGCCGACACCGTGGCCGTTGCCGCCGCCGTAGAAGGTGACAGCCGACAGCCCGCCGTTTGCATCGCGAGCGATGTCAAAGGTGGCAAATGCGGACGGCAGGATCGTGTAGTTTTTCAGCGTGTACCCGAGGTCATACGTCGAAGAGCCGCCTTTCGCCCGGTAGAGCAGCATGTCGCCCGCAGAGAGCGTGAATTGCTTGTTCGGGCGAACGGTGAAGCGAATGTTGTATTCTTTGACGATCTTGTACGTGCCGGTGGTGCCTTCAACGACCAGTTCCAGCATGTTGCCGCCGGTGCCACGCTTGCCGACATAGAGATTTTTGATCTCACCGACGCCGGCGGTCGGGATCGCTTTGGAAACAAAGTTGCCGGTCGCATCTTGGGTCAGGATAAACTTCGGATCGGCTGCGTAGCGAGCTTTGATCTGCGAGTTGACCGTGTTTTCCAACTCCGTCTTCGAGAACGCCACTTTCCAGCGGAAATAGTACGAGGTCGAGTCGTAGCCATTGAAGGACAGATCTTTATAGAACGAATTGATCGCCGCTTCATCCTGCGTGTTGAGGTTGAACATCTGCGACGGATCGGCCGGATCGTAGACGTAGCTCTTCGCGTTCAGGTACGAGATCGGCGTGCCCGGGAAGGCACCGTTTGCGTCCGACCAGACTTCGTGCTTCGCCGCGCCGTAGCCGCCCGAGGTCGAGTAGTAACGGGCATCGACGAGGTCGCCGCCGCTCATCATCACGAGGCCCCGCGTTTCGTTGACCGCCTGCGTGGTCAGAGCGTTTTCCGCGCTGTTGTTGTAGACCTGGCTCAGCGTGGAGTCGTCGACATGGAAGCCTTTGTTTGCATAGCGGTTGGAGAAGTAGTCGGACAGCGCGTAGGTGCGCGCCGCAACCGATTGCGCTTTCAACGCTTCAAGGCCAAAGGAGGCCGGCATCTCGGACGGCACGACTTGGGTGAGGTAGTTTTCCATGTTCACTTCGTTGATCACGTTGAGCTTGCCGGCAGTCGGCGCAGCGGTGATCTCGAAAGTGCCGCGATAAGACGGGTTGCCGTACGCGCGCTTGAACGTGGTGACCGTCAACAGCGAGTCTTTCGGTACTGCGTACAGGCGGTTTGGCGTGGTGTAGAGGTCTAGACCGTTGACCGACACTTTCGTGCCGACCGGCGTGGAGACAAACGTCGCGACGTCGTTGGCCGCGATCTCGAACGTCTGGCCGCCTTTTTTGTCGACGATCTGGAATCCGTTTGCCGATTTGACATCGAATTGGGTATGGTCAAGCGATGCAAAGCCGCTGGTCATGATCCCGATGCGCATCGTGTCGACAGGCGTTTGGCCCTCGATGATCACTTGGAACGCTTTGCCTTGCTCGTTGAGGAAAACGCTTACATTGCTGGCACCGACCATCACGTCACTGAGCGACTTTTCAGTCAATTGTCCGTTTACGCTTTGGAAAACTTCGTATCCGTCAGCCAGTTGCACGGTGCCGCGCAGTTCGAGGTCGAGGGTTTTCGCGGTGGTGTTTTTCGCCATGATCTTCTCTTGGAGCGACGCGACGGCGACCGCTTCTTGGAAGTCGACGATGCGGTTTTCCTTTGCCTTGAAGCTGACAAACTGGCCCGCTCCGGCGCTGAACGATTTGTTGTGGGTGTAGAACGTTTTGACCTCGCCATCGACGATCATCTGATAGGTGAGCATGCTCCCCTCGTCTTGCACAGACACGATGTACGCCTTTTCAATCCCATCGATCACTTTGTTGTCGGTCCCCGCATATGCGCCCGTTACGACAGTTGTCGACAGCAGCGCGGAAAGGGTGACCAAACTGACCCATTTTTTCATTTTCCCCTTCTCCTCCTCGTCCCGATTGGAAAACTCCCAGTATAAACTGGTGGTATATACCACTTCGAGAAGAGGTCAAAAAATCCTGCTGTCATATTCAAGCGAGATTGAAAATAAAGATGGAGTCACATCAAGGTAGGAGGCGATGTGACTTTGATCATCATTCCGAAGTTGCTGTATCAGATCTGTTTGATCATCATCATGGGCCGATGCGCATATGTCGGATTCAAACTGCTCAAGCACACGCGGAAGGACTGGCTGGAGATCGCCTTTTATTTTTCGGTCGTCATCGTCGGATACACGCTGCTGTAAGGCAACAAAAAAGGAGACCTGGCTGCGGGCACAGGTCTCCTTTTTTGTTTACAACTCCCAGATCTGGCGTCGTGCCGCGAGCATGATCAACGTGATCGTCACGCAGCAGACCCCCATCATCAGACCGGCCGACAGCGTGCCAAACTGCGTCGCCACCATGCCGATCAGCAAAGCCCCCAGCGGGATGAAGCCGCGGTCCATCAGGGCGATGCTCATGATCCGGCCACGCAGATGGTCGGGCACCTGCATCTGGATCGTCATCCGGGACAGCGTGCGGTAGGTCTGCGAGGTCAGACCGACGAGGAACATCGCGCAGGCGGCGGTGAAAAAGTCCTTCATCAGCATGAACGCAGCCAGCGACACGCCAAACCCGATCACGGAGCAGACCAGCCATTTGCCGGCCCCGATCCGGCCGCCGACCAGCGACAGCCAGAACGAGCCGATGATCGCACCTGCAGCCGAGACGGAGAGCAGTGCGCCAAATCCGTCCGGGCCGAGCTGGTACAGGTCTTGGGCAAACAACGGCATCATCGAGGAATACGGAAAGCCGAACACCATCGGCACAATCGCCAGAATCAACAGGGACTGCACGTTGGGATGGCGGCGGATGTAGATCAGCGCCTCCCCCATCCCCGCTTTGGCTTTTTTCGGCGCGGGTCGGTGTCTCTGCGGACGCATCCGAATCACGCACAGGCAGATCAGCTCGACGAGGAGCGCCGCTCCGCTGACATAGAAGATCTGCGCCGGTTCGATCACGGTGAGCAACAGCCCCGCCGTCGCCGGTCCGACGATCCGCGACAGGTTGAGCACCGTCGTGTTCAGCGCGATGGCGCTGGGGATGGCACTCTCCTCGACGAGGTTGGGAATCATCGAGTTGCGCACCGGCGGGTCCATCGCCATCAGCACCGAGCGCGCGGTGACGAGAGCGGCGAACATCCAAAACCCCGCCCCTGTCATCAGCAGCGCACCGAGCGCAAACGTCAGCAGCGTGACGAACGTTTGGATGCCGATCAGCAGTTTGCGCCTGTTGTAGCGGTCGGCGAGCATGCCGGCCGGGAACGAGAGCACAAAGATCGGCACGAGGCGACAGGCGTTGATCAACGCCAGCAGCATCGGCGAATCGGTCATCTGCAACGCCGCCCAGTTCAGCGCGACGATGTCCATCCACTCGCCCACCGAAGCGACCAGCGAGCCGCCCATATAAGTCCGAAACGACGGTGAATAGAGCGCGTATCGGCTTTGATTTGGTAATTTGACCTCGAGGTTTGCCATGAAAGACCCTTCTTCTCTGTTACTGGATAGGTTGGTGCAACGGGTTGCTCACTTTGGCGTAGCAGTACCCTTTTTCCTCCGATTCAAGGCGCATCTTCGTCAGCGCCTTATGCTCGACTTCCGGGCAGTAGAGCACCTCGCGATCCTCCTCCGCCGCCTCGGCACAGGCCGGGTCGAGCGCGAGATCGGCAAATACGCGGTCGCAGAGGGAGCGGATCTCCCGCCACAGGTCAGCCTCCTCGACCGGGAAATCTTTGCAGAGTTGGAGGATGATTTCCGAGATGTGGTTCTGGAATACAGTATAAAACACTTTATTCTGCATGTCCTTGACTTTTTCTGTCACCGTGACGGAGCCTGGATAAAATTTCATGTCAAATCCGGCCGCCCGCAGTCGCTCGCCGTACAGACGCGCCCCGCCCCAGTCGCGGAACAGCATTCGCACCGGACGTCCCGCTTTAAACACCGGGACGCTGTTTTGCATGTGGCCTTCGAGACCGACACCGTAGCGAACCATCAAAGTGAGCACGCCCGGCAGCGTCATTTCGGCGTATGCGCGGACAAACTCCTTGGCCGCCGCTTCCAGCGATCCGGCCCCGGTCGATTCTGCGAACGCCTCGACCAGTTCCGCGAGGATCCGCTTGCCGGAGATCGGTGATTCGGAGTAGAGCGCGGAGCCGACGATGGCCAGCTCTTCCGTGCCGGTGAACCCGTCGATGTTTTCCCGCAGGACAGCGGAGAGATTGCGGGATTTTAATGAATCGGACGATGTAAAGCAATACCCTGCCAGTTCCGACACCGGCACGAACGTCCGCAACAGCTCCGGCTCGCGATCCATGATCTCGCGGATCATGTGTGTAAAGACAGCTGCATTCTGCGTCGTGTTGGCCGAGATCGAGCGGACGGTGGAGGTCATCTGCGAGTTGACCGCCACTTTCAGAGCCAGCGCCTGCGGACCGCGTCCGAGCGGCACGACGGTGCGGAACGAGGAGGTCGCGCCGCACGGCACCGAGTAGCCTTCGACCGGCACGACCACGTGTTGCTCGATCTCGCGGGCGTAGATCTGCGGAATCGCTTTCTCGTACTGCCACGGATGGACCGGGGTCAGCAGATAGTCAT
This sequence comes from Tumebacillus lacus, assembly GCF_026410385.1. GTDB lineage: Bacteria > Bacillota > Bacilli > Tumebacillales > Tumebacillaceae > Tumebacillus > Tumebacillus lacus. The sequence continues at coordinate 489,884 of NZ_JAPMLT010000001.1, forward strand.
CGAGTGCAAGACCGAGCCGCTCCCACTCGTTGCGGGCGACCGTCTCCAACTCCGGGTATTGTCCAAACAGCACGTCGTTCGGGTGCGCGACCGGATCGACTGCGGAAAATTCGGCGTGGTCGCGGTGCATCCCCACAAAGCGGATGTCGGTCACGCCGTTAAACTCCGGCGAATAGCGATAGACTGCATCCGAATCCATGCCGATCTTGGTCTTGGTGCCAGGGTGCAAGTTGTGCCCTTCGACGCAGAGCTGTTCAAAGAAAAGCGACGCGTCAAACTGCGGGTCCTGTTTTTTGCATGCCATCATCAGCCCGAGCGTCGTGTCGGTCCGCAGCTCGGCCGCCGCACGCTGCCACTCCCGCTTTTGCTCGTCGTAATGGGCATAGCCGAGCGCGAGGTTGGCACTGCCGTTGCGCAGTTCGTCGGTCAGCCGCAGCCAGGCGTTTTCACTGCGTCCGGAGGTGGCGATCTCCTGCAGACGGATCAGGTGCAGAACTTCGGCCGCATGCTGGAGCGGCCGGACGGTGCCGTCCGCCACGTGCAACACAGGACCTTCGACGTCGAGACGGCGAAAGGCAAACGTCCGCCCGAGCGGAGTCACGAGCTGTTGATGGCCTGGGAGCGGATAGACCTTGTACATGCGGTCAGCCGGGTCATAGCGCTTGAGTGCGGCGAGAAAGGCTTCCCACTCGGGAGTCAGTTCCGGCACGTTCAAGGTAAAACGGCCCTTTTCCACTTGCAGGTCATAGGCAGCGGTGGCATACCCGAGGACGTCCTCCCGCAGCAGGGACGCGACGAGGCGTTGCAAGATCGTCTGCCGTGCCTTCGGGATGTGCGAGCGGTACGCGTCTGCCAGATGCGGCTGCTGCGCGTCGAGATAGCGCAGGACGCGCTCTTCTTCCGGGTCAAGCCCGCCTTGCCGGATGTTGCGGTACGCGTCTTGGAGAGCGTCCTCTGCCTGTTGTTCGATCAAGATGTTCATCTCCACTCACTCCTAGACCTGCGCCAATGGATTCGGCACTTTTGCAAACGTATATGAGGTGACGTCGCCAAGCAAACGCATCGTCGCCATCGCTTTCAAATCGATTCCTTCTTCAAATAAAGCCGCTTCATCTGATTCTGTCTGCTCCGCAATCGCCGGGTCTTGTTTCAATTCGGCAAACACGCGGCGGCAGACTGTTGCGACCGGCTGCCACAGCACGAGTTCATCCAGTTGCAACCAGCGGGCGATCTCGGTGATCAGCTCGCCGAAGTGATTTTGGAACACCGGGTAATAAATTTTGTTGCGCATGTCGTCGACATCGTCGATCACCGTCGCCGAACCGGGGAAAAACTCGGCGCCCATGCCCAGTTTGGCCAAGCGCGATTGGAGAATGCGGACGCCGCCGAAGTCGCGCAGGATCATCCGCACCGGCTCGCCCGCACGGAAGACGGCGACGCTGTTTTGCAGGTGCCCTTCCAAGGAGATGCCGTACCGGCTCATCACGGTCAGGAAGCCCGGCAGCGCGACGTTTGCGTACGCTTCAAGGAAAGAGACGGCCGCTGTATCCAGATCGCTGATGCCATGCTGTGCGGCGTACTGCTCGATCAGTTCACCTGCCACCGGTTTGCCGCTGATCGGCGACTTGGCGATCAGACCGGAGCCAGGCATGGAGATCTCGCCTTCAAGAACGTGGTTTTCCGGATTTTCGCGCAGGATCGAGGCGAGGTTTTTGCCGAGGTTCATCCGTTCTCCGTGGGAGAGTGTCTGGTCGGCCGGGTCGTAGTAGACACCGCAGCTCTCCTCCAAGATCACGAACGCACCGCCAAATTGATCTTCACGCTCCTGAATCTCTTTTAAGATCCGGGTCAGAGTCGGCCCGTTAAACGCCGAGTTGGGCGAGATCGTGCGCACCGCGCCGGTGGTCTGAACGTTGACGCACGTTTTGATGTGGTGCTTGCCCGCGCCGTGCCGTTGCACCGGTGCCAGCGAGCGGAACGACATCAAGGCGTGCGTGCGGATGCGGAAGCTCGGGATCGGCACGATCTCCCCCCGCTCGATCTCGCCTGCGTACAGATGCGGAAGCGTATGTTCAAACTGCCACGGGTGCAAAGGGATCAGTTCATAGTCGGCCGCGTCGAGTCCCCGCTCCCGCAACCGTTGCTCGATGTGTGCTTGCAGTCCGGTGTGCTCCCGGCACAACAGGTCGGCCGGGGACGAACCATCGAGGGAAACAAAGCGGACGAGGTCTTTGCGCACGGCCGCCATCGCCACACCGGGAGTGGCGCCCCATTCCGGGGAATAACGAATCACGTCCTCCACATCCAGCCCCATCTTGATCTTGGCCCCCGGATGCAGCGGATGTCCTTCGACGACCCACTGTTCAAAGAAAGCCAGCGGCGAGAACATCGGGTCAGACCCGACCTGCTGCTCTGCCCATGCGGTCGCCGATGTGACGCCAGCCCGTTCCGCCTCTGCGCGCAAATCCCGTTCGCGCACCTCGGCACCGGCCAGAGCCAGCGCGTAGTTGGCGACGCTGTTTTGCAACTCTTCCCGGAAGCGGCGGAAGCGCTGTTCGCCCTCGTCGTCCTGTACCACGTCCGCTTTGACGAGATCGATCAACTCCACCGGGTGCTCGATCACACGCACCACCCCGTCTGCTGCCGTCACGGTCACGTCGCCCGTCCCGAGATCGAAGCGGCCCAGTGTATGCCGCGCCTTGACCGGCGCGCGCAGGACTTCCCCGCTGCGCACCTGCACCTCGACCGTCCGGTCGCCGTCCGGCCAGATCGTGCGGTGCGCGAGACCGGCGATGTTTTCCCGGATCATCGCCTGCAACAAGCGGTGCAGGATGCCGCGACGAGCTGCCGCGAGATGTTGCAGGAACAACCCTTCCAATTCCGGCTGTTCCGTATGTATATGGAAACAGATCTTCGACTCTTCCGCGTCGAGCTGTCTCTGGCGGTCGTGCGATTCAATCGTAGACAAAACGTTCACCTCATCAAGTGTCTTTTACTGAAAACAATTCTCAATAACAGCATATTGATAATGATTATCACTGTCAAGAGATTTCACACAAAAAAACAACTTCCGCGTACGGAAGCTGTTTCTACTTTTACCCACGTGCCCGACTTCTATTTAGACGGCCTGGACAACAGCGGCATCGCTTGGTCGAGGATCAGCCCTGCCGCCAACGGACCGCGCCCGCGCGACCAGAGGTTGCGGTTGACTTCCATCGCGCCGTCGGTGCGGATCGCATGGAGACTGCGATACTGCCACTTGTCTTCCCATTTTTTATAATCGCCGTAGATGAACAGATAGTCCGGGTCAATCTCCAGCATCTGTTCAATCGTCAGCAGACCGACTTCCGAAAATCCTTCCTTTGGGGACTCAGGCTTTTGATAGGCGTAATTCATGCCGATGTCGGTCATCAGCGAGCCGACAAACGAATCTTTCAGCCAGATCGAAAACGTGTCATCAAACGCGCCGCCGATCAAGACGGTGCGGTCGCTCTTCACCTGTTGCTTCACCGCTGCCACTTTTGCAGCCAGCTCTTGTCTGACTTGCTCCGCCTTGCCCGGCTTGCCGACGATCTCGCCGATCAACTGGAGGTTGTCGAGCACCTCCAGATAGCTGTTGTCGTCAAGCGCGATGGTCGGCGCCACCGCCTGCAGTTCGCTTTGGATCATCTGATGACGATCCGCGCTGGCGATGATCAGATCCGGCTGCACCGAGCGGATCAGATCGAGATTGGGTCTCGTGCGGTCTCCGACATTGCGGTAGTCTGTGAGTTTGTCTGCCACATAGTCCGGGACTTCACTTTTGCCGGCGCTGGCGATCCCCGCCGGATAGACGTCCAACGCCACCAGCGTATCGACAAAGGAAAAGTCCAGCGCGACAATCGTTTTTGGCGTGCCTTGTATGGTCGTGCTGCCCCACGCGTGCTCATATGTGTACTCCAAAGCTGCCGGTTCCGCATCGCGAACCCCGAGGCTGATGGAGCATCCGCTCAATACCGATACCATACTCATGATCACAACCAAAAACAGGGTCAAGTGGCTTCTTCGCAAATCGATCACTCCTCCCCCGTAAATTAAGCCTTATGCATGAAATAAAAAATAGTTTCTGCTCACATTTCTACAAGCGGTTACAATATCCTTCCACAGGATCAATCAATCGTTAAAACGATCACATTTTAGTCATATTTGTCCGGTATTTTACATCGACGAAACATTTACGAAAGTTTCCTAAATGTGTACATTTCTTACTTTCTAATTTGATAAAATCTATGTTATATTACCATATGTCGGAAAAATATGTACCTCTGGAGGTAAATGATGAAAAAAGTAATTGCGCTTTCTCTTGCTGGCTCGCTCCTCCTCGTACCGTTTACCGCGTCTGCCCACCCGGGTCGAACGGACAAAAGCGGCGGCCACACCTGCCGAACCAACTGTGAAAGCTGGGGGCTCTCTTACGGGGAATACCACTATCACAACGGCGGCGGATCCTCTTCGGGTGGCGGTTCTTCGTACACCCCTCCTTCGTACACGACTCCTTCTTACACCGCTCCGGTGCAAGTCCAACCGCAGTACAACGTCTTCCAAAATTCGACCTACCTCAATACGTTTGGCACCTTCGAGGCTGCCCTCTCTTATGCTAAGCTGTGGGAAGGCGGCTCCGTCTACAGCATCAGCTCCGGCGAACTCGTCTGGGACAACCACTACTCGCAGGTCTTCCAAAACAACACCTACCTCGGTGACTTCGCAAGCCGCAAAGCAGCGATTGACTACGCCAAACTGTGGGCCAACTCCAAAGTCATCGACTTCAAGAGTCAAGCGGTCGTCTGGGACAACTGGCCGCTCCACGTCTACCAAAACAACAATTTCCTGAAGTCCTTCCTCGACGAGGACGCCGCAACCGAATACGCCAAACTGTGGGCCAACGCACGAGTAGTCGACACCCTGACCCAAGCCGAATCCCGCTACAACTGGCAACAGTAAAAACAGCCGTAGCCCTCATCGCTCTGATGAGGGCTTTTTTTCGTCCATGTTTTGTTCATTCCCCTATTCCAGATCGGCCACCGTCCCCGGGCCGATCAGCGTGCCGGGGTTTTCGCCGCGCAGGATGGCGGTCATCGCGCCGCGTCGCTCGAAGTCGAAGAGATGAATCGGCAGTCCAAAATCGCGGGCCAGCAAAAACGCCGATTGGTCCATCACTTTCAAGTTGTCCCGCACGACGTCTTCGTAGCCGATGGTCCGGTAGCGGCGGGCGGTAGGGTCGCGCTTGGGGTCGTTGTTGTAGATGCCGTCGACGCCGTGTTTGGCGGCAAAGATCGCGTCGCAGCGCAGTTCGATCGCCCGTTGCACCGCCGGATAATCGGTAGTCATAAACGGTTGCCCGGTTCCGCCTGCGAGGATGACGATAAATGACTTCTCCAGATGATGGATCGCTTTTAACCGGATGAACGGCTCGGTGATGGCGTTCATCGGCACCGCTGTCATCACGCGCACTTCCTGCCCGCCGTGCGCTTTCAGGACGCTGCGCAGCATCAAGGAATTGATCACCGTGCCGAGCACGCCGATGGTGTCGGCCTCCGCCCGCTCGAGACCCCATGCCTCGCCGACGTTGCCGCGAAAGATGTTGCCGCCGCCGATCACGATGGCGACCTCCACCCCCATCTCCGCGACGCTGAGCACCTCGGCGGCGATGTGCTCCAGCGCCTCCGGGTCAAATCCGAAGTCGCGCGGTCCCGCCACGGCCGCGCCGCTCAGCTTGATCAAGACGCGATTGTATCTCGCCGTCATCTCACCCCTCCTCGCAAACGATTCATATATCGGGACTCGCCGACATACGATGATTTATTATTCATACGGAAAAAAGGAGTGATGCGCAACGTGACCGTCACAGCCTGGTCCGGTGTCTTTTTGTTTGTGGGCTTTTTATCGACGATGATCGCCCTCCTCATCTACCTCCTCCAAAGCATACGCAGGTGACCCCGAAAACAAAACAGGCGCACCCGTCTCCGAGCGCGCCCATCCTGTCTTTTTTCACGTTTCCCTTACTGAGCGGTGTACCCGCCGTCGATGACCACCGCTTGCCCCGTGATCCCCGCCCCTTTGTCGCTGACGAGAAACGTGGCGTAGTCGGCGATCTCCTGCACTTGCAAGAGTCGGCGCTGCGGCACCAGCGGATAGATCACCTCTTCCAACACGCTCTCCAGCGGCACGCCCCGCGTCTTGGCGAGGTCGCTGAGCTGACCGCGCACCAGTGGCGTATCGACGTAGCCCGGGCAGAGTGCGTTGACGGTGACACCGTGCGCCGCCGCTTCCAGCGCTGCTACTTTGGTCAGACCGATCACGCCGTGCTTGGCGGAGTTGTACGCCGCTTTGCCGGCAAATCCGACCAGACCATTGATCGAAGCCATGTTGATGACGCGGCCGAACCCTTGTTTTTTCATGATCGGCAGCGCATGCTTGATCGCGTAGAACGGCGCGGTCAGCATGATCTTGACCAGCAGTTCGAAGCGGTCGCTCGGGAACTCTTCGAGCGGCGACACGTATTGCATCCCTGCGTTGTTAACGAGGATGTCGAGTCGGCCGTATGCGGAGACGAGCGCGTCGATGGCCGCTCCCACCGCCGTTTCGCTGGTGACATCGCAGGTCAGCGGCATCGCGGTGAAACCGGCTGCACGCAGACGTTCCGCCGCTTGCTCGGCTGCTGCTTGATTGAGGTCGGCGATGCCGACCGCAGCGCCTTCGCTGGCGAACGTCTCGGCGATGGCGAGGCCGATGCCGCTGGCCGCGCCGGTGATCAGGGCGACTTTTCCTTGGAGCAGTTGGGACATGGAACAGGTACCTCCTTTAGGCCTTTAGAAGATCGAAACTGCGAATGCGAGGATAAAGACGGTCACCGTTTTGACGATGGTGATCGCAAAGATGTCTTTGTACGACTGGCGATGTGTAAGTCCGGTGATTGCCAACAGCGTGATGACGGCACCGTTGTGCGGCAGAGTGTCCATGCCGCCGGACGCCATCGACGCGATGCGGTGGAGCAACTCCGGCGAGATGCCGCTCGCATTGGCCATCTCCAGATATTGTTTGCCCATCACTTCCAGCGCAATCGACATGCCGCCAGATGCGGAACCGGTCACACCGGCCAGCACGTTGACAGCCACCGCCTCGGAGACGAGCGGATGCGAGGACACGCCGAGGATCGATTCTTGGATCGCTTTAAAGCCCGGCAACGTTTTGATGACGTTGCCAAAGCCGACTTCGGACGCGGTGTTGAAGATCGCCAGCAGTGCGCCGGCTGCAGCCGTGGTCAGACCGGAAGCAAATTTGTTCGAGACGCTCTTGACGTTGATCAGGATCGCCGCGAGGATCCCGACCGTCAGGGCGATGATCAGCGACCAGGACGAGACGACCGTCGCGGGATTGGCGATCTTGAACGACTCTTTCAGCATCGCTGCGTCGTACCAGTTTGCCACGGAGAGCCCGGTTCGGGAGAGCGTAAAGTTGGTGACGAGCACGAGCACGAGCGGCAACAGAGCCAGCCACAGATTGATGTATTTCGTGTCGGTGGCGATCTCCGGCTCGTTGATATGGCCTTCGCCGTAGCCTTCACCAGCGACCAACGCTTGTTTGCGACGGCGTTCCAGCCACCACATGCCGCCGAAGAACACCATCAGCGCCCCGATGATCCCAACGACCGGCGCGGCATAAGCGTCGGTGCCAAAATAGTTGGTCGGGATGATGTTTTGGATCTGCGGGGTGCCCGGCAGCGCGTCCATCGTAAACGTGAACGCGCCGAGCGCGATCGTGCCCGGAATCAGACGCTTCGGAATGTTTGCTTCGCGGAAGATCGCGACAGCAAACGGATAGACGGCAAAGGCGACGACGAACAGCGAGACGCCGCCGTAGGTCAAGATGGCACAGGCCAGCACGACCGCGAGGATCGCACGCTGCGAGCCGATGGCGCGAACGATGCCATGCGCGATGGAGGCGGCCGCCCCGCTCATCTCCATCACCTTGCCGAATACTGCCCCTAGCAGGAAGATCGGGAAGAAGGATTTGACATAGTTCGCCGCGTTCGTCATGAATGACTCGGTGTAGCTCGGCATCAGCGGCAGGCCGGAAAGCACCACCGCCAGCAAGGCAAAGATCGGCGCAAACACGATCACCGGGAAGCCGCGGTAGGCAAAATACATCAGCAGGCCCAGCGATACGATAATTGCTAAGATTTCTAACAAAGAAAACACCTTCCTTTCGATATACTAGAATACTATCAATATGTATAACGGAGCAACTCATATTTTTTCAAATGAGTTGCTTCCGGTCGCACTCAGTGCGAGGTGAAGAAGTTCCACATGATCGTGGTGGCATCCGGACCGGACGGGTCGGTGTAGGAACCGGACGAAGAGCCGCCCGACCAAGCATGACCCATGCCGGTCACTTTGTAGTACTCGATCAGCCCTCTGCCAGCGCCGTCGTTGTAGACGTACCGGGTATAGCTGCGTCCGCCGGAGACGGTGCCGGTGTAGGTCGCGTCTGCGGTCGCGTTGACCGAGTCGTTGTTGCTCGCGTCGTCGACATAGTCGTTGGCCTGCGCCCACGATCCGACGACAGACGTTGCGTTGCTCGGATGGACGGTGCTGTCGCCTGTGCCGTGGAAGACGATCGTCGGCATGCGGCGTTTGTAGCTGCCCATCTCGCGGTAGATATCGTAGCCGGACGAATTTGGCGAGTACGCAGCTCCGTAGTTCATCGCCGACGTGGCCGTGAAGGAATCATCCGCTGCGTTGTACTCCACCCCTGCTGCGACACCGACGCCTCGGAACACATCCGGGTAGGTCGCGCCCATGACCGACGCCATCGCGCCGCCTGCGGACAGACCTGCGACGTACACGCGGTTCGAATCGATGGTGTACGCGCCTTTCACTTTGTCGACCATGCCTTTGATGATCGCCGCTTCGCCGCTGCCGCGATGCTGGTTGTAGTCCAAGAACCAGTTCCAGCATTGGTAGGAGTTGGCGTAGATGTTCATCTCCGGATAGAGGACGATCACTTTTTTCGATTCCGCAAGCGCATTCATTTTGGTGCCGGCAGCAAAGTCGTTCGGATTTTGCATGCAGCCGTGCAGCATGACCATCAACGGCACCGGCGTGCCCGCCGTGTATCCGGTCGGAACGAAGACCTTGTAGTAGAAGTTGCTTCCGTAGTAGTACTCGTTAAAGCTGGAAGCCTCTGCCTCACCCGGCGCAAACGTGAGCAAACTTACGACAAACGCCATGAAGATCATCCCGATCTTGCGCATCGTCCCTTTCATTTGTTTTTCCTCCCTCTCTCTTTGTGTGAAAGTTTTTCGAACTTTCACTTCATTCTAACGACCGGTCGTTGCAGAGCAGTTACACGAAAACAGAAAAAATCCCGAAGGCCGTGCGCCTTCGGGATTTTTTTGTTACGCAAACCGGGCGGCAAAACGGAGCAGATCTTCCACCATCCGCTCCGGTGCTTCCACGTTGGGCGAGTGACCGATGCCTTCGTACAGCACCATTTCACTGTCCGGGATCGCCTGCTGCGTGCGTTCCATCATGTCGAGGGCGATCAGGGAGTCCATGTCGCCGTAGATGATCAGCGTCGGGAGCGATGTCGCTGCGAGAGCCTCGCGATAGTCGGTCTCACCGAGCGAGATGTAATTGGGGATGCAGGTCGGGCCCGCGATCATCGCGTCGTCGACCAACGCTTCGAACAGTTCGCCTTGGGCCGCGGTCGGCATGACGGCCGCCAGCGACATTTTCATCAGGTTGCGGTCGGCGATCATCTGCTCGATCAGCGGACGACGCTCTTCCGGGGTGACGATCCCTTCTGCCGGAGCGGAGTTGACCAGCACCATCCCTTTAAGCAAGCCCGGCGCTACCGTGGCGATGTCCATCGAGATCGCGCCGCCCATCGAGTGGCCGACGGCGATCACGTTTTGCAGACCGAGTTCCTGCACCAAGGCCCGCACGTCCGCGCTGTATTGCGGAACGCTGTTGCCGCCCGGCGCTTCACTTTTGCCGCAGCCGCGCAGATCGACGCGCACCACGCGGTGCGTCCGGGCCAGCGTGTCAAACATCGGGTCCCACCAGCGGGACGAAGCGACGTTGCCGTGTATCAGGAGCAGGGTTTGTTCTCCCTGCCCCGCCTCCTCATAGTACAGATTTACCCCGTTGATCCGTTTGTGCGGCATCACGCTTCCCCCTCTCCGAACTTCGTGCCCATTTGTCGCGAATCGTCCCGATGATGCCTTTCGGGAAATACATCACGATGACGATGTAGATGATGCCAAAGAAGATCAGCCACCGTTCAAAGATCGGGTGTACCGACGCCAGCGACGAGAGCCACTCGTTGGCGAACGTGATCACCCCGGCTCCGAGGATCGCCCCGGTCAGCGTGCCGACGCCGCCGATGATCGTCATCAGCAGAGCGCTGATCGTCTGGTCGAGGGAAAACACCGTCGTGGAAACATAGCGCTGCAAGACGGCCCACATCCCGCCCGCCATCGCGGCGACCATGCCGGAGATGACGATGGAGACGAGCTTGTACTGGAGCACGTTGTAGCCGAGCGACTCGGCACGGCGTTCGTTCTCGCGGATCGCTTGCAACACCCGGCCGAGCGGCGAATCGACGACGCGGCGCAGGAACAGAAACATCACGACGAGGAAGCCCAGCGCGATGAAGTACAAGGAGACCCGCTCGCGAAATAGCTCCGGCACCCGGATGTACGGAATGCCGTCATTGCCGCCGGTCAGCGAGCTCCATTTCTCGGCGACGATAAAGAACAGCTCGGCAAACGCCAGCGTAATCATCGAGAAATACACGTCCTTGACGCGCAGGGACAGCACCCCGAGCAGCAAGGCCACCACCGCCGAAAACACGATGGCGATCAGGAAGGCGACAAACAGCAGATTGGGGTTTTCCATCTTGGTCAGCAGGATGCCGACCGAGTACGCCCCCGTTCCGAAGAAGATCGCGTGGCCGAACGACACGATCCCCGTGTAGCCGAGCAACAGGTCGTAGCTCATGCCGTAGACGGCGAGAATGAAGACCTGGATCAACATCAACATCAAAAATTGCGACGTGCCTACGAACGGCAGGATCGCCAGCAGGACGAGCACCGCCGCGAGCAGCCATTTATTATTGAAAATACGCTCTCTCATCCTCGATCACCTCCGCAGTCCGAACAAACCTTCCGGCTTTAAGATCAGCACCAACGCCATCAACGCCACGTTGACGGCCAACGCCGCTTCCGGCAGATAGTACGCCATCAACGTCTGCGTGATCCCGACCAGCACCGCGCCGATGGCCGCGCCGACAAAATTGCCGATGCCGCCGATGACGATGACGATAAACGCCGCCAGTTGGTTTTGCATCCCGATCTCCGGGTGCAAGGAGCCAAACGACGGACCTGCGATCACCGCGCCAAACGACGCGAGACCGGCGCCAAACGCGAAGACCAGCGCAAACACTTTGCGCACGTCGATGCCGAGCGCCTGCACCATCTCCGGGTCTTGGACACCGGCGCGGATGATGATGCCGTATTTGGTGCGGGAGAGCAGGTAGTGCACGCCGATCAGCACCAGCGCGCCGACCCCGATGGTAAAGATCCGGTAGACCGGGAACGGGTCTTGGAGGATCGTCACCACGCCCTGCAACAGCTCCGGCTTGTCAAAGCCGAGGATGTTCGGGCCAAAGAAGATCTTGATCCCTTCGGTGAGCACGATCATCAGGCCGAGCGTCAACAGGATCTGGGCGACATGATTGCCATAAAAAGGCCGGATGAAAAATCGCTCCATCACAAATCCGAGCACAAACCCGGTCGCCGTCCCGGCGAGGATCGCCAAGATGAAACTGCCGGTCGCGCCGTACACCGCCCATCCGACGTACGCGCCCCAAGCAAAGATCGCGCCGTGAGCAAAATTGAGCACGCCCATCAGGCCGAAGATCAGCGTCAGGCCGACAGCGATCAAAAAGATCAGCATGCCGAGCGCCACGCCGTTTAACAACAGATTGACTGTGAGGGACACTAGGGCTCCTCCTTCCCGCCTACAGGCCGATCCCGAGATATTTTTTCTTTACCGCTTCATCCGAGCGCACGTCCGCCATGCTGCCGCGATAGACGGTGTGACCGTCGTCGAGGATGAACACGTCGTCGCCCACTCCGCTCGCCATCAGGAAGTTCTGCTCGACGAGCACGATGGTCGTGCGCTTTTTCAGCTCCAAGATCGACTCCATCACCTTCTCGACGACGATCGGCGCGAGGCCTTTACTCGGCTCGTCGATCAGGAGCAGCCGGTTGTCATTGACAAAAGCACGGGCGATCGACAGCATCTGCTTTTGGCCGCCGGAGAGGTTGCCGCCTTTGCGCTTCCAGGCGATCTTCAGATCGGGGAACAGATCGAGCACGAAGTCTTGTCGCGCCCGCGTCGCGTCGTCCAGTTTGCGGATGGCGAGCTTCATGTTTTCTTCGACGGTCAGGTCTGAGAAGACCCCTTGGTCCTCCGGGACGTAGCCGATTCCCTTTTGCGCGATCAGATGCGGTTTGAGCGTCTGGATCTCCTCCCCGTCAAAGACGATCTGGCCCTGCTTGGCAGGAGTCAGCCCCATGATCGAACGCAGCGTCGTCGTCTTCCCCGCCCCGTTGCGGCCGAGGATGAGGGTGACGCGGCCTTGCTCCACCTCCAGATCGACGCCTTGGAGAATGTGATATTGGCCGATGAACGTCTGAATTCCCTTAACCGTTAACAGCGTCGTCATAGAGACCTCCCAGATACGCGGACTGCACCAGTTCGTTTTGCATGATCTCATCGGGTGACCCTTGGGCCAGCAGCTTGCCGTTGAACAGCACGGCCAGCGCGTCCGAGAGGCCGAGCACCATGTCGATCTTGTGCTCGATCAGCAAGACGGTGTGCTGACCGGAGTCTTTCAGCGACCGGATCACTTCGATGATCTGCGGCACCTCTTCCAGCGACATCCCGGCCGTCGGCTCGTCGAGCAACAGGACGTCCGGCTCCAGAGCGAGCAAGATCGCGATCTCCAGTTTGCGCTTGTCGCCGTGGGAGAGGTGTTTCGCCAGGTGTCCCTCTTTGCCGTCGAGGTGCGCGAGGGTCAACAGTTCCATTGCCCGCTCCTCATAGCGGTGAAACTTTTTGTAGTGGGAAAACAGGCGAAACCCGCCGCCGCTCGCCGCTTGCACCGCGACGCGGACGTTTTCCAGCACCGACAGATTGGGAAACACGTTGGTCAACTGGAAGGAACGGCCGAGGCCGAGCCGGGTGCGCTGATGCACCGGCATTTTGGTGATGTCACGCCCTTGGAAGATCACTTGTCCTGCGGTCGGTTTGAGCTGGCCGGAGATCAGGTTGAAAAACGTTGTCTTGCCCGCCCCGTTGGGGCCGATGATCGAGGTGAACGTGTGCCGTTTGATCTGAAAGCTGACATCGGAGACGGCGACATGGCCGCCGAACTGGATCGTCAGCCCTTTTGTTTCGAGCAGATAGTCGGACATCGCCCGGCACCTCCTTCTGTTAGTAGTAGAAAGCCCCACCGATGTCGGCAGGGCTACGTCATCGTTGCTTGTGGACTTTGCCTGCCGCGCTTACTTTTGAATCGGCGGCGCGGTCTCTTCCGGGCTGAGCTCTTTGACGAGCGTCGGCACGAGGTAGTCGAAACCGTCTTTCTTCTCCAGTTTGACGATGTACATCGGCTGGAGAGCCTGATGGTCTTCTTTGCGGAAGGTGTACGTGCCTTTCGCTCCTTTGACAGACATGCCTTCCAACGCCGCGATCAGCTTTTCGGAATCGGTTGAATTCGCTTTCTTGATCGCCTCGACGATGGCGATGCCGGCCGTGAAGCCGCCAGCGGTGAACAGATCCGGCGGAGCGCCGTTAAATTCTTTCTTGTGGTTCTCGACGAGCCAGTCGTTTTCCGGGTTTTTCGCCGCCCCATGGTAGTAGGCGGTCATCCCGGTCAGACCGACTGCCGACTCGCCCATCGCCTTGATGCCTGCGATATCCGGAATCCCGGTGGTGATCTTCATCTTTTCGGCGATCTTCAGTTCATTGATCTGCTTGAACAGCGACGCGCCGCCTGCGCCTGCCCAGGTGACGATCAGCACGTCTGCGCCGGACTGGGTGGCTTTCTGAAGATACGGGGTGAAATCCTGCGTGTTCAGCGGTGCGAACTCTTCCTGCACGACCGAGCCGCCCGATTTTTCAATCGCCGCTTTCCACGCCGCTGCGCTGGATTTGCCAAACACGTAGTCCGGCGCGAGGTGGAAGAATTTCTTGCCGAGGGTGTCAACCGCATATTTCGCGCCCGTTGCAGCATCCTGCGAGAGGTTGCGGCCAGTGCGGAACACATACTTATTGAAGTTTTTGCCCGTGATCTCGTCGGTTGCAGCCGGATCGACGATGATCACTTTCTTGTACTCTTCTGCCAGCGGCAGCAGAGCCAGCGCGACGGCGGAGTTGGCCGAGCCTTGGAGGATGTCGACCTTTTCCTCTTCCAGCAGTTTGCGGGCCTTTTTGATGCCCTCGTCCGGCTTGCCCGCGTCATCCTCGACGAGGACTTCGATCTTGCGGCCGTTGACTTCATTGGTGCCGCCGGTCGCATATTTGATGCCGAGGTTCAAACCGTTGATCTCCTGCATGCCGTACGCTTCCAGCGCGCCCGACTTCGAGGTGACGACACCGACCTTGATCGGATCCTTGCTGCCTGACTCGCTGCTGCCGCCGGTCGAACTGGAACTGCAACCTGCCATCAACATCGACACGGAGAGAACGGAGACGAGCCCCAGTTTGCTCCACTTTTTCATCTAACATTTCCCCCTTGTGTATATCTTTCGGAATGTTGAGGTAATTCTACCGGATGGTCGTTGCACGGGAGTTACACTGAATGCGCTTTCCCCCACTGCACCACGCATGCGTCCCACGCGTAGCCGATGCCTGCGCTGACCATGACGATGCGGTCTCCGTCTTTGATTCGGCCGTTTTCCAAGCCGAGTTCCAGCGAGAGGATCTGGTCGATCTGCCCGATGTGGCCGTACTCGGAGAGGTAGACCGATTGCTCCTCGTTCAGACCGAAGTGCCGGAGCACGTAGTCGTGTGCCGAGCGTTTCATGTGCAGGATCGAGAGGTAGTCGATATCGTCATGGGTCAGGCCGCTTTTCGCCAGTGCCTTTTCCATGACTTTAATAAAGTTGTCCATCGACTTTTGCTCCAGCCGTTGTTTCATGCCCTCGGGGTCCATGACGTCGAGATAGTTGAGTCGTTTTTCGATGGCCTCTGCGGAGATCGGGTGCTTGGTGCCGCCCGCCACCACCGCTACATCCTCCGAGAACGAGCCGTCGGTGATGATATGGCTGCCGAGGAGGACGTTTTCTTCGTGGCCTTTTTTCAAAATAACAGCCGCTCCGCCCGCTGCGAGGTTGTACATGAAGCGGGTGCGCGGATTGGTGTAGTCGATGAAGTCGCTGTTGCGGTAGCCGCCTGCGAGCAGGACCGTTTGGATCTCCGGGTCGGCGATCATCATGTCTTTGGCGACCTTCAGCGCCATGACCATCGTGCCGCAGCGCTGTTGGACGTCGAACGCCCATGCGTTGAGGGCGCCCACCTCTTGCTGGAGCTTGATGCCCGCTGTCCAGAGCGGGTACTCTTTGTGCTCTTCGCCGACGTAGATCACGAGGTCGATCGTCGCGGGGTCGATGCCGCCTTTTTCAATCGCCCGTTGCGCCGCCCAGATACCCATCTGGCAGGTGTGATCGTCGGGACCCGGGATCGTCTTGCGCGAAAATCCCATCTTGGTCTCGATGATCTCCTGCGGGATGCCGCTCTGTTCGCTGATCTCGCGGCTGGTCTGGTATGTGGACGGAAGGTAGACTCCCGTGCTGACGATGCCGATTGCAGTCTGATTCATCAAACAAAACCTCCTTGTGCCGAAGAGTCTAGCACAAGGAGGTTGCATGAGAGTTACTGTCGTTACGCCCCCTGCGCGCCCCGCACGAATCGTTGGTAGAGGCGGGTCGTCTCCTCCATCGGGGCGAGCCCGAGGTGGTCGTCGAGAGCGGTGACGCATTTTTTATAAGTGGCGATCACGAGGTTGCGATGGCCGAGCAGATGGTAGCTCTGCATCAGCAGGCGGTACGCGAGCTCCCACGCCGGGTCGACGGCGAGGATCTTCTCGCAGCAGAGGATGACTTCGTCGTGCTCTTCCCGCTCCCGGTGCCACACCGCCAGCCGCTCCAACACGCGCAGATACAGCGTGCGGATGCGCTCCCGTTCATGGGCGCACCAGTCGAGATACGGATAGTCGTCAAAAAAATCGCCCTGATACAGCCGCAACGCCGCCCGCAACGACCGCACGGCCTCCGCGCCGGAGCCGGACAGCCCCGCCTCCGCCAACGCTTCAAACTCCTGGACATCGATCCACACCGCCGCCTCTGTCTGCAGACGGTACGCCGTGTCCAACCGGTCGATAAAGAACGAGTTGGCCCGCGCCTCCCGCTTGGGTTCCAAAGCGTTTGCCAGCGCGTTCATCGCCACTTTGAAATCGCGATTGGCCGTCTTTTCGTCGTCGTCCGGCCAGAGCAGGTCGTAGATCTCCTCCCGCTGGAAATATTGACCGTGGCGAGTGACGAGCAGTTGGAACAGTTGGCGGGATTTTTCCCGCTTCCACTCTTTGCGCCCGACCTCCTCCAGCCCGCGGCACACGGCAAATTTGCCCAAGGTATAGATGCGCAGCGTGTAACCCGGATGCCGCTCCAGCGACCGGAATCCCATCCGGCGCAAGATCGGGTCGGCCGCCTTCAACCCCAGCGCGTCGCGGGCCTCGATCAGCGTCGGCACACACATCTGCAGATCGCTCGGGCCAAACAGCGTCCGTTTCACAAACAGGTCTTCGTACCCCCCTGCCGCCACGTTTTCCAGCAGCTGCGGCGTGACGGCTGAAAACGCTTCTTCCTGCCCCGTGCGGTGATAGGCGATGCTCAGCCAGAGCTGGACATTGGTCAGCAAAAAGTGATCGCCGCACGCCTGAAATCCCGCTTCCGCATCGAGCAGCCAAGGCAACGCTTGCTCATAATGCCCCCACGAACCCCAGACGGAACCGATCGCCAGCCGGACCATGTTGGCACACCAGCGGTCGTGGACGTTCAGCGCGATCTCAAGACCCGCGCGGGCGTGACGTTCGGCCTGCTCCAATTCGCCGAGCAGCCCGGTGGTGATGCACAGCCCCATCAGAGCTTCCACCTTGCCCCGCTCGACAGCCAATCCCTCCGTCAGCTCAACCGCCTTTCGGTAGCAGTCCTGCGCCTCTTCCAGCCGACCTTGAATGCCGAGCGCGTGGCCGAGCCGCATGTAGCCGACCATCTCGACAAACGGCGAGCGCAACGTCTGCCCCATCCGGATGCCCTGTTCCGCATGCCACTGGCTGGAGGCCGCATCGCCAAGAAACGCGTCGATCAACGCGAGCAGCAGATGCATCTCCCGGTGCGACTTGGCGACGCGCTCGTGCAAGGCGATGCCGAGGTGCTGCTGCCGATCGACGATCTCCTGCGCCATCCCGCGGGCGTCGCGCAGACGTCCCGTCCGCAGATACAGCCGGATGTCCAGTTCGTCGCGCACGGCGGGCACGAGGAGGTCGGCGCGCTCGATCAGGAGGTTCGCTTCCTGCAGATCGCCGCTGTTGGTGTGATTTTCCGCGAGCAGGCGCAGGATCTTCGCTTGCTCCTCCGGGTGGTCGTCGCCGAGGATCGTGACCGCCTTTTGCAGCCAATACGACGCTTTGTTCGGCTGGATCGTGTCGAGGTAGACCTGCGCCTGTCCTCGGTAGACACGGCTGCGTCCGACCACATCCCGCTTGGTGATGTAGCCGCCCTCTGCCAGCCGGTACCAGTGCTCCGCCTCGTGAAATCTCGACGCGGCCCGCTCCACCTCGCCCCGCCAAAACAGCAGGCGCGGGTGTTGTTCCAGATACGAGCTCGGCAGCCGGTCGATCCAGCGACGCATCAGTTCCAATCGCCCGCTGTGCAGCAGATGCTCCCCGCTGTCGAGCAGGATGGAGATCACCTCTTCCAGATCTCCGGCCTGATCAAAATGGGACAAAGCCGCTTGCAGATCGCCTTCTTGCATATGGTGCCGGGCCGCCTCCCGATGCAGTGCCAGCCACTCTGCGACGGTCAGCGTCGCCTGCGAACGGTCGACCAAAAATTGTTGGAACAAGCGGTGATAGCGATAATCGCCCGCCCCGCCGCCGGTGACAAACAGCCCGTCCCGCTCCAGATCGGTCAGCATCTTTGCCGCATCCTCCCGACCGGTCAGTCGGTCGCAGAGCGGCGGGTCCAACAGCTCCAAGATGCAAGTGCGGCGCAGAAAATTTTGCACCGGCTCCGGCTGACGGTCGAACACTTCCTCCGCGAGATAATGGAACAGCCGCCGCCCAGGCTCCGGGTGCGTGCGCCACAGGTCGCGCAGTTCGACGCCTTGCTCCAGCCCTTTCCAGATCATCTGGAGCGCGATGACCCAGCCTTCCGTCTGCTCTTCCAGTTCGCGCACCTGTTCCGGCGCAAGGGTGATCCCGTATTCCTGCTCAAACAGCGTGTCGATCTCGTCAAACGTAAAGGTGAGTTCCTGTTTGCCGATCTTGAGCAGGTCGTAGGTGGCGTTCAATTTTTGAATCGCCGGCAGCTCCAGCGCGGTGCGGCTGCCCAGCACGAGATGCAGATGCGGCGGCAGGTAGCGGACCAGCAGATCGAGCAGCGTCCGGATCTCCGGCGTGTCGGCGACCGCATGCACGTCATCGAGGACCAGCACCGCCGGATCGGGTGCCAGTTCGACGATGTCGTTGATCAACAGGGTCAGCGCCGGTTGGAGGGCTGACGAGGTCAGCTCCGCCTCTTGCAGGAGCCGCAAAGAACGCTCTCCGATCTGCGGCTGCAACGCTTTCAGCGCGTGGATCAGATAGCGTAAAAATAAAAAGATGTCCCGCTCGCCTTCCTCGACCGAGTACCACGCGACATGGTCGAACCGGGAGCAGAGATGAGCGACGAGCGCTGTGCTTTTGCCATACCCGGCCGCCGCTTGGATGAGCGTGACCGGATAATCGGTGACGGCGGCGAACAGATCGTGCAAACGCTCCCGACGCAGACATTGCGCCTTCACGCGCGGCGGCACGAGCTTGGTGGCCAAGACGAGATGTTGTTCGTTCCTCATAGCTTCAAATCTCTCCCCACTTCCCCGGTGATTCGTAGTAGACACTATTTCTCGATTCCGCTGGGAAATACCTGCAAAAAAGGGTTAACCCGCCGAACGGGTCAACCCTTTCTCGATCTGCTTTTTGTCGATCTTGCCGACCGACGTTTTCGGCAGCTCGGCGACAAAATGGAACTGCTTGGGGATCTTGTACCCGGCCAGCTTGGCGGTGCAATGAGCCTTGAGCTCATCGCCGCCCAGTTCCGTCCCGGCCGCCAAAACAACCACCGCCGTCACCCTCTCTCCCCATTTGGGATCGGGAAGTCCGACGACCGCCACTTCACTCACGCCGGGATGCTCGGCGAGGACGTGCTCGACCTCCAGCGGATAGACGTTTTCGCCGCCGGAGATGATCATGTCCTTTTTCCGGCCCACGATGTAGTGGAATCCTTCCTCATCGCGGCGCCCGAGGTCACCGGTGCGCAACCAGCCGTCGACCAGCGTCTCCGCCGTGATCTCCAGTTTGTTCCAATAGCCGGAAAACACATGCGGCCCTTGTATCCAGATCTCACCCGTGCTGCCGGTCGGCACGTCTTGCCCTTCTTCATCGACGAGCCGGACTTGGTTGTGAAACATCGGCACGCCCACCGAGCCGATCTTTTGCCGGGCATCATCCGGGTGGATGTAAAAATTGTTCGGACCGGCCTCGGTCATTCCGTAGCCTTCTTTGAACGCGAGCCCTTTGCTCCAATATTTCTCGTAGATCCCGAGCGGACAAGGCGCCCCCCCGGAGAGAAACGTATGCATCGTGGAAAACTCCATCGCCGCAAACTCCGGCGACTCGGTCATCAGATGGTGCATCGTCGGCACGAACAGCGCGATCGTGCAGCGTTCGTCCTCCATCAACCGCAACGCCTGTACCGGATGAAAATCACCGCCGATCACCACTTTGCCGCCTGCGTGCAGGACCGGCATCGTCAGCGCGTTCAGGCCGCCGGTGTGAAACATCGGCATGTACAGCGCGGTGACATCGTGCTCCGTCAGCCCCCACGAGACCACCGTGTTGACCGAGTTCCACGTGATCGCCCGGTGGGACAGCACCGCCCCTTTGGACTGTCCGGTCGTGCCGCCGGTGTAGATGATCGCCCACGGGTCCTCCATGTCACCCGTCACCCGCTCATACGTCTCCGGCTGACCGTCTTCGATCAGCCCTGCGTACTCACCGAATGACAGAACGTTCGGAATATTAACTTTCGACGAAAGCGCCCGCCCGACCTCTGCAAATGCATCGTGGACGATCAGCAGATGCGGGGAGCAATCGCTCAGCACATAGTCCAGCTCCGGCACGGAGAAGCGATGGTTGAGCGGGACAAAGACGGTCCCCGTTTTTGCCGCGGCAAACAGCATCTCCAGATAGCAGACCGCGTTCGGCGCGAGCAGGGCGATCCGGTCGCCCTGACCCGCTCCGAGCCGTTGCAGCGCGGTTGCCAACCGGTTGACACGTCGGTCCAGCTCCGCATAGGTGAGGCGCAGTCCCGTGACGACCTCGACGACCGCCTCACGAGTCGGGGTCAGCCGGGCGCGGCTGGCGAGCCAATCGGTGACCGGGTTCATCAGAAGGTCAAGCCTCCGTCCACGCTGAGCACCGCGCCGTTGACAAAGCTCGCCTCATCCGACGCGAGGAACAGGTACGCGTTGGCGATGTCGGCCGACTGTCCAAGGCGGCGAAGCGGGGTCTTTTCCGCCATCGCGCCCAGCACCTTGTCCGGCACTTTGTCTGTCATCGCCGTGACGATAAAGCCCGGTGCGACCGCGTTAACGCGCACGCCTTTGGGACCCATCTCCTTCGCCCACGTCTTGGTCAGGCCGACGACGCCCGCCTTGGTGGCCGCGTAGTTAGTCTGGCCGATGTTGCCGTACAGCGCCACGACAGATGCCGCGTTGAGCACGACGCCGCTGCCCTGCTCCATCATCACCGGCACCGCCGCTTGCGTGCAGTTGAAGACGCCGGTCAAATTGATCGCGATCACCTGATCCCACATCGCCTTGTCCGTTTTCGTCAGAAATCCGTCGCGGGTGATGCCCGCGTTATTGATCAGAATGTCGACGCGGCCATACTGCCCGACGGCCGTCTCGACCATGCAAACCGCATCGTCTTGGTTGCTGACATCCACTTTTACAAAGACAGCCTCCGCACCTTGGGCGCGGATCTCATCGACGGTCGCACCGCCGTTCGTCTCGTCGAAATCGGCGATGATCAGTTTCGCTCCGTGTTTGGCAAACAACAGGGCTGTCTCACGGCCGATCCCGTTGGCGCCGCCTGTGATGATCGCTACTTTATCCTGTAACCGCATTAATATCCCTCCATCAAACCTTGTGCCCACATTCTAACAAACGTTTGTTACAGCACAGTTGCAACCTGTAAACGAAGACAGGAAAAAACTCCCGCCGGTTTGACCCGTTCGGGAGTTTTCTGTCGGACGGTTGCAGGGGAGTTACTTGACTTCCGCCAGATCTTTCAGCTCTTCCGGCAGTTGCTTGTGCACCACATCGATGGTGCCGCCGCCGAGGCAGGCGTCGCCGTCGTAGAATACGACCGCTTGACCCGGTGTGATCGCCTTTTGCGGCTGGTCAAACACGATCTCCGCCGTCCGACCGTCGCGCAAGTGCACCGTCACGCCTTGATCCGGCTGCCGGTAGCGGAACTTTGCGGTGCAGCGGAACGACTGCGGTTTCTCGCGGTCGCTGACCCAGTGGATGTCGGTGGCGTAGAGGCCCTCCGAGTAGAGCGCCGGGTTGTTTTCCCCTTGACCGACGTAGAGGATGTTGCGCTCGACGTCCTTGTCGATGACAAACCACGGCTCCCCCGAGCCGGAGCCGCCGATGCCAAGGCCGTGACGCTGCCCGAGGGTATAATACATCAAGCCCTCGTGCCGCCCCTTTACTTCGCCCTCCAGCGTCTGCATCTCACCCGGTTGAGCCGGCAGATACTGACTCAAAAACTCGCGGAAATTGCGCTCGCCGATGAAGCAGATGCCGGTCGAGTCTTTTTTCTTGGCCGTCGCCAGGTCGGCCTCCTCCGCGATCTTGCGCACCTCCGGCTTTGGCAGGTGGCCGATCGGGAACATCGCCTTCGAGAGCTGATGCTGGCTGAGTTGGTTGAGGAAATAGGTCTGATCTTTGTTGTTGTCCACGCCGCGCAGCAGGCGGAACTCGCCGTCGACCTCTTCGACGCGGGCGTAGTGACCGGTCGCGATATAATCCGCCCCGAGGTCGACCGCCGCATCCAGAAATTCTTTAAATTTGATCTCGCGGTTGCACAGCACGTCAGGATTTGGCGTGCGGCCTTTGCGGTATTCGTCGAGGAAATACGAGAACACTTTGTCGTAGTATTCTTTTTCAAAATTCACTGTATAGTACGGAATGCCGATCTTGTCGCATACCCGTCTCACGTCTGCGAAGTCGTCCTCGGCCGTGCAGTGTCCGAACTCGTCGGTGTCATCCCAGTTTTTCATAAACACGCCGATGACGTCGTAGCCCTGCTGCTTGAGCAGCCAAGCTGTGACCGAAGAGTCGACACCGCCGGACATTCCGACCACGACGCGGGTCTCTTCCGGTGTTTTGCTCATGTGTCAAAGCTCCAATCTGTTGCGGTTTCGTATACCATATTCTATTGTGCCCGATTGTACTAGGAGCTATATCACATTTTGCAAGAGCAGAAAAAAGCCTCCTCTAGAAAGAGGAGGTGATGTAGCGGGCCACGTGCACACCGGCAGCAGACGCTTGCGCCAGACCGCGTGTGATGCCTGCCCCGTCGCCGACGGCGAACAGACCTGCGATCTCCGTCTCAAATTTGTCGGTCAGGCGCGGACGGGCGGAGTAAAACTTCGCTTCCACCCCGTAGAACAGCGTGTGCTCCGACGCGATGCCCGGCGTCACTTTGTCGAGCGCTTCCATCATCTCGATCAGCGATTTCATCGTGTTGTACGGCAACACAAGGCCGAGGTCGCCCGGCACCGCTTCCTTCAAGGTCGGTTCGAGGAAGCCTTCCTTGATCCGCTTCTCCGTGGAACGGCGGCCTTTCAGGATGTCGCCGTATTTTTGGATGATCACCGAGCCGTTCGAGAGATCGTTTGCACGGCGGGAAATTTCTTTGGCGTACTCAATCGGCTTGTCGAACGGATCGGTAAACGTATGCGAGACCAGCAGCGCGAAGTTGGTGTTTTTGCTGCCGAGCTGCGGGTCTTTGTACGAGTGACCGTTTGCCGTCATGACGCCGGAGTGATTTTCCACGACGACGTGACCGGACGGATTGGAGCAAAACGTGCGCACGCGGGTGCCGACGCTCGTGTTGAAAATAAACTTCGCTTCATAGAGATGCTCGTTGATCTCCGCCATGATCACGTCGGTTGTCTCTACGCGCACGCCGATGTCGACCTGGTTGTTGGTCATCGTCAGGCCTTGACGCTTGAGGATCTCGCCGAGCCACTGCGAACCGTCGCGGCCCGGCCCGATGATCACCTTTTTCGCGTGGAGAACTTCGCCGTTTTTCAGCACGACGCCTTGAATTGTCTTTTTGCCGTCGATCTTCTCGACCAGCACGTCCTCGACAAACGTCTTGAACCGAGTCTCGATCTTGTTTTCCAGCGTGGCGAAGATATTTTGCAATATTTTGAGATTCTCTTCCGTGCCGAGGTGACGAACGCGTGCTTTGAGCAGTTTCAGCCCGGTAGCAGCTGCCGTGCGCTCGATCGCTGCCACTTCCTTGGTGGTCGGGTCGGTCAGAGTCAGCGTCGCGCCGTGTTCGAGGTTGATCCCGTCGGCGTACTCGATCAGGTTCAGCACTTCGGACGGCGCCAGGTAATCTTGCATCCAGCCGCCAAACTCGGTGGTGAGGTTAAATTTGCCGTCGCTGTACGCTCCTGCCCCACCCCAACCTGCGGTGATCGAGCAAGCCGGCAGACAGCCTGCGTACTCTTTTTTCTGGTGCGCCGGCGGGCATTTCACCAGTTTTTCTTCGAGGATCGGACAGCTGCGGTTAAAAATATTGTGACCTTTATCGATCAAAAGGACTTTTTTATTCGGATCGAGATGCATCAGTTCATACGCGGCAAAAATCCCGCTCGGACCTGCGCCTACAAGTATTACATCGTATGCTTGCATGGTTCGGATCTCCTTTGCACATATCTCGTTGCCTTTGCCATTGTACTAGGCATCAGCGGATCGTGCAAGGGATTTCACGAACATTTATCAATATGCAGACGATATCATTCGGATTAAAAGCGCCGCTCGGATGAGCCCGGCGGCGCGCTGTACCTCAGATCTTCGGTTCATTCGGGTAGGCATGATGCTCAGGACTTTGGGCCATGCGCGAACGCGGACGAGGCGCAATCGAGCCGTCCGGACGGAGCGCTGCGTACTCGTCGCGAGCTTTCGGGCTGTCGAGATGTTTCGGACCGCCAAAGTTGCCCGGGTGGTTGTCTTTGTTGCGCACCATGAGCACATCCCCCTTTGTGAAGTTCGTTTGGTACGTGGGTTAGCATGCCCATGCAAAAAGACCTGATTCACGAGGAATCAGGTCTTTCATTTGGTGGGCCCAAGAAGATTCGAACTTCCGACCTCACGATTATCAGTCGTGCGCTCTAGCCAACTGAGCTATGGGCCCATTTGTTTTTGTCCAGAAAAACAAATGGAGCGGGTGATGGGAATCGAACCCACGCTGTCGGCTTGGGAAGCCGATGTTCTACCATTGAACTACACCCGCGAAATGGCGGAGAGCAAGGGATTCGAACCCTCGATACGCTTTTGACGTATACTCCCTTAGCAGGGGAGCGCCTTCGACCGACTCGGCCAACTCTCCGTACCTATAAAGTTGTAAAATGGCGGAGCTGACGGGATTCGAACCCGCGGTCTCCCGCGTGACAGGCGGGCATGTTAGGCCACTACACCACAGCTCCATGTGGTTGCGGGGACAGGACTTGAACCTGCGACCTTCGGGTTATGAGCCCGACGAGCTGCCAACTGCTCCACCCCGCGATGGTGTGTCTCTGTGAGACATGGTAATTATGAAAATGGTGGAGGTTGACGGGATCGAACCGCCGACCCTCTGCTTGTAAGGCAGATGCTCTCCCAGCTGAGCTAAACCTCCGAAATGGTGACTCGTACGGGATTCGAACCCGTGAATGCCGCCTTGAAAGGGCGGTGAGTTAAGCCGCTTCTCCAACGAGCCGTATGGCTCCTCGAACAGGATTCGAACCTGTGACCATCCGATTAACAGTCGGGCGCTCTACCAGCTGAGCTATCGAGGAATAAAAAATGTGTACTGGTGGAGATAAGCGGATTCGAACCGCTGACCCCCTGCTTGCAAGGCAGGTGCTCTACCAACTGAGCTATACCCCCAGAAGTAAATGGCGTGCCCAGAGAGATTCGAACTCCCGGCCTTTTGATTCGTAGTCAAACGCTCTATCCAGCTGAGCTATGGGCACATGATATGAAGTTGAAAAGTGGTGCGGATGAAGGGACTCGAACCCCCACGGTTGCCCGCTGGTACCTAAAACCAGTGCGTCTGCCAATTCCGCCACATCCGCGGAGTCTTTCTGCCATGAGCACCGTGCGTGTCGTTGCCCTGTGAAAACTAATATACAGGATCTCGCCGTCCGATGCAAGTGGAAATTGATTGGATTTTTTTCGACTCATAAATTTTGACAGTTCATCAAAAGATAACCTTGGATAATGAAAACTAGGAGAATCCGATCATGAACCGCATTCGCAGAGGACGGAAAAAAGGCGGGGCTCCCCTGTTGGATGCCCGCGAGCTTCGTTTGGAGGATGACTTGGCTCAGAACCTGACAGAAGATCTGGTCAAAAATCACGCGCTGATCCAAGACATCTTTCGCAACTGTTCCGACTTTGTCTGCCATGAAATTGTGAGTGCCGACGGCCGAAAGATGCTCACCCTCTATATAGAGGGTTTGATCAACACAGAACAGCTCACTCAACAAGTGATCGGACCTTTGCAACAAACACCTCTCCCGAAGCACGACACGACGGCAGACGGTACGATCACTTCGCTGCAGGAATCTGTCCTTCCGAACAGCTCCGTCAAGACCGTCACGGACCTGACCACGCTGACCCAAAGCGTGCTGAGCGGTCATGCAGCGGTTTTGGCGGAAGGAGCCGCGCAAGGGTTGGTCGTCTCCTTGCAAGGCTGGAAACCCCGCAGCATCGAAGATCCGCAAGGCGAATCCTACATACGCGGACCGCGAGAAGGGTTCACAGAAGATATCCGCACCAATGCGATCTTGATTCGCCGCAAACTTCAAACCAACCGGCTGAAAGTGGAATCGTTTACCATCGGGGAGCTTTCGAACACAAAAGTTGAGCTCCTTTATGTCGAAGGGATCGCCTCGGAAACGATCTTAGCCGAAGTTCGCCGTCGTCTCTCCCGCATTCAGATCGACGGAATCTTTGAATCCGGCTATATCGAAGAGCTGATCGAGGACAGTCCCTATACCCCCTTCCCGCAGATTCAGAATACAGAACGCCCCGATGTGACGGCCGCCAATCTGCTGGAAGGAAAAGTGGCGATCCTCGTCGACGGCACGCCGTTTGTCCTGCTGTTGCCCTATACGTTTTGGAGCGGATTGCAAAGCGGCGAAGATTACTATGAGCGGTTTATGATCTCCACGCTGATTCGCTGGGTGCGCTATCTGTTTCTTTTCATCGCCCTGCTCTTCCCTTCGCTCTATGTGGCGGTGACGACGTTTCACCAAGAGATGATCCCCACCAACCTGCTGCTCTCGATCTCCGAAGCGCGGGAAGCCAGCCCCTTCCCCGCCTTGGTCGAAGCGCTGATCATGGAGGTCACGTTTGAAGCGTTGCGGGAAGCGGGCGTGCGTTTGCCCAAGCAGGTCGGTTCCGCGATCTCGATCGTCGGGGCGTTGGTCATTGGACAAGCGGCCGTGCAAGCGGGGATCGTCTCGGCTCCGATGGTCATCATCGTCTCCCTCACCGCCATCGCATCGTTTACGATTCCCCGCTTCAATTTTGCCGTCAGCATCCGGATCTTGCGATTTCCGTTGATCTTGCTGGCCGGCACGCTGGGGTTGTACGGGATCACGATCGGACTGATCTGCATGTTGATTCATCTCAATTCCTTGCGTTCGTTCGGGGTGCCCTATCTGTATCCCGTCGCCCCTTTCTCGATGCGTGATCTCAAAGATGTGTTGGTTCGTGCCCCGATCTGGAAGATGACCCTCCGTCCCCATTCGACTGCGCCCGAGAATGAAACCAGAATGCCGAGCGGGCAGATGCCGAGCCCCGACAGAGGGACAAAGCCCGACAGGAAGGAATGAACAGGCAGACATGAACATCAAATCGGCGTTTGTGACTTTCACACTCCTCTCCGGCGTTCTGCTGAGCGGTTGTTGGGACCGGGAAGAGATCAACGACATCGCCCTGTCCATGGGCGGTGGCATCGATTGGACAGAAGATGAAAAATTGCTCGGCACCAGTTTGTTCGCCATTCCCTCCAAGGTGGGCGTCGGACCGAGCTCAGGCGGAGGCGGAGGCGGCGAAGGCGGAGGAAAAAAAAACTTTTTCGTCCAAACCTCAACCGGGGAAAACATCAACGATGTGTTCCAAAAACAGCAGACCAAACTGTCGCGGCGCGTCTTCACCTCCCATCGGCGAGTACTGGTCCTCGGGGACCGGCTGGCCAAACACGGGATCAAAAACATCCTCGACTATTACGGCCGCGACCCCACCACGCGGCTTCGCACTTTCGTCGTGGTGGCAAAGGACAGTGAGGCACAAGAGATCTTGAAACTCCGCTATCCCATCGAACGGGACCCGTCAGAGGCGATCCGGGAAATCGAGCAATTGATCAGCGGCACGCAAGTGACGATTCGAGACTTGATGCTTTCCGTCTCCAGCGAAGGTGCGTGTCCGATCATGGCAGCGATTGAACCGGTAACCGTCGGGGGCTCCAAAGAGAAAACGTTAAAACTGTCGGGCACGGCCGTCTTCAAAGACGATAAACTGGCCGGATATCTCGACGCAAAAGAAACGATCGGATTGCAATGTCTCACCAACAAACTGAAAAACGCCTCCCTCATGGCCACCTTGCCAGGCAAACAGGGCAATCTCAATGTCGTCGGCTTGGACATGAAACGAAAACTCAAATTTACCTATCAAGGGGATCAGGTCCACATTCAGGTAGATCTGAAAGGGAACGGCATCATCAATGAAAACAACACCAATCTGGACTTGAGCAACCCCAAAAACATCCAGATCATGCAAAACGCCGTGCAAAAGACGCTGCAAAAACACATCCAACAGGCCATCGACAAAGCGCAACAAGACTTTCAGGCAGACATGTTCGGATTTGGCGACGAGATCCACCGCTACGATCCAAAGCGATGGAAAGCGATGAAAGACCGGTGGGATGAGATCTTTCCGAAGTCAACGATCACCTGTGCCATTCAGGTCAAGATCACGCGTTTCGGAATGTCAGGCCCACCCTTGCAATTGCAGGAACAGGAGGTCAAAACGCAATGATCGCTCAGATCGTGCTCTTCCTGTTGTTCATCGCCCTGCTGAGTATTTTCCAAGTGCGGAGCCTGCTCTCCCAGCAAAAAAAGAAAGAGATCGCGGTCTACCTGACGCTCATGTCCGGTGCCGGGCTCATCGGCGCCTTGATGCTGGCCGGGATCGAAGTGCCGAGCCCTGCCCCGCCGATCCGCGCGATGTTCGAACCGATCTCCAAAATGATCTTCCCCAAGCCGTAAAAAGGGAGGCACGCCTATGGGATCTCATCGAGAGCAGATCTCCACCGCCGGGCTGTGGTCTTTGATGCTGATATTTAACGTGGCCAGCGCGATCACCGTACCGATCGGGGCGGTGGCCGGTCAAGACGTGTGGATCTCGATCCTGCTGGCCCTTGCCGCCGGCAGCCTGATCGTCTGGACCTACTCCCGTCTGCTCGAGTCGCATCCCGGAAAGGCGATCTCAGAGATCGCCGAAGGGCTGCTTGGAAACTGGGCGGGCCGTGTGGTCGGTCTGTTCTATCTCTGGTACAGTTTCCACTTGGGTTCGCTCGTCTTGCGGGATTTCGTCGAGTTTTTGTCGGCCGTTGCGTTGCCTCGGACACCGATCCCGGCGATTTTATTTCCTATCCTGGCCGTGGTCGTCTGGGGAGTCTATCTCGGAGTCGAGGTCCTGAGCCGCTATGCACAGACGATCTACCTGTTTGTCATCTTCGAAGTGTTGGTATCCAGTCTGTTGCTCTTCAATCAGTTCGACTATCGAAATCTGCTGCCCGTGCTCGATAAAGGGTGGTCGCCTGTGCTGGAAGGCGCGATCCAGATCACGACGTTCCCTTTTGGCGAAACGGTGATCTTCGCGTTTATCATTCCGTTTCTGAATCAAACCGATCAAGTCAAGAAAATCTCCTTACGCGCACTCCTCACGGGCGGGGCTCTTCTGCTGCTCGTCCATGTCCGAAACATCCTCGTATTCGGCGGATTGACCAGCAAATTGACCTATCCCACGTTTTCGGTCTATCAGTATATCTCGCTGTTCGATTTTTTGGATCGGGTCGAACCGTTGGCGATTGTCACGTGGATCTTGGCCGGATATATCGAGATCAGCGTCTGTCTGTTTGCCTGCGCCATGTCCCTTGCCCACGTGACCAAATCGAGCGGGTACCGCATCTATGTGATCCCCCTCGCCCTTTTGATGGCGCAATTGTCGCGATTTATCTACAACAATCATGCCGAGTTGATCGAAACGGCAGCAAACGCATGGCCTTGGTACTCCCTGCCCTTTCAGATCGGAATTCCTTTGATGCTCTTGCTGGTGTCGGTGTTTCACAAACGGAAGCGGACGCGAACGAAAGGAGAATGAACAGGCGATGTCTTCTGATCGGCAACAGGTATCGGGAACGGAAATGGGTGCCTTGCTCTTCATGTTCTTGTTTGGAAGTTCCTTCACTTTGCCAATGGCTGCTGTCGCGAAACACGATGCTTGGTTGTCCATCCTTTCGGCGCTTGCGGCAGGCACCTGCCTCGCTTGGCTGTACGCTCACCTTTGCCAGTCGTTCCCTGGACGCACGATCATCGAGATCACCGAACAGTTGCTCGGAAAATGGACGGGAAAAGGGATCGGTCTGCTGTATGCCTGGTACAGTTTTCACCTCGGCGTGCTGGTGTTGAAAAATTTTACCGTCTTGATCTCCAGCGTGGGGCTGACGAAAACTCCGACATTCGTGAGCGCCCTTCCCCTGCTCGCGATCATGCTGTGGGTCACGTTTCAGGGTATCGATGTGTTGAGCCGATGCGCCGTGGTGTTACTGGCGTTTATCGTCCTCGAGATCGTCGTTTCGGTGATCTTGCTCTCCCCGGACTTCCATTTTGAATACCTGCTTCCGCTGTTCGATCAAGGGTGGCGTCCTGTCGTTAAAGGCGCGCTGGAAAGCACCGCCTTTCCTTTTGGCGAGACGGTGCTGTTTGCGTTCGTTCTGCCCAAACTCTCGAAACATTCCCGCGCCGTCAAAACGACGGTAGGGTTTACGTTGGCGGCCGGTCTGTTGCTCTGGATCGGTCAGACCCGCAATCTGCTCGTGCTCGGCGATCTCGTCTCAAACTTGATCTACCCGACTTATTCAGCGTATCAGTACGTTTCCATCGCAGATTTTATTGAGCGCATCGAGCCGATGGTTTTCATGACGGAAGTGGCCAGTGTGTTTGTCAAGCTCAGCATCTGCTTTTATGTGACCACGCTGGCCCTCTCTCAAGTTTTTCA
Source organism: Tumebacillus lacus (assembly GCF_026410385.1). Lineage (GTDB taxonomy): Bacteria > Bacillota > Bacilli > Tumebacillales > Tumebacillaceae > Tumebacillus > Tumebacillus lacus. Next base: position 520,891 of record NZ_JAPMLT010000001.1, read on the forward strand.
AACCGAAGAGCGCCATCGCGCCGTCTATTACGTACCGATTGCGCTCCTGATTTTGGAAATGAACTTTTTTATCTATAAAAACAGCGCCGACATGTATCAATTTTCCGAGATATGGCCTTATTATTCGATGCCTTTTCAGATCTTGATCCCGCTCCTGCTGTGGGTGGTGATGCGCATCAAAAGGCGGACTTCAGCACAGACATCAGATCCGCACGGAAAAACTCCTGATCAAACGAGACGGCCAGCCGATGGGACCGGCGATCTGTAGGCCGTTCTGCGTAGGGACGAAAATCTCCCACGCTCTGCCCCAGTGCGACGCCAGATTGTGTTTCCACCCAGACAGGGGACGTCGTGTAACGCATCATGGGCTCCTGCACGACAGCCATCATTGTCAGCAGATCGTGCATCGGAGCGCCTTGGATCTGGGGATTTTTCGACTTGTAAAAGCGGTAATAGAAGTCAAACATCCCTTTGATCAATCCGGTCCGATCATCCGCATCGAGTTCCGCCGCCATCTCAGGCGTTACGAGCGCATGGTCGGTGACGTTTAAAGGGATGACGGTTAACGAGCGAGCCTGCTTCATCACCGCCTCTGCTGCCAGCGGGTCGCCGTGAAAATTTGCTTCCGCCACGGGCGTCACGTTGCCCGGCACCAAAAAGGCGCCCCCCATCACGAAGATCCGACCCACCTTCGCCAACAGATCTCCATACACCGCCTCCAGCACGGCCAGCGAAGTCAAGCGTCCGGCCGCCACGATCACCAGTTGTTCTTGATATCGTTGCAAGATCGGAACGACGTCTGCAAAATTCTCCACATTCGTCGGGGCCAGCGCGGGTAAGATGTAGCCCAACCCTTGCGGCCCGTGGACTTGCGGAAAGAAAGTGGGTGACGCGCCGGATAGAGGATGCTCGGCTCCGCTGATGACAGGGATCTCCTCCCGGCCGGTTTTTTGCAACAGATAACGGGCATTGCGAACCGCGATGGACCGCGACATGTTTCCATAGTCGGCCACGATGCCTACGATCTCAACCTGATCGGAAGCGAGCGCATACAGCAACGCGATCGCGTCATCCACTCCGCCGTCGAAAAAAAACAGCACGTTTGTTTTGATCGCCGCCACGTCCCCTCGATGGATATCCAAACTCTTTATAGATATGTCGGGAAACGAAAAAAAACCATTTTTCGCAACCGGATGCGAAAAATGGTTTTTACTTTTGATGGCTGGGGAGGAAGGGATCGAACCTTCGCATGACGGAGTCAAAGTCCGTTGCCTTACCGCTTGGCGACTCCCCATCAATCACAAGATTTGCAAATAAAGTTGGCAGGGGCAGCAGGACTTGAACCCACGACATTCGGTTTTGGAGACCGACGTTCTACCAGCTGAACTATGCCCCTGCGATGGTGCCGGCAACAGGAATCGAACCCGTGACCTACTGATTACAAGTCAGTTGCTCTACCTGCTGAGCTATACCGGCATGTTTCAAAAATCTCTCGTTCGAGATTTACTATATCACATCATCATCTCGATGTCAACTGCGTCTGTCACTCGTTCGCAGCAGCGTCGCTGACAAGAGTTATCCTACCACGCCGGATGCACGCGGTGCAACAGCAGCTCCAGACAAAACAAAACAACTCGCGCGATTACCCCGCCCTCCCCCTCTCTCGCACCTTCGAGGAGCGGATTTCGCCCTGTTGCATACCTTGATATCGTAAGGCAGGTGACCCGAGATGAACTTTGATGACAACCAGCCGAAAGACCCCTTTCAAGGCTTTCGCGGCATGACCAACATGAACGAACAGTTGCGACGCATGTTCGGTCCGCAATTTTTGCAGAACATGATGAAGCAGTTGCCGATGCAAGAACTGAATGCGCTGCAGAACATGCCGGAGTGGACCCACATGTTCGGCACCGAAGCGACCGATGTCAACACCGCCAAAACGAAGGGCGCTCTTCCGCGCATCGACATCTACCAGACGCGGCAAGAGGTCGTCGCCGTCGTCGAGCTGCCAGGGCTGACCTCCCCGCAGGACGTGGAACTGCAGGTCAAACCGGAGACGCTGACGGTCAGCGGCTCGTTGGAAGGCCGCTTTGCCTCGTTCCGTAAAGATCGCTTCTACCTCGATGAGCGCTTCCGGGGCTCTTTTGAGCGCACCGTGAGCCTTCCTGTCCGAGTGCGGCCCCAGCAGGCGCGGGCGCAGTACAAGAACGGACTGCTGGAGATCCGCATCATCAAGGACACGCGCAAAGGCACCGGCAAAAGCGGCGGCCATGCCATTCCCGTCGACTTCGCTTGAACATCCGATCCTCGTCGACTTCGGGTGAACATCGTCGGAGCTTGGCTGTATGAAAAACGACCGTGACGACAAAATGCCACGGTCGTTTTTTCTGCATTCCGGTTACGTCCAGACGTCTTCGCCTTGGAGCGCCTCCGCGTCGATCTCCCCTTCTTCGACGGAGATCTCGCCTTTCTGGAACGCCTCATGGAACCAGTAAGCCAGCGAGTCGACCGCGTCCGAGACGGGCAGATCGGCCGCCTTGACGTCGTTCAGGATCTGAAAGATGTGTTGCACCGACTCTTCTTGACCTTGTTGATCTTCGCGATTGTACATGAGAGCAGCCCTCCTTTTCACTCTCCATTCTGCCCACTCCGGCGAGAAAATAAAAAAAGAGACGTTTCCGGGAGCGGAAACGCCTCTCAAGCGTTTATGTCAAACGCTTACTCGCCAGCGTGGAAGCTTACGTTCTTCATCGGGGTAAAGGTGGAGATCGCGTGCTTGTACACCATTTGTTGCTTGCCTTCCGACTCGACGATGATCGTAAAGTTGTCGAACGCCTTCACGATGCCGCGGATTTGGAAGCCGTTCACGAGGTAAATGATCACCGGGATGTTGTCTTTGCGAATTTGGTTGAGAAAGTGGTCTTGGATGTTGATCTGTTGTTTGTTCACTGGATTTACCCCCATGTCTGTCTTTTTATATAAGTTATTCGAAGTGATGTTAGATAATTCCTGCTGCCCACCGTTCGATTTCCTGCAAACGGTGCTCAGATGTGGTCTGCATCACATCGAACCACTTGATCTGCGTCTCCCGCCGCCACCACGAGAGTTGGCGTTTGGCATAGCGACGCGATCCTTGTTTGACCGCCTCGACCGCTTCCTCATAGGTCAGGCGGCCTTCGAGATGATCGACGATCTCCTTGTAGCCGATCGCCTGCATGCTCTGCAGGTCGCGGTGATACCCCCTGTCGAGCAGGCGGCGCACTTCATCCAGCAGACCTTGTTCGACCATGATGTCGACGCGGCGGTTGATCCGTTCGTAGAGCACCTGCCGATCTTCGACAGACAGACCGTAGACGGCGTGGTCGTATTTGGTCTCCGTCGGCTCCTCCTGATAGGATTCGGACATCGGGACGCCGGTGGAAAGGTAGACTTCGAGCGCGCGAATCACCCGTTTGGTGTCGTTTGGATGCAGCCGCTCGGCCGTCTTGGGATCTGCTTCTTGCAAACGCTTATGTAAGGCCGCTGCGCCTTCTCGCTCCGCAAATGCGCTCAGTTCATCGCGCACTTCCGGAACGATGCGCACCGGGGTAAAGTCCAGATGGTCGGTCAACGCTTTGACATACAACATCGTGCCCCCGGCGACGATGGGCAGTTTGCCGCGACTGTGCATGTCGCGGATCACCCCGTCGGCGTATTTCTGAAAATCGGCCACCGTAAACGGCTGGTCCGGGTCGACGAGGTCGAGTCCGTAGTGCGGCACGCCCTGCATCTCCTCCGGTGTCACCTTGGCGGTGCCGATATCCATGCCTCGATAGATCTGCATCGAATCGGCGGAGAGGATCTCTCCGTCAAACCGTTTCGCGCACTCGATGCTAAAGGCGGTCTTCCCCACGGCTGTCGGGCCGACGAGGATCAAGAGGCGCGGTTTCTCCCCTGTCTTCATGCGTCTGTCCCTCCGATCTCGATGATGCCGTAGTTGGTCGAGCCGCTCGATCTGCGCGGTTTGACAAAGCCGAGACGGTCAAATTCTTTGGAATACCAGCGCTCTTTGAGCACGATGCGCCTTCTGGCGACACGGCGCGCCTCCCGGATCGCTTCCACGGAGAGCGGGCTGTCGTCGCCGAGCACGCGCAACGGCTCGATGGCGTTCGACTCCTGCACCGTGCGGCGAAACATCGGGTCGAAGTAGATGACGTCGACCGAGCGGTCCGGCTGGGCGCGCAGATAGTCGAGGTGATCGGCGTAGAATACTTCCACGCGGCGCATCGCCCGGTTGACCTCCGGCACGTCGACCGTAAATTCTTGCAGACCCCGCCGCACCAGCGCAGCGATCACAGGGGAGGCTTCGAGGCCGATCACCCGCCCTGCATCGCCGACCGCATGTGCGAAGACAATCGAGTCGGAGCCAAGCCCAAGCGTGCAGTCCAGCACGGTATCGCCCGGTCCGACTCCCGCATGTTCGATCACTAAGTCATTCTCGCCAGATCTCAGGCGCTTAATTCTTGTATTTGCCATACTCGGGTGAAAAAAGAATTCCCGACCCTCGAGATAGAGTTTCACCTGATCGCTGACGACCAGCAGTCCGTTTGCGCCGTAGCGGTCTTGGAGTTTCTCCAGACCCAGCTTGCGGCGCTGGATGTAGGTGCCGCCGATCTCGGCGCAATACTCGTGAGCCAGGGCGACGTAGGCGGGCTTTTCTTTCAGCCCGGTCGTCACGTACAGATTGTGCGGCTCGATCAATTACATCACCCTTTTAAATTGCTTCTCCAGATCATAGTTCGACATGTGGATGATGATCGGACGACCGTGCGGGCAAGTGAACGGGTTGTCCAACTCGCGCAGTTGGTCGCACAGGGCGATCATCTCCGGCATCGACAACCATTGGTTGGCTTTGATCGCCGATTTGCAGGCTTTGGAGATCACTTTCGCTTCGATCAATTGGCGCGGATCTTGGGAGCGGCCTTCGAGCAAAAGTTCATCGATCAGCTCTTGGAGCAACGATTGGATCTCCAGCCCCTCCCAGATGTCCGGGACGGAGCGGACGAGGAACGTCGTGCCGCCGAACAGCTCGACTTCGATCTGGATGTCGGCGAGCATCGGGATCTTCTGTTCGAGTTGGGCGCTTTCAGCGGCGGTCAGTTCAAACGTCAACGGGACGAGCAACGGCATCGGACGGATCTCGCGCGCGTTGAGCTTTTTGGTGAATTTCTCGTACAGCACCTTTTCGTGCGCAGCGTGCTGGTCGATGATGAACAGCCCGGACTCGTCCTGCGCGATCACGTACATGCCGAGCGCCTGAGCGACCGGCCGAAACTGAGGGACCAGCGAGCGTTCCGCAGCCGGCTCCGCGGGTTCGGCAGGGGTCGGGGTCTGCACGTTCTCCGGTGGCAAAGGCGGTGTCAGAGTCGAGTGCATGAGAGCCCCAGCGACCTCGGCAAAGCCCGGGTGATCTGGAACGGCAGTCGTTTTGTCTATTGGCTTTCTGGACGAAAAGTCCTGTGCCGGGTTCGGCTCGGCCGGTCGACCGTAGGCGCTCATGGCGGCGTCGATCTGTTCCCGGCCGGGGTTGTCACGGTCGATGGGGTCGCGGCGGGTCGTGTAGGACTTCGCCAGCGGGGTCTCACGAACCAGCGAGCCGCCTTGCGGGAGCGGTTCGCGGTAGGCGGGGCCGTTGCTGCCCTGCTTGTACGGCGCCGGCGATGGTGCAGACTCGCCTTTCCCCGCTTGAAAATCGAACCGGTCCTGCACCGTCTTTTCCTTCGGCTCGCCAGACGAGGTCTCCACCATTTTGGCGGTCGCTTTCGGGATGAACGTCTGCACGGACAGTGCGCGCTCCACCGCTTGCTGCACCGCGTGTTGCACGTCTTTTTCCTCCGAGAAGCGGACTTCCAGCTTGTTTGGATGCACGTTGACGTCAACGAGGCTCGGATCGAGCTCGACTGCGATCACGCAGACCGGGTAGCGATTGATCGGCAGACGCGTGTGATACGCATTTTGCACCGCGTTCAACAGCTGATAACTGCGCACATACCGCCCGTTCACCAAAAACGTGCAGTGGTTGCGGTTGGCCCGATTCAACTCCGGATAGCCAACCGCCCCGGTGATCTTGTAATCATAATCTGCCCATTCAATCGGCAACATCTGTTTCGCCATCTCATGCCCGTAGATCGCGGCGATGGTGTGCAGCAGATTGCCGTCCCCCGGCGTCTGAAGCAATTGCCGCCCGTTGTGGTACATCCGGAACGAGATCTGCGGATGAGCCAGCGCTTGCCGGTTGACGATGTCGATCATGTGGCCGAGCTCCGTCTGGATCGTCTTGAGATATTTCAAGCGGGCCGGCGTGTTGAAAAAGAGATCGCGAACGGCGATGTCGGTGCCTTTTTTCGCTGCCGTCACCCCGTGCGTGATCAGGTGACCGCCTTCGATTTTGACGAGCGTGCCTTCGTTGGCCTCTTTCGTCCGCGTCTTGACCTCCGTCTTGGAGACGGAGGCGATCGACGGCAACGCTTCGCCCCGAAAGCCGAGCGTGCGGATGCGGAAGAGGTCTTTTTCACTTTTGATCTTCGAGGTCGCGTGCCGCTCAAACGCGGTCAGCGCGTCCTCCGGCTCCATGCCGACGCCGTTGTCGGCCACCTTGATCAGATCGAGGCCGCCTTGCTCGACCTCGATCACCACCTCGGTGCTGCCGGCGTCGACAGCGTTCTCGACCAGCTCCTTGATCACCGATGCCGGGCGTTCGACCACTTCCCCGGCGGCGATCTTGTTGGCGAGCAGGTCGCTCAGGACTTGGATGTTCCCCATCTCTATTCACTTCCCCGCGCTTTTTGGTGCAGTTGATAGAGCATGTTCATCGCATCGAGCGGCGTCAAACGCATCACATCGAGCCCGCGCAGCTCCTCGACCACGGGATGCTCCGCTGCAAACAGCGAGAGTTGCGACGACTGCGCGCTCGTTTGCGGCTCGACTGCCGCTTTGACTTCAGGCGCTGCTTCTGTTTTCACCTCGTACGTCGGAGCTGCTTCCCTGACCATTTCCGCCTGCGGGCTGACAGCAGACTGCACTTGGCCTTCTTCCAGTTCGGCCAGAATCTCCCGGGCGCGGGCCAATACGTCGTTTGGCAGCCCCGCCAGTTTTGCGACTTGAATCCCGTAGGAGCGGTCGGCCGCTTGCGGGAGGATCTTGCGCAGGAAGACGATGGTGTCGCCTTTTTCCTGCACGTGCGTCGAGTAATGCCGCACCCCCGCAAACGACTCCGTAAAGCGGGTCAACTCGTGATAGTGCGTCGCAAACAGCGTCTTGGCTCCCACTTTCGGATTTTCATGGAGAAACTCCACGACCGCCTGCGCGATGGAGATGCCGTCAAACGTCGAGGTGCCGCGCCCGATCTCATCGAGGATGATCAAGCTTTTGCGCGTCGCGTGATGCAGGATGTTTGCCAGCTCGACCATCTCGACCATAAACGTCGACTGGCCGCCTGCCAGATCGTCAGACGCCCCGATGCGCGTAAAGACGCGGTCGACGATGCCGATCTCCGCATGATCGGCCGGGACGAAGCAGCCCATCTGAGCCAACAGCACGATCAACGCCACTTGGCGCATGTACGTCGATTTGCCCGCCATGTTCGGGCCGGTGATCAGCGCGATCTGGTGTGAACTGTTGTCGAGCAGTGTGTCGTTGGCGACGAACGGCTCGCCTTTGAGCATCGCTTCGACGACCGGATGCCGTCCTTCGGTGATCAGGAGGCGGTCATCCGTCTCGATCTGCGGACGGGTGTAGCGGCGGTTGGCCGACACGGTCGCCAGCGATTGCAGGCAGTCAATCTGCGCGATCGCCTCGGCCGCCTGCTGGATCTGACCGAGAGCGCCTGCCACCTCGTCGCGGACTTCGACGAAGAGCTGGTATTCCAGATCGACCATCTTTTCTTCCGCTTCGAGGATCAGCGATTCTTTTTCTTTCAGTTCCGGCGTGATGTAGCGCTCGCCGTTGGTCAGGGTCTGTTTGCGCTCGTAGGTCGCCGGGACGTGTTGGATATTCGCCTTCGAGACTTCGAGGTAGTAGCCGAACACTTTGTTAAATCCGACTTTCAGCGAGCGGATGCCGGTCTTTTCCCGCTCCTCCTGCTCCAGCGTGGCGATCCAGCGCTTGCCGTCCCGGGAGGCGGTCTTCAGCGTGTCGAGGTGGTCGTGGTAGCCGTCGCGGATCACGTTGCCATCCTTGACCGAGACCGGAGGCTCGTCAACGATGGCTCGCTGCACGAGGTCGACCAGTTCATCAAAGTCTTGGATCTTGTCGGCGATCTGGCGCAAAAGCCCCGCCTCTGCGGAGAGCAGCCGCCCTTTCAGCGCGGGCAAGACCGCCAGCGACGAGGCGATGGCGAGCAGATCGCGGGCGTTGGCCGAGCCGTACGCGACGCGGGCCACCAGTCGCTCCAGATCGTACACCTGATCGAGCAACTGGCGCATGTCGGCGCGCAACATCAACTGCCCGTGCAACTCCTGCACCGCGTCCAGCCGTTCCTCGATCCGCGCCTTGTTGGCCAGCGGACGCTCGACATAGCGGCGCAGCAAGCGTCCGCCCATCGCCGTCACCGTCTCGTCGAGCAGGCCGAGCAGCGAGCCGTGCTTGCCTTTGTCCCGCAGCGTCTCGACCAGTTCGAGGTTGCGGCGGGTGAAGGAGTCCAGCGTCATGTATTCATCGCTGGTGATATAGGCGGGCATTTTCAGATGGTGCAGATTGCGCTTTTGTGTAACCTCCAGATACGCGAGCAGCATCCCCGCCGCTCCCACCGCCAACGGATTGCGGGCAAGGCCGAACGAGTCCAGCGAGATCACTTCAAAATGAGCGAGCAGCACCTCGGTCGCCCGGTCGGTGCGATGCGTTTTTTCTTCCCCGCTCGTCAGGACCGAGCCGAGCAGATCTTTCATCGTCTGTGCATACAGCGCGTCCTTCTCCCCGGCCGGCACCACGATCTCCGCCGGTTGATGGCGCAGCATTTCGTCGAGCATCGCCTGCTCGGTGTCGTGCTCGACGACGAGCAGTTCCCCGGTGGTCAGGTCGCAAAACGACAGCCCGTAGCGGCCGTTCGTTTCCACACAGGAAGCCAGATAGCGGTTGGCCTTTTCCTGCAACACTTTGCTCTCCATCACCGTGCCCGGCGTGACAACGCGCACGACCTCGCGCTTGACGATGCCTTTGGCGGCGCCTGCGTCCTCGACCTGTTCGCAGATCGCGACTTTATAGCCTTTTTCCACGAGGCGCAACACATAGTTTTCCGAGGAATGGTGCGGGACGCCGCACATCGGGATCTTTTCGCCGATCCCGCCTTCGCGACCGGTCAGCGTGATCTCCAGTTCGCGGGACGCCGTCACCGCATCTTCAAAGAACAGTTCATAAAAATCGCCCAAACGGAAAAACAGCAAAGCATCAGGGACCCCTGCTTTGACAGCCAAATATTGTTCCATCATCGGTGTATAACGTGCCATATAAAAAGGATTCCTCCCGATTTCGATCAGTTACCTTGTGAACATCCATCCATTATAACAAAAAGAATCGGGGTCGTCCCTGTTCTCATGCGTCCCCAGGGCGAATTTCCTCCGCCTTCATCACGATACGAGTGTGCGGGAGATGATAGAGACGATAAGATCGGTAACGCACGATCTCGACATCACGCGGCGAGTACTCGAACTTGAGATTGTTTTGATGCAGCCAAAAAGAGTCAGTCTCCGCGTCCACTTCCTCCACGAGGCCGACTGTGGTCTGATACTCTTTTTGCCAGACATGCGGCAAGTCGCGAAAAGCTGGCAGCATCGCGATTGTATAGGCGATGAGGACGCCAAAAACCGACGCCTTGATCAGCCTGCCCCGCCACCGGTCCTTCCAGCTCGACGACCGAAATTCCAGTCCTCTGTATTCGCGAAACGCCGTGCTTGGAACCAGCAAGCAGAGGAACAAAACGGTCGATACGCACACGACCACCGCCAACGTTTGCAGATACTCGGTCAAGACTCGTGACACCTCCACCCTTTGTCACACAAAGAAAAAAACAGAGTGCAACGGGAATTCCCTTTGCACTCTGTTTCTCTTTTTTCCGCTCTTTTTATACTGCGCAGCTCGAAGGGCCTTCACCGCCGCACAGTTCCGGACCGGTGCCCTCCTTGCCTGCGCAGCCCGTTGCCGGGCAGCAGCCACAGCCGCCGCCTTCCGACTCGGTGACGAGGTCGACGCGGTCGGACAGCACCGCCGCGAGGATCTTCGTGACGTGGGAGACCACTTCCGACAGACCCTCTTGCGCGATGGTGAAGCGGCGGACCACGTCGAGTTGCTCCAACTCGTCGAGCAGGTGATCGACGTCTTCGCCGGTCGCCTGTTTTTGTTGCACCGCTTGGAGCAGGCCTTGCGCTTGTTCGTCGGTGCGCAGGTCTTGCTCCGCTTGTTTAAAGATCGACATCTCCAGCGTCTGCGTGACCATGCCTGCGATGTGTTGCGCCTTTTGTGCGAGTTGCGGACGTTCTTCTAACAGGATGTTCATACGGTTACCCCTTCCGGCAGCAGTTCGCCGCGCAGGTTCCAAGTTTTTGATTCGACGATTTTGGCCAAGATCATCTGACCGACCATGCTCTTGATCTCGTCCGGCGTAAAGCCTTCGATGTGCACGATCTTGTTGCTCTCGGTGCGCGCCTGCAGCACGTTCTTGTTGGTCTTCGATTCGCCTTCGACCAGCACAGAATAGACCTTGCCGACCATCTCTTGCGCGTGTTCGGAGGTGATGCGCTCCTGGAGCCCGATCAGACGGAGCAGGCGGTCTTTTTTCTCCGCCTCCGTCACGTCGTCCGGCAGACGGGTCGCCGGAGTCCCCGCGCGCGGCGAGTAGATGAACGTGTACGCGCTGTCGTAGCGGACCGTCTCCAGCAGCGACAGCGTGTCTTGGAATTGCTCCTCCGTCTCACCCGGGAACCCGGTGATGATATCGGTCGTCAACGACACGTCCGGGATGCGCGCCTTGATCCGTTCCACCAGATCGAGGTACTCCTCGCGGGTGTAGCCGCGCTTCATCCGGCGCAACACCTGCGAGTTGCCCGACTGGGCCGGCAGATGGATGTTGTTGCAGATCTTGTCATGGCGGGCGATCGTGTCGATCAGCTTGTCGGTAAAGTTCCACGGGTTCGAAGTGGTGAAGCGGATGCGCTCGATCCCTTCGACCCCCGCCGCCATGTCCATCAGATCGGCAAAGTCGATGTGGCCGAGATCCAGCCCGTAGTCATTGACATTTTGCCCGAGCAGATAGATCTCTTTATATCCTTCTGCCGCCAGTTCGCGCAGTTCGTTGAGAATGTCTTCCGGCAGACGGGAGCGTTCCTCGCCACGGGTGAACGGGACGATGCAGTAGGTGCAAAACTTGTTGCACCCGTACTGGATGTTCACCCAGGCGCGCACGCCGTCCTTGCGCATCTTCGGCAGGTTTTCGACGGTGCCTTGCGCCGCATCCCAGACCTCGAAGATCGTCTCTTTGCTGTGATGCGCCTGCTCGATCAGTTCCGGCAGCATATGGATGTTGTGCGTGCCAAAGACGATGTCGACATGCGGATGTTTGACGCGGACTTTCTCGCGCACGACCTCTTCCTGTGCCATGCAACCGCACAGGCCGATCAGCAGGTTTGGATTTTTCGCTTTGATCGGTTTGAGCGTGCCGATGTGGCCGAACACCTTGTCCTCCGCATTTTCACGGACTGCGCAAGTGTTGTACAGCACGAAATCAGCGTCTTCGATCACGTTTGCCGGGGCGTATCCCATCTCTTCCAACATGCCGGCCATGATCTCCGTGTCATGCTCGTTCATCTGACACCCGTGGGTGCGGATGAAATATTGTTTGCCTTCGCCGAGTCGGCCGACGTCTTTGGCGATCGTCCGGTAGTCGACGCGCTGACGCTCCGCCATCGTCGGGCGGTGTGCATCGGCTGCGTGTTGGTCGAGATCTTCGATTTGAACAAACCCTTCGTTGTTCACGCCGCTCATCTGTCCATTGCTCCTTTCTCCTATGCCATTCGCTATCTGCCATTATAGCGAAATCAAAGTCGAAAATACAGTAGAAGTTCCGCCAAAATAAGCGGTTCACAGGGCCAAGTTCTCCCCATATGATGATCTCACAACCACTCGACCCACAGCGAAGGAGAAGCGATGACGATGGCAGATCACACGTTGGCATTTGTCTGCTTGCTGCTTGGCTTAGTCTGGAGTTTCTATCATTTGGCCAAAAATGAGTTGGGATCGTAATACAAAAAAAACCCGCCTAGCCAGGGCGGGTTTCGTTTCATTAACAGCAGGTGGTCATGAGCACCGGCTGCCTGAGACGCACATCTTGTGTTGTCCAATTTTTCGAAGGAGGAAGCTGACATGAATCGCTGTTCATGTGGTGCGCTCCCTATGTGCATTATGTTAACTTAGCGACCGTTATTTCGCAAGTTGTAACTTCTTCCTCCAGCTGTAAACAGACAAACAAACAGCCGAGCTTCCTCGATGGAAACTCGGCTGTCTGTATTTGAAAAGTCGTGATTTATTGAAGTGCGTTCAGTGCGGATGCAAGACCGTTGCCGGACTCTTCATCGTAACCCGGCTTGTTGATGTCAACTGCCGTGTTGTTGATGATTTGCTTGACTTGCGCCGGGCTCAGCACGTCTTTGCCGTGTTTTGCGATGATCACGCCTGCGAGACCTGCAACTTTCGGAGCAGCCATCGAGGTGCCTTGGTACCAAGCGTAGCCGCCCGGTACGGAGGACAGTGCGCGTTTGGTGCCGATGCGCAGAGCCGGGTTGCGAGTTTCCAGCCACGCGGTGCCGTAGTCGCCGCCCGGAGCGGTGACGTCGATCTTGCCGTTGCCGTAGTTGGAGTAGTACGCACGGTTGAGCGCTTCGCCGTTGGACGCAACGCGGATCAGCAGCGGGGAGCTCGGGCTGCGGTGCGTTGTGCCTTTTGCATCTTCGCCCATCAGCACGCGGGTCAGTTCACCCGGCTTGGAGATGTCGACGTTGTTGTTGCCGGCAGAACCGATGACGGTGACGCCTTTTTTTACCGCGTATTCGATCGCGCGGTTGAACAGGAGCACGTCCGCGACGACAGCTTGGGTCGTCAGAGACGGATCTTGGTACCAGTCGTAGCCGCCCAGCGACATGTTGACGACGTCTACGTTGTCGTCAGCTGCCGTGTGCAGAGCTGCCGCGAGGTCAGCGGTGGATGCCCCGCCGGTCGGGCCGAAGACGCGGTATGCCGCCACTTTCAGATCCGGGCCGACGCCGAGGATGCGGCCGTTGCCTGCGATGGAGCCTGCAACGTGGGTGCCGTGACCGCTCTGGTCAAACGCATCCGGGTAGCCCGGCACGAAGGACTTGCCGTACGCGTAGTTGTTCTTTACATCCGGGTGCGTGTAGTCGATGCCGGTGTCGACGACTGCGACGACGATGTCTTTGCCGTCAACCGATTTGCCGGTGCCGCCCAGGAGGTTCCAGGATGCGCCGTTGCTGGTCATTTGCTTGATGTCCCATTGGTAGGTGTTGTAGAGGTCAGCACCTGCGTACGGAACCGCTTGGACGGTCGTTTCCGTCGTCGCGTCGGACATGACGTCCGGGAAGTACGTTTTCTCCACGCTCGCATCCAGTACGAGGCTGGAGGTTTCCACCGCATTCAGGAAGTCGGTGCTGGATGCCTCGACTTGAACGGCACCCAGTGCCGGGATGGAACGGGTCACTTTACCGCCTGCGTTTTCGATCAGGCTTTCGTAACCGCTCGGAAGACCTGCTTGTTGCTTGAAGACGACCAAATATTTTTGCGGAGCTGCTTCTGCTTGGGCCACGTTGCCGCCGATTCCTGCTGCTGCCGATACACCGAGAGCTACTGCCAGCGTCAGTGCCGCTTTGTTTTTCATCTTTTTCATTTAACAAACCTCCCTAATTCGTAACTATCATTTACCCTTCCCTGAATATACTATAATCTAACTGTTCGAATCTGACAAGTGGTTAAATTCCGACAAATCAACTTTTTTTGCTTGGATCCTGTTTACTTGAAGTGTCCGCCGATTTTTTTCGAACGCTCAAACGCCTGCCCCGCCCGGGTCAGCGAGGCGGCTCGCACCAGCGCGGTGTTGCCGTAGCGCTCCTTGATCCGGTCGACGGTGTAGGCCAGACGCCGCTCCCGCTCGCGGTCGCGGAACAGGTCGAGCTGCTGCTCGTCGTCATCGGTCAGGTTCTCCACGGAGAGGCTGATCGAACGCACCGCCGTACCGTCCCAATGCTGGTGAAACAACCGGCGCGCCGCTTCATAGACATCGCCGGCGATGTTGGTCGGAACCGGCACTGACGTCTGGCGGGAAAAGCCGCCGGTCATCCCCTTGTAACCGCAGTGGATGTGGATTGTCCGCCCGCCCTTGCGCATCCGGCGCATCCGGCGGCAGACCTCCTCCGTCAATTCGAGCAGCACCACCTCGACCTCCTGTGCCGTCTCGTAGTCTCGGGGCAAGGTCATCATGTGGCCGCAGCCCTTCATGTCCTGCCGAAATGTGTTCGGCGTGACCGGGCTGTAGTCGATCCCGTTGGCAGAGAGATGAAACACCTCGCCCATGATCCCGAACCGCTTGCGCAGCAGGTGCAGCGGGTACGCGGCGAGATCGCCGATCGTCACGAGGCCCCGGCTCTGAAAATGCCGCTCCATCCGCGAGCCGACGCCAAACAGCTCGCGCACCGGCAGCGGATGCATCTCGCGGGCGATGTCCTCCCGCCGCCACTCCCAGATCCCCTCCGGCGCCTTTTTCGCTTTGTTGTCGCAGCAGACCTTGGCGACCAGCTTGTTCGGCCCGATGCCGACCGAACAGCGCACCCCCGTCTCCTCCAACACCAGCCTGCGAAACATCCGCCCGACCTCCCACGCGTCGCCCCACAGCTTTTCCGTCCCGGTCACGTCGAGGAACAGTTCGTCGATGGAAAACACCTCCACCTGCGGCGTGAAGCGTTTGGCGATGTCCAGGATCCGCACGGACACCTCCATGTACGTCTCCATCCGCGGCGGCACGAGGATCGCCTGCGGGCACTTTTGCTTGACCATCCAGACCGGGTCGACCGTCTTGACCCCAAACGCCTTGGCCTCTTTGGAGGCGGCGAGCACGATGCCGCTGCGCCGCTCCGGATCGCCGCAGATCACCACCGGCTTGCCGCGCAGGGCCGAATCTTGGGCCTGTTCGACGCTCGCATAGAACGAGTTCATGTCGACGAGCAAGACGCGGCGCTTGTCTGTTACGTTATAGCCAGCCATTTTCTTACCCCCATCGAAAAGGGAACGTTTGTTCCTGTAATGTTATCTTCATTATACGCGAACATCCGTTCTCTATACAAGGATAAAAAAAATCTGTCGAAGAGAAGTTCTCTTCGACAGATTCATTTCAGCCGTTGCCGCAAGGGAACCGCCGGTGGCTGCGGCTGACGCGGCACGGAGCGGTGTTCGTCGTGGTAGACGAACACGCCGAGCAGATAGCAGCCGCCCATCGCCACCAACGCCACGCTGTCCACCCACTGCCCGTAAAATCCGACCAAGTTCAGAGGATGCGCGAACATCGAAGCCCAGCCGGAGAACAGCAACAGCAGTTCCGTGTCCCATGCTGCGCCGTACACGCCTTTGTAAAGCAAAAAGCAGGCCAGCGGCGCGAAGATCAGCAACATATAGCGCACCGACTCGCGAAACCGCCGCTCGCGGCTGAAATGAGCCGCCTGCCAATAGCCGACCAGCCCCATCGTCAGGGCCACCGCCGTGCCAAACACAATCGTCGCCACGTCCAGCGTGATCATCGCCACCGGGCTCGTTCCCAGCAAGCGCCAGACCAAAAAAGGAATCAACAAGACCTTTATCAATATGCACAGGACGATGACGAGCTGCGCGGTGATCGTATGATAAAAAAGTTTCAAGCTCCTCATCGGAAACGTCCCCCCCGCCTGCTAGGCCCTTGCACAGACCGTCCATTCCGTATCATTCTATTCACGGAATTGGCAAGCATGACAAGCAGGATGCGAACGTTACAATGAATCGAGGACGTCCGGCTTCAACAGGATCGTCCAGACCGAGCGAATCACCGCCCAGCCGTTTTCAGCCTGCTCGTCCGTCGCGGTGTGCGGCTCCAGCCGCTTGAGCACCTTCCAGACCGAGAGCATCGCGCCGTCGAGCTCGTCGATGCCCTTGAGCACCCGCACCGTCAACGCGCCGTACGCTCGCAGGAGGGGCAAGATGACGAACGCCGGGTACATGCTGACCATCGCATCCAGATCCGAGAGCAATTTGACCAGCCATTCGCGGTTGCGGGTCACCAGTTCATAGAGGTACTCCCCCTGCATGTCCTCATTGCGAAATGCGCTGTCGTCCTCCCGCCAGCGGTTGGATGCGACGATATTCAGCGACTCCAGTTCGTAAATTTTCAAAAAGATGCCATGCAACACTTCGCGCGACAGATCTTCTCGTTCCAAGTTCACAACGGTCATCTCCTTTGCTTTCCCCCGACAAAATTGTACCACACTTCCCGTTCTCGTGCCGAAACCGCTTACATAACAAAAAAAGACCTGCCCGCTCAAAGCGGACAGGCACTAAATGAATAGGAGTGGAGAGAAACCAGAACTAAAGCTTATGTGTTTATCTTACTCGACCGACTGTTCGATTGTCAACCTAAATTATCTGAGATTTTGCAAAAGTTGACCAAAGCCAGGGAAAGACACGTCGACCGCTTCCCAATCGCGGATCACGGTCGGCCCGTCTGCCGCCAGTCCCGCCACCGCCATCGCCATCGCGATCCGATGGTCATGATAGGTCGCAATCTCCGCTCCGCCCGACAACGGCGTCGGTCCGGTGATGTGCAAACCGTCCTCCAATTCCTCCACCGACGCGCCGAATTTGCGCAGTTCGGCGGCGGTGGTGGCGATGCGGTCCGACTCCTTGACCTTGAGTTCTTTTGCGTCGCGGATCACCGTCACGCCGACCGCCTGTGTCGCCGCCACAGCCAGCACCGGGATCTCGTCGATCAGGCGCGGGATCGTCGCTCCGCCGACCGTCACCGCGCGCAACTCGCCGCCTTGGATGCGGATGTCGGCGATCGGTTCGCCGCCCGACTCGCGCTCGTTTTGCAGGTCGATGCGGGCGCCCATCTCGCGCAGCACGTCGAGGATGCCGGTGCGGCTCGGGTTGACCCCCACGCCGCGGATCGTCAGGTCGGAACCGGGACGGATCGCCGCCGCCACGATCAGGAAGGCGGCCGACGAGATGTCGCCCGGCACTTCGATGTCGGTCGCAATCAATTGTGAGCCGCCTTGCACCGTGATGTAGCCGTCCTTTTCCGCCACGTCGACGCCGAACGCCCGCAGCATGCGCTCCGAGTGGTCGCGGGACGCTTCCGGCTCGCGCACGCCCGTCTCGCCGTCCGCAAAGAGGCCGGCCAGCAGCACCGCCGATTTGATCTGGGCCGATGCGACCGGCGAGTCAAAGCGGATCGCCCGCAGACCGCCGCCGCGCACCGACAGCGGCGCCAGACGGCCCTCTTCCCGACCGTCGATGTGCGCCCCCATCTGCCGCAGCGGCACCGACACGCGGCCCATCGGTCGACGGCGGATCGAGACGTCGCCTGTCAGCGTCGCGTGAAACGGCTGTCCGGCGAGGATGCCGAGCAACAGCCGCATCGTCGTGCCGGAGTTGCCGACATCGAGCACGTCGGACGGCTCCTGCAGACCGCGCAGACCGACGCCGTGCACCTTCAGTTCGGTCGCCGACAGTTGCTCGACCGAAACGCCCAGCTGCCGGAAACAAGCGACCGTGCTCAGACAGTCCGCCCCCGGCAAAAATCCGGTGACATGCGTCACCCCGTTCGCCAGTGCGCCCAGCATGACGGAGCGGTGCGAGATCGATTTGTCTCCCGGCACCGCCGTCACGCCGCGCAAAGACGCCGCGGGTTCGATTCTCATTTCCATCAAAAAGCCCCCTTCTCACTTGCGGGAAAACACTCCGATCCGCAGATCGGACGTGGATTACAGAGGTGCTTCCGCCGAGCGCAACGGCTCTTTCAGCGACGCGGCGAAGTCGATCAGTTCGCGCTCCTTTTGCTCAGCCAGTGCCGAATCACCCGCTGCCAGCGCATCGGCGATCCCTCCGATGCCTTTGACGATCGCCGATCCGACGATCACGCCGTCCGCATGGCGGCCGATCTGCGCTGCCTGCTCCGGACGCCCGACGCCAAATCCGACCGCCACCGGCAGATCGGTGTGCTCCTTGACCGAAGCGATCAACTGCGGCAGGTCTTCGCTGACCGTATCGCGCACCCCGGTCACGCCGAGCGCCGCCACGACGTAGACGAAGCCTTGCGCCTCTTCGCAGATCTTCGCGATGCGCTCGCGAGAGTTCGGAGCGAGCAACGGGATCAGGTCGACGCCATGTTTGGCTGCCGCTGCCGCCGCTTCTCCGCTCTCTTCAATCGGCAGGTCCGGGATGATCGCGCCGTCTGCGCCGACCTCTTTTGCCGTTTCAAAAAATCGGTCGATGCCCCATTGGAACACCGGGTTGACGTACGTGAACAGCACCAGCGCCGCCTTCACCTGCGGCCGAACGCGCCGGACGAGCGCAAATACGTCCGGCATCCGGGTACCGCCAGCCAGAGCGCGCACCGCCGCCGCTTGGATCGTCGGACCGTCGGCCAGCGGATCGGAGTACGGGATGCCGATCTCGATGATGTCCGCCCCTTTGGCGTCCAGTTCGAGGATCAGGCGCTCGGTGATCTCCAAAGACGGATCTCCGGCGGTGAGGAACGGAATGAACGCCTTCTCGTTTTTTGCTTTCAGCTCTTGGAAAATCGCACCGATCCGGCTCATCTGTCCGCACCTCCCAAAATGTCGAGCACCTGATGCACGTCTTTGTCCCCGCGTCCCGACAGCGACACGACGATCACGTGGTCGCTCGGCAGCGTCGGCGCGACCTGCATCGTATGAGCGATCGCATGCGACGATTCCAGCGCCGGGATGATCCCTTCCAGTCGGGACAGCAGTTGGAACGCCTCCAACGCCTCGTTGTCTGTGATCGGCACATACTGTGCGCGGCCGGTGTCGGCGAGATGCGCGTGCTCAGGTCCGATGCCCGGATAGTCGAGACCTGCCGAGATCGAGTGCGCCGGCTGGATCTGACCGTACTCATCCTGCAGCAGGTAGGTCAGCGAGCCGTGGATGACACCCGGCAAGCCTTTGGAGATCGTCGCCGCATGCTCGTCCGTGTCCACGCCTTTGCCGGACGCTTCCACGCCGATCAGTTGGACCGATTCGTCGTGCAGGAACGGGTAGAAAATGCCCATCGCATTCGATCCGCCGCCCACGCAGGCGATGATGCTATCCGGCAGTTTGCCTTCCAATTCCACGATCTGTTCGCGCACTTCGTCGCCGATGATCCGCTGGAAATCACGGACGATCATCGGATACGGATGGGGACCGACGACCGAGCCGATGATGTAGAACGTATCCTCGACATGTTCGACCCAATGGCGGATCGCTTCGTTCGTCGCGTCTTTGAGCGTGCGCGTGCCCGACTTGGCCGGGACGACCTCGGCGCCCATCAGGCGCATGCGAAACACGTTCAGTTCCTGACGCGCGATGTCCTCTTCACCCATAAACACGGTACACTCCAAGCCCAGCAGCGCCGACACCGTCGCCGTCGCCACGCCGTGCTGGCCTGCGCCCGTCTCCGCGATGACACGCTTTTTGCCGGTCATCTTGGCCAGCAGACCTTGGCCGATCGTATTGTTGATCTTGTGTGCGCCGGTATGGTTCAAGTCTTCCCGCTTTAAGTAAATCTTCGCCCCGCCGAGGTGTTCCGTCAAGTTTTTTGCGTAATACAGCGACGTCGGACGGCCGGAGTACACGTTGAGGTAGTATTGCAATTGCTTTTGAAAATCCGGGTCTTCTATATAATGATTGTAATCGCGTTCGAGTTGCTCCAGCGCGTTCATCAACGTTTCCGGGACGAACTTGCCGCCGAATTTACCGAAGCGACCTTTGTTATCCGGGTATGCGGTGGTCATTGGGCCTTCCTCGCTCTCATCACAAAGTCGGTGATCTTCTCAGGGTCTTTCACGCCGTCGCTCTCGACACCCGACGACACATCGATGCCGTCCGGGCGATACCTGCTGATCAACTCTTCCACATTTCCAGGGTGCAGCCCGCCCGCCACAAACAGCGGCACGCCGGGCAGGCTCGCAGCCAACGCCGGGATCGACGTCCACGAAAACGTCTGTCCGGTGCCGCCCCTTGCGTTGTCGAGCAACACCGCATCGACCGCGTCGGCATACTCGGCCACCTGTTGATCGCCGTGATCCCCGCGTACGCCCCACGCTTTCCAGACGGCGCGCCCGGAGCGTTCACGCAGCTCCCGGCAAAACGCGGGCGACTCCTCCCCGTGCAGTTGCAAAACGTCAAGCCCCGCCGTCTCCGCGGTGAACAACAGGTCGTCCATCGCCGCGTCGACAAACACGCCGACAGCTTGAAAAGAACGGGGCAGATCCGCAAGCAGGTCGCGCGCCTGCTCCGCTGTCACCTGCCGCTTGCTCTTGGCAAAGACAAATCCCACATAGTCGATGGGAAGAGCGGCCGCCTGTTCGACCGCCTCCCGTGTCTTCAATCCGCAGACTTTGATCCGCATCCCGATCACGCCTCCGCATTCAGACGGCCGAGCAGTCGGTCGACAGCCGGGGTGATCTCCGGGTCCCGCATCAACGACTCGCCGACGAGGATCGCTTTCGCCCCCGCTGCCGCCACAGCCTCGACGTCTCCATGCGTAAAGATGCCGCTCTCGCTGACCAACGTCGTCCCGGCAGGCAACTGTTTCGCCAGCCGGTTTGTCGTGTTCAGATCGACGTGGAAAGAGCGCAGATCGCGATTGTTCACGCCGAGCAACTGCGGCTGTCCGGCAGCCAACACGCGCTCCAACTCCTCCTCGTCATGTACCTCCGTCAACACGTCCAGACCCATCGACTTCGCCAACGCAGCGTATTCCCGCAGTTGCTCCGTCGTCAAAATCGCCGCGATCAGCAAGATGCAGTCTGCACCGATCAGCCGCGCTTCGTAGATCTGCTTTTCATCAATGATAAAATCTTTGCGCAGCAGCGGCAGGGAAACCGCCCGCCGGATGTCGCGCAAATAATCGGCATGCCCTTGGAAAAATTGGTGATCGGTCAACACCGAGAGGCAGGTCGCTCCGGCGCTTTCATAAATTTTCGCGATGGCGACCGGGTCAAAATCGGCGCGAATCACGCCTTTCGACGGCGATGCCTTTTTCACTTCCGCGATCAACGCCATCTCTCCGGCCTTTTGGATCGCCGCCGCAAAGCCGCGAGTCGGCGGGAGCTCGGCAATCGTCTCCAACGCTTGGTTTCGGTCAAACGTTTGGCAAAGGAGTGCGACCTCCTCTTTTTTCACTTCCACGATGCGGTCGAGAATCATTACGCCAACTCCTTTTCTGCCTGCGTCAACCCCAGCGTCTTGCGCACCAGCGCGTTCAGCATATCGAGTGCCTTGCCGCTGTCAATCGCGTCGCTCGCCAGCCGCACGCCTTGTTCAATCGTATCGGCGCTCCCCGACACATACAGGGTGGCCGCCGCATTCAACAGCACGATGTCCCGGCGCGCACCTTTCTTGCCGCGCAGGATGTCCAGCGTGATCGCCGCGTTTTCCGGCGCTTCACCGCCGCTCAACTCCTCCGCCGCGTGACGCTCCAGCCCGACCTCTTCCGGGGTCAGGGTGAAGACGCGCTCCACGACGCCGTTTCGCACTTCTGCGATCTTCGTCGGCCCGGTGACGGTCAATTCATCGAGGCCATCTTCGCCGTGGACGACCAGCGCGTGCTCGGTGCCCAGTGCCGCCAGCGCAGCCGCCATTTTCTCGACGAGATCCGGGGCGAACGTGCCGATCACTTGCCGCGCAGCTCCAGCCGGATTGGTCAGCGGACCAAGCACGTTGAACACCGTGCGGAACCCGAGCTCCCGGCGCGGGGCCATCGCATGTTTCATCGATTGGTGGAACAGCGGGGCAAACATAAACGAGATGCCGAGATCCTCCAAACACTCCGCCGCCTGCTCTGGGCTCAGGTCGACGTTGACCCCGAGCGCCATCAGCACATCGGCGCTGCCGGAACGGCTGGACACAGAACGGTTGCCGTGCTTGGCGATCTTCGCCCCGGCCGCCGCTGCCACAAACGACGCGGTCGTGGAGATGTTGAACGTATCCGCTCCGTCACCGCCGGTGCCGCAGGTGTCGACGAGGTCAGGCACGGCGGTCACCACTTTCGCCGCATGATGACGCATCGCCCGGGCAAACCCGGTGATCTCCTCCACCGTCTCACCGCGCATCCGCAGGGCGGTCAACAGACCGGCGATCTGCGCGTGCGTCGCTTCTCCGCTCATGATCCCGCTCATCGTCCGTTCGGCGACCTCCGCCGTCAACGTGCCGCCGCTGATCACCGTGTGCAGTGCTTGTTTGATCATCTCGACTCACTCCTCCGCTGTTCTCAACTCTGCTAGTCTTTTGTAAAAGGCCCCAAAGGGTACTAAAAAAGGCCAGAGCATCAACGCTCTGACCATCGTGGACAGGAATATACAAAGGCGCAAATGGGTATAGCTCACCCATCCCGCTCTGCCTGCTCCGCTCTGCTCAACTCGTCTCTGCTGCGCTCATCTCACTCATGTCTTGCACTCTAGGCTCTCTCAAATCAATCTCTAAACGCTCTCTAAACACTCTCAAACTGCTCTCACTGACTTGCTCTCATAATCTTAACTTATTAAAATGATACGCGGATCGACTTCCTGCGTCAAGCCCGATTTTCCGAATCCTCATTTGGTTCGGCCAAATCAGGCCGCAGCACAACCGCCCCGCGCAAGTACACATGGCGCATGTCCGCCTGCCTCTCCGGCGTATTGACGATCAGCAAGATCCGGATGCACATCGGCAGACTGCCCGGCACCTCCATCTCTTGCGCGCACATCAGCGGCACGAGCGGCCAGCCTTCCAGCTGGCGGATGGCCACAGCGGGAAATGCGGCGTTCAGATCGGGGGTAGCGGTGATGAAGCAGCCCGCGACTTCCTCGGTCACCACCCCATTTGCCGCCACCATCTCCAGCAACAGCTCCGTCGTCGCCTCATGGATCGCCGCCGTGTCGTTGGCGGTCACTGTGATCGCGCCGCGAATGCCGCGCACTGCCATCTCCATCACGTCTTACCCCTCCCTTCTCGCACGAATCACATCGCGCACCGCCGACTCCGGCACGTCCTCCACGATCTCCACGCGGCCGATCTCACGCAGCAACACGAACGTCAGCGTGCCGCCAGCCGCCTTTTTGTCTTTTCGCATCGATTCGATCAGTTCCGCTTCGTCCAGTTCGTTCGGAATCAATGTCGGCAGCCCGCAAGCGACCATCGCCCGCTCGACCAGCACGGCTTCCTCCGCCGCGCACAAACCGAGCCGCACCGACAGGTCGGCAGCCGCGACCATGCCGATCGCCACCGCTTCCCCGTGAGTGTACGTCCCGGCCAGCACTTCCACCGCATGACCGAGCGTGTGGCCGAAATTCAAGATCGCCCGCACCCCTTGCTCCGTCTCATCCTCCGCCACCACCTGCGCCTTGATCCGGCACGAGCGGGCGAGCAGTTCGGACATCAGGGACGAGTCGTTGGCGAGCAGACCTTCTTGATGCTGCTCGATCCAGAAAAATAAGTCGCGGTCGCGAATCGCCCCGTGCTTGATCGCCTCCGACACGCCGGAGCGCATCTCGCGCAACGACAGCGTCTGCAACGCCGTCGTGTCATAGACGACGCACAACGGTTGGTGAAAGGCTCCGATGATATTTTTCGCCTGCGGGAGATTGACCGCCACCTTGCCACCGACCGCGCTGTCATGAGCGAGCAACGACGTCGGGAGTTGCACAAACGCAACGCCCCGCATATACGTCGCCGCCACAAATCCGGCAAAATCGCCGACCACGCCGCCACCGAGCGCGAGCACCGCCGAACGACGATCGAGACCGCACTGATAGGCGAACGCCAGCGCCTCGCCTGCCAACGGCAGCGATTTCGAACTTTCACCGGGCGGGATCACGTAGACCTCGGCCACATAGCCGGCCGCCGCCATCGACGCGATCACTTTTTCCAGATAGCCTGCCGCCTGCACGTTGGCATCGGTGATCACCAGGTGACGGGACGCCTCGCTCACACCGAGTTCCCCGAGCATGCCGCCGACCTGCTCCAATAGGCCTTCCCCGATCACGATGTCATAGGCACGACCGCCTTCCAGACCTACGTGCTCGCGGATCATCGCTCGCCCACCCGACGCAGGTAGTTGTCGTAGTTGTCCTGCATCTCTTCCACCGAGTCACCGCCAAACTTTTCCAAGAACGCCTGCGCGACCGTCCACGCCACCATCGCCTCGCCGACGACAGAAGCGGCCGGCACCGCGCACACATCGGAGCGCTCAATCGTCGCCCGGAACGGCTCTTTCGTCCGCATGTCGACCGACTCCAGCGGTTTGTACAGCGTCGGGATCGGCTTCATCGCCGCTCGGACGACCAGCGGTTGACCATTGGTTACACCGCCTTCAAGTCCGCCCGCGTTGTTGCTGCGGCGGTAATACTCGCCCTGACGGTGGCCGATCTCGTCGTGCACCTGCGACCCGGGTCGGCGAGCCGCTTCAAAGCCGAGACCGATCTCCACGCCCTTGATCGCTTGAATGCTCATCAGCGACTGTGCCAGACGACCGTCGAGCTTGCGATCCGGGTGTGCGTACGAGCCGAGGCCGATCGGCACGCCGGTCACGATGATCTCAAAGATCCCGCCCAACGTGTCCCCGTCCGCCTTGGCCTGCGTGATCGCGTCGATGATCCGCTGCTCCGCATCCGGGTCGGCTACGCGCACTTCCGATTTTTCCGCCCGCTCGGCGATCTCCGGGATCGTGCCTTCGAGTTGATCGACCTTGACGTGACCGAGCTCGACGACATGTCCGTAGACCTCCATGCCGAAGCGGCGCAGCAGTTGCCGCGCGATCGTGCCGACCGCCACCATCGTCGCCGTGTTTCGGGCTGAGGCGCGCTCCAGCACGTTGCGGACGTCTTCTTGCCCATATTTTAATGCGCCTGCCAGATCGGCATGACCCGGACGGGGCTTGGTGATCTCCACTACGCTGTCCGGCGCCTCCCCGGTAATCGCCATCTTTTCAGACCAATTGCGCCAGTCCTTGTTGTGAACCAGCAACGCCACCGGTGTTCCCATCGTCTTGCCAAAACGCACTCCGCTCATAACCTCAACTCGATCCGACTCGATCCTCATACGACCGCCCCGCCCGTAGCCTTGTTGCCGTCGCCACAGTTGGTGGTTGACATCGTCGATGTCGACCGCCAGATTGCTCGGCAGCCCCTCCACGATAGCGGTCAGAGCCGGGCCGTGCGATTCGCCTGCTGTCAGATACCTCAACATATCTTTCGACTCCCCTCGTCTCTCTGTACGCCCTCATTATAGTACAAGCGTTCCTATGGGACAACCTTCCACCTGAACAGAAGAAGAAACCTTCGATCCGCTCAAAGGTTTCTTCCTGTCTGCTATGAACATGCCGCTCAGCGGTAGTTTTGCAACGCTTGCAAAGCGAGGGAGGCAGCCGCTTCCGCATCGCGCAGGTCGACCATCTCCGAGCCGGAGACGAGGTAGCGCACCGGAATCGACAGGCCGCCTGTCGGGATGCCGTCGCGGGAGATCAGCAGCGAACCTGCGTCCGACGTGCCGTCCGGACAGACTTCCAACTGGTACGGAATGCCGTTCGCCTCCGCCAGATCGACGAGGTAGTTCTTGATGCGCGGCGGGATGATCACCGTCTTGTCGATGATCTTGACCGAAACACCTTTGCCAAGGCCGATCTCGATGCGATCCGCACCCGGTGTATCACCCGATCGCACCCCGTCGAGGACGAGGGCAAAGTCGGGCGACAGGCCGAACGCCGCCGGCTTGACCCCGCGCTGGCCGACATGTTGCTGCACGGTAAAGACCACCGTCACATCATGCGGGCAGCCGTTGAGCCGCTTCAACACTTCCGCCGCCACCGAGCAACCGACGCGATTGTCGAGCGCTTTGCCGACCAGACGGTCCGGAGCCAGCTCGATGGTCGGTTGCACGATCACGCAGGACTCGCCGATCTGCACCAGTTCCTCCGCCATCTCCTTGGAGTCAACGCCAAGGTCGATGTACAGGGAGGCAAACGTCACGTCACCCGGATCGGACACATCGTGCGCGCCCACCACGCCGACGATGCCGCTCGGGAACTTCACGCGTTGCCCGACCAGATAGGCCGCTTCGCCAGGGCCCACCGGCGCCACGCGCAGGTACCCGTCGCCGTCGATGTGGATCACGATCAGACCGGGCTCATCCATGTGCGCCACCAGCAGCAGATGCTTGCGGTCAACGCCGATGCCGCGCTTGGTGACGAGCAAATTGCCGATCACGTCCTCGCGCACTTCATCCGCGTAGGGCGCGACCATGTTGCGCAGTTGTTCGCGCACTTTCTCTTCGCTGCCGGACGGGCCGCAGCTCTCCGCCAGCTGCGAGATACTTTGCTTGAGTGTGTCTTTCATCGCGTGAGTCCTCCCTGTTCCACACTGCGGAGAAACATCTCCACCAGCTTCACTGTGTTCTCGTAGTCATCGAGGCTGATCATCTGTGACGGAGCGTGGATGTAGCGTGTCGGCACCGAGATCACGCCCGACATCACGCCTTCGCGCGACAGATGGATGCGTCCGATGTCATTGCCGCCCGCCGCCCCTTTGCGGAACTGATACGGGATGCCGCTGCTCTCCGCCACCTGCTGCATGTGCTGCAGGAAAGCGCGGTTGTGAATCGTCGACCCGTCGATGATCGACAGCGCCGGACCGAGGCCGAGCTCCGTGACGCGCCCGTGCGCGGGCGTTCCCGGAAAATCGGACGCGAGCGTCCCTTCGATCACCAACGCCAGATCGGGATCGGTGCGGTACGCCAGCGGGCCCGCACCGCGCAGCCCGATCTCCTCCTGCACCGCAAATCCGAACACCAACGGCACGTCGAACGACTTTTTCAACGTCTCGACCAGCACCGCGCAGCCGACGCGGTCGTCGAACGACTTTGACTTGGCACGGCGGTGGCCGATCTCCTCATACGTCGTCGCAAACACCGCCACATCGCCCGGCTGGACCACTCGCAACGCATCTTCGCGGGACGTCGCCCCGATGTCGATGCGCAGTTGGCTCAGCCCGATCGGCTTTTTGCGC
This sequence comes from Tumebacillus lacus, assembly GCF_026410385.1. Classification (GTDB taxonomy): domain Bacteria; phylum Bacillota; class Bacilli; order Tumebacillales; family Tumebacillaceae; genus Tumebacillus; species Tumebacillus lacus. Next base: position 548,210 of record NZ_JAPMLT010000001.1, read on the forward strand.
TCGTCGGCCGATTGGTGGTGGATCGGCTTGGCCCCGATCACGCCGGGGATCTTGTTCTCGCCGATCACCACCGCTTTGGAGATCAGCACCCGGTCATCGATGCCGCCGATATGCTGAAACTGGAGCAGACCGTTCGAGTCGATGTGCGAGATCATCAGACTCACTTCGTCCATGTGCGCGCACAGCAACACTTTCGGACCCTGGCGCGTGCCGTCCTTTTCGGCGATCAGGTTGCCCATCGAGTCGGTGTAGACGCGATCGACGTGATCCTTGATCTCTTCGTAGATCACCTGTCGGATCTCATCCTCATAGCCGGACGGACCCATCGCTTCTGTCAATTTTTTAAGTAGCAAGACAATCCCTCCACATACGTCCGGTCCACCCCGGCGATATAGTGAGCCAGCAGTTTGCCGGTCCGCTCGATGTCGCGATAGCACACCGTCTCCACCGACGTGTGCATGTAGCGCAACGGGATCGAAACCAGCCCGGTCGGGATGCTGCCACGCGAGATCTGGATCGGATACGCGTCAGTACCCGAGTCGCCCTGGGTGATCTCGCGCTCATAGTGCATGTTCAGGTCCTTCGCCGTCCGCTCAAGACCCGCCGTAATCTTGCGGTGGAGGTTCGGCCCCACGCAGATCGCCGGACCCCCGTCCAACGGGAACGATGCATCGACCGGCCCGCCCGGCATGTCGCCAAACGTCACGTCGATGGCGATGGCGATGTCCGGCTGCAGGCCGTATGCGGCCGGTCCGGCACCGTTGCGACCGCGCTCTTCCTGCACGGTGAACACAGCCAGCACGTCCGTCCCGACCTTCAATCGTTGCATCTCGGTCAGACACTCGAGCACAGCGGCGATGCTCGCCCGGTTGTCGAGCGACTTGCCGGAGATGCGGTCGTTTTGCAGTTCCAGCGGCGTGCGGCGGATCGTCACCGGATCCCCGATGCGCACCAAAGAGCGCACCATGTCTTCCGGCATGCCGATGTCGAGGAACAAATCCTCGAGCGGTGCCGCTTTTCCGCGCTCGGAAGGAGAGGTCAGATGCGGCGGTTTCGTGCCGAAGATGCCGATATACTCGCCGTCCTTTGCATGCACGACCGCCTCTTGCGCCACTTGAGTGCGGGCATCGACGCCGCCCACGTTGACCACGCGCAAAAAGCCGCCCGGCTCGATCTTGGTCACGAGCAGGCCGATCTCGTCCATATGCGCCGCCAGCATCACCGTCGGGCGCGGCTCCGGACCAAGTCCTGGCACGCGTGCGATCAAGTTGCCGACTTTATCGACTTGGATGTCGGTCGTATACGGTTTCAAAACGTGCTTCAATCGCTCGGCAATGCCGTGCTCATAACCGGAAATGCCCCAGTCGCTGATCAATTGCTTCATCGTCTCGCGGATGTTTCCACTGCTCAAACGCTCATCCCCTTTGCAGGACATATAAAAAACAGAAAACGGCCTGGCAGCCGTCATCACGATTGATCCTATCAAATCAAATCGACCCGCTCACGAATCCAGGTCACGCCTCGCGCTTTCTCTCTTCTGCGCGCAACAACGCCAGCATCCTGACAGACACTTTGGCCGTGCGGGCATACAAAAACTCACCGAGCGCCACCGTGCCGAGCGTGGAGATCAAGCTCAGCGCATAGCCGGAGAGCTGCAGATCGAGACGTTCGACTGTCAACAAGACGGTCGGCAACGTCACCGCCATCGCAGCGGTCATCAAACAGACGTAGCCGCAACGGTCGAGCCACCCTTTGCCAAGGAGATGTCCGCGCGTCTGAAACTTCACCCCGCAGGTGTAGAGCAGATACGAGACAGCGAGGAATACGAGAACGTACAACATAGTTCATCCATCCTTTCCAGAGTGGCAGAGTGGTAAAACCCGATCCATCGTCCTCCTCATTCTACCAACCCGCCCAAGCATCGTCAACTTGCGTAAAGTCTGCCATAGACGCGCATACTAGCCCTATTCTGTGCAAAACGCCAGCGAAAGGCAGGGTTTTCCATGAAAATGAACATTCAGCGGGCGATCGATTTTCTCGAACAGCACGGCTTCATGGTGCGCGCCTACGGGTTCCCCGAATCTGACACATCCGACTCCGACTCGATGATCGCCGAAAGCTACCGCGTCCTCCAAGGCGACTACGACACCGGCATGATCGCCCCCCTCCAGATCATCGAAGTCGCGGAACAGATCCGCAAAGGGTCCTAAAGAAGACAACAAAAAGCCATCCGCACGTTATTGCGGATGGCTTTTCTACGTTTCCCTGCGGCTGCGCAACTTTTCCGTCAGCCTCTGCATATCGTCCGGCAACGCCGCAACGAACCGCATGCGCTCCTCCGTCCTCGGATGCGTAAACCCGAGCACTTGTGCATGAAGTGCTTGCCGGGCGATCCACTCGCTGTCGTCTCCGTTCTGGTACATCGCGTCGCCAAACAGCGGATGTCCGATGTGCTTCATGTGCACACGGATCTGATGCGTCCGTCCCGTGTGCAGTTTCAACTCGACCAGCGTGCCTGTCCCATACCGCTCCAGTACCCGGTACTCCGTGCGCGCCTCCTGCCCGTCCGGCCGCACCACGCGCACGCGGCGGTCTTCGTCGCTGCGTTCGATCGGCCCGTCGATGAGGCCGCTGTCGTCCGTCAGCTCGCCGTGCACCACCGCCAGATACGACCGCTCCACCGTGCGCTCCATCATCTGCGCCGTCAACCTCGTATGTGCAAAATGATTTTTCGCGATCACGATCAGCCCGGACGTGTACTGATCGATCCGATGCACCGGTCGAAACTTCGCGACCACGCCGCGCCGCTGCCACGACCAGACCACGCCGTTCGCCAGCGTGCCGGTAAAATGCCCGGAGGTCGGGTGAACGATCAGCCCGGCCTGCTTTTCCACCACCAGCACTTCCGCGTCCTCATACACCGTGCAAAACGGAATCGGCTCCGGCAAGATATACTCCGACTGCTCCGCCGGCAGCATCAGCCGCAACGTGTCCCCTTCCGCCAAGCGCGTCGACAGCCAGACGTGTTTCCCGTTGACCAGCACACCCTGCCCTTCGACCAGTTTGCGGATCACCTTGCGCGGGATGCGAAGTTGCTCCTTCATCACATCACGCACCATCTCCCCGACCCATTCCAAGGGAACGGTCACATGCACCAGTTCATCCCGATGCAACTCCGTCTGCACGTTCTTCTCGACTTGCACGCTCTTCTCGACTTTCACGTTCTGCTCCGCTTGCACGCTCTTCTCTGCTTGCTCCCTTTGCTCGCTCATCGGGATTCTTCCTCCTTCCCCGACTTCGCATTTTTGCCGTGCCGCTCCTTGCGCGAGGGCAGTACCATCCCCGGCTTCCAGCGAGGTTGAGATTTTTTTCTCGCCGCACCCGGCTCCTCCTCAGGGAGTTCCTCGACCAGCGGATAGCCCATCCGGCTCAACCGCACGCTCGGCATCGCCGCCGGCGGGATCGTCCTCGTCCGCGACCCGTTCGGATCATAGAAAGCAAAATAGAGCAGCCGCTCCACCTGCCGATTGAGCATCAGGATCGAGATCACCATCGCCACGACCGCCCCCAGCAGATAGCCGCTCCCGGGCGACCAGTCGTACCACAGCGCCACACGCGTGCAGACCAGCAGGGCGACCACGCCGATAAACGCCGACCACAGCCCCTGTTTGCGCGCATCAAAATACAGCAGCAACAAAAATGCCGTGATCCAGACCATATGCGGCACGGAGCCGATGATCGTCCACTGGAACACCCCGACCACATCCGGGAACGTCCGCTCCACTTGCAACGCCAAAACCCACGCCAGCAGAGCCACAAACGCTTGCACCTTCGCCATCGTCCACAAGGCTGCTTTCGTGCCGATGCGCAGTTCCTCCTCATGCAAATGAATCGGAGCCAGCGTATCCCCGCGTTCGATCGCGTCATAAAACCGGCGAAATACCTGATAAAAATCGGTCTCAATCGAAACCGAAAACACCGTAAACCCCGGCACCAACGCCAAAAACGTCCAAAACTTGGCGAGGTCATACGCCGGAGCCAGCCGGTAGCTGTCCGCGACGATCTCATGATGCTCCGGCGACCACCAGTACAGACCGTTGTCCACCCACAGTGTCAACGCATAGCACAGCCCGATCCACAGCAACTCCGGATACCGTCCGTACTGCGGAGCCAGTTCATACAGCGACGGCGTCTGACCGGGAAAGTCCCGGACCGTCACCCCCCCGAGCCACGCCAGCGTCAACGTCTGTCCCAGCGTAAACAGAGCCAGCACCGTCGTTCCGTTCGGCAACGTCCCTGTCGCCCGCGCCCACAGGCCGTAGAGCACCGCCGCGAGGAACAGCCCGCCAAGGCCCACCAAAAAACCGCGCGCGATATCCCGGTATGCTTTGGCAGCCGACAGCAAGATCATCAAGAGACCGAGTTGCGTCAGCACCACCGTCAACGCCGCCGTCCACATTTTATAAGCGAACGGCAGCGGCAACGACCACTGAATGGCCACCGTCAGGATCAACGCGGACACACCCGTGTAGACAAACATGCCCGTGAACGCGCTGAGCAGCCGGTCGTGCGCCTCCACGTACAACGCGTCGGCCAGATAGCGGGTCAAAAAGAACTGCGCCGTCGTCGAGATCAGGTTCGACCCGATCATCGCATAAGTGACCGTGGCAAAAAACAGATCCCGCGTGTCGTTGTTCATCCCGAACAACCGTCCCCACCACAGCAGGGCAAACAGTGAGATCAGCGTGATCAGCCACGGCCCGGCCGCGACAAACGCCGCCGACACATAGACTTTCCACCGCCCGGAGCGACCCGACTCACCGAGCGCCTTTTTTAATGTAAACCCGATGCCTGCCACCTACGACATCACCGCTTCCTCGTACAGATTTCGATAGGTGCGCATCACCGTAAACAGCTCATAATGCCGCCGCACCCGCTCCCGGCCGATCTCGCCCATCTCGGCGCGCAGAGGCTGACTGTTCGCCAGCACCAGCAACGCCGCACCGGTGTCATCGGGCGTCATCAACTTCGTCACCAGTCCGCACGAGCCCAGTTCATCGCCCGGGAACCCTTCGATCAACTCCCGGCACGCCCCGACATCCGTCGCGACGATGGGCAGCCCTGCCGCCATCGCCTCCAGCATGACCAGCGGCTGTCCTTCCGAGATGCTGGTCAACACGATGCAGTCGAGCTTTGGCAGGTACTCCAAAATGTTGACCGGTCCCGTCCAGATGATCGCCTCCGCGATGCCGAGCGAGTCGATCAAAGCCAGACACTCCTCGTAATACTCCGGGTCCTCATCTTGAGGCCCGATCAGCATCAACTTCGCATCCGGCTCCTGCCGCAGCACGACCGCCATCGCCCGCAACAGCGTCTTCACATCCTTGATCGGGACCACGCGCAGGATCGCCCCCACCGTAAACGGCCTTCCCGCCGTCGGCCGGACCCCGGCAAACGTGACCGGGTTGACCCCGTTCGGGATCAGGCGGATCTTCTCGTCCCGCGCTCCGTACTTGACCTGTGCGCGCCGGTTGACCACTGACAGCGTGGTGATAAATGTGGCCTGATCATACGCCGCTCGTCCCACCGCTGCGAAAAAGTCGTTCCACCAACTCTTCAGCGGCAGTGACACCCACTCCGCCCGCACGATCTCTTCTTCTCGCTCGCGGGTGTAGATGCCGTGTTCGGTGACGACCAGCGACGTTCCCTCCAGCCGATTCATGATCGCGCCGTACCAGCCCGCATAGCCGGTCGACGCGCTGTGCATCAACTGCCCCGGCGGGATCGGTGCGCGCATCAGGCGCAACAGCGGCAACCACATCGCCCGCCAGTTCCAGACAAAATCGACCAGTGCAGGCGGTATCGGCAACGAGCGGTACACGTCGAGCGACACATTCCAAGCCCACTCTTCTTCGAGGATCGCCTCCGCCGTCGGGGTCTTGCGCCAGGAGCGCACCGTCAGCAACGTCTCGCGGCTCGGCAGCTCGCCCGTCTTAAAAAAGCGCACCATCTCCTCGCGCTCCTTCTTGCGCCAGCCGCGCAGTCGTCCCGGCGTCTCCTCCTGTTCGTGCAGATAGACCTCCTGCACCGACACGACGTTATCCGGCAGCGTGTACCGGTACTTCGCGTTCGGATTGCGCGTCGCGCCGATGTACAGGATCGAAAACTCGCAGTCGGACAGCGTGCGGATCAACGTGTGCGTCCATGATGACACCCCGCCTTGAATATACGGATAGGTGCCTTCCAGCAACAGCGTCACCTTCACGGCGTCACCTCCAACGACAGCATCGGATCGGTCATCTTCACCCACAAAAGGCCCGTCTTGGCATCCGTCCCGACGATCTCGCCGCCCGACTTCACCTGCCATCTCTCCGGGTTCTGCGCCCGCACTTCCACATACAACGGGCCGTGCATCGGCGACGCATAAGCGGTCAGCTTGCCCGGCTGCGAACGGTCAAATCGGACCTCGGCCGCATAATAATGCCGCAGCTCGTCCGACAGCTCCGTCGCCGTCAGTTTGCGCAGCCACGGATAGCGCGCCTCCACATCTGCCACCACCTGATCGAAACTGCTCAACAACGCCGGCCAATCCTTGCCCATGTTCCGCTCCTCGTTGAACACATCGTCCGGGTGGTTAAAATGCGACACGATCCCAAGTGTCGCCACGCCCGCGTACAGCTCAAACCGCTGGTCGCCCGTCAGCTCGTACCCGTACGTCAGCCGCGGTGTGCCCATGAGGCGCGGCACATCCGGGTCCGGCAAAAACTCCTGCTCAAACGCGCCTTCCTCCGGGTTGGTCACATAGCTCGCCGAGATCGTTCGCAGCCCCGGAAACACGTCGGCCAGCACCTGTTTTCCTTCCAGACTGAGCACGTTCGACGGCGGGATGTACATCGTCGGCTGCCCTCCGAACTCCTTGTCCCAGAGCTTGCTCGCTTCCTCTAGCGCACCGCGCATCTCGCCGGTCGACGGCCACGGATTGTACCCGTACACCTTTTGCTGCAGCGGCGTGTACTCCATCTTCAGAGACTGGTGGTTGTAGCCGTGCAGCCCCAATTCGCCGCTTTGCAGCAGTTTCGCTTCAAAATCGAACAACTTCTCATGCCCCTGCCGCTTCTCCAACTCAAACGGCGCTTGCACCCGGTCGCTGTACGAAAAGATCACACCGGCCGAATAGCGCAGCCCGTACTTTTTCGCCAGTTCCTGCATGTCGGGGTCCCACTGCTTCAGCCGGAAATCATAGTCGGTCATCCCCGTCTTGTTGCCTTCCGTCACCCGGTCATAGGCGGGCGACGGAAAATCGTCGATGTACCACACTTGCGCACCGACTGTCAGCCGGGCCGCACCGTCTCCTTGCGCCTTGGTCATCGCCTGCAAAAACGGACCGCGCATCACCTTGGACTGCAACGAAGTCGTGTTCCAGTACAGCGTGCGCCCTTTGCCCCGCTGCACCGTCCACAGGAACGGTACCTTGCGCGGCGCGATCAACTCGGCCCACACCTTCGCCTGCGGATCGAGCACCGGATCGAGCGAAGACGAACTCAGCCGCTCTTCGCTCAGCCCCTGCTCGGTCAGCCCCGGAAACAACGGCTCCAGCCAGCCCAATCCCTTGATGCGGATGTTCAAAAATTGGTTGCGGCTCGTCGCGCCCATAAAAACATTGAGCGGGGAATCGACGCTGCGCACCGCGTTGACGAGCAGCCCGCCCGCGTCGGTCACATACCGCTGGATCGTCTCCACATGCGCGAGCGCGTCCTGATCTTCGCCGATCAGGATCACCGCCCCTTGGTTGTATCGGTCGAGCGACACCGGCTGATCTTGCCATTGCTCAAACGTCAGCACGTCATACGGCAGCCGTGCATAGCGCAACGCCATCTCCACGTTGTCACGCGTCTGCGCAGTCTCCGGTATCTCCTCTCCTTCGCGGAACAAGAGCAGATACCGCTCGTGAGCTCCCTCGGGGATCTGCATCTCCTTTACTTGTTCAAACCCCGTCTCGCTCCACTTGGTTTCGCTGCTGCTCAACCACCCGTTCACCCGCTGGCCGACAGCCGCCACCGCCACGACGAGCAGCACCGCATAGACGGTCATCCGCCACACGTTCTTCATTGCCCGATCCTCTCCTTACCTTTCCCAGCCTTGCTTTACTTCACAGAAGATGTCAGCACCAGTTTGGGCTCCGTCATCTCCACCCACAACAGACCGTGCGTCTCATCCGTTCCGACGATCCGGCCGCCCTCTTTCACCTGCCATTTGAGAGGGGCATCCACCCGCGCCTCGACGAAGAGCGGCTGTTTGATCGGCGACGCATACGCCGTCAGCACGCCCGGCTGCGAACGGTCAAACCGCACCTCCGCCGCATGATACCCTCGCAGTTCGTCGGCCAGCTCCGTCGCCGTCCGTTTGCGCATCCACGGAAACCGCTCCTGCACCTCGCCGACGAGCTGATCAAAGCGGTCGCGCAACAGGCTCCAGTCCTGCCCTTTGTTGCGGTCCTCGTGAAACACATCGTCCGGATGATTGAAATGCGACAGGATCCCGACCGAACCGATCCCACCATAGAGATCGAACCGCTCGTCGGCCGACAGATCATACCCGTATGTCAGCCGCGGCGTGCCCATGATCTGCGGCAGATCCGGGTCGGGCAGAAACTCCTGCTCAAACGCCGCCAACTGTTCATTGCTCTGATAGATCGCCGAGATCGTCCGCAACTCCGGAAACACCTCGACCAACGCTCGCTTGCCTTCCGGACTGAGCACGTTTGACGGCGGGATGTACATCGTCGGCAGCGGTTGCTTCAGCTCCTCCTGCCACAGTCGGCGCGCCTCGATCAGCGCCTGTTTCATCTCGGTGACTGACGGCCACGGTCTGTAGCCGAGCTCCGCCTGCTGCGTCTCGTTGTAGCGGAGATTCAGCGATTGGTGGTTGTACCCGTGCAGTCCGATCTCCCCGCCGCCCATCAACAGATCGGCCTCCAGCCGGAACAGCTTCTCATGTCCCAGATTCTGTCCCAGCGCAAACGGCAGGCTCACCTGATCGTTGTAGGTAAAGATCACCCCGGCTGAGTATCGCAGTCCGTATTTGGCAGCGATCGCCTGCATGTCCGGGTCCCACCGCTTCAAACGAAAATCATAGTCGGTCAGGCCCGTCCGATTGCCCGGTGTGACCTGCGCATGCGCAGGCGACGGAAAATCGTCAATAAACCACACCTGACTGCCGACCGTCATCTTTGCGCCGCCGCTCGCTTTGAGCAACGTCTGCAAAAACGCGCCCCGCATCGACTTTTCATACAGGGCCGTCGTGTTCCAATACAAAGTCGAGCCCGCCCCGTGCCGAGTCGACCAGAGCAACGGAATTTTCCGCGGCGAGACCGACTCCGCCCACACCTCGCTTCCCTTCGTCAGCTGCACATCCAGCGAGGTCGAATTGATCCGCTCCTCGCTGAGCACCTGTTCCGACAGGCCGGGATAGACCGGAACTTGCCAGCGCATCCCGTTCATGCTGTCCTCGAAATAGACCGGCTGGCTCTCCATCCCGAAAAACGAGGTGAGCGGCGAATTGCCACTGCGCAGCGCGGACACGAGCAGCCCGCCCGTCTCCTCCACATACGTTTGCAACCGCTCGGTGTGAGCCAGTGCGCTCTGATCTTCGCCAATCAGAATCACCGCCCCTTGCCGATACGGTTGCAGGTCGGGCGGCGCGGCCCGCCATTGCTCAAACGTCATCGCGTCATACGGCAGCTTGCCGTAGCGCAGCGACATCTCCAAATTTTGCAGCGTCTTGGCCGCCTCCGGAATGTCCTGCCGGTCATGATGGAGCAGGAGATAACGCTGGTGCGGCCCCTCCGGGATCTGCACCGTTTTCTCCTCGGTAAAATTCGGTTTCGGCGTCGAGCTCTCTCCGTCGTTCAGCCATCCGCTCACCCGCAGGGTGACAGCTGTCACAGCCACCGCGAGCAGCAGCGTGTAGACGGTGATCCGTACGCGTCGCCTCATCGCGCCTCCTCCTTTGTCCGCCGCCAAAAGCGCACCGTGTCGCGCACTTCCTCCGGCAGTCTGTCCACATCCTGCACCGCGCCCATCAACGTTTCGAGGAGCTCCTGATCGCCGCGCTGATAGGCCGCGCGCATCAGCACCGCGCGGGCGGCATCCGCCATTCGCCCGTCTTCATCGGAGATCCATTCGCTCGCCGTCCACTCCGCTTCGTCGAGCCGCCCCAGTTGAAACAGCGTCTCCGCTTTGGCGATCCCGGCAACCGGTTGCATCGGATCGAGGCGGAGGCTCTGCTCCAACACCATCAAGCGTTTTTCCAGGAAAAATTGACTCAGCTCTTCCCCGGCGATCCCTTCGCGGATGATCGCCGCGTACTCGTCAGACAGGTCATTCCACGCGCCGATGTCCTCCGGGTCCTCGCTCAACCGCTCTTCCAATTTGGCGATCCGGCTCGAATGCACGTTTTCCGCATAGTTGAGCAGACCCGCCGCATAGTAGCGCACCTCCGGGTCCTCGTCATCCAAGGCGCGCCGCACGACCGAGACCTCAATCGCCGAACGCATCGTCTGGATCTGAAGCAGCGTGTTCTTCTTTCGCACCGGGTCGGGCGAGTCCAACACGTCGATCAGCGGCACCACGTCGAGCACGCCGCCCCAGTCGATGGACGACCGATACGTCTCCAAAGCCACCGGCACATCCTGCCACGCCCCTTGCGGCCGCGAGATCATCAGCGACCACGCCGCCGCGATCCAGCTGCCAAGACCCGGGATCAGCACCGCCGTCCACGCGGTCAGGCTCTGCCTTGCGCTCCACGGCTTCTCCTCCGAAAACGGCTGCACCCATGCGGCGACCGCAAACGTCAACGGATAGCGCACCGCCAGAGGCCACACCGACCCCGCCTGGAGGGCTGCCACCGTCAATCCCAGATCAACCAGCCCCCACAAAGCAAAACCGACCACCGAGCGCGCATGACGCTTGGCCTGCCGTCTGCGCGCCTCCGCTTGTTGCCGTGATTTGGCAAGGCCGGACGGCGGCAACACCCGCTCGCGAAAATGATCGCGCCACGTTTTACGGCGGTGCTTGTCCCGCCTTGACGTCAGATCTTTCATCGGCGATCACCTGCCCGCTCCAACTCCGCCACGTTGTTCATCTCCGCACCAAGCACCCGCAACGGCTCCCGGTTCAAGCGTTCAAAGACCCGCTGTGCCACCACATCGGCATGCTCCGGCTCCAAGGTCGGAAACAGGAACGACACGACGCGCTTCTCCGGCACCCACGATACAAAATCGAACGTGCGGATGCCGCCTCCGAGCCGCTCGGTGATCAACTGCGGCACTTGCTCCGCCGGAGCGTCCGTCTGGATCTCCGCTTGGAGGATCGTGTACGGGATATCATACCGGTCGCGGCGCTCCACCTCCAGTTGGCACAGTTCCAAAAAGAACGGTTCGCGCAGCACCCGCGAGTTGGGATAGGTCGCCTGCGTCTCCCGCGCTTTTTCGAACGAGGTCGCCCGCTCCAGCGACGCCCCCGCCCAGCGGGCCAGCACACCGAGCAACTCCTGCGTGTCGGCCGTCACCTTGGCAAACGGCAATTTGTGAATCACGATCAGCGCATACGTCCGGTCCTCGCGCAGGATCGGCACCGTATAGATCGGCGCCGGACGGTCGGACGCGTCGGCGAACGTCAAGATCTTGCCTTCACGAATCACGCGGGCCATCAGCTCGTTTTTCTCGATCTGCAGCGAGTTGCTGCCCGTCGCGCCGCCCGTGCGGACGGCAAGGCGGGCAAATTTTTGATTTTCCTCGACCCGGTAGACAGAGGCCTGCTCGACGTGCAACAGATCCTCCAGCACGCCCATCAACTCCAGCAAGATCTTCTCGACCGAGAGCACGTTCAAGCTCTGCGCGATCTGATAGAGCCGCTTCATCGTCGACGTCTGCCCGAGCACTCGGCCCTGCAGCTCGACGAGCGCCGTCTCCGCCTGTTGCAGGCGGGCGCGGCTGTCTGCCGCCTCTTGCGTGGAGATCTCCGCCTGATCCTGCAACCGCTGCAAACGACGTTGCCAGGTCATCCGCAGCTCGCCAAACACGTAGCCTGCCACGAGCAGGAACATCGGCGTCAGATAGTGCGTCGGATCGGCGACGATAAACGACCACAGCGCTTCTACAGGAAAGGCGGTCAGCGTCGCCAGCATCACCAGATACAGCACCGAGGCCAGCACGCCGGACAGCACACCGACTGCCGTGCCCGCCACCCACGCCCCGTAGATCACCACCAAAAAAAACGGCGAAGGATTTAAACTGAGCAGCGCGGCGGGGTTCACAAACCCGACCATCAGCCCGAGGCCGATCAGCACTTCCAGCATGCCGCTCAACCTTCTGCGCAAAGGAATCATAGCAACCTCCAACCCCACTTTGAATAAACGAGATGCCCCGTCAACGAAAAGATGCCCCGCCGGATACGGCAAGGGCTCTCTTCTCATTACCAAACTTTTTTGCGTTCTTCTTCCGGCTTGCCGGTGCGTCGCACAATGGTGTTCGGCGCGTCGTGATGCTGCCATTCAAAATGGCCGCTCTTCGCTTGGTCGCGCTTGGCGTTCTCTAACAGATAGCCGCAGCGCTGGCAACGCTCTGCGTGCGTGGGATTCTCTTCATAGCACTCTTTGCAAACGATCTTCATTCGGTCAGACTTCCCCCTACTTGATATTGCACGCCGTTCAGTTCATACGACATGCGGATCTCCGCGTTCAGCGATGCGGACGCCGAGCAATATTTTTCTTTGGAGAGTAAGATCGCGCGCTCGACCTTGTCCGGTGTGAGATCCGGGCCCTTTAAGATATAGTGCATGGAAATGCCAGTGAAACGTTGCGGCATCTCCTCCGACCGGTCGGCATCCAGTTCCATGCGGAACTCGTCGACGGTCATCCGCCCTTTTTCAAGGATCATCACGATGTCGATGCCCGTGCAACCGCCCAGGCCCATCAGCAAAAGTTCCATCGGGCGTGCGCCGGTGTCTTCACCGCCCGCCTCCGGTTTGGCGTCCATCGTCACCGGATGACCGGACCCGCCGGTCGCTTCAAACTTGCGCTTGCCCTGCCAATCGATCTCTACCTTCATACGTCTCCCATCCTCTCCTCAACGAGCGCGTCTCGAACATCGCGCCGGTCGACCTGCATCATTTCCATCGGCACGCCGTTTTGCGTAAAGGTGTGCACGGAGCGATAGCCGGATTTTTCATAACAGCGAAGCGCCTTGGCATTGTCGCGGCGCACATAGAGCCGCACCACTTGCACCTTCGGATCGGCAAACGCCTCGTCGAGCATCCGCTTCGTCACCGCCGTGCCCAATCCCCGCGCATGCAAGGACCGGTCGCCGATCAAGATCGAATACTCCACGATATCGCCGCCCATCGGCGTCTCCTTCAGCCCGGTTCGACCGACGAGACGCCCGTCGACCTCAATCGCAAAGTAGCGGGCGTGATCGCGGCTGAGCTTTCGTTTCCAATACGCCACCAGCTCGTCCAGCGTATAGGGCTCAAAGGGGCGCGAGTTGGCCACCTCATGCAACGCCCGGTCATTGTACCACTCCAGCAACGCCGGCACATCGTCCAGCGTGATCCGGCGGCAGTTCCACAGCAGCGTCTCCATCCTGTTCCACTCATGCTCCCTTACATCTGCAACATTCATTTGCCTCTATTCTACAGGAGTTTGTGCGGTTTTGGAACGCTCCTTTTCAATCTGTTCTATCAAATACAGATCGAGATACACCCGACCCCGTTTGCGGAAATGATGATTGATCGACCAGACGATGATCAGCACCGACAGGACCACCGCGACCTTCCAGCGGATCGACGTGTGCGGAAAATATTGATTGACCTGCGAGCCGAAGATCAAAAAGACGATCGGCGTCGTCGAAGCAAGCAGCGGGATGTTGCCGAGCATCTGCTGCTCGCGGGTCAGTTCAGCTCGGATCAGACGCAGTTCTTCGTCGGTTTTGCTGCGGTAATAGCGGTCGATTGCCAAAATAATGCCTTCCCGCTGCTTGAAATGGCGGTCCAAGATCTGCGGTCTGGTTTCCCGACTCTTCACACCTACCCGACTCCTTCCTTTGCCGTTTTCCAGCACTTGTTAGTCTGTTCTCACCGCACGATTTCCATGTGTTATACTTGTCGACGGAAGGAGGATTGCCTTATGGAGCCGTTTTTGCTCCCGCTCTCGATTTTATTTCTCGTCCTGAACATCGCGTCAGCCTTTACTGTCATCCGCCTGAAACCGACCGCCTACTGGCGGCTCGTCGGTGAACAGGGCATCTCGCATGTCTATTACCAATTCATCTGCGCCCTGATGGGCGGTTACCTGCTCCACGCGCTGAGCGTCGCCGCCACCGAACGGGTGCTGGCCATTCCCGTCGTCCTGCTCGTGCTCGACACGCTGGCCTTGATGCTGTTTTTCCGCCGTCTGCCAACGGAAGGCGCGTTGGCACGGTATTATCGTTTCGGGGTTGGTATGTATCTGTCGGTGATGCTGCACGTGGTGTACTATTCGGCCGCAGTGTGGCTGTTGCGGTCATAAAAAAGAGCATCGACCTGTGTATGTGTATACAGGCCGATGCTCTTTTTCTTATTTCTTCAACAGATTCTCGATCTCCCGCAGTCGCAGGAACTGTCTGTCATACTCAGCGCGACTCAGCAACTGATCATACAGAGCCTGTGCCTTTTCGTGCTGCCCGGTCTGCACAAAGGCGCGCACGGCAGTCATCAGCTTGGCATCATAGCGAAACTGCTGCTCGCCGATCAGATCAAACGCTTGACCGAAAGCTACGGCGGCCTCCTGATGCTGACCGCACTGTGCGAGCAGCCCTCCGACCTCCAGCCAGATGCCGGCGCGTTGAACCTCGGTGAGGCTCGGCAGTTGCAATCCGGCTCGCCACACTGCCAATGCCTTGTCCCTTTGCCGCAAGAGTTGATAAAAAGCAGCCTGCCGGGTCAGATCCTGATAACGAGCGGGCGGTTTGAAGAAAGATCGGTACACCCACAGCGACAAGAGACCGACAGCCACCAAGCTCCATGTGCTCTGTACAGACATCTCCCACCTCTCTCCTCTCTTTACCTTACCATCTGCTGATCATGCCCTTGAGCGATCTCTCGGCGCGGGTGATCGCATTGTCCACTGCGCGTCCAAGCGACGTGCGGTCAAATGCCCCCTCGAAGTTAGTCAACTTGTTGCCGGCCCCGAGGATCTTGCCGATCTGGGAAGTGACGCCGAACAGATAGCCGCCGATCGCCCCTTTAATGAAACCGATGACCGATTTTCGCAATACATGGCGCTCCAACAACGTGAAGCCTGCTCTTGCCGCCTTGTAAGCGAGACCACCGCCAATACCGCCGCCCATAAAGGTGAAGAAGACGTTGGTCAGCGTATTGGATCTCCAGTCATTCGCCAGCGAGCTGACGATGCGGTTGAACAACTTTTTCGTGGCTTCTTTCCAAGAAAGGTGCCCGTTCGGGTCGATGTTCATGACCGGGTTGTTATGCGCATACGCGTATTGGTTCAAGCTCAGCGGCACATCTTCCACGCCGTGGAACGTGTCTCGGGTGATGAAGCGGCCCGTGTTCGGATCGTAGTAGCGTGCGAGCAGGTAGTACATTTTCGTCGCTTCCTCGTAGCGATAGCCTGCATAGCGGTACGGGTTGGCCGATGCCATCGCACCGGACTGCGACAGGATGTTGCCCCATGCATCATAGCGGTATTCGGCCACGACGTTGCCGGCAGCGTCGGTCAATCCGGTCACGTCGCCGTGCCCGTTGACATGATAGTAGTACGTCTGCCCCCCCTTGGTCATCGTGACCGGGTTGCCTTCCTCATCCCACGTATACTCGGCGTTGATCTGACCGTTCGCATCAGTCTCGAACATCACCTTGGTGCCGTTGTAATGGAATTTAGTCGTGCCTGCAGAAGTGGTCGCGCCGATGCGCTTGCCTTGGTAGTCATACTCATAAGAAGCGATCACCGTGCCTTGCGCGTTCTTCACTTGGGTCAAACGATTCCCTGCATCGTACACAAAGGTGTTCGCCCCGTTATGGGTCAGATTGCCGTTGGCATCATATTGATATGCTTGGCCGTTGACGGCGGTCAGTTGATTGCCGGCGTCATAGGTGTACGCGGTGGCGGTGACCGCAGTTCCTTTGGTCACTTCTTTCTTGGTGCGGTTACCGACCGCATCGTACACATAGCGGATGGCGGTGCCGTCCGGATGTGTCTCTTTCAGCAGTTGATGCAACGAATCATACTCGTACGCATAGTTGCCCGTTTCGGTCGCGATACCGATGATGTTGTCATTTGCATCATAGGAGTAGGCGTGCGAGTTGAGCACCGCACCGTTGACCGTGTAGTTTTTCAGCGCTTTCAAGCGATTCGCTTCATCATACAGATACGAGGTGTACGATCCGTTGGAGTAGATCACAGACGTCACGTTGCCGCGTTCGTCATAGATAAACTTCGCTTGCTTGACTCCGTTTCGCGCCAAGGCGGTCAGTTGGTTCAGCGGGTTAAACTCCGCGCCCGCCGTGACGCTGACCGTGCCGGACGTCATCTTGACCGAGGTCTGGTTGTTGTTGTCGTCAAAACCGAAGTCCAGTTGGTTCGCGCCGGTCACCTGTTGGATCAGGCGGTCGTTTTTGTCATACACGAACGAAGTGGTGCTGCCCGCCGCATCGGTCACGCTCGCCAAGGAGCCGCTCGGGTGGTACGTCGCGCTCCACTTTTTCACCCCGTTGTGATAAATACCGTCCACGAGGTTGCGGGCGTTGTACGATTGACCTACCGTGTTGCCCGACGGATAGGTCACTTTCGTCTCATTGCCGTTGCGATCATACTCCATCGAGATCGACTGGTTGAGCGAGTTTGTGATCTTCGAGAGCAGGTTCCATTCGTTGTACACATAACTGGTCGTGTTGTTTTTGGCATCTACCATCGACGTGCGGTTGCCCGTTCCGTCGTATCCGTAGGACGTGATGCCGCTGTTTGCGTCGGTGACCTTGGTCAACAGGTTGCGGCCTTCATATTGATAGAAGGTTTGCGCCCCTTTGCCGTCCGTCGCTGAGATCTTGTTGCCGACCGCGTCATACGACGACTTGAAAGTCGTTCCGGCCGGGCTTTTCTCTGCGGTGATGTAGTTGCCCGCTGCATCGTAGGAATAGGACGAGTGCGACGCCCCCTGCTCAAAACGAACGGCATCGAACAGCGCGGCACCGGTCTGATTGTAATAATAGTAGTAGACGTCTACCGATTGGAACGCTTTTTGCGCGGTGACTTCCGCAGCGACATGCTGCCAGTTGGTATCCGTCTTGTCGAACGCATTGGCGTTTGTCCAGTCTGTAGTGCCGTCAGCGTGGTTGATCGCCACTTGCATGTTGTAGTAGCCGCCGTTCGGATCAGCCCCGGTCTGCTTCGACCACCCGGACAGAGTAAAGCGTTCTCCCGCTACTCCGGAGAGATTGATGCGTTGCTTGATAAATTTGTTCTTGCCCGCTTCTCCGGTCAATTTGAACGAATTGGCGCCTGCATAGGCGTTGTCATCGCCGCTGACAGATTGCACGAGACTGTCATTGGCAGACAGGTTGCCCGAGTGAGTCCAGAAGTCCGGCATTTTATCTACGTTGGCATCGAGTTCAAAGCTGCTGTTTTCCAGCAGGTTGTACGCGCTGAGCACAGTGCCTTTTTCCAATTGAATGCCGTCAAAGTGCGCCGTGCCTGGACCTGCATTCATGCCGACCGCCACGCGCACCTTGGCCGTATTGGCCGGAGCGTTGTCGACCACCGCTTGCAGACGGGTCCAGTCATGCGTGCCCTTCATCACAAAGGACTGTTGCTGGCCGAGCCAGTTTTGGTTGGTGTCGAAGAACTCCAGTTTGACCAGAGCCCCGTTGGTCACGCCATCCAGTTTCATAAAACCGCTCACCACGTATGGCGTACCCGCGGTGTACGGGATCATGCTGTCAGAAGCCGCGAGTGCCCAGCCTGTCGGGTTCGAGATCGAAACCGACTTGGTGCCGTATTTGCCTCCCGCCTCTGTGGTGATCGTCGCCGTCTTGCCCGGCTCGATCTGTTTCGACCAGTTGTCCGGCCAGTTGTCCCCGTTGCCGTCCTGCTCAAAGCTGGAGTTGGTGACGAGGTTATCCGCGACAGACATCGCATGCGTCGTATAGTCGATGTTGCCGTTGGCGAGGTAACGGTTGGACGTGGTCTGCGCATACGCGTCGCTCGCTTCCGTCTGATTGCTGCGTGCATCGTAGGCGAACGAGCTGACGTTGTTGTTAAAGTCCTCGACGCTCGTCAAATCGTTTTGGCCGTTATATCCGTAGTCCGCTCGCTGGCTACCCGGCAGTTGCACCGCCGTCACGTTGCCTTTCGCGTCGTAGGAATACACGTACGCTTCCGTGCCGCCGTTTTTGTTTGCGTTCGGGTCTTTCACCTGTGTCAGGTTGTTGTTGTTGTCGTACGCGTAGGTCGTGACCGCTTTATTCGCCTCATCCAGCGGGTTTTCGATGGTCTGGACGACGTTGCCGTTGGCGTTGTACGTGTAATCGATGCGCTTGCCTTCAGCGTCTGTGACAGACGTGATCAGGTTTGTCATGTCATAGGCGTACGTGGTCGTGCCGGTCTGTTTCACAGTGCCGATGGTGATCGGGCGAGCGACCGTCGTGACGCGGTCGTTTGCGTCATAGGTGTACGTCGTTGCGTAGCCGCGCGCGTCGGTCAGCGCGGTCATGTTGCGGTTGGCATCATATGCGTAAGAAGTGGCGGCGTTTGCAGCGTCTACCTTCTTGCTCAGGTTGCCCGTCGCATCGTACTCATAACGGGTGATGCGATTCGCCGGGTCGGTCAGCGTCGAGACATAGCCTGCTGCGTTGTAAGCCAGCGTCGTGGTGCGGCCCGAGGCATCCTTGACCGAGGTCAGCTTGCCCGATGCGTCGTATTGGAAAGTGGTCGCGTTGCCGTTCGTGTCGGCGAGAGAAGCCAGCTTGCCGGACGTTGCAAAATTGATGGCCGTGCCGTCCGGTTTGGTGATCACGTACGTGCCGTCGGCGTTCTTCACCAGATCGAGGTACACGCCGCCATTCGCTTTATAGACGCCGTCAGCTCGCTGACCGAAAATGTGGCGGGTGCCGTCTCCGTCGATCAGGGTGATCGGACCGCTGCCGGAGTCGACCAGTTGCATGTCCCAGTTGGTTTGCCAGCCGTAGCCGAACAGCCCGGCCACTGCCATCCGGCGGCTGTTGTGCGTGCGTTTCAGTTCGACCGGAACACCGCGACCTTGAATCGACAGGTCGGTCTCCTGAAGCACGAGGTTGCCGTTCGAAACGTTTACGCCGTCCTTACTGTAGCCCCAGAACTCTTCCAAGCCAATCGCGTCCACCGTGTACGTGATCGTCAGGCGCGGCGTGTTGTTGCCCGCGTTGACCGAAGTGAACGTGCGGTACGGCGAGGTCGTCTCATTCTGCTGTTTGAGCAGAAATCCGTAGTTCGGCGTCACGCCGTTGTACCAGTCCTTCACCAGTTGGGTCGCATACATCGTCCAGTAGGCGTTTGCCGTGTAATTCGTTGTGGTGGTCTCCGCCGTCGTTTTGATCTCCGGCTGCGTGTTCCACGTGGTGTTGGAGCCCCATGCGGAGGTGATGCGGTGCAGGTCGATCGACGTGTTGGTCGCGTCCGTTTTCTGCTGGTAGAGGTTCAGCGTCGCGCTGGAGATTTTCGCGTCGCTCGGCATGCTGGAGAGATAGAATTGCGCCAGAGAGCGAGTCGCTCCAAAGTACCCGTGGTAGCCGGTCGTCAGGAACGTCTCCGAACCGTAGCTCGCATCCGGGAAGGCCGAGGAGATGAACGTGTCGCGCAGAACATCCCAATTGTTGATCGTCGGATCGATGGTGACCGGGAACTTCGTCGTCTTGTCTTGCAAGAACGCCGCATCCGGTGTCACATCAACGTATGTTTTACCGTTTGCTTCGCGGAGGTTCATGTCGACTTTTTGCGAGTACTTGCCTTCCGCGTCGGTCATGAACGGTTTTTCAAAGTACCACACCTTCTCGCCGTTCTGATCGGCCAGAGCGATGGTCCCGTCCTTTTCAACCGTCGCCTTGACCCCTTTTTGCTTCAGTTCGAAGGAGAACGTCGCTTGCTTTGGCAGCGCGTGGAGGATCAAGTCCTCTTTCACGCCCTCGCCTTGTGCTTGGTAGCGGACATCCGCATTTTCAAATGCGCCCGCATATGTGATCTCATCGCCTTTGACAGCACCCTTCGCTTGCTTGGCACCGACCGGGATCAGCCCGACGCTCTTGCCGCCTTTCTCCACGGAAACCAGTTCGTTCGCTCCGCTCTGATCGGCGAACCAGATGTTAAACGCATTGGAGCCGTTGACAAACCCCGTTTTTTGATTGCTTGCTTTCAGCTTGTTGTCGATCTTTTTCCATTCTTTGCCCGATGCGTCGAGATAGTGCTGCGCCTCCAGGGAGATCTCTTCTGTGAACGAGCCGTCCGGGTTTAGATAGGTGGTCGAGTATTTGGTTCGCTTGCTGGTCAGCTCCAGTCGTTCTTTCGGGAGCTTGTTCGGCATCTCGCCGATCACCGCGTTCATAGCCGATTGATCACCCTGACTCTTGATCGCGCCGGCCGCTTCTGCGTTCGGCGTGCAGGCCGCATTTGCCACCAGACAGGTCGAAAGGAATAACGACAAAAACTGAGATGAGGACTTCCACTTCGATGACAACGTTATTGTACTCCCTTCGATGTTGAGTTTCGCGACTTAATTGTTGCTTGCCATTAATTTAACACCACTTCCCAAAACACAAAATCCCTAAAAAATTGGCAACTCCAAACAAAAAAAGAGACACCCATAACCGGGTGTCCCTGTCCGAACTTTATACATTTTCATGCTTTTTGCACGCGAGTTGGTGCTCCCGCTCCACCGCCTCCTGCTCCATTTCCCAATGGCAGACGATGCGGTTTTTCCCGGTGCGTTTCGCGTAGGTTTCCGCTTGGTCCGCCTTCTCGATCAGGTCGAGCGCGTCCTCCGGTTGGTCCATGTCGCAGGACGCGACACCGATGGAGCCGGTGACCCGGTAGCGGTCGCCTTCGATCTGGATGCCGCGCAACGCTTGCAAGATCCGTTCCGCGACGATCTTGGCCGACGGTCCGTCGGTGTTGGGCAGGATGACGATCATCTCCTCGCCGCCGAAGCGGCCGACCACGTCGACGTTGCGCACCGACTTGACCAGCGTCTTTGCCACCATGCGCAGCACGCGGTCGCCTTCGTTGTGCCCGTAGACGTTGTTCACTTTGGAGAAATCGTCCAAGTCGATCATCAGGAACGACAGGTCGACGCCGTAGCGCTTGACCTTGTTGAACTCCTCACCGAGCCGCTTCATGAAGTAATTGCGCTGATAGAGCCCGGTCAAGTTGTCGGTGATCATCACTTCATACATGATCGCGTTCTCCACGTTGGAGGAGACGAGCTGCGCAAATGAGGTGATGAAACGTCGGTCGCGCACCGTGAACGGGGTCTGCAACGTCAGTTTCTCCAGCACCATCACCGCGATCACCTGCTGATCGTGGGCAAAGACCGGCAGACCGTACAGATAGGCCCCGCGCCCTTCCCGCTCGACCGGTCGTTCCAACTCGATCACCTCGGCGATCAGAGCGTCGACCTCCGACGAGCTGTGCGAAATCGCTTGCAACTGTTCGTTCAGTTGCAACATCTCAACGCGGTCGCCGCCGAGCTTGACATACAGATGCAGATGGTCGAACAGAAGGTTCTCAAACGCGACGGCCGCGAGGTTTTCGCAGACCGTCTTGACCATGATCGACGACGAGACGCGGCGAATCGCATCGAGCAAGATCTCGTTGTCGGTCAGCGTGTCGATCATCTCTTGCCGCTCGCGGGCGATGGTCAGCGCCCACTCCTTCAGCCGGACGCCGCCGTCGGCGATGGCCAGCGCTCCTCTGGGATTGTCCTCGCGCACTTCCGTCTGCATCTTTTCGATGATCCGGTCGGCCGATTTGACCATCTCCTGGTTGGTCTGACGCATCAGGCGGTCGATCTCGATGAGACGATTTTGCTGGTTGAGCTTGCGGAAGCCCATCAGCGCCCGCTTGTAGTTGAGGTTGGCCAGCACGAACTGGTGGGTGAGCTGATACAGACGTCCGAGATAAAAATGCGCCCGGGCGAGGTAGCCGACATAGCCGGTGTTGTGAATCAGCTTTTGCACCGACAAGGCGATCTCCAGCCCGTCCTGCCAACGACCCGTCTGCAGATACGCCTCGACGAGCAACATGTTGCGACGGATCCGCACTTCGGTCGGCACATCGGTCTGATCGATCAGCTCGACCAACTCCTCGACGACCTCTGCATAGCGGTGTTTCATCATGAAATACTGCGCGCGCAGATATTGGTGCTCGATCTCAAACTTGCGGTTCTTGCAGATCTGCTCGACCACCGGCCACATCCGGTCACAGCAGCGCTCACGGCCCTGCTCGACAAAGCTGCGGAAGCGGTTCAAGAACGAGAACTCGCGCATCTTTTGCTGTCCGGTCCACTTCGTCTTGCGCACCAGCGCGTCGATCACCTGCTCCGCCTTTTTGTAATCCTCGATGAACAGGTAATGCTCGATCTCGTTTTGCATCAGATAGGTGTCCGACTCTTTAAAGACGGACGTCCCCGTCTCCCGCGCCAGTTCGATATACCGCTGCGAGTGATACATATCCCCGAGCAAGCGGTAGATGTCGACGAGATTGATATACGCGATGGCCTCTTTGCTCTTGTCCCCAAGCTCAAAGGCGAGTTGCGCCGACTGCATATAATAATCTTTCGCCCGCAGCGGATCGGTCTCTTGGAAACCGATCGCCATCGAGTTGTAGATGCCGACGAGGAAATTGCGAAAATTGTGGTGCTCCGCCAGCGAAGCCGCTTCATGCAGATAGCGGGAGCGCTGCTCCCACGGCACGCCGGGCACATAGGTCAGCAAGACCTGCAGGTTGTACAGCCAACTCACATAATCGCGCGGCTTCATCTCTGCCCGCAACTGTGTTCCGTGCGTCGACTGGTACTCCTCCATCTCCTGTATAAACCCGTAGTTCCCGTCCACCTCGATGTTGTAACTGCCTTTGATCACCATCAGATTGAGCCGTTGTTTCGGCTTGAGCGGTTCGGACGACCGCAGCCGCTGTTCGATATAGTCCAGATACGGCTTGATCAAGTGGAAGCGGCCGACGTTGCAATAGATCATCGACAAGGAGATCAGCACCGTGAGTTGCTTCGTCCGCTCGTACAACTCGCTGTAAACGCGGGCCGACTCCTCCAAAAAACCGAGCAGCCGCAACAGCCGCGCCTGGAAGGTAAACAGGGAGTTGGGGCAGACGCGATCCTCCAGGTGCCCGTACAACTCAATCGCCTTGCGAATATGCGCCTCCGCCTCCGCCAACATCTGGCGTCGGAAACAACGGCGGCCGCCGACGATGTTGAGCAGGATCGCCTGCTCCCAGACCTCGCCCTTTTCAAAATGATGGGCGATCTCCAGATATTCGGCCGAGCCGACCTCGACCAGACACTGGGCGAGCTTGCGATGCAGCCCGCGGCGCGTGTCCGGCTCGATGGCGTTATAGATATGCAGTTTGACGTTGTTGGACGGGAAGCGGTAGAGGTTGCTCGTCTGCAAGACCAGACCTTGCTCCTCCAGAAAATGCATCACTTCCAACGCCTCTTGCACCGAGTCAAGCCCGACCGCCTTGGCGATCGCCTCGTGCACGAACGCGCCTTTAAACAGCGACATCGCTTGGCAAACCTCTTTGGCCAGCGGGTTCAACCGGTCCAAGCGGAACAGGATCAGCGACTCCATCGACTGCGGGATGTCCAACTCCTCCACGCTGCCGGGCACCATCCGCCAGTGATACCGCTGCAGATAGATCTGCTTCGTGTCGGCAAGGTACTCGATCAGTTGGAACACCTGCTCCAGCGAGCCGCGGGCATGGTGATTCAGCCACTCAATAAACTCATCGCTCAAGAAATCGGCATCGCCAAACCGCGACAGCACGCATTCGCGCATCTGCGGCAACGGCAGCGGATCAAGATGCAGATGGTCGGAGAACAGATCGGTGAACGGCCCCTCCGGCTCCTCCGTCACCCCGATCAAACCAAAGGCGATCGCTTCGTGAGCGATCAACTTTTTGAAAAATTTCATCGAATCGCTGTCGAGCAGATGCACGTCATAGATCTCAAACACCATCGGCTCGCCGTAGGTCTCGATCACTTCGCAGAAAAACTCGAACAGCATACTGTCTGATTCATACATCTCCGTCTGAGTCGTCTTGTCGGCAGCCAGCATCTCCCGGTACTCATACGCCACACGCGGCAACACCGGAGCCAGTCGCCGGACATACATCTCGCCCAGCCGGTTCAGCGTCGGCACCGCCGAACAGAGCATGAACATCTTGATCGCGAGGTCTTCCACCGCGGCGAACGACATCTCTTTGGCGTTGCAAGAGATACTGGAGACGCGGTCCATGTAGCGCCCCGACAGCTCATAAATCAGCCGCTTGCGGCCGACGCCATGCTTGCCGCTGACCAGCATCGCCTGACGCTTGCCCGCGATCATCCCGTCATAAAACTCGGAGAGTTGTTTGGCCTCCTGATGACGGCCGGTAAACTCCGCCGAGAAGAGATGTTGGGCGCCGATCACACAGCGCTCCTGTCCGGGAGCCGTCACATTGTGCTCGCCGATCATGCGGGACAGCTCATCGACGATCTGCCCGATCCATTGGATGCGCTTCGACGGCTTCTGATTGATCATCGTCAGTACGAGGCGGTCCAACTGAGGCGGGATGTGTTCATTGATGCGGGACGGCGGGTGCAACGCCCCGTCCTCGTCGCTGAACGGATAGCGGCGGGTCAGCAGCCAATAAAACAGCACGCCGAGGTTGAAGATATCGGTGCGCGCATCCAGAGGGCTCATCGTCAGCGTCTCCGGAGCAAACACCTGCATCGGCTCCCCATTTCCGCAGGCATTAAACAAAGCCAGCGGCGAATCGGTCACCATCGTCAACAGACGGATCTCCCCGTCCGGCAACACCCACACGTACTCCGGCACGATCCCGCCGTGCCACATCGTCTTCTCGTGCAAAGCGGCGACCGCGTTGCACAGAGAGATCAGCACATGGAGCGTTTCCGGCAAGGACTTGTCCGCCAGATAGTCGAGCAAAGGCCTGGCGCCGTCCACCGGCTGATAGACCAGAAACGCCGCCTCTCCCTGCGAATAGACATCAAGAAGGCGCAACATCGGCAACGCCGGGTCCTGAAACAGATGCGCACGCAGGCGGATCTGTTCGAAGCGCAAAAACGACACGAGCGGAGTGGGCAGACGCAACACCAGCACCCGCTCCTCCGTCTCGTTCTTCACGCCGTGCATCAGGTCGCCAAAATGGCTGCTGTGGCTGATGAGGTCCAAGAGAGTATATCCTGTATCGACAAATGTGTCTTCCCAATCGGTCATGGAACATCACATCCATTTCTTCCGTCGCAATCTCATAGATAATCTTAACACAGAAATTAATAAAAGTCATACACAGACTGGGGATGCTTACAAATTGAGGCGTAGAAAAATTTGAATCAGCGTATTTACATACCATCAACATCATACCCTTCGTCAAAGCTTCCGTGCAAATAGGTCTAAAGTCCCTCTTTCGCCCAAAGTCGAAAAAAGTTGCGGTTTGTTCACATATTTCCAAGAAAACAAGTGTGGGGTTTTTTCAAGACGCATGGTAAAATGGGTGAGTAGAAGAAAGGAGTGTGAATTATGAGCGTTCGCGGTCTTTTACTGGTACTTTTCCTCTTCGCCATGGGTGTAACCTTCAGTGGCGTCGCTTCTTATTCGTCTACGGTCATTCAGCATCATGAAAAACCGGAGATCAGCGGTGAGAAACTGGCTGCACAAAACTGTGCATCCTGCCACGGTAAGGACTTCAAAGGCGGTGCCGGCCCGAGCTTGGTAGATCGTGGTTCGAAACTGTCCTCTGAAACCATCGCGCAGATCATCAAAGACGGCGTCGGCGGCGATATGCCGGGCGGCATCATCAAGGACGAAAAAGAAATTCAAGCTGTAGCCAAATACATCACCACCCTGGGTGAGTAATCAACTCCAGCACCCGAAAAAAAGGATTCCAGCCGTATCGCGATAGGCTGGAATCCTTTTTTCTATTTTGTCCTGCGCTTTGTCACATCCTGTTGGCTGCCAACACACGCAAAAGGGCTGTCCGAGATCGGACAGCCCTTTTCACGTTGGATGACAGGCCTTTCATGTATGCGAGATCTGCTTGTGCGTTGTGAGTGGAATGAGAGGTGCGTGGATCAGCTGTGTCATCTGACTCTTGCTCGGCAAAACTTGTATCAGGCCCTGCTCTATAAGCAAATGGCCTCCCTGCCCCCTATCAGTGGGGGTTCTCTTCTCAGTGGTCATTTAAATAAAACCTCCTGCCTTCTTTGACAGGAATTTAATGACCTCTCTGCTCTCTAATAGTATTCTATCCGTTATATTCCTCCCTGTAAAGGGGAGGAAGGGACGATTTGACTCCATTTTAGCCATAAATCAGCCGACAAAATACGTTTTTCTTCGACAAAAGACCGCCTTTATCGACAAAAAGGCGGCCGCATGAATAGGACAACAGTCCTCCAGCATAGGGTTACGGTGATACTTGACGTTGATAGAAGAATGTATCATACGTTTGAAACTGCAACGACTGCGGATTAAAGATCTGTTCTGTGCTGCCGACAAACAGGATCCCACCCGGTTTCAGGGCTGCCGAGAACTTCTTATAGAGCACCTCTTTGGCCGGCTCCGTGAAATAGATGATCACATTGCGGCAGACGATCAGGTCAAAGTCGGACTCGAACGGGTCCTCCAGCAGATTTTGCTTTTTAAACGTCACACAGCGCTTAATCTCATCAGCCACTGCAAAAGACTGCCCGTCGATCGGCTTGAAATACTTCTTCATAAACTCCGGCGGCACAAACTGCAACGAGCGCTGGTGATAGATGCCTCGCTTGGCCTTTTCAATGGCGTTGTCGTCGATGTCGGTCGCGATCACCTTCACGTCGGCCAGCGGCAGATATTTGCTGAGAATCATCGCCAGCGTGTACGGCTCTTCCCCGGTCGAACAGGCGGCGCTCCACACTTTCAGCCGCTTGGTCTTTTGCAAAAACTCCGGCACGATCCGCTCATCGACCACTTCCCAACGATTCGGGTTGCGGAAAAACTCCGACACGTTGATCGTCATCCGGTCGAGAAAATCATGATACAACCGCTTGTCCGCCTTCATCGCCTGAAAATAAGCGGCAAAATCGCGGAACCCTTCCTTGTCGCGAAGAGCGGTCAAGCGCCGCTGCATCTGCGGACGTTTGTATTTGCGCAAATCGATCTTCGAAAATTTCAGAATATCCTCCATAAACTGGTCAAATTCATCGAGAACTGCCATCGGACGAACCCTCTCCTTCGCACAAAAGCTTGCCTTGGTGGATGATACAATTCGCCCTGTTTTGACAAAATCCTGCCCCCGGCAGACAGGAGATGAAGCTTTGAAAATCGGATTGGCATTGAGCGGCGGCACACTGCGCGGAGCCGCCCACGCCGGCGTGCTGGAGGTGCTGACCCAAGCGGGCATCCGCCCCGACGTGATCGCCGGCTCCAGTGCCGGCAGCGTCGTCGCCGGCCTGTATGCCCACGGACTGCCGCCCAAGACGATCTCCCGGCTCGCAGGCGGATTGCAAGGACGGGAGTTGATCGACTGGACCACCTCGGTCGGCGACCTGCTGTGGACGGCTGTCCGACTGCCTTTTTACTGGCTGGGACTCTCCAAGGACTTGTCGAAAATGATCCCGATCGGCTTTGTGCGCGGCAACAAATTTGAAGAACACCTGAATCGCATGCTCCGACTCTCCCCTGCCCACGAGCCGATCCCGCTGCTGGTCACCGCCGTCGACCTCTACTCCGCCGAATCGGTCGTTTATACCGACTCTTCCCTTGTACCGCCCGCAGACAGCCGCTACGAGCCGCCCGGTACCGTCTTTTTGCCGATCACCGACCGTGCGGCCGCCATCCGCGCCTCCTGCTCGATGCCGGGCGTCTTTGCTCCTCGGGAACTGGATGGTCGCACGCTGATCGACGGCGCGATCCGCACCACGATCCCGGCCGAGCTGCTCTTTCAGGCGGGCTGTGACAAAGTGATCGCCGTTGACCTGCTCCACGCCGAACTGAGTCAGGTCCGGGTCCACACGTTCTTCGACGTCTTTTTGCGCAGTTGGGACATCATGGCGAACGACATCACCGCTCTTCAGTTGCGCGACGAGAACATCTTCTACATCCGACCTGCAATCCAAGGCGTCGGCTGGACCTCCTTTGAACGCATCGAGTACTGCATCGAGCAAGGCCGTCAAGCCGCGAGGGACGCCCTCCCGGCCATCCGCTCCTACCTGACAAAAAAGCCCCCTCGCCTGTAGCGAGGGGGCTTTCTCTGTGCGCGGATTAGATCCACTTGTTGATGGCTTTGTCGTAGGACAGCGCTTCGCCGCCGAACCACAGGCCGATTTCGCGCTCTGCGTTCTCCGGGGAGTCGGAGCCGTGGATGATGTTCATGCCAACGGAGATCGCGTAGTCGTTGCGGATGGTGCCCGGTGCTGCTGCGGACGGGTTGGTAGCGCCCATCATTGCGCGAGCGGTGGTGATGACGTTCTCGCCTTCCCATACCATGCCGAAGACCGGGGAGGAGGTGATGAAGTCGACCAGTTCGCCGAAGAACGGCTTGTCGGACAGCTCTGCGTAGTGGGACTCAGCCAGGGAACGATCCACTTGGATCAGTTTCGCGTTGACCAGTTTGAAGCCTTTTTTCTCAAAACGGGAAACGATTTCGCCGATCAGACCGCGTTGAACGCCGTCCGGCTTAACCATCAGAAAAGTTCTTTCCAATGCCATGATTCAAACACTCCTTTAAACATGCTTAGTTATGTACGTGACACAATCCTTGTCCATTTTACCAACTCAGGGAACGGAATGCAAACAAAAAACGCGATCCGCTAGTGATCGCGTTCATTGATGAAATGAGCAATGCCTTCCAGTTGACGACGAGCTTCGATCTTGGGCAGCTTGTCCAGAACGGCGAGGCACTTCTCCATGTACCGGTCTGCCAGCGCGGCCGCGTATTCCAGCCCGCCGGAGCGGTTGACGATCTCGATCGCCTCGATCGCTTCGCTGTCGGTGATCTCCGGGTGAATCAGCGTGCGCAGACGCTGTCGGTCCGGAGAGTGACGCAGCGCGTACAGCACCGGCAAGGTCAGATTGCCCTGACGCAGGTCGGAGCCGACCGGCTTGCCGAGTTTGGCAGCCGTCGAGGTCAGATCGAGGATGTCATCGATGATCTGAAACGCCATGCCCGCATAGTAGCCGTAACGCTCCAGCGCCCGGACGACCGGGCGCGGGCACTCGGCGACCAGCGCGCCCAGCTCGCAGGAGATCGACAGCAGCAACGCCGTCTTGCGCTTGATCCGGCGCAGATAGGTGCGCAAGTTTTGATCCACGTTGTAGAAATCGCGGATCTGCTCGATCTCGCCTTCGCACATCGAGACGATCGACTTGGACAAAAGTTGATGGACTTCGAGATTCGGTATGTCCGAGAGCAACCGCAGAGCGCGGGCAAAGATAAAATCGCCCGTGTACATCGCCATCCGATTGCCCCATTCAGCCTTCACCGTCGGCGTCCCCCGGCGGACCGACGCGTCGTCGATCACATCATCGTGAACCAGCGACGCCATATGGATCAACTCCAGCGACGCCGCCACCCGGGACAGCCGTTCCAGATCGTACGTGCCGAACTTGCCGGCCAGGAGCACAAAGACCGGCCGGATGCGCTTGCCGCCCGCTTTGAGCAGATGAGCCGACGCTTTTTTGAGGGGGCGTTGGGACGTATGCACTTCATCGAGGAGACGGCGCTCCACCGCGTCGATATCCGATTTGAGAGAAAAATAGATGTCCAGCAACTTCATTAAAAACCCGCCTTAGAAAACGTTGAGGATATTGTATTGGGTGTCGCGCTGCGCCGGAATGCGGCCAGCGTCACGAATGACGCGGATCAGCGCGGCTTTGTCCATGCGGTTATGAGCACCGGCTGCCGAGACCACGTTCTCCTCGATCATCGTCGAGCCCATGTCGTTGCAACCAAATTCGAGAGCGAGTTGGCCGATCTTCGGACCCATCGTCACCCAGGAAGCTTGGAAGTTTTTCACGTTGTCGATCATCAGACGGGAGATCGCCGTGTTCTTGAGGTATTCCACCGCCGTCGCACGCTCGCCTTTAAGCGCCGTGTTGTCCGGCTGGTACGTCCACGAGATGAACGCGGTGAAGCGGCCCGTCTTGTCCTGCTGATCGCGCACGCGCAGGAAGTGCAGCAGTCGCTCTTCAATCGACTCGCCAAAGCCGATGACCATCGTCGCGGTGGTGTTCATGCCGAGGCGTTGCGCCGCGTCATGCACATCCATCCACTCCGTCCACGACTCTTTGAGCTTGGAGATGCGCAGACGGGTGCGGTCGTCGAGGATCTCCGCACCGCCGCCCGGCAGCGAGTCCAGACCCGCTTCTTTGAGTTGGCGCAGCACTTCTTCGAGCGGCAGGCCGGACACTTGCACCATCTTGCGGATCTCCGCCGCCGAGAAGGAGTGCATCGTGATGTCAAAGCGGGACTTGATCTTGCGCAGGATGTCGGTGTACCAGGAGAACGGCAGGTTCGGGTGCGTCCCGCCCTGCATCAGGATCTCCGTGCCGCCGAGATCGACCGTCTCTTGGATCTTGTCGAAGATCTGTTCGTCGGTCAGCACATACGCGTCCGGCGATTTTTCCGTGCGATAGAACGCGCAGAAACGGCAGTAGGTATCGCAGATGTTCGTGTAGTTGATGTTTCGGTTGATCACAAACGTGCCCAGATTTTCCGGGTGTTGCTTGATCATCACTTGCTTGGCAGCCGCGCCCAGTTTGATCAGATCGTCGCTCGCATAGAGGATATGGCCGTCCTCAAGCGTCAGGCGCTCGCCTTGGAGCACTTTATCCAGAACTTCATCCACCTTCGTGGACTTCGTGTTTACGTTGATCATTCCTCGTCACCCCACAGTTCAACCTTTGCAGGCTTTTCGAGCAGTCCGTGACGGTGGGCCTTTTCGAAAAAGAGATCGGCCCCCGCCGCCAACTCCTCATTGAAATCATAGATCAGATTGCCGAAGTAATTGCGCCAGAACGATTCGCTTTGGCCGAGCATCCGTTGCGCCTCGCGCACGATCTCGTCCATGTCGGCCAACCCTTTGCGCTTTCCTTCCAAGAAAAAGCGGTGGATCTTGCGCACCTTTTCCGGGTTGGCGGTCAGCAGACGCTTGGGCACCGCGCAGACGGCAAACGTCATGTTGTGCCCGGTGCGGCGATACCACTCCTCACCCAGATCATAGACATAGCAGCCGTGATCCTGCAACGACCAATACAACGCTTGGTCGGCGATGAGCAGCGCACCTTCCGCCTCCTCCAGCATCTCCGGCAGATTGGGCTCCCGGGTGATGTAGGTCGGCGTGACCCCGATCTCAGCCAAGAGCACCTTCAGCAGGTTGACGCTCGACGCGGAGATGGAAGCCAATGCGACGGTGCAACCGTCGAGCTCTTCCAGCGGTCGCTTCGAGAAAAAGAAGATCGAGCCGACCGGACCTCCCGACGAGATTGACAGCCCGCGCAGAGCGACCATCGTATCGGCATGCTCGGCGTAGGCGAACGACGACACCAGACCGACATCGACCGCGCCCTCCGCCAGCCATTTGTTCAACTCGATGGGAGCACCCGGGTAATACTCGATGTCCGGGTCATTCTTCTCAAGAAAATGGCAGATCGGCAACGCATTTGTATACTTGATCTGGCCGACTCGCAGGATGTGTGCGTCGCCCTCTGCCCTTTCTGGTTCCGGTACGACGCTTACCGCGTACCGGAGTTCGGATGTCATGACAGCACCTGAAGTTCTTCCGCGACAGACGCGCCGCGCGGGGTTTCCGGGAAATCGGTGTTGACCACGTTGTAGAGCGTGTCTCGCTCAACCGGCGTGCGGCCCGCCTCCCGGATCAGTTTGACCAGATCGGATTTCGCCATCCCTTGCGAAGTTTGTGCGCCCGCTGCATGGTAGATCTTCTCTTCGACGACGTTGCCGTCAAGATCGTCCGCGCCAAACCACAGCGCGGTCTGCGCCAGTTTCTCACCGACCTGCATCCAGTACGTCTTGATGTGATCGATGTTGTCGAGATACAGACGCCCCACCGCGACCATCTTCAGATCGTCAAAACCGGTCGAAGTCGCGAGGTGCGGGTACTTTTTGATCAATTCGGTGTTGTCCGGGTGCCAAGACAGCGGGATAAACGTCTGGAAGCCGCCGGTGCGGTCTTGCAGATCGCGCAGACGGGTCATATGGTCAATGCGGTCTTCAATCGACTCGACATGGTTGTACAACAGCGTGCAGTTCGAACGCAGGCCGCGGGTATGGACGTATTCGTGCACTTCCAGCCAACGTTCAGCGCTCGTCTTATGGTCGCAGATGATCGAGCGCGGCTGGTCGGCAAAGATCTCCGCACCGCCGCCCGGCATCGAATCAAGGCCCGCATCGATCAGACGGTCGAGCACTTCCTTGACCGGCAGTTTGTTCACGCGGGTGAAATGGTCGATCTCGACGCCGGTGAAAGCCTTGATGTGCAAGTTCGGGCGCTTTCTCTTCACCATGCGCAGCAGGTCCTCGTAGTACTCGAGGCGCAGCGTCGGGTTGTTGCCGCCGACGATGTGCACTTCTGTAGCGTCAGGCGTGATCATGTCGACGCGGTGCTCCAGTTCCTCCATCGTCATCGTATAGGCGGCCGGATCTTTCATCCGCACGCCAAATGCGCAAAAATCGCACAGCGTCTGACAGATGTTGGTCGGATTGATATGGCGGTTCGTGTTGAAGTACGTCTTGGAACCGTGTTTCTTTTCCCGCACGTAGTTCGCCATGTGACCGAGCGCGATCAGGTCATTGGACGACATCAGTTTCACGCCGTCTTCAAACGTCAGTCGCTCTTCTCGCTGCACCTTGGCCCAGATGTCCGCGAACGGATGCTCTTTTCCGATGATTTCCACTGGTGTTTCCCTCCCGACTACTCTTGTTCGCGGTCTCCCCACCGCTTGAACAGAGCATGTTCGACTCGCAAAGCGTCCAACGCTTTGCCAACCACAAAATCAATCAAGTCATCCATCGTCTCCGGACGATGGTAAAAGCCTGGCATCGCCGGCACGATCTTGGCACCGGCATCCGCACAGGCGAGCATGTTTTTTAAATGGATCTTATTGAACGGGGTCTCGCGAGGTACGAGAATGAGCGGCCGCCCCTCCTTGAGATGAGTGTCGGCCGCACGTTCGAGCAGATTGTCGGAGGCGCCGCCGGCGATGGCCGACAGCGTGCCCATCGAGCAAGGGATCACGATCATGCCTTCCGTGATGTGCGACCCGCTCGCCACCGGCGAACCGTAGTCGCGTCCCTCGGGAATCAGGAGATCCGCGTCCTCCGGCAGGTTGAACCAGCGTGGGATCGCCGCCCGGTCACCCGGTGTGATGTCCCAGCCCATCTCCAGACGAAACACCTGCCACACCGACTCGGTGATCAACAGATGCACGCGATGCCCCTGCCGACACAGCTCTTGGACGAGGCGGATCGCGTAGACCGCGCCGCTCGCGCCCGACATGCCGACCACGTATTCCTTTTTCCGCATGAGTTCGCCCTCCGTCTGTTTACTCCGGTTTGCGTCCGATGTGCAGGGCGCAGATGCCGCCGAAGAAGTTGGTCACCTGCACATGCTCAAGGCCCACTTCTTCGAAGATTTTTTTCAATTCCTTTTGATCCGGGAAATGAGTCAGCGACTCCGGCAACCAGCTGTACGAGATGCTGTCGCGGGACGCGAGGCTTCCGATCATCGGCAGGATCTTATAGAAATAGAAGAAATAAAGCGCTCGGAACGGCTTCCAAACAGGCTTGGACAGCTCCAGAGACACGACGAGACCGCCCGGTTTGACGACGCGCATCATCTCGGACAGCACCTTGCGGATATCCGGCACGTTGCGCAGGGCAAAACCGATGGTCGAGTAGTGGAACGTATTGTCCTCATAAGGCAGATCCATCGCGTTGCCGTAGATCATCGAGGTCTGCTTTTCCACGCCGGCCGCTTCGATCTTCGGGTACGAGTAGCGCAGCATCTCCTGCGAGAAATCGAGCCCGACCACTTTGCCCTCGGAGCCGACCTGCTGAGCGATTGCGATCGCCCAGTCGCCGGTGCCGGTGCACACGTCGATCGCCGACTGACCCGGACGGATGTTCATCTTTTTCATCGTGATCTTGCGCCAACGCTTGTGGAACCCGGCAGACAGCACGGAGTTCATCAGATCGTACCGCTTGGCGATGCGCTCAAACACGTAATGTACTTTTTCTTCTTTGTTTTGAAATTCCGACTTACTCGCAGTTTTGTTGCTCATGCTGGTATCGCTCCCTCTTCTAGCCCTCTTCGGCTCGCCACGTCACCGGCTGATAGTCGGACAACCGCCCGATCAGCCCTTGCAGGTCGTCCGCCAGCTCCGGGAATGCCCGGAGCGAATGCTCGGCGAGGCCGAGGCTTTTTTCCAGCAGACGAGCGACTTCGCCAGATGTTCCATATTTCACATGAAGGGACAGCAGTCGAGTCTCAGCACCTGTACGCGACAGGTTTTTCAAGAAACGGCGCTCCTCCGACGTGCCGTGCTGCCACACGAGCAGAGCGGTCAACGTCCGCGCCGGGGTCGTGGCGTGATCGCGCAGTTCGCGGTGCAACACCGCCGCCCGCACCATCGCCTCCGTCAGCTCCGCGAGATCGGCGCGGTCCGGCAGACAGGCTTTCAACAGGCCCTGCAACAGGCCGCCGTACACCGTCTCCTGCAGAAGCAGATAGCGCTCGATGCCCATCGACATGTCGTACGGGTCGCGTGCCAGTTCCACCTTCGCCTCGTTGATCGATTGGATCGCCTCGGCGAACCGCCCCATCAACGCGATCTGACCGCTCTCGGCCAGCAAGCGGTAATATTTGCTCGAATAGTAGGCGCCGGCGAGAACGCCGAGCTGCCGATATTTTTCATTGTCGCGGGCGGCCAGTCGCTCGATCTCCTCGTGCAACGCCAACCCGTGATGGATCAAAAGCAGCGTGCTGACCGCTGCCTGTGCCTGATGAGCTGGCAGCCCCGCTTCGTTTGCGATCAACGTCGCAAGCAACAGCGGCAGTTCCTCCAACTCAGGTGCCCGAAAATAGCCGGACAAGTAGGCGTGATCCATTTCCGCGTGTATCAGGGAACGCACGTCGCCGACGCACACATCTCTTTCGGATCTTTGTTGTACTTGCACCGTCTCCATCTCCTACTCGAACTCCACCAGCCTGGTATACATAAAAAAGGCTATGAGAAGCCCTAGGATTCAAATCTCATAGATCAACTTTAACATGTCTGTTTTCGACAGGAAATATGAAATCACTTCCCGTCCAGTATAACATAACAATTCGGGTAGGGAATACAAAAAAGCGCGAGAGCATCCCCGCGCCGACTTCCTCCTCAACGATACTCCGACACCCGCAGTTTGCTGCGAACGAACGACTCCACACCCTCGCTACCCGGCTTTGGCGCGTCGAGCAGATCGGCCCGCTTGGCCGCCACGGAAAACACTACCCGCTCCGGCTGTTCATTGGTGACGACGCGCACCTCGACCGCGGCATTTTGCGGCACGCCGACCAAAAAGCGGTAGACGATGCGATAGACGTCTTGCCACGGCCGCTCCTTCTTAAGCGAAACGGCAGGCACCGACAGCCAGACGGTCAATTGCTCCCCTTCCCACGATACTTTGCGCAGCGAGCTTTTGAGCGGCATCTGTCCGAGTTCGTCGACAACGCCTTCCATCTTTGTCACCGGTACATCGCGCCCGTCTTGCATTTTTTGCAAAAACGCGTCTCCGCCCCAACGGTCCAGCGCCTGCTCCGGCAGGAACGAGAGCGAGACGGCCAACATCACCGAGAGCAGGAGCGCAGCCAGCATCCCTTTGGACATGCAGGCGACCCCCTTTCCCTACGATGTTTATGAACGAAAAAGAGCAGACATGTCCGTCTGCTCCGCTGTCTTTCCTATTCATGGTACTCTTAATTGTTGTCTCCCGCCTCGATCGAACCAAATTTAGTCCAGATCGTCGCCTTGCCGCGTATCTTTACCGCAGACGTGTGCTCGGTAAACTCGGCGATCATCACTTCGCCGCGGTCGAGCTTTTCCGCGTGATGAAATCGAGTGTCCTGACCGCGTGTCAAGCCGATCACCTGCACCCCGTTTTCCTTGGCTTTTATCACAAAATAATCGGTTTGATGATTCGTCATGATCCATCCCCGCCCTTCAAATTTCGAAAATAGTATACCACTGGAATCCAGAACGAGCAAATCGTGACAAAACTTAGTGAAAATCGGCAGAATTTGTCGCAAAGGCAGTTTCCATTTTTAATAGAATGAGTTATGATAGTTAACAACGGATTATTTTAAGGTACAGTTTCACAAAACTGTAGATTAAGGGTCTAAAATTGTAATTGGGGAGAGGAGTTGCCTGCGATGAGCATGTTCGAAGGCGCGAATATTCTTGTCAGTTCCACCAACTATTCCAATATGGGACAGATTTTCTTTGAACAGGGTGAACTGTTCGACGTCGTGTTCCCGACCGCTGCCAACCTGCAGATCGGCGATCCGGTCACCGCGACTGTCTACCATAAAAATGGGATCTTGACTTTCCAGTCGACCGTTATCGGCACTCTTGAAGAACGTATTCTGTTGATCAAACCGCACCGTGAGGCCAACCTGTCCGACCGCCGCGAGCACCCGCGTTATGAAGTCAACCTCGAAGGCACCGTCAGCTCGCAGTCCAAAGGCGATCTGAACGCCAAGATCCTCGACGTCTCCTTCGGCGGCGTGCGCGTCGAGTCTGACAAATTCTTGGAGCAAGGCACCGAGATCTCCGTTTCGATCGACGGCGACACGCACATCGACGCGACCGGCATCGTCCGCCGCGTGCAGCTCAAAAATGGAGTCTTTGAATTCGGCATCGAATTTATCCACACTCCGGAGCTGAAAAAGAGCCTTGAGGAATACCTCAACCGCTTCGAAGCGACGCAAAACGTCAACTGACACAAGAAAACAACCCCGCACCTCGGCAACGAGATGCGGGGATTTTTTTATGCGCCTGCTCCGTCCGGCCGCAGCACGAGATGTGCCGTCTGCACGTCGCTCTCTTGCATCAACAGATAGCGTACGCTGTCGGCCACCGTCTCCGGCTTCAGTCCGTGCGGTTTGTTGTAGGCAGGTGTGCCGGCAAAATCGGTCTGGGTCTCCCCCGGAGCCACCACCGCCACGCGGATGCCGTAGCGACGCCCCTCTTGACGCAGCGCTTCCGACAGCCCGTTCACGCCCCACTTGCTGGCGGAAAACGCGGCGCTGTGCGGCAACGCCTCCTGACCGAGCACAGCCGACACGTTGACGATCTGACCGCCCCCGTTGCGCTTCATGTGTGCAAACGCGACCTGGCACATGAAGATCACCGCCTTGAGATTGGTGTCGATCATCTCGTCGACACAAGCGACGGGCGTCTCCTCGATCCCCGCAAACAGGCCGACACCGGCGTTGTTGACCACGATCTCGATCCGGCCATAGCGCTCGGCCGCCACTTCAAACAACCGCTCCACCTCCAGCGGATCGCGGATGTCGCACGCGACAGCCAGCAGCCGCCGTCCAGCCTGCATCTCCTCTTGCAAACGCTCGAGACCCACCTCGTTGCGAGCGACAGCGACCACCTGGGCCCCTGCCTCGAGCAGCGTTCTGACGATCTCGCGGCCGATGCCCTGACCTGCCCCCGTGACAATCGCGGTTTGCCCCGCTATACGCCGCGCCATGCCTTCTCCCTCTCTTTCTCTCCTTCAGATACATAAAGTATAGCAAGAAAGGCAGAAATAGGTAAGAGGGCGCATCCGCTCCCGATCCTGCGGTCATACTAGTTGAGGTAATGTGCAGATCTTTCGAGGAAAGAGGCGTCTGAGATGAACGTTGAACCGAATGAAGTCAGACCGTCACAGCCTGAGATCGACTTGGAAAAGCGCAGCGGCAAATCGTTGGACGGACTGAACTACCAGCCCTCCAAAGGATATATGCCGACGGCCAATCCAAAAACGGACGACTCCGAGAATCACGGCGAGCGGCACTCCTGACATTATTTCCAGTCATATTGGGACACGCACTGGAGAAGTCTATAGGTACGCCTTTAGGCAGAAAGGAGGGGGATGAATGGATCGTCTTGCTCTGATTCTGGTGATCGTAGGTGCCCTCAACTGGTTGCTGGTCGGCCTGTTCCAGTGGGACCTCGTGGCAGCTTTGCTCGGCGGTGCTGACTCTTGGCTCGCCCGCACTGTCTACACGCTGGTCGGGATCGCAGGCCTGTACTCGCTGACTCTGCTGTTCCGCGACACGAACAAAACACAACGTAACGCGCGTTAATTGAAAGATTTGGGTGCAAGCCCCTCTCATGATGAGAGGGGCTTTTTTTTGTTCGTATGTTAAACAACTCGCGAGCAAATATAAAATTTACGAAAACTATTGCTTCCTCCCGCTGAAAACCGTAAAATTATTGTGAAAAGATAGAAAAAACACAAAGGGAGGAAACACCCAATGAAAAAACAATTTGCAGTCGCTCTGGCAACTGCCGTCATCCTGACCTCTGCTGTTCCGGCTGCTTTTGCACAAAGCGGCGCACCGGTAGCAACTCCGGCCGTCGCAACTGTCGACGCGAAAACGGCAGCTGACGCGTTCCTGAAGCAAAACGCCGGCAAGTACGAACTGAAAGCTGACCTGTCCGACCTGCAGTACGTGACGACCGTCCGCACTGACGCGGCAGACTACGTCCGCTACCAACAAACCTACGGCGGCAAGGAAGTCTTCTACAACCAAGTCACCGTCACCCTCGACAAAGCGGGCAACGCGGTTCTGGTCACCTCCGACTACGCACCGAACCTGACCGCTGAGACCACCAAGAAAAACATCACCGAAAACGAAGCGGAAGGCCTCGCTCTCGGTCACACCAAGATCAAAAACCTCGCGAGCGCAGCATCCCGCAAATTCGGTTACATCGTCCAGGACAAGAAGCTTGTTCCGGCATACAAAGTGACCACCGTTTCGGCGATCGCAGAAGAAGGCGAGTTCGAAACCTACGTCCACGCTGGCACCGGCGCGATCATCAAATCCCGTGACCTGCGTCAAAAAGTCAACGGCACCGGCAAAGTCTTCCTGCCGAACCCGGTCGTCTCTTCCGGCAACGTCAACCTGACGGACAACAACAACGCCGACTACGACCTGCTGACCAACGAACTGAAAACGGTCACCCTCCAAGGGCTCGACGGTTCCGGCTATCTGACGGGCCAATATGTCTCGATCAGCAACAAAAAATCGAAAACCTTCTCTTCGAGCTTCGTCTACAACTACACCCGCAGCTCTGCGCACTTCGAGAACACCAACGTGTACTACCACCTCGACTCGCTGCAACGCTACATCCAGTCGATCGGCTTCAACAACATCAACAACCGCTCGATCGTAGCGAACGTCAACGGCACCACCGCTGACAACTCCTACTACTCCCCGTCCACCAAGGCTCTGACCTTCGGCACCGGCGGCGTAGACGACGCGGAAGACGCAGGCGTTATCGTCCACGAGTACGGTCACTCCATCCAGGACAACCAAGTTCCGGGCTTCGGCAACTCTGCTGAAGGCGGCGCGATGGGCGAAGCGTTCGGCGACTTCCTCGGCGCGACCTACGAGTCGTTCCTCAAGCCGGACCCGAAATTTGATCCGGTTGTCGCCGAGTGGGACGCAGTCTCCTACTCCTCGGACAACCCGCCGAACCTCCGTCGTCTGGACGAAGGCAAAGTCTACCCGCAAGACTGGCAAGGCGAAGTCCACGCGGACGGCGAGATCTGGTCGCAAGGCGAGTACGAAATGGCGAAAGCATTCGGCCGCGACATCGCGACCCGCATCATCCTGCAGTCCCACTGGTCGCTCACCCCGAACGCTACGTTCAACGACGGCGCTCGTGCGATCAAAGCAGCCGACCAACTGCTCTACGGCGGTTCCCACGCAGCTCAAATCGACGCGATCTGGGCAGCACGCGGCATCTCCACCAACTAATTTTCAAAAGCGATACAAAAAAGGCGACCTCCGGGTCGCCTTTTTATTTGCTCTATGTCAGCCGTTCATAACTCCCCGACTCCACACCCGCCAAAAACTCGCTTACCGTACCCACCGTGAACAGGTGCAGCTCATGCATCGCCCGCGTGCAGGCCGTATAGAACAATTTGCGCTCGCTCTCCCGTCCGTACCGCTCCTGCGACGTGTTGTAGAGGAGGACCGCGTCAAACTCCATCCCTTTGGCCAGATACGACGGGATCACGATCACCCCGGCTTCAAAACCGCCGGTCTCCATCCCGATCAGCCGCACATCGACCGCGCCTTTCAGGCGCTCATACGCAGCCCGGCTCTCCTCCGCCGTCTTGCAGATCACCGCCACCGTCTGATGCCCGGCCTCCTGCAGATCGCGGATGCGAGCTGCCACCTTTGCCGCCAGATCCTGCTCATCGGCCGCCTGCGTCAACGTCGGCTTCGACCCGTGCCGGTTGAACGGCTCGATCTCATCCCCGCCCTCGATCAGCCCGCTGGCAAACTCGATGATCTCCCGCGTCGACCGGTAGCTTCTGCGCAACACGATCCGCTTCGTCTCGCCTTCCTCAAACAGTTCTGACAGCGCAGCAAACCGATCCCCGCCCTGCGCATGGGCAAAAATCGACTGGTTCAAATCCCCGAGCACCGTCATCTTCGCATGCGGGAACAGCCGACGCAAAAACGCAAACTGAAACTCCGTATAATCCTGCGCCTCATCGACAAACACATGCCGCACCTGCGTGTTGGTCTGGAAGCCCTCGATGCGCTCCTTCAAATACAAGAACGGCGTCGCATCCTCATACGCCAGCTTCCCATGCTCCAGCCGCTCCACCGTCTGCGCGCACATCTCTTCCCAATGCGCCGTCTCCCCGGCCTTTTTTTGTTGCAGGAAAAATTGACGGTACACGGCGGGCAGATTCAAAAACCGCAACTGATTGATCCCGCGCCGCAACGGTTTGAAATATTTCTGCACCACCATCTCGCCCAGAACATCCAACTCGCGGGCAAAGTCGTCAAACGAGTTTTCCGAATACCGCTTCTCCTTCCGCAGACGGTTGTGCGCGCGCTGGTACTGCTCCTTATCCATCAGCTCGGCCTCTTCCTCCACCCACGGCTCGTTGCGCATCTCCTCCGCCTTGACGTTAAGCTCTTCCAGCAGCAGATCGGCCAACGCCCGCATCCGGTGCGGAAACACCGAGATATCGTCGATCCCGTAAAACAGCTCCTTGATCCGCTCCCTCGGGATCAGCACCTCACCCCGGAACTTGATCGCCCGGAAGATCAGCCCCCCTTGCGCGAGCCGGTCCAAATACTCCTCCATCGCTGTCAGCAACCGGGTCGACGCCTTGTATTTGATGCCTTCCACCCTGGCCTCGTACCCTAGCTCGTTCATCGCCGTCAGCGTATACTCCATCTGCTCAAACGGGTCTTCCACTTGGAACATCTTGCCGAGCCGCCGCTCCAGATACTCCTGGAACGTCGTCTGCTGCATATTTTCCTCCCCCAACTCCGGGAGCACCGTCGACACGTACGAGTTGAACATCGGATTTGGCGAGAACAGCACGATCTGCTGGGCGCTGAGCGTCTCCCGATAGCGGTACAACAGATACGCCACCCGCTGCAACGCCGCCGACGTCTTGCCGCTGCCGGCCGCGCCTTGGACGACCAGCATCTTGCTCCGTTCGTCACGGATGATCTGATTTTGCTCCCGTTGAATCGTTGCGACGATGCTCTTCATCTGCGCATCCCCGTGCTTGCCCAGCACCTCCTGCAACAGTTCGTCGCCGATCGTCACCCCCGTGTCAAACAGCGACACGATCTCTGCATCGCGGATCACATACTGCCGCTTCAGATCGATCCTCCCCGCGACCGTCCCGCCCGGCGTCTCATACTCCGCCGGACCCGGCCCATAGTCGTAGTAGAGACTCGACACGGGTGCCCGCCAGTCGTATACGAGAAAATTCTCCTGCTCCTCATCGAGCACCGTGCCGATCCCGAGGTAGATCTGCTCGGCCGACGACTCGCTCTCTTCCGCAAAATCGATCCGTCCAAAATAAGGCGACCTGCGCAGCCGTTGCAATTTTTTCAACTGCGTTTGCGCCAGCCGGTGATTGCGTTCATGTTCGGACAGGACGTCCGCCTGTTGCTTCATGCTGCGGTACGTCTCATACATCTCTCCGGCGTCGCTGAAATTGAGCTTGACGTCATCCCAGAAGTTTTTCCGAATGTCGACGATATCGGCCCGCACTTCGCCGACTTGTTGCTCCAGCGACTCCATCTGCTGGTCGATCTCTTGTACCACTTGATCGACGCGCTGTTGCTCTTCCTGCCACTCTCGTTCCGTCATGCTCATCCCGATTCGCCCCTCTTCCGAAAAAATATGCATCCTCCATTGACAGAGCCCTTATATTCGGGTATAATGATAATGGGTTTAGAATATTTTCGATATGTATTACATAAGAAATGACCGTTTTCCATTGTACCACAGCAACGATTGGAAATCAATTTCAACACACACGTCAAGGGACCGATATCGGTCCCTTTTTTATTTGCCCCTATTATGTGGAGCCTCTGCAAGGATCATCCTTGACATCCGGCAATCGAAGGAGCATAGTATTACCTAACTACTATTAGTTAGGCAGGTGCCTCCCTTTATGACAGACACCCCGACCCGGCTCAAACAGGTCGCCCTCGCCCATTTTGCCCACTTTGGCTATGAAGGCGCGTCGATCAATGAGATCGCTCGCGAGGTCGGCATCAAAACGCCGTCGGTGTACGCGCATTTTAAAGGAAAAGAAGAGCTGTTCCTCACCGTCATCCAAGAGATCGCGGCAGACGAGATGCAGTTCATCACGCACTACTTCGCAGACAACGCCGACCAACCGCTGCCCGACCGCTTGCACCATCTGCTCCTGCGCTACAAAGAACTGTACGAACAGGACGTCAAAACAAAATTCTGGCTGCGCATGTCCTTCTTCCCCCCGGATCATCTGCACGACCGGGTGATGGAGCTGTTGTACAACTACCTCGACACCTTCGAGCAGATCGTCACCGCCCTCTTTGATCGTGCGATCCAGGAGCAGATCATCGCGCCCGTCGGACCCGATCGTGCAGCAGCAGCCTACCTGTGCCTGCTCGACGGCGTCTTTGTCGAGATGTTATACGGCGGGCCGGAACGGTGCATGAAGCGTTTGGATGCTTCTTGGCATATCTTCTGGCGCGGACTGTCCATCGAAACATAGAGAAGAGAAACGAGAGAAAGCAGGGAGAGAAAATGAATCGAGCTTGGTTGATGATCATCGTAGCCGGATTGCTCGAAGTGGTCTGGGTCTCCGGGTTAAAACACTCCACCACCCTTCTGGGCTGGATCGGCACGGCC
This sequence comes from Tumebacillus lacus, assembly GCF_026410385.1. Taxonomy (GTDB): domain Bacteria; phylum Bacillota; class Bacilli; order Tumebacillales; family Tumebacillaceae; genus Tumebacillus; species Tumebacillus lacus. The sequence continues at coordinate 591,949 of NZ_JAPMLT010000001.1, forward strand.
GCACTGATCCTGTTCTCCTTCTACATCATGATCAAAACATTCAGAGTCCTGCCGGTCGGCACCGTCTATGCGGTTTTCACCGGCCTTGGCACCGCCGGCACGGTCGCGGGTGAGATGCTGTTCTTTGACGAGCCCTTTGACCCGGTCAAAGTATCGTTGATCCTCGTGCTGCTGATCGGCGTGATCGGGCTGAAGATCGTCACCGGCGAAACGCAAACAAAAGGAGGCGACGCCTGATGGGCTGGCTCTATCTCGTCCTCGCCGGCTCCTTCGAGGTGCTCGGCGTTATCGGCATGAACCGGATCAAATTGAACAAAGGCTGGAGTTCCTACGTGATCGCAGCCATCGCCTTCTGCGGCAGTTTCACCTTCCTGACGCTCGCCATGCAGACGATCTCGATGGGCACCGCCTACGCCGTCTGGACGGGCATCGGCACCGTCGGCGCCACACTGCTCGGCATGATTCTCTACAACGAATCGAAAGACTGGCGACGCATCCTCTTCATGTCGATGATCCTCGCCTCCGCCGTCGGTTTAAAATTGATTTCCTAGACACACCCTATCCAAGGTGAAATAAACTCCGCTTTCCGCAGGAGGTTCCTTCGATGAGTGTTAAAACGTTGCAACTGATCCTCTTGACTGCGCCTTGGTTTTCGCTTTTTTTCTTGGATAAGAACACAATCAAACGATACATGCCGACCACGATCTTCACTGCCCTGCTCATGACGATCAACTTCCAGATCGCCTACGCGTACGGCTGGTGGGAGATCCACCAGTCCATCGTCCCTTGGGGCTATATGATCGACGCCAGCTTTGCATACGGCATCTTTGCCGTCGGCACGTTTTGGATCTTCTATCTCACGTCGCATCGGTTCGCGCTGTATGTGTTGAGCAACTTGGTCATGGATGCGCTGTTTTCGTTCGCAGTATTCCCTCTGCTCACACGGATCGGCATCGCGACGCTGAAAAACATCACAGCCTGGCAGTACTTCTTCGTGATCTTCGGGCTCTCGTTCGTCATCTACGGCTACCACAAATGGCAGGAGAAGATCTTCATCCCGTTGGCTCCCAAATAAAAAATACCGCGATCTCTCGCGGTATTTTCTTATGTATTACAACTCAACTTTCCGTTTCTTCGGGAACACCGTATACGACCACGACACCACCGTATCCACCGCAAACACAATGCCCCACACGCGGGCCACTTTATCGGCCGTCTCGTTGTCGTACCAATGGTCGGGGCTGGCAGACAGCCCGTACATGACCAAAAACATCCCGTTCACGGCCGCGTAGATCAACAGATGCGTCAACCACCCGCGACGCTCGCTGCGAGCTTTCGCGGCACCGTATTTGTAATCATCCAACTCCGCCGGAATCGGTTGCCCCTTCAGCCGCAAGACCTGACTCTTCATCCAGAGATCGATGCGGCGCATCCCCTCCTTCCCCTGCACGAGAACGTACAGGACCACCGCAACAATCACGATCTGATACGCAGAGATCTGCCCCGTCTCCTGATAGTCGATCACACCCAGCGCGACAATCCAGAACTCATTGAGCAGTCCCACCCCCAGCACAAACAGGCTCCCCCGCTCCCATCCCCACATATAGCGCAGCAGGAAAAAACCGGCCACGCACGCATAAAAGAGCAACTCCGCCCCGATCAGCAACTCCCAGCGGTGGTCTGCTATCCATTCCATGTAGAACAATCCCCTCTCTTGACTATCCTTCTACTGCAAAAATCTCAATAAAAAAAACAGTTGACGACACCAACATCTTATAGCAAAATAAGGAAGGTTTCATTATGTATATTTTTTACAATTACTCCAAAAGTATGAAAGGAAGTCAATTTCATGAACAACAAACGCATCATCACCGGCAGTCTCGCCCTCCTCCTCGCCGTCTCGCTCACCGTCGGTTGCAGCAACCAATCGGAGACCGCAAGCGGCTCCAACGTCCAGATCACCCAAGACCAAGTCAACGACCTGCTGAAAAGCCCGGACAAATACAAAGGTTCCACCGTCGAACTAAGCGGCAAAGTCTTCCTCGAACCTGGCAAAATGACCGACAAACTCACCAACGCGTTCGTCATGCACGTCGGCGCAACGAACAGCGAGATCGTCGTCGACATCGGTGACGTGTCCACGGAGCGGCTGACGATGGACACGTGGATTCAGATCACCGGCACCGTGGACGGCACCCACAAACTGGGCGACCTGACCCAGCCGGTCATCAAGCTGAAGGAACTGAAAAAAGTCGACGGTCTCTCCATCGTCTCCCCGGCGAAGAGCTTTGAAGACGGCAGCACCTTCTCCAAACGAAACATCTCCTTCACCATCAACAAGATCGACTACGCCAAAGAAGAGACCCGCATCCACCTGACCATCAAAAACAACCGTGCCTCCAAGATCGGCTACAACGTGGCGACCGTCACTCAAGACGGCAAACAACTCGAAGAAACGTTCGGCAGCCAGTTTAAAGATGCGGTCGATTTCAAACAATTCCTCGCCGGCGGGGACATCCAGCCGCGCTCCGAAGTGAGCGGCATCATGGTTTACCCGCCGATGGACCCGACCCTGCCGTTCAAGATCGCCTTTGATCTGTACAGCGATGTCATGTTTGATGAAGACAACTTCGTCTTCCTCCGCCCGGCATCGGACAGCAAGGCCGGCGACAAAGGCACCGAAGATCCGAAACAGCAGCAAGAAACTTTCCTCGAGGTCATGGAGATCGGCATCAAAGACATCGCCGTCTGCGAAGCCGGCATGGAACAAGCATTCGACGACCTGAAATACAAAGACATCACCTACAAGCAGATGAAAGAGATCTACGCCGAAAACACCACCTACTACGAACAAGCTCTGGGCGACATGAAAAAAGCCCCTGTCCCGGACGACACCCGGTACAAGGACTACCACCAATCGGTCATCGACGTCTACGAAGACCTCGGAGACCTCTACAAAAAACTCGGCCTCGCCCTCGGCGACTCCGAAGAAAGCCTCGATCTCGCCCTGTTGGAGTCCTGCCTGGCCGACATCGAAGCCATCAACCAAAAAGGCCGCGAGATGGAAGACAAATACGACGACCTGAAAAACGGCGGCTCGTCGAGCGCATCGACATCTTCGAGCACCAAACAATCACTGTAAAGCAAACAACCACACCGAGACAAGGTGTGGTTGTTTGTTTATACATCGACATCGTCGAGCACGAATCAATCGCTGGATAGCAAACAACCACACCGTGACGAGGTGTGGTTGTTTGTTTATTTCAGCTCTTTACCTTCCAATTCACGTCGCTCCAGCAATTCGATCATTCGCCCCATTTTGGCTGCCATCTCGGCATCCGTCTGTTGCTTTCTCTTCATAAAATTGAGCACCGCGATGATGAGATAGACCACGAGGGCGATCATCCCTACGACAACCAGTATGTAGGCCAACCCAAAAAACTGAATAATACCCGTCACCTTCCCACGCCCCCTCTCCAATGATTTCCATCTCCTACATTCTATAGCAACGGTCTATTTCCTGCACAGACAAAAAAGGCGACACTCCACACGGGGAGCAGCCGCCTTTTTCATGTGTTTCTTCTATACTAATACACCCCATGCTTCTGCACAGAGTCCGTTTTCTTTGCACCAAACTTCGACCAGACCCATCCCGCTGCCAATCCGAGCAAAGCAGGCACAAGCCAGCCGATCCCTTGCTCCTGCAACGGCATCGAAGCCAGCGACCCGACACCCATCACGTCGAGCAGACTGTACACCCCTGCACATCCGAGTGTCGCCGCGTACACGGGAGCCGCCCATTTCCCGGCCCGATCCAGCAGCCCGAACACCACGAGCAGAATCGCCACCGGGTAGATCACACCGAGTATGGGCACCGACACCTTCAGGATCTGGGTCAGCCCCACATTGGCCACCGTCAGACTCACCAAGCAGAAAATTCCGACCCACGCCCGGTACGACAGGCGCGTAAACCGTCCCGCAAAAAACTGACTCGCCGACGTGACCAGCCCGATTGACACACAGAGGCAAGCGAGCGTAAACACCACACCAAGCAACAGCGTGCCGCCCGACCCGAACAGATAGTTCATCATCACGCTCAAGATCTGCGCCCCGTTCTCTGCCGCTCCGAGCGACGCACTCTGCGCGCCCAAGTAGCCGATGATCAGATAGACCGTCGTCAGCAACGCACCCGCTCCGATGCTCACATACACCATCGCAGCCGACAGCGCCTTGTCTCCCTCGATCCCCCGCGACCGCAACGCCGTGGTCAGCACCATGCCAAACACCAACGCCCCGATCGCATCCATCGTCAAGTACCCGTCCAAGATCCCCTGAAACACCGGATGCGCCGCATACTCACCCCGCGGCTCCCCGAGAGCACCCAGATCCGTGAACAGACTCTTCACAAAGATCACAGCGATCATCGTCAACAGCAAAGGCGTCAACAGCTTTCCAAACCGGTCCACCAATTTCAAAGGGGAGAGACTCAGCGCATACACCACCCCGAAAAAGACCAGCGTATAGAGCAGAAGTGACACCGGATGCTCCGCCATTTCTACAGGAAGAAACTGGCGCACCCCCATCTCATACGCCAAACTCCCCGCACGCGGCACTCCCAGCCCTGGGGCGATGGAGAGGAAGATGATCACCGGAAACCATGACGCAAACACAGGATGCACCCGTCCGCCCAAGCGTTCAAAACTCCCTGCCTTCGCCACCGCCATGACGGCCAAGATCGGCAATCCCACCGCCGACAGTACAAAACCCGCCAGCGACAGCCACACAGACTCCCCCGCCGACTGCCCAAGGAACGGCGGAAAGATCAGATTTCCTGCCCCAAAAAACATCGAAAACAGCATGAAACTGACATAGACGATCTCTTTCCTCGGCAGACCCTTCATGTGCGATAACTCCTTTGATGTCCAGTTGCCTCGTTACGACTTCCAACGAAGATATTAGTTATGGATTCTACCAAGAAGTTGCATGAAAGACCAGCCAGTTTTCCATATTCGAAATATTGAATCTAATAAATCAGTTAAAAGCTGCCGGTATCAGAAAAGACGGATTGCGGTCGTTCAAGATATCCTCCAGCCGCACTTGCACAGCCTGCTTGGCTTCCGGGTCGGGTAGGATGTAAAATTGGCGGTTTTGGATCGCAGCAAACGTGATGTCCGCCACTTCCTCCGGGGTCATGCCGTTGCTCACCGCTTTCCTCATCATCTGATCGAGTTGAATGTCCATCGGCGACGGCATCTCACGGTCATTCGGACCGCTCAACTCCGTCGGTCGGTTCCGGTGCGCATCGCAGATCTGCGTCCGCACAAATCCAGGGCAGAGCACCGAGACGCCAATCGAGGACTGGATCATCTTCAATTCATGAGACAACGTCTCGCTCATGCTGACCAGCGCGTGTTTGGTCATCCGATAGATACCAAGCCCCGGCCCCGTTTCCAACCCGGCTCGAGACGCCGTATTGACGATATGGCACTCCGTCTGCTGCTCCAGCATGATCGGGACAAACGCCCGGATCGCATGGATCGGCCCCCACAGGTTCACACTCATCACCCACTGCCAGTCGGCCACCGTGCTGGTCCAGAGCAAAGCCCCGGAACCGACTCCCGCGTTGTTGAAGAGCAGGTGCACGGCACCATAAGCGTCTACCGTCTGCCGGGCCAACGCTTGCACGTCGCTCTCCTTCGACACATCGGTGAGGACGGCCAAAACGCCCGCACCCTTCGCTCTCAGCTCGCGTTCGGCATTTTGCAACGCCACTTCCTCCACATCCGCCAGCACCACCTTCATGCCCTCCTTCACACACCGATCTGCCAACGCACGGCCAATCCCGCTCGCCGCTCCGGTGATGACGGCTACTTTCCCTTTGTACGATTCCATCTGATTACCCCCTAAAGAAAACATATTTTGTATTTGTTTGCAATTATAATAGACGAATGCGAGTTTCGTCTATATTTATTTCAAAAATCATTTCATCTGCCACTTTGAGGATGACAAGAAAAAAGCAGCACTCCTCGGAGTGCTGCTTGCTATCATTCTTGTGGAGCCGCTAACCGAATCTGCACAACCTTCGGGTCTGATCCCTTCTCCTCTTGATCCACGACCCGCCAGTTCATCGCCAACACAGACTGGAGCCACTCCACATCGGCGTCCGACAACTGGATCCCGTCCAAATGATCGCCTTTGTCCTGATAGTCCCGCTCATCTTGCAAGCCAAACTTCACCGCGAGCAAAGACTTGACCCCGTTGATCGTGTGGAAGGTGACGCGGTATCCATCCTGTACCGCCTTTTCACATTCAGGCCAATGGTCAGCGGCGAAGTCGATCAGCAAAGTAAAATCGACGATCCGATCACCGATCTGGTGCTCCCGGGCAAACGTCCCTTTTTTCAACTCGGTCAAAATGTCCTGCTTCGCAAATCCATTCGCCAGCAGCATCTCGATCCGCAACGAGAGCATTTGGTTGATCCTAACGGTCATTCGCTCAACTCCCTCTCTATGAATCCGCATCTGACTATCATTATTATTATATATCAAATATAAAACTCTCGTCTCCTCGGCAAGAAAACACCAGAATTTACGAGGAAAGTCATGCCCCTTTTCGCACATGATAGAATAGACGATTTGCAAAAACCGACAGCAAAAGGCGGTGGTCGCCATCATCTGCTCCTCTGTCCTTCTTTTCCTGGGCTCCTTTTTCTACTTGTCGTTTCGCAAACGAAAGTTATTCCAAAGACCGGCAGGCAATCACGGCGATCTGGAAAACTTCATAGACCAACAAAAAGGACAACTGCAAAACTTGTCTGCGATGCATGGAAAGGGGGCGTCACACATCCATCGGTTGGTGCAACTGCTCACGGAAAACCATGCTGCGCCGCTCACATCAAACAACCGCGCCCAAGTGCTCACAAACGGCGAGGAAAAGTTTCGGGAGCTCAAGCAAGCTTTGTTGCAGGCCAAGCACTATATTCATATCGAGTACTACACCGTAAAAGACGACCAGATCGGTCGAGAGATCCGGGACCTCCTCATAATGAAGTGCTCGGAAGGAGTGAAGGTTCGAATGATCATCGACGGTCTCGGCAGCCGAAAGATCCCGAAACGAGTCCTTCAAGACATGTTGAAGGCGGGCATCGAGATCAAACACTTCCTTCCGATCACCCTTCGCAACCTCCTCAAGCTGAACTTCCGAAATCACCGCAAGATCGTGGTGATCGACGGAACGCTCGGTTTTATCGGCGGCATGAACATCGGCGATGAATATCTGTCCCGCAACCAACGCATCGGCTTTTGGCGGGACACGCATCTGAAAATAGAAGGAGCCTGCGTCCGCGATTTACAAAAAACGTTCGTGGATGACTGGCACTACCTCACCGGTTGTCAACTTCAATTGACGAATGATCTCCCCAAATCCGAATCGGAAGGCTGCCAATTCATCCAAATCGCCAATTGCGGTCCGTCTTGCGAAGGTGAATTGATCCGTGACTTGTTCCATCTGGCCATCATGACCGCACAGCGTCGCGTGTACATCCAAACTCCGTATTTTGCCCCCTGCAGGCGAACACTGGCGGCCCTCAAGCAAGCCGCTCAAAACGGTCTGGATGTGCGGCTGATCGTCCAAGGATGCACGATCACTCCGCTCACATTTTGGGCTGCGCAGTCTTATTTTGCAGACTTACTGCGGGCCGGGGTCAAGATCTACATGTACCAAAAAGGGATCTTGCACAGCAAAGTTCTCGTCGTCGATGACCTGTTCGCCTCCGTCGGTTCTGCCAATTTTGACATTCGCAGCTTTCAATTGAACTTCGAAACCAACGCGGTTTTGTATGATCGGCAACTTGTCGCCCGCTTGGAACAAGACTTTTTACAAGACATCGAGGACAGCGTGAGAGTCTGTCCTCGCCTGCACAGACAACGCCCCCTCTCGCATCGATGTAAAGAAGCGGCTGCCCGCATGTTTGCACCGCTATTGTAAAAGGGGACCACATCAGTGGTCCCCTTTTTCTTGCTCAGGAACAGCGTAGAAATACACCTCATTGTAGAACAATCCCTTTTTAAATCGCTTGAGAACTTGACAGGAAAATCCCTGATCTTCGAACAACTCCAGGTATCCTCGCTCGTCTCGGATGTAATCCCCTTTGTCGAGCCATTGCATAAACCAGTTGCAGATGGGCGTGTGTTCCCAGAGAGACGGCTCGATCACCAGCACCCTCCCCTCCGGAGACAAAATACGCCGGAATTCCGCTACATATCGGGTGATCTCCTGCGTGGCAATGTGATGCAGAACGGCAATAATCATCACAAAATCAATCGAACGGTCTTCTACAGGCAGAACATCATCTTGCAAGACGCTGAATTTGTATCCCGGATACAAACGGCTGGCCAACTGCACTCGTCCGTGATCCGGCTCAATCCCGTGATACATCTCGGGCGTACAGAGCGTGCAGTTCGCTCCCGTGCCCGCACCAAAATCGAGGATACGCTTGTTCTTCAGATCAAAGTTTGCGTTGATATGGTTATGAATGTATTTCTGAGTCATCCATTTGGGACGCACCAACCGATGATACACAAGCGGTGAAAGAGCCATCTCTGCATTCCTCTTCTCCTGATGATTTCTTTTAGTTTGCAGAGGAAAAAACATTTGTATCCGGTCTTTGCGGTGAAAAGGAACGTGCTTAGAAAATACCAGCGTTCCCCCCATGCGACTCACGTCAAACCATTATCTCTACATCACGTACATTCTTCCTCCAGATCATGTGATCATGTCCAGGGCCCCAATAATCCTTTAGCCAATAATCCGGCTCTCCGAATTTCTTCCGCCACATTGCTTGAGCACGGCCGTAGCCGCTGTCCAGACAGAATTCATGAATACCCCGGCCTAAAAAGATCAGCAGCATGGCACTCCATAACAAGGTCCCGATCCCGCGACCCTGATACTCCGGAAGCACAAATACAGTTCCGACCTCCTGCAATCCGTCCCATGTTCCATTGGTGCATTCATGAATCAATTCACTGGCAGGACCGTATTCGATCGTGCCTACGATGCGATGATGCTGATCTACAGCAATCAGAAAATATCGCTGCTCCCCGTTACTGTCCAAATCGCTTTGCAGGTACCGTTTTTTGCTCTCGATTTCGCTCTCCCGATCATCGGATAAATCCGACAGCCCTTCTCGTTTGAATGTATCCTCTACGACCGCGATAAAGAGTTGCATCAACTCTTCAAAATCCTCCGCTCTGGGCCTTCTGATCTTGATGCCATACATCTGTCATCATTCCTCCTGTCTGTAATCACATTTCAGGTCACCCATGCGATTCATTGGAAAGGTTCTGACGCGTTTCTCTTCACTCGAACCGTGTACTCCCGAATTGTTTCCAATATTTCGATCACTCTGGGATGATCACCTGCTTGCAGATAGAGCCGGGAGAGTTCATACAACGTTTCCTCCCACTCCTCCACCCGATCCGCCTGTTTGAATCCAACTGCGGCCATCTGGAACCGGCGCTTCGCTTCCTCCGGGTTGTATGTTGCCACCGCGACTCGTGCCAGGACACGGTTGATGACAGCCTGACCGACATGCAGGGGCGGGAAGAACGCCTGCGCCTGCCCGCAAGACTCGACTGCCCGACCCAGATCCCCTTTCCGCAAATAGATCTGTGCCAGCTCCGCACAGGCCATGCCTTGTAACTCGCGATCCTTCAGAAACTCCGCCTTGGACAACGCGTACCTCAACATCTGCTCCGCATCCTCTTCCCGATCCGTAACCGCGTATAGAGCAGCCGTCTCGATTTCCAGTTGGATGGTCATCCGCAACTCCTGAATGCTCTGAAAGACAGCATGCGCCCGCTCCGAGTGCACAGCGGCTTGCTCCACTTTCCCGAGTTGCTTGCAAGATCTTGCGAGCTCCAAACAGGCATGTGCCATCTCCGGAAGAGTGTCTCTGCCCTCGTACATCTCAACAGCACGGGATAGATACTCCTCCGCCGTAGATGGCTGCCCTTGCATGATCGCGACTTGACCAAGCCTGTGCAGGATACTTGCCTGAAGACCTGCATCTCTCGCCTCCATCTTCTCGCTCTCCGCCAAAGCCTTCTCCCACTGGAAGCACGCGATCTGATACAGCTTGCGTTGAAACGCGATGTGCCCCAGATCTAGCAACACCTTCGCCTTGAGATACGCATCGTCACTGAGCACCGCGTATTCCTGCAGCTGTTTGAAGATCGCCTCCGCCTCCGCAAACTGACTCGTATGCAGCAAGCACTCCCCGAGATGAAACAAGATCTCCATCGTCGAAATCGACGCACGCGCCTCTCCACCAATCCCCGCAACAACGGGATCGCCGACCCGTACTCCTGTGCCGCCACCATCGCCGTCGCCATTTTGTAGGTGCTGATGGAGTCCAGATTCAGCTCCACGTTCGAGAGCAAGTTTTCCACCGGCACCTCCAACCGTTCCGCAAAGGCGGATAACAAGTTAAAAGACGGTCTCGCCTTCCCACTCTCCACCTGAGACAACATCGACGGCGTAGCGATCCCCTCTGCCAACTGGATCTGTGTCCACCCTTTTTTCAATCGCAACTCCCGAATCCGCTGTCCTAACGTCAAGTCACCCACACACTCACCCCTCTGAATCTCGTTGAGATGAGTTTAGAATTTACTTATTAGTTCCAGCAATATGTTATAGCGAGTAGGAATTTTGCATAACGACTATAAACATTTCACAACTGTTGTTTAGATGGATATACTTATGTATAATTATCTTTGCTTATTGTGATTGCAGAGGTGGTACATATGAATATCCATAACGAGCATAAAGAAACCATCGGCGAAAGAATCCGCCGACTCCGAAAAGAACGCAACCTCCCCCAATCCTTCCTGGCCGATGCCACCGGCGTCACGTTCGGCTGGATCAGCCAAATCGAACAGGACAAAGCAAACGCATCGCCGGAGTTGCTGAACAAGATTGCAGTTGCTCTTAAAGTTCCGATACGAGAGCTTTTGCAAGATGAAGATCAACACATGGAACTCGTCAGCCGTATCCGTTTAGTCGAAGTCTTGCTGGAAACGAATCAAACTGACGAAGCAGAATCGATGATTCAGGATCTGCAACACGAAAAAGATCTTTCGGAAAAGGACCGGATCATGCTCTCCGTCCATCTGGCCGAATGTCGGTATCAACAAAAACGCTATGAAGATGCTCTTCACGTCCTCCACCCCATCATTACGGATCTAGAGGCGGAAAATCATCATGACGCGTACCTGTTAGCGTTAATCCGCAACAAAATCGGCAATGCCTACACACAGAGACAGGACACAGGAAATGCTTACTACAATTACAAGAAGGCTCTCGATTACACCTCACGTTTCTCGTCATTCAACGACCTCGCTGCCCATATCTCCTACAACGTCGGCCTCACCCTGAGACGACGTGGCAGATCGCATGACTCGATCCACTTCTTGGAACGCGCCGGAGAATACTTTCAACTGTCAACATCAGTTGAAAATTCCTCAAAAACGCCGTTTGAAAATTCCCCAGTTTCACCGCCCAAATGAAAAGGCTACCTGTCCTGATCCTCGGTGTTTTCTGCCCTGAAGAATCCTGCTTTTTTCTTTTCCTTCACTCGATAGCTTTCGCCTTTGATGTTGATCGTACTGGAATGATGGAGGAGGCGATCCAGAATGGCAGTCGCTAACACGGTATCGCCAAAGATGTCTCCCCACATGCCGAATGATTTATTGGATGTGAGGATGATCGATCCTTTTTCATATCGTTCCGAGACAATTTGAAAGAAGAAATGGGCAGCAGTTTCGTCCATCTTACGGTAGCCAATCTCATCAATAATGAGGAGATCCGGCTTAGTATAGACGCGCATCTTCTGTTGAATGGAGCGGCTGTGATGGGCGTCCTGAAGAGTCTGCACAAGATCGTGAGCCGATGTAAAGTAGACGGTCTTTCGTTGTGCGATGGCCTCCATCGCCATAGCTACCGCCAAGTGCGTTTTCCCCACACCTGGCGGCCCTAGCAGGATCACATTCTCCTGATGTTCAACAAAGCGTAAGGTGGCTAGGTCACGCATTCTGCGCTCGTCGATAGACGGCTGAAATTCGAAGTCAAACTGTTCCATCGTTTTGTGGTACGGCAACTTGGCAAGGCGTGTCCTCGTCTTGAGATAGCGGTCGTGTTTCGCCGCTAATTCCTCCTGAAGGAGCTTGTCTAGAAACTCCAAATACGTTAGATTGTGTTTAGCTGCTTCTTCCGCATGAGCATGGAGAATCTCCGGAATCCGGACCCATCCAAACTGTTGAAAGGCGGCTTCTAAGCGCTCTTGTATGATCATGAGCGCACCACCTCCTCGTCTGTGAACTGTTCATAGACGGCGAGAGGACGTATGACCACTTCTGGTATAGCGTTAGACATGAGTCGCGGTATAGGTTGGGGAACCGGTTTGGCGACGCTGTCTGTTCGAATGCCTTCGAAGTGGTTTTTATTTTGTATAACGATTCTTTGACCGGTAGCTTTTCTGTGTTCCGCGATCATCTTACCTTCATAGTAGATCCGAATCCCGCCGCGACGATCATCTTTGATCTGCACAAGATGCCCAATAAACCGACTCGGAACAGAATATCGATTCCCCTCATAGGAGATGAGAGTGTCTGACGACACTTTGCGAACATGGTATTCCACACAATCAAACGGCTCTGATGCCATCTGTTTTAAACATTCACGGGAGAGACGGTCAACAGGGCGCTCTTGCGTCGTGCCGTGAATGCGAACATTCGCAATACTGTTTAGCCAGTGAAGGGCCAGTTCATTCAGGTGCTGGAGATCGGTAAAGGATTGTACCCGCGGCCAGAAGTTTTTGCGGACATAACCCACTCCGTTTTCTACCTTGCCCTTCGTTCGAGCCCGATAGGGGCGGCAGCGGCGAAGAAGGGAAGCCATGATGGGCTGCAAATTGCGCGAAACGCGCATTCCAAACAACATCGCCTTGATCATCCACACCAGCTACTACGGTTTTCATGTTGTCGTAGAGACAAGTTTCAGTGATACCACCAAAGAATTGCATAGCCCGTTCGTGACAACCCATCAGGGTTTCTAAACGCTGGTCTTCTGTGAATTCCACAAACATGGAACGGGAGAATCCCAAAACCATGACAAACGCGTAGAGACGCTTTTTCTTTCCGTTCCACTCAACTCGGAACTCGCCCCAATCCACCTGAGCCTGCCGACCTGGCGGTGTTTCAAATCTGACCGTTGCTTTTGAGGAAACCTGCGGCCGAAGTGGTCGCATATAGTCTCGAAGGATCGTAATCCCGCCGGTGTACCCAGTTGCTCGGATCTCGTCTAAGATGACAACCGCATTGAGGCAACCTTCTTCCATCCGTTGTCTGACGTAAGTCTTGAAGGGAGCCAACTTTTCTGGTTTCTCTACAGTACGGCGGTAGTCGCCCGGAACTCCCTCCCGAATCCATCTTCTGATCGTCTTACGGTCGCGGCCGAGCTCTTTCGCGATGGACGTGATGCTCATCCCCCGTTGCTTCATCTCTTGAATCACAAAATATTCCCCATTCTTGACCATGATTTCTCTCCTCTCGGAGAGATTGTCCGTTGGAAGTGGGGAATTTTCAACCGTTTATATTGGGGATTTTACAACCGTTGCTCACACAACAAACCAAGAATCTAAAAAGCTATGCCCATTCCCTTTACGTGCAGGGAATCGCATATAAAAACACACACGACTTCGAAAAAGCAGCCGAACTTTTCCATCAATCGAAACAGCTCTACCAGACGCTCAACCACCACTCCTTACTCTACGAAGTGCAACTGACCATCGCATCGTCCATCACCCATCACCACGACCTTCAGCAAGCGTTACGAGAGTTGGAAGAGTGCTTCTAGCATTTTGTAAAGGAAGACGACCCAGCCGGTATCGTGTTTGTGTTAGCGAAGAAAGCGAGTCTCCTTTTAGATCATGGTCACTTCGAGGAATGTGAATCAACTCTCGAACAAGCAACGGTCTATGAATCTTCAGTAGGTGAGATTCTAGAAGCCGGAGAATACCACTCCGTTCTCGCTCGATACCAACACACCAAAAAACAATTTCCACAATCCATCAATCACAGTTTAAAATCTTACGAAATCTTTGGTAGAATAGGCATGTACCAAGATCAAGTCAACGCCCTGAAACTCGTGGTTGATTCTTACCGCAGTCTCGGAGATTTCGAAAAAGCTTTGCACTACCAATCGGTACGGAGCGACGTACTAGAACTGATGAACAAGGAGCGAATATAACATGAAAAAAGTACTGATCACGATGTTCGTTGTGTTACTCGGAATGGGGATTGTTCAGGCGGATCTTCAATACTCCGCTGCTGACCGCGATCCAGGGCCATTGGTGATTGCACAAACAAAATAATTTAGACTTTACTTAGCACCCTTAGGGTGCTTTTTATTTCCATTAAGCCGACAGCAAAAAACCCCGTAATGGTTTATCAAAACGGTCAAAATGTCAGAATCTAATCGGTAAAGCTACCAAAATGACGAGAAAAATCATCTAGACTCTCTGATAATTTCTCGAAAATCAGCTTCGGAAACCTATTAGGCAACGAGGTACTGACAATAAAGTTTGTAAATGACATCCCTGGAAACAACTTCTTTTTGTTTTCAAGGATTCGAAATATAGGCTTACCATTTTTTCGCCCAATAAGGTTACTCATCAGCTCGAACTCCTCAATGCTGAGATGAAAATGACCTTTAAAATCCATATCTAATAATGAGCTGAGCCTCTCTGTTATTTTATCCTCAATAAACTGGATCGTAGGAAATTCCCCCGTCGTTACGCTCATAACGAAGATATCTCGAATTCCCTTGAGTTTTGAGTGCTGCACGCCATGAATCAATTCACTCAGCCTATCATGTATTTGCTTAATTGGCTCAATTACCATTCGATCAATATCTTTCTCAATGTATGATTCTTCACCTTCAAGAATGGTTTCAAGCAATAATCTTCTACTCTTAGTTTCTATGACAAGCAACTTATCTCCCAATCTAAGCATGAGGTCCGGTGACCTCTTTACACCTCCTGCTCCATATTCATACTCAAACTCTTGAATCACTTCATAAGGAAGGGATGAGTCATGAATCGCTCTTTCCAGTAAGATTTGTACATACCGCTCAAATACGCGTCCCATAAAGCCTAAAAACTTTGAGTCATTTCGTGGGTAACAGTTTCTAATCCTAAAAAACAACTGTGAAAAAAATTGCTCTTCAAGCAATTTAGACATAATTGGATAACTTCGTCCATTAGGCAATTTTATTATCGGATATTCAAGAAACTTCGTGTAGTTCCAATGCGAATCGATTGTATCAATAGCCCATAGTTTTGCATCCTCTAAACTAATACTAAGCGAATCAAGAACTTTTGCTCCTACTTTGGTGAACTCCGCGTTATTAAATAACTTAATTAAGTCCACTTCCCTGTTTGAAAAAATGGCATCCTCATCTTCTTGATATTTGGCCGTTATCAAACTAATCGTGCCTAAATAGTCTTGAATCGAGTATCCATATGTTTCATAGAATTTAGATGAAAAATTAATAGACTCCCGCGGAAAATTCATTCCGACCTCTATCGGTAGCTCTGTAAATATCATTTTTGCTCGAGCAAGTGCAGCAAATCCTGCCGTATGCTGATTGAAAACATAGTTTTGCAACATATGCTTTTTTACGCTTTCAACTGAAATGTCCTCTAAAGATATCGCATCTGATATTTCAATACAAAAAATGAGTAGGATCAATACAGCATGTCCTAGTGGCATATTATCTTCTTCAATAGCGTTGGTGTCGCCATAAGCCAACAACCATTTCCAAGTCGCAAGAAGTCCTTGATGACTATAAAGATATTTGTTCTTAGCCCTCTGACCAGCAATAGGAAAATTCCTTTCGAATAAATCGCGAACCGCTGCGTCTTTATCCAACGGCAGAGCAGACATTCTAGAAAGCACATTAAGTAAAGTCCCGAGAGGAACCGTCGAGAGACGATCAATTAATTCATCAGTATCAGTTTTATCAACAAATAAGTCCCGTTTGGTAGTAAATACTTTAATGAATTTTTTCATACCGGAATTCATAGTATCACTTCCTTCTGGCCAAGATGGTAATTAAGCATGCTTGTTTACCGCACTTGCTATATAATGCATGAAAAATCCAAGACAACTGTCTAGAAGAAGTGAGAGCACCATGGGCAACTAAAGTTGACCATATTAATGCAATACATTTATATAATACCATGATCAAACGCGTAGCTGAGATAGAATGGTGATTTTACGTTTCGTTCTCAAACGATACTTGGATTAAGTTTATATTGATAATTTAACAACGAGATCCCCGTTTACAAATTCCAAACGGGGATCTCGTGTATTCCAGTGATACATCATCCTACTTTTTTACAGGTTGTATAAGCCCCTGGGAAAGTACTACTGATACTTAACAGATCATCTTAAACTTCCGCAAGTTCGATTCGCTCTTCACTTGCGACTTCTCTATCTAAGCTACGTAATATTGAAGTTAAACATGAATGCATTCTCGAATACTTAACTATCCTATTTTAAATAGGTTCATGCATATCTTTTGCATCTAAAATTACTGTAATATCTACCATAAATTCATGCGCCAATGAATACTAAAATAATTTCGAAGAGGAAAACTGTCTAAAGTGATCAAATTGTTGCTTCTTCCCTAAATATTTGGCCAGTCCATCCATATCAGGAAAAATAGAAAACTCATTAACCCCACATTGAATCAAAAAATTGGCGATATCTACTTTTAGATCAGGCGTTAGCACAATTTCACTTAAAACATCTCTATTTTCGATTTCCTCATCCAATGATTTATTGGAATTCCCCTGAAGAGTGAAGTGCCCATGCTGAGCCACCATTCTAGGGTTATTTCTAACAGTACTAATAGCTAATGTTTGATCCGAAAAAGAACGATCATTAATTAATGTTTCATAACTTGGATAATAATGTGGGATAGACAATATCCCTTCATGATCAGACAAGTTATTCAGTTTATAAGGATTGAGCACCCAAATTCTTGCATTCCCGTCATGGTCCCAACGTTGAGTTGCAAAGAATAGTGCTACCGCAAACGAAGACGTCCAGTCTAAAAGCCGAGTACTCGCACCGTGATGCTGCATTAAAAACAATAGTTCCCAATCCGTTTTCCTATGAATTGTATTACCTAGATTATAAAAATCGCTATAGAGATTAAACTCATAATTAAGGAAACTTTCCAAACTCCCCTGAAAATCCAATCTAAAAAGGCCAGAATTTAATTTTGGCCATTCTCTACTTTCTCCTCTATACCAAACATCACGCTTGCTATATGTAAATCCATTAACTTTATCCAAAATTCTAATCCACTTTTTCGAATACTTCATCGTATATCAATCTCCCATCAATGTAATAATCTTTAAATTGTATCAGACATTTCGCTATTTGAGTATTTGAAAACATAAAAAGAGACCATGCCATCATCTCACTTGTGAACGTAGATGTCTGACACAGTCTCTTATAGATGGTCGGAATAGCGGGATTCGAACCCACGACCTCACCCACCCCAAGGGTGCGCGCTACCAGGCTGCGCTATATTCCGATGTTTGCAGTTGTGTGGTTGTCGTCAGCATTGCATCGGCGACGTTTACTACTATACCAGAGAGTACGCGCCGATGCAAGCGTTTATGACAAAGAAATTATTTCCGCAGGTCTCGTACCCGATTCACCAAGGTCCCTACGCCTTCAATCGTGATCTCGCACACGTCGCCGCCTTGCAGCGGGCCGACGCCTGCGGGGGTGCCGGTGGTGAGGATGTCGCCGGGTTCGAGGGTCATGACTTGGGAGACGAACGAGACGAGGTGGTCGACGGTGAAGATCATGTCGGAGGTCGACGACGACTGCTTGACCTCGCCGTTGATCTTCGTCTCGATCTTGAGGTTCTGGTAGTCCAGTCCGGTCGCGACGAACGGCCCTACAGGGGCGAATGTGTCAAACCCCTTGGCACGGCCCCATTGGCCGTCTTTGACCTGATAGAAGCGCTCGGAGACGTCGTTCAGGACGGTGATGCCGAAGATCGCGTCGCGGGCTTCCTCCACGGTCAGGAATTTGGCGCGTTTGCCGATGATGACGGCCAGCTCGCCTTCGTACTCCACGTCTTGGGCGATGGCCGGGAGGACGATCTCCTGCCCCGTCGCCACGACGGCAGACGGCGGTTTGAGGAACAGCATCGGTTCTTCCGGGATCTTTTTGCCGCGCTCTTCGGCGTGGAGTTTGTAGTTCAGGCCGATGCACATGACCTTCGTCGGGACGGTCGGTGTCAGCAGTTCGACGTCTGCCAGCGCGTAGGTCGCGCCGGTGCGTTCGGTGGTGTCGAGGAAGTTGCCTGCCAGTTCTGCGACGGTATCGCCTTGCAGCACGCCGTAGCGGACGGTGCCTTCAGCTTGAAAGCGGAGATAGTGGGCTGCCATGTCTTACATGCCACCTTTGTCAGTTTTTCGGTGTTTGCGCGCATTTTCTCATTTCCACGGAAATTCGTCAACCCAGCAAGGCGGTCAGCACGCCGTTGATGAAGTCAGCCGCCCAGCCGATCAGGGAGACGAGCCAGGACAGGTCGATGTCAAAGAGCATCAGGTCGATGTCCCAGACGTCGAGCGCCGTTTCGTCGGCAGGTGCTGCGGCGACGGGGACGACTTTTTTCTCGTTGACTTTGACCTCGGTCGGATTGGCCATGTCGACGGTGAGTTCGGCCGATTCGGAGACCCAGTTGTTGTCGCCGAATGAGTACAGTTTGAAGTGTCTCAGGCCCTTTGCGTTGGGTTCCTGATAGGTGTACAGGTACGAGCCGCGCTGGACGACGACAGAGCCGTAGCGGGCCTCTTTGGCCTCCCCTGCTTTGCGGGTGACGATGGGCTCGGCGAGGAGGTCGTTTTCGCCGTATGTGACGAGGGTGTAGGTGTAGTTGTCTTTCTCCCCCGGCATTTCCCATTCAAACTTGAGCTGGTATCCGGCGTTGGCTTGCTCGGCGTAGGAGACCAGTTTGAGCTCCGGCTTTTTCGGCGGGGTGTAGGTGCCCGGTTCGCCTTTCATCCGCTGGTGGAAAAATTCGTAGAGGTGGGGCACGTCGCTGGCCAGCGGCAGGAGGATGTTTTCCTGCGGCTGGACGTTGTACATGGAGGCGTTCCATGACATGGCGGACGGCTCCTGACCTCTCATCGCCTGTTCGATGCGCGATTCGAACGGGGTCGGCGCTTTGGCCAGCGGCGAGCCGAACAGTTGGACGTAGTCTTCCGCTGCGACTTCGGCGACTTGCCAGCGGTGGTCGACGCCTTCGACGGCGATGCGGTCGTCGTGGGTCAGTCCGCGCATGCGGGCGTAGGACGTTTGGCTCCAGCGCTTTTCGTCGGTCAGCGGATATCCGTCCGCTTGCAGAGTATAGTAATGGGTCACGTGATGACCGTATTCGTGTGCCAAGGTGTGGGCGAACGAGGCGACGGTCTGATGTTCGCGGCCGCCGTACAGTTCGATTTTGCCCGGTTGCATTTTCTGTTTGGTGCCGGGGATGATCGTGCCCACGGTCTGGAAGATGTACTGCCCCGCTACCCCTTTGCCTCGCGGGTAGTCGTCGTGGACGACGATCTCGTCGAGCAGTTCGATCTCTTCCCCGTGTGTGTTCTTCAGCAGTTCCTCGTGCAATGACTTCAGTTTGGTCTGCGAATCCCAACTCGGAGAGTGGCTGGTGATAACCATGCCGTCTGGCGCTGTGTACCGTTCGACCAAAGGCGACTCCGCATGGCTCACCCCTGTCCCCAAAAGCACGCACAGCATCGCGACCAAGAGCAGGATGCCCCCTCGCAACAAACGACTCATGTGATCGCCCCTCCCCTGTTGTTTGATTTCCCGGACATTTCCCGGACTCTACAACTATAGCACAAAGGGGAGCCATCTCCAAAACGAGGCTCCCCTCTTCCTTTAATCTCTATGCGTTTGACCGCGCATAAAGACGAGAATCTCTTCGTCGATCAGGTCGTCTTCCCGCCAGCGGGTGTCGAAGTTTTCGACGGCGCAATAGTCGTGCAACGCTTTTTTGACGGGCTCGCTGTACTCCGCATACTCGCCGGTCGGCAGGTAGTCGAGCGCGATCAGGTGGCCGGTCAGCTCGCCAAGCACGTCGCCTTCCACTTTGCGCAGTCGGTTCGGGTCGGTCTCGCCGAGGTAGAGGCGGTGCAGGCCGAGCAGCCGCTTGAGCTCGTAGGCCGGGTTTTTGTGGTCGTCGACGCGCAGGTCGACGTATTTGTCGATCAGGCCGTCGTAGGAGCCTTTCTCCTTGACGACGTAGAGGGCTGCCCCTTGACGGCCGCGCTTGTCGCCGCCCACTTCGTCACCGGCGATCAGGGCGGCCAGCAGGCGGTCTGCGAGGTCGCCTTTTGCGTACTGGAAGGAGATGGCCATCGCGTCGATCACTTCATGGCCGACGAGCAGGTTGCCCTGGATGGTAAAGCCTTCGCCGATGTGATGGAAGGCGTAGTCGTGACACTCTTTGCCGGTATGCGCCGCTGCGTTGCCGTGGCGGTCGACGATGCCGATCTGCCGCCAATCGCGGTTTTCATCGCCTTCCAGCAGGGCGGCGAGCACTTCCTTCGCCGTCTTGCCCTCTTCGAGCATCCTCAGGCCGTCCGGGCCAAATCCGGTGTTGGCCCACGACTGGGTGGCGATGGCGCCGACGTTTGCTTTCGCCCACGGGACGATGGAGCCGACGGCGAGAAATTTGGATGCGACCGCGACGCCCATCTCGCCCGTTTTCGGGTCGCAGGCGACGATGGAGAAGGTGTGGATCAGGCGGTTCGGGTGGGGGTTGGTCATGGAAATACGTCCTCTCGTGTCTCGTGGTGAGCTTCGTTAGTGTTTGCGCGATTTTTCCAGCGAGCGCAGTTCGACGCGACGGATCTTGCCGGACGTCGTTTTCGGCAGGCTCTCGACAAATTCGATCTCGCGCGGGTATTTGTAAGGAGCGGTCAGGACTTTGACGTGCTCTTGCAGTTCTTTCACTTTCGCATCCGATGCCTGCTCCGGGCGTTTGAGCACGACGAACGCTTTGACGATCGCACCGCGCTCCGGGTCCGGGGAGGCGACGGCGGCACACTCGGCGACATCCGGGTGTTGGACGAGCGCGTCCTCGACTTCGAACGGCCCGATGGTGTAGCCCGACGAGATGATGATGTCGTCGGCGCGGCCTTCGAACCAGATGTAGCCTTCGTCGTCCATTTTGCCTTGGTCGCCGGTGATGTACCAGTCGCCGCGGAACGCTTTGGCGGTGCGCTCCGGGTCGTTGAGGTAGCCTTTGAACAGGATCGGCGCCTGACGGTCGACGGCGATGTCGCCTACCTCGCCCCGTGCCACTTCTTTGCCGTCTTCGTCGACGATGGCAACGCGGATGCCCGGCGACGGGCGGCCCATCGAGCCTGCGCGCACGTCGAGGCCGACGAAGGTGCCGACCAGCAGCGAGTTTTCCGTCTGGCCGTAGCCGTCGCGGACGGTGACGCCAAAGTGCTGGTGGAAGGTGTCGATGACTTCTCGGTTGAGCGGTTCACCGGCGGAGCACGCGCTGCGCAGGGCTTTCAGGGTGAAGCGGTCGAGACCGTCGACTTTGGCGATCATGCGGTATTCGGTCGGGGTGGCGCAGAGCACGGAGATCGGGTGCTGGGACAGCAGTTGCAGATAGGTCTCCGGCTGGAATTTGCCCGCATAGACGAACGCGGTCGCGCCCCGTCCGAGGATGGAGACGAACGGGCTCCAGATCCATTTCGCCCAGCCAGGTCCCGCCGTCGCCCACGCCATGTCGTCTTCGCGCACGTCAAACCAATACTCGGCTGCGATGCGTTGGTGCGCGTAGAGCCAGGAGTGGGTGTGGATGACGCCTTTCGGGCCGCCGGTGGTGCCTGAGGTGTAGGAGAGGAACGCCATCTCGTCTGCGGCGGTGTCGGCGCTGGTAAACTGGTCAGACTGGCCGTTCATCAGGTCGGCATAGGACTGCCAGCCCGCTTGCTCGCCGCCGAGGAGGATGAAGGTGGACAGAGTCGACGATTTGCCGCGCACCGCCTCCACCTGATCGAGGATGCCGCCGTATGCGACGACCGCTTTGACGCCTGCGTGCTCGACGCGGTACTCGATGTCTTTGGCCCGCAGCATCTCGGAGCCGGGCAGGATGACCGCGCCCGCTTTGATCAGGCCGAGGTAGATGACGTACGCGTCGACGGAGCGCGGGATCAGGACGAGGACTTTGTCACCGCGGCCGATGCCTTGGGACGCGAGGACGTTCGCCCATTGGTTGGAGCGTTTGCTGAGTTCACCGTATGTAAGGGTCTGACCTTCGTCTGCAGGCTCCGTTTTAAAGACGATGGCGAGTTTGTCGCTGTGCGTTGCCGCGTAGTCGTCGACTTGACGGGCAAAGTTGTATCGCTCCGGTATCTCCAGTGTAAAGTTTGCCACCTCTTGCTCATAGTCAATCCCGAATGATGCAGTCACGTGGTTGAAACCCCTTTCACTATTTGTTGTTCGAGTATTTCAACAAATGCGCATCCAGTTCCTTCCCTCTCCAAGCAAAAAGAACCTCCGAAAACGGAGGCCCTTTGTATGTATTCCCTGTGTCGATCCCGATTATTGGACGGAATCTTTGAATTGCTTGCCCGGTTTGAATGCCGGAACTTTCGCTGCTGCGATCTCGATCTCTTCGCCGGTTTGCGGGTTGCGGCCTTTGCGTGCCGAACGTTCGCGTACTTCGAAGTTACCGAAACCGATCAGTTGTACCTTGTCACCGTTTGCGAGGGCTTCGATGATGCCATCAAAGACGGCGTCCACAGCGCTTGCTGCATCCTTCTTGGACAACTCAGCCTTCTCGGACACCAGGTTGACCAGATCCGTTTTGTTCACGACCCTTCACCTCCTCTGCTTACTTCCCTTTGTATCCAGTTTGAGCAACTTTATACATTGGACATAGATAGAATAAGAAAGACACAAGGCACATTATAGCACAGTAACGACCAAATACAACAAAACACGCCAAAAAAGGAGGGAAATCAGGTCTAAAGACCCGATTTTTTCCTCCTTTTGACGCGTTCTTGACATGCCATTTGACTTAGAGAATGATCGCGATCAAACCGCCGCTGCCTTCGTTGATGATGCGCTCCAGCGTCTCTTTCAGCTTGTATTGCGCGTTCTCCGGCATCATCGACAGTTTCGCCGAGATGCCTTCGCGGACGATGGCAGCCAGCGATTTGCCGAAGATGTCCGAATCCCAGATCTTGAGCGGGTCTTCCTCGAAGTCTTGCATGAGGTAGCGCACCAGCTCTTCGGACTGCTTCTCGGTACCGACGATCGGGGCAAATTCCGACTCGACGTCGACGCGGATCATGTGGATCGACGGCGCGGTCGCTTTCAGACGGACGCCGAAGCGGGAGCCCTGACGGATCAGTTCCGGCTCGTCGAGCGTCATCTCTTCCAGCACCGGCGGCGCGATGCCGTAGCCGGTCAGTTTGACCATGCGCAGGGCTTCGGCCACTTTGTCATACTCGCGCTTGGCGAAGGAGAAGTCCTTCATCAGTTGGAGCAGGTGGTCTTTGCCGCGAATCTCCACGCCGACCACTTCGGTGAGCACTTGGTCGTACAGCTCATCCGGTGCGACGAGGTCGATGTCGGCGACGCCGTGGCCCATGTCGACGTTGGCGAGGGCGGCGCGGGAGATGAACTCAAACTCGGAGAAGTGCCCGACGACGCGGTCGATGTCGCGCAGACGGCGGATGTCTTTGACCGTCTCTTTGACGCACTCTTCGAAGTTGGCACGCAGCCAGTGGTCTTGGTCGAGGACCATGACCCAGCTCGGCAGGTTGACGTTGACTTCATGAACCGGGAACTCGTACAGAGCCTCGCGCAGCACGCCCATGATGTCTTCTTGCTGCATCTGCTGCACAGACAGTGCGAGCACCGGGATGTCGTATTTTTCCATCAGCTCTTGACGCAGCCCTTGGCAGCGCTCGGAGTGCGGTTCGACCGAGTTGATCACCATGACGAACGGTTTGCCGAGCTCTTTGAGCTCGTGGATCACGCGCTCTTCCGCCTCGATGTACGAGTCGCGGGCGATCTCGTTGATCGTGCCGTCGGTGGTGACGACCAGCCCCAGAGTGGAGTGGTCGGCGATGACTTTGCGGGTGCCGACTTCGGCCGCTTCTTGGAACGGAATCGGCTCGTCGAACCACGGAGTCGAGACCATGCGCGGGCCGTTTTCATCTTCATAGCCGCGCGCGCCGTCCACCGCATAGCCGACGCAGTCGACGAGGCGGACGTTGATGTCGAGGCCTTCTGCCACGAGGATTTCCACAGCTTGGTTCGGGATGAACTTCGGCTCGGTGGTCATGATCGTCTTCCCTGCCGCCGATTGCGGCAGTTCATCGGTCGCGCGTACGCGGTCCGCCTCTTCCTTGATGTTCGGAAGGACGATCAGTTCCATAAATTTCTTGATAAAGGTCGATTTCCCTGTTCGGACCGGACCGACGACGCCGAGATAGATGTCGCCACCCGTCCGTTCTGCGATGTCTTTAAAAATGTCGAACTTTTCCACGCTGTTCCCTCCTTAAAATGATCGGCGTTGACTGCGGTACGCGAAACCCCTCGCCAGATCCCTCCCATGGAAAACTTTCGGTACGGCATCTATGAAAGCCGAGAGACTCAAACTCTTCCAATAGGACACTACATATATATGAGACCGTCACGAGATTATGCAGGTGTGTCCTATTGGATTGGGTCAGACCGTTTTGCCAGGCAGGTTGTTTTACCCCTACTCTATGAGCCGGTCCGAGAAACTAGAACAAGCCCTTCCGAAAAAAGAGCAGAAAATGAAAAAAGACATCCGGAAGTTCTTCCCGAATGTCATGGTATGACGGATTACTTTTTAAAATTCCACGAATCGTCACGGTATTTCTCCCGGACGAGTGTCTCAGCCAGTTCCCGCTCCTCTGCCGTCAGTTCGGACGGCTCCAGACGGACGCCAAGTCCCCTTGCAAAGCCGACAGTAAACGCCGCCACCGCTTCTTCGTAGGAGACGTCGCGGCCGCTGAAGTCTTTGATCGAGACCGCTTTGTCTGCAAATGCGGAACGAAACCGCTCCCGGACGCGCTCCGAGGGGAAGTTCAGCACGGCAAACAGTTGGTCGATGTCGAGATCGAGCAGGATCGAGCCGTGCTGCAGGATCGTGTGCAGCTGACGAACTTGCGCGCTGCCGACGACCTTGCGGCCTTCGACGACCAGCTCGTACCACGACGGCGAGTCAAAGCAGGCTGCCGAGCCCATCGAGGCAAATTTTTCTTTTTCCTTCTCGTCGGCCAGCGAGACCATCTCCGCTGCAAAGCCCAGCTCCCGGAATCCTTCGAGCAGGCCCATCGAGAGCACGCGGTAGGATTCGTTAATGGAGCTCGGCATCATCGGATGCGACTCGCTGACGATGACCGAGTATGTCAGCTCGCGGTCGTGCAGGACGGCGCGGCCTCCGGTCGGACGGCGGACAAAGCCGAGACCGTGTTCTTTCAAGGCGTCAAAGTTGATCTCCTTCGTCGCCCGCTGGAAGTAGCCGATGGACAGCGTCGGCGGATTCCACCCAAAAAAACGAACGGTCGGAGGCACGAGCCCCCGACTGTGTACGTTCAGGATCGCCTCGTCGACCGCCATGTTCCAGGCGGGGTCGGACGCTCCTGTGTTGATGATGCGCCAAGTTTCCACGGTGGGTTCCCTGACTATTTGTTGATGTGCGCGGTGTAGTCGTCGGAGGACAGCAGGTTGTCCAGCTCGGAAGCGTCGCTCACTTCGACGACGAGCATCCATGCGCCTTCGTACGGCTGTTCGTTGACTTTTTCCGGTGCGTCGTTGAGCTCGGTGTTGACTTCAACGATGGTGCCGGAGATCGGCGCGTACAGGTCGGAGACGGTCTTGACCGATTCGACGGTGCCGAACGTTTCGTTCGCAGTCAGCGTGGTGCCGACTTCCGGGAGTTCGACGAACACGATGTCGCCCAGTTCGGATTGGGCAAAGTCGGTAATGCCGATGTACGCGCGGTTGCCTTCAACGCGTACCCATTCGTGCTCTTTGCTGTACTTGAGATTGCTCGGTACGTTGCTCACTAGAAATTCCTCCCTAACGCTACAAAAAAATTTCCATGCCGCTACATATTGTACCAGATCGTACCGCCCATTCACAATGAAAAGCGGTGAAGCCTTTTAGGGCAGGTCCCATTTCAGGGAGACCGCCTCGGCGACCTCTTCCATCTCGTGAACTTTTCGGCGCGTCATCAGTTCCTCAACGGCCGCTTTTGGCGACAGACCTTCGAACAACACGTGGTAGATCGCCTTGGTGATCGGCATGTCGATGCCTTGCTCCCCGGCGATTTGGTACGCCGCTTTTGTCGCGCGCACGCCTTCGACCACCATGCCCATCTGCTCCAGCACTTCGTCGAGGGGTTTGCCTTGACCCAGCGCATATCCGGCGCGCCAGTTGCGGCTGTGCTTCGACGTGCAGGTGGCGATCAGATCGCCGACGCCCGACAGTCCGCCGAACGTCAGATGCGACGCGCCCAGATGCACGCCAAGGCGGGAGATCTCGGTGAGACCCCGCGTCATCAGCGCCGCCTTGGCATTGTCGCCAAAGCCGAGGCCGTCGCACATGCCGACGCCCAGCGCGATGATGTTTTTCAGCGTGCCACCCACCTCCGTCCCGATCACGTCGGGATTGGTGTAGACGCGCAGATAGGAGGTCATCAGGAGATCCTGAAAACCTTCGGCCGTCGACTGGCGGCGGCTGGCCACCACGACGGTCGTCGGGATGCGCTGCGACACTTCCTCGGCGTGCGACGGTCCGCTGACGACCGCAAAGCGGCTTTTGTCCAGCTCCGGCAGTTCGTCTTCCATCACCTGCGTCATCCGTTGCCCGGTCTCGAGGTCAAATCCTTTTGTGCCGTGCGCGACCGATGCCTCCGGATCGAGGTGCGGACGCATCGCCCGCAGCGTCTCACGAAACGCCGAGGACGGCGTGACGATCAACACCCATTTCTTGCCTTTCAATACGTCCGAAAGATTCGCGGACGCCCGTACTCCGGGATGAATCGAGACTTCCGGCAGGTAGTGCCGGTTGGTATGTTGTTCGTTGATCTCACGCACGAGCTCTTCGCGGCGCGCATACAGATCGACCTGCAACCCCTTGTCGGCCAGCACGTTCGCCAGCGACGTCCCGAAACTGCCCGCGCCGATGACTGCAACCTGTTCCACCATACGGTTTCCCTCCTCGCTCTCCCGAGACCGCCCTACGCCCGCGGCGAAGGCTGCTGCCCTTGCCGCTTCGCGCCGAGCTTGCTCTCGTTCCCTTTGGCGATCCGCCCGATGTTGGCGCGGTGCCGCCAGATCGTCATCACCGCAGCGACGACGGAGAACACCAGATATGCTCTCGAGATCTCCCAGTCAAACATCGTTTCCGCCAACACGATCAACAGCGGGATCAGCGTGGCGAACACCATCGATCCAAGGGATACATAGCGGGTAAACGCCAACACGATCAGCCCGATAATCGCAGCTGCCGTCGCTTCGAGCGGCAACAGGGAGAACATCACGCCGATGGTGGTCGCGACGCCCTTGCCGCCACGGAAATTGAAAAATAATGGCCAGTTGTGGCCCGCGATCACCGCGACCCCCGTCAACACGACGAAAGTGTCTGTCGCCCCGATCCAGCGTGCGATCAGGACGGCGAACACACCTTTCATCAGGTCGAGCAGGAGCACGGTGGCGGCCCATTTCGGTCCGAGCACGCGCAGGGTGTTGGTCGCCCCGGCGTTGCCCGAACCGTGGTCCCGTATGTCGATCCCGGCAAAGTAGCGGCCGATGATCATGCTGAAGGAAATCGAACCCAATAAATAACCGATCAGTATTGCTGCCATTCCGCTCAAACAAAATCCTCCGTTCTCGCGGTCCGCCTACTTATTGTCTTCCGACGTCTTGCGCTTGCGAACGAACAACTTCATCGGCGTGCCTTCAAAACCGAATGCATCG
Organism: Tumebacillus lacus; assembly: GCF_026410385.1. GTDB lineage: Bacteria > Bacillota > Bacilli > Tumebacillales > Tumebacillaceae > Tumebacillus > Tumebacillus lacus. The sequence continues at coordinate 620,090 of NZ_JAPMLT010000001.1, forward strand.
CGCAGTTTGTTCTCCAGATAGCGCTCGTACGAGAAGTGCATCAACTCCGGATCGTTGACAAAGACGGCGAACGACGGCGGGCGCACCGCCACCTGCGTCGAGTAGTACACGCGCATTCTGCGACCCTTGTCGGTCGGCGGCGGCACCATCGTGACGGCGTCCTCGATGATCGTGTTGACCGTGGAGGTCGGAATCCGCATCGAATGATTTTCCGCGACTGTTTTGACCGTTTCGAGGATTTTATGTACACGTTGCTTCGTGACCGCGGAGACAAACAAGATCGGGGCCCAAGGCATGAACGGGAACTCGCTGCGGATCGTCTTTTCAAAGACCACAGCCGTTTTGTCGTCCTTTTCCAGCACGTCCCACTTGTTGACGACGATGATGATCGCACGGCCTGCCTCAAGCGCATAGCCGACGATCCGCTTGTCCTGCTCGATGATGCCTTCTTCGGCGTTGATGACCAGCACGCAGACGTCGCTGCGCTCGATCGCCGACATCGCCCGCATGACCGAGTAGCGCTCCGTGTTTTCGTAGACCTTGCCGCGCTTGCGCATGCCGGCGGTGTCGATCAGCACGAAGTCTTGACCTTCGCGGGAGAACGGGGTGTCGACCGCATCGCGGGTGGTGCCGGCGATGTCGGACACCATGACGCGCTCTTCGCCGAGGATGGCGTTGACGAGCGACGATTTGCCGACGTTCGGGCGGCCGATCAGCGAGACTTTGATCGTGTCTTCCGCGTAGTCCTTGTCGTAGTCCTCCGGGAAGTGTTTGAACACTTCTTCCAGCAGGTCGCCAAGGCCGACGCCGTGCGCGGACGAGATGCCGAAGGGCTCGCCGAATCCGAGTTCATAGAAGTCGTACACAGACTGGAGCATTTTCGGGTTGTCCAGTTTGTTGACGGCGAGGATGACCGGTTTGCGCGTCCGGTAGAGGAGTTGCGCGACCTGCTGGTCTTGCGGCGTGACGCCGTCCTGTCCGTCGACGAGGAAGATGATCACGTCCGCCTCCGCGAGCGCGAGTTCTGCTTGCTCACGGATGCGGAGGACGATCTCGTCCTCTTCCCCGACTTCGATCCCTCCTGTATCAATCATACGAAACTTATGATCCAACCATTCCGCGCTGGAGTAAATTCGGTCGCGCGTAATGCCCGGCTTGTCCTCGACGATGGAGATCCGCTCTCCGGCGAGACGGTTAAACAACGTCGATTTGCCCACATTCGGGCGGCCGACGATGGCGACTAATGGTGTTGGAGCTGGCATAGGTTGACTCCCTGCCTTTCTTCTTACAATCTAGGACTTGCATACCAATTGATAATTATCCCTGAACTTGCCTGCTCTTGTCAACCGCCGTGTTTGTGCATCATGCGGCGGCTTTCTTCGACCTTGACCCCTTGCACAAACTCGACCAGTTTGAAATAGTCGCGCCGGATGCCGTACGCGGACAAGGGCCGCCCCCATTTGACCAGCCCGTATCGGCGGGACAGCGCGCCGCCCGCCTTGGCGTAGCGGTTGATGTGAGGCAGCGCGTGGTTCAAAAATAGATTGCCCGTATCGAGGCCCAAACGATCCAAAAACGAGAGCAGCGCCTGTTTGGCGACCGCTTGCTCGGGACCGAGCCCGAGCGTGTAGACCGGATTGTCAAACTCGTCGTGCCCTTTAAAAAACAGCGTGCCGATCTGCCACGACTCGACCTGATCAAAGTCGGTCAGGCGCAGCACTTCCTCCTGTGTCGGGACGCGGTCGCTCGGCAGCCGACCCAGATGGATGGCGGCAGACGCCACCGACGAATGAGCGCTGCCGTAACAGTAGTAGATCACATGCATCCTCGGCTCACCCCTCCTGCCAGTCGGTCATCAGCACCGTCAAAAAGAGCGCGTACTCCTTGACGGCCGCTTCGGCCAGATATTGTCTGGCCTTCTCCCGCTGCCCCGGCTTGTTCAGCAGACGCTCGCCCCGCTTCCACCGTCTTTTTTTCGGCGACGGCACCTGATAGAAAAAATAGTCCTCTTGCCGCTCTTCGTAGAGATGCAAAAAATGCCGCCACGTGCGCACCGCGATGGTCGCGGAGCGCCCGAGACCGCACCAGTAGATGCGCTCACCCCGCAGCTCGCCGAGCAGATGGACGTCGCCTTTGGGACGGACTTTGTCGTGGTCGCGCAGAAAGGCGGCGACCGTTTCGACGGATGGCAGCACGTCGCCGCGCAATTTTTTCAGGCGGATCGCCGCTGCGAGCAGGGCGGCGACGCCTGTGCCGCTGTCGTAGTACACGCGGTGTTTCATCAATGCTTCACCAAAATCATCGTCCCCGGACGCAGTTCATGAGCCATCGCGTCGAGGATTTTTTCCAGATAGAGCGAGACTTTCTGCAACTCCTCTTCGTCCTTGCAATAAAAGATCGGGCCGGAGCCGCCGACGCTGGTTGAGTCGAGGGTGCAGACGGCCAGGATAAAATTGGAGACCGCTTGACTTGGCATCTCGAGATCACGCCTCCTTTTCCTCTAGAGCTGCCGATCCGGCTTGACCGAACCTTTGAGCGGACGGCGATAGGCATTCTCCAGCAAGGGCACCCGCCGGACGATCTCGATGGCTTTGTCCGGGTCTCGGTCGAGCGGGAGCAAGAACAGAGCCAGTCGCCCGCTGTTCAGATCGCGCTTGGAGAGCGGCACGAGCGACGGTTCGCCGGAGTCGTGGTAGACGCCGAGAATCGTCGAGACGTCGTGCAGGATCGCTTGCCGTTGGCCGAGGTTGCCGATGGTGACGGTGGCGTTGGCGTTTTTCGGAACGAGGATCAGTCCGACGCCGTTTTTGACCAGTTTCTCCTGGCTGTCTTTCAGGCCGGAGTTGTAGATCAGGATGTCGTCGACAAACAGGTTCGGACCTTGAAAATGCACCTTCGCCTTTTTGATCTCCACAACCGAGCCGAGCGTGCGCCCGGACATGAAGCGGTGGGCGATGAACAGGCCGATCAAGCCCACGATCAGCCCGCCGATCCATGTGAAAAAGTGCGTGGCCAGCGCGGAAAAAAAAGCGTTGGCGATCACGAGATAATTGCGCCCTTCAAACGCCATCGCGATCCCTTCTATATAAGTGACACCGCGCGGCACCAGTTCCATCGAGTCAACGTTGGTCAGCATCTGCCGCTCCATGTTGCGCACATCGCGAAACTGCTGGGCGGCCAATGTCAGGAACGTCACCGCCGTGTAGTTTTTGTCGAGCAAGGTGGCGACCAGCACCGCCCCGAGTCCAGACGCGATCACGCCGAGCGCCAGATGGACGATGCGCCCGTGCGGATAGGTCGGGTACTGGCGGTAGTCGGTGCGCAGCAGATTGAGACGGCAGGCGATACCGCAGATCGTGCCGATCAGGATGATCAGCGTCGTGTCATGCATGTTCGGGGCCTCCTTCCTGATGCCCTGGGCGGAAGATCGCTTTGATCGTCCGCATCACAAATCGCACCGTCGCGTGATACGGACCGTGCGAGACCAGCACGCCGAGCATCGTATAGGCGAGCAGATCGCGCACCTCGCCGCCGCCAAAGACCGCCTCACCCCACTCCGGCTCCCAGTTGAGCAGCGGGTCGATCGACGCGGCGAGCAGGAGCCCGGTCACTGCCGCCGTCAGCGCGTAGAACGGACGGCGCAGTGAGCAGACGGCGAGGATCACGGCCGATGCCGGAAACAGGATCTCGCTGTCGACGAGAAAGAACGCCGGATCGAGCGGGACCAGTGTCATCAAGATCACCAGCGCCGAAGCCACTGTCAACGTGCCGACCGCCCATTGCAGTCGCACACCGGCGTTGCGGGAGACGATGAGCAGCAGCCAGACGCTGGCTCCCAAAGGGATCAGCGTCCCGCCGAGATTGATCTGTACACCGGCCGGGAAGGTCAGCGTCCAGTTCGAGAGGAACACGAAGCCGATCAGAAACAGGAGGGCTGTCCGCACCCCCATCTTGGCATCATAGAGCGCTTTTTCGCCCCAGCCGGTGACGATGAGAATGGTCAGCACGATGGCGATGATGTTCGCTTCCACACCCGGATTCATCTCAAGATCCCCCTCTCAAGGAAAACAACCACCACATCAGACTGTCTGCTGTCAGTTTTGCCTGTCCTTGCCGGGGGTATACGCCCAAAAGAAGACGCCAAAAAAGCCCCTTGTCCGACGAAGTGGATTCGCTCGGCCAACGGGCTTTGTCAGGGGAAATCTATATGGAGCTTCCAACCAGAGTCGAACTGGTATTCCCTTTGCTCTGCCACAGAGCTTTTGGAAGCGTAGTAGGGAATGTTCTCTCGCAACGTCATATTCTGTCGAATCTTGTTGTAAGCTGTCGTATCTGCGATGAGAGAACGATTAGTAATATAGCACGGGATGTGCTAGTTTGCAAGAGGTTTGATGAATGAAACAATTTTTCGAAAAAGGAGAAAAAACGCACAGAAAAGAAGCACCCCGTCCCTACTTCCTCAGGGTGCTTTTTTCTCATCCGGTTTTGCCATGCCCTCCATCATGACACCGCGCGAAGTGGTGTCGACCCACTCGTGGTAGGCGGACATCAGGCCGTTTTTGTGGATGTCGTAGAGCCGCCGCAGCTCTTTGAGCGGCTCCGGGTTGTCGTCGACGCGAATGTCGATGTAGGGCCATTCGTCGATGTCGACGACGAGCAAGGCGGCCGATTGTTTGCCACGCCGGTCCCCGCCGGCCTTTTGGCCGGCTTCGAGTGCTTGCAGCAGCCGCATTTCAAAGGGGGCGTTCGATCCGACATACGCGGCGGCCGTCGCCTGCACGACCTCTTCACCGACCAGCAGGTTGCCCTGCACGGTAAAATTGTCGCCGACGATGTGCCCGCGCCACTCGTTGGCCTCCTCGCCCGTCCAAGCGGCGGCGCGGCCGTACTTGTCCACCACGCCGAGCTGCCGGTACTGGCGACCGAGGTCGTGGGCGAGCAGTTCCTGCAAGGTCTCCTCCGCCGACAGCCCGTGTTCGAGCAGCCGCAGCCCTTTCGGTCCGAGCGTCGGGTTGACGCGCGCCTGGGTGGCGATCGCGCCCACACCCGCTTTGGCGAACGGGCAGAGCGAGCCGACGGCAAACGCTTTGGTCGTCACCGCCACGCCGAACCGCCCCGTGCGCGGGTCGCGGGCGACGATGGAAAACGTGTTCAGTTCGATCTCTGACATCGCCTTCCCCCTCCTTGTGTTCGGTTGCTTATCGAGACAGACCGCGCCGTGCGACCGACTCGATATCGATGCCGCGCAGACGGCACCACTCCGCCGTCTCACCGCGCACGATCAGCGGCCGCTGTGCCAGATCGGTCACGCGTGCACAGCCTTGCAAGGTCAGCACGGCCCGCAGTTCGGCGTGCCAATGCTCGACCAGTTCCACCGCCGCCTCCAGCCCGTGCTCCATCAGCGGACGCAGGATCGCCCCGGCCACGCCGACTGCGCGTGCGCCGAGCGCGAGGCATTTGGCTGCGTCGAGAGCGTTTTGCACGCCGCCGGAGCCGATCAGGTCATAGCGGTTCAGATACGGCTGCGCTTCGAGCAGGGAGACGGCCGTCGTCTGCCCCCATCCTTCGAGATCCTGAAAATGCAGACCGCTGCGGCGTTGGTTTTCAATCGAGACGAAGTTGGTCCCGCCGCGTCCCGCCACGTCGACGACCGGCACGCCTAGCTCTGCGAGCTGTTCGTACGTCTCCGCCGCCATGCCGTTGCCGACCTCTTTGACGATCACCGGCACGGACAGCCCTTCCACGACTTCGCGGATCTGCTGTGCGATGCCTTGGAAGGAACGGTCTCCTTCCGGCATCGTCAGTTCTTGCGCCACGTTCAGATGCAGATGCATCAGATCGGCGCCGATCATATCGACCGCCCGCTGTGCATCTTTGACGCTCGCTCCCGCTCCCAAGTTTCCGATCACGATGCCGTCCGGGTTGAGCTCGCGTACGATGGCATAGGTGCGCACCAACCGCTCGTCCTTCAACGCAGCGCGCTGAGAGCCGACAGCCATCGCCAGCCCCGTGCGCTGTGCGAGCGCGGCCAGATCGCGGTTGATCCGCTCTGTCTGGTCTGCCCCGCCCGTCATCGCATTAATCAAAATCGGCGAACTGAATGTCAGTCCGCCGATCTCGGTCGCAAGGGAGACGTCTGCCAAGTCGCACTCAGGCAACGCCCGGTGTACGAAGCTCAGATCGGAAAATCCGGTGTTTCTCGTCACCGGCAATTCCAGTGCATAGCGCACGTGGTCGAGCTTGCGTTGTTCAATTGACACGGTCCCATTCCCTCACTTCTCTACAGCTGTTGCTTCTCTCTCTTACTTTTTAAACAGATCGCCGAAGACGTCGCCGAGTGTGCCGAGGCCGCCGTCTTCATCGCGGTAGTCGTTGTTTTGCTGCGGTCTGCCCGGGCGGTTGCCGCCCGAACGTTCACCGCCGCCGCTGCGGCGTTCGAAGCCTTCCTCAGTCTCGCGGATCGACAGGGAGATGCGCTGTTCGCCTTCGTTGACGTCGAGCACCTTCACCTTGACTTCCTGACCGACTTCAAGCACCTCATCGGCCGTCGCCACATGGCGGTTGGCGATCTGGGAGATGTGCACCAGACCTTCCACGCCCGGCAGCAGTTCGACAAATGCGCCGAAGGAAACGAGGCGTTTCACCGTGCCGGTGTAGATCTCTCCCGCTTGGAACTTGTCGCCGATGTTGGTCCAAGGTCCTGGTGCCGCCGCTTTGATCGACAAGGAGATGCGACCTTTTTCCGGGTCGGTCTTGAGGACTTTGACGGTGACTTGGTCGCCTTCTTTGACTACGTCGGCCGGGGTGTCGACGCGATGATGCGCCATCTCGGAGACGTGCACCAGACCGTCGACCCCGCCGAGGTCGACAAACGCGCCGAAGGAGGTCAGTCGCTGCACCGTGCCAGTCAGCACGTCGCCTGCCTGAATCTCATGGAGGCGCGCTTCTTTTTGCGACTCCGCCTCTTCGTCTTGCACCGCCTTGGCAGACAGGATCACCTTGTTCCCCTCGCGGTCAAACTCGACGATCTTCACGCGCAGAGTGCGGCCTTTGTAGTCGGAGAAATCTTCAACAAAATGACGCTCCACCAGCGAAGCCGGGATGAAGCCGCGCACGCCGATGTCCACGACGAGACCGCCTTTGACGACATCGTTTACTTTGACTTCCAGAACGTCGCCGTTGTTGTACTTTTCTTCCAGCACATCCCACGCTTTCAGGGAGTCGACCTCTTTTTTGGAGAGGATCATTTTGCCTTCGTCGTCGTTGATGCGCATGACTTTCACTTCCACTTCGTCGCCGACGTTGACCGCGTCTGCCACGTTGTCGATGCGGAGGGCCGAGAGCTCCCCGATCGGAATCACACCTTCATACTTGTACCCTACATCCACAATCGCTTGACCGTCTTCGATCTTTGAGATCGTGCCCTTGACAACATCGCCTTTTTTCAGAGTGATGACATCCATCTCTTTCATTTCTTCGATCATAGATTCTACCTCCTATTCGGCAAGCGCCAGAACGTCAGCAGAGCTGACGGATGACGTTCGTTATCCTGTTCCACCTAAAAGAAACAAAAACGGGATTGGTGATCAAAGATAGTATGATACGACAGCCGTTATTCCATACGAATCCAGCGGTTTAACGGTGGCGGTGTTCTTCGATGAGAGTTTCGATGGCGTTCATGATCTCCTCGGTCGCTTCGGCGATGATTTCCTTGTTCGCCTTGACGCCTTGGAAACGGGAGAGATCGACCGGTTTGCCGTAGACCAATCTCAGCGGTTTGAACAGTTTGACCGGACCGATGATCGCAGCCGGCACGACGGTCGCCCCGGAACGCAACGCAAACGTGGCGGCACCGGACTGGCCTTCCTCGACCTCGCCCGACTTGCTCCGCGTGCCTTCAGGGAACAAGCCGAGCACTTGGCCTTCGTCGAGCAGTTTGAACACGGTGCGCAGCGCAGCCCGGTCGCCTGCGCCCCGACGTACCGGAAAGGCGCCAAAATCGCGGATGAGCCAGCCCAGCACCGGGATCTTGAAGAGCTCTGCCTTGGCCATGAAATTAACTTTGCGCCGGCAACCCGATCCCACCAGCGGCGGATCGAGGTTGGAGATATGATTGGCGGCGATAATCACCGCACCATTTTGCGGCACGTTCTCGGCGCCGCTGACCTGCCAGCGGTGAAACACTTGAAAATAACCACGGAACAACGCCCGGAAAAATCCATACAGCATACTATAAGTCGCCCCTATGATTTCTGTGCTACGATCTGACGGCAGATATGTAAAATTTCTTCGATCACCTGATCGATGTTCAGCCCGGTGGAATCGACCAGCACGGCGTCTTCCGCCATCTTCATCGGCGAATGCTCGCGCCCGCTGTCATACTCGTCACGGCGCTGAATGTCCAGCTTGAGCTGTTCAAAATCGACCTCTTGCCCTTTGTCGATCAGCTCCTGATAGCGGCGGGTGGCCCGCTCTTCCACCGATGCGGTCAGCCAGATCTTGACCTCCGCGTTCGGCAAGACGACGGTGCCGATATCCCGGCCGTCCATCACCACGCCGGTGCGGGCAGCGATGTTGCGCTGCTGCTCGACCATCGCGAGGCGTACGCCCGCGACAGCAGAAACAGCCGACACTTGGCTGGTCACATCGCGCGTGCGGATGTCCTCCGTGATGTCCTGACCATCGAGGAAGACATCTTGTCCGGCAGCTGTCGGCTTGAAGTCGATCTGTACTTGGTTCGCGAGTTGGGTGAGCCCTGCTGCGTCTGAGAGGTCGAGTTGGTCGTGGAGTGCTTTCCAAGTGACCGCCCGGTACATCGCACCGGTGTCGACATAGGTCAGACCCAGAGCTTGGGCGACTCGTTTCGCCACTGTGCTCTTGCCTGCTCCTGCCGGGCCGTCGAGAGCCACGCGTAATGTATTCATCAAAGCCTATCTGCCTCCTGCTGTAGCACATCAGAATGTAAATCAAACAAACAAATCAAAAACCGGCAGACACGAAAAAGCAGGCCATCGCCCGCTTCTCATGACCAGATATTCACTTCAGCCATCCTGAAAAGGACGAGTTGACGCGACATTTTCAGTTGTCAGCACTGAGAATAAGTACCAAGATCTGCACCTACCTCCGATAGTATCACACCTGCCCTATCGGTTCAAGAAAGTCGCGTCACTTCGAAAAATGCACAGGGCCGACCTTTGCCTCTTGTCCGTCGCCCGCCTCGACGAGCGTGCCGGGCACCGGATACGAGATCTGCGGGTCGTCATGGTCGATCTCAAAGCGGAACACGCCGGGCAGACCGGACGTATCGACGGTGACCACGTCTTTTTCACGCACCGAGACGGTGACCGCTTCTTCTGTAAAGGCGCTGACCGGGATGCCGTTGACCTTGACCCATGCCTTGGGCAGGCCCGCCCCGCTGTCCACCGAGCGGATCGTCAGTTGCGCCCGCGTGTCTTTGGTCGCTGTCGCCAGCGTCGCGCCGTTTGTCTTGTGCCCCTCCAGCCGGTCCACTCCGGAGAGGAGTTGCCGTCCGGCCGGCCACATCAGCACGGCCTGTGCCGCGACGATCAACACAAAGCAGGCGATCAGCACCCGCACCAGCGGTTTTTCCCAGCGCTCATACGCTTTTAAAAAGCGTTCTTCATAGGTTTGTTGCCGCCGTTGTTCCATCTTGTACCACCCCCGGTTACGTTCCATCCTATGCAAGTCCGGGGGCTTTCATACATGTTGTCCTCGCGCGAGGACAGCCTAGTCGAGACCTTTGTCGCGGATCTCGATCTGGCGTTTGAAGGAGTACTGGACGATGCGTTGACGCTCGGCTTCACGGATCTCGAAGTACTTGAGCGAGACCGATTTGAGCCCTTGCTCGCCGCTCGGCTGACCGACGCGGATCACGCGGGCCTTGCCGACGATCTCGGGACCTGCCTCATGCGGGAGCACCACGCGAAAACCGACGATGTCCCCCGCGCGGATGCCGAGGTCTTTCGCGACCCGGAAAGCAAATCCGCCGCCGGAGATATCCTGTCCGTGCGCCTGCGCGGAGACGATCTCCTTTGTCTCCGAGTTCATAAACACGATATCGAACGGCGAGGAGATCGGCACGCGCAAAAACTCGCGCCGCTGCTGACGATGGATCTCCGAAAGACGCGGACGGTGCAAAGCGAGCAGCGGGATCTGCCGAACGTCCCGTCCCAGCACCCGCGTGGTAAAGGTGCACTGCGCGCCGTCGACCGCCCGATAGCGGACGAGCACAGCGTGCCCTTGCGGAAGCGGTGTAGGCACTTTGGCCCCTTGTCGGAGCGGCATCTCGATGAACAGCTTTGTTTTCTCGATGTCCTGCACCCGCGCTGCATAACGCCCCATAAATTCGCCGTCTGCAATTTCCAGTTGCAAACTCTGACCTACGACCGGATATGCCAATTTGTTTCACTCTCCAGTGACAGGAAGACCTGTCGAAAAAATGCGATGAATTCCTTATAGGTCAATTTAAAATTAATGGAAAAATTATAGCGCATTTTTCGCGATCTTACCACCGCTCATATTTGGGACAGCCTCGGAATATCATGCAGTAACCCTTTCTGTGGACGAGGAGGAATTCCTTGATGCGGCGATTTTTCTACCCGTTTTTTTTATTGATACTCTTCACGGCTGCGTCGCTCTCGCTCGCGGAACGTCAGGAAAAGACGCTGGCCCCGCCCGGCGCGCCGGTGATCGTGCTGGTCGATCCGGGTCACGGCGGCTACGACCCCGGCGTGCTGTCTGGCGGGCTGCGGGAGGCGGACATCACGCTGGCCGTCGGTCAGCATCTGCAGGCCGCCTTGGAAAAGCGCGGCATCTCCGTGGCGATGACCCGCGAGTCGGATGTCGACTACGCTCCGTCCGGGTCCCGCGGCCTCGATTCGAAGCGGGCCGACCTGCGCCGACGGCTCGAGATCGCCGATGAGTTGCAAGCCCAGATGTTCATCTCCCTGCACGCCAACGTCTCCACGCTGGCCACGCGCGGCGGTGCCGAAGTGTTCTATTCCGACGAAACGCCGGGTGCCAAAGAGCTGGCCGAGTCGGTCCAGACCGCGCTTCACAAGCTCCCCGGCATGTCCAAGCGCGATGCAAAGGCGGCCAAATACTATCTGCTGCGCTCCCAGCCGATCCCGGCGTTGATCATCGAGTGCGGCTATCTGAACATCGCAGACGACCGCCACCGGCTGACGAGCGGCGATTCGCAGCGGGCTCTGGCGGAGGCGATTGCCGACGGAGTATCCTCACATTTGCAAAAACAGTAAGCAAAAGAGAGGTCGCTCGGACCTCTCTTTTTGCCTGCCGGACGTTAGCGAACCTTCTCGACGCCGACCTCGTCGCCGTCGAGTGCGCTGATATAGATTTTAAAGGTGTCTTGGTCCATCGTGCCGACAAACTCATACGTGAGTTCCTCTTGCTTGGCATCGTTGAGCACCAGCGCGAGGTTCGACTCTTGCACCTGCACTTTGGAGGACACCATCGTCTGCGCCTTTTCCTTGGAGACTTTCACTTGCGGGACGCTGCGGTTTTGTTTGTGGTGGAACACATAGTCTTGCGCGTTCAGACCGACGACCTCGCCCGTGTCCAACGCCACTTCCACCGTCACTTCATCCGGGTAGATCCGCACGCCGTTTTTCATGCCGACCACTTCATAGACGCCGACGTTGTCAAACGTCTCCGTCTTGACCACTGCTGAGGCTTCGATCCCGTGCGCCTGGAGCCAGTTCACCGCGAACGTCTCCCCTTGCGCCAGATCGATCGACTCGTTTGCGACCGGTCGCTCGTTGGCATACCACGTGATGTTGCCGCCTTTGACGGTCATCGTAAAGAACTCTTTATGCCCGTCCGGCGCGGTGTAGGCAATCGAGTAGGACGGGTAGAGCTCCCCTTTGCCGTTGCGCTTGACTGCGATGTTTTTCGTGCTGTCCAGCCCGCGCCATCTCTGGATGATCCCGGCCGCCTGCTCCGGAGTCACGTCGTTGCCGGTCAGCGTCTTGGCATCCAGCTTGGAATTGACTTTCATCCGGTCCATCGTCGGGCCGAAGGAAAGCGGTTTTTGCTGTTCAACCGTCTTTTCCATCGAGCGGAATCCGTCGACGATCTGATTGTCCGTCTTTTTATCAGTCTGCGCGAGAGCCGTCTCCGCGTCCATCCAGCGCAGGTTTTTGGTGATGACGGCCGTTTGCAGTTCGGCCAGTTGATTTTCGATTTCTTTCGAGCGGGTGTAAAGCTTTTGCAGCGTCTGCCACTCCTGCTCGTTCAGCGCCTGCTTGTTCTCGTCGCGCACCGCGACATGGTAGGAATAGTTGCCGACATCGCTGATGAACTCCATCGTCTTGTTCAGCGGCATCAGTGACAGCGGCAGTTGCCCGATGTCGTTGCGCGCCTCCGACGCCATCCGCCACGTCTCGGTGAGGGCGGGGGTCAGTTGCTTTTGCGAATTGACCGCCAGCGATTTGCCCAGTTCGTCTTGGATGCGGTTCATGTGGTCGCTCAGGTCGTGGAACGCGCGTTGGTATTGGTTTTCCGCCTTGAGCAGCAACGCTTGTTTTTCTTTGTGTTCGCGGTAGCCCCAGAAACCGGCGACCACCAGAGCGAGCACCAGCACCAAGGATGTGATTCGAGAGAACATGATCGTTCGACCTCCTTTCTAGCGGCAGAAGATGTGCCGCCCGATCCGCTTGATCTGCGGTCTGGACCAGATCCATTTCGATGTCGCCGTCGCCGGGTTGAAGTAGTAGATCGCGCCGGTGGACGGGTCGGCGCCATTCAACGCCTCGCGCACAGCTTTTCTCGCATTTTCATTCGGGGTCAGCCAGATCTGCCCGTCTGCAACCGCCGTAAACGCGCCCGGCTGGAAGATGACGCCAGGCACGGTGTTCGGGAAGTTGGGGTTGTCGATCCGGTTCATGATGACGGCCGCGATGGCCACCTGCCCGACGTGCGGCTCCCCGCGCGCTTCGCCGTACACGGCGTTGGCCAGCAGTTTCAGGTCGTTGGCCGACAGACTCTTGCCGCCGTAGGAGGCGGCTCGCGTCGAATTGCCGCTGTTGCCGCCCGTTTTGCTGCCGCTCCCGCCTGCCGTCTGCTTCGGCGGGTTGTACGGGTTGTACCCCTTCGTGGCCCGGACCAACCTCGTCCGCGTCTGTGCCCCGACTTTGCCGTCGACTTTCATGCCGAATTTGTTCTGGAAATTACGCACGGCCCAATATGTACCGTAACCATAGCTGCCGTCGATCGTACCTTTGTAATAGCCGAGGAACTTGAGACGGCCTTGCAATTCCCGAACGTCGATCCCCTGGCTGCCTCGGACCAGAGTACGGGTGGTAAAGACCGATGCGTCATGTCCCTGCGGCAGGTCACGAATCGGTTCCGCGTATATGCAGAGAGACGCGAGCGCCACCGAAAGCGCGGCTGTCCACACTTTCCATCTCTTCATCGTGGTACCCCCTCCAGTTCTTGTGAGATTGAGTTCTGGTCTTAGTTTGAAGAAGGGTCTACCATCCTATCCGAGACAAAAAAAGGGAGTCCTCCGCCGTGGCAGAGGGCTCCCTTTTGCATGTTGTCCATGTGGTACTTACGCGAGCGTTTCGATATCAAAGCTCTGTTCGTTGTCGCACAGGCATCGTTTAAATCCGGTGTCGATTTGGCCGCGATAATCTTTGATGCCGCGCAGGATAAACGTTTCCCCGCAGTTGCGGCAACGGATGTGGACTTTGACCCGGTCGGCCTTTTCTGGCATCTTCTCCGCCTCCTTGGTACGAGATCAGGCATTCTAGCACCAATTGTCGACGAAACGAAAGAGTTTTATACGTCGTGCGAATGTTTTTCCAGCGGTTTGAACGGTGAGCGTTGCTGCGCTTGACGCACTTTGCGCAGACCGTTGACCCACAGCCAGATCATGAAAGGTACGGTCAGACCGACCAAGAACGTCTGCTCGGAGAGCAGCAGCGAGTCATACGTGCCGTGAATAAACCACGGATACACAAAGGCGAGACCGTAGAACATCCACTTTTGCTTTTTGGACACGGCAAATTTGGCCTTGCCGAGGTAAAAACCCATGATCACGCCAAACAGGGCATGACCCGGCACGGTGAACAGCGTCCGCAGATACAGAGTGTCCCACCCGTAGCTCAACACTTTCAAGATGTTTTCAATCGTCGCAAACCCAAGCGACGCCGCGACCGCATACACGATCCCGTCATACTCCTCGTCAAACTCTCGGTGCCGCACGGCAAACCACCACGTCAGCACCAGTTTGAGCAGTTCCTCGACTACCGCCACCGCCAGAAAAGCGTGCGCATACGGCGAGGCGATAAACTGATCCAGCCACGACACGGAGTACATCACCGGCACGGCCGAAAGCATCCCGAGCAAAAATAACAAACCGACCAAACGCAGAGGTTCGGAGTCGTACAGGTCGCGCAAATAAAAATAAGACATCAGTGCCACTGCGGGCGCGACCGCACAGCCGATCAACAACAGCATGTTCACTCCGATTCCCCCTTCCCACGCTGCTTCCTCTGTAAATTCTTTCCTTCTTATCAAAATCCTGCTTTGACACAGGTGTCCTCGCAGGGGCATAATATCGAGTAGAGAAAGAATGACATGAGGTGTGAGCACTTGAAACCTAAACATATATTAATCATGACCACCGGCGGCACGATCGCAATGATCGAGGACCCGGCGACCCAAACTGTGAAACCTGTGGAAAATGCGGCCGACCTCGTTGGTGCGATCCCGCAACTGAAAGACGTCGCCCGCGTGAGTGTGGAGGCGTTCAGCAACATCCCGAGCCCCCACCTGACGACCGAGCAACTGACCGATCTCGGCCGTGCCGTCAAGGAGCGACTGTCGCGTCCGGACGTGGACGGCATCGTGATCACGCACGGCACCGACACGCTGGAGGAGACCGCCTATTACCTCGACCTGATCCTCCCGCCCGGACTGCCGGTCATCGTCACCGGCGCGATGCGCTCATCGAACGAACTGGGTGCGGACGGCCCGATCAACCTGCTCAACTCGGTGCGGACAGCAGCGTCCGAAGTGGCGGTCGATCAAGGCGTGCTCGTCGTGTTCAACGACGAGATCCATGCGGCGCGCTTTGTCACCAAAACGCACACCAGCAACGTCGCCACCTTCCAATCGCCTGCCGTGGGGCCGATCGGCTTTTTGGACAAACGCTCAGTGCAGATCCGCCACATCCCCAAACCCCACGCGCACATCCCGGTCGACTCCCTCGTCGCCGAGGTCGGTCTCTTGAAAATGGCAGTCGGCATGGATGACAGCCTGATCCGCTATCTCGTGCAGAGCGGCTCCAAAGGGATCGTCATCGAAGCGCTCGGCCAAGGCAACATCCCGCCGATGGTCGTGCCCGGCATCAAGGATGCGATCCAGCACAACGTCCCGGTCGTGCTCGTCTCGCGCTGCTACAACGGCATCGTGCAGGACGTCTACGGCTACGAGGGCGGCGGCAAGCATCTGCGCGATCTGGGCGTGCTGTTTTCCAACGGTCTGAACGGGCAGAAAGCACGGATCAAACTGATGGTCGCCCTGCGTGAAACGGTCGATCTGGAACAGTTAAAAGAATACTTCGAACAAGAATGATAGCATAAAAAGAAGCCGAATGCCAGTTGCGCGCATTCGGCTTTTCTTTGTGTGTCTTAGACCCAACCGCGCAGTTGGCAAGCTTCTGCCATCCGGCGGGTGCCCACCATGTAGGCGGCGAGACGCATGTCGATCTTGCGCAGCTTCGCCGTTTCGTAAACGGAGTGGAACGATCCGGACATGATCTTTTGCAGACGAGCGTCCACCTCTTCCGCGCTCCAGTAGAACCCTTGGTTGTTCTGGACCCACTCGAAGTAGGAGACGATAACGCCGCCTGCGTTTGCCACGACGTCCGGCACGAGCAGGATGCCGCGGTCGGAGAGGATCTTCGTCGCTTCATTCGTGGTCGGACCGTTGGCCGCTTCGACGACGATCTTGGCTTTGATATCGTTGGCGTTGCGAGCGGTGATCTGGTTTTCAATCGCCGCCGGCACGAGGATATCGCAGTCGAGTTCCAGCAGTTCTTGGTTGGTGATCGTGTTTTTGTACAGCTTGGTGACCGTCCCGAAGGAGTCGCGACGATCCAGCAGATATTCAATATCGAGACCGTTCGGGTCGTGAAGGCCGCCGTATGCGTCCGAGATCCCGACGACTTTTGCTCCTGCGTCATGCATGAACTTGGCCAGGTAGCCGCCTGCATTGCCGAAGCCTTGGACGACGACACGAGCGTCTTTGAGCTCGATGCCTTTGACTTTCGCTGCTTCTTCAATCGCGATCGCCACACCGCGCGCGGTGGAGGATTCACGACCGTAGGAGCCGCCGAGCACGAGCGGTTTGCCCGTAATAAAGCCCGGTGCGTCAAATTCGCGGATGCGGGAGTATTCGTCCATCATCCACGCCATCGATTGGGAGTTCGTAAAGACGTCCGGTGCCGGAATGTCTTTGGTCGGGCCGACGATCTGCGAGATCGCGCGCACATAGCCGCGGCACAGGCGCTCTGTCTCGCGGAACGACATCTCACGCGGGTCGCAGATGATGCCGCCTTTGCCGCCGCCGTAGGGCAGGTTGGCAATGCCGCACTTGATGCTCATCCAGACTGCCAGCGCTTTGACCTCGTCCTCGGTCACTTCCGGGTGGAAGCGAATCCCGCCTTTGGTCGGGCCTACCGCGTCGTTGTGCTGCGCACGGTACCCGGTGAACACGCGTACAGTTCCGTCGTCCATGCGGACCGGAATCCGCACGGTCAGGACACGCAGCGGTTCTTTCAGCAGTTCAAACATTTCATCGCCGTATCCGAGCTTATTCAGGGCATCCTTGATGACCAATTGAGTGCTGGTCAGAACGTTTAAATTCTCGACCGGCTCATCTTTGGTTGCATTCGATGTAACATCTTGGCTATTCAAGTCGACTCAACCACCTTTGAACAATTGAGAGGTTTGTGAACCCCCAACCAATATACACCTAAGCGTATTCCTTGGCTAGAGGGGGTAGCACCCGTCTCGCTCGAAAGATCAAGATACGAGTCCATATTTTGGACTGAAGGCCAAGGAGCACCCTCAGAGTGTTCCGTTCGCCCTCGGTTCGCCCTCGTCCTCAAAATCATCCGGGGAGTCGACGGCGACCAGTTCTTCCTCGTAGCCCCGTGCTGCTGCCGGGACGTCTTCCGGCGCATCGTCCGGGTTGTCAAACGCGATCAGATCTTCTTTGCCACCGTCCTTGCGTGTGATTGCGTTAAAGGGTTTCATGTTCGGGTTCCCCCTTTTCTCGTATCGGTTTTCACAGACAGTGTGCCCATTTTCACGTTCTGTCACCCGGCGCACCCTCGCCACGATCCCCTTTCTTCCTAAAAAAGAGCAACCCAAACCTCGGCAGGTTCAGGTTGCTCCACTGTTGCTAGCGCAGGCCTTGCTCCAGGTCGGCGATCAGGTCGTCCGGATCTTCCAGTCCGACCGACAGACGCAGCAGGCCGTCGGTGATGCCCCGGCGATGACGTTCCGGCTCCGGCATCGCCGCGTGCGACATTGTCCGCGGGTAGGACAAGATCGTCTCCACCGCCCCGAGCGACACCGCATAGATCGGCAGCGTCACCCGCGAGGCCAGCCGTTTCGCCCGCTCGCCGCTGCCGACGTCGAACGACAGCACCGCGCCGTAACCGTCCGCTTGCGCTTTGTGCACCGCATGGCCCGGATGATCGGTCAGACCGGGGTAGTACACGTGCGCGATGTCTTCCCGTCCGCGCAGCCATTTCGCGATCTTTTCCGCGCCTGCCGACGACGCGTCCAGACGCACCTTCAGCGTCTTCAGCCCGCGCTGAAGCAAGAAGCAGTCTTGCGGTCCGAGGATGCCGCCGGTCGCATTTTGCAAAAATTTGAGCCGCTTGCCGAGCCCCTCGTCTTTGGTGACGGTGAGACCGGCCACCACATCGGAGTGGCCGCCGAGGAACTTCGTCGCGCTGTGCACGACGACGTCGATGCCGAGTTCCAGCGGGCGTTGCAGGTACGGCGTCATAAATGTGTTGTCGACGATAGAGATCAGACCATGCTCGCGGGCGATCTGTGCGGCCGCCTTCAGGTCGATGATGCGGATCGTCGGATTGGACGGCGTCTCAAGGATCAAGCCTTTTGTATTCGGACGAATCGCCGCTCGGATGCGGTCCGGATCGGTCGCGTCAACAAACGTCGTCTCGATCCCCATCCGATTGAACACCTGCGTCAACGCGCGGTAGGTGCCGCCGTAGATATCATCGCAGGCGATCAGATGGTCGCCCGCCGAGAAGAGCATCAGCGACGCAGTGATCGCGGCCATGCCCGACGAGAACGCCAGCGCATGCGTACCGCCTTCCAGCGCCGCCACCTGCCCTTGCAACGCATCGCGCGACGGATTGCCCGAGCGGGCGTAGTCGTACAGCGGCGGGTTTTCCACGTCGTCCTGATGATAGGTCGACGTCTGGTAGATCGGGATCGCCGCCGCACCGTGCACCGGATCGATCTCATGGCCCGTGTGCAGCAGGCGGGTGGCAAACCGAATGTCTTTCCCTTGGTCCTCGCTCATCCTTGCACCTCCTCTGTTGTGCGAACGGCCGCTTCTGCCGCGGTGATCGCGCCTTGCAGATCTTCAATCAAATCTTCATAATGTTCGATCCCCACAGACAGGCGTAGCAGCGTGTCGGTCACACCGACGCTCTCCCGGATCTCCTGCGGGATGTCAAAGTGCGTCTGTTTGGACGGATAGGTGATCAGCGACTCCACCCCGCCGAGCGACTCCGCAAAGGTGATCAGTTGCAGATGCTCGAGGAACGGACCGACCAGTTCCTCCGAACGCAGATCGAACGACAGCATGCCGCCGTATCCCTTGGCCTGCGCGATCTGGATGTCGCGTCCTTCGTGCCCTTCAAGGCCCGGGTAGTAGACCTTTTTCACCGCCGGATGCGTGGTCAGCCATTTGGCGACCAACATCGCGTTTTCCTGATGGCGGTCCATGCGCAGGCCGAGCGTCTTCATCCCTCTCATCATCAGCCAGCAGTCATGCGGACCAAGCGTCGCCCCGATGGAGTTTTGCAGAAAATACACCCGCTCTGCCAACGCTTCTTCACGCGCCACCGCAAGTCCTGCCAGCACGTCGTTGTGCCCGCCGAGATACTTCGTCGCGCTGTGCACCACGAGGTCCGCCCCGAGGTCGAGCGGTCGTTGCAAGTACGGCGACATGAACGTGTTGTCGATGATCGAGATCAAGCCGTACCGCTCGCAGATCTCCACGATGCCCCGGATGTCGGTGATTCTCACGGTCGGATTGGTCGGCGTTTCCACAAAGATCGCCTTTGTGTTGGCCTGCACCGCCCGTTCGACCGCTGCCAGATCGCCGGTGTCCACAAGCGTCGAGGTGATGCCCTGCTTCGGCAGGATCTGTTCAATCAGGCGGTAGGTGCCGCCGTAGAGGTCGTGGGAGAGGATCAAGTGATCGCCTTGCTCAAACAGCCCGAACAAGCAAGAGATCGCCGCCATCCCCGATGCAAATGCAAAGCCGCGGAACCCGCCTTCCAGCGCGGCAATCGCATCCTCCAGCGTCTGACGGGTCGGATTTTTCGTACGGGCGTAGTCAAAGCCGGTGCTCTGACCAAACCCCGGGTGACCAAACGTGGTCGACATATGAATCGGGGTGGAAACCGCCCCCGTCTTTACGTCCGTTTTGTTGCCGATCTGGGCCAGTCTGGTGTCGATATGCATGTGTATCGCGCTCCTTTTTTGTGTCACCTAGCAAAAAGACCTCTCTCCTGAGGAGAAAGGCCTGTATACGCGTAGACGCAAAAAAGGGCACTTTCTCTCATCTCTCAGAGCGCTGCTTGCAGCGCTCTGCAGGAATTGGCACCGTGCATCTGAAAAAATCAAAAACGTGTCAGATGCCGGTTGCCGGGCTTCATCGGGCCAGTCCCTCCGCCTACTCTGGATAAGAGTGTCTTATTGCTGGTATGTAATTGGTTGGCTTGCTGATGTTTCCACTTTATCTTGACGAACCGAACGTTGTCAAGGGGTAATTTCCCTGACATAGCCCCCCTGCCGGAACGGAGACAATAGACCTGCAGACAAGTAGGAGATCCTGCCCACGGAGAAAGGACTGAACACGATGGAAGCTGCCAAGTCGAAGATACATTTCTTGCCTCTGTTTGCATTGGCGACCGTGCCCTTGATCATGGTGCTCGGGAACTCGATGTTGATCCCGATCCTGCCCACGATGCAGGAGGAGATCGGCATTTCCAAGTTTCAGGCGAGCCTTGTGATCACCCTCTTCTCCGTTCCAGCCGGGATCATCATCCCGCTCGCCGGATTTTTATCGGACCGCTACACACGGAAAGTCGTCATCGTCCCCGCCCTCTTGCTCTACGGCGCGGGAGGGGTGGTCGCCGGGATCGCCGCTTGGTTGCTCGACAACCCGTACTGGCTGATCATGACCGGCCGCGTGTTGCAAGGCATCGGCGCTGCCGGCACCGCACCGATTGCGATGGCGCTGGCCGGCGACATCTGGAGCGGCGCATCCCGCGCCAAATCGCTCGGTCTGATCGAGGCGGCCAACGGATTTGGCAAGGTGGTCTCGCCGATCCTCGGTGTGCTGATCGCCTTCATCGTCTGGTACGCGGCGTTCTTCGCCTTTCCGGTCATCTGCGTGGTCGCGGCCGCGTTGGTCTACTTTTTTGTTAAAGAGCCGAAAAAGACCGGTCCGAAACAGACGGTCAAAGAGTACCTCTCCGCTTTAAAAAAGACCTTTAAGAAAGAATACAAATGGCTGCTCACCGCTTATCTTGCCGGTTCGGCTGCCCTCTTTATCCTGTTTGGTGTTCTGTTCTATATCGCGCAGATCCTGGAAGAAACCTACAAAGTCGAAGGTCTGATGCGCGGTCTGATCCTCTCGGTGCCGCTGCTGGCGATGTGCACTACCTCCTACATCACCGGTTCGAAGATCAAGAAAAAGCTCAATCTGATGAAAATTCTGATCATCACCGGGCTCACACTGATCGGTGCACCGCTGATCGCAGCCGCCTTTTTCACCAACCCGTACGTCTCGCTCGGCCTGCTCGTGATCTCCGGGATCGGCACCGGTCTCGTGTTGCCGTGTCTGAACACCCTGATCACGTCGGCGGTGGAAAAAGAAGAGCGCGGCGCGGTCACCTCGCTGTACGGCTCGGTTCGCTTCCTCGGCGTGGCGGCGGGACCGCCGATCTTTGGCGCGCTGATGGACACGCCGAAGATCATGTTCTTCACGATGGCCGGTCTGTCGATCTTTTGCGCCGTGCTGGCGTTCTTCCTGATCAACCCGGGCAGCGGCAAGAAAAAAGGCGACGGCGACAAATACAAGAAGATCGAATGGGATCGCAAGACATTGGCACGGAACAGAGCGCGGGCGTAACCAGTCGCCCGCCTCTTTGCATAGGATGAAGGAGCCTACTACCGAAAGGAGTCGAAGGTATGCAGCGTTCCTCATCCGAGCGTGACGTCCGCGTCCGAGCGTGGGATGATCTTCTCCACGACCCGATCCCGGGTCGCATCGCCAAACCGCGAACGGAACACGGCTTGACCATGCTGATCGACACAGGCCTTGGGTTGCAAGAGACTCGCGACCTGATCGAACTGGCCTCTCCCTATATCGACTACCTCAAGCTCGGATTCGGCACTTCCAAGCTGTATCCAGCGACCGTGCTCGCCGACAAGATTCGCCTGTTGCATGAGCATCAGATCAACGTCTACCCGGGCGGCACCTTCCTTGAAACCGCGATTTTGCAGAACAAATGGGAGCCTTTTCTCGACCGGTGTCTGCAACTGGGCATGCGAACGGTCGAAGTTTCGGACGGCACGATCACCTTGTCGCCGGAACTGCGCCGCCGGATCATCCGCGAGGCCAAACGTCTCGGTTTTCACGTCTTTACCGAAGTGGGCAAAAAGGAAAACGGCGCGATGCTCCCCGTCGATGTCCAGTTGCAGATGATCGAAGCGGATCTGGAGTCGGGCGCCACCAACGTGATCATCGAAGGCCGTGAATCGGGCAAGGCGGTCGGCCTCTTCAATGAGGACGGCACGCTGCGCCGCGATGATTTTGACGCGCTGGTCGAGCAGTTGCCTCACCCGTCCCGACTGATCTGGGAAGCCCCGCTCAAAAGCCAGCAGATCGAGCTGATCCACACGTTCGGACCCAATGTCAATCTGGGCAACATCAACCCGCGCGACACGATCTCTCTGGAAGCGTTGCGCTGCGGGCTGCGCAGCGACACCCTGCGGAATACGCTGTAGAGGGTCTACCTGTCCACTCGCGTCCATATACATGGAGTGACTACGCATGTGGACAGGAGGGCACCTTTGTGGCCGGTGAGATCATCTTGGTGGTGTTGATCATAATTGGGATTGTCGGCAGGGCCAGCATCTTGGCCACCGCCGCCAGTTTTTTGCTCATCTTGAAACTGCTCAGCCTGCAGCGGTATTTTCCGTCGCTGGAGCGGCGCGGGTTGGAACTGGGCCTGCTCTTTCTGATGATCTCGGTGCTGGTGCCGCTGGTCAACGGCAAGATCGGCACCAAAGACCTGCTGACCACGTTCGTCTCCATCGGCGGGATCTGCGCTCTGCTCGGCGGCATCATCGCCACCTATGTGAACGGCCAAGGGCTGTACATGCTGAAAATGGAGCCGGAGCTGATGATGGGTCTGGTGATCGGGTCGGTGCTTGGCATCGTCTTTTTGAAAGGCATCCCGGTCGGCCCTCTGATGGCCGCTGCGATTGCCGCGATGCTGATGAAACTCGTGTCGATGGTGACGAAATGAAAAACGAACACAGAAAAAAACCCTTCTGCCGAGGCAGGAGGGCTTTTTTGATCACGTATTTAGGTGGGTGACTACTTTTGCAGCGGGAAATGAGCAATGATCGTCGGGATCGCATTCCCGTCCATCACTCGTTTGCCATATTCATCGAGCATCGCCTTTGTCGTCGACGACAGCTCGCCATACTCATGCAGGATCGACCAGAACGTGTCGTACATCTCTTCGCCGATCTCTTCTTCATCGAAGAACAGGTGATAGCGCCCTCTGTAATGATACAGCGTGCCGCCGACACCTTCATACTGAGCGAGCGAATGAGCTGCGCGAATCACATCTTCCAAGTCTTGAAACACGAAGGTAAACGCGCCAAACGGGTCGGGAGTTTCTGTATCCAGTTCCAGTTCCTCCTCGTCCAGCACCGCCTCTCGCTCCACCGAGTTCGGAAGTCCCGGCAGTCGGGTGACGACCACCACGACGCCTTCGGTCGGCATTGTGAACGCTTCCACAGCGACCGGGCCGCCGACTTCGAAACCGACTTCGAGGTAGGCGTGTTCCATCATGTCCCAGAACAACTCCTGCACCTTGCGACCGTTTTGCCAGATCTCGTCGCGTTCAATGCCACGTTCATCGAGGTCGTCGTACGTGATGAAGATACGTACCTTGTTGTCTGCGATCCTCTCTACGCGCATTCTCCTCACTCCTTCGCAGAGAGATTGGTGTTTCATGGACAATCATACTCGAACAATCAAAAAAGTATGATACCTATTCATTATGCAATGGAGGGCACCATCGTTCTGTAAGCATGGTCACTTTCGAGAATCGAGGGCGTGCGCGAAGAGCGGTTTACTTGGCCAGTTCGTAGATCGCGTTGGCATAGATCTTCGCACAGCGGATCAAATTTTCGACCGGCCAGTGCTCATCTTTTTGGTGCGCCGTCTCCGTCTCGCCCGGGAACAGCGCTCCAAACGCCACCGCATTCGGGATTGCCCGGGCATAGGTACCGCCGCCGATGGTCAAAGGTTCAGCACGCTCCCCGACCTCCGCTTCGTAGACGGCGAGCAATTTTTGCACGATCTCCGAGTCTTTCGGCACATAGAGCGGCTTCATGTTGACGTCCGCCGACAGCTCGACCCGATAGCCGGCCGGAGTGAGCGTTTCCCGCACGAGATCCATCAGCCCGGTATCGGTCTGATCCACCGGGAAGCGCAGATTGAAGGAAAATACCGCCTGCTCTTCGTCGACTTTTGCGATGCCAAGGTTGGACGTCAGCGGTCCGGTCACCTCGCAGGTCATCTCCACGCCGATCGTGGCCCCTGCCGGATCGACCTGTCCGAGAAACTGCCACAGGTCCGGCTCGGCCGTCGGAAGCGCAGCAAGCAATCGCCCCGCGTGCACCACCGCGTTGACTCCGTTGGCCGGCACCATCGAGTGGGCCGCCAGCCCTTCGACCGTCAAGGTGATGTCCCGGCCGTTCGTCTGAATGTCTGCCAGAATACCCTGTTGCTCCGCCGTCTGTCGCAGCGTGGCCGCGATCTCCGTCGCGTCGCCCGTTTGCACCGTCAGTTGCACGAGGCAGTGATCCGGCACCATATTGATCCGCGACCCGCCCGTCAGTTCCCGCACGCGCACGGCTGCCGCATCCTGCGACTGACGCGACTTGACCAGGTCAAAGCACAAGATCCCCTTTTCCGCATAAATCAGCGGAAAGTCGGCATCTGGCGTAAATCCGCCGACGGGCAACGGCTCTTTTGCAAAATAATGATCCATGCACTGCCAGTTCGTCTCTTCATCGAGGCCGAAGATCATCCGCACCTTGCGCTGCAGCGGCAGTCCGGACTCCAGCACGGCAAACAGCCCAAACAGCGCCGCCATCGCCGGGCCTTTGTCGTCGATGGCACCGCGCGCATAGATCTTGCCGTCGTGAATCTCCGCCCCGAACGGCGGGTACGTCCAACCGGAGCCGACAGGAACGACGTCGAGATGTGCCAGGACGGCCACATAGTCGTCGCCTTCGCCCGCTTCGATGTGCCCGGCGTATCCGTCCACATTTTTCACCGTCAGACCGCGTTCACGACCGAGATCCAACACATAATCCAACGCCTGTGCGCACCCCGGTCCGAACGGTTGCTCCGGCCCGCTCGCCGGGCCCCCCACCGAGTTGATGCGCAGAATCCCCTGCGTGGCAGCGATGATCTCCTCGCGATGCTGGTCGATCCAGTTTGCAAACATGTCGCCGTGCTCCTTTCACATTCCCTGCTGTTGATTGTGTTTCGTGATGTATGAGTCCCAGACCTCGGGGTTGACCAGAGACAGCGGATGCTCCCCGTGCAGCACGCGCGCCAGATTGACGGCCGCCATCTCCGCCATTTTGGTGCGCGTCTCCAGGGTCGCGCTGCCCAGATGAGGTGCGAGCACGACGTTGTCGAGGCCGAGCAAGTCCGGGTGCACCGCCGGTTCCCTTTCGAACACATCGAGTCCGGCACCGGCGATCCGCCCTTCCTTGAGAGCGGCGGCCAGTGCTGCTTCGTCGACCACAGCTCCCCGAGCGGTGTTGATCAGATAGGCGGTCGGCTTCATGCGGTGCAGTTTGTCGCGGTCGATGAGATGATGCGAATCCTGCGCATACGGCAGATGCAGCGACACCACGTCCGACGCGGCCAATAAATCGTCCAACGCCGCATACTGAAGGCCGTATTCCGTCTCCGTCGCTTCATCGAGTCGGCGGCGGTTGGTGTAAAGCACCTGCATCTCGAACGCCTTGGCCCGCTTGGCCACCGCGAGTCCGATCCGGCCGCAGCCGACGATGCCGAGCGTCTTGCCGGCCAATTCCATGCCGAGCAGCATCATCGGCGACCATCCGGTCCATCTGCCGTCGCGGACATAATGATCCCCTTCGACGATCCGCCGGGTGACTGCCATCATCAACGCCCACGCCATCTCCGCCGTCGCGACGGTCAGCACCCCCGGTGTATTCGTCACCGGGAGCCCGCGCCGAGTGGCCGCCGACACGTCGATGTTGTCGTAGCCGACCGCGTAGTTGGAGATCGCCTTGAGATTTGGTGCGACGGCGATCAGTTCGTCGTCGACTGCGTCCATCAGCGTGCAGAGCAGCCCGTCACAGGACGGCAAGAGCTCCAGCAGTTCCGCCCGCGTCGGCTGACGTTCCGCGGAGAACACCGTCACGTCGCACCGTTCGCGCAGTTCGCGAAGTCCCGCTTCCGGCAGAGCGCGGGTGACCAACACCCGCGGCTTCATCGGTTTGGGTCCTCGGCGGCAGTTTCGTTGCGCTGCGTCGACGTGCGCTCGATGATCGAGTGGGGCAGGCGCACAGTGTATTCGTCGATCTGCTCGTCGTTGAGCAGTTTGGTCAGCAGCCGCATCGACACCGCGCCGAGGTCATACGTCGGCTGCGCGATCACCGACAGCTCCGGTCGGGTCATCGTCGAGAGGCGCGTGTTGTCAAAGCCGAGCAACAGCACGTCGTCAGGCGCTTTGCCGCCCCGGTCGCGCACCGCGTTCAGATAGCCGAGCGCCAGTTCATCGCTCGCCGCCACGACCGCTTCGGCGGTGTGTCCTTGGTCGAGGAAGCGTTTCGCCTGCGCATAGCCGTCTTCATATTTTAACGTGTCGGCGTGCAGCACCAGTTCCTGATCGAACGGAAGCCCCGCCGCTTGGAAGGCGGCGGTATACCCTTTCAGCCGCTCCATCGTCACAGGATGCGCCGTCGGGCCGCCGAGATAGGCGATCCGGCGCACCCCTTTTTCGAGGAAATAGTCCACCGCGTCCCGTGCGGCCGACTGGTTGTCGATCGACACCGCCGGGATGCGTCCCTCCGGATCATCGGTCGCACAGAGCACGACCGGCAACTGTGCCTGTTCAAATGTTCTGACAATGTCAGGAGTGATCTTCTCGGAAATGAAGAGGAGTCCGTCGACCTGTTTTTCCCACATCGTACCGATCAGATCGATCTCCCGCGCCTCGCGAGCGTCGGAGTTGGCCAGAATGATGTGGTACTGGTACATCGTCGCAATGTCCTCGATCCCGCGCAGGATCTCCGCATGAAACAGATCGGACACGTCAGGCAGGATGACCCCGATCGACTTGGTCCGCTTGCTCGCCAGACCCCGCGCCACCGCGTTCGGCCGATACCCGAGCAACTCGATGGCCGCCAGCACCTTCGCCTTGGTCTCCTCTTTGACCACCGCCGTCCCGTTCAACACGCGAGACACGGTCGCCATCGAGACACCCGCTTCTCTCGCTACATCATAGATCGTTTTATTCACAGGTGTTTTCCACCCCTTTTTTCTTTGTGGTTATTTTGACCATTCTACCACAGGTTGTATGTGCAAAAAAGCACAACCTGCCCTGTCATATGCGAGTGTAACCCCTTGACAAATTGTGTGTCTATTCTGTCAAATAGAGAGAAGACAAGGGGGTTCCCCAATTGAACAAACACGTCGATGTCACCCCGATCCAGCTGGAGGACCGCATCGGTTCGCTTGACGTCATTCGCGGTGTTGCGATACTGGGCATCCTCATCGTCAACATGGCGTTCTTCAACTCCGCTCATTCCTACGACGCTCCGTATCGCGCACAAAACTGGCCCGGTGCGGCCGACAGTTTGGTGCGTTGGCTGATCGAGGTGTTTTTTGCGGGCAAGTTTTACACGATGTTTTCCTTCCTGTTCGGGATCGGCATGGTGATCTTTCTCGACCGGGCAATGCAAAAAGGCACATCGGCCGTGATGCTGTTTTTGCGTCGGATGAGCGTTCTGCTTGGCATCGGCTTGATTCACGCCTTTTTGATCTGGTACGGTGACATCTTGGTCGAATACGCGATCCTCGGATTTGTCCTCGTGCTCTTTCGCAAAGCCTCACAGAAAATCGTGATGGGCAGCGCGCTGTTTCTGCTGGTGGCGAGCCCGATCTTTTACGTGTTGAACTTTTTCCAGTACTCTCAATGGATCTGGAAGCAAATGAATTGGGGGATGTTCTTCCACGCCCCCGGCATGATCAGGCTCGCCGAGAACGCCTACGCAAAAGGCACCTATCTCGACATGGTGCACCAGCGGTATCTCGATGTGATGTACGGCTATTCGTTCGCTTGGTGGGCTTCGTTTCCGGTGTTGCTGGCGATGTTCCTGTTTGGCGTGTATGCGGTGCGCAAAGGTGTGTTTCACCAGCCGCACCTCCACCGCGCGTTCCTGTGGGGCGTTTGGATCGGTTCCTTGATCCTCGCGCTGATCGGCGGTTATCTGGAGCAGCAGCGCGGGTTGCAGTTTCAGAGCATGTGGACGTATTATTTCTACCGCCTCGGCGTGCGCATCAGTGATCCGGCCGGGTGCATGTTCTACGTGACGTCGGTGCTCCTGCTCCTTCAGCATGCCGGTTGGCAACGCCTCTTGCGGCCGATCTCGTTCGTCGGGCGTATGGCGTTAAGCAACTACTTGCTTTCGTCGCTGATCTGCACGACGATCTTCTACCACTACGGCTTCGGTCTGTACAACCAAGTCGGTCCGGCCAAAGGTCTGATCTTGAGCCTTTTGATCTACTCCGCACTCGTCGTTTTCAGTGTCTTTTGGCTCAGAACTTTCCGATTCGGCCCGATGGAATGGGTCTGGAGGACGCTGACATACGGCAGACGACCGGAGATGAGGCGCAACGAAGCGGCGAAATAAAAAAAGGGCAAGGCTTCCTGCTGAGGAGCCTTGCCCTTTTATGATTTACACCCGTTTGCGCAACAGTTGCAACTCGCGGTCGAGTTGCTTTTGCAGGTGCGCCACTTGCTGACGGAGCATTTCCAGCCGGTCCATCTGGCGTTGCTTGCCGACCGGCAGCGCCGTCCCTTTCGCCAGCCAGACCGATCCCGGTTCGGCAAACGTGCGTGCGGGAGAGGTGACCGCCTTTTTCTTGCCTGCTGTACGCCTCGTGTGCTTTTGCAAGCGCGGTCGGTGCTTTTTCGCCGGTCGCAGCGGCAGATCGGCCGATTCGTCGGACGGCTTTGTCTCTTCGCCGCTCTGCTCCTGCAGACGGCGGTTGGTCTCGTACTCGACTTTCGCGTCGATATAGGCATTCAAGAGCTTCGGTACCCAGCGCAGTGCCTCCAGTTTGGGCATCCAACTCTCCGCTCCTTTCCCGCACTTCTCTTGCCTTATCCTATGCGGGTGTGTGACGGCGGGTATCAAGGACAACGGTCCAAGAATACCACTCAGGCGGCACATCCACCTGGTAGACGTTCAGCACTTCCTCGCAGGTGAGCCGATCGACGATCTTTTTCCACTCAGGACCGAGTGTCGCTTGGTCCCAGTACGCGACCCCCATGGGAGAAAGCGAGCTGGCGATCACATCCAGATCATGGCGGACTTGCGAGAGTTGTACGGCGACATCTTCTCCATCTTTCTGACGGCGTTCCAAACTCGGCAACAGTTGGCTGTACAGGTCGAGCAGTTCGGTCACCATGGGCATTCTCTACGTCTCGTGATCCAACTCCACCATCATCCGTTTTGCATCTTGCAAATGAGCGAACGCTATCTGCAGATGCGGCAACTCTTCCCCTTTGCCCGCCCCGGACCGGATCGCCCGGTCGACTGCTTTTTCGGCTCCACGGACGAACATGACCATTTGATTCCCGATATCCTGCCGATCAGTCTCCTGAACCCTCTCGATCTGCCAATACCCGAACACAACCACCGCGATGGCCGCAAGCAACCACAGAATCTTTTTCGTCAAAAAAGATCACATCCTCACGTGGTTTCTCCTCACAAACGCCCATCCACCCGACATACGGCACCAGCGCCATCTACTTCGCCGATCCCGTCACCGCATACACCGCGCTGATGATCGCAATGACATAGAAGACATCGCCCAGATTGGCGAGCGTCTGACCGATCCATAAAAAACGAAACGAACGCTGTGCGCTCACAGAGATCCATCCCCTCTAGATGTATTCAGTTTTCGTCTGGGAAAGGATCGAATCCATCGGTCTTTGCCTCCCGTTGAAATGAAACAGCCCCGATCTCTGCACGGAGACCGGGGCTGACACCTGTTTATTTCACACTCTTTGCTTCGAGTTGCGTCGCGATGCGGGACATCAGCGTCGCCATCTGGGCGCGGGTCGTGTGGTTGAACGGACGGAATGTCGCGTCTTCATAACCGTTGATCACGCCGTTTTCCTTCATCGCCAGGATCGATGCATACGACCAGCGGTTCGGGTCGACGTCGGCAAACGGCGTCTGCCCGTCGGTCGGCGCGGTCAGGTCGAGGATGCGGGCCAGCATCGCCGAGATCTCCTCACGGCTGACTTCACGCTCCGGAGCAAACACGTTGTCGCCCGCCCCGTTGATAAAGCCGTATTGCTTGGCGAGATCGATCTCTTTTCCTGCCCAATGGTTCGCCGGAACGTCCCAGAACTTCGCCGTCTCCGTCGGGGTCACGCCCTGCAGCCCCATCGCCCGCACGAGGATCACCGCCGCCTGCGCGCGGGTCAGAGCTGTCTCCGGGGCAAAGGTCGTGCTCGATGTACCGAGCATCCAGCCTTTGTCGACCATCGCCAGGATCTCGCTGTTCGCCCAGTGCGTTTGCGCGTCGGTGAAATACAGCCCGTTCAGCCACAGGCTGAAATAATTCCACATCGACGCTTCTTCCTGATCGAGCGACCAGGAACCGGCGCCTTTCAGGTCGTATTTCTGCACGAGACGCAGTTTCGCCTTCAGGGAGCGCTCGTCTTCCCACCAGAGCTCATAGTTGCCCGCCGTCAGCGTGTTGTAGCCGACCGTGAGCTTTTCATCGCTTTCTTTGACGGTAAAGGTAGCTTTTGGCGATTGCGTCGCCCCGTCAAACACCACGTTCGCACCGTATTTGTTTAGAACGGTCGGGACGCGCACGTTCGACACGCCGGCTCCTTTGAAAGTACCGTCCGATTTCCACAGGCGGCCATAGAACGGCAGGCCGAGCACGATCTTGGAGTTCGGCACCCCTTGTTTGAGCGCGTACTGGATCGAACGCTCGACAAAGCCGATGCTCGCCACAGGTCCTGCCGTCGGGTCGCCCGCCCATGCTTCGTCATATGCCATCACCATCAGATAGTCGGCATATTGCGCCAGTTTGCCATAGTCGTACGAGCCGTGCCAGCCCTTCGTCCAGCCGTTCGGATTGGCTGCGACCGCGACCGACACTTCTTTGCCCGGCATCTTTTCGCGCAGCAGGCGGACGAAATCGGTGTGCGCATCGCGCTCCGTCTCGGTCATGCCTTCGATGTCGACGTTGATGCCGTCGAGGTTGTATTGGTTGACCGCGTTGGCGATCTCCGTGGAGAGCTTGTCCCGATTGGCCATCGCATTGCGGCCGATGTCGAGTTTCCAGTGCGAGGTCACGTACGGTACGACTTTGATCCCGCGTTTGTGCATCTCGTCGATAAACGAACGCTCCAGTTTCCACGTGATCTTCAGCGAGCCGTCTTCATTCAAATCAAAATAATTCGGCGACACGACGTTCAGCGACCCTTTCGTGCGGTCCACCTGCCCGACATACGAGCTCGTCTTGCCGAAGTACAGATACGACATGTTAAATTTTTTCGCCGCCGCTTCCGCCGGCGGCGCAGTGAGCGAGGACATAGCAAGAATCCCGCAGATCAATCCCGTCAGCCATCTCTTCCTCATTCTCCTAGGTCCCCTTCCAAACTGTCAATCAGTCTACCAGCTAGATACTATCATTATGCTAGATTCCTCGCATCGACCTCAAGCCCCAAAATGTGATAGGTTGCGAGACGACACGACAAAAAACCCCGGCACGTAAAGTGCCGGAGTCCTGTTCGTCCAAGCTCGTCGTAATTCGTGACAGCCCCGCATACAATGGGACAAAGGGAGGAATCTGTCCATGAAAAAGTGGATGCTCGCGTGGGCGGTGTTCACCGCGTACCTGATCACCAATCTGTCGGTCTCGCAGACGGCCGAGCAGCCGCATCTGATCGCGACCTTCGGGCTCGGATTTTTCTTTTTTCTCATCTTCGGCCTGCGCGGGCTGTACGGCGCGGCCTTTGCTGTGTCGGCGATCGTGCTCCTCGCCCTGCTCGTGCACCTCTTCCGCCACCCCGGCTTCGGCCTCACTCCCATGACCCCCGTCTTGATCCGCCTCGCGCTCGACCTCGTGATGATCCTCGGCGGCGGCGGCCTTGCCTTTTGGGCGCAACGATTGATAAAAGTGGCGAAATAAAAGTACGCCCTACCGCAGTCGATTCTGCAGTAAGGCGTACTTGGTATGTACTTGCCGCTCAAATCTAGATGTAGAACGAGATAAGATCTAAGACTAATTTGAGAGCAAAAGTGGTGGACATGTCGAATGTATGTCGAATGTTGTCGTTCGTTAAGGAAAATATATCATGCCTTTATCCGCCATTCAACGCCTTTTTCCCCCGTTTACCGCCATCACCTCCCCCCTCCTCTTATTTTTTCACGATTCCTGCACAATTCTTATCTTATTATGATTCTGAGCTAGACACTTGTCCTCCCACGGCGCTCATAAAAAATTGGCGGTGCGCCCACACTAATTCCACCATTGGAAAATGTTTCGTGAGGAGGCGAGCCGATGCGACAAAGACTGATTGGCCGGCTGCTGCTCTGTCTCGTCCTGACCGGTTGCGCAAATGCCGCGCCAAACGGCGGCGGCGAGACGGCCGGTGTGCCGGTGACCGCCTATCAGATTCGCGCGCAAGATCTGCCGGAGACGCTGCTCTTGCCCGGCCGCGTCGTGGCGGCGGAAGAAGCGCAGGTCAGCGCGACCCTGCCCGGCAAGGTCGGCCAAGTATACGTGCACACCGGCGACTCCGTGCAGAAAGGACAACTCCTCGCCACGCTGGAGACCGGGCAAGGCGAGGAGCAATTGCAACAGGCCCGCCAAGCGTTGCAAGC
The DNA here is from genome assembly GCF_026410385.1 of Tumebacillus lacus. Taxonomy (GTDB): domain Bacteria; phylum Bacillota; class Bacilli; order Tumebacillales; family Tumebacillaceae; genus Tumebacillus; species Tumebacillus lacus. The sequence goes on from NZ_JAPMLT010000001.1 coordinate 652,849, forward strand.
GATGGAAGCCCAATATCGCCAAATGACCGCCCTGCCGTCAGACCCGGCAGACAAGGACCGGATCGCGGGTCTGGAGCGGGAGATCAAGCGGCAGACCGACCAACTGAGCCGGTACGCGACCGGCAAATCGCTTCCCGATCCCGCCGCTCTGCTGACTTCGTTGCGCCAACTCACCGAGTTGCAGACCCAATTGGCCCGCCTGCAGAGCGAGCAAGCGATCTCCGGCGGACTCGCCGCCTTGCGCGCTCCCCTGCTCCAGAGCATGCAGGGCCAGATCGCCCAGGCCCGCCAAGCGGTGCAACTCGCCGAAGCGCAGGTGCGCGCCGGCCGTCTCACCTCGCCCCTCGACGGCGTCGTGCTGGCGGCAAACGCCGCGCCCGGCTCACCTGCCGCGCCGGGTCTGCCCCTGTACAGCGTCGGCAACCTGCCGCAGGTCGAGTTTGAGATCTACGTCGATCCCAACCAACAAGCACGGCTCGCACCGGGACAAGCGGCCGCCGTGTCGGTCGGCCGGGAAGCTGCGGTCGAAGCCCGCTTGCTCGAAGTCTCGCCCGCCCTGCAACCGCAGACCCATTCCTTCACCGCCCGCACCGACCTGCCCAATCCGGACAAACGCTTCAAACCGGGCATGATCGGCGAGGCGACCGTCACGCTCGATCCGCACAAAAACGTGCTCGTCCTCCCGAAAGCGGCGATCCTGCACGATGAGAAAGGTGCGTTCGTTCTGCGGATCAAAGACGGCACCGCCGAATCGGCGCGCGTCACCACCGGCTATGACAACGGCCACCTCGCCGAGATCAAGTCCGGGCTGGCTGCCGGAGACCTCGTCGTCCTCGAAGGCGCAGACCGCGTGCAGGCGGGCGCCGCCTTGAATGTGACCAAAACCGAGGGGGAGCCCGTCTCATGAGGCTGTCCGAGCTGTCTGTCAAACGCCCGGTCGCCGCGGCGATGATCATCGTCGCCCTCGTCATCCTCGGCGGCGTCTCCCTGTTTAAACTGCCGGTCGAACTGTTTCCCCGCATGACCTTCCCGATCGCCGCCGTCACCTTGCAAAGCCCCGGCAGCGGCCCGGAAGTGCTGGAAAACATGATCACCCGTCCGCTGGAGGAGATCCTCGGCACCGCCAACAACGTCAAAAACATCTCCTCCGTCACCCGCAGCGGCGGCGTCTTGATCCTCGTCGAGTTTGACTGGGGCACCGACATGGACTTTGCCACCTTGCAGATGCGGGAAAAAGTAGACTACATCCGGCCGCTGCTTCCCGCCGGCACGCAAGCGCCGACCGTGCTGCGCTTCGATCCCAATTTGCTGCCGGTCGTACAGCTCGGCATGACGGGCGGCCGCGACCTGAACGAGCTCGACCTGCTCGCCGACGAGACGATCAAGCGCCGTCTGGAGCGGGTCGAAGGCGTCGCTGCCGTTCAGGTCACCGGCGGCAGCACCCAGGTCATCGAGATCACCGTCAACCCGCTGGCCCTGCAATCGCGCGGCTTGACGCTCGATCAACTGAGCAAACTGCTCGCCGCTGAAAATCTCACCCTCTCCGGCGGCTCCGTGCGCGAGGCTGGCCGCGACATGGCGATCCTGATCCAAGGCCACTATCCTGATCTGGAGACGATCCGGACCCTGCCCTTGGCCTCGCCGCAGGGGAACCGCTTCCACCTGCGCGACGTCGCCACCGTGGCAGAGGTGACCGACAACGCCGGTCACCTCTCGCGAATGAACGGTCATCCCGGCGTGTCGCTCTCGATTCAAAAACTGTCGGACGCCAACACCGTCCAAGTCTCCCGAGGTGTCGAACAGGCGTTGGACGACTTAAAAAAAGATCTGCCGGACAACGTGCAGATCACGCCGCTGTTTGACCAAGCCGACTTTATCATCATGTCGGTGCGCACCCTCACCCGCGACATGCTGCTCGGCGGCCTGTTTGCGGTGCTGATCCTGCGCCTGTTCTTGAAAAGCTGGCGAAGCACGCTCGTCATCTCCTTGGCAATCCCGATCTCGATCATCGCCACGTTCATCATGGTGTACTTTGCCGGGATGACGGTGAACATGCTGACGATGGGCGGTCTCGCCCTCGGCGTCGGGGCGATGGTCGACACCGCCGTCGTCATCTTGGAAAATATTTTCCGCCATCGCCAGCTCGGACGTCCGTTGCGGGAGGCGGTGCTCGACGGCTCCAGCGAAGTCTCGCTCGCCGTCACAGCGGCCGCGTTTGCATCGGTCGTCGTCTTTTCGCCGATCATCTTCGTCTCCGGGCTCGCTGCGCAACTGTTCAAACCGTTGGCGCTCACCGTCACGTTTTCCCATCTGGCGTCGCTGTTCAGCGCCTTGCTGCTCGTGCCGATGTTCGCCTACTATTTTCTGCGCGGGGACAAGCAGATGAAAACGGACCAGACGGAACTGGCGAAGGAAGAGACCGCCAAGGAGGAGACGCTCGGTCGCCTCGGCCGTCTCTACGCCCGCCTCCTCCACCGGGCGGTGAACCGTCGCAAAACGGTCTACTTCACCACCTTGCTCCTGCTCGCGCTGTCTGCGGCCGCCTATCCGTTTCTCGGCAAAGAATTCATGCCCAAAGGCGACCAAGGGGCGATCCAGATCAACCTCGACCTGCCGCCGGGCACGCCGCTTTTGCACACCTCGCAGCGCGTCGCCGATGCGGAAGCGCGGCTTGGGCAGGTGCCGGAGATCGAAACCACGTTTGTCACCATCGGCGGCGGCAATTTATTCAACCCGACAGCGGGCATCCAAACGCAAAAAGCGGTGCTGAACGTCCAACTGCGCACCGCCCGCGACCGCACCACCGCTGCGGTCGCCGATGACATTCGGGCTCGCCTGCGCGACATCCCGGCCGCCCGCATCGCCGTGCAAGTCTCCGGCGACCAGTTCGGCGGCGGAGCAGGACGCCCGATCCAGATCCGGCTGCGCGGCGACGACCCGGAGCTTCTGCGTACGCTCGCCCGGCAGACCGAGCAGGAGATCTCCGCTGTCGAAGGCGTGCGCGAAGCATCGGCCGCCCGCGAAGCTCTCACCCAAGAACTGCGCGTCACCGTCGACCGGGAAAAGGCACTCTCCTACGGGCTCTCCCACGCGCAGATCGCCGCTCAGATCCACCAGTTGGTGCAGGGGCAGACCGTCACCCGCTACCGCAGCAAAGGCCGGGAGCTCGACGTGCGCGTCACCATTCCGCCCGACATGCGCAGCTCCGTCGAGCGACTGCGCCACCTGCAGCTCCTCTCGCCGCTGGGCGGCAACGTCGCCCTCGACACGGTCGCCCGGTTGAACATGGCAACCGGACCGGCTCAGATCTCCCGCTACAACAACCTGCGCGAGATGACCGTCGAAGCCGACTACCAAGGCAGAAGCCTCGGCCACGTCATGGATGACATCCGCCAGCGGCTCGGACAAAACGTGACGCTGCCCGCCGGCTATTCCATCGAGTACGGCGGCGAGTCGGAGCAGATGTCCGACGCCTTTACCAAATTGCAAGGTGCGCTCGTCCTCGCCGTCATCCTCGTCTACATGGTGATGGCGGCACAGTTCGAGTCATTTTTCCACCCGCTCGTGATCATGTTCTCCGTCCCGGTCACCGTGATCGGTGTCGTGTTCGGCCTGCTGGTGACGGGGCGGTCGCTCGGTGTCGGCGCGTTTATCGGCCTGATCGTGCTGGTCGGCATCGTCGTCAACAACGCGATCATCCTCGTCGACTACATCAACCGCCTGCGCCGCCGGGGACTGGACCGCGTCGAGGCGGTGCTGGAGGCAGGTCCCGTCCGTCTGCGCCCGATCCTGATGACAGCCGGCGCGACCGTGCTCGGACTCCTGCCCGCGTCGCTCGGCTACGGCGAAGGAGCGGAGATCCAAGCCCCGCTCGCCACCGTCGTGCTGTTTGGCCTGACCTTCTCGACGTTGATCACGCTGGTGCTCGTCCCTGTCGTCTATCTCTCGCTCGATGAATGGTTTTCGAGACTCAAAGCCCGGAGGTGATGCGAAGTGTTCGTTCGCGCTCTGCTCCTCTGCCTGTGCCTGCTGCTCGCAGGACTCAGTCCGGCGCACGCGCACATGGGCAGCGTCCTGCCTGAACACGTGACCTACGTCGCCATCGGTGACTCCGTCTCCGCCGGATGGGGATCGCCGCCCGTCAACGGGTCGCGGCTGAACGGCTACGTCTCGCACCTGCATCGCCAACTGCTGTTGCGCGGCAGTTCCGACCTGCACAACCTCGGCATCCCGGGACTTACCTCCGGTCAGTTTCTCTTTTTGCTCGAACACTGGCCTGAGTTGAGCCAGACGATCAAAAAAGCCGACCTGATCACGCTCTCCGTCGGCGGCAACGACATCATCTGGACCGACCACCAAAGCCCGGGCGACGTCGCGAAAATGCGCGAGGCGCTGACCAAGTATGAAGAGAACATCGAAAAGATCCTGACAGACGTCCGCCAATTGAACGAAGACGCCCGCCTGTTCGTCCTCGAAGTCTACAATCCGTTTCCCGTCGACGACGCCCGCCACGCGCAGCTCGCCGAATGGGTGATCTGGGTCAACGAATCGCTCGCGGCCGCCGCCAACCAGCATGACGCCAGCGTCGTGCCGACCGCGTCGCTGTTTTTAAAGCACGAAAACGAATACGTCAACCTGAAACAAAACGACATTCACCCGAACAATGAAGGCCACACCCGCATCGCCGAACAGATCTCGCACGCCCTGTTTGGCAAATTCATCCCGCTGCTCGTACAAGGAGACATGAACCCCACCCTGCTCCTCGACGGCAAGCCCAAGCAACTGCACGCCGGGCTCCTCTACGAAAACGGAACCGTCTATGTCGCTGCCGATCAACTCCGACAGCTCTACGGCCCGGAGACAATCCGCCAGCTGCGCACCCGCATCGGCGCCCTGTGGTTGCGGATGAACGGCAAATTTGTCAAACTGCCCTCCCCGGTGCTTCTGTACGGGAGCGAACCGTATCTGCCGATCCGAGCGGTCTCCGAGTCGCTCGGGGCGAAAGTGTACTGGGTCGAGGACAGCCGGACGATCAACATCGTCACCCGCAAAGACCCGGCGAAATAAGCAACGAGGAAGAAGGAACTGCCCATGCACAACATGCCCGCCCTGTTGATTCGCTCCACCGTCTCTCTGATCTTGCTCTTTGCCGTGACCCGGCTGATCGGCAAACGCCAACTGTCACAGATGACGTTCTTCGAATACACAGTCGGCATCACCATCGGCAGCATCGCCGCCGCGCTGGCTTATGATTTGGAAAGCCACTATGTAAACGGGTTGGTCGCCATCGGCGTCTATGCGGCCATCCCCTACTCGGTTTCGTGGCTGTCAATGAAGAGCAAGTGGTTTCGTAACTTCGTCGAAGGCAAAAACACTGTGCTGATCCAGGATGGCAAAGTGCTGGAGCAAAATTTGGCAAAGGAGCACTTGACCACCGATGAACTGCTCGAACATCTGCGGCTGAAAAACGCCTTCCAGATCGGCGACGTCGACTTCGCGATCATGGAATCGAACGGTCGGATCAGCGTCCGTCTCAAACCGCAACTCATGCCGCTCACCCCAAAGGACATCCACCTGAATGTCCGTCCGCACAACGAACCGACCACCGTCATCATGGACGGCACCCTGTTGCCGAAAGCGCTCGCCCGCATCGGCCTCGACCGGACGTGGGTCGAGCGGGAATTGGAGAACAAGCGGCTCACCGTCGACGACGTTTTTTTGGGGCAGATCAACGCAGACAAGTCCCTGTATGTGGATTTGTACAGGGACAAATGAAAAGACCAACGGACGAGGTTCATCTCCGTTGGTCTTCTTTGTTTAGGCGATCACGCTCAACCACAGATACAATCCGACCAGCGTGATCAACAGCGTCGGAACGGTCAGCACGATCCCCGTCTTAAAATACTGCCCCCACGAGATCACCACGCCTTTGCGGGAGAGCACGTGGAGCCAGAGCAGGGTCGCGAGCGAGCCGATCGGCGTGATTTTCGGCCCGAGGTCGCTGCCGATGACGTTGGCGTAGATCAGCGCTTCCCGCACCGGGCCGGTCGCCGTCGTGCTTTGGATCGCCAGCGCGTCGATCATCACGGTCGGCATGTTGTTCATGACGGACGACAGCACCGCCGCGAGGAAGCCCATTGCGAGCGTTGCGACGAACAGACCTTGATCGGCCGCCGCTTGGATCACCTGTGCCAACAGGTCGGTCAGCCCGGCGTTGCGCAGGCCGTAGACGACCACGTACATGCCGATGGAAAATACGACCACCGCCCACGGCGCCTCTTTGACGACGCGTCTGTAGGGGCGAGCAGCGACCAAAAAGACGAGAGCCGCCACGCCGGCCACCGCCGAGACCGGGATGCCGAACGTTTCGCTGAACAGATAGCCGACGAGCAGGACGGCGAGGATCGCCCAGGAAAACCGGAACAACCGCTCGTCTTTGATCGCCTCGCGAGGCTGTTTCAATTGAGCGAGATCATACGTTTTCGGGATGCCCTTGCCGAAGAACAGATACAGCACCGCGAGACTCGCTGCCACCGAGAACAGATTGGGCACGATCATCCGGGAGGCATACTCCAGGAATCCGATGTCAAAGTAGTCGGCCGACACGATGTTGACGAGGTTGCTGACCACGAGCGGCAGCGATGCCGTATCCGCGATAAAGCCGCTCGCCAAGATAAACGGAAAGATCATCTTATCCGAGAATTTCAATGCCCGCACCTGCGCCAACACGATGGGCGTCAGGATCAACGCCGCCCCGTCGTTCGCAAACAGAGCGGCCACCGCCGCCCCGAGCAGCACGACGTACACAAACATCAGCCGCCCGTTGCCGCGCGCCAATCGCGCCATATGCAGAGCCGACCATTCAAAGAAGCCGATCTCATCGAGCAAGAGCGAGATCAGGATGATCGCGACAAATGCCAGCGTCGCATTCCACACGATCCCCGTCACCGTCCACACATCCCCAAGGCTCACCACCCCGAACAGCAACGCCAGCACCGCACCGCCGGACGCAGACCAGCCGATGGACAGCCCTTTCGGCTGCCAGATCACAAACACGAGCGTGATGACAAATAAAAGTATGGCAAGCCAAGCCATTGTAGTCATAGGTGATTCACACCCTCTCTGTCCAACACGTCAGAAAACACACGCATAGAATACCCATTTCAAAGAAAAACTGTTCCCGCCAACATAGTCATATAAACATATCGTTATATGGCTTGTCAAATAAAAAGACCAACGAACACAAAAGTGTGTCGCTGGTCTTTGGAGATTTGTCAAGAACGAGCGGTCTGCTGTCGGTCGCTCCGTGAAATGATCTTTATTGCGTCAGTTCAACAGGTTTTGAAGCTTCCAGCAACCCCAGATACAGACACAATTCCAGATGCAGGTCGCTGATCTTCTCCACGCCCGCGAACTTGATCAGCACCCGCCGTCCGCCGTTTCCCGACAGCGGGATGATCTCCTCGACGATGCCCGGTCCCATGTCCTTGTGATGCAGCGTGTCCCCTTTGGAGATCTCCAGCGACCCGTAGCGATCCAGTGCCGCCTTCATCCGCTCATTCGCAGGCACAGCGGCGGCTGCGGCCGTTTTGCTTTTCGCTTTGCCGGTGCCGCTGCTGTCGGTGGAGACGGTGACGCGGACGGGACGGGGTACCAGCCCGGTCTCGTACAGGAACGGCGAGACCTCCGCCCGATGACCGTGGTAGTTCATCGGCGCGGACAAGGTCAAGTACTCTTTGGCCCGGGTCATGCCGACGTACAGGAGGCGACGCTCCTCTTCCAACGCCGCGTCCCGCTTTTCCCCCTCCGCAGCCAGTGCTTTCGGGTGGGGGAGCATATCGGCGACGAGGCCGATGCAATACACGTGGCCGAACTCCAGACCCTTCGCCCGGTGCATCGTCATCAACTGCACGCCCTCACCCTTGTGCCGCGACTTGCGAATCGTCTCGGCGACCTCGGCGATGTGCGCGAGAAAGTCGGGGATCGTCCGATGCCCGATCACCGCTTCTTCCAGCTCCTCCAGCGGATCTTTGACCTGTTTGAGATCGTTGCCCGTCTTGATCGAGTATTCTTCCAAATATTTATCATACCCGATCACCTGCCGGATCGTGCGCAGAGCCTGTCCGGGCGTTTGCAGGCGCAGCGACCGGATGTCCTGCATCAACTGCTCCAGCTTTGCCGTCTGGTACGGCTCCAGACCGGACAGGTGCGGCAGTGCCTCCAGATACGTCACGTTTTTCTCCCGCCGGATCGTGTGCGCTTCCTCGACCCAGCGGTCGGCCGACATGTACCGCTTCGGCCGGTTGATGATCTGCACCAGCCCGTCCAGATCGTCCGGGTCGAGCGCGAGACGCATATAGGTCAGCACATCGCGCACCTGCCAACGGCGGTAAAAATCGCCCTCGGCATCATGCAGCGTAAACGGCAGATTGCGTTTGACGAGTCCGTCGATGATCGCCCGGACCTGAATGTTGGTCCGGTACAGCACCGCGATGTCTTCGAGCACCGTGCCGTCCGCGACCTTTTTCTCCATCTCCGTCAAGATCTGCTCCGCCTCCGACCGCTCGCCTTCCGGACGGATCACCGTCGGCTGCACCCCGGCGCGGCCCGTGCCGCGAATCTTTTTGCTCTGCCGCTTTTTGTTGTGCAGGATCAGCCGCGACGCCGTCTCGATCACCGGATCGGTCGAGCGGTAGTTGGTCGCGAGGATCACCTTGCCGCTGCCCGGGAACAGCGTGTCAAAGCCGAGCAGATACTCGACCTGCGAGCCCCGAAACCGGTAGATCGACTGGTCATCATCGCCGACGATGCACACGTTGCCGTGCGCGCCGAGCAGCCGGATCACTTCGTACTGGGCGAGGTTGGTGTCTTGAAACTCATCGACCAAAATGTACTGGAAACGACGGCGATAGTGCTCCAGCACGGTCGGGTTGCTCTTCAACAACGCATGGCAATGCACGAGGATATCGTCATAGTCCCAGCGCTCCTGCCGCTTTTTCTGCGCTTCGTACCCGGCGAACAGCTCTTTGAACTGCTGGTTCTCCGGCTTCGTCGCTTTGATCCGCTCAGGCATGATCAAATTGTTTTTGCACAGCCCGATCTTTTGCAGCGCTTCCGCCACCTCTTCGTCGTCGCCGTCCTTGCCTTGACCGCGCAAAAGAGTGCGGATGATCTGCCGCTGCTCCTGCTCTTCCAGCAGTTGCGGCACGCGGCCGCCCGACTGCTGAAGCAGGATGCGCATGAAGATCGAGTGAAACGTCCCGATCTCCGCCGACCGCACCATCTGCGGTCCAAGCCCTGGCATCGCCGCCAGCCGCGTCTTCATCTCTTCCGCCGCCGCACGTGTAAACGTCACGACGAGCATGCTGTGCGCCGGTATCCCGGCCACCTGCATCATATAGGAGGCCCGGCAGGTCAAGACGGTCGTCTTGCCGCTGCCCGGCCCCGCAAACACGACGAGAGGCCCCGTCACATGACGGACCGCCTCTCGCTGTTCTTCATTCAATCGAATGCCAAATGTGTTCAATCGTTCAAAAAAAACGGTCTCCAGGGAGTTGTTGCTCATGGCTCTCAATCCTCATCGCCGCCGACACCGGAGCGGATCGCCGCCCGGGAATCCAGTCCGGAAGGGACGTCTTCCCAGCGGCGGATAAACTCATTCAAATCACGAATCAGCCGCTCCAGCTCGCGTTTCTCGACCAACAGTTTGGCGATCGAGTCCAGATCGGATTCGTCAAACCGCGAAACGACTTGGTCAGGCAATTGATTATACCGAAACTGCCACGTCGAGACAACGGCGCGCAACCGCTGAAAACGGCGCTCCAGTCCTTTGCCCGGCATCTGCATCGCCTGCGCTCAGCCTCCTGTTACTCGGCGCGGTCCGCAGCCGACCACTTGGCGATGACCGCCTGCAGGTCTTCTGCCAGCTCAGCCAGACGCTTGCGTTGGTTCATCAGCTTTTCGATCCCTTGCAGGTCTTCGAGGTTGAACAGGTTGAGCACCTCGTTCGGGATCTCCTGATTGCGCTCCGTCAGGGTCGTGCTCGCAGACGCCAGTTGCGCCAATACAGTGGTGACCAATTGATCGGTGGAGACGTTCTCCATTTTTTCTTCCGTGATCACCATATCCATCATCATCGTCTCGCTCATCTGAGAATCCTCCTTGCGCTCCGTCGGCTTGTCCAATGTGTGTGTTTCTATCGTCTCTGGTTCAATAATAGGTTCCACCGGCATCCCCACCGCCGCAGCCGCCTCCGGTTCCACCAGCAGGCAGTCGACCGTTTCCCCCGACGCCGCAAAGCGCGGGTCGAGCTCCGGATAGAAGATCAAGGTCTTGCCCTGCAACGTCTCTTCCTCGGCGAGCAGTCCGAGCAGATCGGTACGATCGGCGCGGCGCTGGCCAAACTCGGTCATCAGCGCGGCGACCGCGTCGTTGACCAGTTCCCATTCGGTCAACAGCCACTCGCCATTCTCAAGGCGTGCAAAGCGGGGGTCGCGGTCCAAATCGACGCGCGACATCAATTCGCCGCGTCCGCGACGGGTCGCATCCTGTAAGTGGCGCAGGATGGCGCCGTGCTTTTGCGGGCTCCCCTTCTCTTGCAAAAAACGGTAGCTCAGGTCGTTCAGCTCGTCCGCGATCGATGCCCGCAGAACGTGCCGCTCCTCCTCCGTCTTCACAAACGCGCCGTGCGCCGCATTCAAGGCTGCACGCACGCGGGCGGGGATTGATTCGAGGGACTTTTCATCTCCCGCAGCATAGCCGCTCAGGACTTCTTGCACCAGCTCAGACTCCGTCCGGCCGGTCTCGCTCCCTTGCAGCAACCGCTTCAAGAAGCCCTCAAGGCTGTATCGAAACGTCCATGCACTCTGTTGCAACATGTTGCTGTCATCCCCTTTATTTCAAAAAACTGCCGCCACTCCCATACATTTCGACGACAGGTGGTGAATTCCTGTCGGTACTAGGAAGAAGAAGTTTGTAAAATCAACTTGCCCCGGCAGCGGCCGCAGCCGTATTTTTTCGTGTCGATCTTGCGTTTGCGAGGGTAGGTCTGTCCGCAAGCGGCGCAGGCGTAGAGATACTGCGTCTTCACTTCTCGGCGCAGTCCCGTGTCCGCACAGTAGCGAGAACCGCCGACCTTCGCCAGCATCTCTTTAAAATCGCGGTCCTGATGCCGGTAGCCGCGCCTTTGCAGATGCAGGTGATAATGGCACAGTTCGTGCTTGATCGTGCCGACCATCGCGTCGAGCCCGTGCAGGCGATAATGATGCGGATTGATCTCGATGTCATGAGTGCGCAACAGGTAGCGGCCGCCGGTCGTGCGCAGGCGGCCGTTAAACGTCGCCTTGTGCCGAAACGGCCACCCGAACGACTCCTCCGACACACGCTCGACGAGCGTCTGCAACTCGTGGTCCTCCATCTGTTCACCTCGCAGTCTCTTCCTTGTGAAACACTACTCCTAACCCTAACGAAAAACCCCCTGCTTTGACAAGGTCAAAACAAGGGGTTCGCAAACTTTTTGAAAAGACTCAGACTCGGAATCGTCCGACGCTCTCCTGCAACTCCTGCGCCATCGAAGACAAAGCGGTCATCGAGAAGGAGATCTCCTGCATCAGCGCCAGTTGCTCCTCGGTGGAAGCGGCGACGTTGTGCGCGTTGTCGGCCGAGTCGCGCGCGATCTCAGTCAGCTGCCCGACGCCTGCCGTCACCTGTTCGGAGCCGGCCGACATCTCTTCGGACGCAGACGAGATCTCCTCGACCTGCGCCGCGACCTCTTGCGCCGCGTCGACGATGCGACGGAATGCCTCGCCCGCTTCGTCAACCAGCTGAATGCCCGCCTGCACCTCGGTCGCGCCGCTCGCCATCGCTTCGACAGCGGCAGACGTCTCGCGCTGGATCTCCAGGACAAGCGTCGAGATCTGCCCGGCCGACGTTTCCGACTGCTCGGCCAGCTTGCGCACCTCATCGGCGACAACGGCAAATCCGCGTCCCGCTTCTCCTGCTCTTGCCGCCTCGATGGCAGCGTTCAGGGCGAGCAGGTTGGTCTGCGCCGCGATGCCGGTGATCACTTCGACGATCTGGCCGATCTCCTTCGAGCGATTGTCGAGCATCTCGATCACCGACGACATCTCCTGCGACGTGCGGGCGATCTCGTCCATCTGCCCGACCGCCTTTTGCACGGTGAGATTGCCATATTCGGCATCCTGCGCGGTGATCCGCGACGCAGCCGCCACGTTGGCCGACGTCTCGGCGACCCGCTGGATGCCGCCGTTCATCTCGTTCATCGCCAGCAGGCTCTCCTCGGCACTGTGCACCTGCATCTCCGCACCGCCCGCCATCTCTTGCACGGTCGACGCGATCTGCTCGTTGGCCATCGCCGTCTGTTCCGCGCCGGCCAGCAGCTCTTCAGACATCGCCGCCACCTGCTCCGCCGTCTCGTTGACGTTGGCGATCAGACCACGCAGGTTGTCGACCATCGTGTTGACCGCTTCGCTCAGATCCGCGACCTCGTCTTGGGTGCGTACCTCGATGCGCTCGACAGTCAGGTCGCCGTCCGCCACGCGGTTTGCCGTCTTGGTCAAAGAAGCCAGCGGTTTGTTAATGCGGAGGTACAGCAGCCGGAACGCCACGATCACAGACGCCAGCATCAGGAATCCGAGCACGCGAAGCACGACGGTGACGGTATTCTTCGCCTTTTCAGCATTCGTCACTTCCAACTCCGTGCGCTCTTTCATCTTTTGCTGAAACTCGGCGATCGGACGGGCGATCCGCTGTTGATGCGCTTCGTACTCCGCGTCAAAGATCAAAGAGCGCGCCGCGTCAAAATCTTTGCGGTCGGCCGCTTTCATCGCCATCTGCTGCAACGATTCCAGCGTCTCCGAATTTTGCTTGGCAAACTCGATCAGGTCGAGCTCCTCCTGCGGGGCTCCCAGTTCTTTCAGCCGAGTGACAACTCGGTCACGGGTCTTCGTCTCCTTGACTTCCCGCCAGTAGTTGTCAGCGTGAACTTTCTCACCAAATTGCGCATATTCGCGCGCTTCCCATGTCAACGTGTTGGCCGCGTTCTCCAAATCCAAGCCCAGTTGTTTAAACTCAGCCTGGCGACTCAGCGCCTCCACCTGCTTGTCCGAAGCATCGCTTAAAACGAACAAACCGCCTGCCATCAGCGCGGCAACAAACACAACGATCCCACCGGTCGTGACCAGCAATTTTGATAATCTCATCTCACCCTGTACTCCCCTCAACTGCACATGTTGTTTGTGATCAAAGATGAATATTATCCCCAAAACCATGATAATAGAATAGAATTATTTAATCAATACGCAAATATACTTAAGAGGCATACACGTGTCACACGGAAATCTTTAAATAAAAAAAGCCTCCGAAGAGGCTTTTGATTCACAACCCTATCTCATGCCGACGCCAAACGTCAGCACGGCAAACGCCGCATATCCCAGCGCATACATCGCGCGCCGCTTGGCCGCCCGGCCTTGCAATCCGAGCATCATCGCCGTCAGATAGCCGCCGATCAGCCCGCCGATATGGCCCCAATTGTCTACGTTCGGCATCAGGAAGCCGAAGATCAGGTTCATGATCAACAATCCATAGACCGACGCTCCGATAGTCATCGCAAAGGCGCGGCGGTCGTACTGTCCGAAGGCGAGCAACGCCCCGAACAGGCCGAAGACCGCGCCGGATGCGCCCAGCGACGGCTGGTCATTCAGCGCGAACGACAGCAGACACCCGGCGATCCCGGCCAAGAGATAGATGACGGCAAACCGCCCCGAGCCGTAGATCCGCTCGACGAAACGGCCAAAGACATACAAGCTCAACATATTAAACGCGAGATGCGCAAACTCATAATGCAAAAACATCGGCGTGATCAACCGCCAAAACTCGCCCATCTGAATGCGGCCCGGAATCATCAAGCCGTAGCCGAGCACGAGATTGGGATACGCGGTCGCCAGCAGCCAGATCATCACCGTCAGCGCGAGCACGGCCGTGACGATCCGGGTCTTGCCTTCCGGGCGCATCACTTGCTCGACGCGTTCCTGACGCCGGTGCGACAGCTCGCCGAGTTGCGCCTCCCACTGTTGCGGCGTGCGCTCCAACACTTCAGCGGGAAATTCTTCGTTCGGAAATCTGGCGACGATCTCCGCCAATCGGTCGAAGGAGATCTCTTTGCCCGCGTCTTCTCCGGGTACCGGTCCGAGCACGCCGCGAGCGGCGTCGACCGCAACGGCCAGCGCGCCCCGGTTGCGGGTCAATCCGGCATACACGCCCGCCTGCGAGACGGCGCGGATGTTTTCGTCGGATCGCCAATGGGGGAAGATGAAAAAGGTCAAGACATACATTCTGCCCACCGCATTTTCCCGCCGCGCTGCGTCCAGACGCCGCACTTCCTCTTGCATCAAACGCTCGATGTAGCCGAGATCATGCCGGTCGGCGCGGATCAGGCGGACCACCTGCATCGTATTGAACTGACGGCGGTACAGCACAGCCTGCGAGACGCCGTCCTCCCCTTCGTCTTGCCCCGCACGGGGGTCCTGTGGCAGAATAGTAAAATCATCATGTGCGATCAATGATTGGGCCATTTGGTACATCAAGGCGGTTACCCGCTGTTGTTCGGATGATTGATTTGCAAACAAGGGACTGCTCCTTCCTGCCCTGTGAAAGGATGTGTGACGATAGATGAACATCTTCGCCATCGGCGATCTGCATCTCTCTTTCGCCAATCCAAAGCCGATGGACATCTTCGGCGACAACTGGACCGACCACCCGGAAAAAATTCGCCGGGCGTGGCTCGAATCGATCACCGAGGAAGACCTCGTCTTGATCCCGGGCGACATCTCGTGGGCGATGAATCTGGAGGAGGCTCGGCCTGACCTCGACTACATCGCCGAACTGCCGGGCAAAAAAGTGATGATCCGCGGCAACCACGACTACTGGTGGTCGACCGTCAGCAAAGTGCGCAAGGCGCTCGATCCTTCGATCTCCGTCCTGCAAAACGACTCGCTGAAAGTCACCGACGATCTGGTGATCGCCGCTGCACGCGGCTGGGACTCTCCCGGCTCTTTCCATTTTGACGAGCACGACCGGACGATCTACGAACGCGAGGTCGGACGTTTGAAACTGTCGCTCGATCACGCGGTCAAGCAGGGCGCGACCCGCATCTGGGTGATGCTCCACTACCCGCCGACCAACGAGAAACACCAGAGCTCCGGCTTTCTCGACGTGCTGCGCCAGTATCCGGTCGAGAAGGTGATCTACGGTCACCTGCACGGCAAGGAAGGCCATCGCGGCGCACTGGAAGGCGTACACGACGGCATCTCCTATCACCTGGTCGCCTGCGACTATCTCGATTTTACCCCGCTGAAGCTCACCTGAGCCGCAGCGGGGTGTTTTTTTCTGCCCATGCCTCTATCTATACGATCAAAACGCCGGAAGGTTGCGCATCACGGCACGCGCTTCTTCGACCATGAGGCGGATCACGTCGTCCACAGGCGGGATCGACTCGATCAGACCGCACCCCTGCCCGCTGTAGGCAAAGCCGTGTGCCAGATCGCCTTCCACCGCACCGACGCGGTTTTTCTCGCCCTTGATGTACGGGTACAGTTCGTCGACCGACGGCTGCGTCCGCTCAAACTCCAGCACTTCGCTCACATACGGGCTTTTCAGCACGCGTGTGACGCGGCCGATGCTGCGCTCGATCATCGCCGTGTCTTCGCCTTTTGCCTGCAGGATCGCCTGTTTGTAAGCGTCGTGCGCCGGAGACTCCACCGTTGCGACCAGCCTCGTGCCCAGTTGCACCCCGGCAGCACCCAGCGCGAGGGCAGCCGCCAATCCCCGGCCGTCGGCCACGCCGCCCGCCGCCAGCACCGGCACGCGGACCGCGCGGGTCACCTGCGGGATCAGGGCAAACGTCGTCAGTTCAGCCGGGCCGTTGTGTCCGCCCGCTTCCGTACCCTCAGCGATCAGGATGTCCGCACCCGACTGCTCCGCCTTCGCCGCATGCATCGCCGTCGACACGACGACCATCACCGGGAGACCCGCCTCTTGGAACACCGGGATAAACGGACGCGGATTACCTGCCGAGATCGAGACGGCGCGCAGATGGTCTTTGTATTTCAAGATCAACTCCACCCGCTCTCTCGGGTCGCTGTGCTCGCCGATGGGCAGGTTGACGCCAAACGGTCTGTTCGTCGATTCGATGGCGATCTGGATCTGCTTTTCAAAGTCGGCCAGCGACCGCCCCGCCGAGCCGACCTGGCCAAACGCGCCCGCTTGGGAGACCGCCGCGGCGAGTCTGCCGTCGCCGATGTACGCCATGCCCCCCTCGACGATCGGCACCTCGATGCCGAGCAGGTTGAGCAATTTTTCTGTTGTGGACATATTAGACTCCTCCTAGCAAAAAAGGGCGCCGTGACGGCACCCTGTTTTTGATGAAATTAGCCCCGCATCAGCGCGAACACTTCCGCGCGCGCTGCCGTGTCTTCTTGATACAGGCCGCGCACCGACGTGGTGATCGTGCTCGCGCCCGGTTTCTTCACACCGCGCATCGTCATGCACATATGCTCGGCTTCGACGATAACGGCGACGCCTTTCGGTTCGAGCTTGTTGACCAGCGTGTCGGCGACGGTCGACGTGATGCGCTCTTGCAGTTGCGGCTGGCGAGCGACCGTTTCGACGATGCGCGCCAGTTTCGACAGGCCGGTCACACGGCCGTTGGTCGGGATATAGGCGACGTGCGCCTTGCCGTAGAACGGGACGAGATGATGTTCGCACATCGAGAAGAACGGAATGTCTTTGACGATGACGACCTCTTCATGCATCTCATTGAAGATCGCGCTCAGCTCTTCCTCCGGGTTTTTCCCGAGGCCGCTGAACACCTCTGCATACATCTTTGCCACGCGCTTCGGCGTGTCGAGCAACCCTTCGCGATCCGGGTCTTCCCCAACCGCTTCCAAGATCATCCGTACAGCCTCTTCTATTTTATTGTGATCGACGTTCATAGCTATGACCTCCTAGTATGTAAGAAAGCCTGTACACATGCGCGTTGAGGCTCTGCAAGTACTCGGTTTTGACAGAAAAACTACCAATACTATAGCACAATTTGGATTGATTTCAAACCTGCAATCCCCATTGGAAAACATCCCCGCGTTCCTCCTGCAAAAAAGGACCTCCACCCGCACGGGCAGAGGTCCTTTTCATCTGCGAGCAGGCGCTCGACCGCCTTAGTTGCCGTTTTGATTCGGCGGCGTGGTGCTACCGCCTCCGCCATCGCCCGTTCCGGTGCCCGGTTGAGTCGGAGTGGTCGGGTCCGGGATCGGCGGTATGGTCGGCTTCGTGCCGTCTCCCGGTTTGTTCGGGTCGGTGGTCGGCGGTGTCGTGCCTGTGCCGTCTCCCGGTTTGTTCGGATCGGTCGGCGTCGTGCCCGTGCCGTTACCCGGTTTGGCCGGATCGGTCGTTCCCGGTTTGTTCGGGTCGGTCGGCTTGGTGTTGCCGCCCGGCACGGTCAGTCGCGGAATGTTCGATTTGGCCAGTTCCTTGTCTTTCCAGACGACGACCCAGTAGAGATACGTTTTGCCCGCTTCGAGCTTCGAATCGGTGTAGCCAGGCTTTGAGAAGTCGCCGATCGCCACGGAACCGCTGGCCGAGCCGTCTGCCGACAGCTCTGCGCGGTAGAGGAAGTACTTGACGCCCTCGATGTCGACCGGGCTCCACGTGACCTTCGCCTTGTTGCCTTCGAGCGTCGCGGCGAGGTCTTTGATGATCGCCTTCTCCGCCTCTTCGTCCTCTTCCTTTTCCTTGGTCGGCTTTTCGCTGACGTTGGTGTCAAATCTGACTGCCTTCGTGTTGGCGAGGCCTTTTGCCATCACCTTGGAGAACATGGCGGCCGGGACTTCGGAGCCTTTGGTCAGATAGTGCGACGTGTCCGACTGGTCAAAGCCCATCCATGTCACCATCACCATCTTCTCGCCCGTGTACCCGGCAAACCACGCGTCTCGGTTGCCGTTCTTGATGCCTTCGATCTCGGTGGTGCCCGTCTTGCCCGCCACATCGCGGCCGCCGATACGCGCCGGACCTGCGGTTCCGTCCGGATGCTCGACCGAGGTCTTGAGCAGTTTGGTCATCACTTTCGCCGTCTCCGGCTTGATCGCTTGCGTCGTCTCGACGCCTTGCGAGCCGATCACTTGACCTTTGGAGTTTTGAATCTCCTTGATCGCGTGCGGCACGGTGCGAACGCCGTTGTTGGCAAACGCCGTATACGCGCCCGCCAGTTCCAGCGGCGAGATCTCCACGTCGCCAAGGGCAATGCCGAGCTTGCCTTTATCCTCCGACGGCAGCGGAATGCCGAAGTTTTTCGTCGCGTACTGGTAGCCTGTGCCGATGCCGATGTCAAACAGCACTTCGGCTGCCGGCACGTTCAGCGACTGGTAGATCGCTTGCGGCATCGAGACCTTGTCGGAGTATTTTCCGTTCCAGTTGCGCGGTTGGTAGCCGCCCGGGAACTGTTTGAGCTGGTTCGGGAGCATCGTCGTCGACGTATATGCTCCGGTGTCGATCGCCGGTGCGTAGACCACGACCGGTTTGAATGTCGAGCCCGGGCGCACCTTTGCCATGCTCGCCCGGTTGAAGCCTTGCTGCATGTGCTCTTGGCCGTTGTCACGGCCGCCGATCAGCGCGACGATGCCGCCCGTCTCCGCCTCCAGCACGACCGATGCCGCCTGCGGGATCGTGCCGTCCTTGGCGTTCGGCGGGAAGTTGCGCGGATCGTTGTATACCGCTTCCAGCGCCTCTTGATAGGCCGGGTCGAGGTGGGTGTAGACCTTCACCCCGCCGCGCAGGATCGTCTCCGGCGGAACGTCCATGTTTTTCTCCGCTTCTTCCAGGATGTAATCGAGGTAGTACGGATACTTGCCGCCTTGATCCAGACCTTTGATGTCATCGCCGCTTTGCAGTTTGATCGGCTCATTTTGTGCCGCCTGCGACTGTTCCGCCGTGATGTAGCCTTGCGACTCCATCGCGCGCAGCACGATGTTGCGGCGCTGCATCGCCAGTTCCCGGTTTTGCTCCACCCACGGGTTGTAGGCGGACGGCGCGTTCGGCAGACCCGCCAGCAGGGCGCTCTCCGCGAGCGTCAGATCCTGCATGTGGTCGCCTTTGTCAAAATAGGTCTCGGCCGCCGCCTTGATGCCGGTCGCGCCGTTGCCAAAGTAGATGTGGTTGAAATACAGTTCGAGAATTTCTTCCTTCGAGAAGTTGCGTTCGATCTGTGCGGCCAGCGCGATCTCCGACACCTTCCGCTTCAGCGTCTTATCGTGTGTCAGATAGACGTTTTTCGCGAGCTGCTGCGTGAGCGTCGAGCCGCCCTCCGCCGCCGAGCGGGTGATGATATCGCGATAGACCGCGCGGCCGATCGCTTTGAAATCGATCCCGTTATGGCTGTAGAAACGGCTGTCCTCCACCGCCACCATCGCGTCTTGCACGTATTTGGGTATCTCATTCAGTTTGGCAGGCTCACCCGGCACCGCCTGATACTCCATAATCTTGCCGCCATTGCGGTCAAAAATTTCAGTGGTATTATACTCAATGTTCAGCTTCGACGCATCGAGCGTCGGCAGGACCATCGTACACCCGATCAAAATCACGGAGATCCCGGTGATCAAGACCGCAATCAAAAGACTGCGAATGATTTTTTTCCCCAAAGTCTATCACCTCTTCTGGACATTCTATCTCCCTTTGCACAGGCTGACAACCGAACTCAGGCACTCTCCTACTCCATTTCGTAAAGAGAGAACGTTTTCTGACGCACAGACACAAAAGAAAAACCCTTTCCCTATGAACTTAGACGCTCATTTCCGAAAAGGGTTTCATCTTTTTTTGAAATCAGGCGCTCAAAATATAGCTGCCGATCATGATAATCGCGCTGCCGACGGCGATCCTCGTCAGGTCCGCCCCGTTCGCCAGCTCGCGAAAGACAACCAGTCCGCCGAGCACCGCGACGACCGTGTTGGCATTGACCAACGGGATCAACTGCGCCACATTTGTCGCCGGATCGCGAAACGCCGCCGTCACCGTCAGCGTCCCGATCAACCAGATCGCCCCTGCAGCCGCGCCGATCAACAGGCCCGGCCAAAGCTTCGGCTCGGCGAGCACCGCATGTCCGCCTTTGATCCAAGCAAACACACCGCCTGTCACGACCACCCCGAGCGCGAGTCCCAGTGCGATCACTTCCAGCGGCGCCTTCATGTACTTGTCGGAACTGAGATACTTGAGCGGCAGCGAGTACAGCCCGTATGCAAACGCCGCGACGATCCCGGCGATCACCCACGTCTTCAACAGCCTCACCTCATCAATGGATCAGGATGTCCCTTCCTGTTCCATATCTATGACAAGCCTCGGCTCGACTTGACCGTAGCGGCGAAAAAGTTCGTCTTTCAGCAAAATCACCCGCTTGAGCACCAGCGCCTCACGACGCCTCATCAGCCTCTTGCTCCCGTCCGGATGACAAAAGGAGAGAATCCGCAGCATGTACCAATTGCGAAACCGATACCACCACGTATCAGGCACCGACCCGACGTGAAAGCCGAGCGGTTCCACGCCGCGGTTGAGCAGCGTCACGCCGATCAACGCCTTGACCCGTTGCCCGCGCGGATGCTCGCGGACAAACTCGGCCAACTCCGGCAGCGACCGCTTCGCCTCGCGGATCATCAACAGCGAGCGTCGATTTTCCGACGAGATGCCGTTCATCAACTGTTGCAACCTGACGTTGTACAGATGCAAGATCCCGACCCACTCGCCGCGCCGCAACTCCTCGCCGTTCGGCAATCGAAAGTCGGGACCCTTAAACCGCCGCACCCTGATCCGAAATACATTCGTGCCGCCCATGTCCTCATAATCAAAGCGCCGGACCGCGCGATAGACCGGATCGCAACACTTCCACAACAACAGTCCCAGTCGATTCATGCGTTCGCTCCCCCCTCGCCGTTAGATTTTGCCTTTCCCCCCTCGTGTATGCGAAGATAGGAAAAAGCCCCGGGAGAGAGATCTCCCAGGGCTATATCAGCGAGATTTATGAAAATATCGCTTACCGATTACAGCTTGATGACGTTAGCCGCTTGCGGACCACGTGCGCCGTCGACGATGTCAAACTCAACGGTTTGACCTTCTTCGAGGGTTTTGAAGCCATCGGTCTGGATTGCGGAGAAGTGTACGAATACGTCGCCACCGTCTTCACGCTCGATGAAACCGTAACCTTTTTCTGCGTTGAACCATTTCACTTTACCTTGCATGGGAATCCTCCTAACGGTACATTAAAGGTAGATAAGAGATGGAACGTTGCCACAACTTACCTTTTATTCATTTTAACCCACCTGCTGTCTGGAAGTCAATCTATCACTTGGAAATAGGAGCCATAGTCGAATGCGAAAACCTGTCATCAAGCTAGCCAAAGTTTATGTTGTAAACGTCGAAGATCCGGGCGACTACTACTTTCGACCGGAAGGCGTGCTGTTCGTCGATGAAAAAGGCAATCACACCCTGTACGCCCACGACTCCCGCCACAACTTTTTGAAGGCGGCCGTGCAGAAATTTCCGTGGGAAGAACTTACGGAAGGCGTGTCATTTCGCGAGCACACCGTGCGGCTGATCGACCTGACCTCACAGATGGACGAGCTGTTTTTCCTGCTCGTGGACGAGATGCCCGATATGCTGCAACGCCTCTACGACGGCTCGCCGCGCCAGTATTTCTTTTTGGAAAAATACCTCGAGCAAAACCGGCAACACTAAAAAAACGCTCCCTCAACTACTTCGAGGGAGCGTTTTTCTTTTCTGTGAAGCGAATCCCGGCGAGCGTCAATCGTTTGTACAGAGCCGGGAACAGATAGCGCAGTTTGACGCCGAGCGACAGCGGGCGCGGAATGATGTATAAAGACTTTTTCTCGCGAGTCGCCCGCAAGATCGTCGCCGCCACCTGATCGGACGTAAGCGACGGGACAAAGTCCGGGATCGCACTGCGGTCGGCATGATCAAAGAAAGGGGTCTCGACGGGACCCGGATTGATCGTGGTCACTTGCACCCCCGTGCCGTCCAACTCATAGCTCAACGCCTCGGAAAAGCCCATCACGGCAAATTTGGACGCGGCATAGCCGCTGTGCCTTGGACCGGCCACAAATCCTGCCAAGGACGAGATCTGGATGATGTGGCCCTGATCGCGCTGCAACATCCCCGGCAGCACCGCTTTTGTCACGCGGACCACGCCGAGGTAGTTGACATCGATCATGCCTTCATAGTCCCGCATCGCCATCGTGGCGACCGGGTCGAACACGCCGTATCCGGAGCAGTTGATCAGGATATCCACCCGTCCGTACCGCTCGATGACCTCGGCGACCGCACGAAGGACTTCCTGCTCGGACTGCACGTCCATACGCAGGACGTGCGCCTCGATGCCGGTCTGCTCGCGAATCTCGGCAGCCACCTCTTGCAGTTTATCCACCGAGCGAGCGGCCAGTACCGGGATTGCCCCTTCGCGCGCGAGATGCAGCGCCGTCTCACGGCCGATACCGCTCGACGCACCGGTGATCAACACGATCTGATCACGAAGCCGCATTTACTCCTCCATGCCTTGCTTCACGTCGCCGCGCCAAGAGAGCATGCCGCCGTTAAAATTGGTCACTTTTTCGAAGCCCTGTTGCTTGAGGAAGCGAGAGACCATGTGGCTTCTGTTGCCGCTGCGGCAGATGAAGACATACTCCTCGTCCTTGTCGAGCTCGTCCAGACGCTGCGGAATCGAGTTCATCGGGATCAGCGGCACGTTCGGGATATGACCGGCGTTGTATTCTTCCGGCTCGCGAACGTCGATAAATTTGATCTTGCCCTCTTTTTCTTTGAGCAGTTGTTGCAGTTCTTCTTGGTCGATCTGCTGGATGCCATCGATTTCGTGCGGCATGCTACCACCTCATTCTCAGCTTTGAAATAGTTCGGACGTCAAATAGCGCTCGCCCGTGTCAGGCGCGATGGCCAGAACGCGCTTGCCGGGGCCGAGCTCGCGGGCGACCTGAAGCGCCGTCAGCGCAGCCGCGCCGCTCGACGTACCGACGAGGATGCCTTCCTCGCGGGCGAGGCGGCGGGTCATCGAGATCGCGTCCATGCACACCACCAGTTGGATCTGATCATAGATCTGCCGGTTCAGCACGTTCGGCACAAAGCCGGGGCTCGTCCCGACGATCTTGTGCGAACCGGCCGGCTGCCCGGACAGCACGGCGGACGACTCCGGCTCGCAGACGTAGATCTTCAGATCGGGGATCAGCTTCTTCAGCTCTTCACCCGTGCCTGTGATCGTGCCGCCGGTGCCGGCCGTCGCGACAAAAGCGTCGAGACGCCCTTCCATCTGTTCATAGATCTCTTGTGCAGTGGTGCCGCGATGGGCGTTCGGGTTGTGCTGATTGTCGAATTGCATCGGCACAAAAGAGAGCGGGATCTCCGCCGCCAACTCCTGCGCTTTGCGAACCGCCCCGTTCATGCGCTCGGCTCCCGGCGTGAGGATCACCTCCGCGCCGTACGCCTTGAGGATGCGCACGCGCTCCTCCGTCGCGGTGTCCGGCATGATCAGGATGACGCGGTAGCCTTTCGCCGCCCCGTTCATCGCCAGTCCAATGCCGGTGTTGCCGCTGGTCGGTTCGATGATCGTGCTCCCTTTGCGCAACAGCCCGTCCTCTTCGGCCTGCCGAATCATGTTGTAGGCCGCGCGGTCTTTGACGCTGCGGCTCGGATTGAACATCTCCAGTTTGAGATAGACGTCCGCCATGCCCTCAGTCACGACACGGGACAATTTGACGACCGGAGTGTTCCCGATCAATTCAGTGATGTTGTTGACGACTTTCATCTTCCTCACTCCACTCAACGGTTCGGAATCTGAGATCATCGTGGCATGTTTTACGTGCGTTGTCAAATCAAAGCATCACAGCACCCGCTTGCCTCCGAGAAAGCGGTCGCGATAATAGTCGGCGTCCAGCGCGGACGTGATCACGCCCGTGTCCTGATTGAGCGCGTGAACAAATTTTCCTTCCCCGATGTAGATGCCAAGGTGCGACGGACCCGGCGCATAGGTAGAGAAAAACACGAGGTCGCCCGGCTGCAATTCCGTTTTGTTCACCGTCTTGCCGACCTGATATTGATCGTAAGAGTTGCGCGGCACCTGCACGCCAAACTGCGAATAGACGTACTGGGTAAATCCGGAGCAGTCAAATCCGTTTGGATTCGTGCCGCCCCACACGTAAGGCTTGCCAAGAAAATGCTGCGCCTTTTGCGCGATGAGATGACCGCGGCGGGCCTTTTCAAATTTGGCGTATTCGGCCAGATGTATCGAACGGGAAGCGAGCAGGTACTGTTGCGGCGACTTCTGGGCGGCCGCCAGCTCCCGCGCTTCCTTTTTCATCTCAGCGATCTGCTCCGCCTCAAGGCGCAGCTCTTCCATCGTCGCCCCTCTGTCCGGGCGGTAGTTATCGAGCATGATCGAGCCGCTCGGGAACACGTCTCTCGCAGGAGAAGCGGGTGAGAGATGATCGGCCAGAGCGGATGCGGCAAAAACAGGTGTCGGTCGCAAATAGTTCGTTTCCCCTCCGGCGAACAGCACGAGCAGGGTCAAGCACAAGCAAAGCCATGCAGAGGTCCATTGTTGACGCGTACTCATCATCTGTCTCCTTTCACCGAAAAAAGGAAGATCACCCTGTAAACAGAGTGATCTACCATGTTTGTACTATATGGGCTTATCCACCTTTTTAGTCTTGCTTATTCTTCGTATCCCACTTCGACAGCCGCATTGACCACGATCACTTCATCATTGGCATCTCCTTTATCGGGCAGCACGACGCCGCTGGAGCAGATCAAACCGCCCGGAACGATCTCGACGGAGACCTGGCCGTAAGGAAATGTTGCTTTTACTTTTTCAATGTCCACGCGATCGGCCGGCACAGGCACGCCGAGTTTGACGCGGACTCGCATGTTTTGGATGTCCTGCCCCGGCAGGATCGCGCGCAGACCCGGCATCGAGTTGGTCTGAATCGCATCACGGCATGCCCGCGTTGCGGCGACCGTCGCATCTTGTCCATGCAAATCCACACCCATACCGATCTCAATAAAAATCACCTTCATAACAATTCCCCTTTCTTGGTGAGCTTATCCAATTCAAATCTTAGAGAACCGGAGGCAAAAAAACAAACAGAACATACGTTCTTGTCAAATCCATGATTTCCTAGTACAATCAAAATATAACCACGCGTCACGAGATTGAAAGGAGCGAACACTCATGGCCATTCCCGTACTTTCGTCCCGATCTACCCATCAGGACCCTTTTGGAGGCAGACAGCTCGATCTGCTGTCCCCCGCATACGGTTCTCCCCATTTCCCCGATGAGGTGCCTGGCGCGTTCGGCCTTTCTTTCTCGCCCGCGCTGGTTCGCCACCTGATCCACACGCACTCGCGTCCGGGAGACACAGTGCTCGACTGCTTTCTCGGCGGCGGCACCACCGTCTATGAAGCCCTGATGATGGGGCGGCAGGCGGTCGGCGTCGACTGCAACGAACGCTATGTGGAGGAGGTGCGCTCCAGACTGCTGTCCGGAGTCGGTCCGTCTCTTTACACGGCAGACGCCCGTTCGCTGCCTTCCTTGCTCGAACCGGAGTCGGTCGACCTCGTCATCACGCAGCCCCCCTATGGCAACACGCACCCTTTCTCCCGCCACCTGAGCGATGATCTGTCCCGGCTCGCCTCCCGCGAGTTTCTGCTCGCCATCGAAGAGGTGGCCGACAGCCTCTGGCAGGTGCTCAAACCAGGCGGTCTCTGCGCCCTGCAGATCGGCGACATCAAGGACCGAGGCCGCATGATGCCGCTCGGCTTCCAGTTCGTCCATCGCTTCCTCTCCCGCGGCTTCTCCGTCAAGGTGATGTACGATCACCGCACACCGCTCTCCCCCCTTCCGCTCACCCTTCATCCCCACGAATATCTGATACTCTTCCAAAAGAAAGAGTCTGACAAAAAACAAAAAACGACGAAGTCTGCACGCTGGATCTCGTAACATCCAGCGTGATTTGACTTCGCCGCCGCGTTAAAACTGCATCAAAAACAGAACCGACAGACCAAACGACCAGAGTGCGCCGATACAGCAGGTGAGTGGTTCTTTATGCTGCCGTATCCAGTCAGGTACTTCCATCACGGACACCTCTTTTGTTCTCTCTTCTTTTATCGTATGAACGGCACCTCCCGTGGAAACGGCACCTGTCTGTCCCGCCCCGTCATGCGCCCGCAAAAAAGGGCCCCCGCAACTTGGCAGGGAGCCCTCTCTGCACGCCTGTTTCAGCGTGTCTCTTCTATATTATTCAGTCGCAATGTCCTGGTCGGTCTGTTGCTCGCCCGGCTTGATCATCAGGAAGTGATGCTGCGGGGCATGCAGCAGTTGTTCGATCACCGACGCCTCCTCCTCTTGACCGCTCTTTTGCAGTTCAGCCCGGTAAGTGGTCAGCAGTTCTTCGACGTCGCGAACGCCTTGACGGTCCAGGCGCATCAACGACACTTTCGCGCCTTTTGCGATGCGGCGACGCAACGCTTTCTCATCGAGACCCAGTTCCGGTTGCAGACGGAGGAACACCGTGCCGCCGGTCATCCCCGAGCAGATCCACGGCCCCGGATCGCCGAGCACCAGCACCCGGCCGTTCGTCATGTACTCAAACGCGAATCCTTTGATCTGCGAGCGAGCCCCGATCATCCCGAGGTGGTCTTGCAACGGTTCAGTCAGCCGCTGACCAAAGATCATGTCAGCCCCGGAGAGGCGGATGCCCGCCCGGGAGTCGGCCATGCCTTGAATGATAAACAATCCGCGCTGTGCCCCGTAGCCAAGACTCTTGCCCGCCGAACCGTTTACGCGCACGCCGTGCTTATTCACGCCTTTGAGCAAGATCACTTTGCCGCCGTAGGACGTTTTGCCGAGACCGTCCTGCGCGCCGCCTTGCACCCGCAGATGAACGCCGGTGACATTGTACGCGGCAAACCCATTACCGGCGATCGAACCGTCATCGAGGCGCAGCGACGCCTTTTGGAAGTTGCCGTGCTCGCCTTTGAGGCGGGATCGGGTCACTGTGCCGGCAAAGTGGCTGCCGAGCACGCGGTCGCGACTCATCGTGCGCTGGACTTGGTGCGTGACGTGGGAGTTGCCGGACGCCATCTCGACGACCGCCTCCGACGAGATGCGCTCCGTCAGCGAGTTTACGCCGACGCTGGACATGCGCACCGCCGGCACACCGTGTTGCGTCTCGACAACGCACGGCGTGGTCAGCGCGGTCAGGTCGATGCGGGCGTGCAGATCGATCTGCTCCAGCAGATCGGCGCGGCCGACGAGATCTTGAGTGCGGGTGACGCCCAGTTTCGCCGTCCACTCGCGCAGCTCTTCTCCCATGCCGGCAAAGAAATTCATCAGACGGGAAATCGAACGATCCAACTCGCGGGGCACAAACATCTTCAGCCCCTTCTCTTCCGCCTCTTCCATCGATTCGATCTGCGTCGCGATGCCAACGTGACAGGTATCCTTGTGACAGCCTCGGCACGCCGTGCAACCGACCGCCATCATCGCCAGCGTGCCAAACCCGACGCGGTTTGCACCGAGCAAGATCATCTTCAGCACGTCGATGCCGTTTTTCAGACCGCCGTCCGCCCACAGCTCGACAAGGTGGCGCAGGCCCGACTCCACCAGAGCTTCGTGCGCTTCCTTGACACCGATCTCGGTCGGCAGGCCGACGTTGCGCAGCGCATGAGCGCGTGCCGCTCCGGTGCCGCCGTCGTAGCCGCTGACGGTGATGATGTCAGCGCCCGCCTTGGCGACACCGACGGCGATCGTGCCGATGCCCGGCACGATCGGCACTTTGACGGAGACGCGGGCATTCGGGTTGGCCGTCTTCATCTCATCGATCATCTGTGCCAGATCCTCGATGGAATAGATGTCATGGTTGTTCGACGGCGAGATCAGGTCGACGCCGACAGACGCATTTCTTGCGGCCGCGACTTTGACGCTGACTTTGCTGCCCGGCAGATGACCGCCCTCGCCCGGCTTGGCACCTTGGCCGATCTTGATCTCGACCAGATTAGAGGAGTTGAGCAGTTCGTTGTTGACGCCAAATCGACCGGAAGCGATCTGCATGCCGCGATGGTTCGGGTATTTGCCGATCATGTCTTTGATCTCGCCGCCTTCGCCGTTGAACGAGATCATGTTCATCCGGTACGCCGCCTCCGCATAGGCGCGGAACGCCGTCTCATTTTGCGAGCCGAACGACATCGAGGAGATCAAGAACGGCAGCGAATGCATGCCGACGGAGATGTCGACCTGTTCCATCGGCGGACGCTTCGCCTCGTCGACCACTTTCGGAGCAAGCAGATGACGGACGGAGATCGGGTTTTTCTTCTCGAGCTCCTGCACCTTTTCCGTGTAGGCCGAGTACGGTTTAACCCCTTCGCCCACATCGGTGACCAGTTTCCACAGGCGCGGGAACACTTGATAGCCGCGAGCCACGCGAGCCTTTTCGCCTTCGGTGAACAGTTTCATTCTCCCGGCCGCATCTTGCTCCAGATCGGCAAACGACACGCCGCCCTTTTGCGACCCGTAGAAATTCACGATGCCAAAGTGTGCGGCCACCTCCGGGTGCAGGCCGATCGACGAGAACAGCCGGTCATAGCCGCGCAGTTCGAAGATCCCGATGGTGGAGATGACTTTTTCCAGACCTTTTTGCAGAGCCGAGTAGAGGTTTTTGATCATCGCCAGCGGCTCCGTGTGCGAGGCCAGCTCCCACATCAGATACGGGTTGACCGCATCGGCGCCGAGTCCGATGGCGACGACGATGTCGTGGAGATTGCGCAGGCCCCCGCTGCGCAGCACCAGCGAGACGCGACGGCGCAGGTTTTCAGCTTTTTTCGCCACCGGGTATTCCTTCAGGGCGAAATGGATCGCCGAGGTGGCGAGATGCGGGTCGAGATAGCCAAAGTCATCGCGGAACGTAAACCGGTCGTCGAGCACCAGCACGTGCGCGCCGCTGACCACCGCTTCCACCGCTTCTTGCGAGAGACGTGCCAGCGCCTGCTGCATCGACTCGCCTTCGAGGGAGTTGATGTGCAGCACCGATACGCCGTACTTCACATCTTCAAACTCGCGGAGCAGGTCTTCGAACAGATACGTGCCGAGCTGATGCGCGAGCGGGCGGTACAGATCGCGAGACAGCGGCGCCGTGCGGCGATGTCCGCCCAGCAGCAACGGCGTTTGCAGTTCGACGCGGCGGTGCACCAGCCCCTGATGACCGAGCAGCGACGGACGCGGTCCGATCACGACGCGAGTGGAGAAGTGTTCGATCTCGCGCTCCCGGTCGATGGCCGGATTGGTGACGACCGCAACGCTCTCTTTGAAATAATCGGCCAGATTGCGACGCTCTTGGCTGAGCACAGCCAACGGTCCGTCAAAGCCAAGAGACCGGATCGGCTCAAGGCCCGTGTTCGCCTGATGATCGACCAGCGTCAGATCCTCCGACTCCCAGCCCAGCGCTGCCAGCAGTCGTTCGCGATCTTCCGCCGATTCCTGCTTCGCCGTCTCGACGAGCAACTCACCGTCTGCAAACTCCGCGCGCGGTGCCCCGAAGGCAATCGAACGGCGATAGTTGGCAAATTTGAAACGGGTGCTCGCCCGTTGCAACACCTCTCGTTGCAACTCCGGGTAGTTCAGCTCCTTGACTCCTTCCGGCGACAAGAGCAGACCGATCTTTTCACCCGGAGCCATCGGACGAGGTTCGCAAATCATCTCACGCAGCGGCACCACGCCTTGTTCCGACGAAAACCAGATCGACGTCTCCGTCTGCACCCGCCACAGAGGACGCAGGCCGAGCGCGTCGACGCTGAACACGCACTCGTTCCCATAACGGGACACGATGCCAGCCGGACCTTGTGCAAACGGCCCCCACGCCGAACGGAAGTACATGTACAGATCTTGCAGATCCTTCTGGAAGTGCTTGATCTCGTTGACAATCGGCGGGAACACCATCTCCATCGCTTCAAAGAACGACAGACCGTACTCGTTGATCAGGCCTTCCACCGCCCGGTTCAAGTCCTGCGAGTCGGACCCGCCGACCACCGTCGGAATGCCGAGCATCTCTGCCTCTTCGCGCAGCCGCTTGATCGTGTTTAACTCGCCGTTGTGTCCGAGCAGCGAGAACGGCTGGACTCGCTCAAACACAGTGGTCGTGTTCGTCGAATAGCGGTTGTGACCGACCGTCACCGACGAGCGCAATTCCGGATTTTGCAATTCGGGGTAGTACCCGCGCAGGCACTCCGCCGATCCGCGCACCTTGTACACCACGCTGTAGCGGCTGAGCGAAACGACGTGAATCGGCGTTTCTGCCTCGATCTCGCAGGTCAGATGGTACAGACGCGCATCGTAGTCCTTCAGCTCAACCGCCTCAGCGCCCTCTTCCTGCACGCCGAACGCGATCTGCCAAAACAGCGGCTCTTCCTTGGTCCCTTGCGGACCGAGCACGCTCGGGTCGACCTCGCCCGCTTGATCGAGCAGGATCGTCAGCCCTTTTGTTGCAAACAAATCGCGCACCGTCTTTTTCCAGTCGGCCACCGTCGCGCTGTCCGTCTTCGGCACAAACAGATGCGCCACACCAAAATGCTCATCTTCCACAAACGCGCCCGGCAAACCGTTCTTCATCAACCGTTTCATCCAGATCTTGCGAGGAATGTCGACCAAGATACCGGTCCCGTCCCCTTCACCATCCACAAAGCCGGCCCGATGATTCATTTGGTCCAGTGCATCGATGATCCGCGACACATTTTCGTGTGTCGGCTGACCACTCGTTTCCACAGCGGCGACAATGCCGCATGCATCATGTTCTTCCGGCAATTCTTTGTTCCAATTTCTTTGTTTTTCCATCTCCCTTGAACACCTCCGATTATTCCGTTTTTCTCGATAATTTAGATTATAAGGTCTCGTGGATATAAATACAAAGGGAAAATTCTTGATGACACAGAATATTCAAAGCCACAATGCGCAGTGAAAGCTATGAAAGCCCTTTCATAAGGTGATCCCACTCGATCAAAAGTCTAAATTGGCTCTTTTTTATCTAGTCCATATGATACAGGACAAACCATGGACGTTCGAAAATAACGCATACTCCGACTATTTCCTATAATAACAAAAAGAGAGGCTTATAACAGCCTCTCTTATGTTAAAAATAATATATTTGTTTTTTACCGTCGGTAAAACTGCGGGATGCAACAAATATCCTCGATCGCCATCACCGCATCGACGTAATATTCTACGTAAGGGTCCG
Source organism: Tumebacillus lacus (assembly GCF_026410385.1). Taxonomy (GTDB): domain Bacteria; phylum Bacillota; class Bacilli; order Tumebacillales; family Tumebacillaceae; genus Tumebacillus; species Tumebacillus lacus. The sequence goes on from NZ_JAPMLT010000001.1 coordinate 684,207, forward strand.
ACATCCGACCTGACGTATGCTCCCGGAAACGGGCGACCACTTCGTCCGCATTGACTTCCGTCGCCAGAAGGAACTCCCTCATCCCTGGCTTTCCGGACGTGCGCTCCAGCGCCTGCCACCAGCCCTCCGGCAGATCGCTCCGCATGGCATTTTCCTCGCTCCACTCATCGCGGGCCAGCCCGGCTGCCACCACGATGTCCTGCGCGATCAGACCACGGGCGATCCCCGACTCCGGCACCTCCTGATGTTGACGGAACATCATGCCGAGCAACACAGCCCATCCGTCTTCGTCCAGTTCAAACGCATGAGCGGCACCGACCAATGCACCGAGCCATTCCGCGCCGGCATGGTCCCCCATCCGATACGATGTCTCCAGCCCTGCGATCAAAGCGGCGACCAGTTCCTTGCCGCCTTTGTTCTGCGCTTCAATCGAGGCCAACACCACGGAGAACATCAACTGCCCCGCCTTCAGCACCGCATTTCCGCAGGCTGCCAGCGGTGCCGGCACCATCCGCTCCGCTGCGAACAGCATCGCCTGCTCCTCGCCGCCAAACGCCTCCAGATGCTCAGCCAGTCGCCGTGCCTCCTCATCCTGCCGCCCCGCCCACGCTTGTCCCAGCCAGTCGAGAAACAACAGTTTCGCCTTGATCGTCTCCTCATAGTCCCACGCTGTCCACGGCGCCTGCAACGCCTCGCTCAACCACTTTTGCATCTTCTGCTGCCTCCTCCATATGCCCCGCTATCCTTACCTTTGAAACAGCCCGAGCAGCATCGCCATCATCCCGGCAGCGATCAGCGGCCCGACCGGCACGCCACGGAACAGCGCGACACCAAGGATCGTGCCGATCATCAGCCCTGTGACCACCAGCGGACTGGCCGACATCAGTTGCACGCCTCGCCCGCCGAGATAGGACACAAACACCCCGACCGCGATGGCGAGCAACGCCTGCGGCGTGATGAACGTGCGCAAGATCTCATCGGTGCCGATCTTGCCGCTGGCGATGGGTGCGAGCACCCCGATGGTCAGGATGATCACGCCAAACTGCAACCCATACTGCTCCAGACTCGGAAACCAACGATCCAAATGCAACAGCCGCATCAGCAGCAACACCGCCACCGCGACCGAAACCGAATGGTTGTTGCCGATCACACCGATCGCCAACAAACCGAGCAACAACAGATTTGTAATGTCCAAAACAGACTTCTCTCCTCATCCTTGCCAAACATTCCATCTGCAACAAAGTGTAGCACAACTTGCCAGCGGCATGAAACATCCTGCCCCTTACGTACGCTCAGAGCAGGTGCCCTCTGCCCTCTATCGACTCTTTATCCCCTGTGATAGAATGGTTTGGTTACAGATTAACGAACGCTATAACTTCGTACTTCTTTGAGTACTTTGGAGGTTTTGCAGTGACTCTCATTCATCGTTTGCGCCGCAGCATGGCCGACTATCCGCCGATGCTCTGGTTGCTCGCCGTCGGTTGTTTTCTCAACGTCGGCGGTCTGTCGTTCCTTTGGCCGCTCAACTCGATCTACATCCACGAGGAACTGGGCAAACCGCTGACCGTCGCCGGTCTCGTGCTGCTCCTGCACTCGGCAGGCGCCACGGCGGGCTACCTCGCCGGCGGCTCGCTGTTTGACCGCGTCGGCGCACGCCCCGTTCTGCTGACCGGCCTGCTCACCGCGTCGCTCGTGATCGCGCTGCCCGGTCTGATCGACTCGTGGCCGCTCTATGTCGCCGTGATGTTCTTGTTCGGACTGTCCGCATCTTTCGTCTTCCCGGCGATCAACGCGCTCGCTGCCAAGGTCTGGCCGGAAGGAGGACGACGGGCTTTCAACTTCCTCTACGTCGCCAACAACCTCGGCGTCGCGGTCGGCACCGCCATCGGCGGCCTCGTCGCGCAGGTCTCCTTCGACCTCGCTTTTCTGTCGGCCTCGTTGACCCTGTTCCTCTTTGCCGTCTTTGCCTTCTTCAAGATACGCGACCCTGAGCCCTCCGTCACGGCTCCTGCCCAACCGGTCGCCGAAGCGCAAGCCGCAGCCCCTGAAACGTCCGCGACCTTTGAGCGTCCGCTGACTCCGGAATTCAAGATCCCTTGGCTGCCGATCAACGCCCTGTTCATCGGCTTCCTGATCCTCTGGATCGCCTACGTGCAGTGGCAGAGCTCCATCGCCGTGTATATGCAGAGCCAAGGCACCTCGCTGTCCGCCTACTCGCTGCTCTGGACGATCAACGGCGTCCTGATCTTCTGCGGCCAACCGCTGATCGCCTGGCTCGTCCGGGTCTTTCGGTCACCTTCGTCGCAGATGTTCCTTGGCACCGGCCTGTTTCTCATCGCGTTTCTGCTGATCCTCCTGAGCAACAGCTACTCCGTCTTTATCGCCGGGATGATCGTTCTCACCCTCGGCGAGATGTTGCTCTGGCCGTGTATCCCCGCGGCCGTCTCTCAGCTCTCACCGCCCTCGCGCCTTGGCTTCCTGCAAGGGCTGATCGGCAGCGGCGGCCCGGTCGGACGGATGCTCGGCCCGCTGATCGGCGGCCTACTCTACGACCACTTCCCCTTCTCCACGTTGGTGCTCTTCATCATCGGCCTGATGCTGATTCCTCTGATCTGCTTCGCCGTCTACATGCGCACCGCCCGCACATAAAAAAAGGTGTGTCCTCCGCTCTGGAAGACACACCCACCTTTCATTTTTACTTACCCGCGATTGACAGCGCAGCGATCTTGATCGACGGCGCACCGCACGCCCCGCGCCCTGGCGCATGGAAGCGCAGATCATTCCCCAGTTCCTCCACCGATTGCAACAGGTCAAAGAAATTTCCGGATACGGTGATCTGATTGACCGGACGCGCCACTTGGCCGCCTTCGATCAAAAAGCCAAGGCACGACAACGAAAAATCGCCCGATACCGGGTTGGTGCCCGCATGGATCCCTTGCAGTTCCACGAGCATCAGACCGCGTTCCGTCCCGGCAATCAGTTCGTCGAGCGACTTTGTGCCCGGTTGCAGGACAAAGTTATTCGGCGCGATCGAAACGGTCGATTTATACGATCCCTTGACTGCGTTGCCAGTCGAGGACACGCCGGCCTTCTTCGCCGACTTGCGGTTGTGCAGCATCGTGACCAGTTGCCCCTCCCGGATCACCTCCAGACGCGCGGTCGCCGTGCCCTCCGAGTCAAACGGCACCGAGCCGGGCCCTCCCGGCAGCAGCGCGTCGTCGACGAGGGTGATGTTTGCGCCCGCCACTTGGTCGCCGACACGTCCTTGTAGCTTCGAGAGTCCTTTTTCTGCCGCCTCGCCGGAAAACACCTCCGAAAAGGCGTTGAGCAGTTGTGCGGCAACGTTGTTGCGCAAGATCACCGGATACTGGCCTGATTCCACCGGCTGAGCCCCGAGTTTTGCCACCGATTCCTTGGCAGCCCGCGTCGCGATCCCGGTGAAATCAAGACGGGCGAGATCATCGGTGACAAAGCCGCTGTCCAACGCGCTCGTCACCTCTTCGCCGTCTTTTGCCACTGCGGACAATCCCCCGTAGACCAGCGAGCTCTTCACCGTGCAGTCGAGCCCTTGCGTGTTGATGATCGACACTTCCGCCTCCGAGTTGGTCACCATGCAGTAGTTGATCAGATCGACACGCGGGTCGACAGCCAACGCCGTACGCTCCATCTCCTTCGCCGCCTCGATCAACACGGACGGATCCAGCTTTGCCAGTTCCGGCGCGTACAGGTCCAACTCCGGATACTGATCCGAGCCGCCAAACAGCTCCTCTATTTCGCCGCCCTGAAGCAATTCGGCGTTGGCCCGCGCCTCCGTCAGCAGAAATTCAATCGACGACTCGTCGAGCCGCTCGGTAAACGAATACCCCATCTTGCCGCCGATGCTGCCGCGGAACGACAGACCCGCCTTTTCCGCGACCGTATACGAGTCGATCTCTCCTTTAAACACGCGGACCGACGTGCTTTTGTCCGCCTGATAATAGACCTCCATATCCGCATATCCCAGTTCCCGACCGCGGGCAAACAGTTCCGTTCGAAATTGTTGCAGATCCATGAGTTACTGGCCCCCCTTTCGACCGCCGACCGTCAGCTCCGAGACACGAATCATCGGTTGGCCGACGTCAGCCGGGATGCTGCCCGAGACCGAGCCGCACATCCCTTGGCCGTAGCCGAGGTTTTGCCCGACCATGTCGATGCGCTGGAGCACCTCGATGCCCTTGCCGATCAGCGTCGCGCCGCGCACCGGTTTCTCGATCTTGCCGTTGCGCACGATATAGCCTTCACGCACCGCAAAGTTAAAGTCACCGGTCGCCGTGTTGACCGATCCGCCGCCCAGATACTTCGCGTACAAAGCGTATTCCGTGTTGGCGATGATCTCCTCCGGCGTCGATTGACCCGCTGCGATGTACGTGTTGGTCATCCGTGAGGTCGGCGCAAATTTATATGACTCCCGGCGGGAGGAACCGGTCGACGCCATGTTCATCTTGCGGCTGCCGACCTTGTCGATCAGATAGCCTTTCAAGATCCCGTTTTCGATCAGCACGTTGCGCTGAGTCGGCGCGCCTTCGTCATCGATGTTTTGCGAGCCCCAGCCGTTCGGGATCGTGCCGTCATCGACAGCCGTCACCAGCGGCGACGCCACCTGTTGCCCCATCTTGCCTGCAAAGACAGACGCCCCTTTGGCGACCGACGTCGCCTCCAGCCCGTGTCCGCACGCCTCGTGGAAGATGACCCCGCCAAACTCATTGTCCAGAATGACAGGCATCTTCCCGCTCGGGGCAAACTCCGCATCGATCATCGTCTTGGCCGTCTCCCCGGCCACGCGCGCATAATGCTCGATGTCGAGGTTGGCAAAGTACTCCAGCCCCGCATGCGCACCCGGCCCGTAAAACCCGGTCTGCTTCTCCGTCCCGCGCGATGCGATCGCTTCGATCATCATCCGCGAACGCACCCTGCGGTCTTCCACAAACAGTCCGTCCGAGTTGGCGATCAACACGCGTTGATCGTTTGTCAAAAAGCCGATCTTCGTCTGCGCGATCACCGGATCGACCGCTTTTGCCGCCAGATGAGCGCGGCGCATCCACTCGACCTGCTTCGCCTTCGCCACATCCTGCGGCAACAGTTTGACCTCGTGTCTGTTGTCGAGGACCGACTTGCGCAAATCGAGCGCGCGACCGGTCGCTTGCCCGCGAATCGCTTGGGCTGCCGCTCGCGCCACCTTGATCAGATTGTCACGGTCCGCATCGTTTGTATACGCATAAACGGCAAACGTGCCGTCCAAAATCCGAATGCCCACACCGAAGTCACGCCCCGATACTCCGTTGTCCACATCGCCGCCGAGCATCTGCAACACCGAACTGGTGCGATCCTCCACAAACACTTCTGCAAAATCGCCGCCTGTCTCCAGCGCCGCGTTCAGCACGTCTTCCACAACTGCTTGATTGAGCATCTCTGTACCTCCCTTTTCCCGTTGTACATTCATTCGCTTCCCGAACCAAAGATTCCTACGTGCTCTTACCATATTCATCCGGGCAAAAAAACAACCACCCTCTCTTCCAAGGGTGGTCAAATCGACTTCGGCAGATTCAACAGGTCAGGCACCGTCACAAATTGATAGCCCTGCCCGCGCAAATCTTCGATGATCTTCGGCAGCGCACTCACCGTGTTGTCGAGCTTGCCGCCTTTGCCGCCGGCCGAGTGCATCAAAATGATCGAGCCTGGCTTGACGTTGGCGTGAACCTCCGCGACGATCGACGCAGACGGCGTGCCCGCCCAGTCGCGCGTATCGACCGACCAGTGGATCACCCGATAGCCGAGCCCGTTCATCTGCTGCGTCACCACCGGCGACAACGAGCCAAACGGCGGCCGCACCAACGACGGCTTATAACCGAGTTGCTCCGTCAACAGGTCGGATGTGCGCCCGACTTCCGCCTGTACTTGAGCCGCGGTGAGCTTCGGCAGGTTGACGTGGCTCCACGTGTGATTGCCGATGGCGTGTCCTTCGGCTGCAATGCGCTTGACCATCTCAGGATGATGCTCGGCGTTGAGACCGATCAGGAAAAATGTTGCCTTCACATTCTGACGTTTCAGGATGTCCAAGACCTGACCCGTGTAGATCGCATCCGGCCCGTCGTCAAACGTCAGCGCCACAGAACGCACCTCGGCAGGACCTGCTTTGTACACCGTCTGCGCATCGGCAGGAGGCATGGTCGGCACCGGCGGCGGCGTCTGCTCAACCGGTGCTGGTGTCGGTTGCGGGGGTTGCGGCTTCGGTTCGGAGGCGGGTTGTTGCGGCCCGTAGACCGGGTCTGTCTTTCCCGGATCGGCCGGGGCCGGTGCGGGTTCGGTCTTCCCGCTCTCTGCCGGAACCGGTTGCGGGTTTGCAGGAACTGCGGACAGAGGTTCTTTCTGACCGTCTCGGTCAGGAGTCGGTCGTTCAGCCGCCAGGGGCTTCGCAGGCGCCGGTTGAGTCGCCTGCACATCCGAAGACGAGGTATTGGATTTGTGTTCTCTGGCCATCGAGATGGCAGACGTATCGGAGCAAGCTGTCAAGACTGGCAACAGGACGATCAGTCCGGCCAGCGGAACAGACCATTTTCTCATGTGCAACCCCACCCTGTTTTCACGTTCTTTCTACATACTTCGACGGATGAAAGGAGCAAATCGTTTCACGATCCAAAAAAGTTGCATAATTTACAAGAAATGGATGAAAGCAAACTAACCGATTTCAGCAACGGCACCCGTCAGTTCGACCGGCAAGATCACGTCGATCGTCGTCCCGTCCGGGCCGCTCTCGATCTCGATCTCGCCTTGGTGATACTGTATGATCTTATAGCTGACCATCAGACCAAGCCCCGTGCCCTTTTCCTTTGTCGTATAGAACGGCTCTCCCAGGCGCGGGATCAAATCCTCCGGGATGCCGCACCCTTTGTCGGTGACGCGGATCAGCAGGTGATCCTCATCCTGCCGTCTGACCTGCACCTTCACATCGCCGCCCTCCGGCATCGCCTCAATGGCGTTTTTCAACAGATTGATAAACACTTGTTTGAGCTGATTTTCCTCACAGACGATCAGAGGCAGTCCCTCTTCAAACTCGGTGAGGATCTGCACGTTGTTCATGATCGCCTGCGTGTCGACCAACATCAAAACGTTGCGCAGCAGCACCGTCAGATCCCGCTCTTGCAAGTGCACCGCCTGCGGTTTGGCGAGCAAAAGCAGCTCGCTGACGATAAAATTGATCCGGTCCAGCTCGTCCAGCATCACCTGATAATAACTGGGATGTCCGGCGCTCCCCTGCTGGAACAACTGCACAAACCCGCGCAATGCAGTCAGCGGATTGCGGATCTCATGCGCCACGCCGGCCGCCAATTCCCCGATCACGCGTTGCTTCTCCGAATTGCGCAGCAGCTCCTCCGTCCGTTTGCGCTCCGTCACATCGCGGGAGACGATGACCATGCTGTCCATCGTCCCGTCCTCGCGAACCACCGCCATCCCCCGGCTTTCCAGCGTCACGTACTCGCCGTTTTGGTGCCGATAGCGGAACTCCGACGAGACAGGCAGCGAGGCAAGGATCATCTGTTGCCAGGTCTCTTTCATCAGCTGAACGTCTTCCGAATGCACCAGCTCGAGCGAGCGCAATCCTTGAAAATAGCTCAGATCATACCCGAGCACCGTCTCGTGCGACGGTGACACATAGCGGATGCAGCCGTCCGGGTCGACCAGCGAGATCAGGTCGGACGTATTTTCTGTGATCAGCCGGTACCGCTCCTCGCTCTCCCGCAGCCGACGCTCGACCCGCTTGCGCTCCGAGATATCGCGCAGGATGTTGGCAAATCCGACCACATTCCCCTGCTGATCGCGAATCGGCGAATACGTGATGCTCACATCGATCAGCGTGCCGTCCTTGTGGCGGCGAACCGTCTCGTAGCCCACCACGCTCTCTCCGGCGCGTACACGGCTTTGCAACATCTCCACCTCGGTGATATACGACTCATCGGGGATCGTCTGCACCTTCCGCCCGGTCATCTCTTCCACCGTGTAGCCGAAGATCTGCTCAGACGCCTTGTTCAGCCGCAACAGCGTCCCGTCCGGAGCAAACACCCCGATTGCATCGGCCGTGTGATCAAAAAACGACTCCAGTTGCTCCTTCGTCGCCCGCAGTTCCTCCTCGGCGACGCGGACACGCTGGACCACCACAGCCGACATCAGCGCCAGTCCGACGGCGGTCACGCCCCCGATCAGCATCAAGCCGTCCAAGTCCTTCTCATATCCATATAGAATCGTCAATAGCAGCAACAGATGAATGACCCCGTAGACGAACGAACGTCTCTTTTCCACCTTTCCTATGTCACCGACCTTCCCTTTTTCAATAGTATCTGACTGTATCATAGAACAATCGCAAGAAAAAAGCACCCTCCCGCGGGTGCTTTCCGAATCGGGACGATCCCGTTATTCTTTTCCGCCAAACAGCCCGGCCACCAGCGCAGCTCCGCAGGTGATCTGGATATACGCATTGTCCAGAAAATGCGCCATCAGCGGCGTCATCCGTACCCACCCGGCAAAACTGCACAATGTCCACCCGAGCAGGACGACACAAGGCGCGAACACCAACCCAAGCACCGGCCACCTCACCCCGCGCTTCATCCGCGGGACCAACGCCACACCGAGATACATCCCGAAGCAAACATCGAGCAGCAGATGAATCCACATCACCGACCCGTACTCATACGTCCGGGCCATGTACCCTCGCACCCACTCCCGGATCTCCTCCGACACCCACAACAGCACAAACAGCCCGATCACCCAACACACGACCTGCTTCCAGGATCGCATCATGTCCACCCCCTGCAGAATGACTCCGTGTCGAAATATATTCAGGGGAAGGCGCAAAAAAACCACCCTCATAAAAAACGGGTGGTTTCTTCACTGCTACCTCTTTCTCCCCTTCCCCGCTCTCCTTCTCAACTTCGGCACACCGCTCATCAGATCCCGCACCACGTGCTTCACCTGATCGACGGCAATCGCAAACCCGATGCCTTGCGAACTCGCGCTCACCGCTGTGTTCATGCCGATCACCTGTCCACGCAGGTTGATCAGGGGACCGCCGGAGTTGCCGCGGTTGATGGCAGCGTCCGTTTGGAGCAGGTGCGGGTAGTGCCGGTCGCCGATCTGGATCGGCCGCTCCAGGGCGGACACGATGCCGACCGTGACGCTGTGGTCGAGGCCGAGCGGACACCCGATCGCCACCACCCACTCCCCCGCTCGGACGCTGTCCGATCTGCCGAGCGGGATCGTGCGGCAGTTCTTGGGCGGGTGGACCTTGAGGACGGCGAGGTCGTCTTTGTAACTCGTCTTGACGACTTCGGCGCGCATCAAGCGATCTTGGTTATAAAATCGCACAAAGACCTCTTCCGCGTTGTGGATGACGTGTTCATTCGTGAGGATGTACCCGCGGGGGTCAAAGAAAAATCCCGTTCCGATATTCGTGGTGTTGCGCTTTGGCTTTTCGTCGAACGAATCCGCGATGGGAAGCGGATGACCGCGACGGCGCCGGGAGGAGGACTCGCTGCTTTTCTCAGGTTCTCGTTTCGAGACTTCAATGTTGACGACCGCCTGTTTGTAGCGGTCGACGACGTCGGCGACGCTCATCGCGGCGAGTCCGGGGAACAGGCGACGCTCCGCCGCCTTTTTGCGGGTTTTCTTGGTTACGCGCAGGTTCTGATTCGCCTTTTTCACTCCACTCACCTCGTATCCACATCGTATGTGTTCGCCCGCCCCCTTGTACGCCTAAAATGCGGGCGAGTGGACAAAAAGGCGATTGTCTTGCATAGACATATACTGACAAGCTCTGACGACTCTCGGAGGTGACTTCGTTTTGGAACTGCTCATCGCTTTGCCGGCGGCGGCAGGACTCGGCGCGATGCACTTTTTGGAACCGGGACACGGCAAGGGCGTCATGACCGCCTATCTGGTCTCGTCGCGGGCGCGCACCCGCGATGCGATCACTCTGGCGTTCACGGCCGCTCTGTCGCATACCTTTTCCATCTTTCTGATCGCCTTGGTCGCCACGTCTGCGCTGCAATTTCTCCTGCCCCATCAAGTCGAAGGCTGGCTTGGCCTCGTCTCGGGCGCGATCATCACGTACATCGGGGCCAAAATGGTCTACCAGCGTCTCTTCCCGCCGGTTGTCACGCTCGGCGGCATCCGTCGCGCTGCCACAGAAGGCACCTACGTCTGCGATCACGGACACGTGCATCTGATCGGCGATCCCGGCGGACACGATCACAGCCATCACGGCCATCGTCATTTCGATGACCTCATCACCCTCGACGACCTCGCTCCCGGCTACGGCTCGTCCGGTGCAGGCTATGGCTCCTCCTCCGGCTCAGCCGTCCACCACCGCACCGTCAACCGCCTGCAGGCCTCTTCGTTCCGCCGCCTGCTGACCATCGGCGTGCTGGCCGGGCTGATCCCCTGCCCGAGTGCGCTGGCGATGTTGCTCGCCGCCACGTCGGCCGGGCAGGTCACGCACGGCATCGGGATGGTGCTCGCGTTTTCACTGGGCGGGGCGGTGTCGTTGTCGCTGATCGGCATCCTGCTCCTGCGCGCGGAGAACGCCGTCAAATTTTTCGAACGCCGCAGCATCGGCCACATGATGGCGACGTTCAGCGCCCTGCTGATCGTCGTGCTCGGCTTCCTCGTCACCTACGAGTCGATCCTCAAACTGGAATTGATGTAACCGCAAGCAAAAAAGCCACCGACACGATACGCTGTCGATGGCTTTTTTCTTTTCATTACTCGCCGAGGTTTTCCGCCAGCTGCACCAGCGTGCGCACGCCAAATCCGGTCGCGCCCTTCGGATGCAGGTCCGAAGTGCCTTCCGCGTCGCGAGCCGTGCCCGCGATATCGAGATGCACCCACGGGGTGTTCTCCACAAACTCGCGCAGGATCATCGCGCCGACGATGGAGCCCGCATCGCGGCCGCCGGAGTTTTTCATGTCGGCGACGTTCGAGTTGTACTGGCGGCTGTATTCCTCCACCAGCGGCAGTTCCCAGACGCGCTCGCCCGTTTGGTGGAACGCTTCCTTCACCACAGCCGCCCAGTCGGTGTCGTTGGAGAACAGACCGCCGACTTGGCGACCCAGCGCGATGGAGATCGCACCGGTCAGCGTGGCGGCGTCGACGATCTTGGTCGCGCCGTTGCGCACCGCCCAGGTCAGCGCATCGGCCAGCACCACGCGACCCTCGGCGTCGGTGTTGACGATCTCAATCGACTTGCCGTTCATCGCGACGACGACATCGCCCGGCTTGATCGCGTTGCCGGAGACCATGTTCTCCGCCGCCGGGATCACCATCATGATGTTCGCCTTCGGTTTCAGCGCACCGATGGCTTCCATCGCGCCGAGCACCGTGCCGGCACCGCCCATGTCGGTCTTCATCAATTCCATCCCGGCCGGGGGCTTCATCGAGTAGCCGCCGGTGTCAAAGGTGATCCCTTTGCCGACATACGCGATCTTCTCTTCCGACTCCGGCGCGCCGTTGTGCGTGATCACGATCAGTTTCGAGGGCTGGTCGGAGCCTTGGCCGATGCCGAGCAACGCGTTCATGCCCAGTTCCCGCATCTCCGCTTCTTCGAGGACCTGGATGCCAAGACCGTGACGGTTCGCCACTTCGGTCGCCAGCTCCGCGAGACGGGTCGGGGTCAGCGTGTTCGCCGGTTCGTTGATCACATCGCGGGAGAAATTGGTCGCTTGAGCGATGATCAGACCGCGCTTCAGTCCTTGCTGGATCGCCGCTTCCTTGCTCGCGTCGTTCTCGACGACGAGGACGCTTTGCAGAGTCTCTTTTGCCTCATGCTTTTTCAGCGTCTTGACTTTGTACAGGCCGAGCACCGTGCCTTCCGCCAACGCTTGCGCCGCTGCGGTCACATCGAGACCGCCGCTGCCAGCACCGTGCACGATAGTGGCGATGCGGGTCGGTTTGAACTCGCGGGTCGCACGCGCAGCCGCCGCTGCGATGTGGCGGGCGCGGTTGACGTGAAATTCTTCCCGTTCGCCAAGCCCGACCACCAGCACGCGCTGCGCCTTGATCTTGCCGAACGGGTACAGGGTGCGGGTCTCTTTAAAACGCCCGGTCAGATCGCCGGCTGCGATCAGTGCGCTGATCTGGCCGTCCAGCGCGGCGTCGAGCGCTCCGGTCGCGCCGCCCAAAGCGGTCACGCCTTCGAACAGATTGACGATCAAAACGTCAGCTTCCACTTCGGTGATCGGTTGCAGGGTCAGTTGAAAGTCCATGAAAATCCTCCTCGGGAAGTAAAATAAGGGTATGTAAGCGCAGAAAAAGACCGACCTTGACGGTCGGTTTCTTCAATCAGTCCAGTTTCGGTTCTGCGTCCGCCTTCGGAGCTTCTGCCGATTTCGGAGCTTCTGCCGATTTCGGAGCTTCTGCCGGTTTCGCAGCCGCAGCCGGTGCCGGTTTTGCAGCAGCCGGTTCTTTCGGCGGCGCGGGCGGTGCCGGCGGGAGGTCGACGAGTTGAACGCCCGTCAGGAACTCAGCGCCGCTTGTCAATTTGAAATACAGATCGCGCTCATCGCGAGCATGCACAATCGCCCCGTTGCGAATCACGAACGGCACGTCAAAGCACAGCGAGCACAGGTCCTTGCCTGCGCAATCCTTGATCTCAACTTTCTCATCCGGATATTTGGACGTGTACGCATCATAGACACGTTGGGAAAACTTTTCGAGGTTCTTCTGGCAGAACACCATTTTCACAGACGAAGCCAAGAGAGACAACTCCTTTACTCAAAACAGACTGGTACGAAGCACTCCCTCTATTCTACATCAAATAGGGCAACAAATTCCAGCCATAGCCCCTCGATTGTTCGACTTCTCAGAAATAACAGCGGCACTTCGCTTAAAACAGGTCTTGTTGCACGATCGCGTAGGACTCTTTTCCGCACGAAGAACACCAAAAGAGATGCGTGCACGTTTCATTCTCCGCCCGCACCTGCGTCGACAGCCAATACGGCGAATAGTCGCTCACATAGTCGCTGACCATGCCGCCGTCTGTCATCGCCGTCCCGCAGTCTTTGCAGGGCACATGCATCTCCTGAAGCCCGTTGCACAGCGGACACACCTGTTCCATATCGCCGAGGCCTCCTTTTCAACTGAGCAGATAGCGGACACCAAACTTGCCTCGTTTCGTCTTGAAGATCTGCACGACAGGCTGGCTGTTGCCCGCCATCATCTGATCATCGCGCATGCACATCGCCACGTAATTGGCAAGCGAACGATTGTCATACGTTCTGGCTTCATACATCCAGGCCATCCTTTCCACTTCCCCCTTTTGACTTCTCCTCCTACTATGCCCCGGAAAAACGGAAAAAACGCCCGACTCTGCCACAGAGTAGGACGTTTTCCCAATCAATCGATTACTCCACCAGATCGTGCCACGCCATCTGGATCTCTTCCAGCACCTTCTCGCTGGAGTCGGCTGCGTCGCCTTCAAAGCCTTCCAACTCCAGCACCCAACGGCGCAGCGTTGCAAAGCGCAGCGAGAGCACATCCGTATCCGGGTGCTTCTCGTGAAGTGCCTCCGCAATATCCAAAGCATCTTCCCAGTTCATCGCGTATGTACCCCCTTTCCTACCTCTCCGTCTCGATCAGCAGTCCGCGTCATCCGCACCGAACGCCGTCTTGTACATCGAGCAGGCCACCTTGCCCGTCGCCTTGTTGCGCCACAGGCCGAACACCCACTCGCCTTCAAACAGGGCGAACGTCCGCACATACACCGCGTCACAGGATGAACAAGCAGCGCGCTGCTCCCCTTTTTCGCCCGTCGGCATCTCCGGCCGGACTTGATGACCGCAGGCCGAACACTCAAAGAGTTCCATTCTCGCGTCCCGGTTGTCGCTCATGCTCGCCCTCCTCTGCTGCCGGTCTGCCTTGCGTTCCGTCTACATTGTACCACAGTTCATCCGCCGCCTGTACGCGCTCCCAGGCGATGTCGGCCAAGAGTTCATGCCCGCCCAGATGCTCCGCCTGCACAAATTCCACCTCGGGATGCCGCGCTCTGGCTGCGTGCAACTCCTGCGGCAGATCCTGCGCGACATGACGTCCCGGCAGCAGAAAATATGGAACGGCAATCACCCGCGTCGCTCCTTGCGCGACGCAGGTGTTCAGACCGTTTGGGATATCGGGAGCAGTTCCCTCCAGAAACGCCGCTTCGACGATGCAGTCGCCGCCGCTGCGTTTCCGTACGAGCTGCACCAGAGCGTGCAGATCTTCGTTGACAGCCGCCATCGGACTGCCGTGCGCGATCAGGAGGATCGCTGTCTTCATCGCGTCCGCCTCCCTCTCGTAGCAGGATGCCCGATTACTTCGCTGCGGCAAACAGTTTAACGAGGCGCGCCACGTCCTTGCCGATCGCTTCAAAGCGCTCTTGCAGCTTTTCATCGGAGAACGTGCCGTCCGGGTTGAACTGGGTGCCGCCCGGTACCGCGCCGAAGTGCGGGGACAGGTAGCCATGCAGGGAGCGGATGATCGTCATCATCGTGTTCAGCGTGTTGGTCGCCACCGGGCCGCCGCCCGACGCGATCAGACCGACCGGCTTGCCGGAAAATTGGTTGTAGCCGACAAAGTCGAGCGCGTTTTTGAACACGCCGGAGACGCTGTTGTGGTATTCCGGCGAGCCGAGCAGGAAACCGTCCGCTTGATCAAACAGCGCGACAAACTCCGGCACATGGCCTTTGCTGTAGTTTTCCGCGTCAGACGGGTCATAGATGTGCAGCGGCTTTTCTTTCAGATCCCAAAAGACGACTTCCACGCCTTCGCGACGGGATGCTGCTGCTGCTACTTGGACGGCTTTAGCCGTGATGGAATCCTGTTTCAAGGAACCGACGAGAGCTACGATTTTCATCGAAAAAAATACCTCCATGACTGGTGCATGCTATTTTATGTACTTAATATACAATTTTGTATAAAAATGTGTCAAGAAATTTTTCCCGCTTTTCCGCTCTCTGGGGCATACTACGCAAGATGTTGCCAGGAGGGGAGGTGATCCCATGTCGGGACGATGGAAAAAGGCGGTGTGGATCGCGCTGGTCTCTTCAATGTTGCTCGCCGGTTGTGCGAACGACGAACAGCGCAACCCGAACGACACCAACTCCGGCGGCGGTGCTCGTGGCAGCGGCGGCACCGGCGGGATGGGAGGCGGAACCGGCTCCTGAGCCGCTTTTTGCAGGAATCTTTCTTCACGGCGCGAAGTAAAGTCGTATTCATCCCATGCGACGCGCCGAGAAGGAGGGTTCCCGCTCAAATGTTCAAAACAATCCAAACACGTTGGTTGCGCGAAACGGTCAATTGGGTGTGCATCATCACCGTCGCCGTCCTGCTCAACCTCGTGCTGCGCGAACACGTCTTTGCGATCACCAAAATCGAAGGCTCCTCGATGTTGCCGACCTTGGAAGACCACCAGCGGGTCTACCTGAACCGTCTCGCCTACACCGTCGGCGACCCGGAGCGCGGCGACATCGTCGTCTTCCCCGCGCCGCACGACTCCAAAGACTACATCAAGCGCGTGATCGGCCTGCCTGGCGACAGCGTCGAGATCAAAGAAGGTCGGCTCTACGTAAACGGCGAGCATCAGCCGGAGACCTACATCGACACCGTCCCGGAAGATTTTCCCGCGGTCACCGTCGCACCCGACCACCTGTTTGTCATGGGCGACAACCGCCACCCGATGGGGTCGCTGGACAGCCGCGACACCCGCGTCGGCCAAGTCGCCATCGATCAACTCAAAGGCCGCGTCGATCTGGTGCTCTTCCCGATGCCGCGCATCTTATAGAAAAGAAAAAACCTACGGATACGTCCGCAGGTTTTTTGTCGTGATCAAGCGGCTGCCGAGCAGCCCGTTGACTTTTGTCTGCCAATCATGAGCGGTCTGAAAATCCCCCGCTCCCTTGCAGATCCGGGCGAGCAGGAGACACGCCCCTTGCCACTCCTGCTCCCACCCTGCCCTTTCGAGCAGCCGCACCGCTCGCTCCGCTGCCGCCCGTGCGCCTTTCGCGTCGCCCGCCTGCCACATAGCATCGGCGAGCGCGCGATACAGCACGCCGCAGTGACGATCTTCCGGCGGCAACTGACAGATCGCCTCCTGCAAGGTACGCAGGGCAGCACCCGGTTCGCCGACGCTCTGCACATGTTGCGCGTGCAAGACGAGCACCTGCCCGATCAACTCCGAAAGGCCGAGCGTCAACGACTGGCGTAAACAGTCGGCAAACTCCCGCTCCGCCTCGTCCCACCGCCCCATTCGGCCCATCAGCCGTGCCTGCCACGCCCGCATCTCGACGGCCGCCCGCCTGTCGCGTCCTTGCTCATACATCGTTCGCGCCGCATCAAGATGCTCGGCCGCCTCCGACCATCGACCCAGCCCTTCCAGCGTTTGCCCGAGCCCGGCATGAGCAGATGCCCGCAGTCTCCACAGCCCCCGGCTGCCCCGCAGCGCGTCGACCGCCTTTTGAAACGCCCGCAGTGCCGCATCCGGCCGTCCCGACTGCTGCTCCGCCCGTGCCAGGCCGAGCTGCGCCGACACGATCAGCTCCCTGTCTGCCGCGAAATGGAAGGACAGATCTTCCCGCACGCTCTCCCACTCGCGCAACGCCAGCCGCCACTCTTGCAAGGCCACCTCCGTCTCGCCAAGCAGCGCGGCCACCTCGCCAAGCCGGCAACGCCACCGCAACACGTCCCGCGCCTCGCCTTCCCGAACGGCCAGACGCAACGCCTTCTCATACCAAGTCCTCGCCTCGAACAGCCGTCCGAGCCCGTACAGACAGTCTGCCGCCTGCCCGGTCAACTCACGCAGCGACCAACCCGGATGCGGATCGTCGAGACAGGTGAACAGCAGCGGCAACGCCGCCTCCCGATGCCCGAGCGCGAGCAACGACTGCGCTTGTTTGTAACAGGCCGCCCGCTCCTGATCGACCGACTGCGCAGGAAACAGTTCCTCCTCCGCCACGCCGAGCCGCTCCGCCAGCATCACCAGCAGCTCGCGGGACGGCTGCACCCGGTCCGACTCGATCTGCGAGATCATGCTCTTCGAGACCAGCCCCGCCGCCAGCTCGCTCTGGGACATGACAGCGCGCCGACGCAAAGACCTGATCCGCGCTCCCAAAGTAGTCACGACTGGTAAACCTCCCTTATTCTTGATACACTGGTCAGGAACCTGGAAGAAGGAGCCTGCCGATATGGGAATCGTGATCGTCGAAGTCTGTGACGTCAACCCGGCCTCCGGGCTCGACCTCGAACAACTCGAAACGGAGTATGCCGGGGTGAGCGTGATCCGGACGCCGTGCCTGAGCAATTGCACGCAATGCGCCGCCGTCCCCTACGCCTACGTCAACGGCGAACTTCTCACCGCCGCTGACAAAGACGCCCTGTGGAACGACCTCAAGCGCGAAATTGAAAAAGAACTGGAAGCTTGGCAATAACCAGTGAAAAAGAAAGGGCCTTGCCGCCATCACACCGGCAAGGCCCTTCTGTTGTCGACCGTTCTGCAGAAATCGGCATCCACGCCGACCGTTACGCCAGCGCGGCCGCTTCCTCCGACGCTTCCGTCAGCACCGCTTCGATCTTGTATCCGCTGTGCTTCTTCATGTTCAGCACGCCGCAGTCGAGGATCAGATACTGACCTTTGATCCCGAGCAGCTTGCCGGAGATCGTCGTCTCTTTGTCGAACGACAGCGACTTGATCTTCTCCAGCGTCTCCAAGATCGGGTAGGTAAACTCATACAGCTCGTCCACGTCAAACAGATACTGCTGGAACTCCTGCGGCACGATCTCCTTCACCTTCTCGCGCACCTCGAACAGATCCGCCTCTTCGGTGACGCCCTTGAGCATTTTCCGCCAGTCGGTCTTGTCGGCGATGTGCTCGGCGATCGCCATCTCCAGCTCACCCGCGAGCTTGCGGGTCGGCGTCTCGGCGATCGGGATCGCGCAGATCGCGCCTTGATCGACCCAACGGGTCAACTCGCGATTTTTCCGGGTCAGGCCGACCTTCACATTGGACGACAACGCCAGATAGACATAATGCGGAATCATGCAGTGCGTCTGTGCAAACTCGTCGTCGCGGCACGTCCCCAGATGATGGTGGCACTCGTGCGGCTTCATGATGCACAGATCGGTCTCCGCCAACGTCGTCACGCACGGATAGCAGTAGCCGCCGCCGTACAGCTTTTTCACTTTGCGGCCGCACGTGCCGCACGCCTTTTCATCGAGAAACGTCAGCTGCACCTGCCCGCCGATAAACGGATTGAGCGACACCCGTTCCTCGCCCATTTCCAAAAAATATTGAACCGGGAGTTCCGGCTTATGCGTCAATTCACTCAAAAACCCTGTCAAAGTGGTCATGCGGCAACTTCCTCTCTCTCCCACGACTCTTATCTGAGAATCAATCAAATCTATCAACCTGTACCGTCTAGTGTATCAAAGATTCGGCCTCGTTGCCACGTACAAAGAAAACCGTTCCGTCGGCACAAATCCGACCCGTTCATAGATGCGGCGCGCAGGCTCGTTCGGATCTGACACCGTCAACGCCACCTTTTCTTGCGACCCGCGCCGCTCGCGCACGCGTTTCAAGCCTTCGCGCACGATCTCCTCGCCATAGCCTTGCCCCCGCGCTTCCGGGAGCACCGCCGTGTAGAGCAGCATCGTCTGTCCGGCGTATCGTCCGGCTGTCAGATGCTGAAACAGGGCAAACCCGACATCCCTCCCGTCCCGGTCGGTCGCCAGCACCCACACCCCCGGATCAAGCACGCCAAACCGGTCGCGGAACAGATGAAAACTCTGCTCCGGGTGCCGCGCATCCCAATCCATCGCCGGATCGAGCGACCCCTCAAACGAGCGGCAAAACGCGCGCAGAAACCGTTCATGCACATCCTCGTTGTATGTAACAAACGTCAGCCTGTCTGTCGTCGACGCGACCGACTCCTTAAGATCGATCACCATATCGGTGCGCGTCACCTGCCGATCAAACCCGCGGCGCAACAGATGTTCCCCAAGCAGCCCTTTTGGCGACGGATAATCCACATAGATCGCCCGATTGACCACCGGCGACAGATGCGGCCAGAAATCACGCAAAAAAGCGTCCCGCACCGACTCCTGCGAGACCTCTTGCACCAGCGGATCGATCTCGGGCCGGGTCAGATGCACATCCCGATCAAACTCCCCGTATCGCCACACCCCGATCATCCGCGCCCCGAGCATCGCCACCAGTGACTCCGACTCGATCGTCTCCACCAGATCCTGCCGGTTAAACCGCGCCAGATCCCGCTCCATCTGCACCTCAAGCTCCGCCCCGCGCAGTCCCCTCGCAGCCAGCACGACACGCGTCATGCCGAGGATATCACCCGGTCGCACGTTGCGGATTTGGATGTCTCGTTCCATCGATTACTCCCCTGCTTTCCGTTTAACTCCAGTATCATTTCTACTATACAGGAAAATTCACTTTAGTTTCATCCCCACATACATCCCGGCCAAGAAAATCGTCGAGATCAAAATAAAATGCACCGCGATCCATACGGGTCTTCCGTATTGAAACAGATCGGCCGCGATCGGTTTTCTCGCTTCAATCGGCACGATCTTTCCCCCGACCCATTCAAAGAACAGGAGATAGAGCCACCACCACGTATAGGAATCCCATGTGTCCCAGTATTTTGAATACATCAAGATATCAGTCTTGTTCGACAGCAGGATTTCAAAAGAGATGCCCAGATGAACGACGGCCCAGTAGAACGGCACTTTCCATTTCCAATCCGTCGGGCTGTAGCGAACGCTTAGCAAGACCAAACTGGGAAAAGAGAAGATCACCGCCAACACATGAAAGATCGGAAATTGCGGTCGAATTGCATTCGGAAACAGATAGAAACCGAAATACACAAAAACCCCGCACAGAAACATCGCCACCAGACTGGCCAATCCAAAGAGCATCCCATAGCGTCGCCAAGAAGTTCTCATGATCCATAAACTGACGATGACAGCCGTGAGAATACTGCCGATTACGATGGCCGTCTCCAGATTCCACCCAAATATCGTCATCCTGTGCTCACCTCTGTATGAATGTCGTGCCTCTCATTCAGAATGGTCATGATACAGGTGATTTAGGCAAGGTGGAAGAATTATCTATAGACAATCCCTGCACCGCAGAAACGGAGGCTCCCCCCATGATATACACCTATACCCTGACCCCGGCCGCGCCTTACCGATTCCGCTACTTCAAAGAGCGCGTCGAGACCTCGTCCAACTCCTATCTCTACAGGATCAGCGACGATCAGATCGCCCGCGCGCACATCCTCGGCGACGACACCGTGCTCGTCCGCGTGCGTGCCGAGCAGCCGGACAGCCCGGATGCGGCTCCCTTGCTCCATCTCACAGTCGAAGGTGCGCCCGCGCAGGACGTCGCCGACCGCGCCGCAGCCGTTTGGCGGCACATGCTCTCCGCCGACCGCGACCTCGCCCCCTTTTACAACGCCGTCGCCCACGACGACATCCTGCGCGGCTTGACCGAGCGCTACAAGGGCATGCATCTCCTGCTCGACAGCGACCCGTTTGAAGCGATGATCCTCGCCATCATCGGTCAACAGGTCAATTTGAGCTTTGCCGAGTCCCTGAAAAAAAGCCTCGTCGAGCTCTGCGGCCGTCACATCACAGTCGGCGGCGAGACGTTTGTGGCATTCCCCGGTCCCGAGGAGATCGCCCGTCTCACCGCCGACGACCTGCGCGCGCACAAATACAGCCAGCGCAAAGCGGAGTACGTCGTCGACTTCGCTCGCGGGGTGGCAGAAGGCAGCGTCGACCTCGTCGCCCTCGATGCGATGAGCAACGAGGAAGCGATCCAATACCTCGTGAAACTGCGCGGTGTCGGCCGCTGGAGTGCAGAGTGCGTCCTGATGAACGGTCTCGGCCGACCCGACCTGCTGCCGGCTGCCGACATCGGCCTTCGCAACGCGATCCGCCATTTCTACGGCTGGGAGCATCAGCCGACCGAGCAGGAAGTGCGCGACTTTGCCGCCGACTGGAAAGGCTGCGAATCGTACGCCACCTACTACCTCTGGACCGCCCTCGGCGCAGAAAAAGCGATCGCAGCCGCCCGGAAAAAACGAAAATCGACCCCCACAGGCAAGTCTTTCCACTCGTAGAAATATGACAGACACGAGTTTGAAGGAGGAATTGAAAAATGAAGAAGACCGCTTCCATCCTGCTTGCCCTGACTCTCGCTGCGACCGGTGCCACCGGCGCGTACGCCCAAGGGGACGGCCCGTCGCGCACGATGCCTGCCTTGGACGAGATCGGCCACTTCAAATTTAACGGTCATTTCCACGACGTGACCAAAGGCGACTGGGCGATCCGCTACATCACCGAGATGAACACCAAAGGCGTGATCAAAGGCGACGGCTACGGTCAGTTCCGCCCGAGTGCCAACGTCTCCCACGAAGAAGCGATCACTATGACCGTCCGCCTGATGGGCCTTGAAGAAGAAGCGCGTGCCATCACCGACATCGACCTCGACCTGAACGACGAAGCAAAAGTCTCCGCCTGGGCCAAAGCCTACATCGCCCTCGCGCAGGAAAAAGGCTTCCTCGACACCGGCATCACCCTCGACCCGCAAGGTCATGCCGACCGCGAGTGGATCACCCGACTCGTCGTCCGCGCCATGGGCCTCGAAGCAGAAGCCAAGGCGCACATGACCGACAAACTCGACTTTAAAGACGCGAAAGAAATCGAAGCCGACTACGTCGGGTACATAGCGGTCGCAGCGGAGCAAGGCATCATCAACGGCTACCTCGACCACACGTTCCAACCGAACAAGCCGGTCAAGCGCAACGAACTGGCCGCGATCCTCGCCCGTGCAGAAAACCGCTTTGAGTACGACCGCGACCGCCAGCGTCAATCGCAAGGTCAGCTCCACGGCACCCTGACCGCCGTCAGCGACACCTCCCTGACCTTCCGGACGCCGACCGGGGCGACGGCCACCTATAAACTGTCCGGCTCCTACTACGTCTTCCTCGGCGAAAAGATCGCCCAGCTCGCCGACCTGAAAACCGGCATGGGCGTGCGCGTTTTGCTCAACGCACAAGGCCAGATCGTCTTCATCCAAGCCCAGCCGCAAGCGCCGAAGCGCGAGGAGATCGCGACTCATGCGTTTGGCACCGTCACCGCCTACACCGCGCCCAAAGCGGACGCAGCCGGCATGATCACCATCGCCCAACCGGCGAAAAAGCACCCCACCGAAGACAAGGACAAACAACCGCGCACGTTGACGCTATCCGTTGCAGCCGACGTAAAAATCCTGCACAATGGAGAAGTCGACGTCCTGAAACAGACGGTCACCGTCAACGACCGCGTCGAACTGCTCATCGTGAACAACACCGTCCTTGAGGTGGACGTTCTCCCGGCCCTGCTCAAACAGCCGGAGTAAGGAGGCACCGGAACCCAGGGCGGTCAGTCAGACAAAAGGAGTTTTCAGAATGATCTCAATCGCCCTGCAACCATTCGACCCGGCCGACATCGACCGCATACTCGGCTGGATCGACACCCCGGAAGAACTGATGCTGTGGAACGGCACACATTTTACCTTCCCGCTCACCGCCGACCAGTTGGAATCCCGTTATCAGCGTGCTGTCACGTCGACCGACATGCGGATGTTTAAAGTCGTCGACACCGCCACCGGCACACACATCGGCCATATCGAGTTGACCGACATCGATCTCGTCAATGAAAATGCCAAGATCTCCTGCGTCCTCCTCGGCGACCGCGCCTATCGGGGCAAGGGGCTCGGCAGCCAAATGATCGATCTCCTGCTCGACTGCGGCTTTGGCGAATTGAACCTGCACCGCATCACCTTGTTCGTCTTCGATACCAACACAGCGGCCATCCGTGCTTACGAGCGAAGCGGCTTCGTCACAGAAGGCCGCATCCGCGAAGTCCGCAAACTGGGCGACACCTACTGGAGCCTGTACCAAATGGCATCCTGCAGCGTGAATGGCAACAAAAAAAACCTCTTCGTTAACGAAGAGGTTTTTTCATGTCCACCGGCTGCTGGCTATCGCAGATCGAATCCGCTCTGTCCGAACGGCTTCGGCTGAGCCTGGATGCCGTCAAACAGCAGCATCCAGCCTGCTTCCACGCGGTACATGCGCATCTCGACTTTGTCATCCATCATCAGCAGATGGAACAGGCTCATATCCGACTTGAAATACGGCGACAGATGCTCATCGTGCAATTTCAGGTTGAGCACCCGATGCTTGTCCTGCTGGGGGATCGTCATCCCGTCTGTCAACACAAAGTCAGCCACCGTCAACTCCGGCAAAAACGGAGCTTTCGTATGCGACTTCAAATGCTCATACAGATTTCGAACCGCCTTCGCTTTCCGACTTGCCTCCAAGATATATGCGTAATACATAACACAGCTCCTTTGGAAAAACGGTCATGCGTATACAGATTTAGGATAGCATATTTGGGGAGAAAAAGCATCCGTCTTTGCCTACCGACTGTTCCAGACAATCGCGATACCACTTCCACCTGATTTTACCGCTTTAACGAGTAGAAGTATCACTGTATACTAGCAGTACAACCCCACCCCAAGGGAGATACCCTTCGCTCTTTTCCTGTTATAGAGAGGCCCACGCCCCCGTGGGCCTCTTCCTATTTCGTCTGCCCTCTTACCCGAGCTTTTTCCCCAATCGCCAACAGAGCTGCCCGTGATTGTTGGGCTCTTCGCACAGACGGACGAGGTTTTGCTTTTCATAGAAACGAATCGCACGCGGGTTCGACTGCGCCACACGCAGGTGATACTCATCCAAGCCCATGTTGGAAAATAAGTCTTCCGCATACCGGATCAGTTGCTCGCTGTATCCTTTCCCGCGACAGGAAGGGATCACATACACGAAAGATACATACCCGATCTGCTTCCCTTCATAGGGCATCACCCGCAAGACCAGCTCGCCGACGGTCTGCCCCTCCTGTTCCGCCAACACGAAACCTTCCGGCAGCGCATCTGCTTTCCCCTTGGCAAATGCCAAATAGTCCTCCCGATCCACCTCGATCTCTTCCTCACCCGAGGCCGTCTCCGTGAAAAAGGCGATCAACGTATCCAGATCATCCTCTACCCGCACCTGACGAAAACTCAGCATTTGGATCTCCCCTTCCTTTCCTGTCACTCTATCAAAAAAACAGCCCTGACACTAGTCAGGGCTGTTCTCATGATTCTCGTCATTCCGACTCTCATACGACTCATATCGGTCATCATCGTCCTCGTCATCATCCCGGTCTTCCCACTCGCGGAGCTTTTCCTGGTACCGCAGCTTTCTCTTGATCTCTTCCTCGGGCGACCACCATTCGCGGTCGACGCGGGAGAAGACGAAGATGAACGGCAGGATCAGGATCAGGCCGCCGAGGGCGATGATCGGGATCGAGAGCAGCGACCACAGCAAGGAGACGCCGCTGAAGTAGAGGATGAAGAACACCAGCGGGCAGAATACCAGACAGGTGCGCCACCAAAAACGGTAGTAAGACATGATCTAGCCGATGATGAAGTCTGCGAGCAGACGCGCACCGAAGCCGGTTGCGCCTTCGTTGGAGTAGGTGTGGACGCGGTTTACGTCCATCGGGCCGGCCATGTCGATGTGCGCCCACTTCTGTTCCGCACCGACGAAGCGGCGCAGGAACAAAGCTGCGGTGATCGCGCCTGCAAACGGGCCTTCCGCGATGTTGCGCACGTCCGCATACGCGGAGTACAGCAACTCTTCATACTCGTCTGCCAACGGCAGCTCCCACACTTTCTCACCGGTCGAGTACGCCGATTTTTTGATGCCGGAGACGACGCTCTCTTCGCCGAACAGACCCGCGTACTTCTTGCCGAGGGCTGCGAGGCACGCGCCGGTCAGAGTCGCGATGTCGACAACGCGCTTCGCACCCAGCTCTTGGGAGTACAGCAGCGCATCAGCCAGCACGAGGCGGCCTTCCGCGTCGGTGTTGCCGACTTGGACGGTCATGCCGTTTGCATACTCGATGATCTCGCCCGGCAGCATGGAGTTTGCGTCAAGCAGGTTTTCGCAGGTCGGGATCAGTGCGACGATGTTCGCTTTCACGCCGAGGCGGGTCAGGATGTACATCGCGCCGACAACCGCTGCCGAGCCGCCCATGTCCATCCGCATGTCGGACAGGTCACGCGCGATCTTCAGCGACACGCCGCCCGAATCGTAGGTCAGACCCTTGCCGACCAGCGCGGTCAGCTCTTGCGAAGCGTCAGTCTGGTAGGAGATCTTGATCATCGCGCCCGGGTTTTTGCTGCCTTTGCCCACCGCGATGATCCCGTTGAACTTCTTCGCCGCGAGGTCGTCGCCTTTGAAGACTTCCACCTGCGCGTCGGTGCCTTTGAACAGCTCTTGCACGTAGTCCACGAGGTCGTACGGGCGCATTTTGTTCGTCGGCTCGTTCTTCAGGTCGCGGGCGATGCAGGTGCCCTCGGAGTAGACGGTCGCTTTTTTCACGACTTCATCCAGGCCGGTCAGCTCACCGTCCACCGTTGCGATGGTGACCGTCTCCACCGTTTCTGCTTCAAATTTCTTTTTGTATTTGACGAACTGGTAGTCGCCGAGCAGGAAGCCCTCGACCGTTGCGTGAACCAGCTCTTCTTTGGTGAAGTTGGTGCCTTCGGGAAGCAGCACGGTGACTTCCTTTTGCTCTTCTTTGCGAGCGGCGCGCGCGCCAAAGCCCACGGCGTTGCGCAGTTTGTTCAGTTCGAACTTCGCGGCCGCGCCCATGCCGATCACCGCATAGCGGGTGCCTTCGCGATCAAAGAACACAGCATGGTCTTTCACCTTGCCGTGGTATTCGTTCAGTTGGAGACCGAGTTGATCAAAGGATTGTCCGATGAATACCGGAACGATCGTCAATTGACCCGCTTGGCGTTTGCCCGTCTGTACTTTCATTTTCTTGTGTTCCTCCTTATGTAGCGAAACAGACGTTTCGGGTGTAAAAATAATGACTCTTTGTTCATTATAGCGTTTCCAACTAGGAATACAAAGAAGTTTTTCCTACTCCGCTAAAGTCCAACCCCCGGCGCGCCCTGTCGCTTTCTTCCATCCTCGGTACAAATCAAGCCGTTGCTCCTCCGCCATCTGCGGTTGGAACGCCGTTTTGGCGCCGATGTTCGCCGTCAGATCGTCGAGCGACGGCCAGTAGCCGACCGCAAGTCCCGCCAGATAGGCCGCCCCTCTCGCCGTCGATTCGTGGCTCTCCGGACGCAACACCGCACAGCCGAGCAGATCGGCTTGGAATTGCATGAGAAATTCGTTCTGCACCGCTCCGCCGTCGACGAGCAGCTGCACGATCTGCAGCCGCGAATCGGCCTGCATCGCCCACAGCACGTCGCACGTCTGGTAGGCGATCGCCTCCAGCATCGCCCGCGCGATGTGCGCCCGGTTGACCCCTCGCGTCAAACCGAGGATCGTGCCTCGCGCATACGGGTCCCAGTACGGTGCTCCAAGGCCTGTGAACGCCGGCACGATGTACACGCCGTTCGTATCCGGCACGGTGCGCGCCAGTTCTTCCGACTCCGCCGCATCGCGCAAGATGCCCAGTTCATCGCGCAGCCACTGAATGCCCGCGCCTGCGACAAAGACGCTGCCTTCCAACGCATAGGTGACCTGATCGCCGATCTTCCACGCCACCGTGGTCAGCAGTCCGCTCTCCGACGAGATCGGTTGCCCGCCGGTGTTCATCAACAGAAAACAGCCGGTGCCGTATGTATTTTTCGCCATGCCTTTCGCAAAGCAGCCCTGCCCGAACAACGCCGCCTGCTGGTCGCCCGCGATCCCGGCGATCGGCACAGCCGCGCCAAAGACCGTCTCGTCGGTCTGCCCGTAGACCTCGCTCGATCCGCGCACCTCCGGCAACATCGCGCGGGGGATGCGAAACAGGGCGAGCAACTCGTCGTCCCAGTCCAGCGTGCGCAGGTTGAACAGCATCGTCCGCGACGCATTGGATACGTCCGTCAGATGTAAGCGCTTGCCCGTGAGATTCCACAAGACCCACGTGTCGACCGTGCCGAACAGCAGCTCGCCCCGCTCCGCCCGTTCGCGCAGCTCCGGGGCCCGGTCGAGCATCCACTCCGCCTTGGTCGCGGAAAAATACGCGTCGATGACAAGGCCGGTCTTTTCCCGGATCATCTGCGCATGGCCCGCCTCGGTCAACTCTTCACAGCGCTCGGCCGTCCGGCGGCACTGCCAGACGATCGCAGGTCCCACCGGTTCGCCCGTGACCCGGTCCCAGATCACCGTCGTTTCGCGCTGGTTGGTGATGCCGACAGCCGCCACCTGATCGGGAGCCACATTTCCGTTTGCCAGCGCATCGAGCATCGCCTGCCGCTGCGTCTCCCAGATCTCCTTGGCGTCGTGTTCGACGTGGCCCGGAGTCGGATAGTGCTGCGTGAAACTGTGCTGGCCCACGGCGACGACGTTCGCCGCCTCGTCATAAAGGATCGCCCGCGAGCTGGTCGTGCCTTGATCGAGTGCCAGGATATATCTCGGTGCCGCTTGTTGTTCGATTGGTTCTGTTGGCTTCATCATGTTCCCCTCCCGAATGGAAAAACAGTCGCAGCTTCAGATACCGGGCTGCGACTCGTTTGTTTCGGATGAGTGTCCGATTTTATAGAACTGTATTATTCGCCGAGTTCGTTGATGAGCGAATGGATCGATTCTTTTGCGTCCTGCATCGCCGAGACGCTCTTTTGGACGGAGTTGGTCTCTTCTTCCACCGAGCGGAACAGATCCTCGGTGATGCCTTGCACGGCGGTCAGCACGTTTTTGATCGAGGTGGTCGCATCGGCCGACTGCTCGGACAGTTTGCGAACTTCGGTGGCGACGACGGAGAAGCCGCGGCCGTGTTCGCCGGCGCGGGCTGCTTCGATGCCTGCGTTGAGCGCGAGCATTTTGGTCATCGAGGCGATGCGGTTGATCGAGACGGTGATCGCGTCGATTTCTTTGATCTTCTCATTGAGGTATTCGGTCAGCTCTTTGGTGCGCTGGGAAGAGCGCTCCGTACGCAAAATTTCCGCTTCAGCGTTTTCGATTGCGCCGATCCCTTGGCGCAGTTCGTTCGCGAGTGCGTTCGACATGTGTGGTCCCCTCAATTCTCGGAAAATGAGATATTTTGTCGTTGCTGTAACGTGTGCGATATGATAATAGACAAAGTATAACATGGAAAGACTAGTACTGTCTCTCGCCTGTTTTCCCCGATTCCAAATCTTACGACTTTGTGAAACGATTCTCTTTCCTTGTGAAATCTGTTGCATAGCCGGAAAGTATAGTGGTATCATGGCAAATAGAAATCTAGCGTGAGGGGGGAGTCCCGATGTATCGTTTCTATATGGGTATTGCAATCATGTGTCTGTTGTTCGCAGTGTTCGGCCTGTTGCTTTCTGTCAACTCGGCCGCTTTCGCGACCGTCCTGCTTGGCTTTGCAGGCGCTTTCGTAGCGATCGCCTTCATCACCTCCGGACCGGAGTCCCGCTGGTAGGCGCGCTGTCGCTCGATTTCCACACATACTTCAAAAGACCCCTGCGTCCCACTTCGGCGCAGGGGTTTTTTTAGCGTGATGCAAACAGCTCCGGCAACACCGTCTCTGCCGCTTTGTTGCAGACGATGACCGGCACTCCCTTCTCTTCGCAGATCTTCGGCAGTCCGCCGACCGGCTGCATGTCCAACTTGGTCCCGACGACGAGCAGCAGGTCGGCCTCCCCCACCCAGTCGACCGCCGTGGCGAAGTGCCGCACCTCTTCCCCTTCAAGGACGATGTTCGGTTTGAGCAACTCGCCGCAGGACGGGCAGTGCGGCAACGGATTGGTCTCCGCCACATGCGCCGGATAGAGAGCCGCGCATCCGAGGCAGATCAACTCGCGCAGGTTGCCGTGGATCTCCAGAACGCGTTCGCTGCCCGCCTTTTGGTGCAGCCCGTCAAAGTTTTGCGTGATCACACAGGCCCCGCTCCTTGCCAACGCACGGTGCGCCTCATTTGGCACCGCTTCTCTCCAATCGAGCAACATCTCGCGGTAACACTCGTAAAACCGCTCCGGATCGCGCTCGAACATCTCCTTGGCAAACACCTCTTTGAGCGGCACGCCCCGCCACTCGCGCTTGATCGTCGGCAGGCCGCTCGCCACCGAGATGCCCGCCCCCGTGATCGCCACCGGCCGCCGGGCCGCCCTCGCCCATTCCCGCCATTGTGCCTCCATCACTTGATCGTCCCTCCTCTGCTCCTTGCAGGATGTCTCTTTTCAGTATGTCTCTTCCGCCCCCGGAAATAATACGGAAAAGGAGGGATGCCTGTGCCGGCCCAACTGCTCACACCGGAGCACCTCACGATGATCGCAACCGGCTTTGTGCTGGGCACCTACGCCCGCTATTCCACAGTCGAAGAAGACTACCGCCAGTTTCCCAGCTATCCGAACGGCTATCTGATCCACCTGGTCACCGGCGGCGTGGCAGCCGCCATCGGCGCCGTCGCGCTGCCGGCGTTGCTCACCAACAACTTTGTCGGCGTCTCCTTCCTCGCCCTCGCCATCCAACAGTTTCGCGACGTGCGCAAAATGGAGAAGAGCTCGCTGCAAGATCTGGAGCCGACCGAGCAGATCCCGCGCGGCCGCGCCTATATCGACGGGATCGCCAAAACGTTCGAAGCTCGCAATTATTTTTCGCTGATCACCGCGTTTGTCACCGTCCTCGTCATGTTGATGATCCCAGGTCACCGTCCCTTGCTGGACATCCCGTTCGGCGCGGTCGCCGGACTGCTGACGCTGTTCCTGTTGCGTCGGCTGTCGAAGGGCAAGACCATCGGGGAGATCGCCGACGTCGCGCTGGCCACGATCCGCTTTGAAGGGGACATGCTCTGGATCGACGACGTGCCGGTCAGCAACGTCGGCCTCCCCGATGTCCGGGAGCGGATGCGGCGCGAAGGCGTCGCCGTGATGATCACCGCCCGTACCGTCGGAGGCCAGATCGTGCTCGCCAATGAAGGCCAGCGTCAAGCGATCGCCCACGAGGCGGCAAGGACGCTCGGGCTGAAACGCTATCTCTATCAGCGGCGTGACTTTGAAAAGGGGCGGATCTGCTTCGCATTCCTCCCGATCCGCCGTGACAACGGCGCGCTGCTGGAACTGGTCGCGCAAGTGCCGATTCTCGAATCGGCGAAAAAGAGCGCCCGGATGCGCGATCCTGAGATTTTGCCGAAGGAGGGGCGGTGAACGAAACGATGACCCTGCGCCAAACCCGTGACATACTCGCCGTCGTCACCACAGACAAAAAGTGGCTCGCCGGTGGCAAAGCGCAAGCGTTTCTCGCTGAGTCAGACGAACAATGTCTCGCTTTAACGCAGGAAATTGCAAGTGCGTTGCACGGTGAAGTCTTTTCCCTTTCCAATGGGGTTTTCCTTGTACTCGGCATGTAAGCCCTTTCAAAACGAACAACGGTAAACACGAACATTTTTTCACCGAAATACACTTGACGTTCGGAAAATGCCCG
Source organism: Tumebacillus lacus (assembly GCF_026410385.1). GTDB lineage: Bacteria > Bacillota > Bacilli > Tumebacillales > Tumebacillaceae > Tumebacillus > Tumebacillus lacus. The sequence continues at coordinate 714,776 of NZ_JAPMLT010000001.1, forward strand.
TGATAGAATACAGACAATTCAAGAACACACAATTTCATCACAAGTGAAACGCGATGAGGGAAATCGTCCTTGTCCTTGACGCTTCAGAGAGCCGGTGGTCGCTGTGAACCGGTGCGTCAGACAGAGACTCAGCATTCCGGAGCGTCTTTCCGAACGGCACCTTGACCCCTGCGGCGGGGATGTCCAGTAGGCAATCACGGCTCGGCCCCGTTATCGGCCTTGCAGATCGTCGCAGTGTTTCAGGCGGCAGACCTGCTGAGGCGTCCGTTTGCGAGAACGGATGCGAACAAGGGTGGTACCACGAAGGATCTCGAACTCCTCTCGTCCCTTTCCGTACAAGAACTGCGGCTGTGCTGTCTGCACCTGTCGCGTTCACAGGATTTTTGTGCGGAGAGGGATGAGAGGATTTTTTCATTCCCTGTAGTCACAAAATTCCGAAAACAACCACATTCAGGAGAGTGATCACGATGTTCCAAGGACAGACGATTTTGCGTATCCCCGGCCCGACCCCGATCCCGCCGACCGTTGAGCAAGCCCTGAGCCGACCGATGATCGGCCACCGCAGCGGCGAGTTTTCCAAGTTGTTTGCCGAGACGGCCGAACGATTGAAACTGGTGTTTCAAACCGAGCAGGACGTGGCGATCCTCGCCGGCACCGGCACCGCCGGGCTGGAAGCGGCCGTCGCCAACACCGTCTCGCCGGGTGACACCGTCCTCGTCTGCACGGCCGGCAACTTCGGCGAACGGTTTATCAAAATTGTGAAGTCCTACGGCGGCCGCGTGCTCGTTCTCGAAGCGCCGTGGGGCGAGAGAATCGCACCGGACGCGGTTCGCCGTGAGCTGGAGCAACATCCGGAGATCAAGGTCGTCTTTGCCACCCACTGCGAGACGTCGACCGGCGTGCTCCACGACATCGAGGGCATCTCCAAAGCGGTGCGCGAGACGGAGGCACTGCTCGTCGTCGACGCGGTCTCCTCCCTCGGCGCGACCGACCTGCCGATGGACCGCTGGGGCGTCGACATCGTCGTCACCGGCTCGCAAAAAGCGTTCATGCTGCCGCCGGGTCTCTGCTTCCTCGCCTTGAGCGAACGGGCGTGGCAAGTCGTCGAGCAAAACGACTCGCCGCGCTTCTACTTCGACCTCCGCTCCTATCGCAAGAAACTGGCGGAACGCACCACGCCGTACACCCCGGCCGTGTCGCTGATCTTCGGTCTCGCCGAGGTGCTGAACCTGATCGAGCAAGAAGGTCTGCAACAGGTCTTTACCCGCCATCTGCTGATGCGCGATATGGTCCGCGCAGCGGGCCGCGCACTGGGACTGCCGCTGTTCTGCTCCGACGAAGCGGGCGCGCCGACGGTGACCTCGTTCTCCGGCAACGGATTTGACGTCGAGGCTTTGCGCAAAGTACTGCGCACCGAGTTTGGCATCGTTATCGCAGGCGGCCAACAGCATTTGAAAGGCCAGATCTTCCGCATCGGCCACATGGGCTACTGCACCCCGCTCGACATGCTGCAAGTGCTCGCCGCGCTGGAACTCGCCCTGCTGCGCGTCGGTGCCGCTGTCGAGCTCGGAGCGGGTGTCCGCGCAGCCGGGCAAGTATATCTCAACGCCAAGGAGGCCCTCAAACATGCCTAAATACCGCGTACTCGTCAGTGACCCGATCTCCGAACAGGGCCTCGGCGCTCTGCTCACCTCGCCTGATGTCGACGTCGACATCCAGACCGACCTCGCTCCCGATGAACTCAAGGAAATCATTGGCGACTACGACGCCCTGCTCGTGCGCAGCCAGACCAAGGTGACCGCCGAGATCATCGCGGCGGGCAAAAACCTTCGCGTCATCGGTCGCGCGGGCGTCGGTGTCGACAACATCGACACGGCGGCTGCCACCCGTTACGGCGTCGTCGTGATCAACGCCCCGGACGGCAACACGATCTCCACCTGCGAGCACACCTTCGCGATGCTGATGGCGATGGCGCGCAAGATCCCGCAGGCGCACGGCAAGCTGAAAGCCGGCACCTGGGACCGCAAATCGTTCGTCGGCGTCGAGCTGAACGGCAAGACGCTCGGCATCCTCGGATTTGGCCGCATCGGCGCGGAAGTGGCCAAACGGGCGCTCGCGTTCAACATGCGCGTGCTGGCGTTCGACCCGTTCCTGACTCGCGAGCGCGCCGAGGCGCTGGGCGTGAAGATGTCGACCGTCGATGAGATCGTCGAAAACGCCGACTTCATCACCGTCCACACTCCGCTGACCAAAGAGACCAAGCATCTGCTCTCCCGCGACCAGTTCGCCCGGATGAAAGACGGGGTCCGCCTGCTCAACTGCGCCCGTGGCGGCATCATCGACGAAAAAGCGCTGGCTGAAGCGTTGGAGAGCGGCAAAGTGGCGGCGGCCGCCCTCGACGTATTTGAAGAAGAACCTCCGCTCGGCAACCCGCTGCTCGACTACGACCAAGTCGTCACCACGCCGCATCTGGGCGCATCGACCGAAGAGGCGCAGATCAACGTCGCCATCGACGTCGCCGCCGAACTGCTGAACATCCTGCAAGACAAACCGTTCAAAAACGCAGTCAACCTCCCGTCTCTCCCCGGCGACGTGCGGCAAGCGCTGGAGCCGTACCTGACGCTCGCCGAAAAGCTCGGCACGCTCGTCTCGTCGCTGACCGACGACTCGGTGCGTCGGATCGAAGTGACGTATGCGGGCAAGCTGGCCGACGGGCAGACGGAGCCGATGACTCGCTATCTGCTCAAAGGGCTGCTCTCCTACCACCAAGGCGAGACGGTCAACTACGTCAACGCGCCGTTCCTCGCCGAACAGCACCGCATCGCCGTCGAGGAGACCAAGACGACGCGCCACCACGTGTATAACAATTTGCTCCACGTTCGCCTCGTCACCGAAGGCGAAGCGGTCACCGTCGCCGGCACGTTTATCGACGGCCTCGGCCCGCGCATCGTCCAGATCGGCGACTTCACCGTCGATCTCGCCCCGCAAGGCGTGCTACTGATGACCGAACACCGCGACAAACCGGGCATGATCGGCCAGGTCGGCACGATGCTCGGCATGGCCGAGATCAACATCGCCTCGATGCAAGTCGGCCGCCGTGAAGAGGGCGGGCGTGCCCTGATGGTGTTGCAGGTAGATAAGACACCGGAGGAAGAAACACTGCGCGCCATTGAAAAGATCGCCGATATCACGAAGTTCCGCGATGTCGTGCTCTAAAAGATGACAACGACCTGAGTCCGGCAAAAGTGCCTAGCTCAGGTCGTTTTTTTATAGCTACATCTGTCTCGCCGCTTCCGACCCGAGCCGTCAACGCGGCCAGCCGGAAGGACGCCGACTGGAACGACGCCAACGGCTCAGCGTGCCTTCGATCCCTTCCATCTTCGTTCGTCCTGTTGTGGGAGACGGAGGCTCACATCCGTTCGGTGCAGCTATTTACTCCGAATCGTGCGGGAAAATAAACAAGAGCGTTGTGCATCGTCTGCACACCGCTCTTGTTTACTATCCCTATGTCCATCTCACGTTCGGACCGTCCGACAAGATGTCGCTCTTGTCGTTGACCGCCCAGTTGTTCTGCCGCTCATAGCCGACCGTCGTCTCCGGCCCGTGGCCCGGGTAGACGACCGTGTCGACCGGCAGCGTGTACAGTTGCTCGCGAATGCTCTTGATCAGAGTCGGACCGTCGCCACCGTACAGGTCGGTGCGGCCGATACCGTTTTGGAACAGCGTGTCCCCGGCGAAGACCATGCCGTCCGTCACAAACACCACATGACCTGGCGTGTGTCCCGGCGTGAAGCGCACTTCAAATGTGTACGAGCCTACCGTGAGGGTGTCCCCGTGCGCGAAATGCCCGTCCGCAGCGGGACCGGTGATCGGCTCCATATACTCCGCATACCGACCGGAGCCGTTGAGATCCGGTTCGGTCAGCCAGTCCTTTTCGATCTCGTGGATCAAGACCTTCGCCCCGGTCGCTTCCTTGATCTGTTTCAGCCCGGCGATGTGATCGAGATGGGCGTGGGTCAGCCAGATCTCCTTGACGTTCAGGCCCTTCGCCGCCTCCAGCAGTTCGTCCGGGTCTTGGCCCGCATCGACGATCACCGCGTCTTTGCTGGCCGGGTCGACGATCAGATAGCAGTTGGTCTGAAACAAACCGAGCGAAAAAATATGTACGTCCATATCCATCCTCCTTTTCCTCTACTATACACGACTTGGCTCCACAAGAAAAAGGCACCGCGAGCAAGCGGTGCCTTTTTCATTCATGCATTGAATCTCTCTAATTAAAGTAAAGATCAGTACGCGTAGACGTCGTAAAGATCGGCCACCGGCACCCCCAGTGCCTGGGCGATCGTGGACAGCTTGGTCGCATTGGCGCCGCGCGTCCCCGACTCGATCGCGTAGATGTACGATTGTGAAACCCCAGCACGGTCAGCTAGTTCTTTCACGCTCAGACCTGTTTCTTTGCGCAGTTTTTTCAACTGCATCCCAATCGTCAAATCACTCATTTTGCATCCTCCCCAGATTCCCCATTACCCAGATTGCAAGACATTCCCCAATGCTTTACAATCAAGATTTTCATTACACTTATTTTATAACACAATCTGCTGTTTTTTGGTTCAGCGAGCTTTAATTAAAGTTCGATCAGCAGTTTTCGACAAAATTCTACTTTAAAACTGACGTCCCCGTACAATTGACGAAATAATTCTGGTAGAATACTATCAAATAGCCACGTCTTTTTGGAGGTTTTCACGTTGCGAGTATGGAACCAACCTCGAGCTGTGCAGATCGGCCAAAACATCCGCGAAAAACGCAAATCCCTCGGTCTTTCCCAGTCTGTGCTGGCAAAAGGACTGTTTTCGGTCCAGACGATGAGCCTGATCGAACGGGGCAAACTGGGCGCGAACGAGAGCACGCTGGAAGTGCTCGCCGAACGTCTGAACTGCTCGGTCGACGACCTGTTGGTCATGAAGCATGACCTGCAGGAAGACTGGCTCCGCGACCTGCTGGAGACCGCACGGCGCTTTCAGACGGTCGGGCGGCGGGAAAAGGCCATCGAGGTGTTGCACACGCTCTACACCGAGTCATTCGCCAAAAACAGCACGCTCTATCTGCTGGAGAGCTCCTACGGCCTGTGCCTGCTCTACCATGAAACGGGCCGTCATCGAGCGTCGACCGACTGGGGGCTGGAGGCGTTGCGCTTGCTGCAGCCGGATGAAGATCTGGAACGTGCACTCACCCTCTATTCCACCATCGGTCACAACAGCTACATCCTGGGCGAGATCTGGGACGCTTACGAACGGCTGCGCGAGGCGGAGGCGCTCGTCGACCAGCACGGTCACATCTCGGAGCAGACCGGCCGCCTCTATTACACGATGGCGATCTTAAAGCAGGTCCTGCGCAACTGGGAAGGCTGCGTCTGGTATTCGACGCGCGCCTTGCAGATCTTTGAGCAGTGTGACATGGTCGTCTTTATCGGCCGCACGCTGATGATGCTCGGCACCGCCCACAAAAACCTCGGTCGCACCGCCAAGGCATCGCAGCACATCGAACGCTCGATTCGCATCTTGAGTCAAACATCCGACCTGTCCTCACTCGCCCGTTCCTACCATTCCCTCGCCGAGCTCGAAGTCACGCTCGGTCACCTTGACAAAGCCCGCAAAAATTTCCTTCGCTCCCTTACCTACAAACGCCAGTCCCATGACACTGACGGTGCTCTGTACACGTTGCGCTCCCTCGCTCAACTGGCCCAACAGACCGGCCAGATGGAAGAGGCGCGCCACTACCTGCAGGATGCGCTCGACCGTACCGAAAAGCACAGCCTCGACCTGCAGCGGGCGGTCACCCTGCGCTGTCTGGGCGATCTGGCACTGCAAGAAGGACTTCTTGACGATTATACACAGTTATATAAACAGGCGATTGAGATTTTCGAGCGGTTCAGCTACTCCACCGAACTGGCCGAGTCTGCAGAACGCTTGGGCAATTACTACCTAGAGATCGGGCGTGAACGGTTGGCCGTGCCGTACTTGCGACTGGCAAACCTGCACTACCGCAAGCTTTTACAAAAATCATAAGCATTTGGAGGAACGTCCACATGAAAAAAGCACTCGCATCGCTCGCCATTCTGGCCTTCCTGTTTGCGATCTCCGCTCCGGCAACGGCCGTCGTCGCCGACCAACCGCCGATCTGGGGCAAACACTAGGACATACAAAAAAGAGACTCTCTCGAGAGTCTCTTTTTTCTGTCATCAGGTCAGCGTCACCATCGACCGCTCGCGTCCCGTAAAGGTCACGATCTCCCGGTAGCCCGCATCGCGGATGTACGCCACCGCCGTGTCGTAGTCCGCTCCGACGTCCTCCGGTCGATGCGCGTCCGAGGACAGCGAGATCGGCACCCCCTGTGCGCGAAACGCCCGCAGGAAATCGGGAGCCGGATAGAGCTTTTGCACCGGTTTGCGCAGCCCTGCGGTCGACACCTCGGCGGCGAGACCGTTGCGGGCAAACGCCGCAGCGATCCGCTCGTACCAGCCTTGGAAAAAGGCGGCGTCTTCCGGCTCATAGCCCATCACCTTGATCACGTCCGGGTGACCGGAGATGTCAAACAGGCGGCTCTCCGCCAGTTGGAGCAGGATCTCAAAATACTCCTCGTACGTCCGCACCACATCGCGGCGCTCCCACTCCGGCAAAAATTGCGGCAGATCAAAGCCGAAATCACCGATCCAATGAACCGAACCGATCACATAGTCGAACGGATAGCTTTTCAAAAATTCGCGCATGTCCGCATCGCGCCCTGGCACATAATCCATCTCAATGCCAAACTTGACGCGGTGACCGGCTTTGCGGGCGTCGAGGATCATCGCCATGTACTCGTCGAGATCCTGCTGCCGCCGCTCCGCCGTCCATTCGTTGTCGAACAGCTCCCGCGTCTGTTTGAAACGGTAGCCGTGCTCCGACACCCCGTATTCAGCGATGCCCTCCGCTGCCGCTTTTCGCAAAAAGTGTTCCAGCCACTCGACCGTGTACGGTCCGCGTTCCGTATGCGTGTGATAGTCTGTTCTCATCCCGGCTTCTCTCCTCTTTTTGTACAAGAATACCGCTATTCGATCATTAGATCCAGAGGGGAAGACGCATTTGCGTAACGTTTTTTCTGAATGCGGCCGGCAAGGTACCCTTTGCGGCCCGCTTCAATCGCCAATTTCATCGCTTCTGCCATCAGCACCGGATCTTTCGCGCCGGCGACGGCCGTGTTGAGCAACACCGCATCCGCGCCGAGTTCCATCGCCTGCGCCACGTCAGCCGCCGAGCCGACGCCCGCGTCGATGATCACCGGCACTTTGCCCGCGCACTCTTCGATGATGAACGACAGGTAGTGCGGGTTGAGCAGACCGAGACCCGAGCCGATCGGAGACGCGCCCGGCATCACCGCATGCGCGCCCGCTTCGACCAGATGACGGGCGAGGATCGGGTCATCGTTGGTGTAGGTCAGCACGGTAAATCCTTCTTTGACCAGCATTTCCGTCGCTTTGAGCGTCCCGATCGGATCGGGCAGCAACGTCCGCATATCGCCGATCACTTCGACCTTGATCATGTCGCACAGGCCGGACGCTTTGGCGAGACGGGCGATGCGCACCGCTTCTTCCGCCGTCTGTGCACCTGCCGTGTTCGGGAGCAGGGTGTATTTTTTCAGATCGAGCCGTTCGAGGAAATTCGGGTTGTCCGGGTTGTCAATATTCAGACGGCGAATCGCAAAGGTGAGCACTTCCGCCTCCGATGCGTCGACCGCTTGTTGTTGCACGTCGAGGTCGGAAAATTTGCCGGTGCCCAGCAGCAGGCGCGACGTAAACTCATACGTTCCGATTTTCAAAGTATCTGCCATTGTTTGTGATCCCCTCTCACTCTATCGTTCTTATCTGCCGCCGCCCACAAAGTGGACGATCTCGATCTTGTCGCCTTCCGTCACATCGGTCGTCGCATACAGATCGCGGGGCACGATGTTCAAGTTGTGCTCGATGACGATGATCCGCTCGTTCAAGCCAAAGCTCTGCACCACATCGGCGAGCGTTTTCGCCGCCACGTCGCGCTCTTGACCGTTGATGATCAGTTTCATGCTCGGTCCCCCCTCTCGCGGTCGACGATCGCACGCAGGGCACGGGCCGCTCCCGTCACATCGTCGGCACCGATCACCGCCGAGACGACCGCCACGGAGTTCGCGCCGTTTCGAATGATCTCTGCCACATCGTCCGGCCCGATGCCGCCGATGGCGACGATGGGCAAGCGCACAGCATCGCGCACCGCTTTCACGCCGGCCGGGCCGACGACCGGCTCTGTGTCGAGCTTGGTCTGCGTCGGGCGCATCGGACCGAGCCCGATGTAGTCCGCTCCGGCCTGCTCTGCCGCCACCGCCTCGGCGACGTTGTGCGTGGAGATGCCGACAAATTTGCCCGGTCCGAGGATGTCGCGCGCGATTTCAATCGGCAGGTCGCCCTGTCCGAGGTGCACGCCGTCCGCGTCGACCGCCCGGGCGACATCGATGCGGTCGTTGACGATCAGACGCGCCCCCAACTCGCGGGTCAGGCGGCGCAGCAGGTGCCCCGCCGCCAGCAGGTCGCGGCCGGTGTAGTCTTTCTCGCGCAGTTGGATCGTGTCGGCCCCGCCTTGGATGGCGGCACGGATCACGTCTTCCAACTGCCTTCCTTTCAGAAACGCGTGACCGGTGATCACATAAAGTCTCGAATCCATCGTTCCAGCCTCCTAAAAAACAAAAAGCCGCCTCTGACTATTCCTCAGAGACGGCAGTGCGTGTCAACGTCATATGAACGCGTAGATGCCATCCCGCTTCCCTACGCTGGTATTATCCAGAGTACAGGTTCCAAGGGTTGAAAGCACAGTCAGCTGCCTTCTCTCAGCCTCCGCAGTCGGAAGCACCCCTAGGGGATTGATACGCTTTTTATGATACCATTGGTTGTTCTGCCTGACAATGGTTAATGCACCTGCGGCACAGAGACCAGCGAGAAGCCGATCACCTGATCGGCAAACACGGTCAACTGCGGCAGTTGCACCTGCTCCGTCCCTTGTCCGAGCGTCACGTCGGTCAGCGAGAGGATCGGGGCCGCATCGATCAGTTCGAGTTTTTGCTCCTCTTTTTCATAGAGGGCCAGCAATTCGGTGCGCATGTGAGTGACCATCGAGGCGACGTCCGGAGTGAGCGTCTCACCTTGTTTGGTGAACGACTCGGCGTAGGAGGGCTTGATCTCCTCCAGACGGCCTTCAATCTTGCCCCATGCGGTCAGCAGCACGACGCGGGCGGGTTGTGATCCGCTGCCGTAGCGCATCGCCACTTTCGAGAGCGCCTCCATCGTCAGCCATTTCAGCGACACGCGCTTCTCCAGCGCTTTTGGGAGGGCCGGCATCGAGGAGTGGGCCGCTTTGTCTTTGGTTTGCTCTGCTTCTTGTTTGGGCATGATGTCTCCGCTCCTTTTATCGGGTAGTATGCCCGATGACGCGGAAACTTAGTGAGCGATGACGGCAACGGTGTTCAGATCGAGCCGTTCCGGCTTTTCCAGCGCGCCGAGGAACAGCAGGCCCATCACGCCGACAAAGCAAAAGAGTAGTGCTGTGCGTTTCAAAAGTAAAAACACCTCCACCCTCATTCTGTCAGAAGTGAAGGCAGATTGTCCAGCACCTGTTTTTCCACTGAAAAGACGCTCTGATCAGGCCTATCTTTGCTGACTCAGATCTTTTCTTTGCCGAGCAGCCGTCTGTGCTCGATCTTCAGGCATCTGTCCATGATCACGGTCAATCCGGCTTCCTGCGCCCGTTGGGCCGCTTCTTCGTCGACGATCTGGAGTTGCGTCCAGATCGCCTTGGCTTTGATCTGGATCGCTTGCTCAACGATGGCCGCCACCTCATGACTTCTGCGAAACACGTTGACGATGTCGATCGGCCCTTCTGTCTCGGTCAGCGACGGATGCGCTTTGCGTCCGAGCACCACATCGGCGTTCGGGTTGACCGGGACGACTTCGTACCCTTGCGATTGAATGTATTTGGAGACTTCGTAGCTCGGCTTGGTCACGTCTTCGGAAAGACCGACCACCGCGATGGTCTTCGCGTTTTTCAACAGATCGACCAGTTGTTCATCTGTCGGATTTTGAAACATTTTCATCCTCCTCAATCGATATCAATCGACAATTTTCTATAATATTTTGAATTGTTCCACGTGGAAACACAATTTTATTGCAAATATTTGACCCCGTACCGCCCTTTGGCTGTCTCGTAGATCCCTACGTACGACGGGCTTTTGTAGCCGTACACCCACCAGTCTTCGCGAAATCGCGCTGCCAGACAGCTCGCTTGAAATTTGCTGTCGAACAATTTACCGTAATACACCCAACTCATCGGCTTGCTTCTCTCCTTTGCGACGTAGTTGAATACAGTCTTCCCCACCCTGCCTAGAAATTTCCCGCGATCATCACTTTCCTCCTGGGCACACTACGCAGAAAGGAGGGATGTCCAGATGAGCAAATTCTCCCGGATGATGGCAGGCACAGCCGCTCTGACCGCCGCCCTGCTGCTGGTCGGTTGCAACCCGACCGCGTCGCCGCAAGCGGACCAGACACCTGCCAACGAAGGCCGCGACAACCTGGAGGCCCGCACGCAGCAGACACCGGCCGAACGGAAGCCCAACCTCGAACAGGTCGGCGAGATCAAAGCGCCCCGCCACGATGTCCGCGCCCCCGCACTGGGTGCGACAGACAACAAAGGGTCGGACAAATCGCTCAATCAGCAAGCGGATGAGATCGCCGAGATCGTCAACCGCATCCCCGGCGTCGAGCGTTCCGCCGTGCTGTTGACCGGCAAAACGGCGCTGGTCGGCGTCGATCTGCAAAACAAGATCTCCGGCTCGAAGATCGACTCGATCAAGTTCTCCGTCAAAGAGGCGGCCGAGCGCACCGGCAAAGGCTACAACGCGGTCGTCACCGCCGACATCGACACGGTGACCCGCGTGCGCGAGTTGATTGCCGGCGTGCGCGCTGGCAAGCCGGTCTCCACCGTCAGCGACGAGATCGCCGACATCGTCTCCCGCCTGTTGCCTGAAATGTAAAAAAAGCGATGTTCCCGTTGCGGAACATCGCTTTTTCTTTTATGCATGCAAGATCGGCAACAAAACATTGAACTGCGTGCCTGTTCCGACTTCACTTTCCACCACGATGTCGCCGTGGTGGTTTTTCACGATGTTGCGCGTGATCGCAAGTCCCAGGCCCGTGCCGCCTTTGCTCCGGGTGCGGGCTTTGTCGACTTTGTAGAAGCGATCCCAGATGAACGGCAGATCTTCTTGCGGGATGCCCTCCCCGGTGTCGCGAACGCCGACGCGTACCAGCCCTTCGGTGCGCGTCAACTGCATCGTGATCTGCCCGCCCTTCGCCGTGTGGCGGAAGGCGTTGTCGACGAGGTTGGTGAACACCTGCTCCAACCGGTCGGTGTCGCCCTGCACGAGCATCGGTTCGCTCTCCTCCGGCACGTCGACTTCGACGACCACGTGCACCTCGCGCTCGTGCGCGACGGTGGCAAATTTGCGGCCGATCCGCTTGATCAGGTGGACCATGTTGACTTCCTCGTCGTTCATCTGGAATTGGCCCGACTCCAACTGAGCCAGGTCGAGCAGATCGTTGACGAGGCGGCGCATGCGGTGCGTCTCGTCGAGGATGATCTGGGTCAACTCCTGCCGTTGCTCCGGATCGTCGCCAAACTCGTCGAGCAACGCCTCCGAATAGCCCTGCATCATCGCCAGCGGCGTGCGCAGTTCGTGCGAGACGTTGGCGATGAAGTCTTGACGCATTTTGTCCAGCGTGCGCTCGTGGGTGATGTCGCGCAGCACGGCGACGACACCGCGCTGGGATGCACCGTCCTTTTCATAGAGCGGCACCATCGTCACCACGAGGATGCGGCCTTGCCAGTCAAACTCATCGTTCATCTGCTGGCCGCTGCGCATCACCTGCATTTCCAGTTCATACAGCTCGCGAGGCAGTTCGCGGTCGTTCGGCGAGCCGGTGTCGGTCAGCAGTTTGGCGCGCATGTAGCGGCGGGCCGGCGGGTTGGCCAGCGTGACGGTGCCGTTGAGATCGGCTGCCACTACGCCGTCTGTCATCGAGGTGATGATCGAGGCGAGCTGTTCTTTTTCCCGCTCCAGATCGTCGATGTTTTCTTCCAGCTTGTAGGCGAGCGTGTTCAGCGTCAAGCCGAGGCGGCCGACCTCATCGCGGGTGACCACCTCGACTTTGCCGTGAAAGTCCCCCTGCGCCATCTGTTCGGCGACCTTGTTCATCTGCACCAGCGGCCGCGACAGATTCATCGAGACGACAAACGCCAGTCCCGTCGCCAGCATGATCGCGAGACCCGCCGCAAAGAACAGCAGCTCGCGGACGCGGTCGATCGCATCGGCGGCAGTGGTCGGCTGGATGACGTACAGCAGGCGGTCGATCTGCCCGCCTACGACCAGCGGCTGCAACGCCCAGATGTAACTGGTGCCCGTCGGGACTTCCGTGTCCCACGACGGCTGTTTGCCCTGGACGACCACACCGCGCCCTTGCACGATCTGTTCGAGCTGAGCCGGGCTGAGCTGCGCGATCACATCGTCGGCCATCCACGGCGGGATCACCTTCGGCATCCCCGCCTCTTCCTTGGCCAGTTCTTCGACGATGGTCTGGTTGAGCGGCTCCGGGTAGTTTTGAATCACATCGACCATGTGCTCGATCCGGTGTTGGAGCCGTTCTGCTTCCGCTTTGTAAAAATAGCTGTCAAACAGTTGCTCCAAAAAGATCGACAGCAACACCAGCACGACGATAAACAACCCGATGATCGTCAGCAGCAGTTTTGCGACGATAGAGTTGCGGATCTTCACTCGCCCACCTCAAACTTGTAACCGACACCCCAGACGGTGACGATCATCGACGCAGCACGCTCCGAAGCACGGCCGAGCTTTTCACGCAAACGCTTGATGTGCGTGTCGACGGTACGCTGATCGCCGTAAAACTGGTAGTTCCATACGTCGCGCAGCAGCTCTTCGCGGGAGAAGACTTTCTCCGGGCGTTGCGCGAGATAGACGAGCAGTTCATACTCTTTGGGCGTCAAGGAGACTTCGTCGCCTTCGCAGGTGACGCGGCGCGAGTCGAGATTGATCGTCAAGCCGTTGAACGTGAGCACAGAGGAGACGGCTGCCTCTTTTTCGCCCGGCACTTGCACGACGCGCTTGAGCAACGCCTTGACGCGCATCACCAGTTCACGCGGCGAGAACGGTTTGACCACGTAGTCGTCGGCGCCGATCTCAAAGCCGTGGATGCGGTTCATCTCGTCACCTGCCGCCGTCAACATGATGATCGGCGTCTCCACGCCCTGCTGACGCAGAGTCGCGCAGACATCGCGGCCGTCCATCGACGGCAACATCAGATCGAGAATGATCAGATCAAAGCGGTTTTCCAGCGCCAGATTGAGCGCTTCCTGCCCGTCGTCCGCTTCCTCCACATCGAAGGCGTTGCGCTCCAAGTACATTCGCACCAGACGGCGGATGCGGTCTTCATCATCGACGACGAGGATCTTCGGGTTTTGCGTCTGTTCCATCGGTTTCACTCTCCTGATAGACGTACAAGCCACCGGGAGTGGTGACTTGTACATGGAAGTTTGAGATTGTCGGTCGAGCCGTTACGTTGCATACGAGTGCAGACCCGAGATGACGAGGTTGACACCGACCAGCAGGAAGAGGATGACCACAAATCCGGCCACCGCCATCCACGCGGTCTTGGTGCCTTCCCAGCCCCGGCGCAGTCGCAGATGCAGGTAGGCCGTGTAGTACAGCCACGTGATCAGCGCCCACGTCTCTTTCGGGTCCCAACTCCAGTAGGAGCCCCACGCCTCTTGCGCCCAGATCATCGCAAACACCAGCGCGCCGAGGGTGAAGACCGGGTAGCCGATCGCCACCGCCCGGTAGCTCAGTTCGTCGAGCATCTCCGCGTCGAGTCCTTGCACCCATTTCGAGATGACGCGCACCAGCGGTTTGCGGGCGATCAAGCGCAGCACGCCGTACAGCACCAGCGAACCGATGATCGTCCAGATCACGGTGTTAAAGCCGACCGGCGCATTCGTGCCGTGCATCCAGCCCGGCGTCTCGATCAACGGCAGCGGGATGCCCGCCATCGTCGTCAGCGAGCCGAGGTCGGTGCCCGACGGGCCGGCCAAGGGCGGCATGCGGTAGAGCAGTTGCGATCCGGTGTTCGCGCCGGCGAGGAACTCATAGCCCGCGCCGCGGAACCCGGTTGCCAGCAGGATGAAGGCGACGAGCGTAAAGAACAGATAGATCGTAAACTCCAAAAACTTGGCTGCGCGGCTCTTGCCCGACACGTCGGTGACGACGAGCAGATACATCAGACCCGCCGCAAAGGAGATCGTCAGAATCCCTTCGCCAAGCGCGGCCGTCGTCACATGGATGCTCAGCCAGTAGGACTGGAGAGCCGGGATCAGCGGCTTGACATCGCGCGGGAACACCGACGCGTAGGCGAGGATCGTCAGACCCACCGGCGCAACGAACGCACCGAGCACGTGCACTTTATAGAAGGCATTGATGACCACAAACGCGAGCATGATCGTGAAGACCCAGAAGCTCATGTATTCGAACATATTGGAGACCGGGGCAAACCCGCCGTACACCCAACGCGTGATGATCGCGATCGCTTGCGACGAAACGCCGATCACCATCACGATATACCCCCACTTCGTCCAGAAGGTGGCTTTTTCCTTTGATTCGACTTTCATTTTTCGGCCCGTCACACCGACGATGTAGAGAATCGCCGCTGCCAGATAGGAGAAGAAAGCGGTGCCAAAAAAGAAGCCGGACAGTTGCATCATCATCTTACCTGTTCCCTCCTCTCGATCATGGTCTTGTCATGATCTCTCTATTTCTTTTTGAATTTGACCGGTTCAACGTCAATCACCGACAAGGCACGGTTAAATTCCTTGTTCATGCCGAGCCAGTTTTTGTTGGTATGGCCGCCGACATGCAGCACGCCGTCCTCCAGTCTCGCCCACACGCGGCGATGTTGGAAGTAGAACACCAGCACCAAGCCCCACAACGTCACACCACACCCCGTGTAGACAATCGGGATGCCGAGGTCTCTGTTCAGTTTCAGGCCGGTCATATGGAACACATCGACCTGCTGGAATTTCAGCGAAAACTTGTACTCCGCCCCAAGCATCTGCTCCACAAACGGAGCCATCGGCATCATCCACTGACGGCTCGGCTCCGCAAACCCTGGTCCCGAGATGTCAAACTGTATCCCCGGATTGTACGGCTCGCGGGAGTTCGTGTAGATCCCCATGTCTTTGTCGACGCGGATGTCCGGGTAGTAGTTGACGACTTTCAGCGTGTAGTCGCCGACTTTGTACTCCGGCTGCGGGTCTTCAAAGTCAAAATGGAACGTGCCGAGCGGCTTTTGCGTCGCTTTGTCCAGCAGTTGGATCTCCCCGTCCTTGAACATCGGGCTTGGGTCGAAAGAGTTTTGGAAGATGTACGTGTTTTCGTAGATCAGCGGATCGTTGACGATCAGATGCTTAATCGCGACCTCCTGATCGCCTTCGTACACGGCCACGTCCGTCTCGTACTTTTTGACGCGGGTCTGCTGCTGATCGTAGTACTCCAGCTCAAAGCCGTTGTTTTGCAAGGAGAAGCCGAGCTCTTTAACCGGTACGCGCTCCCCTTCTTTGATCCAGACCATGTCGGTGTAGTACCAGCCTGGGATCAAGCGGGTGAAGACACCGGCGATGATGATCAACAGGCCGATGTGGATCACGTACGCGCCAAATCGCGGCAGGCGGCCTTTTTCTGCAAGCAGTGCGCCTTGCTCGGTGCGGATCTTGTAGCGGCGCTTCTTCAGCGCTTCGCCGAGCCGATTCATCTCCTCTTCGCCTGCCGCTTCCTTGCTTGCATACAGCCGGTCACCGCGGATCGCCAGCACCTTACGGGCGACCGGCTGATTTTTCAACGACTTGTAGAGCGGCACGCCGCGGTCGATGGAGACGATGACCAGTGAGATCGCCAGCAACAGGACGAGCGTCAGGTACCACCACGTCGTGTAGGTGTGGCTCAGCCCGAGGCGGAAATAGATTTCGCCGAGCTTGCCGTACGTATCAAAATAGTAAAATTCCGGGTTCGGGCTCGGGATCGCGTTCTCCTGCGGATAGATCGTCCCGAGCGTCGAACCGACGGTCAGCAGCGCGATGATCGTGATGCCGACCGGAACCGATGCAAAAAAGTCCCAGATCGATTCGATGATCCCTTTGCGCCGCACAGGTCTCACAGGCCGGGCGCCTTGAGCAGCGTTCTCCTGAGCGGTCTGGTTCTCATGGTCCGTCCCTTGACCCTTACGGTTTTCTGTTTGTTCTTCGTTGTTCAATTGCCTCATCTCCCGGCATCAAGGAGTGGCTTGACGGTGTTCTCGATATACTCAAACGTCATCGGGAAATCCGCCTTTTGCACCAGATTCCCTTCCCTGTCGATAAAGAACGACGTCGGGATCGGCTTGACCTTGTACAGATCGATCGCCACCGCGTTGTCCGTATCCATCAGGATCGGGAATGTGAGCTTGTAGTTGTCGACAAATCCCTGTACAGGAACGGTCTTTTCCTTGAGATTGACGCCGAGAACGACCAACCCTTGATCTTTGTAAGTTTCGTAGGCCTGCTCGATGGCGGGCATCTCTTCCCGGCACGGTTGGCACCATGACGCCCAGAAGTTCACCAGCACCACTTTTCCTTTGTAATCGGACAGACTGGCCATTTTCCCATCCAGCGTCTGAAGGGTAAAGTCCGGTGCCGGCCCGCCGAGTTCCAGTTTGACTACCTCATCATTTTGGAAGTTGAACACCGCCCACAAGATCCCGACCGAAGCCAGGAGCAAGATGACGACTGTGACCACCTTCGAGAGGTCCGTGCGTTTCTCCATGTGTCGCTACACCTCTGCTTGTGAAAGAAAGACTTATGATTCGACATTCTGTGCGCTACTAAATTATACATGAAAGTGTACGATGTCTGACGGTCGCGAACGTGACAGTTTTATGAAAACCCCGCCCTCGTCAGCAAAGAAGCCTGCTCTGGTCACAGAGAGGCTTCTTCACGTCATCTTACTGACCCGTCGGCCATGTCGTTCCCGCGACCTCTTTAAAACGAGCTTGATACGCGTCGAGAGGACGACCGGTTTCCAGCGCGTGCGTGTAGCCGCTGAGATAATCGACCGTTCCCGGCTGGTCGGTGATGTTCACCCGATTGATCGTCCGGTCGATGGCGTACACCTTGGCACTGATCACATCGCGGACTTCGTCGGTCACCTGATAGCCCGGCGCCGGATGAACGCCGATATACGCCGTGCGGCCGACGACGAGCATCGCCGCGCCCTGCACCGCCGGGATCGACTCCAACTCGTAGGCGATCGCGTGGGCGGAGCGGATCTGATCGCCCTTTTGCATGTTGCGCGTGTCGGTGACAAACTGGCGGTCGTCAGCCGGCGGGGTAAAGCCGCTGTACGATTGCATGCCTTGATCGGCACGAGTTTCGTTTGTTTCCCGTTGGTTCGGTTGCGCTGCCTGGTTCCCGCTGCAGCCGGCGATCAACGCCGATGCGAGCAGACAGCTCGCGATCACTTTTCCTGCGTGCATATGCATCGTCTGCCTCCTCATGGGAAGTTCTTCCCATAGGATGCCCTTTTTTACCTGATCAATCCTGTCCCTCGATCCCTGCCACCGCATAGAGACGGCGCACTTCCAGTTCGGACAGCTGACGGTGTTCGCCGTAGCGCAGTCGGCCCAGTTTCAAAAAGGCCAGTTCGGTGCGCATCAGCGTTTTGACCGGATGCCCGACCTCCTCGCACATCCGGCGCACTTGACGGTTGCGCCCTTCGTGGATCGTGATCTCGAGCTGCGTCTCATCGCGAGCCGTCTCCAAGATCTTCACTTTGGCGGGCGCCGTCATGCCGTCTTCCAACTCCACGCCTTCGGAGAGCTTTTTCACCGTTTCGGCGCTCACCTTGCCGCGCACCCACGCGCGGTACACTTTGTCGATCTCCTTGGACGGGTGCATCAAGCCGTTCGCCAGCGTCCCGTCGTTGGTCATGATCAGGAGACCCGCCGTGTCGAGGTCGAGACGACCGACCGGGTAGATGCGCTCCGCATACTCGTTTTCCAGCAGTTTGACGACCGTCTTGCGCCCTTGCGGATCATGGGCGGTGGTCACGACGCCGCGCGGCTTGTTCAGCAGCACGTACACTTTTTTCTCCGACGAGATCGGGTTGCCGTCCACTTCGATCCGGTCTTTTGCCG
The DNA here is from genome assembly GCF_026410385.1 of Tumebacillus lacus. Classification (GTDB taxonomy): domain Bacteria; phylum Bacillota; class Bacilli; order Tumebacillales; family Tumebacillaceae; genus Tumebacillus; species Tumebacillus lacus. The sequence continues at coordinate 733,122 of NZ_JAPMLT010000001.1, forward strand.
GGTCGACTTTCGTGCCGAGTTCTTTGACAACTGCACCGTTGACCGTCACGCGGCCATCCACTATGTACTCTTCACATTTGCGGCGCGACGCCACTCCTGCCTGCGCCAACACCTTTTGCAAACGTTCCATCTGTTCCATGTGCGAAGATCACCTCTAACGCACCATTATGCGGGAAGAAATGCCCAAAAGCAAATCGCCCCCGGCACTTGACTAGTGCGGGGGGCGGTCGATGCGGATCTTCAGTTCATGCCAGGGAAAATACTCGCCGGGACAATCATCTCCGTGCGCGCTCACTTTGCCAGGGTCCATCTCAAACGCGGAAGACAGTCGCAACATCAATTTTACCAAGACAAACATCTGCTCGCGGACCACGCCCGGATCGTCTGCCAGCGTGGAAAAGTCCCCCTCCACGCAGACGTGAATATGGTCATCATCGCGGAACTGGTTGGACGGTATCACCGTGCCGTCCCGGCAGACCAAAAAGTCAAACCCCGACCCGTTGATGTCCGGACAGGCCGAGTCGTGCAACACAATCCCGACAAATCCCATCGCTGCTCCCACAAGGTCCGCCTCCCCAACCGATGCCGTTTACGTGTTCACCCATCGAGATCCTCATTGGGTGGTTTAGTATCAGCATCATATGCGGCCAAAGCCTGACCCTGTGTATGCGTTACCCAAAAATCCAATGTACGACAAAAAGCGCGGCGATGACACTGGCAAGGTCGGCGAGCAGGCCGACTTTCACCGCATAGCGGGCGTTGCGGATGCCCACCGAGCCGAAGTACACGGTCAACACGTACAAAGTCGTGTCGGACGCTCCCTGCATCGTCGAGGCGAGCTTGCCGAGAAACGAGTCCGGCCCGTGCGCCTGGAAGATGTCGGTCATGATCGCCATGCTCCCCGAGCCCGAGATCGAGCGCAGCAGCGCCATCGGCAAAAACTCAGACGGCACGCCGAGCGGTTCCAACAGCGGATTCAAACTCCCGATCAAGAGGTCGAGCGCCCCCGACTCGCGAAAAACAGACACGGCGACGAGCATCCCGACCAGATGCGGCATGATCTTGATCACCGTCGGCAGGCCGCTCTTCGCCCCGTCGATAAACGTCTCGTAGACGGGCACGCGGCGCATCAGGAGAGCGTAGGTCGGGATAAATGCGATGATCACCGGCAGCGACCAGGCTGCGATGAGCTGTACGATCTCCATCATCGCCGGTTCGTCCTCCTTCTCTCTCGATTGCGGTAATACCGGTCAAGAAACACCGCTGTCGTCGTCGCGAGGAACGTCGCCAGCACCGTCGTGACCACCACTTCTGTGGGATTGGCCGAGCCGTATTGCATCCGCAGGCCGATGACCGTCGCCGGTATGATCGTCAATCCCGACGTGTTGATCGCCAGCAGCGTGCACATCGCGTCGCTGGCCCGCTCTTTGTCCGGGTTGAGGTCTTGCAGTTCCTTCATCGCCTTCAGCCCGAGCGGCGTCGCCGCACTGCCAAGGCCGAGCATGTTCGCGCTCATGTTGGCGACGATGGAGCCCATCGCCGGATGGTCCTTCGGCACCGACGGGTACAGAAAACGGGCGACGGGGTAGATCAATTTGGCCAGCGACTGGACGAGGCCCGCGTGTTCCGCGATCTTCATCAGACCGCTCCAAAACACCACGATGGAGAGCAGACCGAAACAGACGACCGTGCCTTGCTTCGCCCCGCTGAGCACCGCGTTGGTCACCGCTTCCATCCGCCCGGTCACGGCAGCGACGATCACGCCGGAGACGAGCATAAACACCCAGATCACATTGATCATGTTGGCGCCTCCTTAGCGGCTGATCATCCCATTGATCAATTTTTTCATCTTTTCCCAAAACGTCTTCTCGGCGATATCCTTCGCGGCGAGCAGCGGCAGTTGCGCGACGAGGCGATCTTCAAAATAGATGCTGATCTCGCCGATCTTCTGCCCGGCGCTGATCGGCGCATGCAGGTTTTCTTCCAGCTTGATCTCTTTGCGCAGTTTCTCTTGCTCCTCGCTGCGCACCGGATAGGAAAACTCCTGATCGACGATCACGCCCACTTCCGCCTCCACGCCGTCCTCAACCGGAAGCGATTGCAACTCTTGATGCTCCTCGACGATGGGCTTGCTCTCGTATTTCTCAAACCCGTAGTCGAGCAACCGCGCATGGTCGACCCAGTCGCTCGACGCGTCGAGCGTGACCACCGCCACCTGACGCCCGTTTTTTGTCGCCGACGAGACGAGCGTGCGGCCGGCCGCTTTCGTGTAGCCGGTCTTTACACCGTCTGCACCGCCGTAGCGGTTGAGCATCTTGTTTTTGTTATACAGTTTGCGGTCCCACGCCTCGCCTGGCATCGGCATCCGCCACACCTTGGTCTTGACGATCGTTTGGAACGTCTCGTTGCGCAGCGCGTAGGCGCTGAGCACCGCCATGTCGTGCGCCGTCGAGTAGTGCCCGTCCGCATCGAGCCCATGCGGATTGGCAAAATGCGTCCCGGTCAGACCGAGTTCTTTGACCAGCGCGTTCATCTTCTCGACGAACTTGGCCTCCGATCCGCCCCCGACATGCTCCGCCACCGCCGTCGCCGCATCGTTGCCGGAGCGGAGCATCACGGCATAGAGCAGGTCGATCAACTTTTGCTTCTCCCCGACTTTCAGATAGATCGACGACCCCTCTTTGCCGGATGCCCGCGAGGAGACGGTGACCATGCCGTCCAGGTCCATCCCCGACTCGATGGCGACGATGGTGGTGATGATCTTGGTGATCGAAGCGATCAGCATTTGTTTGTCGGCCGATTTTTCATACAGAATGCGTCCGGTGTGCACGTCGATCACGGCTGCTGCGCGGGCGCTCACCCCGACCTCATCGGCGTACAGGTTCGCGGAAGCGGGGATCGCTTCCAGAAAAGCAGCGGTGTTTTGCGCATTGCTGTGAGTGGCGTGCGCGACAGGCGATGCCGTCATCGAAACGGCAAGAGCCAGCGCGGCCACGAACCATTTTGCTTTCATGGGGGCCCTCTACCTCGTTTCCTTTGGACTGTCTGTCCTCATGTATATGCACAAGCCCCCGGCTTATCCCAAAAAACAAAGCGGGCATCTCTCCGGTCGAGAGATGCCCGCTTTGTTTTTCGTCATGCTTAGCACTCGTAGTTCGTGGATTGGTTCGACGCGCCGCCTTCCGCGTTGCGGCGCTTGCCGTTCTGTCCTTCATGTCCTTGCCCTTGGCCCTGCTGTCCGTTCTGCTTGTTTTTCTTCATCATCTGCGAGACCTTATCCATCACTTGAGGGGCGAGGTCGATCAACTTTTCATACAGTTGGTTCGGTCCTTCGGTGGACAGCATCTTCACCTGCCCGTTCCCGACGACGAGGAAGCCGATCGGCGTGATCGACACCCCGCCGCCCGCACCGCCGCCAAACGGCAGCTCGACCGACGCGCTTTCACCGTCTTTACCGCCTTTGCCGCTCGTCTCGACCTCCGGATCAAACTCCGATCCGCCTGCCGCAAAGCCAAAGCCCACCTTGGAGATCGGCAGAATCACGCTGCCGTCCGGCGTTTCAACCGGGTCGCCGACGATGGTGTTCACGTCCACCATCTCTTTGAGATTTTCCATCGCCGTGCTCATCAAGCCTTGAATCGGATGTTCCGCCATTTTATGCCCTCCCTCAACCAGAGAAATACCAATGTCAGTCCTGCAACCATAGCTTTACCGAGCCAAAATCGGATTATGCAAGTGAGCTCCGTCCGAAAGCCTTTTGCTTGGAAATGCGGCCGCACGTCGTACTGTATCCGCTTTTTCACGCTGAAATAGCGGTAAGACAGCCCCGCGATGATGCCTTTCAGCCCCCAGACGAGGCCGGCGATGTAGGCGGTCTCGGCGGCATCGCCGGTGCCGTACGCGGTGCGCCATTCAAATTTTTGCAGCTCGAACGTCCGCGTGAACCGGCGGACCGCCCGCTTGTATTTGCGCAGTCGCTTGCGGATTTTTCGAATCTCCCGCATGATTTTCTCGATCTTCTCCACGGTGATCGTCACCCAGCCCTTTTGCCGCTTCGGCGTCTGTTTAGCCGGGTCTTTTTTCAGCGTGATCTTGCCGCTGCGCTCCATGATCGCGGCGACCGGGATGTCGTAGCCAAGGCGCACCAGTCCCGCCATCCCCCGCACGCCGATGTGGATGCGGTCATCCTTGCCCTCGCGCTTGAAATGGATCTCGATGGAAAACGGAAACAGCAGCAACAGCGCCATGACCAGCCCGAGCAAGAGCAACAGCCCGTTTAACAGCCACTCGGCCCAGCGCGGCGGGAGCATCAGCCAGGTCACGACCAGCGCAGCGATGACCGCCAAGACGATCAGGAGTCCCCGAACCCAAGTCATGCGGCCCTCCTCCAGACATTGCAGATTCTCAGATTAGCTTCTCCACTTTCTCCCACAGCATACAGAAAAAACCCGAGACAGAAAGTCTCGGGTTTTTGGCACTCTTACTGCTCGTCGTCCGCAAAAATGTCGGGCGTCTGGAACAAGAGATGCTCTTCCTCTTCCAGATCGTCAGGCGCGATAAACGCGGGCGGCGGCGGCAGTTCATCCAGTGCGCGCAGGCCGAAGTATTCCAGGAAGTCTTTGGTCGTCCCGTACAGGATCGGTCGTCCCGGCCCTTCGGCGCGACCGACCTCGTGGATCAACTGCTTGCTCACCAGCGTGGTGATCGCCCGGTCGGACTTGACGCCGCGCACCTCTTCGATCAACACGCGGGTGATCGGCTGTTTGTACGCGACGATGGCCAACGTCTCCAGCGCGGCCTGCGAGAGACCGGCCTGCTGCGGTTGCTGGGCGAGCCGTTCAAAATACGGCGCATGCTCGACGCGGGTGGTCAGCTGAAACGCCCCCGCCACCTCTGCGACAACGAGACCGCGCCCTTCGTTTTCATAATCGGATTGCAGGTCATAGAGCAGGTCGAGCGCGTCTTCCGCATCCAGCTCAAAGATCGCCGCGACCTGCTTGGCGGTGATGCCTTCACTGCCGGCGACGAAGAGCAAGCCTTCGATCACCGCTTTTATCTGATTCAGATCCACTGTGTCTCACCCTTGCCTCTATCTCTATTCGATCTCGTTGTCGATCTCGATGTCGAGCACAGCCTCGATGATGATGTCTTCGAATAGACGATCTTGCAGGCAGCGCACTTTCTGCTTTTTCATCAGTTCGAGCACCGCCAGAAACGTCACCACGATGTCGCCCCGCCGGTAGTAGTCACCCAACAGCGCGGAGAACGACAGCGAGCCGCCGGAAAACAGCAACCGGTCCATGATCTCAAACGTCCGCCCCTCGACCGAGATCTCGTCGCGGTGCACGTCGGCCACGTACTCGTCCGGCTGCGCTTTGGACAGCGCCTTGCGAAACGCGTCGAGCAGGTCGAACAGCGTCACGCCCTCGACCGGGTTTGGCTGCGGCTGTTTGTCCCTGTCCTCCAAAAAGGCGGTGAGGTTTTCCGGGGGCTTGGTGAAGACGCGGCTGCGCTTTTCCTCGCGCTCCCGGAGGTCCTCGGCGAGCTGCTTGTATTTCTTGTACTCGATCAGCCGCTCCATCAGCGCCTGACGCGGATCGTAGTCCGGGTCTTCATAGTCGATCAGGGGCACGTCCAACTCGATGGGACGCGGCAGCAGCAGTCGGGACTTCATCGCCAACAGGCTGGAAGCCATCACGAGAAACTCGCTGGCGATCTCCAAGTTGAGCACCTGCATCAGGTCGACATAGACCATGTACTGGTCGGTGATCTCCGAGATCGACACCTCGGTGATGTCGACCTCCGCTTTGTCGATCAGATGCAGGAGCAGATCGAGCGGGCCTTCAAACGATTGCAGCTTGAGCTTGAGCGGTTCCATCTCGTCAACTCAGCCCTGTGATCGTGCGGATCAAGTCGTTGGTCATGAGTTGCAACGGGAAGATGATAAACCCCGCCCAGCCAAAGAAGACCAGGAGCAACAGCACGAACGGGCCGTATTTTTCCACGTTGTGCATTTTGAGAGCGGTCCGTTGCGGGAGCAGTTCGCGGACGATCCAGTAGCCGTCGAGCGGCGGGATCGGCAGCAGGTTGAACAGGAACAGAATCACGTTGATGTACACGACCGCGTTGACCAATTCGACTGCAAAATTGGACCAGGCATCGTCCATCAAGGACGGGAAGATCATTTTGAAGATAAATGCGAACAGCACGGCCGTCACAAAGTTGGCGAGCGGCCCGGCAAACGTGGTCAGGATCTTGCCGACCCGCTTGTTGCCTTTGAAATTGTATGGATTAAAAGTGACCGGCTTTGCCCAGCCGAAAGGGCCGAACAGGATCAAAAGCGTGCCGAGAATGTCCATGTGCGCGATCGGGTTCAGCGTCAGACGTCCATCGCGCTTGGGCGTCGGGTCGCCGAGCGAGTACGCGACCAAAGCGTGCGCCAGTTCGTGGACGGTGATCGCGATCAGGAAGGCGATCAGTCGAAACAGGATGTCATCCATGTTCAGACCACTGAAAAACATGCGTTGTGCCCCCTCCATATGTTTCGTCAATAATCTATCTTATCACACCTGCCCCCTTCGAAAAAGTGAAAAAGCATCCGCCGAAGAAATGCGGATGCTTCAATCACGCAGGCGAAACAGCAACATGTCTTCGTCGGTCAGCGGTTTGACCTCCGCCAAATCCCACGGCGGATCATGCAGCATCCGCCCTGCCAATCGGTTCAACCGCCGTTTGTGCCGGTTAAAGTGCGTCGACCCGGACACCCGCTGCCAGAGCGCTTGCCGGTCTGGCAGCGGCGCGTCGGCGGCGATCAACAGCATATTTTGCGGCTCGCCGGGAAACGGCGTCGTCGGGATGATCACGACATGGGCAAACACATCCCGGTACGTCCGCCACACCCGGCGCAGATAGAGGCTCTCCCGCCCGCGCACCGCGCCGATCACGTTGACCGCCACAGCACCGCCCTCGGCCAGTCGCGAGCGCAGCAGGCGGACAAACTCGATCGTCTCCAAACGCGGCGGGATGCGGTCGTCCGCATAGGCGTCGAGAAACACGAGGTCAAACTCTGCCGTCGCGTCCTCCAGATACCGCCTGCCGTCGGCGGCCAGATACTCGATCCGCTCGTCGTCCGGCGCGTGAAAATACTCCCGCGCCACCCGGATCACTTCGCCGTCGATGTCCACGCCGTGCAACTGCGCCGTTGGAAACAGCCGCCGCATCGTGCCGAGCGCCGTGCCCGTCCCGACGCCGATGGCGAGAAACGTTCGCAGGTTCGGCACGACACAGACCGCGAGCAAAAACGCTTGCTGATAGGCGAACAGCAGCCGCTCCGGCTCCCGCAGATGCATCGCGCCTTGCCAGCCGCGGGAATCAAAGCGCAGATAGCGCACCTGCCCCCGCCGCTCGACATGCACCGTCTGATGCAGCGACTCCGTTTCATGCTCGCGTATCGTGCGCCCCCGCAAGATCCAATAGGTGCCGATGCCGCCGCAGAGGGCGGATAGCAGGACGAAGCCGTTCATGGCCGGGGATCGGCGGCCGCCGCCTCCCCGTCCGCCCGTTCACGCGGGAAGAACAGGGTGAGCAGCAGCCCGCCGATGCCAAACACCGCCAGCAACACGAACGCCGCGTGCAGCCCCGTATCGAACGCGCCGGACAGCAGAGCGACGAGGTCGGGAGTGAGCTCTGCTCTCTTCTCTTCATCGAGCAGGTCGTTGGTTGCCGACAGCGGATCGACGATGCTCGGCTCATCGGCGAGCGCCTGCTGGATGCGGGCGTTCATCACCGCCCCCATCACCGCCACGCCGATGGCCGCCCCAAGCGAGCGGATAAATTGCAGGGAGGCGGTGGCGACACCGCGACGGTTCCACGGCACCGCCGACTGCACGGCGACGAGAAACGCCAGCGAGGACAAGCCCATGCCCATCCCCATCACAAACAGCACCGCCATCGCGTACGGATAGCCAAGCTTTGGCGTGACAAAGTTCAACAGCACCGACGTGACGGCGATCAGCACCACGCCGATCAACGCCGTGCGCCGGAAGCCCCACTCGATCATCTTGCGTCCGCCAAAGAAAGCGGCGAGCGGCCAGCCGATGGAGAGCGGCATCAAGGCAAGACCCGCCTGCGTTGCCGTGCCGCCCCACACGCCCTGCACATAGGACGGGATGTAGGACGACACGCCCATCAGCACCGCCTGCGTCAAAAATCCGGCCAGCACCGAGACGAGGATCACCGGCACCGCAAACAGATCGAGCGGCACCAAGGGCTCCTGTGCCTTGCGCTCATGCAGCACAAACCAGATCAACAACACCAAGAACAGGCCAAACAGCGCAAAGATCGGCGTCGACAGCCAAGCAAACTCCGTCCCGCCGCTGAGCAACGCAAACAAAAGCGCCGTCATCGACCCGGACAGCGTGATCGCCCCGAGATAGTCGATCTGATGCTTTTTCTTTTCAATGTCCTCATGCAGGGAATAGATCAGCACCAGCACGGCGATCAGCGCAATCGGCACGTTGATGTAAAAAACCCAGTGCCAGGACAGCAACTGAATGATCACACCGCCGAGCACCGGTCCGACGATGGCCGAGACGCCCCAGACGGTCGAGAACAAGCCTTGCATCTTGCCCCGCTCTTCGACGGAGAATATATCGCCGACAATCGTCGTCGCCACCGCCATGATCCCGCCCGCACCAAGACCCTGCACGACGCGGAACAAAATCAGTTGCACCATCGTCGTCGACAGAGCGCAGAGGATCGAGCCGATGACCACGATCAGACAAGAGATGATAAAGATCGATTTGCGTCCGTACAGATCGGACAGCTTGCCGTAGATCGGCACGGTGACCGTGGAGGCGAGCAGAAAGCCCGAAAACACCCACGACATCAGAGGCAGACCGCCCAGCGAGCCGATGATCGTCGGCATCGCCGTCCCGACGATGGTCAAATCGATGGCCGACAGAAAATTCGCCAGCATCACCGCGACCACCACGGCGGTACGATTTGTCGTTTTGGGCATGGAAAGCCCCTCCTTTTTCAAAGCCGCTGCTTTTGTAACCCTATGTACTGTCCCTTATTATACCTGAAAGTCGCGCATCGCCGCGATCCACGCCTGCACGCCTTTGGCGTTCGCTTTGCGCTTGGGATAGACGAGATACACCGTCCGCTCCGGCAGCGGTGTCTCGCCGTCAAACGGCACGCGCTCCAGCACGCCGCTCTGCAGATGCTCCGCCGCCATCGAGTCGAGCAAAAAACCGATGCCCGTCCCCGCGAGCAGCATATTCAAAAACAACGACGCGTGATCGACTTGCACCGCCGCCAACCACAGTTTGCCGACTTTGGCAGCAAACCACTCGTCAAACGGCGGTCCCCAGTTCAGATGGATGAACGGCAGGTCGGAGAGATCCTCCGCCGTCACCACCCGCTCCCGCAGCCCGAGATCGCGATGCGCGACCAGGTGCATCGTCGACGAAAACAGCGGCACCACCTCAAACTCCGTATGCTGCGGCGGCACGAACAGCACCGCCACATCGACGAGGCCGTCCATCATCTTTTTGACCACCTCGTCCGAGTGCCCGGTGATCAGCCGCAACGCCGTCTGCGGATGCTCCTTGCGAAACACCTCCACCACCGGAAACAGCACATGATCCCACAGTGAATACACGCTCCCGACCACCAGCCGATCCTCAAAGCGGCCGTACGCCCTCGTCACCGACTCCCCTTCGCGGATCAACTCCATCACCCGCTGTACGTACGGCAGCAAGAGCCGGCCTGCAGGCGACAAGTCGACGTGGCGGGAGTTGCGCTCGAACAGCGGCTTGCCGACCCGCTCCTCCAGTCCTTTGATCCGCGCAGTCACTGTCGTCTGCGCCACGCGCAACATCTCGGCCGCACGGGTAAAATGCTTCGTTTCCGCGACGGCGAGAAACGCTTCCATCTGCTCCCGTTCCAGACTCCTCACCCCGCTTTGATCAATTTTATTGATTGATTCGATAAAATAGTTTCGTTTCCCTTGTGAGATTCCTTTTTTTAGAATACAGAGAGAGGTGAAACGAAACGATGACAACGAACGCAACCGCACACAACGCACGCAGACGCCCCCTGCCCAAAGGGGTGCCCATGCTGATGCTGACATCCATGCTGATGTACCTGGGCTTTTATGCGCTGATCCCCTACCTGTCCTACCACCTGACCCACTCCCTGCTGATGACGCCCGCGCTGGTCGGTCTGATTCTCAGCGTACGACAGTTGAGCCAGCAAGGGATCACCTTTCTGACCGGCATACTCGCCGACCGCGTCGGCTACAAACCGATGATGGGCATCGGCATGATCATCCGCGGCGTCGGATTTTCCCTGTTTGGCCTCGTCACCACGCCGTCGCTTTTGTTCCTGTCGGCGATCCTCGCCGGTCTTGGCGGCGCGCTGTTCGAGCCGACCCGCGACGCGTCCGTCTCCGCCCTCACCCCGGCGGAGGACCGCACTCGCGTCTTTGCGATCAAAAAAGTGCTCGGCAACGTCGGCATCGCCCTTTCCGCCCTCCTCGGCGGCGCTCTGATCGCCTTTGATTTCAAATGGCTGTCCCTCGTCTGCGGCGGCTCCTACTTCCTCGCCGCCGTCATCACGATGTACACCCTGCCTGCGATCAAAGTACAGGTCGAGCGCTTGCCGTTCAAACGGATGTGGAACACCGTGCTGGCCGACCGCTTTTTCCTGAAATTTATCGTGTGCAACATCGGCTATTATTTCCTCTACCTGCAAATGTACTTTACGATCCCGATCCAAGCGGTCTCGATCACCGGCAGCGTGCATGCCGTCTCGTCGATCAACCTGACGTTGGCTGGCATCATCATCTTTTGCCAATACCCGATCACCCGCTTCATGAGTCGCTGGTCCGCCCTGCGCGGCATCCAAGGCGGGCTGCTCCTGATGGCGGCGGGCTTGCTCCTGCTCGGGTCAGCACACGGCTGGGCCCTGTTTGTCGCCAGCGTCGCCGTCTTTGCCGTCGGCATGATGATCGTCGAGCCCGCCTCCTTCGACGTGATCGCAGGCGCAGCCCGGCCGGAGCTCGCCGCATCCTATTTTGGCTTCTCCGCATTTTCCATGGCGATCGGCGGCGCGGTCGCGCAAGGCTCCGGCGGTTATCTGCTCCAGTACGGCACCGAGATCGGCATGCCCTCTCTGCTCTGGTGGGTGAGCGCAGCGGTGGCGGCGTTGTCAATCCTCGGCATTCAGCGATTGATCACCGATGGAAAAAAAGTGGTTGCACACTCTGAAAAATTCGTTTAAGATACATTTCACACACAACGAGAGATCGAAACCAAAGACGCTGCCAGCAACCAACCTCTGAGATCAAGCCGGGTTTCCGGCCTGATGTAAAAACAGCGTCTTGACCATAGACACGTACAGCCATTTCTCCCTCTAAACTGAGAAGGTGTCTAGTCCTCCGATCTCTCTTTCTTTTTCTCTTCTAAATAAAACGCCAGGAGCTGTTGTCTATGTTGAACTTCCTGAAACATGCGACCTCTCAGACCGTCACAGAAAACGGTGCCATCGCCTCCCGTACCACGCACAGTTCGCTGCTGGATTGGTTCGCCCAAGCGGGCGCGCTGCGCACACGTGATGAACAGGACATCATCCGCTTGTTCTCGCAAGCATGGGCCGATGACCCGTTGCTCGCGCTCAAGTCGCTGTTTTATTTCCGCGACGTGCGCGGCGGTCAGGGTGAGCGGCAGACGTTTCGCACCGTCCTGCGCTACCTGGCGTTGTATCACCTGCATGCTCTTGAACAAAACATCCATCTGATCCCGGTGTACGGCAGATGGGATGATCTCTATATCCTGTTCGGCACTCCGGCGGAGGGAGCGGCCGGTCGATTGATCACCGCGCAGTTCACCCAAGACCTCGCCTCCGACGCTCCGTCCCTGCTCGGCAAATGGCTCAAATCGGAAAACACCTCCTCGAAGGAAAGCCGTGCCCTTGCCCGCCGGACGCGCCAGATCCTCGGCCTCTCCGCCAAGGAGTACCGCCAGAGCCTGAGCCGCCTGCGCGCCCGCATCGGCATCGTCGAGACGACGATGAGCGAAAGGCGCTGGTCGGACATCGAATACAAATCCCTGCCGTCGCAGGCGGGCTTGAAATACAGGCAGGCGTTTCTGCGTCAAGACAACGAGCGCTACATGGCCTTCCTCGCGGCGGTCGCGAACGGTGAGAGCAAGATCAACACCGGCGCTCTCTTCCCCTACGAGATCGTCCGTCAAGTGCCGTCGTAGGTCTGCCTGAGCAAGACGCACCGCTCAATGCGCTGTGGGAAAACCTCCCCGACTACATCGGGGACACAGCGGACGATGCGCTGGCGGTCGTCGACGTATCCGGGAGCATGACCGGCCTGCCGATGGATGTCGCCGTCTCCGTCGGTCTGTACTTGGCCGAGCGCAACAAAGGCTTATATCACAACCATTTCCTGACTTTCTCGATGGAACCGCAACTGGTCGAGATCACTGGCTCGACGTTCTGCGAGCGGGTGCGCAACATCCAAACGGCCGAGTGGGGCTACAACACCGACATCTTCAAAGTGTTCCAACTGGTGTTGCAGACCGCCATCGACAACCAACTCCCGCAGGAGCAGATGATCAAAAAGCTGTTCATCATCTCCGACATGGAGTTTGATCAAGCGGACGCATCGGCCGATACCGCCCTGTTCAACCAGATCCGCGAGCTCTATCGCCAGCACGGCTACGACCTGCCGCACCTCGTCTTCTGGAACGTCGACGCCCGCAACACCCAGTTTCCGATGACGAAAAACGACGCAGGCGTGCAACTGGTCAGCGGCTGTTCCCCGACGCTGTTCACCCATCTGATGAAAGGCGAGCATGTCTCCGCCTTCGACCTGATGCTGGAAGTGCTGAACAGCCCGCGTTATGAGGCCGTGCACCTGTAAACAAGCAATCGACCCGATATCCGCATTTGCATATAGATATCAAACCTTGCTATAGGGAAAATCCGGTTCCTTTATTGGAAACCGGGCCTTGCCAAAAGAAAACCCGGTTCCTTCTTGGGAAGGACCGGGTTTTCTGTTCCTTTACTCCTGATCAGGAGAACTGCTTGCCGAGGTTGCCCATCTCAATCGCCGTGACGGCCGCTTCCCAGCCTTTGTTGCCCGCTTTGGTGCCTGCGCGTTCGATCGCTTGCTCGATGGTGTCGACCGTCAGGACGCCGAACACAGTCGGCACGCCGGTGTCGAGGTTGATGCGGGAGACGCCTTTTGCCACTTCGGAGCAAACGTAGTCAAAGTGCGGGGTCGACCCGCGAATGACCGCGCCGAGCGTGACGACCGCGTCGTATTTGCCAGATGCCGCCATCTTTTTCGCGATCAACGGGATCTCAAACGCGCCCGGCACCCACGCCACGTCCACATCGTCTTCCTCCACGCCGTGACGCTTAAACGAGTCCAGCGCGCCGTCGAGCAGACGGCCGCCGATGAAATCGTTAAAACGGCCGACGACCACGCCGATCTTTAACCCGGTGCCAATCAGATTGCCTTCGATAAATTTAGCCATTGTCAGAACCCCTCCAATTAAATCGAAATCGCGACGTGGCGATCCGTATCTTTTACAGTCAGCGGCACAGTCTCGACGATCTCAAGGCCATACCCTTCCAAGCCGCGGAATTTGCGCGGGTTGTTGCTGAGCAGGCGCATCTTGCGAACGCCGAGGTCGCGTAAGATCTGCGCGCCAAGGCCGTAGTCGGCCGACGCTTGCGGCTTGTCCGGCGCGGCCTCGTTTGCGCACTCTTTTTCCTTGTACATCTTCAGCTTGTCGATCAGGCCGCCTCGCGCCTTTCCCGAGGCGGAGTTGCGGATGTGCAGCAGCACGCCGCTTCCGTTTTCTTCGATCTCGCGCATCGCGGCATGCAGTTGCGCGCCGCAGTTGCATTTTTTCGAGCCGAAGATATCGCCGAGCACACATTCGTTGCGCACGCGCACCAACACCGGCGACTCCGGGTCGATCTCGCCTTTGACAAACGCGACATGCTCGCTGTCATCGAGCGAGTTGGTGTACACGTGCACGTCGAACGTGCCAAAGTCGGTCGGCAGTTCGGCCGACGCCGCCCGCTCGACCAGCTTTTCGCGGTCTTTGCGGTACTCGATCAACGCTTCGATGGTGATCATTTTCAAATCATGCTCGCGGGCGATCTCCACGAGGTCCGGGACGCGGGCCATCGTGCCGTCCGGCTTGAGCACTTCGCAGATCACGCCCGCCGGATAGGAACCGGCAAGGCGGGCCAGATCGACAGCCGCTTCCGTGTGCCCGGCGCGGCGCAGCACGCCGCCGTCGCGGGCGATCAGCGGGAAGATGTGCCCCGGCTTGCGAAACCCGTCCACCGGCGTCGCGTCGCTGATCAGCGCCTGTACCGTCACCGCCCGCTCATGAGCGGAGATGCCGGTCGTCGTGCCTTCCAGCGCATCGACCGACACGGTGAACGCCGTGCCGTGCTGGTCCGTATTGTGCGTCACCATCGGGGCGAGTTGGAGCTCTGCCGCCCGCTGCTCCGTGATCGGCACGCAGACGAGGCCGCGCCCGTGCGTGATCATAAAGTTGATCGTCTGCGCGGTCGTCTTGTCGGCGAGGGAGATAAAGTCGCCCTCGTTCTCGCGGTCTTCATCGTCACAGACGATGATCACCTTTCCCTGCTTCAGGTCTTCTATCGCTGCTTCCACCGTATGAAACATCCGGTCGATCCCCTCTCGTAAATGATCCCCTTATGCAAATCCGTTTTGGCGCAAAAAGTCCAGACTCACGGAGCTTTTTCCTCTCGTCTGACCCGGCAGATAAGGACCGAGCAGCTTTTCGACATATTTGCCGATGATGTCGCATTCCAAATTGACCTGCGAGCCGACGCGACGGTGACGAAGCACCGTGATCTGCCACGTGTGCGGGATCACCGTCACCCGAAACGAATCGCTGTCCACGTCCATCACCGTCAGCGACACGCCGTCGATCGTGATCGAGCCTTTTTCCACCACATAGCGCAGCACCTCCGGGGGAGCTGCGATCCGCACCACCTTGGCGATGTCCTCTTCACCGATGGAGACGATGCGGCCGACGCCGTCGACGTGCCCCGATACGATATGACCGCCAAAGCGCTGCCCCATCGCCATCGCCCGTTCGAGGTTGATCGGTGCGCCCGCTTTCAGCTCATGGAGCGTCGTTTTGCGCATCGTCTCCGGCACCGCGTCGACGGTGAACGAGTGGGCATTGAAATGCGTCACCGTCAGGCAGATGCCGTTGCAGGCGATGCTGTCGCCGAGCGCCACACCTTCCAACACGGTGGACGAGCCTATCGTCAAATGAATCGCGTTGCCGGCCGGACGGATCTCTTTGACCGTCCCGACCTCTTCCACCAATCCGGTAAACATTCGGTTTCTAGTCCTCCTTCAGCCGCGCCGGATAGCCGATCACGCACAGATCCTCGCCGACCGTCTCCACTCGCAGATCGGTCAGCGTCACCGCCTCGGCCATTTTGGCAAACCCGTCCCCGCCGTACGGTGTCGGGGCGGACAGACCTCCGATCAGCTTGGGCGCGATGTACGACACGACCTGATCGATCAGCCCCTCCGTGAGAAACGCGCCGTTGACCTGTGCCCCGCCCTCGACGAGCAGATGGGTGATCCCTTTGGGGTACAATGCGTCGAGCGTCGCTTCCAGATCGAGCCGGCCGTCGCGCTCCGGCACGCGGATCAGTTCCACGCCCCGCTCTTGCAACCGGGCCGCCTTGGCCGGGTCCGCTTCTTCACCGATCACGATCCACGTCGGTGCGACGCTCGTGTCGAGCACCTTCGCCGTCTCCTCGATGCGCAGGCGTCGGTCGAGCACGACGCGGATCGGATTTCGCCCGCCGCCCTCCGGCAGCCGCGTGGTCAGTTCCGGGTCGTCGGCCAGCACCGTGCCGATGCCGACCAAAATGCCGTCCACCTCGTCGCGCAGCCGATGAACACTCGCTCTGGCCGCCTCGCCTGTGATCCAGCGCGAGTCGCCGGTGTGCGCGGCGATCTTGCCGTCGAGCGTCATCGCCGTCTTGACCACAACAAACGGACGCTGTTTCACGATATTCTTTATAAATCGTTCGTTCAGTCGAAGCGCTTCCTGTTCCAGCACCCCGACGACGACCTCGATGCCTGCTTGTTGTAAGAGATTGATCCCGCGGCCGGCCACCAGCGGGTTGGGATCTTGCATCGCCACCACCACGCGCTTCACCTTCGAGCGCACGACGAGCTCCGCACACGGCGGCGTCCGTCCGTGATGGGAGCAAGGCTCCAGCGTCACGTAGAGCGTCGAACCCTCCGCCGCGTCGCCCGCCATCCGAAACGCGTGGACTTCCGCGTGCGGTTCGCCCGCTTTCAGATGCGCGCCTTGTCCGATGATCCGGCCGTCTTTGACAATGACAGCACCTACCAGGGGATTCGGGTTGGTTCTTCCTTTGGCCATCGCAGCCAGGTTCAGTGCCAACTGCATGTAGTGTTGATCGTTCAACGAATCCACCTCCCAGATGTTTGTCTGCACCAAACAAAAAACGCCCGAAGTCAAGAAACTGACTTCAGGGCGCGAGTTTGCTGCATCATGTTGGCGGATAACACAAATGAAGGGGATGTGACCATGCGCTTTAATCAAACAAAGCACAGGGACAATCCCGTTATCCGCACGTATGAGTTCCTTCTACCATCCGGACTATACCGTCGGTACCGGATTCGCACCGGTTCCTGCTCCCTGCAAAAGGGGGCTCGCGGACTTAGCCCTCTCCAGAACAGAGAGTTCATCACCGCCGGTCGGGAATTGGCCGTTTCCAGTAACGAAAACGCCTCACCCTGCCCTGAAGGATATGTCATTGTTCCTGTAAGTATAGTTTCTTTTGCCGCATTCTGTAAAGTGAAAACTTGTACAAACTCCCCAAACGATCAACCGACGTACAGATTGCCGTCCGGATAGCGCACATTTCCTTTATCCTGCGAGCGGGCTGCGAGCGCCAATGCGATCGTCAGCGGACCGAGACGCCCGATGTACATCATCGCGAGGATCACACACTCGCCGACCGGCGACAGAGTCGGAGTCAAATTGGCCGACAGACCGGTGGTGGACGCAGCCGAGACGACTTCAAACAGCAGGGAAAGGAACGGTTTCTGTTCCGTGATCGTCAGGATGAACGTCGCAAACACCACGATCATCGTAAACATGACGGCGATCACCAACGCCTTATAGATGAGGCGAGGCGCGATGGAGCGTTTGAAGATGACCGTCTGTTCCTTGTTCGAGATCACCGTCCAGATGTACAGCAGGATCACAAACGCCGTCACCGTTTTCAACCCGCCTGCGGTCGAGCCCGATCCGCCGCCGATGAACATCAATAAGACCGTCCAGAGCTTGCTGGAGTCTGTCGCCGCTTCGTAGTTGATCGCCGCATAACCTGCCGTCCGGGCAACCGTCGACGAAAACGCCGAACCGAGCCATTTGTCCCCTTCGGACAGCGTGCCGAGCGTCTGCTGATTGCCGCTCTCCAAGCCATAGTAGACGAGCGTGCCGACCACGAGCAGCACCACCGTCGCGATGATGACGAGTTTGGTGTGCAACGAGACGCGGTCGCGTTTCGTGATCTTGCGGCCGATGTCAACGAGCACCGTAAAGCCGAGGCCGCCGATGACGATCAAGCACATGAGCGGCACCAATACCGTGGGATCACCCACATAATCGGACACGCTTTTGAAATCGCCAAACAGGTCAAACCCTGCGTTGCAAAATGCTGAGATGGCATGAAAGATCCCAAAATAGATCGCGCGGCCCATCGGCATCTCCGACGAAAATCGGATCGCCAGCAACGCCGCAAAGACCAACTCAATCGCCACCGTGATCAACACCACATTGCGAGTGAGCCGAATCAGCCCTTCCAGAGACGTCACGTTGAGCGACTGCTGAATCAACAGCCGTTCCTTCAGTCCGATCTTTTTCCCTGTAAAGATTGTAACAAACGTCGCCACGGTCATGAACCCAAGACCGCCGATCTGAATCAAGGAGATGATGACGATCTCGCCAAACTTTGAAAAATACGTACCCGTATCTACGACTACGAGACCGGTCACACAAACGGCGGACGTAGCAGTAAACAAAGCATCCAGAAACGGCAACTTTTCCCCGCTCTCCGATGCAATCGGGAGCGACAGCAGAATGCCGCCGATAAAGATCAAGAGTGCGAAGCCGAATACCAAAATCCTCGCTGGCGTCATAAACCGCCCTATTTTCCAAGTTTGCATAGCCCATCCCCCAACTTCGAAGCAATAAGGAAGAATATACCGTGTTCCGCGACACCCCGCAACCCTCTTTTCGGTAAATGACTAACTTTGCAGGATCAAAACCGCTGTACTAGAATATACAATAAGTACGTACAGCGACGAACCACTACAAGTCCGGAGTGAAGACAATGAACAACTATTTCTATAAATCACTGTCTTGGCTGCTGGCCATGACGCTCTGTCTGACCGTTAGTCTATCCCAAACACAAGCAGCCGATGACAATAATTTCCCCGCCCCTCCCTTCGACTCTTTGCAAGCGAAAGGAGCCGTGCTGCTGGACATGCAGTCGGGCGAAGTGCTATACGGGCAAAACCCGGATGAAAAGCTCTACCCGGCCAGCATCACCAAGATCATGACCGCGATCCTCGCTTTGGAAAAGGGCGACCTGACCGCCCCGGTCAATACTTCCAAGCTCGCCCGCGAGCAAGAGGGCAACCGCATTTACCTGGAATACGACGAAGTCCAGCCGCTGGAAAAGATCCTCTACGGCCTGATGCTCAACTCCGGCAACGACGCCGCCGTCGCCGTCGCCGAACACATCGGCGGCTCGGTCGAAGCGTTTGCTGGGATGATGAACGACAAAGCGGCGGAGCTCGGGATGACAAACACCCACTTCGTCACGCCGAGCGGCCTGCACGACGACAACCACTACACCACGCCGCGCGACATGGCCTTGCTCTCCGCCTACGCCATGAAAAACGGCACCTTCCGCAAGATCGTCGCCACCGAGGAACTCCCTTGGGACGGTCTCGTCTGGGATTCGCTGCTCGTCAACCTCAACTCGATGCTCTGGAACTACGAAGGCGCGACCGGGCTCAAGACCGGCTTCACCGACCAAGCGCAGCAGACGATCAGCGTCTCCGCCAAACGCGGCGACCGGGAGATCGTCGCCGTGCTGATGGGCGTCGAGAACCGGATGCAGGTGCGGCTGGAATCAACCAAGCTACTCGACTACGGATTTGACTCCTTCACCACCGAGCGGGTCGCAAGGTCCGGTGACACGCTGCAGACGTATGCTGCCGAAACGGCTGAAGCCCCCTTAATCGATGCCAAGGTCGAGCAGGACGTCTACGTGACCACAGGCAGGGACAGCGGAGCCAAGGTCGAACGCGAGATTCAGTTGCACCCGCCGACCGCCCCCTATGCCAAAGGCACAAAGGTCGGCACCGCCGTGTGGAAGATCGACGGTCAGACGGTGGCCGAGGCTCCTCTTTACGCCTCCCGCGACGTGTTCCCGCCCGCCACGCTGCTCAGCGCGACGACCGGCCCGAGCAACCTGCTGTTCGCGATCCCGCTCGCGTTGATCGCGCTGATCGGCTGGTTCCTGCTTCGCATGCGCCGCACACGCCGCCGGCCGCCGTTCCAAAACCGCTACAACTGACCCGCCCTCACCGGCGGGTTTTTTGTTTATCGTTCGACTTTACAGTCAAAAATAAATTGAAATGCGTTTCCCAGTTTCTATCATTGCTAATCGACCGAACATTCGATTACAATGTCCACAGAAATATTCGTAATTTATTCGTATTCTCTGAAAGGACGGTGTCCCATGCGCACCAAGTTTTCCATTCCGCTGCTCAGCGCCATGCTGGCGACCGGTCTGCTCGCAGGTCTCCTGCCGACGACCGCTGTCCCCGCCACAGCCGCGGCGGTCAACCACCCGATCTTGACCGAAGTCTACGCAGACACCAACCTCTCCTACGAACCGGAGGAGTACATCGCCGTCACCAACCCGACGGCGGACAACGTCTCCCTGACCGGCTGGAACCTGGCTGTCGGCTCGAACAAACTGACCTTCCCGACCAACACCACGCTGGGGGCGCATCAAACGCTGTACATCACCAAAAACGCCTCCTCGTTCCAATCGGAAATGCTCTTCCCGGCCCATTTTGAATATGGCGCCGACTCCGATCCATCCGTTCCGCAGATGACCGTCACCGGCTCCGTACCGACGTTTGCCAACGCAGGCGGTGCCGTGACTCTGAACAACGCCTCTGCCAACGTCGACACGTTCGTCTACGGCACCGGCAACACCGCGACGGCAGGCTGGAGCGGCGCATCAGTGCCGACCGTCTCCGAGGGCACGATCTACGTCCGCGAACGCCGTGAATCGACCGCGCAGTTTGACGACAGCGACGCGGCCGCAGACTGGGAACACCTGCGCGTTTACCAAGCGGGCCAGTCCCGCTTCACCGCGCCGAGCTACTCGTTTGCCGGCACCGTCCAGCCCTACTCGTCGCCCGACAACTCCTTCGCCACGCTCGTCTCGCTGCTGAACAGCGCCAAGACCAGCATCGACCTGAACGTCTACGAGTTCCAATCCACGCCGCTCCTCGACGCGATGAAAAACGCGCTGGCACGCGGCGTCAAAGTCCGCCTCTTCCTCGAAGGGCAGCCGGTCGGCGGCCTCGTCGACCAAGGCAAATACGTTGCCCAGCAGATCGTGAACGGCGGCGGCCAAGTCCGCTTCATCGTCAGCGACACGGCGAACGGCATCCACAAACGCTACCGCTTCGACCACGCCAAATACGCGATCATCGACGGTCAGAGCGTCTTCGTCCAGTCGGAAAACTGGAAGCCGACCGGCGTTCCGTCGGTCAACAACTTTGGCAACCGCGGCTGGGGCATGATCGTCAACAACGCCGCCACCGCCCAGCGCTTCACCGACGTCTTCAACAGCGACTGGAACGTGCTCGCCAAAGACTCCTTCCCCTTCACCGCGACCGACTCGCGCTGGGGTGCTCCGACCGCCGGATTTACCCCGGACAACACCGTCGGCTCCGGCACGTACTCGCTGCAGGCTCGCTCCAAGCCGATCACCGGCGAGTTCACCGTCACGCCGATCTTTGCTCCAGACAACACGTTCCTGCAGCAAAACGGCATCATCGGCCTCGCACGTCAGGCGCAAACGTCGCTGCTCGTCGAACAGCTCTACATCCACAAATTCTGGGGATCGACGACGACCGGCACCACGGCGACGACGCCTGACATCTATCTCGAAGAAGTGATCGCAGCGGCCCGTCGCGGCGTCCAAGTCCGCGTCCTGCTCGACTCCTCCTTCCTCGACCCGAACGACCCGCGCGACAACCAGTACACGGTGCAGTACATCAACGACACCGCCGCCCGCGAAGGTCTCGACATGCAGGCCAAACTGGTCGACACCGCAAAAGTCGGCATTGAAAAGATTCACAACAAAGGCATGATCGTCGACGGCCGCAAAGTGCTCGTCTCCTCGATCAACTGGTCGGAAAACTCGCCGGAAAACAACCGCGAAGCAGGGATCATCGTCGACAACCCGGAGTCTGCCGCCTACTACGAGACGCTGTTCTGGTACGACTGGACGGCGGGCACCCAGACCTGGAACCCGGCCGAACCTAAAGGCACCGCTCCGGTGCACATCACCGAGGTCATGTACGCGACCGGCGGCTACGATGCCACCCGTGAATACGTCGAGCTCTACAACCCGAACAACGTCTCCGTCGACGTCAGTTCCTACAAATTGACCAACAAATCGGGCACCTACACCGTCCCGGCCGCCACCGTCATCCCGGCGCACTCCTTCCTGACGGTCGGCAAAGACAGCTCTGCATTTGCCACCTATAAAGGATTTGGCCTCGATGTCAGCGGCTTCTCGCTGACCCTGACCAACACCGGCGATCAACTGCAACTGAAAAACACCGCCGGCACGGTCGTCGACAGCGTCGCGTGGAACAACTACGTCACCGGTTGGCCGCTCGCCACCGCCTCCGGGCAGGTGCTCTCCCGCACCTACTCCGGGAGCTGGACCGTCGCCGAGCCCAACCCGAAAAAATAAAACAGCCATAGAAAAGAGCACCTCGCCCGTTGCGTGAGGTGCTCTTTTCTATGGCCGTTCATGTTCAGGCAACCGCAGGGCGGCGGTTGAAAAATTGCGAGATATAGGGCCACATCGGTTGGAAGAACCCGAAGACGCCCCGAAACACACCGAAAAATTGAATCAGTCTCGGCAGGAACAGCAACAGAGATGCCATGGCAAACTCCCTCCCTTCCTCTTCCTAACAGACTATGTGGAAGGATCGGGACTTGCTTTCCGCACCTGACCTATTTGCTGTACACCCCGTCCAAAAAACGGGCCGGGATCACGTCGCCTTTGATCAGATCGTCCTTCGTCTCGCGCTTGACGACAACATCCGCCTCGCCCTCCTGTACAAACACGACAGCCGGACGCACCATGCGGTTGTAGTTGCTCGCCATCGAGTAGTTGTACGCGCCGGTGCAGGACACCGCGAGGATGTCCCCCGCCTGAACCGTCGGCAGTTTGACATCCCAGATCAGCATGTCGCCCGACTCGCACGCCTTGCCTGCGATGGAGACCAGTTCGGTCGGCTCCTCGTCGGCACGGTTGGCGATCATCGCCTCATAGACCGCTTGGTAGAGAGCCGGACGCGGGTTGTCGGCCATGCCGCCGTCGACGGAGACGTATTTGCGCACACCGGGGATGTCTTTCGTCGAGCCGATCGTGTACAGCGTCGTGCCCGCCGGACCGACGATGGAGCGGCCCGGTTCGATCGCCACTTCCGGATACTCTGTGCCAAGGCGGGTAAACTCTGCCTTGACCGCCTCCGTGATCGCATCGATATACGCCACCGGCTCCAGCGGATCATCCTCCGCCGTGTACCGGATGCCAAACCCGCCGCCGACGTTCAAGATCGACAGGTCTGCAGCGCCCAGTTCGCGCTGGCTCATCACGTAAAACTCCGCCATGCGGGCCACCGCCGTCTTGAAGCCCTCCGTCTCGAAGATCTGCGAGCCGATGTGGCAGTGAATGCCGACCAGACGGACGCCTTTCGTCTGAAGCGCCTGCTCGACCGCCTGACGAGCCGTGCCTTTTGCAATCGAAAAACCAAACTTGGAGTCTTCCTGACCGGTGGAGATGTACTCATGCGTGTGCACCTCGACACCCGGCGACAGGCGAAGCTCGATGTCGGCCACCAGCCCTTTTTCGGTCGCCAGAGCACCGAGCAGCTGCAGCTCGTGGAACGAATCGACGACAAACAGGCCGATGCCCGCCTCCAGCGCTTGTTCGATTTCATCCGGGGTCTTGTTGTTGCCGTGGAAGTGAATCCGCTCCGGCGGGAAGTTCGCCTTGAGCGCCGTGTACATCTCGCCTCCGGACACGACGTCGATCGACAGACCTTCATCTGCGACCAGTCGGCACATCGCCATGGTGCAGAACGCCTTTGACGCATACGCGATGTCGTAGCGCAGCCCGCTCTTTTCAAAAGCCGCCTTGTACGCGCGGATCGTCTGACGGATCAACGCTTCATCATACACATACAACGGCGTGCCAAAACGCTTGGCCAACTCAGCGGCTTCCGTGCCGCCGATCACCAGTTGTCCCGCCTCATTGACTCGACTCGTGCCATGCAAATACATACCCGTCGTCTCCTCTCCCGATATGAAAAAGGTCGACGCGAAAAACGTCGACCGTAGGACTCAGCATCATCTCGATGTAAAATTTTCTACAGTGCCACATTCCCGACCTAAAGCGTTCGAATCAGGGTTTGCTGGTTTAATTTATGTCTCATTATAACAAGAATGTTCATGTCGGGCAACCGCCAGTTGCAAGTTCCGCACCTGCCTGCCGCACGGTGTTTAATTCGGTTGTCTGTCTTTGTCTTTCGGACGGACAAACGACGGACGGACGTTGCTGAACGGCACCGGCGCGCGCATCACGACCGACAGCAGCGCCTTCAGGTTGAACGGCACCAGCGGCCAGAAATACGGACGCGTGATCGACTTGGTGCGGGCCAGGATGATAAACCACGCCGCGAACGCCGCCGCCAGCCCGTACCAGTCCAAAAACGCCACGGAGAGCACGAAAAAGACGCGCGTGATCCGGTTGGCCATCGACAGCTCGTAGCTTGGCGTCGCAAACATCCCGATGGCGGCGACCGCCAGATAGAGAATCGTCTCCGGGGCAAACAGCCCGACCTTGACGGCGATATCGCCGATCAGCACCGCCGCGATCAAGCCCATCGCGGTGGCGAGCGGCGTCGGCGTATGGATCGCCGCCATCCGCATCAGGTCGATCCCGAGCTCCGCGAACAGGAACTGAAGGATGATCGGGATCGCCCCGATGTCATCCGGTCCGAGAAACGCAAGTCCTGCCGGCAGCCACTCCCGGTGGATCAGCGTAAACAAGATCCACATCGGGATAAAGAACAGGGACGCAAAGATCCCCAAAAAACGCACCCACCGCACCCAGAGACCGGTCATCGGATTTTCCCGAAACTCCTCGGCGTGCTGCACGTGATGGAAAAACGTCGCCGGCGTGATCATCACGCTCGGAGACGTGTCGACAAAGATCAGGATGTGGCCTTCCAGCAGATGCACCGCCGCCACGTCCGGCCGCTCCGTATAGCGGACCAACGGGTACGGATTCCAACGGTTGCGCTGCGTCAGCCACTCCTCGACCGTCTTTTCCGCCATCGGCAGCCCGTCCACCTCGATCCCGGACAGCCGCGTGCGGATCTCTTCGACGAGATGGTCGTCCGCCACGTCTTCCAGATAGGCGATGGCGATGTCTGTCATCGAGCGCGTTCCGATCTTCATGTTGATAAATCGCAGTCTCGGATCGCGGATGCGGCGGCGGGTGAGCACCGTGTTGTGCACCAGCGTCTCCACATAGCCGTCGCGGGAGCCGCGCACGACGCGCTCCAACTCCGGCTCCTGTGGCGAGCGGGCCGGGAACGTGCGGGCGTCGATCAGAAACGCTTTTTCAAAGCCGTCGATCAACACCGCCGTCTGCCCGGTCAGGACGGCCGCGACCACCTTGTCGCTCGTCTCCACCAGTTCGACCTGCGTGTGCCCGAGATACGTATGGAACAGTTTTTCCACCGTGTCGACCGCGATCTGCTCTCGTTTGAGATGCGACAACGACCGCAGCATGTCGTCGACGATGTTGTCCTTCACAAAGCCGTTGATGTACAAAAACGCAAAGTCATGCCCGGCAAACGTCATCTCCCGGTTGATCATGTCAAAGCTCTTGCCGATCCCGAGCGCGCGTTCAAAGAACTTCAGGTTTTCGGACAGCTTCTTCTCCAGTGGCAACTCTTGCTTGGTCGGCGGAATGTCAGTGTTTCGTTTGATCTGAGCCATGCGAGTATCCACTCCGTTTCAGAATTTCCAGGATCGCCTGTTTGGTGACCGGGGCCCCCTTCAAAAAATGGTCTTTGCCCTGCATCTTGCCGATGTCGCCCACGCCGATGATCACCGGCACTTCGCACTCGGCGAGCACATCGACCGTGTCGCCGTAGACGACCGCTTCGCCGGTCTTGACCGGGATGCCGTCCTTGTCCACCCCATCTTCGATCATGCGCCCGTTCTGGTCGATAGAGAAATCTACATGCACGCCTTCGACAAACGGAGTGTTTGACGCGACTGCAATCGCCCCGAGCACGTCGATCTGCGGGTGCTTGACAAGATACTCCAACGCCTTTTCGCCAAATCCAAAATCGCCGTCCCCGTTGTCGTCAAACATCACGACGACCGGGTCATGTTTGGCGTGCTGGACCAGCCGGACGATCTGCTCGCCGCTCAGCGGCGTGGGATTGCCGGAGGAGCGGGAGATGACCCGGCAGCCTGCATCGGCAGCCGCCCGTTCCACCGCCTTGCGTGCAACTTGATCGCCGTCCGTGACCAAAATGACTTTGCGCGGTTCGGATGATTCTTGGGTGTTGTACATCTTCTCATCACTCCTTCGGTCGCAAGATAGTCTACCCTCTCGGCCTAAAGATCAGCGAAGCCAGAAACGAGAACACGATAGCGGCGGAGATCCCCGCCGATGTCACTTCAAATATGCCGGTGATGATGCCGATCAAACCGTGCTGTTGCGCCTCGGCCATTGCGCCGTGCACCAGCGCGTTGCCAAAGGACGTGATCGGCACCGAAGCTCCGGCTCCGGCAAATTTGATCAACGGTTCATACAAACCAAATCCGTCCAGCACCGCCCCCGTACAGACGAGGATCGTCATCACGTGCGCCGGCGTGAGCGTCGTCAGATCCATCAGCAACTGCCCGATCACGCAGATGCCGCCGCCGACAAGAAACGCCCACAGAAACTGTATGTCAATCTCCACTGCCGCTCCCCCTCTCGATGCAGACCGCGTGCGCCACGCAAGGGATCGACTCGCCCTGCTGCGTCGAGACCGGCGAGAGCAACGCCCCGGTCGCGATGACGAGGATGCGTTCGAGTTCGCCTTTCTCCATCCGCTTCAACAGATGCCCGTACGTCACCACCGCGCAGCAGCCGCAACCGCTCCCCCCGGAAAACACTTCTTCCTGATCCGGGTCATAGATCAGGATGCCGCAGTCTTTAAAGCGGTCTCCGAGATAAAACCCTTCCTGCTCCAACAGCTCGTTGCAGATCTTGTGCCCGACCCGCGCCAGGTCGCCGGTGACGATCAGATCATAGTCCTCCGGCGTGCGGCCCGTGTCCCGGAAATGGCGAGAGATCGTGTCGGCCGCCGCCGGGGCCATCGCCGCGCCCATCTCAAACGGCGAGGTAATCCCCAGATCCACCACTTTTCCGATGGTGGCATGCGTGACGCGCGGCCCCACCCCGCCCTTGCCGACTACCGCTGCTCCCGATCCGGTCACCGTGCTCTGCGCCGTCGGCGGCTTTTGCCCGCCGTACTCGGTCGGATAGCGGAACTGCCGCTCCGCCGTCGAGTTGTGCGAACAGGTGGCGGCCAGCGCCGTGTCAGCATATCCGGCATCGACCGTCATCGCCGCCAGCGCCAGCGATTCCATCGACGTCGAGCACGCTCCGAACAGCCCGAGAAACGGCACACCGAGCGTGCGGGCGGCAAAGTTGGCCGAGATGATCTGATTGAGCAGATCGCCCGCGTAGAGCACATCGACCTTGTCCCCGCTGATGTCCGCTTTTTGCAGCGCGGTCTGACAGGCTTCTTCGATCAGCCGCCGCTCCGCCTTCTCCCAGGAGTCCTGTCCGATATAGTTGTCCGGATGCACCGTATCAAAATCTTCCCCCAGCGGCCCTGCTCCTTCTTTCGGACCGACCACAGCAGCGGTGGCCAGCAGAACCGGCGCGGAAGGGAAGTGCCAGGTTTGCTTTCCCATCAAAGGCATGTGATTCCCCTCCTCTCTCGTCAACTCAGCATGGTGAGTATCTGTTTGATCAACGCCACAAAGAACGCGGCGACCGTGCCAAAGACGATGACCGGTCCTGCCACCTTGAACATCTGACCGCCGACGCCGAGCACGTAGCCTTCGCTGCGGTGCTCCAACGCTGCGGACGACATCGCATTGGCAAACCCGGTGACAGGCACCGCAGACCCCGCGCCCGCCCACTGACCGATGCGGTCGTACACGCCCAATCCGGTCAGCAGCACGGCGATGAACACCAGCGTCGCCACCGTCGGATTGGACGCCGAACGCTCGTTAAAACCAAAATAAGCGATGTAGAACCCCTGTAGAAACTGACCGAGCAAACAGATCATGCCGCCGACCAAAAAAGCTTTGATACAATTGGCCATCACCGGTTTTTTCGGCGTGTGCCGCTGCGCCATTTTTTTGTACGCCACTTTGTCCTTCGGTCCTTGCTTCACAAAGCATTCCCCCTTAACCATCTGTCCTTAAGGTTTCCATCTCCGCCCTGCCCCTATGTCTGCAAACGGTTGGCAAGTTTTTCACACCGCCGGAAAACGCGAAAAAGCAGGCACCCCTCCCGTGGAGGAGCACCTGCTCTTTTTTACACGCGTTTGGCGTTTGTGATGCGGTCGTACTTGACCGCGCCTTGCCCGTACCACCAATAGCTGCCCGCGCTGACCGCCACGAGCAACAGCAAGGCGATCATGAGCCAATACGCCCGCGACCTGCCCGGCCGGATTATCGTCTTCATACAATAAAGCACCTCGCAACTGTGCGATCTTTGCCCTTTAGTATGAACCGAGTTCCGGCCTCTTAACCCAATTGATCGCGAATCATCCCTAATATCTTCTTCTCAAGCCGCGACACCTGCACCTGTGAAATGCCGAGCACTTCGGCTACCTCCGCCTGTGTCTTGTCCCGGAAGAAGCGCAGGAACACGATCAACCGCTCCCGCTCCGGTAGCCTTTGCAGCGCGTCGTGCAGCGCCACCTTGTCGAACCATTTGTTTTGCGATTCGTCGGAGATCTGGTCCATCAGATAGATCGGATCGCCGTCGTTCTCAAACACCGTCTCGTGGATGGATGCCGGTTGGCGCATCGCTTCCAGCGCAAACACGACTTCAGTGGGCTCCATCGAGAGCGCCTGCGCGACCTCGTTGATATGCGGTTGACGGCCGAGTTTTTTGGCCAGATCGTCGCGGGCGCGCCGCACTTGACGTGCGGTCTCCTTCAGCGAACGGGAGATCTTCACCGTGCTGTCGTCACGCAGGAATCGCTGGATCTCGCCGATGATCATCGGCACCGCATACGTGGAGAAACGCACATCGTAGGAAAGGTCAAATTTGTCGATCGCCTTCATCAGGCCGATGCACCCGATCTGGAACAGATCGTCCGCCTCGTACCCGCGATTGAGAAATCGCTGTACGACCGACCAGACCAGACGCTGGTTTGAGACGATCAGCGCTTCGCGGGCCGACCCGTCACCCGCCTGCGAGTTGGCGATCAGGGCTTTGACCTGCTCGTCCGTATATTTCTGATGCGGGGTTGAAGTTTTTTCCATAGGCACCTCTTCTTAGTGCTCTGCCATCGTTGGACTTTTCAACGTTTTGCGCATCCGCACGCGGGTGCCCACTCCCGTGCGCGACACGACGTCGATCTCGTCCATGAAGTTCTCCATGATCGTAAAGCCCATGCCCGAGCGTTCCAACTCCGGCTTGGACGTGTACAGCGGTTGACGCGCCTCATCGAGGTCTTCGATGCCTTGCCCTTGGTCCTCGACGATCACTTCCACCGCACCGCCGATGATGCTGCATGAGATGGTGACCATGCCGTCCCCGTCCTCGTAGCCATGGATGATCGCGTTGGTCACCGCTTCGGAGACGACCGTCTTGATCTCGGTCAACTCCTCGACCGTCGGGTCGAGCTGCGACACAAACGCCGCCACCGCCACGCGCGCAAACGATTCATTTTCGGAGCGGGAAGAAAATTTCAGTTCCATGTAGTTCGACGCCTGCATCCCTTACGCCACCCCCGTCTCGGCCAACGCAACAGATTCGTTCGGGTAAATGCGGACGATCTTCAGCAGACCGGACATCTCGAACAGTTTCATCAGTTGGTCATTGACAGCGCACAGCGTCATTCGCCCGCCTGCCCCCGTCACCCGTTTGTAACGGCCCAAGATCATGCCGAGACCGGAAGAATCCATAAAGTGCAGCCCTTCCATATTCATCACCAGATTATGGGTCAATCCGCGGTCGAGCTCTCCCTCCACCGTGGTTCGCACTTGCTCTGCCGTGTGGTGATCCAGCTCCCCTTCGAGCCGCACGATCAGCGTATCGCCTCGCACTTCTGTGCTGACAGTCAAACTCATCTGACTCCCTCCCTAGAGGTAAAAATTCTCTGCTTGGCTACCCATTTCTACTGCTGGCAAAACGATTCCTTCCCCCTCGACAAAACCTCTATGCAGTCGAGGAATGTTGTCATTTTTCGCAACAAAACACGCAAAGAGAAGCCGATCTGCCATCGGCCCCTCCTCTCTATTTGAATCGTCTCGCCGCCTGTTGCAGCGGGTCCCAGACCGCGTTGAACGGCGGCGCGTAGGACAGGTCGAGATCGAGCAGTTCCTCGCCCGTCATCCCCTGCCACAGCGCCGTGGCCAGCACGTCGATCCGCTTGTCGACCCCGGACGGGCCGACCGCCTGACCGCCGAGCAGAACGCCGTCCGACTTGCGCAGCACGAGTTTGACCGTCAGCGATTTGGCATCCGGGTAGTATCCGGCGTGATCGAGCGTTTTGATCGTCACCGTCTCCACCTCGATCCCCTCTTTGAGGGCCTCCCCTTCGGACAAACCCGTGCGCCCGACCTGCAGATCGAATACCTTGAGGATCGCCGTGCCGAGCACCCCTTGAAACACGCCGCCAAGACCCGCCATCTGCTTGCCCGCGATCCGTCCCATCTTGTTGGCATGCGTGCCGAGCGGGATGTAGTCGAGACGTTTTTTCAAGCGATGGTATTGCAACGCGACATCGCCCGCCGCATAGATCCCCGGCAGGTTGGTCTCCATCCGTTTGTTGACCTCGATGCCGCCTTGCAGACCGAGTGTGATCCCGGCCTGTTTGGCGATCCCGCTGTTTGGCAGGATGCCGACCGCGATCAGGACGAGATCGGCCGGATACGAGCCCGACCGGGTCTCGACCGACGTCACGCGGCCGTTTGCACCGGACAGACCGGTCACCTCGACCCCGTACGTCACCGTCACGCCGTTTCGTTCCAACTCCGCCGAGACGAGACCTGCCAGTTCCAGATCCCAAGGACCTGCCACTTGCTCCCCCCGGTTCAGCACGCGCACCTCTTTGCCCAGCGCGTGAAACGCCTCCGCCATCTCAAGGCCGATGTAGCCTCCGCCGACGACGACCACGCGCCGGACATCCGGCTCTTTTGCAAAAGCGATGATCCGCTCTGCATCCGGGATCGTCTTCAGCGCATAGACCCCGCCGAGATCGGTGCCGTCCCAGTCCTTTGGCACCACCGCAGAGCCGCCGGTGGCGATCAACAGCTTGTCAAACGGCACGTCCGACTCGCTCTCTGCTTGCAGGTCTCGCACGTGCACCGTCCGGGCGGACGGGTCGATGCCGGTCGCTTCCTGATACGTGCGGGCATCCAGGTTGTACTTGTCCCGAAATGTCTCCAAGCGCCGTGCGATCAGCATGTCAGGCGACGGGATCCAGCCGCCGACCAGATAGGGCAGTCCGCATTGCGCGTATGAATAAGTGCCGCCTTTTTCGATGACCGTCACCGACGCATCCGGGTGAGCCCGCCGGATCTGCATCGCGGCGCTCATCCCGGCCGCATCGCCGCCGATGATCACATACCGTTCCAAGGTGTTGCCCCCTCTCCGGTTCCTACGAATTACCAGTATAACCGGAAGAGATCCTTTTATAACAGCTTTTGCAAAAGTTGATCCAATTGTTTTTCAGAGACAGGACCTTGAATGCGGGCGGCCACTTGCCCGTTTTTGTCGATCACCACCGTCGTCGGAATGACAAAAATGTCATAGAGGTCGGCCGCCTGTCCTTTGTCGTCCTGCACGTTCGGATAGGCCACCTTATATTTCTCTAAAAAGGAAGCGGCCACCGGCACGGAATCGCGCTCCGTCAGATTGACGCCCAAAAAAGCCGCCTTTCCCTGCCAATGATCGGCCGCCCGGGCCAGTTCCGGCATCTCCTCCCGACACGGCCCGCACCAAGACGCCCAGAAATTCACCACCACCGGCTTGCCTTTGAACTGGCTGACCGATTGCTGCTTGCCTTGAAAATCTGTCAACGCAAAATCAGGAGCCGTCGCCCCTTGACGTGAGGACACCTGTGGACCTGCCTCCGCGCTTTTGACCAAAGCTCCGGAGCCAAGCATCAGTCCCGCCGCCAACAGCACGCCGCCTCCTGCACCCATCCATCGCATGACTTTGCTTTTGATCATCTGGACACATCCTCTCCTCTGACTCGTTTGCTAAAGAGGATGCCCAACTTGTCTTCGCCTACGCCGCACGGACGAGTTTCTTCCATCTATTACAGCATCTTCCTCAGTCTGCTCTCGTCAGCGCCTGATGCATCCGCATCTGCACCGGATAGGAGATCACATCGAGCGAGCCGACCAAAAATCCGTGCGTCTGCGGAAACCCGCCGATCTCAAGGCGCGGTCGCAACCGATTCAAAAAGTCTTCCGTCTGCCCGGGCAGCGATTCCCGCTTGGTCAGCAGCAGCGGCGTCTGTTTGCCGACAGACGACAGCGCCGCAGCTGCCACGCCAAACGGCCAGTTTTCCGTCGGCACCAGCGTCACCGCCGCTCCGCTCCGTTCGCGACGGCCCCAGCCGACTCCCGACTTGCTGTGGCGAAACTTGGCAAACGCGCCGGCCACCTCATAGGGATCGCCGCCGCCGATCCAGCCCTCGACCTTGGATCCGAGCAACCGCACATCGCTGGTCAGCGTGCGGGGCAGATACGCTTCCGGGCAGATGACAAACACCCGTGAGCGCGGATGGCGGCGCAGATAGGCGGTGGCCGACGGCGACAGACCCCGCTCGGTGGCGAACAGGATCGGGCTGCCCTTGTGCGCCGCATAGCCGCCCGCCACCACACCGCCAGCCAACGGATGGGCCGAGACGAGAAGGACATCTCGCGGATCGACGCCGACGTCCAACTCCGCGATCCGGTCGACCGTGTCCCACAGGTCATGGCCGATCAGATGCCAAGACGTAAATCCCAGTTCATCGATGTCGTGCAGGATCTGAGCATGCACCGCTCCGACGACGATCACCTGACCTGGCAGACCGTTGCCGCCCGGTGAGAGGCGCACCAGTTCCCGCTTGACCTCCTCTTCCAACGCCTGTGATTCGGTGTAGAGCAGCGGAGCGTGAAACGGGTGCAACAGCCGGGTCGCCGCCAGCGACTCCGGAAAATAATCAGGCCTCGCCAGCACCACCGCGTTTGGCCTTGCCGCCGGGTACACCGTCTGGGAGACACCGATCGCGGCGGAGACGGCATCCCACCCGTTGATGCGCGTCGTTGCGGTCGTCGACAGCTGATAGAGCGACGGATGTGGTCGTTCCATGCGTACAAGCCCCCTCTCTCGTGGTCACCCGCTTACAATTTTATAATTATGCAGTGTTTTTCCATGACTTTACTGGACAGTGAACGGAATCATCTGGTATATTGTTCAGGAAAAATGTATAACCTGTATAATATTTAAAACGTGATCACATTTCATGATATGATTGGTCTTCCTCTTTTCTTCAACCGAGCTCTGTAGTAAAATGAAGAGGCTGACTCAATTAAATCAGACTTTCGGGTGGGAGGGTAACCCCTATGACTACATCACTGGGACAGAAAATCAAGGAACTGCGCATTTTGAAGGGTCTCACTCAAAGCGACCTGGGCTCCGGCATGGTAACGCCCAGCATGATCTCTCAAATTGAAGCGGACAAAGCGAATCCGTCTCATAAATTGCTTTGCGCGATTGCGGAAAAACTGGAAGTTTCGGTTGACTACTTCTTGACCGACATGCAGACCAAGCTCGAGCAGACCAGCACCTACAAGCTGGCAAAGGCATTTATGGAATCCGGTGAGTACGACCGCGCCATTCAGCTCCTCGAAGAGCTGCTGGAAAATCCGGCACCGCACCTGCAGTTGACGAACATCTCGTTCGATCTGGCAAACTGCTACCTGCATGTCGAACAGTTCGAACGCGCGACGGAGCTTTTTGAAAGCGTGCTCGACAGCGCGATCCGGGGCGGCGAGCACAACACGGCCGTTCTGGCGCTGAACAAGCTCGGCGTGATCCAACTGCGCAAGGAAAACCTGCTGCTGGCTCAATTCCATTGGAAAAAAGCCTACCAGATCCTCGCGCGCGTCGAAGGCATCGACGTCTCGACCAAAGCGTTCGTCATCACCAACCTCGGCATGGTCAACCTCAAGCTCGGCGATTATAAAGAAGCGCTGACCTACTACACCGAGTCCTACCAGCTCCTGCAAGGCACCAACTACCTCAAGTTGATCGGCGAGACCTACAACGGCCTCGGCCACGCCAACAAAGAGATGAAAAACTACAAGAAAGCGATCGAGCACACGCAAGACGCCATCGCGATCTTCAAATCGCTCAACTATGTCAAAGCCTCTTTTGAATGCAAGGTCAACCTCGCGATCATCAAAGGCGAAGAAGGCAAGACCGAAGAAGCGCTCAACCTGCTGGAAGAGTGCATGGAAGGCTTCACCAAGCACGGCGCATCGCTTGACCTCGCGAACGTGCACACCGAGATGGGCCGCCTGTTGCTCAAAGAAGGCCGTTTCGAAGACGCGCTGAACCACGCCAACGAAGCGCTGAACCTGATGGAAGGCGATCTGCGTGAACGCGCCTACGTCTTCCGCACCATCGCCAAGATCAAACTGGCGCAAGAAGAGTTCGAGACCGCGCTGGAATTTGCGGAAAAGTCGATTGAACTGTTCAAAAAGCACGACATGATCGGTCAGCTGACCAAGTCCTACGCGCTGGTCGGCGAGATCCACAAAGGCCGCGGCGACTTCTTGGCAGCGACCGAATCGCTGCAAAAGATGCAAAACGTCGTCGAGACCAATCTCCGCGAAAAGATCATGGTGATGTAAAAAATCAAACCCCCTGTTCTCTATATGAGAAGCAGGGGGTTTTTATGTCTGATCCTTACAGATCTTGTTGAAGATCGGGCTTCCATCTCAGTTCGGCCACCAGCGGCAGATGGTCGGAAGCGGTGCTTTCGACAGTGAACACCTTGCGCACGTCCCAGTCGGCTGTGGCGAGAATGTGGTCGATCTGTCCGAGCCCCTGGAACGTCTCGAGCGGCTGGTCGGTGACCGAGGCCAACCGCTGGAACCACGGAGCCATCTCCGGCGCCTGAGCAGGCGCGTTGAAGTCGCCGAGCAGGAGCGTCGGGCCTTGCAGGTTGGCGAGACGTTCGTCGATCAAAAGGACGTCTCGCTTCCGTTCGTCCGTTTGCAGGCCGAGGTGGGTCACCAACACGTTTGTCTCTTTGCCGGCGACATCGACTTTGGCGAGCAGCACGACACGGTTCTCATGCTTGCTCGGCAGTTCGATGCGCTCCACCGACAGGATCGGGTAGCGGGAGAGCAGCGCGTTGCCAAACTCGAACGGGCCGACTTTCAGTCCGTGTTCAAATCGATAGTTCATGCCGAGTGCGGTGGCAATCTCTTTGGCTTGATCGGTAAAATGCGTGCGCGGCCCGTTCTTTTCCACCTCTTGCAGACCGATCAGATCGGCGTCCGTCTCGCGAAGGGTCTCGATAGTACCTGCGAGATTCAGTTTGTTTTGCATGTCCTTGCCGATGTGTATGTTATACGTGGCCACCCGCAACAGGTGCGTCGGCCGCTTCTCCACTTTATTTGTGACCATCAACGCGGTTTCTCCGTGGGCTTTTGGCATCAACAACCAAATGGCTGCCACCGCCGCCATCGCCAGCACGCCCGCTGCAAATAACCCCTTGTTCCCCATCCCCGGCACATCCCCTCAATTGCCTCTTTCTACTATTCATTCTAAAGGATTCGCAGACTGTTTCGCAAATACAATTATTTGAAATTATCAGATATATAAACACGAAGAAAAACGCCCCCAAGAGATCTCGGAGACGCTTTGTGTGTTTGGAGCGGAAGACGGGATTCGAACCCGCGACCCTCGCCTTGGCAAGGCGATGCTCTACCCCTGAGCCACTTCCGCAGCGCACGGATGCGCAAGTGTCGGCGTTGTCTCGCCTGGGCGCATCCGCTAGTTGGTGCCTTTTACCGGAATCGAACCGATGACCTCATCCTTACCATGGATGCGCTCTACCTACTGAGCTAAAAAGGCGTGGCTCCTCGAACAGGATTCGAACCTGTGACCATCCGATTAACAGTCGGGCGCTCTACCAGCTGAGCTATCGAGGAATACATGGTGGAGATAAGCGGATTCGAACCGCTGACCCCCTGCTTGCAAGGCAGGTGCTCTACCAACTGAGCTATACCCCCATGTACATGGTGGAGAGAGAAGGATTCGAACCTTCGAAGCTTTCGCAACGGATTTACAGTCCGCCCCAGTTGGCCGCTTTGGTATCTCTCCATATAAAAATTGTAAAGAAAGTGGTAGCGGCGGAGGGACTTGAACCCCCGACCCTTCGGGTATGAACCGAATGCTCTAGCCAACTGAGCTACACCGCCACGATGGCGGAGAGAAGGGGATTCGAACCCCTGAGACGGTTTCCCGCCTACACGATTTCCAATCGTGCTCCTTCGACCAAGCTCGGACATCTCTCCATGATGCAATCTGTCGTGCGTTTCGTTTCTTTCGTGTGTCGCGCCGTGGCGACGAAACTAAATATACCACGCGATCAGCATCTGCTCAACGGCAGTATTTCGCCAAATTCCAACGAAATCAGACACGTTGTAAATCACGGTTCACCTATCTTGTCCGCACTACGTTTTTCGCATGCAGACAAAAAGGAAAAACGATGTCCTGATCCGGCAGACCTCCCGCCTTCCCATCAGCAACCACAGCGAACTGTCACCCTGTCGACACGCAAAAGCCGATGTTCGAATCCGGCAGACCCTCCCGCCTTCCCATCAGCAACCACAGCGAACTGTCACCCTGTCGACACGCAAAAGCGGCTCTGCTAGTCGATCAGCAGAGCCGCTTTTCCTGTGCTTTACGCGACATCGTAGCCTGCGTCTTCGATGGCGTCTTTGACTTTTTGCAGGTCGACTTTGGCGGTGTCGTACGTCACATCGACGGTGCCCGCTTCCAGGTTGACGGTGACGTCGGACGCACCGACTTCTTTGACTGCCGATTCGATGGCCGCTTTGCAGTGACCGCAGGACATGCCTTGTACGTTGAGAGTGGTTTTTTCCATGATGAGATGCCTCCTTAGATTTTGACTCGCTTCAATCGCAGCGCGTTCAACACGACCGACACCGAAGAGAACGCCATCGCCGCACCGGCGATCCACGGAGCCAGCAGTCCAAACGCGGCCAACGGAATGCCGAGCACGTTGTAGGCCAACGCCCAGAACAGATTTTGCCGGATGTTGCGGATCGTCGCCCGCGACAGTTTGATCGCCCGGACCACGCCGTCGAGTTCGCCGCCCAAGAGCGTCACCCCGGCCGTCTCCAGCGCCACATCCGAGCCGCCGCCGACCGCGATGCCGACGTCTGCCGTCGCCAGGGCGGGCGCGTCGTTGATCCCGTCGCCGACCATCGCCACGATTCTCCCTTCCGACTTAAACTGCTTCACCGCGTTCGCTTTGTCCTCGGGCAACACTTCCGCCCGCACATCGTCGATCCCGACACGCGCCGCAATCGCCCGTGCCGTGCGCTCGTTGTCGCCGGTGATCATCACCGTGCGGATGCCCATCGCTTGCAGTTCGGCGATCACGCCTTTCGACGCTTCCTTCACCGTGTCGGCCACCGCGACGATCCCGGAGACCACGCCGCCCACCGCCACGATCATCGCCGTTTTGCCTTCGTTTTCCAACTGTTCCATCTGTGCTTCGATAGCTCCCGCGTCGATTCCTGCTTCCGCCATCAGACGGCGCGTGCCGATCAGCAGCTCCTGACGCTCGACCGTCGCCCGCACACCGCGGCCGGTGATCGCTTCAAACTCGGTCGGTTCCGTCAACACGCGCTGCTCCCGGCCGGCCGCCACAATCGCCGATGCCAGCGGATGTTCCGAATGTTTCTCAGCAGACGCCGTCAGATGCAGCAGTTCCCCCTCCGACGCGACCGCACCGCCTTCCACGAGAATCACATCGGTCACAGACGGCTGCCCTTTCGTGATCGTCCCCGTCTTGTCAAACAGGATCACATTGACCTTTTGTAAGGTTTCCAGATGTTCGCCGCCTTTAAACAGAATGCCGTTTTCCGCGCCTTTGCCCGTGCCGACCATGATCGAGGTCGGCGTGGCCAGACCGAGTGCGCACGGGCACGCGATGACCAGCACAGCGGTCGCATTCATCAGCGCCGTCGTCAGATCGCCCACCACCAGATACGTCACCAGGAACGTCAGCAGCGCGATCCCGACCACGATCGGCACAAAGATCCCCGAGATCACATCGGCCATCCGCTGAATCGGCGCTTTCGTGCCTTGCGCCTCTTCCACCACGCGGATGATCTGCGCGAGCATCGTCGATTTGCCGACCTTTTCCGCCTGAAAGCGCAGCGCGCCGTTTTTGTTGAGGGTCGCGCCGTATACCGGGTCGCCCGCCTTTTTCGACACCGGGATCGACTCGCCGGTCAGCATCGACTCATCCACGCTCGACAGCCCATCCACGACGGTACCGTCCACGGGTATCTTCTCGCCCGGTCTGACGAGCACCACATCACCTATGACCACTTCTTCAATCGGCACGTCAACCTCCACCCCGTCGCGCACCACACGAGCTGTCTTCGCCTGCAGCCCAACCAGCTTTTTGATCGCATCGGACGTGCGGCTCTTTGCCATCTGTTCGAACGTCTTGCCGAGCAGAATCAGCGTGATGATGATCGCGCTGGTCTCAAAGTACACGTGATGCCCGCCCTGCAGCACCACCCACAGCGAGTAGAAATACGCGGCCGACGTACCGAGTGCGACGAGCACGTCCATATTGGCGCTCTTGTTCCGCAGGGCTTTGTAAGCCCCCGTGTAAAATCCGGCACCGGCGATGAATTGAATCGGGGTCACCAGCGCGAGTTGCACCCACGGATTCATCAGCACGTCCGGCAAAAACGTCAACCCCACCATCTTCAACATCGCCAGAACGAACGGCACCGTCAACACCGCCGAAAACACCAGCATCGCCTGTTGCCGATCCCATTTCTTCTCCCCGGCCTCGTTTGCCGGTGCCTCCTCCACGTATTCCGTCGCTCCGTAGCCGAGCTTGTGCACGCGTTCGATCAGATCGTCCATGCCGACCTTGTCAGCTTCAAAGTTCACCGTCGCCCGCTCCATCGTCAGGTTGACGTTGGCTTCGACGACGCCGTCCATTTTGTTCAGCACTTTTTCAATGCGGTTCGAGCAAGCGGCACATGTCATGCCGGTCACCTGCAACGTGACTTTTTCGCTCATCGCAAACACCTCCCGATCTCACTTCGTAAAGATTCGAATGACGTCCATCAATTCTTGAATGTGCTCTTCGCCGCCATCCGACTGCACCGCCCGCGACACGCACCCTTTCGTGTGCGCCTCCAGCAGTTTCAGCCCGATCCGGTGCGACCCTGACTTGATCGCTGCCAACTGCACCAAAATGTCCACACAGTAGCGGTCCTCGTCGATCATCTTTTGCACGCCCCGGATCTGCCCTTCGATCTTGCGCAGGTCGCGGATCAATGCCGTTTTATCTCGCTCAGAGAAATGCTCCGGTTGGTGACAGCTCTCGTTGTGTGTTTCGTTGTTTTCCAATTACCATACCCCCCTTGGGTATAAATATATGCCGTTCCTTGCCAATTGTCAACACAAAATATGATACCCCCTATGGGTACCTTTCATCCATCGTCCGCTCCAGCCGTGTCGGAATTTCACCGACATACTTGATGGTCAGTGCCCGTATGTTACCGTACCTGCATCAAAAGGAGGAATGCGTGATGGCACAAAACCCGGCCAACGTTTTTGTCGATCCGGATTCAGCGTCTGTCAATGTCGCCTTTGGCTCCAACGCAGCCCTGCGAGAAAAGACATTGAGTCAAGGCACCGTCGGCCAATCCTTTGCGATTGATTACAAAGGAAAACTGACCGATCCCGCGATCTACGTGATCCAATGCAAGAACAAATCCACCGACACCGGCGCGGAAAAAGGCGACCTCGTGATCACCAAGCTCGACGCAGCCGGAAACCGGATCGGCACCGGCATGCACTTGGTGCACGACCACTACACCTCCATCTACCAAGCGAGCGCAGATCCCTTGCGCTATTACGAAGGAGTCAACAAAGACGACCGGTCCTGGGGATTCGGCCACGGCTCCCAGATCGCCATCGAGTACGCCCCGGACGGCACCTACCTGTGGTGCGACAACGTCTCCGAAGTGCTCGACAAAACCAAGACACCCAAAGACAACTTGTATGATGTAGCCGGAGACGACCTCGCCCGTTTCCAATACCGCGACGGCACCTTCCATGCTTGGGAAGTGGACGGTTACGGCTGGACGATGAAACATGAAGTGCTGGCTTCCGTTCCCGGTGTGGATGCCGACCGTTGCACCAACTTCTCCATCTCTTTTGACAACCACTACAAACGGGCAGCCGTCCGCTACAAAGACAACTTGCTGGGCGGCCAATATCGTGTTTCCATCTTCAGTTACACGTACAACGCGGACAACATCCCCGTCTTCCAACACCTGAACACGTTCGATGCTGCCGCCGTGCCTTGGTATTCGGTCGTCAACGGAACGCCGTCCAAGACATTGAAAGACCTGCCTGCACAAGGATTCACCCTCTTCGGCAATTTCATCTACTTCAATTTTGGTTCCGCCTACAATCACGATGAACACTACAGCCCGCAGTCGTACTCAGAAGGCGACACCTACCCGGACGACAAGCCGATCACAAACGTCGGCAACCACCACGTCGTCCAATACAACTGGTCGACCGGAACCAAGGTCGACTACAACATCTCCGAAGCCGGTCGAACGCTCTCCTACCGCGAACCGGAAGGCATGCAGATGATCCCGACCACCGACGCCAACGGCAACGTCATCAAACTCCAGCTCTGCTTTGGCTATGCCAGCGGCACCACGGGTGACCGAAAATGGTCGCTCTACGCCAAAGAGCGCACCGGCATCCCGACGACCTGATCACGATCTGACCATAAAAAAGAGCCTCGGAGATCTCCGAGGCTCTTTTGCATGTAGTTCTTATTGGCCGGACAGCGCGTTGAAGATGTTCGCTTCGCCTGCGCCGAACAGTTGGTCTTGGCCCACTTTGCCGAGATCGACAGAAGTCTGACGGATCGCCGCCGCGACTTGTGCCGGGGAGTACTCCGGGTGAGCCGCTTTGATGACCGCTGCGACGCCTGCCACTTTCGGCGATGCCATCGACGTGCCGTGCAACAGCGCATAGCCGCGCAGGTTGGACGTCACGTTCGGCGCGAGGTAGGTCGGCCAGGTCGACAGCGTTCGGTACAGGAAGTCACGCTTGTTGAGGTAGTTGCCTTTCGGATCTTGACGGTACAAGGAGTCATAGAGCGGACCGTTGTCGCCGCCCGGTGCCGCCACGTCAATCGGGTTGCCGTAGTTGGAGTAGAACGCGAGCGAATCGCTGGACCACTTGTTGGTCGATGACACGGTGATCACGCCCGGGATCTGAGCCGGCACGACGCGGGACGGGCCCTGGATGTCGAGGCCATAGGTGTCTTTCCAGTACGCCTGCATGTCGTGCAGGTTGCCCAGTTCACGCGAGTCGTTGCCTGCTGCGACGACGACCGTCACGCCTTTGTTGATCGCGTATTGGATCGCGCGGTTGTAGGCGACCATCGCTGCGGAGTTACCCTTCTCGCCGTAGTTGTGCGCCATCCATCTCCAGCCGCCCAGCGACATGTTGATGACTTCCACGCCGTCGTTTGCTGCCGCTACAATCGCGTCCGTGATCCAGGATTGCTGCGCACCGCCGCTTGCACCGAATACGCGGTACGCGCGGACTTTCAGGTTCGGACCGATGCCCATCACCTTGCCGTTTGCCGCGATGGAGCCGGCAACGTGCGTGCCGTGACCGTTGAAGTCCCAAGCGTCGGTCGTGCCCGGCACGAACGTCTTGGAACCGGCGAGGTCCGCGTTGGCCCGGAGGTCCGGATGGTTGAAGTCGAGACCGGTATCGATGACGCCGACGACCGTCTCGTGGTTGCCTTTATGGAGATCGAAGGATTTGAAGTCGTTGGTGACGCGCTTCACATCCCATTGATAGTCA
Organism: Tumebacillus lacus; assembly: GCF_026410385.1. Classification (GTDB taxonomy): domain Bacteria; phylum Bacillota; class Bacilli; order Tumebacillales; family Tumebacillaceae; genus Tumebacillus; species Tumebacillus lacus. Next base: position 775,050 of record NZ_JAPMLT010000001.1, read on the forward strand.
TAGTAGTTTTGGGTCGGGTCTTCCCAGTTCGGTTGCGGAATGGAAGTGATCGGCTTGCCGTCTGCCGGGTTCGGGTCGTTTTCGAGGAAGATTTCCAATTCTTCTTCAGCTGCCGACACGTTCGTATTGGCACGGATGGCCGTCAGGAACGAGCCATTTGCGGAAGTGGCTTCGACGATCCCGACTTCCGGAATTGCACGGGTGACCACGCCGCCCGCTGCCAAGATCTGCTCTTGATAGTCAGCCGGGAGATCGCCTTTGAATGCCAGCAGATAATTTTTCTCTGTGCTCTCTTCCGCTTGCACCCCTTGCACGCCGGCCAGCAACGTAGCCGCCAGCGCTGCGGACATCGTCAGTGCCACAAACCCTTTTTTCATTTCTCATTCCCCCAATTTCAATCAGAATAACTGCTCATAGATAAATAGTAATATGTGGAAGACAGGTTCCGCCATAGGTAAAAAGTACTATTTTATCAGAAAATTTAGTTTACGTATTGCATAGAAAAACCCGTTCACCACCTACAGGCGAACGGGTCAAAGGGACTACCAGGTTTTCACACCGGGCGATCCCGGCGGGGCATTTTGAATCACATCGTAGATCGGGTACCCGTACGCGATCAGGATCAGGCACAGGGAGATGGTCACCCAGACCGGCCAGCGTTCCAGCAGGCGCGGGGTCGACGAGATCGTTTCATTCTCGGCGATCGGATACTCAGTCACGCCTTTTTTCGCAAACAGCCAGAGGTACAGCACGATGCCGACCATGAGAGCGGCCGCGATGAAGAGGAACACACCGCCGATTGCCATCAATTTTTGATACGAGATCCATTTCAGAGCCTGCACGTGGTCCAGATAGGTGGTGAAGGCGGTTCGGCGCGGCACGCCGAGCAGACCCATGAAGTGCATCGAGCCGGACATGATCAGCATGCCGATCGCCCAGGTCAGCGTCTGAATGATGCCGAGCGCATTGATTCGCTTGCTCATCTCACGACCGGTCAGCGTCGGGATCAGCCAGTAGGTGATGCCAAAGAAAGTCAGAGTGACAGACGTGCCGACGGTGAGATGGAAGTGACCGGTGACCCAGATCGTGTTGTGGACGACTTGGTTCATCTGGTTGGACGCGTTGATGATGCCGCCGATGCCAGCCGGGATGAAGAACAGCATGCCCAGCATCGGAGCAAAGAAGCGGACGTCTTTCCACGGCAGTTTCGCAAACCAGCCGAACAGCCCTTTCGCGCCCATCGCACGACCGCGATTTTCAAACACGGCGAACATCGAGAAAGCGGTCATCAGCGATGGCAGCACGACCGCCAGAGTCAGGACGACGTGGACGTATTTCCAAGCCGAAGAGATACCCGGGTCCATCAGCTGATGGTGGAACCCGACCGGGATCGAGAACAGGATCAAGAGCACAAACGCGAGGCGAGCCAGCGAGTCGGAGAACACTTTGCCGCCGATGATCTTCGGCAGCACCGCATACCAAGCCACATACGCAGGCATCAACCAGAAGTACACGAGCGGATGACCGAAGAACCAAAACAGCATCCGGGAGAGCACGACGTTGATCTTGTCCGTCCAGCCAAACGACCACGGAATCAGTTGCAGCACCACTTCCGCCGCGACACCAAGGGTTGCGATCAGCCACAGCACCATCGTGGAGATCGCCATGAAAGCGAACAAGGGAGACAGTTTGCCTTCGTTGTTTTTCCGCCAGTGACGGTAGGAGTGGATCATGCCAAATCCGGCGACCCAGGAACCGATGATCAAGAGCGCCGCCCCGATGTAGAACCACGGGGTCGCTTTCATCGGTGCATAGAAGGTGTAGAGCACGGCAGCCTCACCGGTGAGGATCGTCGCCGTCCCCATCGCGGTGCCAAAGAACATCATCGCCCAGCCGATCCAGCCGAGCTTGGTCCCCGTCGGGGTCAGACCGCCCATGGTCTTCGCCATCCCGGAGAAGAGGAAACCGATGATAAAGAAAGTTGTAAAGACAAGTCCCATCAACACGCCGTGCGCAGTCAAAATATCATAGTAGGTGATAAATTCCGGCAGCTCGATCATGCCGCCGCGGACCAGACCTTGCAACAGGCCGGCCAGTGCCGCCACCCCGAAGGCGAGGTACGCGACCAGCACGTACGCGAGGCTCAGATCGGCCGCGCGGTGTTCAATTCCACGATGTATCATCTCTCGCTCACATCCTTTATTTCACGACGATGTTGGACATCATCATGTGGTGGGCGACCCCGCAGTACTCGTTGCACAGGATCAGAAATTCTCCAGCCTGATCAAACGTATGTGTGACAGAATTCACATGGCCGGGCAAAACCATCATGTTGACGTTCGTGCCAGGGATGGAAAAGCCGTGCGCCACGTCTTTGCTGGTGACATTAAAATGGACTTTCGCGCCTTTCGGGATCTCGATTTGCGCCGGACCGTAGCCGAACACAAACGCCGTCATGTTCAGGTCGTACTCGTTGTCGCCGATCTGGACGAGACCCGGTTTGTCAAACGGAGCGGTCTGATCCACTTTGGTCGGATCGACATACGCCATGTGGCTCGGCGGATGCGAGCCCATCGCGAACGCGTTGACGCCGAGGACCACCAGGAAAGCGATCAAGGCGAGGCCGCCGAGGCTCAGCCAGATTTTTTCGTATTTATGAAGATGCATGTCAAACTCCCCTCTCTTCCGTTACCCGCGGCTCAGATAGAGCCAGAATGCTGCGGCCCATGAACCGACGATCAAGGCTCCCAAGATCAAGACCGACACGAACGTGCCGCGCAGCGAGCTCTCCTCTTCGGGCGGGTGCGGTTTCGTTTTTGGGGCTGTCTCTTGTTTGGACAACGCCTCTCTTGCCATGATGCGTGCCTCCTATTGTGTGTGGATTTCTTGCTTTCAGTATAAAATGGCACTCGGTTGGGAAACATCGGGGGTTTCCCTGATTCGGGTCGGGGAACTCCCTGAACCGATGCAAAAAGCGGAAAAAAGCACAAAAAAAGACGAGTTCCCCATCGGAACCCGCCTCACTCAAAATCGAGCAGCCCTTTTTTCATCGCATACCGCACCAACTCCGGCCGCGTTTTCATCTGCAATTTCTCCATGATCTTCGCCTTGTGCGTCTCCACCGTCTTGACCGAGACGACGAGCTGTTCGGCGATCTCCTTGTTGGCGTACCCTTTGGCGATCAGCGTGAGGATCTCCTGCTCCCGGTCGGTCAGCACCGAGTAGCGGTCGGCATCCTCGCCTTTTTGCACCCGCTGGAGAAACTCCTGAATCAGTGACTTGGTCGCCGACGGATGCAGATAGGCCGAGCCGCCCGCCACCTGCCGGATCGCTGCGATCAGGTCTTGGTCCGGTGCGCTTTTCAAGATAAAGCCGGACGCCCCCGCCTGCAGAACGCGAAACAGATACTCCTCATCGTCGTGCATCGTCAGCACCAGCACCTCGATCTCCGGTGCCGCTTCTTTCAGCCGCGACGTCGCCGACAGTCCGTTCTCCCCCGGCGGCATGCTCAGATCCATCAGCACGAGATCCGGCCGCAACGCCAGCGCCTTCTCCACCGCTTCCCGGCCGTCGGCCGCCGTGCCGACCACCTCCAGGTCCGCATGAGAGCCGATCAGCATCGACAGCCCCGAGCGGACGATCGCATGATCGTCCGCGATCAACAGTTTGATCGCCATCAGACGCTCGCCTCCTCTTCCTGCACCGGCACCGTCACCCGGACGGTCGTGCCTTTGCCCGGCACGGAGATCAGATCCACTTTGCCGCCGATCAGATCGGCCCGCTCCCGCATGCCGAACAGTCCGAGCCCCGTGCCTTGCACGCGGATATTTTCCGGGTCAAATCCCACGCCCCGATCTTCCACGATCAACTCCAACAGATCGCCGGTGTCGTGCAGCCGGACGATCACCTCTTCGGTCTGTGCGTACTTTGCCACGTTGATCATCGCTTCCTGATAGATGCGATACACCGCCGTCTCCACCTCGCTCCGGTAGCGGCGGCCCTTGCCCTGCACCTCCACCTGCGCTCGGATGCCAAACGTATGTTGATACCCTTTCGCGTAGGAGCGGACGGCCGGGACCAGCCCGAGATCGTCCAGAGCGGACGGTCGCAGTTGGACCGACATGTTTTTGACTTCATCCAGCGTTTTCGCTGTCAGCTTTTGCACCTCGTCGAGGTGTTCGCGCATCGCCGGATCGAGGTCGAGCTGATTGACCACCTTCAGTCCGACCATGATCGAAAACAGCGCCTGCCCGATGCCGTCGTGCAGGTCGCGGGAGATCCGCTTGCGCTCCGCTTCCTGCGCTTCGATCACGTTGCGGGTCAACTGGCGCTGGTGCCGTTCACGCTGGGCCCGCTGCTGCTCGCTCATGTCGCGCAGGATCAGCACCAGCGCGCCGTGTCCGATCTCGGGCAGCCGCGTCGATGAGGCGACCACAGGGATCTCCTTCCCGTCGCGGGTGCGCACCTGCATCTCAAACGACGACACCGACGATTTTTTCGAGAAGCACTCCACACAGGTCGACTCTTCCGAACAGGTCGCCACTCCCCGGCAGATGTCGCACAACTCGCCATGCCCGATCACCTCGGCCGCCGACCAACCGGTCATCTTTTCAAACGCCGCGTTCGCGCCCGTGACGGTCCCGTCCTTGTCGACGACGAGGATCGCATCGCTCACATTTTCAAACAGCGACCGCAAAAACGTCGACTCCTCCAGCAATCGCAAGACCATGCCGTCCACTCCCTTCCTCTGTTGCTTCCATCATACCGGGAAAGAGCAGGTCTAGCAATTCGTTCCAGCTCCCGGTATGATATTGTCATAAATATTGTCAAAAATAGGCGACGAGACAGGTGATCCCCATGACGAACACCCATTTGCACTTCGATTCCCACCTCAGCAAACAAAAACCGAACAGCATTATCCAACGCGACACCTCCTGCCCCTTTTGCGACCGGGAGCAGTTGGATGAGATCCTCGCCGAGCAGGGACCGATCCTGCTGGTCAAAAACAAATTTCCCACATTAAAAGACACGTTGCAGACCGTGTTGATCGAGACCGATACGTGCGAGTCCGAGTTTGCCACCTACGAGCGCGAGCACCTGCACGCGCTGATCCGCTTTGGCGTCGAGGAGTGGCTGCGCATGTCGGAGAGCGGCGCGTACACGTCGGTGATCTTCTATAAAAATCACGGCCCTTACTCCGGCGGCTCGATCCACCACCCGCACATGCAAATCGTCGGGCTCAAGGACGTCGACTACCGCGATCATATGCGACCTGACCATTTTGTCGGCCACACCATCGCAAAGACGCCGGGTGTCACGTTCAACGTCTCCACCCTGCCGCGCATTGGCTTTTTCGAATTCAACGTCCTGTTGCATGACTTCTCCCGGCTCGACCGGATGGCCGACTACATCCAAGTCGCCGCCCACTACACCCTGCACCATTTCCACAAATCGTGCAACTCGTACAACCTGTTCTTCTATCAACTGGAGAACGGCGAGATCGCCTGCAAAATCGTCCCCCGCTTCGTGACCACGCCGATCTTTGTCGGGTTTTCCATCCCGCAGGTATCGGACCGCATCGCAGACGTGGCAGCGCAGATTCAGGAGATCTATTTTGCAAAATAAGAAGAAGAGAGCCTCGTCCGATATCGTCGTGACGCAGGCTCTCTTTCATTTTTTTACATCTTCGGCGGCACGCGATGCTGCGTCCGCTGTTCAAACGCGTACGCCAGCGCGATCAACTCGCCCTCGCTGTACGCCAGCCCCGAGAACGAGATCCCAACCGGACCTTTTTCCACCGATGCCCCCGCCGGGACGTTGATCGACGGATAGCCCGCCTTGGCCGGGATGTGCGATCCCCAGCTCGCCGGGAAAACCCACGCGTCGAGGCGGTGCTCCGCCATCATCGGATCGATGCCCGCCGTGCGCGAGAGATAGAGGTCCTTCTCGCGGGAATTGATATACGCAGGCTCTGTCAACGTGCCGCTCGTCTCTTCCGATGCAAGCAACAGCGTCTGACCGTATTTGAGCAGGCTGTCCGGATGCGCCATATTGTACGCGATCAACTCGCGCAAGGAATGCACCGGCACCTGCGGGCCGCAGTTGGCGAGATAGGCGTTGAGATCGACTTTGTATTCGTATTTCAACACATCGTGGTCCCAGTCCGCATTTGCAGACGGCAGCTCGACGTCGAACACCTCGGCCCCCGCATCGCGCATCGCCTCGAACGCCGCTTCCATCAGCTCTTGATGCTCCGCGTCGATCTTTTTGAAAAACTCCCGCACCACACCGATCCGCTTGCCTTTCAACGCGTCTGCGTCGAGGAACTGCGTGTAATCGGCCGCCGCCTGCCCGACGCTGGTCCGCGTGATCGGGTCGAGCTCGTCCGCCCCCGCCAGCGCATTCAGCAAAATCGCCGCATCCGCCACCGTGCGTGCCATCGGCCCCGGCGTGTCTTGGCTGTGCGCGATCGGGATGACGCCGCGACGGGAGATCAGCCCGACCGTCGGTTTGATCCCGACGCACGCGTTGGCGCTGGCCGGATAGAGGATCGATCCGGCCGTCTCCGTGCCGACCGTCACCGTGGCAAAATTGGCCGCGACCGCCGCACCGGAACCGGACGACGAGCCGCCGACGAGATAATCGCCGCGATACGGATTTTTCGTCTGTCCGCCTCGCGACGAATAGCCGGACGGCATCCGGTTCGTCATATAGTTTGCCCACTCGGTCATGTTCAATTTGCCGAGCAGGATCGCCCCCGCCTCCCGCAGTTTGCGTGCCAGAACCGCGTCTTCCTTCGCCGTATGATCGGCCAGCGCGAGAGATCCTGCGGAGGTGTGCATCTTGTCGCCGGTGTCGATGTTGTCCTTGAGCAGCACCGGAATCCCGTGCATCGGCCCGCGCGTGCCTTTCGTCCGCCGCTCATGATCGAGCGCTTCGGCGATCTGCAGTGCGTCCGGGTTGAGTTCCAGCACCGAGTTGATCTTTGGCCCCCGCTTGTCGTACGTCGCAATGCGCTCCAGATACATCAAGACGAGATCGCGGGCGGTCAAGGTGCCTGCTTCCATCTTAGCTTGCAATTGATCGATCGTCGCTTCGACGAGCCACGTGTCGCTCCATGATTTTAAGGTTTTATTTTTCACAGTTAGTTCCTCCATGCCTTCTTTTTGACAGGTGCGTGTCCGTTTATTCTATAGCATTTTCGTCTCGAATGGGCGATGTCTTCTCCGGAGAACCTATGGAGCAGAGATTCTGCATCCGTAGGTTCATAAGGAGGTAGCCAGGGTGACGGAGAACATCCAAGACCTGTTGCGTCGGCAGAGAGATTTTTTTGCAAGCGGGACTCCTTACTCCGTGCCCTTTCGCAAGCGGCAGTTGCAGATCTTGGCGGATGCGGTCATGCAGCATGAAACGGACGTGACAGAAGCGTTGCGTGAAGATTTTGCCAAGCCGCCCTTTGAGACGTTTCTCACGGAGATCGGCTTTTTGATGGCAGAGATCAGACATACGATCAAACACGTGGACCGATGGGCCTCGCCGCGAAACGTGCCGGGCACGCTGACCCTGTTGGGTGCCAAGGGCACGATCATGCCGGAACCGCTCGGCTTGACGCTGATCCTCGCCCCTTGGAACTATCCCTTTCAGCTGGCGTTGGCCCCGTTGATCGGCGCGATCTCCGCCGGAAATTGCGCCGTGCTCAAACCTTCGGAACTGACACCGCACACGTCTGCCGTGATCGCCCGCATTTGCCAAGAGGCGTTCCCGGAGGAGTATATCGCCGTCGTGGAAGGCGGCGTGGAAGTCAGCACCTCCCTGCTCGCCGAACCGTTCGATCTGATCTTCTTCACAGGCAGCACGCAGGTGGGAAAGATCGTGGCAGAGGCGGCGGCCAAACATCTGACGCCCGTCGTCTTGGAACTCGGCGGCAAAAGTCCGGCTGTCGTCCACAGCGATGCAAAACTGGAGCTCGCAGCCAAACGCATCGTCTGGGGCAAATATCTGAACGCGGGTCAGACCTGCGTGGCACCCGATTATCTGCTGGTGCAACGCGGCGTGAAGGATCGGTTGCTGCACGAGTTGAAGCGGCAGATCGAAGCGCTCTACGGGGATGTGATCGCAGACAGCCGTCACTACCCGTCGCTCATCAACGACCGGCATTTCGGGCGACTCTCCTCCTATTTGACCGACGGGACGATCTGCCACGGCGGCCGCACCGACCCGGCTCGGCGTCTGATCGAACCGACTCTGCTCACCGGCACGGGATGGGACGCGCCCGTCATGCAAGAAGAGATCTTTGGCCCGATCCTCCCCGTATTGGAATACGACGACTTGGAAGAAGTGATCCGGCAAGTCAACGCCCGTGAAAAACCGCTCGCCCTGTACCTCTTCACGGAGAGTCGCGACGTGCAACATCGTGTGTTCGAGCGGATCTCCTTTGGCGGCGGCTGCATCAATGACACGGTCATGCACCTGTCTTCGCCGTACCTCCCGTTCGGCGGTGTCGGACCGAGCGGCACCGGAGCCTATCATGGGAAATACAGTTTTGACGCCTTTTCCCATCAAAAAGGCGTGCTCAAACAGACCACCCTCTTCGACCTGAACACCCGCTACGGCAAAGGCGAAGAAGCCCTGAAACGCCTGAAACGACTGTTTCGATAAATGTACCAACAGATTATCCTTGCTTATAAAGCCAATCCGTTATATAATAATGCCTATCCTACCGCGGCAACATCCGAAGCTAGACGGATGCTCTGCTCATTGAGATGAGACATTGAGACATCGATTCACAACAGGCATGGTCACTGGAGCCATATGGTCGCACGAGAGGTAGGGCTTGCGACGTTTCGAAGGACATATACAGCGACTGTCTAGTTTCACCACTTTCCAGCAAATAAACCCAAAGCCAAGGGCCGACGCCCTTGGCTTTTTTGCGCGTTCGATCATGTCCTCCTGATAAAAAAGAACGGCACAGCGGCCGTTCTCCGTCATCGCTTTTTCGATCCGCCTACCCCAGAACGTACTCCGCCAACACGCTCTGCAGTTCGTAGATGTTCAAGCTCTTATTGAAAGTCTTCTCCAACATTGCACCGCCGGAGATCCAGATCTTCAGCTCCGCCTCGTAATCAAACGTGCCGGCCGTCTCGATGGAAAAATGCGTGATGCTTTTATACGGGATCGAGTGCAGTTCCATCTTTTTCCCGGTGATGCCTTGCTTGTCGACGAGGATCAGGCGTTTGTTCGTGAAAATGAACAGATCGCGCACCAGTTTGTACGCTTTTTCCACCGTCTCCGTCGAGGACAGGATATGTCCGAACTCCTTCTGCACGTCGCCCAGATTGAGCTCCGAAGCGTTGCCCATCAATCCGTCAAGAAACCCCATTTGTACGTCCCCCTCTGTTGTCGAGATCAGACCGAATCACCCTAATTATACAAGTTTTTACATCCATTCTCAATCCTGCTTGTCCGACGAGACCCGCCGTTTACACATTGCACTTTCACTCCGTCTCCTGTACTCTGAAATCATATTACATATCCTGACAACCATTAAAGGAGCGAAATCCCATGACGAAAATCAATCGCCAATATTTCCTCACCGAATTCCCGAAAGGCATGCCGACTGAGGAGACCTTCCGCCTTGTTGAGACCACGACACCGGAGTTGGAAGAAGGTCAAGTGCTCGTCCGCACCGTCTACCTCTCCGTCGACCCGTATATGCGCGGCCGGATGAGCGGTGTCAAGACTTACATCGACCCGTTTACGCTGGATCGCCCGCTGACCGGCGGTGTCGTCGGCCAGGTGGAAGCATCGAAAGACGCCAACTTTGAGGTCGGCGAGATCGTCGCCGGCCTGCTCGACTGGGCGGACTACACCGTCGCCAGTGGCAAGCACCTGAAAAAAGTCCCGGCCTTCCTCAAACCGGTCTCCGCCGCACTCGGCGTCGCCGGCATGCCGGGCTGCACCGCGTACTTCGGCTTGCTCGACATCGGCCAGCCGAAAGAAGGCGAGACGGTCGTCGTCTCCGGCGCAGCAGGCGCTGTCGGCACCGTCGTCGGCCAGATCGCCAAGATCAAAGGCTGCCGTGTCGTCGGCATCGCAGGCGGCCCGGACAAAGTCGCCTACCTGCGCGACGAACTCGGCTTCGATGAAGTCATCGACTACAAAGCGGGCGACCTGCGCGAGGCGCTCCAAGCCGCCTGCCCGAACGGCGTCGACATCTACTTTGACAACGTCGGCGGCACGATCTCCGACGAAGTGATGCGCCTGATCAACTTCCACGCCCGGATCATCCTCTGCGGCCAGATCGCCGACTACAACCTCGAAAAACCGGAACAAGGCCCGCGCCACTTCGGCCAACTGCTGGTGAAAAGCGCGATGGCAAAAGGCTTCATCGTCAGCAACTACAACGACCGCATGCTCGAAGGGATCACCCAAATCGGCCAATGGCTCGGCGAAGGCAAGCTGAAATTCCGCGAGACGATCACCGAAGGCCTGGAAAACACCCCGCAGGCGTTCCTCGGCCTCTTCCGCGGCGAAAACACCGGCAAAATGCTGGTGAAAGTGTCTGACGTGCAAGGTCAATAACGATAACATAAAAACGAAAACAGCTGCCCCTTTCACAGGAGGTAGCTGTTTTTTCGTGCAATTGTTATAATATGGGATAAACTTCGAAAGTGAGACTCCCGCTATATGTACCCACCAACAATCCAACAACTCCTCACATCCGCCATCGCCAACCGCAACCGCTACTCTCTCACCCTCGGCACCCACACCGCCCATGACGGCGACGACCTTAAGTGGGTCTACACCGGCACCCCGGTGCTCAACACCATCTTTGCCCCGCAGCTCGCGGCCGACAGAGCCGAAGCCACCGTTAAAGATGCCATCGACCAGTTCCGTCAACGCGGCGTGACACCCGCTATCATCTTAAGCCCCCTCTCGCAACCAACCGACCTTGGCGACCGCTTGCAAAAATGGGGCTATGTAAAAGCTTTCGACTTCCAAGGCATGTACCTCGACCTCTCACAACTGAATGCCTCCACCATGCCGCCGACCGGCTTCGAACTCCGCGAGATCACCACCCCCGCCGCCCTCGCCCTCTGGGCCGACACCTGCTGCAAAGGCTTCGAAATCCCGGCCGACCTGCACGAAGTATTCGACCGGATCATGATCCAATCGGCTACCCTCGACCCCGAGAACGCCCCCTACCGCCACTACCTCGGCTTCTCCGAGAGCAAGCCCGTCTCCACCATCTGCACCATCCCCTCCGACGGCGTCCTCGGCGTGTATTGGGTCGCCACCACCCCCGAAGCTCGTCGAAAGGGCATCGCAGCAGCCACGATGACAGCCGTCCTAGAACAAGCCCGCGAGGAAGGCCACACCCACGCCACCCTCCAATCCACCGACATCGGGCACAATTTCTACAAACACCTCGGCTTCCAAGACCTCTATCTGGAATCCGTGTACGAGTGGCGACCCTAACAAAAAGGCAGGGGTCTCCCCCTGTCCTTGATCCTCTTTACCCGGCGTTTTCTTCCTTCCAAATGATTCATGATCATAGCAAGAGGAGATAGCCCAATAGCTATCTCCTCTGTCCCAAAAATCTATCACTCCCCAAACGTCATCCACTTCTCCACGGTCCGCTTGAACAACTCCCACATATTCGCTTCCCCTACGTCCACGCCCGCGACCAGATCCACTTTGGCGACTTCCTTCTCGCCTTGCTTCACGGTCACTTGGCCGATGACTTGGCCCTTCTTGACCGGGGCTTTGATGTCTTCTTTCAGGGCGACGAGCTTTTGGTACGCCTCTTTCTTCTCGCCCTTCTTCATCAGGATGCCGACGGTGTCGTTTGCCACCAGCGGCAGTTCCGCGATCTTGCCTTTGTCGATCTTCACTTTCTCGACGACTTCGCCTTGTTTGTACAGGACTTCCGATTTGTAGTTGGCAAATCCGTAGTCCATCATCTGCGAGATTTCGGCGTTACGAGTCGGCGAGGTCGGTTCGCCCATAACCACAGCCACCAGACGGAATCCGTTGCGCTCTGCGGTAGCGGACAGGCAGTATTTCGCTTCTGCCGTGTAGCCGGTTTTCAGGCCGTCCATGCCGTTGTAGAACTTGACCAGTTTGTTGGTGTTGACGAGCCAGAACGGTTTCGCGCTGCTTTTGCGAAGGTGGTCTTCGTAGACAGCAGTATATTTCGTCACACCCTCATGCTTGAGCAGTTCGCGGGACATGATGGCGAGATCGTGCGCCGACGTATAGTGGTTGTCCGTCGGCAGGCCGTTCACATTGTTGAAATGCGTATCCGCGCAGCCGAGCTCTTGGGCGCGTTTGTTCATCATCGCGACGAACTCCTGCTCCGAGCCCGCGATATGCTCCGCGACAGCCACCGCTGCGTCGTTGGCGGAGGCGACGGCGATGCCTTTGAACATCTCGTCCAAGGTCATCTCCTCCCCCGGCTCCAGGAAGATCTGGGAGCCGCCCATCGAGGCTGCGTATTCGCTGGTGCGGATCTTGTCTTCGAACTTCACTTTACCGTCCTTGACAGCGTCCATGATCAGGAGCATGGTCATGACTTTGGTCACCGAGGCGGGCGGCAGTTTTTCGTGGCTGTTTTTCTCAAATAAAACGGTGCCGGTCGCCGCATCCAGCAGGATCGCGGAGCCGGCTTCTTTGGCGAGGGCGGCTGGTTGGGCTTGCGGAGCGTCCGGTTTTTTCGCGTCTTTTTCCGCGAGTGCCGGGGCGGATGGCCCAAAAATAAGAGCGGTGGCGCAGACGACTGCGGCCGTATTGAAGAACGATTTTTTCAACAAGGACATAGGAAACCCTCCTGAAAGTTGATCACGCTTGTGCTAGTACCTGTAGGATGCTTCCAGTCGAGGTTTTTTATTACAAGACAAAAAAGAAAAACCCCTCCGGCCGGAGGGGATGTTCTTAGTGCTGCGCGTCATGACGCTCGCGGTACTCTTCTTTGCTGAGTCCGGAAGCGGCGCGATAATGATCTTTATAATCAAAGGTCCCACACATGGTTCCTTTGTTGGTGCCGACGACATCGTTCCCGTTCGACGTGACTTCGATCTCGTCCGCTTTGCATGCTTTCTCCGCGTTATGAACGCACTCTTCCACCATGCATTTTACTCCTGCCGGCATATGTACTCACCCCCTATGGGGCTATTGTTGCCAGCGTTTGGACGGCATATACCGCAATCTCCCTTGCCTTCCTAAACAAACCGCTCCACGCCGTCGCGGGTGACGACGCCGTAGATCAGGGTCGGCTGGACGGGAGCCTTCTCAGCGATCTCGTAGGCGGCGGTCAGGCGCTGCTGCACTTCGGCCAGTCGGCTCTCGTCGCCGACGTGCAAAGTGACGAGCGACTCGCCCGCTTCGACGCGGTCGCCGACTTTTTTGCGCAGGACGAGGCCGACGGCGAGGTCGATCTCCGACTCTTTGGTCTCGCGCCCCGCACCGAGCAGCATGGCGCAGGTGCCGACTTCTTCCGCGTGGATGCGGGTGACGTATCCGGCGCGGTCTGCGGGGAGCTCGACAGTCTTTTGCGCCTGCGGGAGAAGCTTCGGGTCGTCCGCGACGGCCGGATCGGCTCCCTGCGCCTTCAGGAAGCGTCGGAACGTGTCGAGGGCATGCCCTTGCTCCAGCGACTCGGTGAGCTTCTGACGAGCCTCCGCCGCGTCTTTGGCGACGCCTGCCGCGACGACCATGTACGAGCCGAGCACAAGGCACAGTTCGGTCAGGTCGGCCGGGCCTTGGCCGCGCAGGGTGTCGATCGCTTCTTGCACCTCCAGCGCGTTGCCGACGGCGTATCCGAGCGGCTGCTCCATGTCGGAGATGACGGCGATCGTTTGGCGGCCGACCTCGTCGCCGATCTCAACCATCGCTTGGGCGAGGTCAAAGGAGCCGTCGAGCGTCTTCATAAAGGCGCCTTCGCCCGTTTTGACGTCGAGGACGATGGCGTTGGCACCGGCGGCGATCTTCTTCGACATGATCGACGACGCGATCAACGGGATCGTATCGACAGTCGCCGTGACATCGCGCAGGGCGTACAGTTTTTTGTCTGCCGGGGCGATGCTGCCCGACTGCCCCATTAGCGCGGCTCCCAGCGTGTTGACGTTGTGAGCGAACTGCTCGGTGGTCAGCTCGATGGAGAAGCCTGGGATCGACTCCAATTTGTCAATCGTGCCGCCGGTGTGGCCGAGGCCGCGGCCGGACATTTTGGCGACCGGCACGCCGACAGACGCTACGAGCGGCAACAGCACCAGCGTGGTGGTGTCGCCGACGCCGCCGGTGGAGTGTTTGTCGACTTTGACGCCTTTGATCGCAGACAGGTCGATCTGATCGCCCGACGCCGCCATCGCCAGCGTCATGTGCGCGGTCTCCTGCGCGGTCATGCCCCGCAGGAAGATCGCCATGCACAGCGCCGACATTTGATAATCCGGGATGCGGCCGTCCGTAAATCCGGTGATGACAAATTCGATCTCTTCCTTTGTCAGCACCTCGCCGTCCCGTTTTTTGTGAATGATGTCATACATTCTCATGCGTTCGGCCCGATCTCTTTCAGGAAGGAAGTGCCGAGCGTGGTCGGTGCGTTCACGCCGAAGTTCTCGGAGAGCGTCGCGCCGATGTCGGCAAACGTGTCGCGGGTGCCGAGATCGACGTTGCCTTTGGCGTTTTTGCCGTAGACGAGCAGCGGCACGTACTCGCGGGAGTGGTCGGTGCCAGGCGTCGTCGGGTCACAGCCGTGGTCGGCGGAGAGGATCAAGAGATCGTCTTCGCGCAGAGCATCGAGGATCTCCGGCAGACGAGCGTCAAAGTCGCGGATCGACTGGGCAAATCCTTCCGGGTCGTTGCGGTGGCCGTACAGCGCGTCGAAATCGACGAGGTTGGCGAAGATGAGCCCTTTTTCCACGGTGCCCATCTGCTCGATGATCTTGTCGACGCCGTCCATGTTGCCTTCCGTGCCGACTTTGTCGTTGACGCCGGAGCCGCCGTAGATGTCGTAGATCTTGCCGATGCCCATCACGGTCAGGCCTTTTTCGTCCATTTCGTTGAGGACGGTGCGGCCGAAGTCGCGGGAGTAGTCGTGGCGGTTCGTGGTGCGTTTGTAGTCGCCGTTTGCGCCGATGAACGGACGCGCGATGACGCGTCCGACGGCGTGCTCGCCGACGAGCAGTTCACGGGCGATCTTGCACATGTTGTACAGTTCTTCCAGCGGGATCACCTCTTCGTGAGCGGCGATCTGGAAGACGGAGTCTGCCGAGGTGTAGATGATCGGGTAGCCGGTGCGGACGTGTTCGTCGCCCAGTTCTTTGATAATCTCCGTGCCGGACGCCGGTTTGTTGCCGATCGTCTCGCGGCCGATGCGCGCTTCAAACGCGTCCATCAGGTCGCGCGGGAATCCTTCCGGGTAGACCGGGAGCGGTTTGTCGAGCTTGACGCCCATCATCTCCCAGTGACCGTTGGTGGTGTCTTTGCCGGCCGACTGCTCCGCCATGCGGCCGTAGGAGCCGATCGCGTCGATGTCGTTGGCGACGCCTTCGATGTTGTGGATTTTGCCGAGGCCGAGTTTTTCCAAGTTCGGCACGCGCAGGCCGCCGACCGCCTTGGCGATGTTGGCGATGGTGTTGGAGCCTTGATCTCCATATTCAGCAGCGTCGTGACTTTCTCCGATGCCGCAGCTGTCCAGTACGATAAAGACAACGCGTTTGAACGCCATAGTTGTATACCTCCGATTCAGGTGTGCTCTCTTCCTATTTTAGGGTATCTCTTTCCTGCCCATACCATTAACTTACCTGAAAGGACAGATGTCTGACAACCCTTAAAACAGGATATGAACACAGAGAAAAGGTCCGGCTGCTGGTTGCCGGACCTTTTCCACTAGGGGGATTGGGGGATTTCAGGATGAAACAGATTGATTAGCTGTGCTATACAGTACGACCCACCGCCTGCGAATGTGGGGGTGGGTCGAAAACATTTTTATAAAAAGATGAGAGCTAGGCGCGCGGGTGAGCCTTGGCGTAGACTTCTTTGAGCCGCGACTTGGTCAGATGGGTGTAGATCTGGGTCGTCGAGATGTCGGCGTGGCCGAGCATCTCCTGCACGGCGCGCAGGTCAGCGCCGTTTTCCAGCAGATGCGTGGCAAACGAATGCCGAAGCGTATGCGGTGTGATCTCTTTGCTGATCGCCGCCGCCATCGCGTATTTTTTAATGATCTTCCAAAAACCTTGGCGCGAGAGACGCTGGCCGTGGTGATTCAAAAACAACGACTCTTCCGACTGGTCGCGCAACAGCTTGTTTCGGGAGCGCATCACGTAGTCGCTGACCGATTTCAAGGCGACCGACCCGAGCGGGATGATCCGCTCTTTGGAGCCTTTGCCGTAGCATTTGAGGAAGCCCATGTTCAGGTTGACATCGGAGCAGTTGAGCGACACGAGTTCGGAGACGCGAATCCCGGTTGCATAGAGCAATTCAAGCATCGCTTTGTCCCGAATCCCTGCGACTGTGCCGTAGTCCGGTCCATCAAGCAACGCCTCCACTTCCTGCACGGAGAGCACCTTCGGCAAACGTTTTTCGATTTTCGGCGACTCAAGGTTGGTCGTCGGATCTTGGTCGATCATCCCGTCGCGCAGCAAAAAGCCGTAAAAAGCCCGCATGCTGGCCAGGTTGCGAGAGATCGTCGAGGTCGCTCTCCCCCTGCGCTGCAGGTCGGCCAAATACGCGATCAGGTTGGCACGCCGCGTCTGGTTCAGATCGTGGATTTCATTTTTCTCCAAAAAGCCGACGTACTGGACCAGGTCGCGCTGATAAGATTCCAGCGTGTTGTGGGCGAGCCCTCTTTCAACGGCCAGATAATGAATAAAACGTTCGATCAGCTTGTCCATGCAACAGACTCCTTTTGCCCATGCTTTCCACTGCCTCAAATTTCGGCAACGTACTGTGAAATTCCTGCAATCGGGCAAAAGTTATCGTTGTGACTATTCACCAATTTGGTAAAAGACTGCAAGCCTTGCCAACAGTTCGTCCCACAAGGCGTGCGGACCCGCGCCGACTTCTGTGCTGACTTTGACCGCGTCGCCGCCGATCGGCTCTTTGTATTTGTTGGTCGTCGGCTGGATCATGTCCTGCACGATGCCCAGCAGTTTGAAACAGATGAAACTGAACAGCACGACAAATACGATCATCCGGCAAAACCGCGACACTTGCCGCAGCGATACGATCATCACGCTCTCCCCTTCCTCCGGGCTGTCCTCTTTTCCCTATAGGTATGACGGGCGAACGCAAAAAAGAAGGGCTCCGAGGAACCCTTCTCTGGAATGTACGGATGCAGCGGCGCGATTAGATCGCGTTATGCAACTCGGTGAACTCGTAGCCGAGACCGGTCGCCACGCCTTCGTAGGTGATCTTGCCGTTGACGACGTTGACGCCTTTTGCGAGGGCCGCGTTGTCGAGGACCGCTTGACGCCAGCCTTTGTTCGCCAGTTGCAGCGCGTAGTCCATGGTGACGTTGGTCAGTGCCAGCGTCGAGGTGCGCGCCACTGCGCCCGGCATGTTGGCCACCGCGTAGTGGATGACGCCGTGCTTGACATAGGTCGGCTCGGAGTGGGTGGTGACGCGGTCGATCGTCTCGATGGAGCCGCCTTGGTCGATCGCCACGTCGACGATGACAGAGCCCGGGGACATCTGCTGAACCATGTATTCCTTGACGAGCTTCGGAGCGCGCGCGCCCGGGATCAGGACAGCACCGATCAGCAGGTCTGCCTGACGCACCATCATCTCGATGTTGTAGGAGTTGGACATCAAGGTGCGCAGACGGCCGCCGAAGATGTCATCCAATTGACGCAGGCGGTTTTCGCTCTTGTCGATGATCGTGACGTTTGCACCCATGCCGAGCGCCATTTTCGCTGCGTTGGTGCCGACGATGCCGCCGCCGATGATGACGACGTTGGCCGGCAGGACGCCCGGTACGCCGCCGAGCAGGATGCCTTTGCCGCCCCACGGCTTTTCGAGGAACTGTGCGCCGATCTGGACCGACATGCGGCCTGCGACTTCAGACATCGGGGTGAGCAGCGGCAGGGAACGATCCGGCAGCTGGATGGTTTCGTACGCGATGGCAACGACGTTTTTCTCAACCAGCGCCTTGGTCAGTTCCGGCTCCGGAGCGAGATGCAGATAGGTGAACAGGATCAGGCCGTCGCGGAAATAGCCGTATTCCGGAGCCATCGGCTCTTTGACTTTCATGATCATGTCGGCCTTGCCCCAGACGTCTGCCGCGTTGTCGAGCATGATCGCGCCTGCGCCCTTGTAATCTTCGTCGGTAAAGCCGCTGCCGATGCCGGCAGACGATTCGATGTATACTTCATGGCCTGCGAGCTTCAAAGCTTCGACGCCGGCCGGGGTGATAGCAACGCGGTTTTCGTTGTTCTTAATTTCCTTCGGAATCCCTACGATCATTGTATGTAGTCCCCTTTCAAATCTCTGCGGCGCGATGCACCGCCTGTCAATCTACTGCTATGTCATGCAAATTTTATACCAAAAAGTGACGGCTGGCAAAGATTTATTGAAAATCATGCTCGTCCACCTGTTATTCTGTACTTTTGTCCCACGATGATATACATGAATCCGCATACATCTGCAACTTCTTTCATGATCCGAAAGAAATTGCATGCAAAAAAATGCAGATCGCAACGAACTCCACGATCTGCGACTATTTTTTCACATTGCGACAGGACGCGCAGTATCCCAGGAAGGACACGCGATGATCGACAATTTGGAAGTTGTGGTCGCGCTCGACGCGTTCTTCCAGATCGTCGAGCAAATCCTCAATCTCAGACAAGGTGCCGCATTTCACACAGATCAAATGATGGTGATGATGCGGATGGTCGTCCGAGCGAAATTCATAGCGGGCCACGCCGTCACCGAAGTTGAGCTTTTCAATGATTTTCAGGTCACACAGCAGGTCGAGCGTGCGGTAAACAGTTGCGAGCCCAATGTCCGGAGCCTTTTGCTTGACCAGCATAAAGATCTCCTCCGCACTGAGGTGGCTCTCTTCGTTTTCCAGCAGCACGCGCAGTGTCGCCTCGCGCTGAGGGGTCAATTTAAACTGCTCCGCATGGAGTTGTTTTTTTATCGTCTCGAGTTTTTCTTGCATCGCAACCCCCTCCTAAGCGGCCTTTCGTCAAACTGTTTCCTATTATATGCAACCGTTTTAGCCGTGTCAAACTTTAGTTCCGGACTTGATGATCCAGTCGTTTTTTTACTAGATCGACGGCCGTCCGCACCGCATCTTGCACCTCGGAGCGGTCGTCCTCCCCTGCGTGTCGGAGCAGATCGAGCAGTGCGGCGGCACTGCCGGGGATGCGGTATTGAGCAGCCTGTCCGACCGCCACGGCGAGGGCGCGCAACACCTCTGCCTGCGGGTGATCGAGCAGATCGCGGATCTCCTGGATGCCGCTCGGATAATCGGTGATCAGCATCGACGTGAACATCATCACCGACCGTTCGCGCACCTGCTCGTCCGCGTCAGCCGCGAGCCGCAGCACATATGGTGTGAGGCTTTTGTCGCGCACCCACAGATCTTGGAGCAACGCGCAGGCCACCTGACGAATGGCAGGCAGAGCGGACATCGTCATTTTTTGGGCATAGCGGGTCAAAGCGGGCCCGTCGCCGCGATGCGCTTCGAGCAGTTCGACGGCCATCTGAAGTTGCAATTGTTGATTCATAGCTGAGCCACCCCTCTCTGCTTCTATTATAAAAGAAGAGAGGAAAAGATCCTGTAAGCGGGATAACATCAAAAACAGCACTCACATGGAGAGTGCTGTTTTTTACAAGCTTTGTTTCTTCATGATCGCCAGCATCCGGTCAAAGGAGTCCGGCTGGCTCGGATCATCAAGCGCCAGGCGATTGCGGCAGGTGTGACCGCAGGTGTCGCAGCGATGCACGACCATGTAGCCTTTGTTTTTGTGCTCCTCGATGCGGATCGGCTCCAGCATGCCGCCGCAGTTTGCCGCGCGGTCGCCGGGGTTGATGTCGAGGTGCAGGGAGTAAAAACAGTTCGGGCAGTGGTTGCGGCAGGAGCCTTGTGCCAGCGGGCCGACTTCCGTGCCGCAATGCTGGCAGGTGAAAGATTCGTTGATAACGGTAAATTTGCGTGACATGTCGTGCGGATTCGCTCCTTTTGTCTATTACAGATGCGGGATGACGGCGCGCATCAGCGCCGGGGACAGGTAGCCTTCGACAAACGCGGCGAGGATCATCGCCATCGCCACCGTCGCGACCAGACCCGTGTACGAGAGAAAGTTGCGGTAGAGCATCGTGCCCGCGCTCATGCGGAGCACCGGTTGCTCGTGCCCGAACCGGCTCTTGACCAAGGCCAGCGAGAACGAGATGCCGGCGACGCCGCAGACCAGCAGGGCCGGGATGTAGATCAAATTTTGCGGCAGGACGGCAGCCAGCGCAAACAGGATGCCCTTCGCCTGAAACTGCGAGACGACCACGCCGACGGTAAAGCCGATCATAAAGCCTTTGATGAAGATCAAGATCACGATCACCGGCAGCCCGATGATCGACAGCCCGAGAATCCACAGCATCCCGGTCGTCTTCAAAAACCCGGCGGCCGAGTGCCACGCGATCTCCGACGGGGTGGTGCCGGTCTGCTCCATGTTTAACGCTTGGAAAAACCCTTTCAGCGCATCGTGGAGCGACTGGACCTGCGAATCGGCCAACGCGCCGACGACGATGGCGCCAAACAACACGCCGATCATAAACAGCACCGACACAAAGACAAACAAACTCATATGATCTTTCAGGTAGCCGGAGACAGAGATTTTCACCTTGCGTACCATTGTTCGTAGCCCTCCTCTTTGTCCAACCTAACGCTACATCCTATGTGGACGAGAGGAAGTCTATGAATTTTTTTTAGAAGAGCATCAAGTGAGAATCTTGCCGTACGTGCCGCCGCCGCCCACCGAGATCGGCAGTTCGCCCCGCCGCGCACGGGCGATGTCGCGGGCGATCTGCGGGCCGACCGCTTCAGCGATCTGCTCTTCGGTCGCCTCGTGGAGCACGTTCATCTCCGTGCCGAAGCGTGCCAACAGTTTGTCGATGGTGCGCTTGCCGACCTTCGGGATGAAGTCGAGCGGGATTTGATAGAAATAGGGCGGTCGGTGCTCCGGATGCACGTGCTGCTCGCGGTCGGCGATGGTCAGGATGCGATCGAGCACGCCGCGCACGATTTTTTTGCCGCCGCAGTGGGAGCAACGCTGCGTCTGGATGTCGCCCTGGTCCAACACCGTGTCACACGCCGCGCAGAAGGTGCGATGGTATTTGCCAAGCTCCGGTTCGAGGCCGTAGTTGGCGACCACCCGGCGGCCGTCTTGGCGCAGGAGCGCTTTTTTTACCTCGTCGAACGTCGGAGCGGCGAGGCGGACTTTGTTGTACTCGCGGCCGATCTTCGCCAGCGAGTGCGCGTCCGAATTGGAGACGAACGAGATGTCGGTCAGTTCGGAGAAGAGGTCGGCCAGTTTGTTGTCGGCCGACAGACCGAGCTCCAGCGCGGAGACCTGCGTCGGATCGACCATGTCGGAGAGGCGGGACACGCAGTTGCCCAGCACGCTCTTGTGCGGGGTGAAGGCGTGGTTGATGATAAACAGTCCGCCGAGCTCGGTCGTGATCGCCTGCAGTTCGAACGACGTGCAGCGGGCGCGTTGGGACGAGAGGACGCGATTTTTCACCCGCTCGCCGAGCCAGTCGGAAAATCGGCGCATCGCAACGATGTCGCGCATCCAGATCCCGAAGTGCGCCGCTCCGCCCTGCGGTCCCGAGGTCTCGACTTCGGCGCCCAGCAGGAGTGTCGTCTTGCCTTGGTAGTCGTACCCGCCGCCCGGCAGTTCGGTGAGGAGACCCTCTTGTACGCAGGCCTCGATCTCGTCCAGCACAGGTGGCGAGACGGCGTCGATGATGCCGATGATGTCGATTCCTTTGCGGTCGGCCGCCTCCCGGATGATTTCAAAAAAGGTCAGGTCCTTGGAGGCGGCCATTTTTACCGGCTGGCCGTCGGCGGTGCGCCCGATGTGGATGTGCAGGTCGAGAAAGTAGTCTCGGAGCGCCAGATCGGACATGGTGTTACGCCTTCCCCTGACGATCCCGCTCGCGCAGCCAGTAGTAGACGCAGGCCACCGTCTTCGCATCGGCGATCTCGCCGCTGACGATCTTCGCCTCCGCCTCGTCCGCAGTCAGTTCGATCACGTCGAGAAACTCGTCATCATCGAGGTTTTGCGCCGTTTTGGTCAGCCCAGTCGCGACATAGGTGTGCATGATCTCGTCGGCAAAGCCCGGCGAGGTGTAAAACGAGCTGAGATGCTTCCACTCGCTCGCGGTGTAGCCGGTCTCTTCCTCCAACTCCCGTTTCGCCGAATCCAGCGGGTCCTCACCTTTTTCCAGTTTGCCGGCCGGTGTCTCCAGCAGCACGCGTTCGGTCGGCTTGCGGAACTGGGAGACGAGCAGGATCTTGTCTTCCGGGGTGATCGCCAGCACGGTCACCGCGCCCGGGTGGGTGACGATCTCGCGGGATGCGGTCTTGCCGTTTGGCAGTTCGACCGTTTGCAGGTGCAGAGAGATCATGCGGCCTTCATAGATCGTTTTCGAATCGATCGTTTTTTCCCGCAGATGCAGGTCGGTCTGTTGATTTTGTTGTTCGGACATGGGTGGCTCCTCCTCTACCATCTCTTTTTCATAGACGTGGTATAACCGTCCCCGGATCGGCATAGACTGGGAACATCCAACACGGTCACGGGGGGTATGTGAGATGGTGAAAACGTATGTATCGGAACGTTCGTTGCGCATGGTCGGCAAAGCTTGGCAGATCCGGGCCATTCTGCGCGCCTATGCGGGCAGCGACACGACGCTGCATCAGTTCTTGTCGGTCAACTGCCACGCTTCGTCCCGCCGGGAGTAACTCTCCGGCGGTTTTTTCTTTTTCGGAGCGCTCAATTGTCGCGCCACCCACTCCCCGGCACTGCCGGCCGCAAGGAAAAAGGCGGGGTCGGCGGACAGGTCGCGCCCCATCGTCCTTAATGGTACTGGAAAGGCTTGGGTCGCGTCCAGTATCGATTGGCCGCTGACTCCGACAAGGCGGTGTTTTTGATGCAATCCCGCCCCCGTCACCTGCGCCCAGACACGGGTCGCCTGCTCGTCCGGCAGAAGCGGCAGCGGCACGGTGGCCGGCGCGAGGGCGACGTGTGCCAGCGCGGTCAACGTATGGTGCGACACGCCTTGATGGCGCAGTCTGCTGTCAGCAAACGAGAGTCTCGGCACGACGACCGGATCGCCGCCGAGCGCATGGACGGCGTTGACGGCAGTGCCGACCTCGATCCCCGTGTGCCCGTAGCGAGTGCCCGTGCCGACGATGCCGGGCCCCATCGCGACGATGATGCAGTCCGCCTCCAAGACATGGCGAGCGGCGAGCAGACCGCTGTAAAGAGTGACCGCTTCGAGATCGCCGCCGTATGCGTGGCCGACGGTGACCGTCCCGGCGAGCAGGCCGAGATGGTTGAGCTGCGCGACCGTTTTCGAAAAATGGAGCGGCAGGGCGGCGCCGTCTGTCATCACGTACGCGACCTTGGCGACAGGGCACGCTCGGCGTTCGGCTTCATAGCGGAGCGTCATCGCGACGGCCGGCAACATGCTGTGCAGCTCGCAGATCACCACCGGCGTCCCGTCGAGCGATTCGGCGTCGCGCATGATCTCGTGCATCGGGTGATCGGGCTCCTCGACGGCGTGTACGGCGACTTGGAACGGGGTGTAGCGCACTTTCATGATGTGGCCCGGCTGTTCGGGTGACGACGGCGACTGGGCCGCCCCTTCGACGGCGATGACAAAATGACTTCCGCCCGTGCCGAGCCCCAGCCGCACAGCGGTCGTGTTCAGCAGCACGCGGTCGCCGACCTTTGCCGGCACGCCGAAAACGGGCTCCTGCCAGGCCCGTTCCAGACTGCCGTTCAATTCGACCAGCAACTCCCGCCCTTGCGGCGATTCATGGAGAACCGCCGCGACGAGGCCCGTCTCCAAATCCCATTTCATCACGAAGTCACCTCCCTGCGTTCGGCTGCCGTCTGGATGATGCCGATGACGATTTTCGTTGCGGCGAGCAAGTCGCGCACGGTGACCGTTTCGTCGACAGTGTGGTCGTTTGTCGCCCCGACGCCGAGATTGACGGCGGGGATGCCTTTGGTGTTGAGGTTGTTCGTGTCACTGCCTCCCCCGCGCGGGGCGAGCTTCGGTGTCAGTCCGGCCCGGCGCAGACCTTCCATCGCCAGTTGCACCACCTCATCCGCTTCGGAGAGGTTAAATCCGTCGTAGATCTTCTGCTCCTCGATGTCCACCTTGGCCCCCCATTTTTCGGCAGCGAGGGTGAAGGCGGTGTGGACGTTGTTCATCTGTTCGCTGAGTTTCTGCTCATCTCGCGAGCGAGCTTCACCGAGGATCTCGACGCGGTCACAGACGATGTTGGTCTTGTCCCCGCCTTGGATCACGCCGATGTTCAGCGTGGTCTCCTCGTCGATCCGGCCCATTTTCAAATGAGAGATCGCATCGGCCGCCACGGAGATCGCGTTGAGCCCGTCCTCCGGGTTGACCCCCGAATGCGCCGCTCTGCCGTAGATGCGGATCGTAAAATCGATCTCTGTCGGCGACGACGTGATGATCGTGTCGGGCGGACCGCCGGAGTCCATGACAAAGGCGTATTTTGCCTGAATGATCTCCTTGTCGAGGTAGAGAGAGCCGAACAGCCCGGTCTCTTCGGCGATGGTAAAGGCGAACTGGAGATCGCCGTGTTTGATGTTGTGTTCTTTTATGTATTGCAGAGCTTCGAGGATCGCCACGATGCCTGCCCGGTCGTCTGCGCCGAGGATCGTCTTGCCGTCCGTTTTGATGACGCCGTTCTCCTGTTTGACCTGGATGCCTTGGCTCGACACCACCGTGTCCATATGCGCGGTGAAGAGCAGAGGCGTCGCCCCTTCGACGTTGCCTTTTAGCGTGGCGATGACATTGCCGGTCTGAGGCTCGTGTTCGAGCAGTTGCTTCTTTTCCTTCCCTGCCACCCGCAACACACGCTGCCCGGCATCGTCCTCCTCCACCTCACAGCCAAACTCTTCGCGCATTACACGCAACAAATAATCGGCCATCGGCCGCTCCTTATGCGACGGTGTGTCGATCTGCACCAGTTCCAAAAAGCGATCGACGATCCGTTTTTCGTTCAGGTCCATCCAAGGTCACTCCTTCTGCTACGGAATCGGTTTCCAGTAGTAGTATGACCTGCCTGTCGTGTTTTCGATACTTTTACGAAACGTTATGGAAAGGTAGAAAGGAATGCGGAGCGGCGGGACGAATTTCTCCATGTATTAGAAAAAGATGGGAGGCAGACCACGATGAAAAAAGTCTCGATCCTCTGCGCCGCGCTTCTCGCAGTCGGCACGACCGCGATGGTAAGCCCGGCTGTGGAAGCAGGGGCTGCGGTAGACCCGCGGACGTATTTGGCGACGTTGCAGTTTGACGGCAAGGACTGGCTGGACTCGGGGGAACAAAACTTCCCGCAGCCGTTCCGGTTCCAGAGCTATGACACGAACATCGAGCACAACAAGGAAAACATGGTCCGCTTCAAGATCGGCAACTACGTCACCGGCACCGGTTCGACCGGCTGGGCCAACCGAGGGCCGAACGATCAGCGACCGGCTGTCTATTTTCATTTCTTGACCTATGGCGGGTATGACATCTATCAGTACTGGCTCTACTACGCGGACAACGACTACATCAACGACCACGAGCATGACTGGGAAAAATACTTCGTCTACGTGCAAAACGGCGTGCCGAAGTACCTCCTGATCTCGCACCACAGCGACAACACGATCTATCCTTGGGCGAACATCCCCAAAGACAACGGCCACCCGTTCATCGGTGTCGACGGCGGTGCGCACGCGATGAAACTCGACAGCGAGGACGGCGTGAAGATTCGCTACTCCGGCGCCGTCTCGGCAAACGGCGGTCGCTTGGATCAAGGCAACGGGCAGACGATCCCGTGGGTCGTGTACTCCAACGACGCAGGCGTGCCAAACGTCACGCCGTACACCATGTCCCCGAACATCTTCTACGGCGGCGACCCCGAATACAGCACCAACTCCAACGAATACGGCTCCCCATACGACGCGCCGTGGAAACGAAGTGACTGGAACACGCCGCAATTGCCGTAGGATCTGGATGCAACAGGGGACGGGAACTTCTGCTTCGATCCCCCTTCCCTACCTCCGGCGCACTTTTCTGATTTTTTGACTGACCCGCATACATCTGTCGTTGTTTACGCATGTCTATAGGACCCCCTCTTTCGGCATCACACAAGGAAGGAGTTGATGCACGATGTGGAAAGAGTTTAAAGAATTTGCAATGAAAGGCAGTATTGTCGATCTGGCCATCGGTGTCGTGATCGGCGGCGCGTTTGGCAAGATCGTGACGTCGTTTGTCAACGATATCCTCATGCCGCCGCTCGGGCTGTTGATCGGCCGGGTGGATTTTTCGAATCTGTATCTCAATCTGTCCCGCACCGAGTACGCGTCGCTCGCAGAGGCCAAAAAAGCAGGCGCGCCGACGATCAACTACGGAATGTTCCTGAACAACGTGCTCGATTTCCTGATCGTGGCGTTCTCGATCTTCCTCGTCATCCGCCAGATCAACAAAATGAAGCGCAAACACGATGTCCCGGTGACGACCAAGAGCTGCCCGTACTGCATCTCCCAGATCCCGCTTCAGGCGACCCGCTGCGGTCATTGCACGTCCGAATTGCCCGCTTCCTAAAAGAGAAAAAGGAGACCTGCACAGTCGCGTGCAGGTCTCCTTTTTAGGTTTCTTGCGCCTGTTTCATCGACACGGCCACGCTGCCGATGATCAAAGCACTGCCGAGCAAAAAAGCGAGGGTCAGATGCTCACCGAGCAACAACCAGCCGAGCAGCGTGCCGACGATGGGCTGGACGAAAAAAAACAGCCCGGCCGTGCCCGCATCCATCAGCTCAAAGCCTTTCAGCCAGAGGAAAAAGGCCAGCGCCGTCGACACAATCCCGAGAAACAACACGCCGCCCCAGACGAGCGGATCGGCCGTCCAGATGATCTCTTCGGTCGTCATCTCCCATCCGGCGACCGGCAGAGTAAAGACGGCACCGGCGACCGCCGCCCAGAAGGTGACGGTCAACGCCGGATACTTGTCGGACAGCGACTTGCCAAGCACCGAGTACAGCGCCCACGTGACGGCCGCGATGACGAGGGCGAGATTGCCCCACAGCACGCTGCCGCCGCCGGACGGGTCGCCCTGATCCGTGCCGACGACGATCAACACGCCGACGGTGGCGACAGCGAGCGAGAGCAATTTGCGCAGCGTCAGCCGCTCCCGGAGTAGTAGCCAGGCAAACAGTGCGATAAACGCAGGCGACGCAGAGGTCAGCACAGCCCCCATGTGCGCCGATGACAATTTCGTGCCGATAAACTGAGCGGAGATCGAGATCGTGTAGCCGACCAGCGCATATCGGGCGAGCGCCCCCCAGTCGGACCGCTCGACCCGCCAGCCCCCTTTCACCCAGACGACCAGCCCGAGGACGAGGGCTGCGACGGCAAACCGCAGTACGACCAAGGTCAGCGGCGGGATGTAGTCGAGCACGTATTTGCTGACCACGTACATGCCGCCCCAGATCGCCGCTGCGCCGCCAAGGCACAGCCCCCCGATCAGACGATTTTTGGCTGCGGGATTCATACTCATTACCCGATGACCGTGCCGTTTGGCACCGCTTGCTCCGGTTGGAGCAAGATCACATCGCCCGCTCCCGGCACGCCGCCGAGCACGAGCACTTCCGAAGCAAAACCGGCGATGCGACGCGGCGGAAAATTGACAACAGCGACCACTTGGCGGCCGACCATGTCTTGCGGTGTGTAGCGTTTGGTAATCTGCGCGCTGGAGCGTTTGACGCCAATTTCCGGTCCGAAGTCGATCTCCAACTTGATCGCCGGGACCCGCGCTTCCGGAAACGGTTCCGCCGTCAGCACCGTGCCGATGCGGATGTCGAGCTTCTGAAAATCATCGATGGTTGCCATGTCTTATATTCCCCCTCGGAAATCAACTCAACGGCGGAGCTTGAGACTCTTCTCGTTGTAGGCCACGGCGCGTCGATACATCTCCAGCGCGCCGGAGTGCCCGTTTGCATATAAGATCTCGGCGATTTCCTTCGCCGTCTCATACGCCTCGATCACCGCCTGATGACGGTCGTACACGGTCAGCGTGCGTTCCAGATGCTCGATGCAGCCGTCCACATTGCCCTTTGTCTGCTCCACCAGACCGAGCAGCCGCCATGCTTTCGCTTCTGCCGTGTAGGTGTTTGACTCCAGTGTGCGGACGGTCGCAAACACCTGCTCCGCCCATGCGATTGCTTGGTCCAGATCGTCGTCGGCCAGTGCCAATTCACCGAGGTGAACCAGCGTGGTGCACAGGTAGCGGCGGGCGTCGAGCAGTTCGTAGACCTGCTTGGCCCGGTGATAGTGAGCGGCCGCCTGCCCCAGTTCGCCCATCTTTTGGTACATGTGGCCCATGTTGTTGTTGATGATGCCGACATCGATCAACAGGCTGTTGTCCTCCGCCTCTTTCAATGCGCCAAGAAACACCCGCTCCGCCTGCTCCGTTTCGCCGATATTGCCAAGAAAGGTCGCTTTCATATAGGTCGACCGAATGCGCCACAGATGTTTGGACAACTCGGTGGCGATCCGCTCCGCCTTTTCGACATAGCGCAAGGCGGTGCGGTGGTTGTGCATCGAATGGTGGCAGCGGCCGAGGTTGTAGTAGACGCGCAGCCGGGTGTCCAGATTGCCCTCCCCCGCTTCCGCCGCTTCATCCGCTTGGTAGTAATAGTCGTGTGCCGCCGCTTTGTTGCCGTTCATCTCGTGGGCGGTGCCGATCTCGATCAAAAACAACATGCGGTTCGCCGCATCCTGCGGGACTTCGTCGGCCAGCACCCGCTCGACCAGCTCAATCACTTCTTCCAGTCGCGACAGATTGATCAGCACGCGGCATTTGTGCAGCAGCCCCTCGACCATCAGATCCTTGTAATCAAAGTCGCGGCTCTGCTCGATCACGCGGTTGACCAATTCCAGAGATTTTTGATGATACCCCGCCGTCTGCGCGTCGCGGGCCAATTGCAACGTCTCGCCGATCTCTTCGAGCAGCGCGTCAGATGTCTCGATCCGCTCGATGGTCACACCGAGCCGGTTGGCCATCTGTTTGAGCAGGGAGCGTTTCAATAAGGTCTTGCCATTTTCCACTTTGCTCAGTTGGCTGACGCTGCACAGACCCTCGGCCAGCTCTTCCTGCGTCATGCCTTTCAACAGCCGGTATTTGCGCAAGTTGTCGCCGATGCGGCGATATTGTTCCTCCAGCAGTACGCCCGACATGTCTTTCACCTCATCAAATTGTTGCGTAGAGATTCCAAACCATCTCGCCCCAAATATTCGCGGCGGCGATCAAGATGATCACAGCCAACGCCACCCGCAGCAACTGCGTGTTCATCCGTTGGCCGACCTTCGCCCCGATCATCGATCCGAGCAAGGAGACGAGCACCAGCAGCAAAGTCAGGTCGTAGCGTATATGGCCGACGGAGAGCTTGCCGATCACGCCGCCGATCGAGGAGAGAAAGACGATGGTCAACGACGACGCGATCGCCGTGCGAATCGGCAGTTTCAAGAAGCGGATCATCACCGGGATCAGCAGGAACGACCCGCCCGCACCGACGATGCCCGACAACGTGCCGACCGCAGCTGAGAGCGAGATCGCCAGCGGCAGATGCAACTGAATCACCGTTGGCAGTTCCTCGTGCAGCTCGCCCTTTTCACGGCGAAAGAGCAGAAAGACGGCCATCAGCGCCATCAGACCGTACGTGATATGAATAACCGACCCCGGCAGATACCCGGAGAGCAGGCTCCCGAGCAGACTGCCGCCGAGCATCCCGCCGCCGATCACGAGAATCACATAGCGGGAGAGCCACGGCGATTTGCGGTACATCACCATACCGATGCCCGTCGATGCAAACACTTGCAACATCGTCGCCGATGATATTTCGATCGGCGACATCGCATACGCCCCCGCGATCGGGGGCACAAAGTAAAGGAGCGGGTAGGTGACGATTGCGCCGCCCACTCCGAGCATTCCAGAGCAAAAGGAACCGATCAAGCCTATAAAAGCGTAGACTGCAGCATCAAGACCCGACAAACCAGCAAACACCTCTTTCCAGCCCCAAAACGTACATCTATTCAGTTTCAATCATACCACAACCCTCTGTTTCTTTCAGGAGGATCTTGCCAAATCGGGTCGCACCTTTTATAATCCAAGTATTAAGATGGGGATATGGTGATAAAACATGAACGCATGGAACCGTTTCTGGAAGCCCTTGACGGGCCGCTGTCCGTATTGCAACGACAAGTTCATCACAGTTCCGTCTGAGACGGGATTCGGCAGTCGGTATCGCGTGTGTCCGAATCACCATTATGTCGAAGAAACGGTTCCTGCCGCCGACACCGTGCTGGTGTACGAGTTGGACGGCGCGACCATCGACCATCCCGTCCTGCATCAGATCGATCCGGGTCAATCGTTTAAAGGCTGATCACTGCACATGTAAAAAAAAGCACTCCCCGCCGGGGAGTGCCTTTTTGTCTTATTCGAACTGGAAGCGGCCGACCGCTTGACGCAGTTCTTCCGCGAGGCGGTTCAGATCGGCCATCGACGTCTCCAGCATGTTCATCGTCGCGGTCTGCTCCTCGATGGAGGCCGTGACTTCCTCGCTGGAGCCGACCGCCTGCTCGGAGGCGGTCGCGATGGATTGGAATTCATCCTCGACAGCATGCGCCTGCTCAGAGGCGCTCTCGGTCAGCGCCGAGACTTCGACGATGGAGTCGGTCACGCCGCGCAGCCCATCCCCTACGATGGCAAAGGCGCGCTCGGCAGCCGCCACCGCCGCCTCGCCGCCCGCGACGGCGTCGAGACCCTGTTGCATGCCTTCGATGCTGTCCTCGATGCGGGCGCGGATCTCCTGGACGAGCACAGCGATTTCCTGTGCCGCGAGACCGGACTGCTCCGCCAGTTTGCGGACCTCATCGGCAACGACCGCAAACCCGCGTCCTTGCTCACCCGCCCGCGCCGCTTCGATGGCAGCGTTGAGTGCGAGCAGGTTGGTTTGACCTGCGATGTTGGAGATCAGGTCGACGATGTGTCCGATGCGCTGCGATTGCTCGCCGAGACGGTTCATCGTCTGCGCAGTCTGTGTGACATGGCGATGGATGCTGTCCATCTCCTCCCGCGTGCGCTTCATCGTGCCGCCGCCGGTGTGCGAGGCTGCGTCCACCTGATGGGCGAGGTCGCGCAGGGCGTCGGCGCGGCCGGAGATGCTCTGCAGAGAGAGCACGACTTCGCTCAGGCGGTCGTTGGCTCGCTGCAGGGAGTCGTTTTGATGCTCACTGCCTTTCGCGACCTCTTCAATCGCCGCCGTCACCTGCTCCGCCGCAGCGGTCGCCTCTTGCGTGCCGCGATGCAATTCGTGCGTATAGTCGGCAACCAAAGTCGCCGTCTCCTCCGCTTTTTGAAGCAGGCCGCGCACATTGTGCACCATCGTGCCGTAGTACTCCTGCAGTTCCTTGAGTTCACCGGACGATTTGACCGGCTCGATGTCGCGCAGGCGACCGTCCGCCGCATCGCGCATGCCTTCCATCACCGCTTGCATCGGACGCACGATCCGGTTGGAACTGCGTACCGCGACGACCAGAGCCAGCGCAATGACCAACACGCTGAGCACGACGCTGTAGAGCATCGTCTCTTTTTGCGCGGCGACCATCTCTTCTTGGGAAATCGCGACGCGCAAAACGCCGAGCGTCTTGTTTTTGTCAAAGTCGGTCAGCGGCAGGTAGAGCAGTTCGTAAGGAACGCCCTCGATCTCGCCCTCCTTCTTCATCGGGTCCTGCTGCTCAAACAATGTGTCCACCATCTCCGGATCGTCGATCCGCTCCGGGTCTCCGTCCGCCATCAAACCGGGCAGCGTGGAAACGGACGCCGCTTTGGTTTCACCGCCATAGAACGTGATCTCACCGCCAGTCATCGTCTTCAGTTGATCGGCGAACAATTGGTCGACGGAAAAGCCGACGGTGATCGTCCCTTTGACTATATCGTTGATCCGAACAGGTGCCACGCCGCGGATGGCGAGACCCGATTTTCCTTCTTCGACTGCAGAAACGGTCAGTCCGTTGGACAACGCCAATGAAATCGTGGGATTGGTGTATTTGTTGTCGCCAAATTGACCCGGATTGTGGGCGCGGTATTCCACTGCCCCCATCGCGCTCCCGATTTCCAGCACGGAAACCCCTTCTTTTTTCAACGTCTGATACACAGGGTCCACGATCTGTGCGATCTCTTGCTGGTTGCGATGCAAGAGGGCGAGCGCGAGATCATTCCGTTGCGCCGCTTGATTGGCCAGCATCGTCGCGGTTCGCTTCTGTGATTCGATGGTCTCCATCGCGGTCTTTACCGCCGACTGCGCCGTCAATTCATGAACGGAGGAGAGTGCCTGCATGGAGACGTAGTTGCTGACAGCACCCACCGCCACCATCGGGACCAGCGCCATTATGAGCAACATGCCCAAAGTCTGTGTGCGTAGTTTCATGTTGTCATCCTTCCCCAACTTTCAGCATGTCTAGGTGTTCTAGTAATTTGACGAATCCTGTCGATTCACCTGTTTAATGCTAAGAAACCACAAGAAAAAGTATTTACTCACAGGAAAAACGAAAAAAAAATCACAAAAAACCACCCGCTCGCAAAGAACGGGTGGTCGATGTGTTCGGTGAGTGCTGTCCACTTTAGACTGCTTGCGTGACGGCAACGAGCAGACGAGCTGCGTTTTCGAGGTCGTCGAGGCGGATGAACTCATTTACGGTGTGAATCTTTTCATAGCCGATCGCCAGGTTGCAGGTCGGCACGCCTTGACCGTTCAGCACGTTCGCATCCGAGCCGCCGCCCGACGCCATCGTCTTCGGCTCAAAGCCGAGCGAGCGGATCGCTTGGAACGCCGTTTGAATCACGGGAGCGCTCTCTTCAAAGTTCACGTTGGAGTACATGTTGGAGTGCTTGAACTCGACGGTCGTGCCAAACTCGGCAGCGGTCGTTTCAAAGACGTCCTTCATGTGCGCCACTTGTTCCGCGAGCTCTTCCAGCACGAGCGAACGCGCTTCGGCGAGGATCTCGACGCGGTCGGCGACGACGTTGGTCGCTTGACCGCCGTGGAACGTGCCGATGTTGGCAGTGGTGCGCTCGTTGATGCGGCCGAGCTTCATGCGCGAGATCACAGCCGACGCCACGTTGATCGCGTTCAGGCCCGCTTCCGGGTTGACGCCCGCGTGCGCGAGACGGCCGTGGATGACCACCTCGATGCGCTCCTGAGACGGAGACTGGGTGACGACGTGGCCGATGGGGCCGTTGGAGTCAAACGCAAAGCCCATGTCGACTTTCGGCAGGTGCTCCCAGTCCGCATGGCGGGAACCGAGCAGGCCGCTCTCCTCGCCCATCGTCAGGAACAACACGATGGTGCCGTGTTTCATGTTTTGTTCCTTGAGCGTGCGCACCATCTCGAGGATGCCGGCGACGCCCGCTTTGTCATCTGCGCCGAGGATCGTCGTGCCGTCGGAGGAGATGCGGTCTTCGGTGCGGATCGGTTTGATGTTCAGACCCGGTGCCACGGTGTCCATGTGGCAGGTGAAGAGGATCGTCGGTTTCGACTCGTCGCCCTTCAGCGTGCAGAACAGGTTGCCCGCGTTGCCGCCGACTCGTTCGCCCGCTTTGTCCTCCACCACTTCGACGCCGAGCGCCGTCAGTTTTTCGGTGAGATAGTCGGCCATCGCCCGCTCGTCACGGGAGAGGGAGTTGATCTGCACCATGTGCATAAATTCTTCGATCAGTCGTTCACGGTTCACAGTGTACATGTTAGACGATCCGTCCTTTCTCTTGGTAGATCGCGTTCGGGAAGCGCGTGTCGCACGGTGACCCGTCGCGCTGGCTGTGATAGCTGTCTCGGCTGACCCGAGCGTCCGTCCCGTTTTGCGGCGAGTTGTGATGCATCGCCAAGAGGCGGCTCGCCTGCTTCCACGGCGACACGTCGCGCGGACCGCGGATAAAGGTGACGTCAAATCGTTCCGTCATCATCGCACGCTCCTACAGCGGAATGTTGCCGTGTTTTTTCGGCGGGCGCGTCTCGCGCTTGTTGCGCAGCAGTTCCAGCGCCTCTTTGAGTTTTTGGCGGGTCTCACGCGGGTCGATCACGTCGTCGACCATGCCAAGGCCTGCCGCAACGTACGGGTTGGAGAATTTCTCCTTGTACTCGGCGATCTTGGCGGCGCGGGTCTCGGCCGGATTTTCACTGTCGGCGATCTCTTTGGCAAACACGATGTTGGCCGCTCCCTCTGCGCCCATGACCGCGACTTCGCCGGTCGGCCATGCGTACACGAGGTCCGCACCAATCGCTTTCGAATTCAACGCGACATACGCGCCGCCGAACGCTTTGCGCAGGATGACGGTGATCTTCGGCACGGTCGCTTCCGAGTACGCGTAGAGGATCTTCGCGCCGTGACGGATGATGCCGCGGTGCTCCTGCATGACGCCCGGGATAAATCCGGTTACGTCCTCGAACGTGATCAGCGGGATGTTGAAGCAGTCGCAGAAGCGAATGAAACGGGAGATTTTATCGGACGAGTCGATGTCGAGGCCGCCTGCCATAAACTTCGGCTGGTTGGCGATCAAACCGACCGGATGACCTTCGATGCGGGCAAGGCCGATCACCGCGTTTTTCGCAAAGTTCGGCTGGACTTCCATAAAGTCGCCGTTGTCGACGACGCGCTTGATCACGTCGCGCACGTCGTACGCCTTGGTCGGTTCGACCGGCACGATGTCGACAATCTCTTCGTCATAGCCGTTGTCTTCTTTGCAATAGATGCGCGGCGGTTCCTCCATGTTGTTCTGCGGCAGGAAGGAGAGCAGACGGCGCACTTCGTTCAGCACCTCTTCTTCGCTCTTCGCCGAGAAGTGAGCCACGCCGGAGACGCTCTGTTGCACGCGCGCGCCGCCGAGGTTTTCCGACGAGATGCTCTCGCCGGTGACTGTCTCGATGACCTTCGGACCGGTGATGAACATCTGCGACGTGCCTTCGACCATGAAGATAAAGTCGGTGATCGCCGGCGAGTAGACAGCCCCGCCTGCGCACGGTCCCATGATCACGGAGATCTGCGGGATCACGCCGGAGTAGATCGAGTTGCGGTAGAAGATGTGGCCGTAGCCGTCCAAGGAGGCGACGCCCTCTTGAATGCGGGCCCCGCCGGAGTCGTTCAAGCCGATGACCGGTGCGCCGTTTTTCGCAGCCAGATCCATGCATTTGGCGATTTTCAGCGCGTGCATCTCGCCCAGCGCGCCGCCAAAGACGGTGAAGTCCTGCGCAAACACGTACACGATGCGGCTGTTGATCTTGCCCCAGCCGGTAACGACGCCTTCGCCCGGAGCTTCAGCGTCTGCCATGCCAAAGTGCGTGGCGCGATGTTCGATAAACGGGTTCAGCTCGCGGAACGTGCCCTCATCGAGCAGGATCTCCAATCGCTCGCGGGCGGTCAGCTTGCCTTTGTCATGCTGCGCCGCGATGCGCTTGTCACCGCCGCCCAGTTCGATCTTGCGACGGCGTTCTTCCAGTTCCAGGATCTTTTGTTCCATGTTCACAGCTCTGGCTCCCCCTCTGTCTCTAGTCCTCAATGCGCATGCAAAACTCGGTCAGGACGCCGTGCGTGTCCTTCGGATGCAGGAAGGCGATCATCTTGCCGTGACCGCCTTTGCGCGGCTTTTCATCGATCAGCCGGTAGCCCTGCTCCTTGGCGTGGGCGAGGGCCGCCTCGATGTTTTCCACCGCGTAGGCAACATGGTGAATGCCTTGCCCCTTCGTCTCCAAAAACTTCGCAATCGGCGAGTCGGGCGAGGTCGGTTCGAGCAGTTCGACGCAGCTCTCCCCCACCTCCAAAAACACGGCTCGCACCTTTTGATCCTCGATGATCTCTTCGTGGATCACCGGCAGGCCGATGCCGTTCGTATAGATCGGCAATGTCGCTTCGATGCTGTGCACGGCGATGCCGAGATGGTCGATTTTTTCCGGTCGAAACATGACGGGTCGCCTCCTACTTTTGCACCTTGGTCTTGATGTAGTCGGCCATCGCCGTCAGCGATGCGCCCGGCGTGAACACTTCCGCCACGCCCGCTTCTTTCAGACCCGGGATGTCATCGTCCGGGATGACCCCGCCGCCGACGACGAGGATGTCGCCTGCGCCTTGTTCATTCAGCAGGCGCACGACTTCCGGGAACAGATGCATATGCGCGCCGGACAGCGAGGACAGGCCGACGACGTCGACGTCCTCTTGGATCGCCGTGGCGACGATCTGTTGCGGCGTTTGGCGCAGGCCGGTGTAGATAACTTCCATGCCGGCGTCGCGCAGAGCTTTGGCGACGACCAGTGCGCCCCGGTCGTGACCGTCAAGGCCCGGCTTGGCGACAAGCACGCGGATTTTTACTTCACTCATTGTCGATTTCCTCCTCTTACCACTGAGCCGGTTGGTATTCGCCAAAGACGTCGCGCATCACGTTGCAGATCTCGCCGAGGGTCGCATACGCCTTGACAGCCGCGACGATGTGCGGCATCAGGTTTTCGGTACCCTCCGCAGCGGCCCGCAGGTCGGCGAGACGCTGGTTGACCAGTGCATTGTCGCGAGTCTTGCGCAGTTCGGCCAGACGCTCGGACTGGACGCGCTCCAACTCCGGGTTGAGTTTCATCAGTTCCGGCTTCGGCTCGTTCTCGATGCGGAACTTGTTCACGCCGACGACGACCTCGTCGCCCGACTCGATCGCCATCTGGGTCTGATAGGACGCGTTTTGGATCTCGCGCTGCATGTAGCCTTGCTCGATCGCTTTGACCGCGCCGCCCATCTCGTCGATCTTTTCGATATAATCCATCGCCTGACGCTCGATCTCATCGGTCAGCGACTCGATGTAGAAGGAGCCTGCCAGCGGGTCGACCGAGTCGGCCACGCCGCTCTCGTACGCGATGATCTGCTGCGTGCGCAGCGCGATGCGAGCAGATTCTTCGGTCGGCAGGGCCAGCGCTTCGTCTTTGGAGTTGGTGTGCAGCGACTGTGTGCCGCCCAGCACCGCAGCCAAAGCTTGCATCGTGACGCGGACGATGTTGTTGTCCGGCTGTTGCGCGGTCAGCGTCGAGCCGCCCGTCTGGGTGTGGAAGCGCAGTTGCCACGACTTCGGATCTTTCGCCCCGAAACGGTCTTTCATGATCTTCGACCACATCCGGCGAGCGGCGCGGAACTTGCAGATCTCTTCGAGGAAGTTGTTGTGCGCGTTGAAGAAGAAGGACAGGCGCGGTGCAAATTTGTCCACGTCAAGACCCTTGTCGACAGCCGCCTGCACATAGGCAATCGCGTTCGAGAGCGTGAACGCCACCTCCTGAACGGCGGTCGAACCGGCTTCGCGGATGTGATAGCCGGAGATCGAGATCGTGTTCCAGTTCGGCACATGCTCGGAGCAGTACTCGAAGATATCGGTAATCAGACGCATCGAAGCGGCCGGCGGATAGATGTACGTCCCGCGGGCCACGTATTCTTTGAGAATGTCGTTTTGGATCGTGCCGGACACTTTGTCCGAAGAGACGCCTTGCTTTTCCGCGACGGCGATGTACATCGCGAGCAGCACGGACGCCGGAGCGTTGATCGTCATCGAGGTGGACACTTTGTCGAGGGCGATGCCGTTCAGCAGCACCTCCATGTCGGCGAGCGACGAGATCGCAACGCCGACCTTGCCGACCTCGCCTTTTGCCATCGGATCATCCGAGTCATAGCCGATCTGCGTCGGCAGGTCGAACGCGGTGGACAGGCCGGTCTGACCGGCACCGAGCAGATATTTAAAACGCTCGTTCGTCTCGTTCGCCGAGCCGAAGCCCGAGTACTGGCGCATCGTCCAGAAGCGGGAGCGATACATCGTCGGTTGCACCCCGCGGGTGAACGGATATTCGCCCGGGAAGCCGAGTTTTTCTATGTAGTCGCCTTGCACGTCTGCAGGAGTGTATAGTCGTTTGACAGGGATTTCGGACGAGGTGGTAAATTCCTCGCGACGCTCCGGGAAACGGGACGCCGCCTTGTCCGCCTTTGCCTGCCACGACTGGTGACGGGTTTCAAAGTCTGACATCAGGTAAGACCTCCAATAAATAAAAAGGATGAATGCGAGTTCGTTGGCAGATTCCGTACTATTATACCATACATAGCGCGGGTTGGATGCGCTTACAACATCTCTCGTACAGAACGGGAAATTTGATGGGTAAACACCGCTAATTCCTCCGCCGGCAACGGCATGTCGTGTGATGCCCAGTCGTACAGCATGATGTACAAGCCCCCCGCCAAAAACTTCAGCGCATAGCGGCGCTCCAGCACTTTGACCGGATCGGAGAGCGGACGCTTTTCCGCGAAGTAGCCGAGCAGATAGCGATGAAACGTCCGGACGATCAACGCGCCGATCTCCGGGTTGGTGATCTTGCGAATCGCCGCCCCGTCGGGCCCGCGCCAGTAGCGGATACCCGTCGCAAACTGCGTCGGTTGAATGCCCGCCTCCGCGTCAAGCATCACCGTCTCCCAAAACTTTGCGATGATGTGCTCCAAGTGATGTGTGATCAGGTCGTCTTTCGTTTTGAAATTGCGGTAAAACGTCTGCCGTGCCACCCCTGCCCGCTCCGTGATCTCCGAGATCGAGATCTCCCGATACGGCTTGGTCTCCAGCAGTTGCAACAAGGCTGTCAGCAGGAATCGTTTCGATTGTTTGGACTGTCTACT
Source organism: Tumebacillus lacus (assembly GCF_026410385.1). GTDB lineage: Bacteria > Bacillota > Bacilli > Tumebacillales > Tumebacillaceae > Tumebacillus > Tumebacillus lacus. Next base: position 814,026 of record NZ_JAPMLT010000001.1, read on the forward strand.
CTCGTGCTTTTCCTCTTTGAACAGCTGTTTTTCGCTCATAACTGTGACACCTCTCCCCTTGTCTGTCGCACTTCGGCCGTCGGCTCTTGTCGCCCTTTGCCATTCCGCTATATGATGCAAACGTACCAAATAAAGGGAGAGGTGTATAGATCATGGAAATCGTCATTTTGTTGTTCGAGGGCATGACCGCACTAGACGCGCTCGGCCCGTACGAAGTGCTGTCGAAAATGCCGGGGGCAACCGTCCGCTTTGCAGCAAAAAAGTCGGGGATCATCACCCCCGACTCCGGCGTTTCGTTTTTGAACGCAGACCATAAACTGAAAGACATCGAAACAGCCGACATTCTGGTCATCCCAGGCGGTCATCCGCTCGCCGTCAAACCGATGATGGAAGACGAAGAGACGCTGGCCTTTATTCGCCGGCTCCACGCGACCAGCAAATGGACGACGAGCGTCTGCACCGGCTCGCTGATCCTCGGGGCGGCCGGTTTGCTCCAGGGACTTCAAGCCACCACGCATTGGGCGTGCCACGACATCCTCGCAGAGTACGGCGCGACGCCGACGTTGCAGCGCGTCGTGCAGCAAGGCAAGATCATCACGGCTGCCGGCGTGTCGTCCGGCATCGACATGGGCTTGACCCTCGCCGCGCTGGAATACGGCGACGAGTCGGGGATGTGGATCCAGTTGATGATCGAGTACGATCCGCAACCGCCGTTTGACGCGGGATCACCGGAAAAGGCACCGGCGCATCTGGTCGAGTCGGTGCGGCAGGCGGTTCGCGGTTAATTCGCTGCGACGACGCGGTCGAGAGCGTCACGGTACGCCTGCTCATTCGGTGTCGGCGCGAGCAACACCGCCCCGTTCTCGTCACGTCTCACATGAAAGACCAGCGAAAAGCGGCCTTTTTGATAGTCGGACGCACCGATCTGCTCTGCTTGGACCGCCGTCGATTCTTCGGGCCATTCGTAGATGGTGACCGTCTCCGCCTCGATCATGCCCAGGCATCCAAGCGCGGCGCACCGGGTCTTTTGCCGCTCCGTGCCGCCCGATGCAGAGCCTGTGACAACGCCCGATTCGGTCAGCGCGACGAAGACATGCTTGGCCGACAGCCCGTCGGCAGGCTCGGCCGGTGGTGCCGGTTTCGATGTCGGTTCCACGGCGACCGCATCGACGCACTTTGAATCTCGGCCGCATTTCGTAGCAACCGTTCGTGCTTGCGTTTGCGGTTCGATCTGATTTGAGATGATGATGACAGCAGCGATGAAAGCGACGATGGCAACAACGCGCCAGAACTTCGACATTGGGGGACTCCTCCTGCCTCCTGAGCGGTTTCTCCCCCATTTCGACGGAAGGTTCGCGCATTTTGTTACAAAAAAGAGACTGGCAGTTTGCGCCAGTCTCTCCTATGATGTCCTCTGTCAGATACGGACAAAGCCCATCGCGTCCTTGACGCGGTTGACCGTCTTTTCCGCGATCTCGCGGGCTTGATCCGCGCCTTGTTTCAAGATGCGGTCGAGCTCCGTCTGGTCATCCAGTTCGCGGAATCGCTTTTGGATCGCGCCCATCTTGTCGGTCATCACTTCGACGAGGTCCTTTTTCAAGGTGCCGTAGCCTTGACCTTGGTAGCGGTTGACCAGCGACTCCACCGACTCGTCTGCGTACAGCGAGTACAAGGTGAGCAGGTTGGAGACGCCCGGCTTGTTTTCTTCATCAAAGCGGATCTCGTTCTCCGTGTCGGTGACCGCGCGCATGATCTTTTTCTTAAAGACCGCCGGGTCTTCGAGCAGGGCGATCCGGCTGCCTTCGTTCTCGGCAGACTTGGACATTTTCTTGGTCGGCTCGTCAAGCGCCATGATGCGGGCCCCGAACTCCTGGATCTGCGGCTCCGGGATGACGAACGTTTCGCCAAAGCGGTTGTTGAATCGTTCCGCGATGTCGCGGGTCAACTCGATGTGCTGCTTCTGGTCGTCGCCGACCGGGACGTGCGTTGCGTCGTACAGCAAGATATCGGCCGCCATCAGCACCGGGTAGGTGAACAGACCGACGTTGACGTTTGCCTTGCCTTCCGATTTGTCCTTGTACTGGGTCATCCGGTTTGCTTCGCCCATGTAGGTCATGCACTGCAGGAGCCAGCCGAGTTCCGCGTGCTCCTTTACATGTGATTGGATGAAGATCGACGCCTTGCTCGGATCGACGCCGCATGCGAGATAGATCTGCGCGATCTCCCGCGAGCGTTTGCGCAGCTTAGCCGGATCTTGCGGCACGGTGATCGCATGCAGGTCGACGACGCAGTAGATCGCGCTGTCAGCGTCATGTTGCAGTTCGACGAACTGTTTGAACGCGCCCAAGTAGTTGCCGATCGTCGGGTTCCCGGACGGTTGCACGCCAGAAAAAATACGTTTCATTCCACTCGACTCTCCCTTCCCTACGGAAGCTCCGGACTTACGTGTAAATCTGCCGTGGTTCCGTATGTATTTTTCCTATCTTACCATAGGTTTTACTCATCTTCCAGAGTTTTGCTCACGTCGACAGTCGGCCAGTCCACCTCGGTCTCAAACACTTCCGCAAACGCCGCCGCCCACCGACTTTTGATCTCGCTCATCTCGTGCGTTTGACCGGTGAGCTGTTGCAGCGACGTCACGCCGTACTCGGTGATGCCGCAGGGCACGATCAGCCCGAAATGGCCGAGGTCCGGCTGCACGTTAAACGCAAATCCGTGCGAGGTGATAAACCCTTTCGTATGCGGGTCGCGGTTCGCTTTCACCCCGATGGCGCAGATCTTTTCCTGGCCGACCCACGCTCCGCTCATCCCCTCTTTGCGCCCCGCCTCGATGCCGTATCCGGCGAGCAGACGGATCGCCACCTCTTCCAGCAGGCGCACATAGCGGCGCACGTCGTTTTTCCACGGTTCGAGGTGCAGGATCGGGTAGCCGACCAGTTGCCCCGGCCCGTGATAGGTGACGTCACCGCCCCGGTCGACGTCAAACATCGTGATGCCGAGCCGCTCCCGTTCGCTTGCGTCGGCGAGGATGTTGTGCTCACCCCCGGCCCGGCCGATCGTAAAGACCGGCGGATGCTCCAGCAGGAAAATCGTATCTTCGAGCCGACCTTCCAATTTGCGACGCACCGCTTTTTTTTGCAGATCGAACGCCTTGCCGTACTCGATGACACCCAGATCGCAGATGTGTATCATATAAAATCTCCTTATAAAAAGGTCACAGCAGACGAGCCCGCTGTGACCTTTTTGTTTGCTGACTTACTGCGCTTGCTTGATGTTTGCTTCCGCCGACTGCGCTTGTTCGTGAGCGTGGTAGGAGGAGCGGACGAGCGGACCGGATTCGACATGTTTGAACCCGCGCTTCAGCGCTTCTTCCTTGAGCAGAGCAAACTCTTCCGGCGACCAGTATTTGCGTACCGGCAGATGTTTCTTGGTCGGTTGCAGGTACTGGCCCATCGTCATGATGTCCACGTCGACAGCGCGCAGATCGTCCATGACCTGAATGATCTCTTCCCACGTCTCGCCGTGTCCCAGCATCAGCGAGGACTTGGTCGGGATGTGCGGCTTGTAAGCCTTCGCGTTGCGCAGGACTTCCAACGTGCGGTCGTAGGTGGCCTTCGCCCGCACTTTGCCGGTCAGAGAACGTACCGTCTCGATGTTGTGGTTGAAGATGTCCGGCTCCGCGTCGAGCAGCGTGTGCAACGCCTCCGTGTTGCCGCCCATGTCGGACGGCAGCACTTCGACGGTGCAGAGCGGCAGCCGTTTGCGGATCGCGCGCACCGTCTCAGCAAAGACGGAAGCCCCGTGATCTTTCAGATCGTCGCGGGCGACGGCGGTGACGACAGCATGGCGAAGTCCCATGATTTCCGCAGAGTCGGCGACGCGCTCCGGCTCGGCGAGATCCAGTTCGGACGGCAGGCCCGTCTTGACCGCGCAGAAACCGCACGCGCGGGTGCAGATGTCACCGAGGATCATGAAGGTCGCCGTGCGGTTCTCCCAGCATTCGTAGATGTTCGGGCAGCGAGCTTCTTCACAGACTGTATGCAGGGACGAGCCGCGCATCAAGTCTTTCAGTTCGGTGAAGTTGGGGCCGGTCTTCAGCTGGATTTTCAGCCAGTCCGGTCGGCGCAGCGGGCGATCGTTCGCCTGCTCCTTGGTATCTTTGAGAACGTTGAGTTCTTCCACGCTGGCACACCTCTTTCAAATATCGGCTATCTCGGTCGCCTGTCGCCTAGTACAAGGTCGGGTCGGTCATCGTCTCCAGACGTTTCTTCACCGACTGCAGGAACTGACCGCAGACCCAACCGTCGAGCACGCGGTGGTCGAGCGACATGCACAGGTTGACCATCGAGCGGATCGCGAACGAGTCATCCGGCATCACGACCGGACGCTTGACAATCGACTCCATGGAGAGGATCGCCGCTTGCGGCGCGTTGATGATCGGCATCGACTGGATCGAGCCGAACGCACCGGTGTTGTTCACGGTGAACGTGCCGCCCGACATGTCGTTTGCGGTCAGACGGCCGGAACGGGCGCGTGCAGCCAGGTCGTTGATCGCATGCGCGAGGCCGAGCACGCTCAGGCGGTCGGCATTTTTGATGACCGGGACGTACAGCGCGTCGTCCGATGCGACGGCAATCGAGATGTTGATGTCTTTTTTAATAATAATCTTGTCATCCTGCCATGTCGAGTTGATGATCGGATATTCTTTCAACGCCTCGACGACCGCTTTGATGAAGAACGGCAGGAAGGTCAGGTTGACGCCCTCTTTTTTCTTGAACTCGCCTTTCGACTTGTCGCGGAATTTGGAGAGGTTGGTCACGTCGACTTCGATCATCGTCCACGCGTGCGGCGCGTTGTGCTTCGACTCGACCATGCGGCGGGCAATCGTCTTGCGCACGTTGGTCGCTTCGATGACGGTGTCGCCGTCTGCCGCTTGGTACGCCGGAGCTTTTGCAACCGGTGCCGGAGCGGCAGCCGCTTGCGAAACGCCTTGCGCGCCCAGTTCCGTCAGGCCGGTCGCCGGCATGGTCGGAGCTGCCACGGAGGACAGGTCTTCTTCCGTCTTGGTCAGGCCGGCCGTCGGAGCAGCCGCTGCCGCTGCGCCGCCGTTTGCGAGGAACGCCTGCACGTCTTTGCGGGTGATGCGGCCGCCGGCCCCCGTGCCGGTGATCAGGCTCGGGTCGACGCCGTGCTCTTGGATCATCGCCATGACAGCCGGCGAGAAGCGCGGGCCGCCCGGTTGCTTCGCAGCCGGAGCCGGTGCTGCGACCGGAGCGGACGGTGCAGCCGGTGCTGCTGCCGGGGTCGGTGCTGCTGCTGCCGCGGGAGTTGCTGCCGCCGGAGCAGGTGCTGCGCCTTCCTCGGTGATGACGGCGATCGGTGTGCCGACGGCAACCGTTGCGCCTTCCGGTACGAGGATCTCCGTCAGGGTGCCGACAAATTCGGACGGCACCTCTGCGTTTACTTTATCGGTGATGACCTCGGCGAGCGGGTCGTATTTGTTGATTTTGTCGCCTACTTGCTTCAGCCATTTGGCGATGGTGCCTTCAGTGACCGATTCGCCAAGTTGCGGCATCAAGAGAGTTGCCATGTCTGCCTTGCCTCCTGTCTGCGAATGAAGAGCGATTAGAATTCAGCCAGTTTGCGAATCGCGTCCGCAATTTTAGTCGGGTTCAGCATGTAGAACTTCTCTTGCGGCGGCGAATACGGCATCCCCGGCACGTCCGGGCCAGCCAGACGCTGGATCGGCGCGTCAAGGTCAAACAGTGCTTCCTCGGCGATGATCGCGGAGATCTCGCCGCCGACGCCGCCAAACTTGCCGTCTTCGTGCACGATCAGCACTTTGCCGGTCTTTTTCGCGCCTTCGATGATCAGTTCTTTGTCGAGCGGCTTGATCGAACGCAGGTCGATGACGTGCGTCGAGATGCCCTCTTTCTCCAGCACTTCCGCCGCTTCCAGCGTGTAGTGAACCATCAGGCCGTAGGTGATGACGGTGACGTCGGTGCCTTCGCGCTTGACGTCGCCTTTGCCGATCTCGATGGTGTAGTCTTCGTCCGGCACTTCGCCTTTGATCAGGCGGTAGCAGCGCTTGTGCTCGAAGAACAGCACTGGGTCGTTGTCGCGGATCGCCGCTTTGAGCAGACCTTTGACATCATACGGGGTGGACGGCATTACGATCTTGATGCCCGGCACATGGTGGAACAGAGCTTCGACCGACTGCGAGTGGTACAGCCCGCCGTGGATGCCGCCGCCGTACGGAGCGCGGATCGTCATCGGGACCGTCCAGTCCGACTTGGTGCGGTAGCGAATGCGAGCCGCCTCGGAGACGATCTGGTTGTACGCCGGGAAGATAAAGTCGGCGAACTGCATCTCTGCGACCGGACGCATACCGACCATCGCCGCGCCGATGGAGACGCCGACGATAGCAGATTCGGAGAGCGGGGAGTCGATGACGCGCTCTTCGCCAAACTTCTCGATCAGGCCGGCCGTGGCACGGAATACACCGCCGCGCACGCCGACGTCTTCACCAAGGATAAAGATCGATTCGTCGCGCTCCATCTCTTCTCTGAGCGCGTCGGTCACTGCTTCAATGTACGATTTGATCGCCATGGTTCCTGCCTCCTATCGCTCTTCGTAGACGTGGGTCAGTGCGTCTTCCGGATCGAAGAACGGCGCTTTTTCCGCTTCGTCAGTCGCTTCGTTGACTGCTTTCGCGATGCTGTCGTTCATCTCTTGTTCTTTCTCCGGGGTGAGCACACCCTTGTCGCGCAGGTATTGGGCGAACGTGAGGATCGGGTCCTTTTGCTTCGCCGCTTCGACTTCTTCACGGGAACGGTACGCACGATCATCGTCGTCCGAGGAGTGCGGCACCAGACGGTAGGTGCGGGCTTCGATCAAGGTCGGGCCTTCGCCGTTGCGGGCGCGCTCTGCCGCCTCTTTCGTGTACTTGTAGCACTCCAGCACGTCGTTGCCGTCGATGGAGTGACCCGGGAAGCCGTAGCCGACCGCACGGTCTGCCGTGTTGTGGTTGCCGAGTTGCTTATCGAGCGGCACGGAGATCGCATAGCCGTTGTTTTCGACGTAGAAGATCACCGGGAGCTTGTGCACCGCTGCAAAGTTTGCCGCTTCGTGGAAGTCGCCTTGGTTGGAAGAACCTTCCCCCGTCGACGTGTACGCGACCGATTTCTCGCCGCGCATCTTCGCTGCCAGAGCAGCACCGACTGCGTGCGGGAACTGGGTGGTGACCGGCGAGGAACCGGACAGGATGCGGTACTTGCGACCGCCGAAGTGGCCCGGCATCTGACGGCCGTGCGAGTTCGGGTCGCCCGGCTTTGCAAACGCTGACATCATGATGTCGGTCGGCGTTTGGCCGAACACGAGCACACAGCCGAGGTCGCGGTAGTACGGAGCGATGTAGTCGATCGTTTTATCGAGCGCAAACGTTGCCCCGACTTGAGCCGCCTCTTGGCCTTGGCACGAGATGACGAACGGGATTTTGCCGGCGCGGTTGAGCAGCCAGAAACGCTCATCGAGCTTGCGGGCGAGCAGCATGAAATAATACATATTGAGCACTTGCTCTTCGGTCAAGCCAAGTTCTTTGTAATCGTGTTTGGACATCTGACATACCTCCTAAACGAGTCAGTCGTAAAGGTCAATGAAGAGCGAACCACCTTACATGTGGATCGCTTTTCCATCAACAGCCAGCGCCGCTTCGCCAATCGCTTCAGCGAGAGTCGGATGCGGATGAATCGTGTGCGCGATCTCCCACGGAGTCGCGTCGAGGAAGGTGGCGAGTGCCGCTTCCGTGATCATGTCGGTCGCGTTTTGACCGATCATGTGAACGCCGAGCAGGTCGTTGGTCTCTGCGTCGGCGATGATCTTGACAAAGCCTTCGATCTCGCCGTTGACCTGCGCCTTGCCGATGGCGCGGAACGGGAACTTGCCGACCTTGATCTCGCGGCCTTCTTCGCGCAGTTCCGTCTCGGTGTACCCGATCGACGCGATCTCCGGACGCGTGTAGGTGCAGCGCGCGATGTTTTTATAGTTCATCGGTGCCGGGTTCAACCCTGCGATCACTTCGACGGCGTGGATGCCTTCATGAGACGCCACGTGTGCCAGTTGCGGCGTCGCGATCACGTCGCCGATGGCAAAGATGTTTTGTTCTTTGGTGCGGAAGTTGTGATCGACTTTGATCGTGCCGCGCTCCACTTCCACCTCAGTCGCCTCGAGGCCGATGTTTTGCACGTTCGGCTCGCGGCCGACCGAGACGAGGATCATCTCAGCGGAGAGAGTCTCGACCGCTTCTTTGTCGGTGCCGATGTTCACTTTGACATCGATGGAGGCGGTGCCGTTCGCTTCGTCGATCTTCAGCGTGTCAGCCTGCGCACCCGTCGAGGTCAGGATGCGGACTTTGCTCTTGCGGCGGCCGAGCAGCTTGGCCATCTCAGCGGAGATGTCAGCGTCCTCCAACGCGAGGATGCGATCAGCAAACTCGACGACCGTCACTTCGACGCCAAAGTCGGAGAGCATCGACGCCCACTCGATCCCGATCACGCCGCCGCCGATGATGATCGCCGACTTCGGCAACTCTTCCATCTCCAGCGCTTCGTCGGACGTCTTGACATACTTGCCGTCGATCGGCAAGTTGCCGAGCGTGCGCGGACGGGAGCCGGTCGCCACGATCACGTTGCGCGGCGAGATGATCTCGCTCTCGCCGTTCGCCCGCTCCACCGAGACCGCGCCTGCGGTCGGCGAGAAGATCGACGGACCCATGATGCGGCCGATGCCTTCGATCACTTCGATGTTATGTTTTTTCAACAGGCTCTGCACGCCTTTGTGCAGGTTGTTGATGATCTTTTGCTTGCGTCCCATCACGGTGCCGAAGTTCAAGGATACGCCGCCGTCGATCTCCACGCCGAAGTCTTTCAACTTTTGCGCCGTCGCCAGCATGTCGGCGCTCTTCAGCAGCGCCTTCGACGGGATGCACCCGCGATGCAGGCAGGTGCCGCCGACCTTATCCTTTTCAACGACCGCGACCTTCAAACCGAGCTGAGCGGCGCGGATGGCGGCTACATAGCCGCCGGTTCCGCCGCCCAAGATGACCAAATCCAATTGTTCCGACATGGATCAAAGGCTCCCTTCAAATCTAGGACTCTCTACGTAATTAGATGTGAGCTGCGTTCGAGATTAGCGCTGGATCAGGGACTTTTCCTTGCGCAGGAAGTTGGAGCGGGTGCGGCGCATGATGGCGATGCGCTCTTCTGCCATACGGTCAGCCGCCTTGTAGGTCGGGATGCCGTCGCGCTTGGAGATCTCGATGATGTTCGCGATGATGTTGTAGATGTTCTCCACTTTCTTGCGAGCGCGCTCGGCGTTGTAGCCTTCCAGTTCGTCCGCCACGTTGATGACGCCGCCGGAGTTGATGACGTAGTCCGGCGCATAAACGATGCCCATCTCGTTCAGGATGTCGCCGTGACGCTCTTCTTTGAGCTGGTTGTTTGCGGAGCCTGCCACCACTTTGCACTTGAGCTGCGGGATCGTGTCATCGTTGATGATCGCACCCAGTGCGCACGGTGCGAAGATGTCGCATTCGACGCCGAAGATCTCGTTCGGTGCCACCACTTTCGCGCCGAACTCGGTCACTGCGCGGTCGATGGAGTCTTGGTTGATGTCGGTGACGATCAGGTTCGCGCCCGCCTCATGCAGGTGTTTGGAGAGGTAGTAGCCGACGTTACCCACGCCTTGGACCGCAACCGTCTTGCCGGTGAGGTCGTCGGTGCCAAACGCTTCTTTCGCCGCCGCTTTCAGGCCGACGAAGCAGCCGAGAGCGGTCATCGGAGACGGGTTGCCCGAGGAACCGTAGGTTTCCGATACGCCGGTGACAAAGTCGGTTTCCATGTGGATCCAGTCCATGTCTTGGACGGAGGTGCCGACGTCCTCTGCGGTGATGTAGCGGCCGTTGAGGGATTCGACGTAGCGGCCGAATGCGCGGAACAGCGCTTCCGATTTGTCGGTGCGCGGGTTGCCGATGATGACGGTCTTGCCGCCGCCAAGGTTCAGGCCGGCCGCCGCGTTTTTATAGGTCATGCCGCGCGCCAGGCGCAGCGCGTCTTCAATCGCTGCCTCTTCGTTTTCATACACCCACATGCGGGTGCCCCCGAGTGCCGGACCGAGCGTCGTGTCGTGGATCGCGATGATCGCCTTCAGACCGGACGCTTCATCGTGGCAGAATACGAGTTGCTCGTAATCATACTTCTCCATATATTCAAAAATTTTCATGACAAATCCCCCTTTAGAGTCATTCAGTAGTTTTCAGAAAGTTAAGACGAGGTATTAGAAGCACCTCATGCCCCAGTTGCCAGAATACCATACTTGAGCCAGAGGTGGTAGTGAACGGCAGATATGGTTAGTTATCTGCTTTCTTTGCGCCAGTTATAAGCTAGAGACAAAAAAGAATTGGACGCGAAAAGGTTCACGCCAATTTTTATATGCAAGGGTCGTGCCAACTTTTCTGAAAGCGGTTACAGAAAGCCTGAAAACAGCGTCCTTCTAAGCAAAAAACCGCCCGTCAGCCAAAAAGGGCGGTTTCTGTTTATGCAATCTTTTGCAAGACGATGCAATTTCTTGCAAGCAAGATCCTGCAAAAAATTGCAGGCGTCATGACTGGATGCCGTACTTTTCCAATTTGTAATACAGACTGCGCACCGCGATTCCCAGCCGTTTCGCCGCCTCCGTCTTGTTGCCGTTGGTCTGCCGCAGGACGCGTGTGATATAGAGACGTTCCGCTTCGCCGACCACCTCATCCAACGAACGCAGTTCCCCCGTCTGCGGCAGATCGGCGTCCTCGACCGTCTCCGCAACCCAGGCCACCGGCTGTGTCGCGGTGCCGCCGCTGCCCGGCGCTTGGTGCCCGTACAGTATCAGATGATGCGGCTCCATCACCGTCTCGGTAAACTTCATATTGATCATCGCCCGGCCGATTGCATTTTCCAACTCGCGCACGTTGCCCGGCCACTGGTACTCGATCAGCTTGCCGACCGCCAGCGGCGAGATCTGCTCCACGCCCCGACCGTACTCTTGATTGTACTTATGAATCAACCGCAACCCGATCGCCGGGATATCCTCTTTGCGATAGCGCAGCGGCGGGATGATGATCGGCAGCACGTTCAGGCGGTAGTACAAGTCTTCCCGGAACGTGCCCTGCTGGATCGCCCGCTCCAGATTGACGTTTGTCGCCGCGATCACCCGCGCGTTGACCGGCGTCGCTTTCGCCCCGCCGACGCGCAGGATCTCCTTTTCCTGCAGCACGCGCAAGATCTTCGCCTGCATGCTCATCGACAGTTCGCCGATCTCATCGAGAAAGATCGTGCCGCCCGACGCTTCTTCAAACAACCCTTTCTTGCCGCCACGCTTGGCCCCGGTAAACGCCCCTTCCTCGTAGCCGAACAGCTCCGATTCCAAAAGCGACTCCGAGATCGCCGCACAATTGACCCGGATAAACTGCGAATAGCGCCGCTCGCTGGCGTTGTGAATCGCATGCGCAAACAGCTCTTTCCCCGTCCCCGACTCGCCACGCAGCAGCACCGTCGCGGGCGTCTCCGCCGCTTTGCGCGCCTGCTCGATGGCCATCAGCATCTCATTGGAAGAACCGATGATGTCTTCAAACTGATATTTGGCCTCCAACTTGCGGATCAACTGCTTGGCTTGGTTGAGCTCTTTTGTCAGATTTTCGATCTCTGAGATGTCATGCACGATCCCGACGGACCCTTTCAGTTCACCGTCGACGACGATCGGCGCGACGTTGACGAGGACTTCTTTGCGGTACGGTCCGACCTTCATCGGCACGCCGCGCACCGGTTTGCGCGTCTTCAGCACCTGCAGATGCATCGATTCGCCCTCGGCGATGTCGACGTCGGCCGGCTTGCCGATCACCTCTTCCTCGCGCAGTCCGGTCAGCCGCGTATAGGCCGGGTTGATCAGGATGCCCCGCCCTTCCGTGTCGACGACCGAGATCGCGTCTTGCGTGGAGTGGATGATCGATTGCAGCAGCAGTTGGATCTCCTTGAGGTCTGTGACCTCCTCCGCCATCTTTTGAATCTCCGTGATGTCGCGAAAGACGGCCAACGCGCCGACCAGATTGCCCTGCCCGTCGCGCATCGGCACCCGGTTGGTCAAGATGCGGGTCGTCGCGTGAAACTCCTGCAGTTGGTTGAGCTCCGGCACGCCGGTCTCCAACACAATATGCAGACGGGAGTTCGGGATCACTTCACACGCCCGACGTCCGACCATCTCGCCGGCCACCTTGCCGGACAGTTGCTCAGCTGCCGGGTTGAACAGCGTGATCACCCCTTCGCTGTTCACCGCGATCATCGCATCGTATGTCGAGTTGAGCACCGCACCGAGCTCCTGCCGCGACACGGTCAGCTGCCGGATCAGTTCCTCCTTCTCCAGCAGCAGCCTCATCATCAGATTGGCCACCGCTCCCGGGATCAGCGTCGTGCCTTTCGGGCGGCGTTCCTGGATCTCCTTGAAGACCTCCGCCTGCCCGGTCGCCTCGATCACCACCTGCACCGTGCCGACACTGCCGTCAAAAAATGCCTCGTACCGTTGCCCGGTCGGTACTCCGAGCGACCGGGCCAACACAAATCCAGGCGCATTCGGATCGACGTCGGCGATTCCGACCACATGCACGCTGGCCAAATCTCGAAACGCACGCAACAGAGCCGTGCCCCCACGCCCGGCTCCGACGATCAGTATGTTGATCACAGTAGATTGTCCCCCTGAATCTATGCAACAGATTGCATGTGTGTGAAAGAATTTGCATGCAAAAAACTTCGACAACCGAACGGTATTTCCTGCCCCTTGTGGTTGGAAATCGTGTAGGCTATCATGAAACATGAAACTCTCGAGTGCTTCATGCGTATGAAAGGATGTGTACCATAGATGGCAAAAGTGTTCGTTTGGGCGCTGCTTCTCGGCGTCTTCCTGCTCTCCGGCTACGGCTTAAACCTGATCCGCATCGCGCTCGTCGACAAACTCGCCGACCCCGGCACCGTGATTTGGTGGCGCGTGCTGATCGGCGGCGTGCTGATGACCGGCGGGATCGCCTTCCTCGGCGGCCTCGTCTTCTACCGCGACAAAAAGCGCAACAAGATCAAACGGCCCGATTGGAAGAGCAAATAATCTGATCCATCAGGGAGCTGACAATTGATGAAAAAATGGCTTGCAGCGGCGTTGACCTTTGCAGTTCTGACCACGGCGTCCGGGTGCTCCATCGGGGGCCAAGAAGTCCTTTCTCAAGAAAACAAAGACAAACTGACCGAAAAAGCGAACGACCTGACCCAACAGGCGACAGACGCCGTGAACAAATTGAAAGAAAATCCCGACCTTCAGCAGTTCCTGCTCGACCAAGCGGGAGCGACCGGTGCCAAGGTCGAGCAATTTATGACCGATCTGATGAAAGACCCGGTCGTCATCCAAGCCACGCAACAACTCGGCCAAGATGTCGTGCGGGACGTGATCCAACAGGCCGTCCTGGAAAACAACGGCGTGTTCGACGCGCTTCTGATCACGATCATTACCAACGAATTGGAAAAGCGGATGGGCCAATAACGGATGGAAACTCGCGAGGCGTTGCATGAACAACTGCTCATCGTCGAAAAATGGGAGGCCGACCAGAAAGATCTGTGGTTCTGGGAAAAGCTCGGCCGCCTGCCGTTCGCATTGCTCGATAAAGTGACGCCCCAATTTTTGCAAAAAAAGGCGGGCGAGGCGCTGGACGAGATGGTCGGATACATCGATACGGGCGGCAAATATTTGATTTCCGCGGACAGTCTGCTGGTACGCTTTCAAAAAGCGTCGGGCGATCCGACTTTGACTTTGGAATCGCTGTCCCGTCTGCCGCTGTCGCTGATGGACAGCACAGCGGCCGAGTTGAGCAAGTCCCGCTCGACATTTGCCACCGTCCAAGGCGCGACCACCGGATTTGGCGGCGTGTTCACGCTCGCCCTCGACATCCCGGTCCTGCTCGGCCTTTCCCTGAAGACGTTGCAGGAGATCGCTATCTGCTACGGCTACGACCCGAAGGAAAAAGCGGAGCGGGCGTTTATGATCAAGGTGTTGCAGTTCACCTCGTCCGACTTTGTGGGAAAAAAGGCGATCATCGAAGATCTCACCGCATACGGCGATCCGGACCGCAACCGGCAAGTCTTCGCCCAACTGCAAGGCTGGCGCGAGGTCCTGCTCGTCCAAGCGGAAAACTACGGCTGGAAGAAACTTTTTCAACTCATCCCCGTGGCCGGGATGGTCTTCGGCGCCTACGTCAACAAAAAGACCATCGACGAACTCGCGGAGACAGCGAAGATGCTGTACCGCAAGCGGCGTATTTTGGAGCGATTGGCGGAGATGGAGTAAATCAAATATGCCGATCTCGAATCACCGAGATCGGCATTTTTTTATGGCATGGAACATGGGGGTATCGAGCTCTGTTCTTCCTCTCACACCCCGAGCCCCTTTTCGACGGCCTGCCAGAACTCCTCATTCTCCAAGCCCATCCGCCACATCGCGACACCGGCCAGTCCGAACCCCTCGACCAATCGGGCCTTGATCGCGATGCTGCGCGCGTCCTCATACCAGACGACGTGCTGCGTGCCGTCTGCTGCGGTGTAGGGGAGATACGGCGTCTGACTCTTCTCATCCCACTGCGGCGCGGCACCTGTTTGTTTCAAAAGAGTCGGCAGGTTCTTCCACGCCACCGCTTTGTGCCCTTTGCCGGCGGTGAGATTCCAGTCGTTGCCGTACGCGGGCAGCCCGAGCAAGATCTTCTCCGCCGGTATCTGCGAGGTGGCGTACGTCAACACGTTTTTCACCCACGGCAAGCTCGCCGTCGGCCCGGGCTCCCCCCACGGGCCGTGCTCATCATACGTCATCAACTGCACCTGATCGGCTGCCTCGCCGAGCGCCCGATAATCAAACGCGCCGATCCACGAACTCTTCGGAGAGTCGCTCGTCTTTGCAGCGGTGGAGACGATCACCCGATACCCGTGCGGACGCAACGCCGCTCCCAATTCGCGCACAAACTGCGTGTACAGATCACGGTCGGTCGGGCGCATATTTTCAAAATCCACATTGACCCCGGCAAATCCGCCCTCCCGCACGAGTTGCAAGGATTGGGCAACCGCCCGTTGCCGCACCTGCTCGTCGCTGAGAATGAGGTGCGCAAGATCTTTATTAAAATCGTTATTTTTCTGATTTGTGATCGTCGCATACGTGCCGATCTGCTGATCCTTCGCGATTTGCAAAGAGTCACTCGGCGCGTCGCCCGCGACCTCCCCCGTCTCTGTGACGGTGAATGTCTGCGTCGACATTTGGTTGAGATAACTTCCGTACGCCGCCAGAGACTCCTTTGATTTTACATCTTTCGGGTGGTACACCGTATAATACCCGAGCACCGCTTTCACCGGCTTTACAACTGCCGGCTCCTCCCACGGTCGATCATCAACGGGAGCCGATACCGCCTGTACATGTTGCGGCTGCTCTTGTTCCGAAAACATGAAAACGGCACTGACTGCAACCGCAGCCAGCACCGACACCGAACCGATCCACCAATGTTTGTTCATGGTGCCTCCCTGCTCTCTAGTCAAACTTCTGTTCTTCTAGAAGATTCGAGAGAACGGGCCTTTTTATCTGGAGGAAACTCCGCCACTTTCTTCAAGTTCGCCCCAGCACATCAAACCAGCGCAGCCAGCGGTTTTTCTCAATCGCCTCCGACAGCGAGTACTTCTCCGTATACAGATGAAACAGCACCAGAAACGCCAACCATCCGATCACCGCCGCATCGCTGCACGTCGTCACCACCAGCACCCCGAGTGCGCCGCCGAGCAAATTCGCCCCGGCATCACCCATCATCGAGCGGGCCTGCAGATCATAGGGGAGATAGGCCAGCGTCAACCCGAGCAGCAGCCAAAACACCGGGCTCATCTCCGCCCGCAGCGACACGAGCGTCAGCACCACCAGCCCGATCAGCACCCCCTTGCAGGCGCGACCTGGCCGCAGATCGAGCAGATTGACCGAGTTGGCCGACAGCGCGATCACCAGCGCATCGAGCGGCAACCTCCACCCCGGCGACCCCAGCAACCACGCGCCAAACAGACCGGCGACGACGCCGACGACCGCTTTGATCAACCCGGTCGTCATCACGCCGTCCCGCACCAGCGTGCATAGATGTCCGCGCAGCCCGGTCGCGTCGCGGTTGCCGACCGCATCGTCGAGCAACCCCGCCGCAAACAGCAGCGAGCAGACGGTGAGACAGCCGATCAGATCGTGCAGCATCAGCCACGGCACCGGCATCCACTCGCTCGCCGTCATCAACAGCACCCCGACCAACACCAACGTCAGCCACAGCGCGGTGCCAAGCCCCACCGGGATCTTCTCACCGCGAAAGTTCGGCCGGACAAATCCCGCCCGCACAAACGCTTGTGACAGCGGCCGAAACAGAACCCGCATCCCCAGATACGCTCCCCAATACGCTGCCAACAGCGTCACCGTCGTCCCCCAAAACAATCCGTCCATCGTTTCGTCACCTCGTCTGCCTTCTGGAGTACAGCACGCGGGCGATCTGCACCAACTGCTTGCCCCGGTGCCAAAATCCGCGCAGGTCGCGCCCGTATTCACGATTCTTCATCTCCACCTCGACCTCCAGCAGCCGCATGCCTTTGCGCGCCGCATCGATCGTCATCGCCACCTCGACCCCGTACCCGTCGCCGAGCGACCCGATCGCGTTCAGCACCTTGCGATTGACAGCCCGCTGACCCGACAAAGGAGCCTGCAACTCCACGCCGCCGAGCTTTTTGATCCCGTTGCGGGCAAAATTTTTCACGATGCCAAATCCGCCCTTGCCCGGTCGCGGCAACACCCCGATGGTCATGTCACAGCGGTTTTCCATGATCGGCCTGATCAATTTCCACACCTCGACTGCCGAATCGGTCATATCCGCATCGAGAAACACCACCACATCGGCAGACGTCGCCAAAATGCCGGAATACAGCGCCGCTCCTTTGCCGTAATTGGTCGTATGCCGGATCACGCGCGCACCGGCCTCCAGCGACACCCGGTACGTCTCGTCGGTCGAGCCGTCGTCGATCACGATCACTTCGTCGATCCGCTCCAGCGTGCGTACGGCGAGGATCGTCTGGTCAATGCGATCCGCCTCATTCCAAGCCGGGATCAGCACGCATACTTTCGGAGTTCTGCTCGCTTCGGTCACTGTGCACTCACCTCTTTGGCATTGGTCAGCTTTGGCAACAGCGCCTCGGCCGTCTTCTTCACTCCGAAATGCCCCTTCGCCCCGCCTAGCACGTCGATCAGCGCCACCAGCCCGGTCGTCTGATCGACATTGTCCACCGTCGACACCCCGTGCTCGCGATAATAGCGCACGCCGGAGTGCGCCGCCTCCGAAGGCTCCGTGCCGACCACCGTCAACCCTCTGCTCTGCAACACCTTGAGCAGCGGCACATCGAGCGACAACAACCGCTGCCGGTTCTCATCCCCCGCCCCGCCGATCAGGATCAGGGCGTCCGGAGCCTGCGCGACCGTGCCGTTGACCGTCAACGCCTGTTTCTCCTGCAACTCCGTCAACAGCGTGCTGTCACTTCCCTCGCGATAGAGACTGTCCACCACGCCTTCCAGCAGCCGCTGTTGCCGCTCCTGCGCCGTCACGCCTTCTGCGTGTGCCATCCCTTTGCCCAGTTCAGACAGACCGGCTGGATCGTACAACAGGCGACTGTTCGTGATCAGCGTCGTGCTGGTCACATTCGCTCCCGCCTTCTCCAACGTGGTCAACAGCGCACTCAGCTCGGTCGGTTCCAACTGCAGGATCGCCACCTTTTTCCCCGGCAGCCTGTCTTGCACATAATGATCGCTGACCTGCGACACCACATGCAGGAGCTGCCTGCCTTTCGTATCGAGATCGACCGACTCCTGCTTGAGTTTGACATTCTCCGCCTTCGCCTGCGTATAACGGTCTTCGAGACGGTCGAGCAGTTGCACCTGCTCTTTGACGATCACCTGCTCGCCAAACGTGCCGCCGAGCAACAGACCGAGCCCGAGCGCCAGAAACACAGAAATACACGTGATGATGTGATACCGATAACCGTACAGCGCTCACACCCCCAACCACAACTTCACATTCAACCAGATCATCCGCAAAAAATGCCGCGTGATCGGATTGAGCCACGCCAAAATGCCAAGTGGTACCAGCGCCGCCGCAAACACCAAACAAGCCGCCTTCCAATCGGCAGCCCGGTGATAGAGCAAAGAAACGCCTTTGGCATCGACCAATTGATTGCCGATCCGCATCCGCGTCAGCACCGTGCTCGCCATGCCGCGCCGCCCTTTCTCCAGAAAGTCGATCATGTTCGAATGCGTCCCGACGGCGACGATCAGTTCCGCCCCTTGCTCATGGGCGACCAGCATCGCCACATCTTCGCTCGTACCGGGCGCCGGATACGTATGAGCTGTCAATCCCAGCCGCTCGATCCGCTCAAGCCCTGGGGCTCGTCCGTCCTGATAGGCGTGCACGATCAACTCCGCCCCGCACGCCAGCGCCTCATCGCTGACGGAGTCCATATCCCCCAGGATCACCTGCGGCCGAAATCCGACCTCCAGCAGCGCATCCGCACCGCCGTCCACCCCGATCAACACCGGTTTCAAATCTCTTATGTAGGTCGTGATCGCCCGCAGATCTTCCTTGTATGTCGGCCCCCGCACCACGACCAGCACATGACGCCCGACCCAGGTCGTCCGCAGGTGGAGTTCCGGCAGCTCGCCAAGGAAAAACTGCTTTTCCATCTGGGCATAGCTGAGCGTATTTTCCACGAACTGTTGCAGTTCCGCCCGCACGTTGGTCATCGCCCGCGCCATTCGGGACAGCACCTGCTCTTCATCCAGCAGTTCACCCCGTCCAATCACCGTGTCGCCTCGGACGATCAGATTGTCGATCAACTGCACATCCGCCCCGTCCGCCAATTCGATCAACAGTTCCGACGGTGCCTGATCGAGCAGCACGATGCCCGCCTTGACCAATTTCAGCGGACCGAGATTCGGATAGCGGCCGGAGATCGAGGCGGACGTGTTGATCACCGCCTTCACTTTGGCGGCGATCAGACCGTCCGCCGCCACCTCGTCAAGATCGACATGCTGGATCACCGCGATCTCACCCGGGAGCAGTCGCTTGACCAGTTGTTTGGTCTTTCGGTCGCAACGAGCAACGCCCGACACTCTGACAGCAGACGTCCGCCGTTCGGCGGCAAACCGCATCGCACTCACCTTCCTGGGCCCGATTTTTGGATACGGTTAGTATTTCCCCAGAAAATGAAAAAGAGACCCCTGGCTCGAAAAAAGGGGTCTCTTCTTCATGATAAGCTCGAGCAGTTTCTCCCACTCCCGCCAGGAGTGCCTGTTGCGGAGAAAACAGACCTATTTCCACGCTAGCCAAACGCGAAATAAGCCAGCCGTGCTAAATCCTACATCTATAAAGACGAGCGAAACCGACAAAAAGTTTCACTCAAAATAAAACTTTTTTCAGGAGGAGATGTACTCGCCCCAGATCTTGGTCGCCACTTGTTCCGGCGACGGGAGTTGTCCTTCTTCTTTCAGCGACACAAACCGCTGCCGGGTCGGAAACTCTGCCGCCCGGATCTTGCCTTGCATCCGGGTGTCCATCACGCCTGGATTGACGTTGTGGATCTGCACATGCGGCTGATCCGCGTACTGCTCCGCCAGCACATCGAAGAACATCTCATTCCCCGCCTTGACCGCGCAATAGGCCGCCCAGCCCGCGATCACGCGCTTGGCAGCACCGGAGGAGATGTTCAACACGCGGACCGTGACCTTGGCCTCTCCGACTTTCGGGACGGCAAACAGCGCGTTGGTCAGCACCATCGCCGCCGCCAGATTGATCTGGGACGACTCGATGAGCACCGCCGGATCGAGGCTGCCGACCGCTCCGATCGGGTCGACGATGGCCGCGTTGTTGATAAACACCACCTCATCGATCCGCTCGTCCGCCAGATATTCGGCAAACTCTTCGGCCGTCGGCAGTTCGGCGACCTGATTCAGATCGCGTCGCACCAGACGCACCCGCTCCGGTTGCTCCGCTGCCAACGCCTCTTGCTCCGGCAGAAAGCGGCGCGAGATCGCGATCACTTTCACCTCGCCATCCACCGCTGTGATCTTTTCAAATAACGCCTGTCCGAGACCGCCGGATACCCCTGTAATCACAAAAGCTTTCATCGTCCGTCTCCTTATATGTAAAATGCGCCTGATGCCTAAGACTTGTGCTCGCCCGTGTGCCCTTGCAGGATCTCCAGCGCATGCGGGATGACCGGCAACAGCACGTCCAGGCACTCGCGCACGCCTTTCGGGCTGCCGGGCAGATTGACGATCAACGTGCCGCCCCGCGTCCCGACCACCGCCCGTGAGAGCATCGCAAACGGCGTCTTTTGCAAGGACACTGCCCGCATCGCTTCCGCCATGCCCGGCACTTCGCGCTCGATCACCGCCAGCGTCGCTTCCGGTGTCACATCGCGGGGAGAAAGCCCGGTGCCGCCCGTCGTGACGACGAGGTCGAGACGATCGATGTCACAGTGTTTGATCAGCGTTTCCTTGAGGATGTGCAGTTCGTCCGGCACGACGTTGTACTGCACCACTTCCGCGCCGACGTCCTGCACCAGTTCACGGATCACCTGTCCGCTGAGATCTTCGCGTTCGCCTGCCGAGCCTTTGTCGCTCGCTGTCAGGATGCCCACTTTCCATCTCGCCATCTCTATTGACCCCCTTCGCGGCGGAAATCGCCGCTTTTGCCGCCGGTCTTTTCTTCCAGGCGCACCTCGCGGATCGTCATGCCTTTGTCCGCCGCTTTGCACATGTCATAGATAGTAAGCGCCGCCGCCGTCACAGCGGTCAAGGCTTCCATCTCGACTCCGGTTTGATAGGTCGTCGCCACCGTCGCGTAGAGATCGAGCAATGCTTCCTCCCCGGTCACAGCCCCTTCTTCAAACCGCACATCCACTTTCGTCAGCGGCAGCGGATGGCACATCGGGATGATCTCCGGCGTCTTTTTGGCTGCCATGATCCCGGCGACCTGCGCCACGGCGAGCACGTCGCCTTTTTTCATCTTGCCCTCGCGAATCAACGCCATCGTCTCCGCCCGCATCACGATCTGCGCGTAGGCGGTCGCCTCGCGCCGCGTCGCTTGCTTCTGCGTGACGTCGACCATGTGGGCGCGCCCTTGCTCGTTAAAGTGCGTCAATTTCTCCGTCACCGCTCCTGCCTCCCCCGTGTCTATCCGCCGATCTGCGACATCCGGCGCAAGGTCGGCGTATGCGAACGCTCCGCTCCCTCGAGAGCTTGCGCCATCTCATGCGTTTCCGGCTTGTTGTCGAGCGCGCGCCGGAACAGAGCGATCATCTTTTCTTCATCGCCGATCGCGTGCTTGACGTTAAACTCGTCGATCCAGTACAGGCACGGCTTGAGATTGCCGTCGGCCGTCAAGCGGAGCCGGTTGCACGACCCGCAGAAATGATCGCTGACCGGATGGATCAGCCCAAATTCGCCTGCCGCGCCTTCGATGCGGAAATAGTTGGCCGGCCCGTTGCCTTTGATCTCTTTTTCCAGCGCGGTCGTCGCCCATCCGTTGGCTGCGGCGCGCTTGTGCACCTCGTCCAGAGGCAGATAACTTCCTTTCCAATCGTCCCCTTCATGGCCGATCGGCATGTATTCGATGAACCGGACTGTGAGCGGTTTTTCGATGGACAGACGCAGGAAATCGTCGATCTCGTCGTCATTAAACCCTTTCATCAGCACACAGTTGATCTTTACGGGCGCAAATCCGACCTCGTAGGCCGCGTCGAGCGCATCAAGTACGCGTTTGAGGTCGCCCCCGCGGGTGATTTTTTCAAACCGATCCGCCCGGAGCGAATCCAGCGAGATGTTGACCCGCGTCACACCGGCCGCTTTCAAAGCCTGCGCGCGCTGGGCGAGGTAAATGCCGTTCGTCGTCAAGGCGATGTCGTCGATGCCCTCGATGGCAGACAATCGCTCGATCAGACCTTCCAAGTTCGGTCGCACCAGCGGTTCGCCGCCGGTGATGCGCAGCCGCCTGATGCCAAGCCGTGCTCCGACGCGTACGACCTCCTCGATCTCGTCAAAGCTCAGCACACGGTCATTTGGCAAAAACTCCAATCCCTCCGCTGGCATGCAGTAGCGGCAGCGCAGATTGCATCGGTCGGTGACCGAGATGCGCAGATAATCGTGAGTACGGCCAAATCGGTCGATTAGCAGCACTTTGTCTTCACCCCTTTCACGGAAAATGGAGTCAGATGAAATCATGGTCAGGTGCATGGCCTTATGTTATTCTCATGATGAACGATTTCAATGAATCTTTCTGTATGTCAACGTACATCTCGCACAGCAAAGGAGTTTTTCTTCATGTATATGGAAGTCAAACTGTTCGCCGGCGTGGCCCAAGCGGTCGGCTCCCCGATCTGGCAGGGCGAACTCCCCGACGGCGCACGCGTATCCGATCTATTTTCGGTGATCAGCGAGCAGAATCCTGCCTCGGCAGAGATATTGCGCATCTCTTTCGCATCTGTCAATCAAAGCTATGCGACATCGGACACTGTCTTGCAACCGGGCGACGAAGTGGCGATCTTGCCGCCGGTGTCGGGCGGTCAGGACGAGGTGGCGGATAACCGCCGATTCCTGATTACAGCCGAACCGCTTTCCGTGGAAGGGACGCTGGCCAAAGTGCGCCATCCTCACTGCGGCGCGATCAATCTGTTCGTCGGCACCGTCCGCGAACTGACGCACGGCAAGATCACGACTCACCTCGAATATGAGGCGTATGAACCGATGGCCGTGAAGATGATGGAGCAGATCGCAGACGAGATCGATCAGCGCTGGCCCGGCACCCGCGTGGCGATGGCGCACCGGATCGGCCGGCTGGAGATCGAAGACGCAGCGGTCGTGATCGCGGTCGCCACCCCGCACCGCGCCGCTTCGTATGAGGCGGGACGCTATGCGATTGAGCGGTTGAAGGAGATCGTGCCGATCTGGAAAAAAGAAAATTGGTCGGACGGCACCGAATGGATGGGGCACCAACAAGGCCCTTGGGACCCGACCAAGCCGGGAAGCTCGGAGGTGTAAGCAGATGAATGATTTGAATATGAGCCGTTATTCGCGGCAGATCCTCTTTGCGCCGATTGGAGAGGACGGTCAGCGCCGTCTGCTGAACAGCCGCGTGGCCATCGTCGGGATGGGCGCGCTGGGCACCGTGCTGGCCAACCATATGGTGCGCGCCGGCGTCGGCTTTGTGCGGGTGATCGACCGCGATTTTGTGGAGGCTTCCAACTTGCAGCGGCAGATGCTGTACCACGAAGCGCACGCCGCAGAAGGACTGCCCAAGGCGATTGCGGCTGCGGAGAGTTTGCGGGCGGTCAACTCCGGCGTGGAGATCGAGCCGGTCGTGGCTGATTTGACGTGGCAAAATGCGGAGGCACTGCTGTCCGATGTGGATTTGGTGTTGGATGGCACAGATAATTTTCAAGTGCGGTTTTTGATCAACGATGTCTGCGTCAAACACGGCCTGCCCTGGGTGTACGGCGGCGGTGTGAGCGCGAACGGCATGACGCTGCCCGTTCTTCCCGGTGAAACGCCTTGTCTGCGTTGCCTGTTCGACTCTGCGCCTGCTCCCGGGACGGTGCAGACGTGCGACACGGCCGGGGTATTGGGACCGATTATTCACATCGTCGCTTCGTATCAAGCGGTGGAAGCGATGAAGATCTTGGTCGAGGCGAAGGACAAGGTGCGGCGGTCGATGTTAAACGTGAGCATTTGGGAGTATGCGACCCATACGATCGATATCTCCCGCGCTCGCCGTGCGGATTGCCCCTGCTGCGGGGAAGGTCGGTATGAGTATCTGGAACCGGCGACAGGCGACGAGACGACGTCGCTTTGCGGCCGCAACACGATCCAGATCTCACCTTCGGAACCGATGGAAGTCAACCTCACCGCGCTCGCCGACCGCTTGCGTCTGAGTGGCAAGGTGGAGGCCAATAAGTTCTTGCTCCGCTTTTATGCGACGGAGGAGATCCGGTTGGTGATCTTCCCGGACGGCCGTGTGCTGGTGCAAGGGACGGACGATGTGTCGCGGGCTCGCAGTTTGTACGCGAAGTATATCGGGATGTAAAAAAGACCTGATCCGCGATGGATCAGGTCTTTTTTTCGTTTTGGTGGGCCCAAGAAGATTCGAACTTCCGACCTCACGATTATCAGTCGTGCGCTCTAGCCAACTGAGCTATGGGCCCTTATTTTATTTAAGGAAGTGAAGATGGCGTGCCCAGAGAGATTCGAACTCCCGGCCTTTTGATTCGTAGTCAAACGCTCTATCCAGCTGAGCTATGGGCACGTATGGCTGGGGAGGAAGGGATCGAACCTTCGCATGACGGAGTCAAAGTCCGTTGCCTTACCGCTTGGCGACTCCCCAACGTTTTTTGAAATGAAAATGGGGCGATCGAAGGGAATCGAACCCTCGAGTGTCGGAGCCACAATCCGATGCGTTAACCACTTCGCCACGACCGCCATGTTGTTTGTTGTCGCTTGGAGACGACGTTTACTAATATATCACGTTGCGTGGTGCGATGCAAGCGGGATCTTTTAGTAAAGATGGTCGGAATGCAGGGATTCGAACCCTGGACCTCACGCTCCCGAAGCGTGCGCGCTACCAAGCTGCGCTACATTCCGATCTTTGGTGGAGGCTGACGGGATCGAACCGCCGACCCTCTGCTTGTAAGGCAGATGCTCTCCCAGCTGAGCTAAGCCTCCAGGTTGTTGTTTGTGATGCTGTCAGCCGATGTATCGCGGCGACAGGACTTATCTTATCACGGGTGATGGTTTGACTCAACTGGGGATGTGGGGCGAAGTGAAACAAATGATCGGAGTTTTGGGGGTGAGGGTGGGTTAGGGAGTGAATTCTTGAACATGCTCTCGTTTAGAGGTGCGTATCATGTCAGGTCGTTTCGTTGGAGGTGGTGCAAGTGTGCGGGCTCTCTGAGTTCGTTTTCGGTTGCTGCGTGGCCGAGCGGATGGGGTATCCCTTGCCCCGCTCAAACACGTTTTGGCAAAACCCAGCCAAAACAACTCGCTCCTCCAAGGGACACCCCATCCGCTCTCACCGCTTGTTTTTAGCACTTCTTATGATGGTTAGAGTCTCACGTGAAGTGCCCGGCTTATAAAGTTTGCCACAGGACGACAAAGCAAGTCATCCGTTTCAGATTGTCTATCGGACCTGGAGCGCCTTGTTATGGTGCGATCATCAAAAAGTTCCGCTCTCTCGTTCTGAAAGAGTTTGGAAGCCCTCTAGCCGTGATCATAAAAATGATTCCACCATTGTCTGGGTCGTGATCTTTTTGAAACTGTTGCTTCAGTATTGAATCTCTTCGTGACTCGAGACGTGCTTTCTTATCTTTATATCGCATAAGTACGGATGTCCTGATCGGCGAGGTAATAAAAAAGATCCCACCATTGTCAGGGTCGGGATCTTTTTGAAACTGATGCTTCAGTATTGAATCTCTTCGTGACTCGGGACGTGCTTTCTTATACTTGTATCGCATGAGTTTGAATGCTCTATTAGACATTATAGTCAAAAAAGATCCGCCCATTGTTCTGGATCGGATCTTATTTCTTTTTGAAAGCTCGCGCTATAGAACAAAAATCGCCTCGCGACGATCTACTCTCCCAGGACCCTGCGGCCCAAGTACCATCGACGCTGGAGAGCTTAACTTCCGTGTTCGGGATGGGAACGGGTGTGGCCTCTCCGCAATTATCACGAGACGTTGTAATGGTGCGATCAACAGGACTCGAACCTGTGACCCCCACCATGTCAAGGTGGTGCTCTACCAACTGAGCTATGACCGCATGTTTTTGTTGTGTTCCCTGAAAACTGGATGCGAATGTTTATATGAGTGAGGCTTGCGCCTGTTTGCTTAGGATAAGCCCTCGACCTATTAGTACTGGTCAGCTGAATGCCTCGCGGCACGTACACCTCCAGCCTATCAACCTTGTCGTCTACAAGGGGTCTTACCACGTTGACCGTGTGGGAAGTCTTATCTTGAGGTGGGCTTCGCGCTTAGATGCTTTCAGCGCTTATCCCTTCCCGACATAG
>NZ_JAPMLT010000010.1 GCF_026410385.1 Tumebacillus lacus
GATACAGTGGCACATCATTCAGAGGCGTCCTTTTCCTTTTCTAGGATATGTACGGTGGTCATTATATCCGTCAATCTTTGGACAGGCAATAGCGTCAGCTTTTGGGCATTTAGCATCGGCCGCAACAGTATCATAAAAGGGCAGAGGAACTACAGCCTAGTCACTCTGACATTTTAGAAGAGGATGATCTGTAGAATGAAAAAACGACTGCTCGGCCTCGTTGCGTTCGTACTCACAGTTTCTGTTCTGTATCACTTTGAAAATATCGCAGCAACGTTACCGGTCTTACCTGACAGCAATCAAACTCATGTAGCTGAGACAGTGCCGATTTTCCCGATTATCTCCCAAGGGAATGTATAGCCTTGATCGATGCAACCTCCCCACATAAGTTAGGGAGGTTTTTTGTTTGTTTGATAAGTTGGAATATTTTAATCAATATTTGGCGGGGTAAATACCATCAATCACATAGTTATTAATTATTCAATTGTAACGACGATGCGATTACAATGGAGGCATGGGACTTGAATGAAGAAGGAGGATCTAAATGGAAAGAGATTCAGGAAAGCCACGTCAAGGGAATATTCATGCAGATCAAGGAATGAGTTCCCTTGGTAAACGTCTCCGTGAACTTCGCCTCAAAAAAGGCCTGACACAGATTGAACTGGCTGAAGGACTTCTGACGCCCTCGATGATCAGTCAGGTCGAATCGGACAAAGCTCGGCCCTCCTACGCTATGTTATGTGCGATTGCGGAACGCCTTGATGTTCCCGTGGAGAAGCTACTAGTCAATGTCGAGCTAAATATGGGACACGTCAGTTCGTACAAGATGGCAAAAGCGATGGTGGCTGCTAAACAGTACGCTTCTGCCATCACGCTGTTGCGCGAATTGCTCGATGCACCGCGATCAACAGTCTCTACGACGGACATTCTCTATCATCTGGGGGAGTGCCTGTTACATACCGGAGACCTAGACGAGGCAGAGAAGACTTTCGCGCAGGTACAGGAATATGCAGTGCTAAGAAACGATTCGCTTTTGGCGACCCGTACATTGCTCTACATTGGAATCATCGCCTTCGAGCGCAAGTTCTTCCAGATCGCTCAGTTTCATTTTGGTAAGGCACTCGATGAGAGCGAGAAAATTGCGGAGAAGGGAGGTTTCCTTCAAGCAGATATTCTCCATAAACTCGGCGAAGTGTCTCTCAAACTGGGACAAACCTCCAAAGCAACAGATTACTTTACGAGGGCAGCCGCATTGTACGAGGGGACGGACAACCTCTCAGAAATGGCAGATTCCTATCTGCAACTTGGAGTTTCCTATAAACAATTGGGCGATTTAGAACGAGCTACTGAGTACTCAGAACGCGCGCATTCGATTTATATAAGCCTGGATGAGTTACAAGGCACACTTCGGCTAGAAATCCAGACGGCGGCTCTATATGGAGTATCAGGGCGTGAAGACGATGCTGAACAAATTCTGATCTACACACTTTCAAAAGCGGATCAGATGAAGGATCTGGAAATGCAAGGCATGGCCTATACTGAACTTGCACAGCTATATTTGAACAGAGTAGAACTGGAGAAGGCGGTCGAGCACTGCGAAAATGCATGTATGCTCTTGCCGGAGTTTCACGTCTATCATGCAAAGGCGAATCGAATCTTGGCTCGTGTCGCAGTCGAATCAAACAATATCGAAGAGGCAAGGCATAGGTTCCAAATGGCGGCGGATGGATTCAAGCGTGTGGATGAAGTCAGCGAATGGGATGATACGATGTTTGAGCTATCAAGGCTTTCTCTGCTAGAGGCAGATTATCAACATGTAATCGGGGTGCTGGAAGAGATTCGGGGTTATACGAGGCAAGTTATAGGTAAGATGGGGATTCGACTGTGAGTAGGAGATCCTGCGTCCCGTCCGCGTCCACGATGTCCTACTGCCCGCTGCGCCCAGAACTCGAAAAAGGAAACGACCGCGTCATCGTCCGCGCTGACCGCGGGCATCTACTACGGCGAACGCGGTCGCAGCAGAGAGAACGGCGAGTGGGAGGCGTACGACACCTGCACCGCCAGCGAGATCGAGCGCGACGTCTGAGTTGGGTTAGAAATGGCGCAGAAACGCCGCAAGATTTTGCACTCGGTTGATAAGGCGAATGTGATGACCACGTCTGGGCTCTGGAGGGAGATCGCCGATGATTTCGCTCCGGAGTACCCGGATGTAAGTCCACCACGTGCTGATCGACAACGCCGACACGCAAATGATGCGCAGCCCGAATCAGTTTGACGTCCTCGTCACGGAGAATCTGTTCGGCGACATCCTCTCCGACAAAGCGTCGATGCTGGCTAGCTCCACCGGCATGATCCCGTCCCGTCTGCATCGTTCTGCCCGGACGTTTCTCTCTAAGAACCGATCCACGGCTCGGCACCCGACATCGTAGGTCTGGGGCACTCGAACCCGGTCGGCACGATCCTCTCCGTTGCGATGATGCTGCGTCACTTGTTCGGGTGGGAAGCGGATGCTGTGGAACGGCTGTGTATCGTACTCGCGATATGACGAAGGGGGAACCGAAGCGGTGACTACCTCGGAGATGGGGAGTTTGGTGGCGGAAGAAGTGTTGAAGATAGCGGCGAAGTCGCAGGATAAGCAGTAAGAAAAACAGGAGAAAAGGGCCTTTCTGCAAATGAGCAGAAAGGCCCCTTTTTGCCAGGTTTTCTTTTTAGGGTTACATTATGCAATAGTGTTTTGTGTGCGACAAGTGTTCATTTATGGTGAAAATCATAGGGGATATATTGTTTTTTGTTGTAGAAAAACTCACCATTTCCTTACTATCAACAGCAAGTTTCTTGATCGGTACAACTCCCACTCAATTAGCCACCACCTGCAGTCGAGTGGAGCAATTCCTATGATACGGGAGGCTTTGAGCTTTTTCATCCGGATGTACTAAAGGCGGATGGTGATTTTGATGAATTCGAAGAACGAGCTACTGGTCGGTTAGTCTTATATCTGAAGACGGTAAGTTTTCGGAATGAATTTGTATGAGGTGGTCGGCACGTTTTACTTGGCGCGATCAGGTGTAAAAAATCAACTTACCGTCTAAACGAACGATAGGGATTTTTTGATTCGAACCCAGGCGAGACAGAACTGAAGATGGAATGTTATTGCCAACTCGTCCAATTCGCCTACGAATGTTATAATGTTTTGATGAGCGGGTTGTGAGCACGTTACGTTCCCTCTCCTTGTAACCCCATGCATTGTTTGCTAATGCGTTTTGAAACGAAAAATTAATCAAATAGGAGAAATGACAGTTGTCTAATGAAAAAATAACTCTATCCCAATTAGAAAGATTCCTCTTAAAGGCTGCTGATATCCTTAGGGGTAAGATGGATGCATCGGAGTTCAAGGAATTCATCTTTGGCATGTTGTTCCTTAAGCGATTATCTGATGAATTTGATCGTAAGCGCGAACAACTTCGCAAGAAGGATTTCGCACATTTAAAAGATCAGCCGGACCTCATCGAGGAACTACTTGAAGACAAAACATCCTACGGCGAGACCTTTTTCGTTCCTGTCCGTGCCCGCTGGCATGAATCATGGATTGACGAAAACGGTGAAAAAGTCCCGGCATTGAAGGATTTGAAACACGACATTGGCAATATGCTTAATAAAGCAATTGCTGCCGTAGAAGAAGAAAACGATGCTCTTGCCGGAGTACTCAAAAACAATATTGATTTCAACGCACTCAAAGGTAAGACTAAGATCCCTGACCAGAAATGGAAAGATCTGCTCGACCACTTCAACCAGCCCGGTTTCGTACTGATCAATGATAATTTCGAGTTCCCCGATCTGCTTGGTGCGGCTTATGAATATTTGATCAAGTTTTTTGCGGATAGTGCTGGCAAGAAAGGCGGCGAATTCTACACTCCTGCAGAAGTAGTGCGCTTGCTGGTGCAGATCACCAAGCCGGAAGCGGGTCACGAAATCTACGACCCCACCGTTGGTTCAGGTGGCTTTCTCATTCAGGCCCACCAATATGTGGAGGAACAAGGGCAAGACCCGAACGATCTGGCCCTCTTTGGTCAGGACTCAAACGGAACAGTGTGGTCGATATGTAACATGAACATGATCCTTCACAACATCAATCGTTTCACCATTGAGAATGGGGATACCCTAGAAGATCCCTTGATTTTGGATAATGGCCAAGTTCGTAAATTCGACCGTGTTTTAGCCAACCCACCCTTCTCGCAGAACTATAGTCGCGCCAACATGAAATTCTCAAATCGCTTCCGTGAGTGGTGCCTAGAAACTGGAAAAAAGGCAGACTTAATGTTTGTGCAGCATATGTTGGCCAGCCTCAAGCCACATGGCCACATGGCAACTGTCATGCCCCACGGTGTGCTTTTTCGGGGTGGTAAAGAGAAACTGATTCGCGAGATCTTGATCAACGATGATGTTATTGAGGCTATTATCAGTCTGCCGCCCGGTCTATTCTATGGTACTGGTATCCCCGCTTGTGTGATTGTAGCCAATAAAAACAAGCCGGACACACTGCGCGACAAGGTGCTGTTTATCAATGCCGATCGCGAATTTGCAGAAGGCAAGGCGCAGAACAAGTTGCGCCCTGAAGACATTGAAAAGATTGACCATGTCTTCACATACAAACGGGAGATTCCCAAATATAGCCGTCTAGTCTGCAAGAAAGAGATTGTGGAAGAACACGATTACAACCTCAACATTCGCCGTTATGTGGACAATACTCCTGATCCGGAACCAGAGGATGTGCAGGCACATCTGACTGGCGGCATTCCAGAAGGCGAAATTATCGCTCGTGCTAATGACTTTGCCCGCTTCGGGATTCGACCTGACACGCTTTTTACACCCCAGCGTCCGGGCTATCTAGCCTTTGACGAGTGTATTACTGCCAGATCCGTTATTAAGTCTCGATTGGAAAATGACAAAGCGCTCCAGCAGGCATTCACCGAACACATTTGTGCTTTGGAGACTTGGTGGGCAGTGGCTCGTGAAGTCTTTGCCGGATTACATGATGGCAAGAAGTTGCCAGAAGTCCGACACGAATTACTCACCACGTTGAAGGTTAAATTGGTCCCTTTGCATGTGCTGGATGAGTTCAAGAGCGCGGGAGTGTTTGTAAACTGGTGGCAACAGATCCGTTACGACCTCAAAACTATCACCTCCACCGGTTGGCACCATAGCCTGATTCCTGACGACTACCTTGTTTCGGAGTTCTTTCAGGCTGAGGCTGACGAGATAGAAATGTTGGAGACGCAGATTAGTCAACTGCAGAGTGAACTAGCCGAAGCGGTAGAAAAAGCACAGGAAGTTGTTGCCTATGAGCCGGAAGAGGATGAAATCGTCACTGCGGCTGCTATTAAGAAAGCCCTCAGTGAATTGATTGCCGATCTCAAGGGAAGTGAAGGCGATACGGCTCGTAAGGAACTGAAAAACCTCCAAGCCCAAGAGAAGGCTATCACCGCGTTCGAGAAACGTATTAAGGAAACTAAGGTTGCGTTGAAAACCAAAACCGACGAACTGGCTCTCAAGCTCAAGATAAAAAGAATAGGCGGTGACGAGTTCAAGGCTGAAAGCAAAGAACTGATTCGCCAGGTTGATGTCCAACTGGCTGAACTGGATTCCACTAACAAGGATGAGAAGAAGAGGTTTTCCAGCCTAACGAAGGACAAAGTCACCCTCGAAGTTAGACTCGCTAAAACTGATGGCTTACTTAGTGCTATTGGTGACCAACTCACCGAAGAAGAAGCCCGTCAACTGATACTGAAAAAACTTTATTACATGTCTCGTCGCGAACTATACCGCTATCTCAACTCAGAGAAGCGTGAGTTGATTCAGGTGATGGAAAACCTTTGGGACAAATATGCTGTCTCCAGTCGCGAACTAGAACGCCAACGGAGTAAGACCTTGGAGACGTTGGAAGGCTTTTTGAGGGGGTTGAGTTATGTCTAAGAACTCAGTGCCATTCAATCATCCTTGGGGAGAGGATTTAATAGGGAATCTTGGAAGTATTACTGTAGGTGGAACTCCGCGAACTTCTGTTGAAAAGTACTGGGATGGCGATGTGCCTTGGATGGCTTCTGGTGATGTGAAGTTAAAGAAAGTTACCGATGTGCCCGGAAGGATAACGGAGCTAGGTCTGAGACATTCCAATGCGTCAATAGTTGATTCTCCAACAGTTGCAATTGGACTGGCTGGGCAAGGGAGAACGCGTGGAACTGTGGCGCTAGTATTGTGCAGGTTATGCACAAATCAATCTGTGGCATTAATCAAAAGTGATCCTGAGGTTCTTGATACACGCTACCTGTTTTACAACTTAGAGTTTCGATATGAGGAGTTGCGCTCTCGTTCCTCGGGCGGAGGACGTGCAGGGTTAACAAAGCAAATTTTGGAGCAGATCCCTATTCCTTTACCAGCTCTTTCCGAGCAAAAGAAAATCGCTGAGGTTCTTTCAACGGTTGATCAGGCGATTGAGGAGACGGAGACATCGATAGCCAAGCAGCACCGCATAAAAACTGGTCTAATGCAGGACCTCCTTACCCGCGGAATAGATGAGCACGGTAATTTACGCTCCGAGAAGACCCACCAATTTGAAGATTCTCCCCTGGGCAGGGTTCCGGTAGAGTGGGAGGTAAGGCCACTCGATGATCTTTTGGTTGAGAAGCGGTATGGTATTTCAACGAGTCTTAGTGAGGAACCTGAGGGAGTTCCGGTATTGCGAATGAATAACCTAGTCTATGGTGAGGTTGATTATTCCAATTTGAAATATTCTCGGCGAAGAGATGCGTTGAGTCTCACCCTTAATGATGGTGATGTTTTATTTAATAGAACTAATAGTATTGATTACGTAGGGAGGACGGGCATATACCGTCATTCTGGCCGGAGTGTTTCTTTTGCTTCCTATCTTGTACGTCTTGTAACTGATAGTGATAAGCTTTGTGCTGGATACTTAAACGTTTGGCTTAATGATGTGTCTAACCAAATTAGGGTGAAGCAATTGGCTACTATTGGTGTTCAACAGGCGAATGTTAATCCGACTAATTTGGGCATGCTTTTGATTTCGTTACCTAGAACTGTTACTGAGCAAAAGAAAATAATCGATCACATTGCTTCAGTTTCACAAAGTATTCACGCCGCTGATAAGAGCTTGCAAAAACTCCGCTCCCTCAAAACCGCTCTCATGCAAGATCTGCTCACTGGTAAGAAACGTGTCATGCCCCTACTGAACGACACGGAGGTGACGGTCTAATGAGACGTGACAAAATCTCTGAGCATAACAATATCGACGAACGCAAATACGTAGAGAAGCCCTTACTGGATCAACTTGCGGGACTGGGTTGGGAGGTCATCGACCTTGACAGCAAACAGCATCCAGAGGCTAGCCACCGTCAGAGCTTTACTGAGGTGGTGATGCTACCAGTCTTACGCGATCAACTCAAGGTTATCAACCCCTGGTTGGAAGACGATCAAGTGGAAGAAGTAATCAAACAGCTCACCGCCAACTTCTCTGGTACTAGCTTGATCAATAATAACCGTCATGTGTTTAATTTGTTGCTGGAGAACACGAGTGTCAGTGAGAACCGTCGGACAGGTGAGAAAAGCCCGACAGTACGTTTTGTGGACTTCACGCGCCAGGGGCGGGAAAGCAACCACAACCGCTTTATCGCTGTTTGCCAGTTCAAGGTGCGCATCTTGGGAACTGAACATCATATCATTCCGGACATAGTACTATTCCTAAACGGTCTGCCCATAGTGGTGATTGAGTGCAAATCACCCAAGGTGAAAGATGCTATTCCGGAAGCTATTGAACAGCTACTCCGTTACAGCGAACAACGAGATGTCAAGGGTGAAGGTAGCGTACCACTGTTTTATTACAATCAGTTCGTCATCGTCACATGCAGAAACGAGGCTAAGTTTGGTACCATCACCACCCATAGCGTTAAACACTTCTACCGTTGGGCTGATCCATATCCCCGCACGGTAGACGATCTGGAGCACGGCAGCAGCGGTCCTAACGATCAGCAACGATTGGTTGCCGGGATGTTAGATCGGGACAATCTGCTGGATCTCATCCGTACATTCACACTGTTCTCTACGAATGACAAGGGCGAGACCATTAAAGTCGTAGGCCGCTATCAGCAGTTCCGCGCTGTCAAGCTGGCGGTTAAACGCCTCTTAACAGGTCAAAGCCCGCGCGAACGTAGCGGTATCATCTGGCACACGCAAGGCTCAGGCAAATCGTTAACCATGATGTTTATGGTGCGCGAGATGTATCGTCATGCTGAACTGTCTCACTGGAAAGTTGTCTTTGTTACCGACCGTACCCAACTGGAAGGCCAGTTGGCTGAGACTAGCCAGACCATCGGCATTACTGTTAAGGTAGCCGACAGTATCAGGAATCTGAAAGAACTTCTGCGTTCGAACTCCTCAGATCTAGTAATGGCGATGATTCATAAGTTTCGCGAAACTGACTTGACTGAGACCTTCCCAGAGCTGAATCCAAGTCCGCACATTCTGGTGATGACCGACGAGGCGCATCGCTCTCAATACGCAATGCTGGGAGCCAACCTAGATAAAGGTATTCCTAACGCTACCCGTATCGGCTATACGGGTACGCCCATCGAAAAGACTGAGAAGTTCTTCGGCGAGTACATTGATAAATACACTATGCGTCAAGCCATCGAGGACGGCGTGACTCTGGAGATTGTGTATGAAGGCCGCACCCACAATGCTGAGGTGGCTGACCAAGCGGGGATGGACACAAAATTTGCGGATGTGTTTAGCGAGTATAACCTTCAGCAACGCTTGGAGATTCTTGGCTACGGATCACGCGATGCTTATCTGGAAGCTGAGTCTACTATTGCAGCAAAGGCAAAAGACATGGTGAAGCACTACCTAACCCATGTGTTCCCCAATGCCTATAAAGCACAAGTGGTCGCAACTTCCCGTGAAGCGGCGGTACGCTATAAGAAACACATCGACGTGGCCTTGGCGGATGTCATAGTAGATCTTGAAAAAGACAACCCGAGGAAGCTAGATCTTGACATGCTCAAGAAATTGAAGTCGGACGTTATCATTTCCAGCAAAAGCAACGACCTTCCGCACCTTAAACATTACACGGACAAGTCTAAGCATGAGGCCAGTATTAAGAGTTTCAAGATGGCTTTCGATGCAGAGGAGAAGGGTGTCACTGGAAACATCGGTATCGTGATCGTCAACAGTATGTTGCTGACTGGTTTTGATGCGCCTGTAGAACAGGTCATGTACCTTGACAAGGTCATCGTCGCCCACAATCTCCTTCAGGCGATCGCGCGTGTGAATCGCGTTGGTGGGGCATCCAAGGATAAGGGCTTTGTGGTAGATTATGTAGGCATCGGATATCACTTGAAAAAGGCAATCGATACCTATGACGAGCGGGAACAAAAAGAGGTGATCGACACACTCAGTTTCCCAGAGGACGAACTGTGTGAACTTATCTCTAACCATGCGACTATCACGGAATTGTTCAACAAGCAAGGATTGACAGATTTGACCGATCACGATGCGTTCTTCGACCTGTTCTATGATGAAGACGTGCGTTTTCAATTTATGTTGGCTTTCAAAAAGTTGACCAGATGTATGAATCTGGTCTTCCCCGCCCGGCAAGCCTTAGACTACGTGGCCGACTACCAGGCCCTCACAGAAATTAATGTATTGGCGGGAAAGCATTTCCGCGACGAACGCTTGAGTATGAAAGGCATCCCGCCCAAACTACGCAGCATTACAGACGAATATCTCACATCAAAAGGAATTGAGATTAAGGTCAAACCGATCTCGATCCTCGATGAAGATTTTCAAAAAGAGGTAGGCAAAAGAAAACGAACCAAGACAAAAGCGGCGGAAGTAGAGCACGCAATTCGCCACCACCTCGAAGTTGAACTCGACGATGACCCTGACCTACAAGCCTCTTTTTCTGGAGCACTGGATATGATTTTTGAAGAATTCCGTGACAACTGGACGAAGATTTACGAAGAATTGGAGAAACTGCGGGAGCGTATCATAAACTCCAGTAACGAACCGACTTACGGGCTACACCGGAAGAAGCAAATGCCGCTGTTCCGGAGTCTAAAACGCGAGGTATTTGGTGATAAGGATCTCGATGAGGACGAAGTCTCTTTGCTCGTAAATTTGACCCAGCAGATCTTTTTACTCGTGGAGCGTGAACTGAAACTGACTGGATTTTGGGAAAGTAGTTCCGCCCGAAACAAATTGAAAGGAGATCTTCAAAAGATTTTGGTGGCTCGGGAATTTTTTACACTTCCCGGTTTAATCAATAATCGTGCACATATTATCAGCCGGATTATGGAAATCGCCGAGAAGAACAATGACATCATTCTCCATGCGGAGTGATTACGATGCAACTAAGATATACAATAAACAGATCCGCTAAAAGGCGAAAACTGACTATCACCGTTGAGCGTGACCGCAGTGTTGTCGTACATGCACCGGATGGTATATCTGACGAAAAAATTGAACAGATAGTGTCGTCAAAGCGCCAATGGATTTATGAGAAATTGAATCACCCTCAAAAATATCAAAACCTGCCTCATGCTCCAGGG
The DNA here is from genome assembly GCF_026410385.1 of Tumebacillus lacus. Taxonomy (GTDB): domain Bacteria; phylum Bacillota; class Bacilli; order Tumebacillales; family Tumebacillaceae; genus Tumebacillus; species Tumebacillus lacus. Next base: position 10,617 of record NZ_JAPMLT010000010.1, read on the forward strand.
AAGGAACTCGTCAGCGGTGAATCTGCATTCTATTTGGGGCGACAATACCGTCTTGAGATCGTTAAAACGGGTCTTTCAGAGATTCAGTTTTCCCATCGTTTTCTTATCCCGGATATGCAGGCGGCAAAACAAACGGATGCTTTACGGGAATGGTATATCGGTAAAGCTAAAGAAAAGATTGTTCCACGGGTGAAGCATCACGCCAGCCAACTCGGTGTCGATGTTGCAAAGGTCAAGATTGTCGACAACCGCTTCCGTTGGGGTTCCTGTACCATGAATGATAACGTCAACTTTAACTGGCGGCTTATAAAAGCGCCGATGTTTGTCATTGATTATGTTATCGTTCATGAACTGGCACACCTTATCGAAAACAACCACACACCTAGGTTCTGGAACATCGTTCGTGCACAAGCTCCGACAATGGAGAAGGCGAAGACATGGTTGAAAGAAAATGGGCAACTGTTGGAACAGATGCTATGATACCGCACAGAAAAGGGACGGGTTCTTTTGAACCGTCCCTTTTCACTACCTACCTCACCAACACCGAATCCGCTCCATAATCCCTGAACAACTGCCCAACCAAATCCCGATTCCCCTCATTCACCTCTGCCGACAGCAAAATCTTCCCTTGCTCCACCTGATCGTGAAAATGCTGCGCATTCGGCGGCGAGATCCCGATGTCCACCAACGCACCGACCATCCCTCCGCTCCACGTGCCATAGGCGGCACCGGCCAGCGGTCCCAGCGTGACGAGCAGATACCCGGCGGTCGGGTAAAACGCCGTCGCCATCGCGGCCGACAGCCCCAGCACGCCGCCTATCGCAGCCCCGATCAGCGTCCCGTCGACGATATTATCCGTCTCTCTCTGCTCCGTCGTATACTCCGGCAACTGATCCGCTTTTGTCACCACCGAGATCTTATCGTGCGTCACATACCGCCCGAGCTCGCTGACGAGGGTGCGGGCGGCTTCTTGCGTTTCAAACAATCCGAAGACGTGTTGTGCCATCCTCTTTCACCTCACTTCAGCGTCTTGAGATACAGGGCGATCGATTCGATCTGGTTTTCGTTCAGGCCGAGCGCCGGCGGGGCGGGCATGCCTTTGTCCGGGCGGCCGTTGTGCAGGATGTTGATCAGGCCTTCGTCGCCGAGGCGTGCGTGGACGCCGGCCATGCCCGGGCCGATCTTGCGTTCGGCGGTGACGTTGTGACAGCCGGCGCAGGAGGCGCCGAACACCTCCGCTCCCGCTTCGACGGTCGGTTCTGCGGCCGGGGATGCTTCCATCCGGTCGTCGACCGGTTTGGCTGCCAGCGCGTAGTACAACCCCCAGACCGCGAGGGCGGCGTAGACGAATTTCAAAAACTTAGGAACGCCGGCGTGACCCATTTTGATATCGGAGACGACGTCGTAGTGCCCTTTGTCTTGATGAGGTTCGACTTCTTCCGGTGTCATAAAGACTTCGGCTTGTTCGGTGGGCGCGGGGGTGGCGGGCGTCTGTTTCTCCGGGTCTTCCGAAAAATGGGACTCCGGGTTTGCCGGCTGTTTCGGGTCGCGGGTGTCCGACATGTCGGGCTCCTCCTTTCGGCCGTGTTAGTCGTCTTGCAACATGCGGTATTTGACGCCTTCTGCGTCGTCGAACTGACCGGTCTTCCAGCACCAGAGCAGGACCATTCCCGCTCCGCCGGTCATGCTCAGGCAGACACCGATCAGCATCCATGCGCCGATGGTCATCGCGTGTTCCTCCCTTGCTTCCTTCTTCTGTTAGTCTTTTGGAGCGGGCTTGAGACTGAGCATGTAGGCCACGAGGTCGTCGCGGTCCTGCTGCGAGAGGTAGTCGTATTTCGGCATGATCGAGGCGGGTCCCCCGATCTTTTGCGGGTTGAGCAGGTGTTCATGCTGCCAGTCTGCGCTGTAGCGGGTGCCGACCCACGTCAGGTCCGGCCCCGTGCGCTGCGTCATGATCAGCGTCGGTTTGTCGTAGTAGTAGTCGCCCGGCACCGAGACCGGTCCCAGTTTGGAGTCGGCTCGGACCGGACGCACCGCTTGCGTGTGGCAGTAGTTGCAGCCTTCGCGGATGTAGACGTGGCGGCCTCGCGCCTCCGCCGAGTCGGTCGGGTAGTTTTTCAACTCGGCCGACTTGGTCGGCGTGACCACACTTTCGTCAAAGTAGGGCAACACGATGGTGCCCATCGTACCCACGAGGACCAAGAGGACCGCTCCAAACAGCAGAATACCGGGGCTTTTCTCCGCTTCATTCGCCATGTCGCATCACCTCATTTTTTTCTTATCGAGCGAGGAGCATCGGGTCTTCCGTCTGTTCGATCGGCTTGCCGCTTCGTGCCGATTTGATCAGGTTCCAGGCGAAGAAGATCTGGCCGAGGAACATCAGCGAGCCGCCGACGGCCCGTCCGATCAGGAAGACGTGGAGCGACTCCATCACCTGCAGGAACGAGGCTCCGAGCTGTTTGCCGTCCATCCACTCAAAGCCTTGGATGACCCCGGCCGTCCACATCGCAAAGCCGAAGATGACAAAGCCGAGCACCGACAGCCAATAATGCCAGTTCATCATCGCCCGCGAATAGAGATGGCGGCCGGTCAGACGGGGGAACATGTAGTAGATGCCCGAGAACAGCACCAGCGAAAATCCGCCGAACAAGGGCATGTGTGCGTGTCCCACCGTCCAGTAGGTATAGTGCAGGATGGCGTGCGGCCCCATCAACGCTTGGAACGGGCCTTGGATGCAGGCGAGGCCGTAGAACAGCGCACCGGTCATCAAAAATTTCAAGGAGACGTTTTCCGAGACTTTGTACCAGACCCCTTTCATCGTGCCGATGACGTTGGCGAGCACCGACCAGACCGGGATCAAGAGCAAGAGCGACGGAATGATGCCCGCCTTCATCAGCCAGAGCGGGATCGGCCCGTTGATCAGATGATGCGGGCCGTTCCAGACGTAAAAGGCGGCGATGGTCCAAAAGCCGATCAAAGACAGTTTGTGCGAATAGATCGGCCGGTCGACGAGCTTTGGCATCAGGTAGTAGAGCAGTCCGACGCCGACCGGGGTCAGCCAAAGACCGATGATGTTGTGCATGTAGTAGTAATAATAGTTGGCCTGCGCCATGCCCGGTCCCATCCAGCCGGCCGGGATGTTGCCGACGATGTAGACGATCGCCAGGAAGGTGACCGACCCGAGCCAGTACCAGAGCGAGACGTAGAGCACGCGCTCTTTGCGGTTTTTCACTGTCATGAACAAGTTGGTCCAGAGCGAGGCGACGCAGATGACGACGCCGATGTCAAACAGCAGCGGCATCTCCGCGTATTCGACGCCCGTCTGGTAGCCGGCTGCGATGGCCATCGCGCCGAACAGGTAGTTGAGCATCCAGTACACGGCGGTGAACATCCCCAGTTTTTCGCTCCACAGCTTGGTCTTGCACAGGGCGGGCACCCCGTACGTCATCGCGCCGAAAAAGGCGGATGTCATCCAGCCGATGACGGCGGTGTTGACATGGACGGGGCGCAGTCTGCCGTAGGACAGATAGGTCTGCAAAAAGCGGTTTCCCGTCAAAAAATCAGGGTTGATCGACTTTAAAGCTACGATCAGCCCGAGCACCATGCTCAGCAAGAGCCAGAACACCGAAGTGTAGATCAGCATTTTGACCGTCGCGCTCGCATAGGGATCGCGTGCGGGAACGTGTGTGGTGGCGGCGCTTTGTGCCATGGTTGAGTCTCCTTTCGGTTTTGGTGCTGCTTTCGTTCCGGGATGCGGTTCTTTTAAAATGTTCCCTATGGCGGGAGGGTTATGCACCGATGGCAGACGTTGTGCGGTTTGCCCAAGATGTACTGTGTCCTCGGTGCGCCGCATATGGTGTGTCAAGGAACAGTTCGTATCACGGACGGAAGGGAGGCGGGGAGCATGATCTATGCGTCGCGCTTTTTGCGGCTGGTCAGCCCCTATCTGCGCGGGCCGGATGTGACGTTTCTCCAAGAGCGGCTGCTCGAATCGGGCGTCTCCTACGAGACCCCGGACGGCGTGTTCGGCCCGATGACGGCCGAGGCGGTGCGGCGGTTTCAGGAGATGCACCAGTTGCAACTGGACGGCGTGGTCGGGCCGCAGACGTGGTCGGCGCTCGGCGGTGCGGAATCGACCGGGGCCCTGACGGCGGAAAACGGCTCGGTGGCGGTGATGGCGACCGGCGAGTATCGGCTCCAGATCGACACGGAGCGGTTTGTGCTCTATGTGTACAAATCGGCGCAACTCGTCAAAACGTACGGGATCGCAGTCGGCACGCCGCAGACGCCGACGCCGCTCGGAGACTGGAAGATCACGCAAAAGGCGCTAAATCCGGGCGGCCCGTTCGGCACGCGCTGGATGCGGCTGTCGATCCCGTTCGGCGGCTACGGCATCCACGGCACCGACAACCCGCACTCCATCGGCAAAGCGGTCTCGCACGGCTGCGTCCGGCTGCAAAACCGCGATGTCGAGGAACTGTACGAGATGGTGCCGATCGGCACGATGGTGAAGGTGACCGGCCGCGTGCAAACGTCGCGCATCCTGCGCATCGGCGTGACCTACGGGGCGGATGTGGTGGAAGCGCAACGGATGCTTCAGGTGCTCGGCTATTACAAGGGCGATCTCGACGGGATGTACGGGCCGGCGACGGCGGCGGCCGTTCGCTCGTTTCAGGCGGACAAAGACCTCGTTGTCGACGGAATCGTCGGCATGAATACGATTGAGAGTCTGCATATGCACTATGATGAAGCGCTCGGCACCCGGACGCCGTAGTGCGTGGGCGAAACGAAAAAAACAGGCATCTGCCGTCACGGGGCAGGTGCCTGTTTTGTTAGGCTTCTTTTTGATGGAGACGTTCGAGGGCGATCAGAAAGGCGTCGACGGCAGGCGACCAAAATTGGGTGCCGCTGCCTTGGCGCAGGATCTCCGCCGCCTGGTGCGGGGACAGCGCGTTGCGGTAGGCCCGGTTGCTCGTCATCGCGTCATACGCGTCGGCGACGGCTGTCAGTTTGGCGAACATCGGGATCTGGTCGTCGGTCAGGCCTTTGGGATAGCCGCGGCCGTCCGGGCGTTCGTGGTGGTAGAGCACGATCTCCAGCATCTGTTCACGCTCCGCTTCGGTGAGGACGGTGGAGTGCTGGTAGACGCGGCGTAGCAGTTCTTCGCCGATCACCGGATGCTGTTTCATGATGTCGTACTCTTCGGGGGTCAGTTTGCCCGGTTTGTTCAGCACACTGTCCGGGATGCCGATCTTGCCGATGTCGTGCAGCAGACCGCCGAGGTGGATGATCTCCAGATCGCGCGGTCCAAGGCCGAGACCTGCGGCGATCATCACCGCGTAGTCGGCGACGCGCTCGCTGTGACCGGCGGTGTAGGGATCGCGCTTTTCCAAGGAGGAGGCGAAGGCGAGCATCACCTGCTGATTGGCGTTGGCGAGCTGGGTGTTCAGCCCTTCGAGCTGCGTGAATTGCTTGCGTACGCGGATCGTCTGCCGGATGCCGACCGTCCGCCAGCGGAACAAGGAGATGATCGCGAGGATCAGCAGCCCGTGCGCCAGCGAGGCGAGCAGCGGGTCAGGCTCCAGAGCGGGCAGGTGCGTGGACAAGACCACATAAAAGATCAGGAAGGTCGAGTCCATCAGCGTGAAACGCAACAACTCCCGCTTCCACCCGGGCGTGCGCAAGGGCAGTTGGTAGAGAAACGAGGTGACGAGCACCGTCATCAATTGGGTGAGCACGACTGTGCCGGTCAGGATGGTGACGAGCGACAGCAGATGACCGGTGGGCAGCAAGTGTTGCAGGTAGGAATGGGTAAAGAGGATCATAAACGACTGATTGATCAGCACCAAAAGGTTGAGCGGGCGGTACGGTTGGCGTTTGCGCAGCCGCTCCACCGTATAGCAGACCAGATAGGCGGCGGTGGCAAACAACAGCATCGGCCAGTCGCCAAACTGGATGGCGGCGACCCACAGCAGGATGTGAGCGTCTTCGCGAAAGGCGGCCCGGTCGCCGATGGGTACGATGTACACTTGGTAGTACGCCACGTACGTCAGGATCGAAAATAAAAGGAAGTGGAGGATCATAGCGTTCTCCTTATGACGTATATAAATGATCTTAAAAGTCAGAAAAGTACATCATTCATTTCGAGGCCTGTGAAACGTTTTCCTGCAAAAAAAGAACCATCTGAAAATTTTTCAGATGGCTTTTACAAAAACGGTGTGCCGTTCAACACGCGGCGCACGGTGATTTGGTTTTTTTCTTCGATCTCGGCACGGCGCGGGATCGGCTCGAACAGATTCGGCGGATCGACGAACTGCGTCGGCAGCGGGTCGGGCGCATCGCCTTGCCAGCGGGCGATCCACTCCGGGGGCAGTGCTTCCGGCAATGGTCGGCCGAGCATCTCCGCCCAGAGCATCGTCCAGGCGCGGGGCACGACGCGCCAGATGTCGTAGCCGCCGCCGCCGACCGCCACATAGCGGCCGCCGCAGAGTTTGTGCGCGAGGCGGTGCGTCAGGCGCGGCATCTCGCGGTAGATGCGCGTGGTCGCACAGAGGTGGGTCAGCGGGTCGTAGCGGTGCGCGTCGCAGCCGTTCTGATGGATGATCAGGTCGGGGGCGAACGCGTCCAGCACCGGTTCGAGGATCGCGGTCAAGCTCTCCATCCACGACTCGTCCTCCGTAAACGCTTCCAAAGGCACGTTGAGCGAGTAGCCGTAGCCGCGCCCTTCGCCGCGTTCGGTGATCTCGCCGGTGCCGGGATAGAGGTATTTGCCCGTCTCGTGAAAAGAGATCGTCAGCACGTCCGGGTCTTCGTAAAACATCCACTGCACGCCGTCGCCGTGGTGGGCGTCGGTGTCGATGTAGGCGATCCGCGCCCCTGCGTACTTTTTCTTGACGTGGGCGATGGCGACTGCGATGTCGTTGTACACGCAAAATCCGGACGCCTGTGCCCGGTGCGCGTGGTGCAGGCCGCCGGCGAGATTGATCGCATGGTCGGCCTTGCCCGACATTACCAGTTCGGCCGCCTGCACGGTACCGCCGGCGACGAGTGCGGAGGCGTCGTGCATGCCGGGAAAGATCGGCGTGTCCTCTGTGCCGAGCCCCCACGGGGCATAGGAGTCCGGGTCGGCGTCCGGCAACGAGGCACGCTGCACCGCGTCCAAATAGCGCGAGTCGTGGACGGCGAGCAGTTGCTCCATCGTGGCGGGCACCGGCTCGATCAGCGGGACGCCGTCGAGCAGGCGCAAGGTGTGGATCAGGTCGAGCGTCATCTCCAGCCGCTTCGGGTTGAACGGATGATCTTCCGTAAATTTATAGCGGGTAAACGCGTCGCTGTAGACAAACGCGACTTTATCCTCTGCATGCCTCACAGGCTACACCTCGCCTTGCGAAGACGCGCACGGATGGTGGATGACGGTGTACCCGGCGTTTTCAATGTCTTGCAGGAAGCGGCGCGGGTCCATCGTGCGAACGCGGAAGACGATCCGCTTGCAGCCTGCGACCGGGCTTGGGAACACCATCACCGTCGAGGTGTTCATCCGGCGGGCGCGCAGCAGGTCGGCGATGTCGGCGAGCATGCCGGGGCGGTCGGGCACTTCGATCTCGACGCGCGAGGTGGGGGCGTTGACGCCCATCATCTCGACCAGCGTATGCAGGATGTCACGCTCCGAGATGATGCCGACGAGACGGCCTTGCGAGACGACGGGCAGACAGCCGATGCGGTGACGGTGCATCTGAGCGGCCGCGTCCTCGACAAAGTCCAGCCGGTGGCAGGTGTGCACGTCCTTGACCATGATCTTGTCCACCAGCGTCTCTCGCAGCAGTTGGTCATCGCACGACTCCAGCGTCGAAGGCTTGGCGTCGCGCAGGTCGCGGTCGGAGACAAGGCCGACGAGATAGCCGTCCCGGACGACCGGCATGTGACGCACGCGGTGCGCTTTGGAGATGTCGAGCGCGTCTTGCACCGACATCGACTGTGTCAGCGTGACGACGTTCTCGGTCATGATCGATTCTACGAGCATGTGGAGGTCCTCCTTTGTTTCTGGAACTGCCTCTAGAACAGGTGGCGCGTCTTAAAGCGCACCCGGTTAAATCGCTCGACCGAGTCCATGCCGACCCGCGTGCCGATGCGCGCCATCAGCATGTTGGCCGGATGGCTGTTGATCTCCGGGTCGTCGGTGGCGTACGTTTCCATGCCGACGGAGCCCATCACTTTTTTCATCACTTCTTTGTATTCCCAAACAGACAGGCCGGTGCTGTCCAGATCCCAGTGCCAGTAGTACTCGGTGGAGATGACGATATAGTCGTTCATCGCGTCGTCGAGGAAGGAGACTTGCAGCAGCGATTTGGCCACGCTGCCGCCGCGATAGGGAGCGGCGACCTCGATGGCGCCAAGCTCGATCAGATCTTCCATCTGAGCCTCGGCCCAGCGTTCCATCGGGTCGGGGTAGAGATAGGTGACATAGCCGACGATCAGGTCGCCGACGCGGGCGACGATGATGCGTCCTTCAGGCAGCCCGGCGATGCCGATCAACGCCTGTTGTTGCTTTTCCGGTTGGCGAAACGCCTTCAAGCCTTGATGAAACTCGCAGGCAGCCAAACGCTCCGGAGCGAACGGCCCTTCGATGGTCACGTCGCCTGCGGGCGTTGTGATCGTCTTGGTATAAAAAGTTTTCGGATGTTCCAAATGCGGCTCACCTCCGAGCGGACTGAATCCATTATATCCTAAATTTTAACGATTTTGCCCCCCACTGCGTTGTGGAGTTTGACAGAACTATGATACAATGTTTTAGAATATTATGAAAAGCGGTAAGGCGAGCAAAGGAGGTAGTAAGGGATGACTGAAAAAGCAACAGAACTCGTAGGCGTGCAAGCCGCCGAATTCAATCTTAAAAATTATGACGAAGCGTATGCAAATTTTGACTGGAAAGAAGCGGAGACCTATTTCTCCTGGCACAAAACCGGTCAGGTCAATGCGGCCTATGAAGCGATTGACCGACATGTTGACGAAGGTCGCGGCGAGCAGGTCGCACTCCGATACAGTGACGCCACCCGTGAAGAATCGTATACATTTGCGCAACTGAAAGCGCTCTCCAATAAATTTGGCAACGTCCTCCGCCAGTACGGCGTGAAAAAAGGCGACCGCGTCTTTATCTTCATGCCGCGCTCCCCGGAGCTGTATGCGGCGTTCCTTGGCGCGGTCAAGATCGGCGCCATCGTCGGCCCGCTGTTTGAAGCATTTATGGAAGGGGCTGTCCGCGACCGTCTGGAAGACTCCGGCGCTGTCGCCATCGTCACGACGCCAAAGCTCAAAGAGCGCGTGCCGGCCGGCGACCTGCCGGAGCTGAAGCACGTGTTCCTCGTCGGCGCGGAAGGCGAGCTGTCAGACAAAGAGATCGACTTTGACAAAGAGATGGCAGCAGCGAGCGACGCGCTCGACATCGAGTGGGTCGACCGGGAAGACGGCCTCGTCCTGCACTACACGTCCGGCTCCACCGGCAAGCCGAAGGGCGTGCTGCACGTTCACAACGCGATGATCCAGCACTACATGACCGCGCTGTGGATTCTCGACCTGCGCGCGGGCGACATCTTCTGGTGCACCGCCGACCCGGGCTGGGTCACCGGCACCGCATACGGCATCTGGGGTCCGTGGCTGCACGGCGCGACCTCGGTCATTCGCGGCGGCCGTTTCACCCCGGACGACTGGTACGCGACGCTGGAAAAATTCAAAGTCACCGTGTGGTACTCCGCGCCGACCGCTTTCCGCATGCTGATGGGCGCGGGCGACGACCTTGTGAAAAAATACGACATCTCCTCTGTCCGCCATATCCTCTCCGTCGGCGAGCCGCTCAACGCGGAAGTCGTGCGCTGGGGTCTGAAAGTGTACGGGCAGCGCATCCATGACAACTGGTGGATGACGGAGACCGGCGGACAGATGATCTCCAACTATCCGTCGATGCCGATCAAGCCGGGCTCGATGGGTAAGCCGTTCCCGGGCATCTATGCGGCGATCGTCGACAACGAAGGCAACGAAGTGCCGCCGAACACGATGGGCAACCTGGCGATCCGCGCTCCGTGGCCGTCGATGATGCGCAAGATCTGGAACAACCCGGCCAAGTTTGAAGAGTATTTCGGCCTCAAGCCGTGGTATATCTCCGGCGACTCGGCGTACAAAGACGAAGACGGCTACTTCTGGTTCCAAGGCCGCATCGACGATGTGATCAACACGTCCGGCGAGCGCGTCGGTCCGTTTGAAGTCGAGTCCAAACTGGTCGAGCATCCGGCCGTTGCGGAGGCGGGCGTCATCGGCAAGCCCGACCCGTTGCGCGGTGAGATCATCAAGGCGTTCGTCGCGCTGCGTGAAGGCTATCAGCCGTCTGACGAGCTGATCGAGGAGATCCGCGATTTCGTGAAGAAGGGCCTCGCTGCCCACGCTGCACCCCGCGAGATCGAGTTCCGCGACAAACTGCCGAAGACCCGCTCCGGCAAGATCATGCGCCGCGTGCTCAAATCGTGGGAACTGGGCCTGCCGACCGGCGACCTGTCCACGATGGAAGACTAGTCTTTCCAACATCCCAGAACATCAAGAAGCATCCCGCCTGCGAAGGCCGGGATGCTTTCTTTTTTTGTCAGCGTTGAGCAGGGCCGAGCTCATAGCCGCCCGCCACGTTCAGGTCGAGGAAGGCGCGGTAGACGACCGTCGCCGCATCGGCGCGCATGGCGGTGGCGTTCGGATGGAAGGAGCCGTCCGGATAGCCGGTGATCGCGCCTGCGCTGCGCACAGCGCGGATCGCTTCTTTCGCCCAGTGTTCGCCGGTGTCGGTGAAGTGTGGCGTGCTGCCGGAGACCGAGTAGCGGTAGGCGTTGTTTAAAATCGTCGCCATCTCGGCGCGGGTGATCGGCGCGTTGGGACGGAACACCCAGTTGCCGCTCACATCGCGGCTTCCTTGCACCAACCGGTGGGCGACGGCCGTTTCGACATAGGGCGCATACCACGCGTTGCCGTCCACGTCGGTAAACTGCGTGTCGGCCTGTTGCGCGGGCAGGCCGACCGATTTGATGATCATCTTCAGGAACTGCGCACGCGTGACGTTGGCTCCGGGGGCAAACATTTCGCTGCCGACCCCGCCGACCACGTCGCGGTTGAGCAGTTTTTCAACCGGTGTTTGCGCATAGGTCGGGATCTGATACGCGTCGTTGAAGGCATGGACCGTCTGCGCCGGCCGTGCGTATTCCTTCGACGTTTTCAGATCCCATGTGTTGCTCCACTCGGCGACGGCGAGGTCGACATACGGTTGCAAGGCCGTGAAATAGTCAAAGGAATACAGCGGGATCACGGCCGCCTCGTCGAGCAACAAACGCTCCGCATCGGCCAGTTTGACCATGCGCAGCCCCTGATCCCGAGTCGTGTCGGCGTCTTTCATCAAGACGGTGAACAGCGGATTTTGGTCATAGCCCCGCTGTGGATAGCCCTGTTCATCGGTGCGGAACAGGTTCAGGTAGTTGGACGGGTCGTTGAAGTCGGGACTCCAGACCAACACGCTCAGTTCCGATTCGCCCGATGCGATCCGCTGGTAGATCTCGTCAAAGCTGCGGTCGACCACTTGGACGTCGATGCCGAGTTTGTCTTTCCAAAGTGCGGTCAGGTACTGGTACGACTCGGCCCGCTCTGTGTCGACGGTGAGTGTCGGCAGGGCGGACAGGCCGAGCTCCGAGAGCCCGACGGCCAGCTCCGATCTGGCTTGTTCGAGGTCGTAGCGGTTGGGCGTCTGATGCTCCAGACGGAACTCGTTGTTTGTGCCGTAGATGCCGCGCGGGATCAGTCCGTGCATCGCTTGGTCGCCGTAGATGTCCTGATCGAAGGACAGCATCAGCGCACGGCGGATGTGCTTGTTGGCGAGCGGTCCGGTCTTGGTCTGGAGGTTGAGATACGTGATCCGGGACGACGGGATGTACAGCCAGTCCTCCTGCCCGAGAAACGGCGCGTGCGAGAAGGCGACGGCCGCTTCATCGAGCATCCCGCTCTGGTAATAGAGCGCGGACGATTGTGCATCGAGCGTGCGGTAGATCACGGCGCGTTTGTAGTGGACGTTCGCCGCGTCCCAGTAGCGGGTGTTTTTCGTCAGCACGACATAGTCTTTGGTGTATTCGGTCGCTTGAAACGGACCGCTGTACTGCGTGTGCCCGATGGTGCCGTACAGGTCGCCCTGGGCGGTTGCGTAGCTGCGTTTGATCGGGGTGATCGTGTCGTTGCCGAAGATGCGGATCAGATACTCGCCGGGATGGGCGAACGTCGCCTGCACGGTGCTGTCATCGACGGCGGTCAGTGTTCGGATCTCCAGCGAGCGGACATACTCCGGCGGCTCGGCCGCTTGGAACCGCTCCCACGCGTAGACAAAGTCGTCGGCGATGATCGGCGTGCCGTCGCTGTAGGTCGTGTTGCGCAGGTGGAACGTGTAGGTCAGCCCGTCGGCCGACACGTCGTAACTGGCGGCGAGGCCCGGCATCACGCCGCCCGCTTTGTCATGAGGATTTTTTCGCATCAGCCCTTCCTGCGTGTTGTGCGTCAAAAAGTTGAGTGAGCCGGGCGTGAGCGGCAAAGAGCCGGACATCGTCAGACGGATCGTGTCCTGCTCCCCTTGGGCAAATGCCAAAGGGGGCGTTTGCAGAGTCTGAAAACAGAAGATGAGGGCAAGAAAGAGTGCAAGCCTTGATATCATGCGATTCATGAGTGAGCTCCTTTGCGAGTCATTTCCTGTGAATTAATGTGTCCCTTGAACAAAAATGGATGCAACAAAAAAGGCCCGGTGCTGGCACCGAACCCAAAAAGCGGGCTATGCTTTTTTTTGCATCAGACCTTCGTACAGCGCTTTCGATTTCCGATAGCGCTCGACCACTTTTTCCTCCAGCACGAGTTCTTCCCAGTCTGAGGCCGGAAACAGTCCGCGACAGGAATCTTCAGTAAAATAGCGGCGGCGGATGCCGTCTTGGACAAAGAAGTGTTGTTCCAAAAGATCTCCTTGTCCCGAGCCAAAGCTGTGATCGGACGTCGAGTTGACCCGAAACAGCAACAGGCCTTTCGGGCGGAGCAGCCGTTTGATCTCGTCGACGATCTCGCGCGTGGTCCGCTCATCAAAATAATGCAACGAGAGACTGGCCAGCACCAAGTCAAACGCATCGCTTGAAAAAGGGAACGGGTCGCGCGTGTTGTGCAGCAGCAGTTTGACAGCCGGAAGCCGCTCGCGGACGATGGAAAGCGCATTCATCGAAAAGTCGGTCGCCGTCACGTCAAATCCTTCCGCGGCCAAACATTCCGTATCAAATCCCGCCCCGCAGCCAATCTCTAATACGTGATGCACCATTTGACCGCGCAGCAACGGCAGGTACGGAGTCAGCCATTCTTGATCGGGAGCTGTCACTCGGAGCCCCTCCTGCCGCACGGTTTCAAACAATTCGTTCCAGAAAGCCAGATCAGCAGACATACCCTATCAACCCCATTCCCTACAAAAAGAAGTTCGAGACGAATCTGCAACCGAATCGGCGACCACTCGTATACAAAGGTACGAAAGGGTCGCTGACCCCACTTGAGGAGGTAGAGACAATGGCTCTGTTTAAACGACTTCGCGATCTCACCATGTCCAACATCAATGCGATGCTCGACAAGGCGGAAGACCCGGTCAAAATGCTCGATCAATATCTGCGCGACATGGAGCAAGACATCCAAGACGCAGAGGTGGCGGTCGCCAAGCAGATCGCAATTGAAAAGAAGCTCAAACAACAGGTCGAAGAGGCGCAAGACCTCGTCGGCAAGCGGGAAGCACAAGCGATCCAAGCGCTGGAAGCGGGCAACGAAGACCTCGCGCGCCGCGCTCTGGTCGACAAGCGGGCCGTGGCGGAAAAAGCGGCCGACTACCAAGCCCAATATGAATCGGCCAAAGCATCGGCCGACAACCTGCGCGAACGCCTCGGTGAAATGAAGGATCAGTTTGGCCAGATGCGCAACAAGCGCGACACCCTCAAGGCGCGGGCGGAAGCGGCGAAGGCACAAAAGCAGATCAACCGAGCGATGACCGGATTTGGCGTCGACAACGCGGCGAAAGGCTTCCAGCGCATGGAGGACAAGGTGTTGCAACTCGAAGCGGAAGCGGAAGCATCCAATGAGATCCACGGCGGTTCCCGTTCGCTCGATGATGAGTTTAAGCAACTCCAAAAAAACAACACTTCGGCTGTCGACGCGGAATTGGAAGCGTTGAAAGCCAAACTCAATAAATAAAGCCCGATTACACGGCGGGTTTTAATAGATCCTCATAGGTGACTATGGGGATTTTACATTTGTCAGCATTTTCTTACTTGCTTACCTACTAGTTTATACAAATTTTCAAAAAAGAAAAAGCCCTGCGCGCACGCGGGGCTTTTTTTCTTACAGATCGGGGAGGTCAGCGTTTGGGGGATGGGCCAGTTTGTCGCTGAACGCCGGATTTTCGTCGAAGAAGCGGTGGTTGGTCTGTTGACCCGGCTCCCACGGCGAGGATTTGCCGAGCGGCTGGTCCAGAAAGACCGACGCCCCGTAGGGACCTTCCGGAAACTCTTCCGGGACGAGCGTGTTGTGGATCGATTGCACATACTCCAGTTCGCGATTGACGAACGGACGTTTTTTCGGCGTATCGGCCATTTTGGAAGACACCTCCTCAATCTCGTCCCTAACATGCCCATGTTTGAAGGGCGGCATCCGTTGCGCATACTGGTGGAGGATGGGACTTATACCAAGCTTTGCAGGAGGTGGTCGTTGGTGCCGGAAGCGGTAAAGGCGGAGAAGCAACGGTTGTCCTCTCGCCTGCGCGACAACATCGAGAGACTGAACGGGGATCTGGGTGTTAAGAAGAGCTTTGACATGATCTGCCGGGAACTTCATTACGGCGGCAAAGATCTCGCCCTGTATTTCATCGACGGATTTGCCAAAGACGACATCATGAATCGGATCATGGAACATCTGGCGGCTCTTGGCGACCAAGAGCTGACGGGCGATGTGCTGAAAAAGATGCTGGAGACGGAGATCGGCTATCTGGAGGTCGAACGGGTCGACAATCTGGACGATCTGAAAGCGGCCGTGCTGTCCGGGCCGCTGGTCTTTGTGATCGACGGCGAGACGACGGCGATCGCCATCGATGCCCGCACTTATCCGGCGCGGGGACCGGCCGAGCCCGATCTGGAGCGGGTGGTGCGCGGCTCGCGGGACGGTTTTACGGAGACGCTGATCTTCAACACGGCTCTGACCCGTCGCCGTGTCCGCGACCAAGGGCTGCGCATGGAGTACGCACGCGTGGGCAAGCGTTCCAAAACGGACATCTGCATCGCCTACATCGAGGACATTGCCAATCACGACCTCGTGGAACTGATCCGCAACAAGCTGGACGAGATCACCATCGACGGGCTGCCGATGGCGGAGAAAACCATCGAGGAGGTCGTGTTCGGCCACCACTGGAATCCGTATCCGCTGGTGCGCTATACGGAGCGGCCGGACGTGGCGGCGGTGCATCTGCTGGAAGGGCATGTGCTCGTCTATGTGGACACGTCGCCGAGCGTGATGATCACGCCGACGACCTTCTTCCATCATGTACAGCACGCGGAGGAATTTCGCCAAAAGCCGATCATCGGCGCGTACGTGCGTTGGCTGCGCTTTATCGCCATCCTCTTTTCGATTCTGCTCAGCCCGCTGTGGCTGGCGCAGTCGATGAACCCGGAGTATATGCCGCAGATGTTCCATTTTGCCTTGCCTGATAAATCGCTGGCCTTGGCGCTGGTCTGGCAGTTGTTGATCGCCGAGTTTGGCCTTGGACTGTTGAGGATGGCGGCGGTGCATACGCCGACACCGCTCGGAGCGGCACTCGGCCTCGTGGCGGCGATGATGATCGGGTCGGTGGCGATTGAGGTCGGATTTTTCACCAACGAGGCGGTGCTGTTTACGTCGATCGCGGCAATCGGCACGTTTGCCACACCGAGCTATGAATTGTCGCTGGCCAATCAGTTGGTGCGGCTTGCTCTGATCGCGATCACCGGCATCTTCGGTTTCTGGGGATTTGTCGTCGGCGTGGTGCTGTGGATCGTGTTGCTGGTGCGGACGCATTCGCTGAACACGTCCTATCTCTGGCCGTTGCTGCCGTTTAACGGCAAAGCTTTGCTGCATGTGGTGTTTCGTCCGCCGGCCAATTGGGCGGCTAAGCGGCCTTCGTTTTTGAAGACGCAGGACAAAACGCGACGCTGAGTGACTGCAGGGGAGGCATTTCGAAATGGAACTGTCGGAACGAGTGTTGGAACAATATGAGCGCTATGTCAATCCGGGCATGGCGCGCCTGTTGCGCTTTATGGGTCTGGCGCAGGTGGAGGACGAGGCTCGGGGCAGCCGCGTGCGGGATACGGACGGCAAAACGTATCTCGACTGCATCGGCGGCTACGGCACGTTTTCGCTGGGGCATCGCCATCCGCGCGTCGTGGCGGCTGTCAACGCGCAACTGCAGCGGATGCCGATGAGCAGCAAGCTGCTGTTGAACCAGCCGATGGCCGATCTGGCGCAAAAGTTGGCGGAGATCACGCCGGGTGATCTCCAGTATTCTTTTTTCTGCAACAGCGGGACGGAGGCGGTGGAGGCGGCGTTGAAACTGGCGCGGCTGTCGACCGGTCGCACAAAGGTGATCGCGGCGTTGAATTCGTTTCACGGCAAGACGCTCGGCTCGCTGTCGGCGTCCGGCAAAGACCTGTACCGCGATCCGTTTCTGCCGCTGCTCGACAGGTTTGTGCATGTGCCGTTCGGAGATGCGGAGAGGATCGCCGGGCTGGTCGATGACGACACGGCGGCGGTGATCCTCGAACCGATCCAAGGCGAGGGCGGCATCATCGTGCCGCCGGACGGGTACCTGCGCCGCGTCCGCGAGATCTGCGACGCGAACGGGGCGTTGCTGATCCTCGATGAGGTGCAGACGGGGCTGGGGCGGACGGGGAAAGTGTTCGCCTGTCAGCATGAAGAGGTGGTGCCGGACATCCTCTGCCTCGCCAAGGCACTCGGCGGCGGCGTGATGCCGCTCGGGGCTGTGATCGCGCGTCCGCATCTGTACGCCGCGTATGAAGCGGCGCCGCTCCTGCACACGTCGACGTTCGGCGGCAATCCGCTGGCGTGTGCGGCGGGACTGGCGACGCTGCAGGTGCTGACGGAGGAACGGCTGGACGAGCAGGCCGCGTGGAAGGGTGAGTATCTGCTCGCCAAACTGCACGACTTGCAGACGCGCTATCCGGGCGCGATCCGTGAGGTGCGCGGGCGCGGTCTGATGATCGGTATGGAGTTTGCCACCGATGAACTGGGCGGCCTGATCCTCAGCGAGTGGATCGCGGGCGGCGTGCTGACGGCGTTTGCGTTGAACAACATGAGCGTGACCCGGATCGAGCCGCCGCTGAACATTGAGCGGCATGAGTTGGATCAGATCGTGGACGTGCTGGAGGCGGCGTTGCAGAGCGGGTTGTCGCAGGTGCAGATATCGTAGAAGGGGTGAGTGGATTGCCCAATGTGGAGGTAAGCGAGACGATGCGTGGCGACCGCCATCGCGTCTATGAACTGATCGCCGACATGGAGTCGTATCCGCGCTTCATGCCGTCTTTGCATCGCGTCGAGGTGCTGGAACGCGGTGAAGACTGGACGGTGACGGCGTGGGACACGTCGATCAACGGCATGCGTTTTCGCTGGCAGGAGCGCGATGTGTTTGACCGGGAGAACTGGCGGATCGGGTATTCCCAGGTCGCCGGGGATCTGAAGCGGTTTGAGGGCGAGTGGCGGGTGGAAGAGACGGCAGGGGAGGTCAAGGTGACGCTGGTCGTCGATTTTGACTTTGGCGTGCCGATGCTTCAGGCGTTGCTCAACCCGGTGGCCGCGCTGAAACTGCGCCAGAACGGCGAGTCGATGCTGCGCGCGCTGAAGTCGCGCTGCGAAGGAACGGGCGAAGCGGGGGCGCCGGATCATGGATAGAAAGTACGGCGGAGAGCGAGAAAAGTTTGCGTTTTTGATCCATCCGTTCGACGCGGGGGATGTGACGAGAAAATTTGCGTTTACACGCCGCTGGTCGCCCGATCTGGTCGAGAGTTTTCTCAAGCACGCCCCGCCGATTCTCTGCGAGCACATGACTGGTCTGCGCGGACAAGGGGCGGAGGCGGAGGGCTGGCTGGTCGCGACGCCGCTGACGTCGCGGCAGATGCTCTCGTTGCCGACGTCGACCGTGCTGAAGAAAATCATCGCCGCCGGTCACAAAGCGCAGCGGCACGGGGCGAAGATCCTCGGCCTTGGCGCGCTGACGTCGGTGGTCGGCGATGCCGGGATCACCGTGGCGCGGTCGCTGCGCATCCCGGTGACGACCGGCAACTCGTACACGGTGGCGACGGCGATCCAAGCGACGTACCAAGCGGCGTCGCTGATGGGCATCGACCTGAAAAAAGCCCGCCTTGTCGTGATCGGCGCGACCGGGTCGATCGGCGTGGTCTGTGCCCGGCTGATGGCTCCGTCCGTCGGGCAGGTCACGCTGGTCGCCCGCGATGAAGCGCGGCTGGAGAACACCGCCCATCTGATCTATTCCGAGTCGTCGGTGCTCTGCGACATCGACACCGACCCGCGCCGGGCCGTCCGGCAGGCGGACATCGTGATCGCCGCCTCGGGCAGCGCGGAAGAACTGCTCCAGCCGGAAGACCTCAAGACCGGCTCGGTGGTCTGCGATGTGGCCCGCCCCCGCGACGTGGCCAAGGCGGCCGCCGAACTGCGCGACGATGTGCTGGTGATCGAAGGTGGGCTGGTGCAGGTGCCGGGCGGCTGGCAGGGCGACTTTTCCTTCGGGCTGCCCAAAGGGGTCGTCTATGCCTGCATGGCGGAGACGATGCTGCTGGCTCTCGAACGACGCTTTGAATGCTTTACGCTCGGTCGCTCGATCCAAGTCGAGCAGGTGCGGGAGATCGATCGCCTCGCGCAAAAGCACGGATTTCAACTGGCGTCTTTCCGCAGTTTTGAGCGGCCGTTGTCAAACGACCAGGTGCAAGCGATCAAAAAGCGCGCAGAGCAACAGCTCGCCAAGCAAAAAACGGCAGTCGATGCGAAGCCGATCCTGTTGTAAAAAAGGTCCCTGCCAGGCGATTGGCAGGGACACTTTTTATAACAGGGTGTGCAGGATTCAAATCTGAAAATCGACCTGAATGCGCTGACCTTGGATCTGTGTGTTCTTTTTCATCTTCACGGTCAACAAGCCGTTGCGGTAGCTCGCTTCGACAACCTCCGGGTCGACCGCGACCGGCAAAGGCACACTGCGAGAAAACGGGCCGTAGTATCGCTCCGTGTGAAACAGATGAAGCTCCCCGTCTTCCCACTCGTCCTTGTCCACCTTGCCGCTGATCGTGATCATGTTTTCCTGCACGTGGATATGCAGATCGTCTTGGCTTTTGATGCCCGGCACTTCGGCGGTGACGAGGATGTCGGCGTCCGTCTGGCGCACCTCGACGGGCGGGGTGAGGTGCAGATAGGGCGCGACTTTGTGCAGCAGCGGCACCATCTGGTGATCGTAGAAGTGACGCATCGTTTGCAAGGGTTCGAAATTCATGGCCGTTCCTCCTCTTCTTTCCTGATCTGACGACGGTCGGTGGCAACGGGCGTATTTCGCACATATATAGTATGGGAGGGGATCACGATGGCGATACAGACGGCGACAGACGCCAATTTTAACGAGTTGATCAAATCGGGGACGGTGCTGGTTGATTTTTGGGCGGCGTGGTGCGGCCCCTGCCGGATGCTGGGCCCCGTACTCGAAGACATCGATCAAAAGACGGCCGGACGGCTGAAGATCGTCAAGCTGAACGTCGACAAGCACGGTGACATCGCGGGCCGCTACCGCATCATGAGCCTGCCGACGATGATCTTGTTCAAGGACGGGGTCGAGGCGGAAAAAATCATTGGCTATCAATCCAAAAAGGCGCTGCTGGAATTGATTCAACCTCATCTGTAGGCTGACAAGAATGAAAACAAACTCCCGTCGGTGCATCCGCACTGAAGGGAGTTTTTGGAGATGGAAAAAGTGCAAACTGAGGTCATGGCCTCGTGTCCGGCGGCCGGTCTTGCTGCGTACTTCCTCAAAATGAAAACCAGTGCCCGCACTCCGCTCAAAGCTGTGCCGATCCATGCGCTGTGGGTATCGCCGTCGTCGCGTTGCTCCAACCATTTCTTCATCGAGATGAGTAAGAAACTGGACGAACTGGGCGCAAACGATCCGTATTTCACCGTTCATGTGGAAGCGGACGAGCACCACTCGATCCTCGGTCTCGACCACCTCGAACCGATCACCGACGCGCACTACCAGGAAGTCGTCATCCGCAAAGCGCTGGAGGGAATTTCCCTGTGGGCGTTCATGCTCAACTCCTGGATCGGTGTCAACCGGATGCCGCAATTCGACCTGAACGGCGAACTGATCGCCGAGTAATCGATCCGTACTGCAACGCTCCGGCCCGGAATCATCATCCGATGCGGGGGCGTTTTTTTTGTGCTACAATGGGTCATATCCTTGCTCTTTTTTAGAAAGCGGGTGAGAACGTTGACCCAGAAAGACCAGATCCGGGAGAAACTCAAACTCCTGCCCGACAAGCCGGGCGTCTACCTGATGAAAAATGCAGACGGCGAGATCATCTACGTCGGCAAAGCAAAAGTGCTGAAAAACCGCGTGCGCTCGTATTTTACCGGATCGCATGACGGCAAAACGCAACTTTTGGTCGCCAACATCGCCGATTTTGAATATATCGTCACCAATTCGGTCGTGGAAGCGTTGGTGCTCGAATGCAACATGATCAAAGAGCACAAGCCCCACTACAACATCTCCTTGCGCGATGACAAGCAGTACCCGTACATCAAGATCACGGGCGACGAGCACCCGCGCCTCGAGATCGTGCGCCGCATCCAAAAGGACAAAGGCAAATACTTCGGCCCCTACCCGAACGCGCAGGCGGCCAGCGAGACGAAAAAGCTGCTCGACCGGCTGTATCCGCTGCGCAAATGCAAGACGCTGAAAGACAAGGTGTGCCTGTACTACCACATCGACCAATGCGCCGCTCCCTGCGAATATGAAGTCGCGCCGGAGACGTATCAGGCGATGATCAAAGAGATCACCAAATTTCTTAACGGCGGTCACAACGAGATCGTCAAAAACCTTGAAGAGCAGATGCTCCAAGAGGCGGAACAACTCAACTTTGAACGCGCCAAAGAGCTGCGCGACCAGATTCACAACATCGAACGCGTGATGGAAAAGCAAAAGGTGGCGTTGACCGACACGGTCGACCGCGACATCTTCGGCTATTACGCGGACAAAGGATACATGTGCGTGCAGGTGTTTTACATGCGCGGCGGCAAACTGATCGAGCGCGATCTCGATATTTTTCACCATCACGGCGAGGAGATCGACGATTTCCTGTCGTACGCGGCCCAGTTCTATTTTGACAATCCGGACGTGCCCAAAGAAGTGCTGATCCCCCGCGAAGGGGAAGGCACCGAGGTGCTGGAGGAGTGGCTGGCGTCGCAGAAGAGAGGCGTCAAACTGATCTTCCCGCACCGGGGACCGAAAAAGCAGCTCGTCGACATGGCGAACGAAAACGCCCGCATCGCGCTGGAGGAGCGCTTCCGGCTGATGGAGCGCGATGAGACGCGCACGCTGGGCGCGATCGAACAGCTCGGCGCCGTGCTCGGCATCCCGGCCCCGCGCCGCATCGAGGCGTTCGACAACTCGAACATTCAAGGCGTGGACGCGGTGGCGGCGATGGTCGTCTTTGAAGACGGCAAGCCGAACAAAAAGGAATACCGCAAATACAAGATCAAGACGGTGGAAGGCCCGGACGACTATGCGTCGATGCGCGAAGTGGTGCGCCGCCGCTACACCCGGATGCTCAAAGAGGGGACGGCGATGCCCGACCTCGTCGTCGTCGACGGCGGCAAGGGGCATATCAACGCGGTGATCGACGTGATGGAAAACGAACTGTCGCTCGACATTCCGATCTGCGGTCTCGCCAAAGATGACCGCCACCGCACGTCGCAGTTGTTCCTCGGCGACGATCCGGTCCCGATCCCCATCGAGCGCACGTCGCAGGCGTTCTATCTGCTCACCCGCGTGCAGGAGGAAGTCCATCGTTTTGCGATCACCTTCCACCGCCAGACGCACGGCAAGCAGGCGTTCAAATCGATCCTCGACGACATCCCCGGCGTGGGCGAAAAGCGGCGTAAGATGCTGCTCAAACACTTCGGCTCCATCGATGCGATGAAAGAAGCGGGCGTTGAAGAGTACCGCAAAGTCGGCATCGGCGATAAATTGGCCCGGGAGATCCTGGCTTTTTTGAAGCAGGCTTGACGAAGCGGCGAATTCAAGCTATACTGACTCCAATCTTTCAAATTAATAAAATGTTGTTACAAAAACTCATCTCTTAATCGAGGTGAGACGAGGCGCGACACATCATCAGTACTGCCACGGAGAGCCCGGAGCTTGACGATCTGGCGGAAAAGGGATGTTCGCCGAAGTCTGGATCACACCGGGTGATATCAGGCTGGGTCTGCATCGAACAGGTGCAGGACTGTCACAGCAGGAGCCCCATTCCTGTTGTGGAGAACTTCTCACGCCGGGGAAAGAGAGAGGGTTTATCACGCGACTGCAAACAGCCGTGAGAGGGAAACCTTTCATAGGCTGTTTTTTATTTTCGCGGCCCTTCTCATCCGGTATAAACCAGACATGATGGGAGTGGAAGAACGTGGCATTGATTGTCCAAAAATTCGGCGGCTCTTCGGTCGCCAACGTCGAACGTATTCGCCGCGTCGCAAAGCGTGTCTGTGACACGGTGGCAGCAGGCAATCAGGTGGTCGTGGTCGTCTCCGCGATGGGTGACACCACCGACGATCTGATCGAACTGGCTCGTCAGTTGGCTCCCAATCCGACCGCCCGCGAGATGGATATGCTGGTCACGACCGGCGAACAGGTGTCGATCGCGCTGCTGGCGATGGCGATTCAGGCCCAAGGCGTGCCGAGCATCTCTTTCACCGGCGGTCTCGCGGGCATCCGCACCGAGCCGATTCACGGCAAAGCGCGGATCACCGACATCGACCCGCGCCGGATCTGCGCCGAGCTGGCGGACGGCAAAGTGGTGATCGTCGCCGGGTTCCAAGGTGCGAGCGACGACGGGTCGATCACGACGCTCGGACGGGGCGGTTCCGACACGACGGCGGTCGCGCTGGCGGCTGCGCTCAAGGCGGACGTCTGCGAGATCTTCACCGATGTCGACGGCGTGTACACCACCGATCCGCGCGTGGTCAAAGCGGCGCAAAAAATCGAAAGCATCTCCTACAACGAGATGCTCGAACTGGCCAATCTGGGCGCCGGCGTGCTGCACCCCCGCGCTGTTGAATTTGCCAAGCAGTACAATGTCACGTTGATGGTGCGCTCCAGTTTCAACCTGAACACCGGAACTCTCGTCGAGGAGGAAGCCAAGATGGAACAAGGAAGAATCGTGCGCGGGATCGCGCATGACACGAACGTAGTCAAAGTCGCGCTGGTCGGGGTCAAGAGCCGGATCGGCAATCTGCACCGCATCTTCCAACAGCTCGCGGAGCAATCGGTCAACGTCGACATCATCGTCACGTCTGTCGTGCATGACGAGTGCTCCGACATCTCCTTCACCGTCACCGAGGATGACTGTGAAACGGCGATCAAAGTGTTGGAAGGGATTGTCGCCGATTTTGGCAACCCGGACATCGCCGTGGAAGACAACCTGGCGAAAGTGTCGATCGTCGGCGCAGGCATGATCTCCAACCCCGGCGTAGCTGCGCAGATGTTCGGCGCGCTGGCCGATGCGGGCATCTCGATCAAGATGGTCTCCACCTCGGAGATCAAAGTCTCCTGCGTCGTCGACCGCGAGCAGGCCCACCGCGCGGTGCAAGTGCTACACAGCGAGTTTGGTCTCGATGCGGTGGAAGAAGCGATTGTGGCCGGTCTGAACGGCGAGTAAACGGCAAAGCAGATCGGCTCTTGACAGAGCAAATTTTGCCATGATATGATTCCTCTCAAGGATTTCAACTGAATATGTCATGCAATGACAACAACTCTTATCAAGAGTGGCGGAGGGACTGGCCCGATGAAGCCCGGCAACCTCGTTTGCTTTGTGAATCCACACGGATTCCGCAGCAAGCGAAGAGGTGCTAATTCCAGCAGACTTGTATTTGGTCTGGAAGATAAGAGGCGGACACCTTTGATATGTTGTGCCCCCTCTTTCATGTATGTGAAAGTGGGGGCTTTTTGTATCTGTCAGGTGTTTGTCTCCGGGAAAGGCAGGGAGAACGAGTGAACCACACAGCAACTTGGGATGAGACAGCGATTTGGAGTGGGCGGCAGACCCTCGCGCTTGGCCGTGTGCAACTGGAGGCGGGGGAGACATTGCCGGAGGTGGAAGTGGCGTATGAGACGTTTGGCCGGCTCAACGCGGCGAAAGACAATGCGGTGCTGATCTGCCACGCGCTGACCGGCGATGCGCACGCAGGGGGACCGACGGAGGAGCCGGGCTGGTGGCAGCCGCTGATCGGGCCGGGCAAGGCGCTCGACCCGGAGCGGTGGTACATCATCTGCTCAAACGTGCTCGGCGGCTGCAACGGCACCACCGGGCCGCAGTCGCCCGATCCGGCGCAGGACGGCCGCCCCTACGGCAGCCGCTTTCCGCTGATCACGATCCGCGACATGGTGAACGTGCAGCGACAGTTGGTCGACGCGCTTTGCATCGGCGAACTGGCGTTGGTGCTGGGCGGCTCGATGGGCGGGCTGCAGGTGATCGAGTGGGCGGTGAGCTACCCGGAGCGGGTGCGGGCCTGTATCCCGATGGCCGCGTCGGGGCAACTGTCCGCGCTGGCCATCGCCTACAACGAGGCGATGCGCTCCGCCATCGAAAGCGACCCGGCGTTTGCCGGCGGCGACTACTACGGCACGGCGGGGCCGGTCAACGGCCTCGCGCTGGCACGCAAGATCGGCATGATCACCTATCGTTCGTTCTCTCTGTTTCAATCCCGTTTCGGTCATGAGACGTCGGCGGCCGACGCGCCGCTCGGACACACCAAATTTCAGATCGAAACCTACCTCGACCATCAAGGAGCCAAACTGGTCAACCGCTTTGACGCCAACTCCTATCTGCGCTTGATAAGGGCGATGGACCTGCACGACATCGGGCGGGGGCGCGGCGGAGTGGAGGCGGCGATCCAACGCATTCAGAGCGATCTGCTCTGGGTCGGCATCGATTCGGACCGACTCTATCCGGCGGAAGAGCAGCGGGCGTGGGCGGAGCGTATCCTTGCGCAGGGCAAGCGGGCCCTGTACCGCGAGATCGCCTCGGAGCACGGGCACGACGCGTTCCTGCTGGAGTTTGACCAGATCAATGACATCATCATCGACTTTGTGGGTCGAGTGGAGGGAAACACAGATGGCAGATAAAAAACAACAACTCATCAAGATCGGACTGCTGGGGCTGGGAACGGTCGGCGGCGGCGTGTACAAGACGATTCTGAACAATTTTGACGTGATCCGTACCCGCACCGGATGCGAGGTGACCGTCAGCCGAGTCCTCGTGCGCGATCTGGAGAAGGAACGGCAGCTCGATGTGGACGGCAGCCTGCTGACCTTGGAGCCGGAGGATCTGATCGGCGATGCGTCGATCGACATCTTTATTGAAGTGATGGGCGGAATCGAACCGGCCAAAACGATCATTCTCGATGTGCTGCGCTCCGGCCGCCATGTGATCACCGCCAACAAGGAATTGCTCGCCAAGCATGGGGCGGAACTGTTGGAAGTGGCGGAGGAGAACGGCGTCCACTTGCTGTTTGAAGCCAGCGTGGCGGGCGGCATCCCGATCATCCGTTTGCTGCAGGGGTATCTGACCGCCAATCGCGTGGACGGCATTTCCGGCATCCTGAACGGCACCTGCAACTACATCCTGACCAAGATGGCGAAAACGGGACGCGACTACAGCGAGATCCTCGAAGAAGCGAAGCTGCTCGGCTATGCGGAGGCCGACCCGACGTCGGACGTCGAAGGCTACGATGCCGCCTACAAACTGGCGATCCTCGCCAACCTTGCCTATGACGTGCAGGTGGAAACCGCGAACATTGAGCGGCAAGGCATCTCGCAGCTCAGCTCGGCAGACGTGAAAGCGGCCAAGCGGCTCGGCTACACGATCAAACTGGTCGGGGCGGCTGCCAAAGAGCAGGAAGGGGTGCGGTTGTCGGTGCGTCCGCGCCTGTTGCCGGACGACCACCCGCTGGCCCGCGTCGACGACGTGTTCAATGCCGTGACGGTGCAGGCGGACGTGGTCGGCGACCTGACCTTCATCGGCCGGGGAGCGGGCGAGCTGCCGACAGCGAGTGCGGTCGTCGAGGATCTGACGGCACTGCTGACAGGCGGCGATGCGATTCGGCGTCCGAGTTGGCACCGTCGCTTGGAAGAGAGCGCAAGCGGGGCGGAGGGCGGCGAACCGGGCGGTCTGTACCTGTCGGCGGCGTTCGACGAGCGGGAGTGTACCGAGCGTGCCGAGCGCTTGGAGGCGGCGTTGTTCACGCAGGGCGGGTTTGTCGCCAAAAGCGAGCGGCTGCCGCTTGGCGACGGCAAGATCTTGCAATCGTGGCTGTTAGGCGGCGTATCGGAAACACAGGTGCGGCAGGAGTGGCAGAAACAGGTGCAAAACGCCCCGCAAGCTCCTACGCTGCTGTTCTTGCCGGTTGAAGGTCCACTGGAACCGGGTGTAGAATGGATAGCAACAACAGGTAGTTCGTATCACGAAAGGAATTGGACGCTCGATTCGCAAGTCCTCTGACACAGGGCGAGGCACGGGGGTCATGCGAACCGCGCGCATGACCTCTTGTTTTTGCCCGGAGATGGTTATACTAGAAAGGAAGGCCACTCTTTGCGAATTTTGCGTCTATTCAAGTCGTAAGCTGTCGTCTTTGACAGTTTCTTGACATTACTTCTACCAAAACAGTACAATTTAAAAGGCATTGACTAGACCGCCTTTGGTGGCGCGGTGGCGTCAGACGGTCGCGGCACAAAAGGGGGCGCGTATATCGAGGTATTTTCCTGCGCGTGGCGGTATGTGACAATTTGCACGTGACAAATCTCACCTGCCCGATTTAGTTGAAAATGCTGTGTTGTTCATTTCCGGAAGGAGGTTCGAACCGTGGCGAACAATCAAGTGAGCCGAGAGTTTCTGTTCCGTCGGATGCACTCCCTGCTCGGCGTCATCCCGGTAACCCTGTTCCTGTTTATTCACCTGTTCACCAACTCGAGTGCGACCCTTGGTGAGAGCGCGTTCAACGAGCGCGTTGAATTCTTGGAGACTTTGCCTTTCTTGCCTTTCATTGAGTTCTTCTTCATCTTCTTGCCGCTCTTGTATCATGGCGTATACGGCATGTATGTGGCGTACACGTCCGGCTACAACGCAGGCAAGTACTCGTGGGGCCGCAACGTCTTCTTCGTCCTGCAGCGCACCACCGGTGTCTTCACGTTCATCTTCGTGATCTGGCATCTGTGGACCACCCGCTTCAGCGGCAACACTCCGAACTTCGACATGGTCACCCAGGTCGTGGACAGCCCGTTCGGGTACTGGTTCATGATCATCGGCACCGTGGCGGCAGTCTTCCACTTGGCAAACGGCCTGTGGGGCTTCTTCATCCACTGGGGCATCACTGTCGGCCCGCGCGCTCAACGCGTATCCGCTTACGCAATGATGGGTCTGTTCCTGGTCCTGTCCGCAGTCGGCGTCGCGGCGCTGAACGCGTTCTACGCAGCGGTGTAGGTTTCAGTCTGACAACAGCCTTACAGCCTTAGAGGGAGGAAACGCAATGAGCAACCAACGTATTATCGTCGTCGGCGGCGGTTTGGCAGGTTTGATGGCGACCATCAAAGCTTGCGAAGCCGGCATCCCGGTCGACCTGTTCTCTTTAGTACCTGTTAAGCGTTCCCACTCTGTGTGCGCACAGGGCGGGATCAACGGCGCCGTCAACACCAAGGGCGAGGGCGACTCCCCGTGGGAACACTTTGACGACTCCGTATACGGCGGCGACTTCCTCGCGAACCAACCGCCGGTCAAGGCGATGTGCGAAGCAGCGCCTGGCATCATCCATCTGCTCGACCGCATGGGTGTCATGTTCAACCGCACCCCGGAAGGTCTGCTCGACTTCCGCCGCTTTGGCGGCACCAAACATCACCGCACCGCTTTTGCAGGCGCGACCACCGGCCAGCAGTTGCTGTACGCGCTCGACGAGCAAGTGCGCCGTTTCGAATCGGCAGGCCTCGTGCAAAAGTACGAAGGCTGGGACTTCCTCTCGGCGATCCTCGACGATGAAGGCGTTTGCCGCGGCATCACCGCGCAAGACCTGCGCTCGATGGAAGTGCACGCATTCGCAGCGGACGCTGTGATCATGGCGACCGGCGGCCCGGGCCTCGTGTTCGGCCGTTCCACCAACTCGATCATCAACACCGGTACCGCAGCATCCGCTCTGTACCAACAAGGTGTCAAATATGCAAACGGTGAGTTCATCCAGATCCACCCGACCGCGATCCCGGGCGACGACAAGCTGCGCCTGATGTCCGAGTCGGCTCGCGGCGAAGGTGGCCGCGTCTGGACGTACAAAGACGGCAAACCGTGGTACTTCCTTGAGGAAAAATACCCGGCATACGGCAACCTCGTGCCGCGCGACATCGCGACCCGCGAGATCTTCCACGTCTGCGTCGACCTCGGCCTTGGCATCAACGGCGAGAACATGGTCTACCTCGACGTGTCTCACATCCCGAAAGAAAAGCTCGACGTCAAGCTCGGCGGCATCATGGAGATCTATGAGAAGTTTGCCGGCGACGACCCGCGCAAAGTCCCGATGAAGATCTTCCCGGCTGTCCACTACTCGATGGGCGGCATGTGGGTTGACTTTGTCGACGACGGCAAGACTCGCTACAACCAGATGACCAACATCCGCGGCCTTTTCGCAGCGGGCGAGTGCGAGTACCAGTACCACGGTGCAAACCGTCTGGGCGCAAACTCCTTGCTCTCCGCGATCTTCGGCGGCATGGTCACCGGTCCGTCCGCGGTCCGCTACATCAAGGGCCTCGACAAGTCCGCGTCTGACGTTGACAAGTCGGTCTTTGACACCGAGCGCAAAAAGCAGGAACAAAAATACGAGTCGATCCTCAAGATGGAGGGCACGGAAAACCCGTACCAGATCCACCGCGAACTCGGCCAGTGGATGACCGACAACGTCACCGTCGTCCGCTACAACGACCGTCTGAAGAAGACGGACGAGAAGATCCAAGAGCTGATGGAGCGTTGGAAGCGCATCAACATGTCCGACAAATCCAAGTGGGAGAACATGATGGCTCCGTTCACCCGCCAGCTGTGGAACATGCTCGAACTGTCCCGTGTCATCACCTTGTCGGCTCTCGACCGCGACGAGTCCCGCGGCGCGCACTACAAGCCGGACTTCCCGGAACGCGACGATGAGAAGTATCTGAAGACCACCATCGCCACCTTCACGGCGAACGGTCCGCAGATTTCGTACGAAGATGTCGACACCTCTCTGATCCCGCCGCGCAAACGCGACTACTCGAAAGATAAGTCCTAAGAGCTAGAGAAAGGAGGAGACAGTCATGAGTCAAAAAGAGATCCATCTGATCATCGAACGCCAAGACCATACGGATTCGGCTGCATACACGCAGGAGTTTAAGATCCCGTATCGTCCGAACATGAACGTTATCGCGTGCTTGATGGAGATCCAGCGCAACCCGACCGACAAAGACGGCAAAGGCACGTCCCCGGTCTGCTGGGAATCCAACTGCTTGGAGGAGGTTTGCGGCGCTTGCATGATGGTCATCAACGGCAAGCCGCGCCAAGCGTGCTCTGCTCTGATCGACCAGCTTGAGCAACCGATCCGTCTCAAGCCGGCACGCACCTTCCCCGTCGTTCGCGACCTCGTCATCGACCGCAGCCGCATGTTCAAAGCGCTGCAAAAGGTCAAGGCATGGGTGCCGATCGACGGTACCTACGACCTCGGTCCTGGCCCGCGCATGGCAGAACGCGACCGTCAGTGGGCGTATGAACTGTCCAAGTGCTTCACCTGCGGCGCGTGCGTCGAGGCATGCCCGAACGTCAACGAGCGCACCAAGTTCATCGGTCCGTTCGCGATCTCGCAGGTGCGCCTGTTCAACACGCACCCGACCGGTGAGATGCACAAGGAAGACCGTCTCGAGTCCCTGATGGGCGAAGGCGGCATCCACGAGTGCGGCAACTCGCAAAACTGCGTGCAGGTCTGCCCGAAAGGCATTCCGCTCACCACGTCGATCGCCGCAATGAACGGCGCGGTCAACCGCCACGCGATCGCTTCTTGGTTGAAGCGCTAATACGTGATCAGCTTTTCCGAAAAGACTGTCCGACCTCTCGGACAGTCTTTTTTCATTTCTTAATAAATGACAGACAGGAAAAAAGTCATCTCTTGTCGAATATGATCGCTACGTTTATTATAAAAAAATTATTGGTAAGGGGATGAGTCACGTGCATGGTCAGATCATCGTTCCATTCGTCGAGTCGGCGCAACAAGTGCTCCAGATGATGACTGCGAATCATTGGGTGCCGGGTGACGTCGTGCAGGCGACCCCCGATCTGCATGATCATCATGTTTGGATTCGCATCGATTTGAAAGGTGAAATAGATGGGCAGGTCGCATTTGGCCTGTCGCCAAGCGTTGCGCTGAAGATCGCCTCGGCGATGATGGGCGGATTTGAGCTGAGCGCATTTGACGAGATGAGCCAGAGTGCGGTGGCCGAGCTGGCGAACATGATATCCGGCAACGCTTGTTCGCAGATCGCCTCCAGCGGCGTCCACATCGACATCACACCGCCGCAGGTGCAGGTGGGCGAGCAGATCGTTCAGCCGGTGTCCGAGCTGGCGTACGCGGTGCCGCTCGAGTTGCAGGAACTGGGTATTCTCGAAATCAAACTGCTCATCGCCTGATCTGGTACACGCACCATCCGACCAACCTTCGTATACGATACGTTGAGACGACAAACGGGAGGTTGACACCTGCCTGGAACAGCGTATAGGGATAACGCCTATTTCCTCGTCCCACCTCGCACCAACCCCTGACAAGACTCATAAGATAACCTGACTGGTATCCCTGGACCTTGTATTCATGACCCGAGCAAGGAGGGATCGAGAGTGACAGCGGGAAAGGACACACGAGGAAAATCGCTACTGACCACCCGTGAGCGCGAAGTGTTTGAATTGCTCGTCCAAGACAAGACCACGAAAGAGATCGCCGAAAAGCTGTTTATCAGCGAAAAGACGGTCCGCAACCACGTGAGCAACGTCATGAAAAAGCTCAACGTCAAAGGACGTTCGCAAGCTGTGGTCGAATTGGTACGGCTCGGCGAGATTCAAATCTAAACGCTCCCCCGTCCGACTGTTGGGCCGTGCGCCCAACAGTCTTTTTTCTGACCGACTCGCACCTGGATTCAAATTTTATTATGCATGTAAATGGGGTTGATTGACCAAATGGTCAGGCCAGTGCTACAATAGCGGTGATCGTTGCACTCAGGAGGTAGCACATGACCCAACCCTTGCTTCATTCGGATCACGTCGAGGAACTCGAACTGTTGTTGCGCTTAATCGCCAAGGAAGTGCGGCGCAAAGGGCGCGAGATCTTGAACGACTTTTCGATCACCCCCCCTCAATTTGATGCCCTCAACTATCTGTGGGAGTTTGGCGACTTGACAATCGGAGAGTTGAGCAACAAACTCTACCTCGCCTACAGCACCACGACCGATCTCGTGGACCGCATGGAACGCAACGATTTGTGTGAACGGGTGCGCGACAAAAACGACCGCCGCGTCGTTCGATTGCATATGAAAGAAAAAGGCCGCGACCTGATTCAACGCGTGTTGATCGTGCGCCGCGAATACCTCGCGAAAGCACTGGTCCATGTCCCGGCAGCCGACCTTGAGGTACTTGCAGGTTCGCTGAAGGAAATCTATACTCATATCAGTGATTGAAAAAGAGAGCGTATCCGCGGCTGGTGTTCCGGCGATGGAGCGCTTTTCTTTTTTACAGAATAGTTGAACAGAATGTATCTGTGGAGAGGAACGATGAGCATGGCTTCCCGTAAACCGATCGGGGTGTTGGATTCTGGGTTTGGAGGTTTGACTGTCGTTGGCGAACTGATCCGCCAACTGCCTCAGGAAAATATCATCTATGTCGGCGACAATCAGCGCTGCCCGTACGGCAGCCGCGATCCGGAGGAAGTGCGCCGCTTTTTGTTTGAAATCATGGACTTTTTGGTGGAGCAGGATGTGAAGATGATCATCATCGCCTGCAACACCGCCACCGCAGCCGGGCTGGAGGCGGCCCATCAGCGCTACTCCGTGCCGGTGATCGGCGTGATCACGCCGGGCAGCCGGGCGGCGATCTCCGCGACCAAAAGCGGGCGCGTCGGCGTGATCGGCACCGATGTGACGATCCAAAGCGACGCGTACCGTCGCGAGATGCACCGCATCAACCCGCGCCTGGACGTCGTCAACCGGGCCTGTCCGCCGTTCGTCCGCCTCGTCGAAGAAGACATCGCCGAGTCGGAGGAAGCGCGGGAGATGATCGCTACCTATCTGCAACCGATGCAAAAAGAGAACATCGACACGCTGATCCTCGGTTGCACGCACTATCCGTTGCTCGCTCCGATGATCGGCGGCGTGATGGGCGAGTCGGTGCAGTTGATCAATTCGGCAGAGGAGACCGCCCGCGAGGCCAGTACCGTGCTGTCGGTGATCCACAAACTGTCCGATCAAAACCCGCACCCCGACTATCAATTTTACACAACGGGCGATCCAGAATGGTTTGCCGCGGTCGGCAGCCGCTGGCTGAAGCGGCCGATCCGCGTCGACAGCGTGACGCTCGGGGACTCGGACACCGTCTAGGACAAAATACAAGCATATCTCCGCTAAGGGCTCGTATACATGTAGTAAGAAAACCCCTTTAGTGGAGGAGGACGAAACGATGCGTAAGAAAAATCTCGCGTTGGTCGGTGTCCTCGCGGTGTCCCTTCTGGCGACAGGTTGCTCCCTCACTCCGGAAAAAACCTCCAGCCCGACCGGTCCGTCGCAAGGCGCAAAACAAGGTGAACAAGCTGAAAATGTGATGCCGACGACGGTCTACGCGGTAAACCAAAACGGTTTTGTCGTACCGCTGAACATCAAGATCGGCAAAACGGAAGGTGTGGCCAAAGCCACGCTTCAACATATGATCAAAGCAGGCGCAGGCGATGCGGCGCTGACCGGCACCGGGCTCACCAACGTGCTGCCCAAAGGCACCGAGATCCGCGGTCTCGTCATCGACAAAGGGATGGCTCGCGTTGATTTCTCCAAAGAAGTACTGGATTACAAAACGGCTGAGGAAGAGCGCGCCATCGTCGACGCGGTGGTCTGGACGCTGACTTCGCTGCCCAATGTCGACAAAGTCCAACTGCTCTTCGACGGCCATGTCAAGCCGACGATGAAGATGGGTACGCCGGTCGCCGATCCGATCTCCCGGGAGAGCGGGATCAACCTGCAGGTGCAGTCGGAAGTCAACCCGACCAACGCGACCAAGCTTACCCTGTATTTTGAAGGGGCAAACGACAAGGGCAACTTCAACTACCTCGTGCCGGTCACCCGCATCGTGCCGAATGTCAAAGATCAGAACATGGTCGACCTGACGCTGGCCGAACTGGCAAAAGGACCGAACGCAGCCGGTCTTGATCCGGTGGTGATGCCGACGATGAAGCCGCTCAAGACCGACATCAAGGAAAAGACGGCGACGCTGGACTTTGGCGACGATTTCCAAGCGGCGACCTCGACCACGGCCGGAGCGAGCATGATCCACTCCATCGTGCTGTCGGTGGCGGCCAACTCGGAGGTCGAGCAGATCCAGTTTACCGTCAACGGCCAGATGCCCGGGCTGACCGACGGCTTTGACCTGACCAAGCCGGTCGCGGTGCCGAAAGTGGTCAACGAGCAACAGTTGTAAACAGGGAGCTGGGAACGGGGTCTTGGCCCCGTTCTTTTATTTTCTTGACAACAAACTCGATTTTCAGGTTATCCTAACAGAGTGTTGTTTTGGATTTGGAACTTTGGAATGGGATCGAAGGGGAGGACTTACGAATGCGGATTGACGGGAGAAAACCGAACGAAACGCGTGAGATCAGCATTGAACGGCATTATATCAAGCACGCGGAGGGCTCGGTGCTGATCTCGGTCGGCGATACGAAAGTGATTTGCACCGTGACGGTGGAGGACAAAGTGCCGCCGTTCCTGCGCAACTCCGGGACCGGCTGGATCACCGCCGAATACGGCATGCTGCCTCGCTCGACCGGCACGCGCAACCAGCGTGAGGCGACGCGCGGCAAGGTGGGCGGACGGACGATGGAGATCCAGAGGCTGATCGGCCGCGCGTTGCGCTCGGTGGTCGATCTGAAGGCACTCGGCGAAAAGACGCTGTGGATCGACTGCGACGTGATTCAGGCGGACGGCGGCACGCGCACCGCTTCGATCACCGGCGCGTTTGTGGCGTTGGTGGACGCGTTGTATGCGCGGATGCGGGACGGTGCCTTGTCGACGATGCCGGTCACCGACTTTTTGGCGGCGACATCGGTCGGCGTAGTGGGCGGAACGCCGGTGCTCGACCTGCGCTATGAAGAGGACTCTTCGGCGAAGGTGGACATGAACATCGTGATGACCGGAGCCGGCAAATTTGTCGAGCTGCAAGGCACGGGCGAGGATGAGCCGTTCTCGATGGAAGAGCTGAACGAACTGATCGCGCTCGGCAAACACGGTGTGGAGTATTTGATCAGCAAGCAAAAAGAAGCGCTCGGCGAGATCGCCAACTTGATCACCGACAAGGCGAACGCGACGACCGGCGCGTAAAGGGATACATAGGAGTCACGGAGGTTGAAGGGATCATGGAGGAACGGATGAGGATAAAACTCCTGCTGGCGACCCGAAATCCTGGCAAGGTGCGGGAGATCGCGGCCTTTTTCGCGGAGCTCGGCTGGGAAGTCGAGCCGGTGCCGGCCGACGCGCCGGAAGTGGTGGAGGACCGGGACACATTTGCCGGCAATGCGGCCAAAAAGGCGGAGGAGATCGCCGCCTTTTACAACGGTCCGGCTTTGGCGGATGATTCAGGGCTGGAAGTCGATGCGCTGGAAGGGCGTCCGGGCGTCTATTCGGCGCGCTTTGCAGGTGAAAACGCGACCGATGCGGACAACAACCGCAAACTGCTGGAAGAACTGAGTGGGCTGTGGCCGGACGATCATCCGACCGCGCGGTTTGTTTCGGCGATCGCGCTGGCACGACCGGGGCAGGAGACGCTGGTGTCGTTTGGCACGCTGGAAGGCGTGATCACGCGGGAAGCGCGGGGGAGCAACGGATTTGGCTACGACCCGCACTTCGAAGTGGAACGATCGGGCCGGACGCTGGCCGAGATGTCGGTCGAAGAGAAAAACCGCATCTCCCACCGGGCCAAAGCGCTCCGCAGCATGGTCGACATGCTCCGAATGGAACAGGATCAGCAGGCATGACAGCCGACGTGCTGCGGATCTTGATCGTCAGCGACACGCACGGGCGCACCGACCGCTTGGAAAAAGTGCTTGCCAAGGCTCCGGCGTACGAGTGGCTGATCCACGCGGGCGATCATGCCGCCGATGATTGGGACGATATCGCCGCCAACGTCCGGGAAGCGGGCTGCACGCTCCTCAACGTCTGCGGCAACTGCGACGCGACCGGCAGCGCGGATGTCGAGCGGACTTTTGACGCGCTCGGCGTGCCCGGCCTCATTCTGCACGGGCATACGATGCAGGTGAAGACTTCGCCGCTGCCGTTGTTTTACCGGGCCAGAGAGGCGGGCGCGAAGTGGGTCGTCTACGGACACACGCACATGCCGACCCTGTACGTCGAGGAAGACATCGTCTTTCTCAACCCCGGCTCGCTGTCGTATCCGCGCGGCTATACGGAGCCTACGTATGCGCATGTGGAGATGCGGCGGACTTTGGCTGGCGTGGAAGCGGTATTTTGTTTCTATACGCTCGGCGGCATGCCGATTTCGGCGTTTGACCTGACACATCGTTTTTAGTACCATAGGTGGTGAAGAGACCGCTGTACGAGCGGCGGTCTTCTTTCTCATCATTTTTTGAAATCACGCTTGACGATGAGATACGCATCTGATATACTGATGATCGTCGCCGAGAGAACAGACGACAGGCACGAAACAACGTGCGGGTGTAGTTCAATGGTAGAACTCCAGCCTTCCAAGCTGGTCGCGTGGGTTCGATTCCCATCACCCGCTCCATATTTGTCTCAGTAGCTCAGTTGGATAGAGCAACCGCCTTCTAAGCGGTCGGTCGGGGGTTCGAATCCCTCCTGGGACGCCATTTTTACTCCTATGGCGGTCGTGGCGAAGTGGTTAACGCATCGGATTGTGGCTCCGACACTCGAGGGTTCGATTCCCTTCGATCGCCCCATTTTTCAAAATCAACCCAAAACGTTGGGGAGTCGCCAAGCGGTAAGGCAACGGACTTTGACTCCGTCATGCGAAGGTTCGATCCCTTCCTCCCCAGCCAAACAGCTTCGACAGAAAAACCCTCGCGATTGATTCGCGGGGGTTTTTTGATGTTTGAAACTGTGCCCGTTTGTGTTATAATGTGGTGGTCTATATTTTGAAAATAACGTGGACAAGCCACGAACTACATAGGTCGAGCTTTCCGCACCAGCAAGTAAGGAGGACTATTAAAATGGCAGTTGCAGTTAAGAAATGGGAAAAAATAGAGAAGAACGTTGGCGTCCTGGAGTTCGAGGTAGGCGTCGAAGAAGTCAACCAATCGCTTGACGCGGCCTTCAAAAAAGTCGTGAAAGACGTTTCCATGCCGGGCTTCCGCAAAGGCAAAGTGCCGCGTGCGATCTTCGAAAACCGCTACGGCGTCGAGGTATTATATCAAGACGCGCTGGACATCCTGTTATCGGCAGCCTATCCGGAAGCCGTTCGCGAAGCGGACGTCATCCCGGTCGACCGTCCGTCCATCGACGTGGTCGAGTTCGGCAAAGACCAAGCAGCTCTGATCAAGGCGACGATCACCGTCAAGCCGGAAGTCGAGTTGGGCGAATACAAAGGCATCTCCGTCGAGAAGAAAGACTTCTCCGTCGCGGCTGACCAAGTCGAAGAAGAGCTGAAAAACCTGCAAAAGTCCCACGCGGAGATCGTTATCGCGGAAGAGGGCACTGCGGTTGAAAACGGCGACACCGTCGTCATGGACTTCAAAGGTTTCGTCAATGGCGAAGCGTTCGAAGGCGGCGAAGCGGACAACTACCAGCTCGAGATCGGTTCCGGCATGTTCATCCCGGGCTTCGAAGAGCAACTCGTCGGCCTGAAAAAGGGCGAAGAGAAAGACATCACCGTCAACTTCCCGGAAGAGTACCACGTGAAGACCCTCGCAGGTCAACCGGCTACCTTCCAAATCAAACTGCATGACATCAAGCGCAAGCAACTGCCGGTTCTCGACGACGAGTTCGCGAAGGACATCTCCGAATTCAACACGCTGGACGAATTGAAAGCAGACATCGAGAATAAACTCAAGGAAAAAGCAGACGCAGACGCGAAGAACTACTTCGAAGAAGCTGTGATCTCCAAAGCTGTCGAGAACGCTACCGTGGAAATCCCGGACGCGATGATCGAAAACGAGATCGAAGTCCTGCTGAACGACTTCAAACAACGCTTGCAAATGCAAGGCATCCCGTTTGACGCGTACATCCAGTTCACCGGCACCGACGAGTCTTCCCTGAAGGGCGAGTTCCGCGCTCAAGCGGAAACCCGCGTTCGCACCGGCCTCGTGCTGGAAGCGATCACCGAAAAAGAAGGTCTGGAAGCTTCCGAAGGCGAAGTAAACGCAGAGCTGGAAAAAATCGCAGAATCCGCGAAGCTCGACGTGGACCGCGTCAAAGCGATCCTCGAAGCTCGCGACCCGGGCCTGTCCAACCTGCTGGCAGACATCAAGACCCGCAAGACGGTCGAACTGTTGGTAGAATCTGCTAAGGCTGAGTAATTTCCAGCCCCGGCATTTTGTGATACACTAACATACAGCATCACCCCATATGCGGAATCAAACAAGGCACTTTTCATAAAGTGCCTTGTTTTTCCAAAAATACATAGTATGTGGCTTTCCATCAGGAGCTTTTCATCCAGGAGCAGAGGAGGAGAAGAGATTGAATCTGGTACCGATGGTAATCGAGCAGACCAGCCTCGGCGAGCGGAGCTATGACATCTACTCGCGGCTGCTGAAAGACCGCATCATCTTCATCGGCTCTGCGATTGATGACTATGTGGCCAACTCCGTGATCGCCCAGCTGCTGTTTTTGGCAGCCGATGACCCGGAGAAGGACATTCACATGTACATCAACTCCCCGGGTGGCAGCGTCACGGCCGGCATGGCGATCTTTGACACGATGAACTTCATCAAGCCCGACGTGTCGACGATCTGCATCGGCATGGCGGCGAGCATGGGCGCGTTTCTGTTGACCGCAGGTAAAAAAGGCAAGCGGTACTGCTTGCCGAACAGTGAAGTCATGATCCACCAACCTCTTGGAGGCGTGAGCGGACAAGCGGAAGTGATCCGCATCCACGCTGAGTTGATCTTGAAGACAAGAGATCGCTTGAACCGCATCATGGCTGACCGCACCGGACAGCCATTGGAAGTGATTGAGAAAGATACGGATCGCGACAACTACATGACCGCGGAACAAGCGCAAGCATACGGGCTGATCGATCAGGTCATCTCGCGAACTGATTTGATGTAAAGGGGGGAATCCGATGTTCAAATTCAACGACGATAAAGGCCAACTCAAATGCTCCTTCTGTGGCAAGACCCAGGATCAAGTACGCAAATTGGTGGCCGGCCCGGGTGTTTATATCTGCGATGAATGCATCGAACTCTGCAACGAAATCGTTGAGGAGGAACTCGGCGAAGAAGAATTCGAAATGAAGGATGTCCCGAAACCTCGGGAGATCCGTGACATTCTCGATCAATATGTCATCGGACAAGACGCGTCGAAAAAAGCGCTGGCCGTGGCGGTCTACAACCACTACAAGCGCATCAACACGCCGTCGAAAACCGATGAGGTGGAACTCTCCAAATCGAACATCCTGCTGATCGGTCCGACCGGTTCCGGCAAGACGCTGCTCGCGCAGACGCTTGCTCGCATCCTGAACGTGCCGTTCGCCATCGCCGACGCGACCTCGCTGACCGAGGCCGGCTACGTCGGGGAGGACGTCGAGAACGTGTTGCTCCGTCTGATCCAGGCGGCCGACTACGATGTGGAGAAAGCCCAAAAAGGCATCATCTACATCGACGAAATCGACAAGATCGCCCGCAAGTCGGAAAACCCGTCGATCACGCGCGACGTGTCCGGCGAAGGCGTGCAACAGGCGCTCTTGAAGATCCTCGAAGGCACCACCGCTTCCGTCCCGCCGCAAGGGGGCCGCAAGCATCCGCATCAGGAGTTCATCCAGATCGACACCAAGGACATCCTTTTCATCTGCGGCGGTGCGTTTGACGGCATGGAATCGATCATCAAGCGCCGTCTCGGCGAAAAGGTGATCGGCTTCAACCAAGCCCAGCAAAAGGTCGAAGAGAAAGAGTTCCTCTTCTCCCGCCTGATGCCGGAAGACCTGCAGCGCTACGGCCTGATCCCGGAGTTTGTCGGCCGTCTGCCGGTCCTGACCGCGCTGGAGCCGCTCGACATCGAGGCGCTCAAGCGCATCTTGACCGAGCCGAAAAATGCCATCGTGAAGCAGTACCAACGTCTGCTCCAGATGGACAGCATCGACCTCGAATTTACCGACGAAGCGCTGGAAGAGATCGCAGCAGAAGCGATCAAGCGCAAAACCGGTGCCCGCGGCCTGCGTGCGATCATCGAATCGACGATGCTCGAAGTGATGTTCGACCTGCCGTCCCGCGACGAGATCGAAAAATGCGTCATCACCCCGGAAGCGGTACGCGGCGAAAAAGGCCCGGACCTCGTCTTGGCAGATGGCTCCACGAAACAGGAAGAACCGGCATAAGCCGGTTCTTTTTTGTATTCTGAATAGGTTTATACAAGTGCTTCCAGCGGACATACTATTCACATCCAAAGCGCGAACGTGAAGGATGAGGAGGTATTGCCTGTGATGAGTTTCACTACGATTCTCAGTCTGGTGCAAGTGTTTTTTGCCGTCGTAATCGGCCTGTATTTCTGGAACCAACTGCGCTCCCAATCAAACAACCGCTCGGCCATCGAGGCCGAGTCGCGAAAAGAGCTGGAAAAACTGCGCAAGATGCGGGCGATCTCGCTCACCGAGCCGCTGGCTGAAAAGACGCGTCCGTCCAAGTTTGAAGAGATCGTCGGGCAAGCGGACGGTCTGCGGGCGTTGCGTGCCGCGCTGTGCGGTCCCAATCCGCAGCACGTCATCGTCTACGGCCCGCCTGGCGTAGGCAAGACGGCAGCGGCCCGCCTCGTGCTCAGCGAGGCCAAAAAGATCTCGATCTCGCCGTTTTCCAAAGACGCCAAATTTATCGAACTCGACGCCACCACCGCACGCTTTGACGAGCGGGGCATCGCCGACCCGCTGATCGGCTCTGTGCATGATCCGATCTACCAAGGGGCCGGAGCGATGGGCATGGCGGGCATTCCGCAGCCCAAGCCCGGTGCCGTGACAAAAGCGCACGGCGGGGTGCTGTTCATCGACGAGATCGGCGAACTGCATCCGATTCAGATGAACAAACTGCTCAAAGTGCTGGAGGATCGCAAAGTCTTCTTGGAAAGCGCCTACTATTCTTCGGAAGACAATCAAGTTCCGAGCCACATCCACGACATTTTCCAAAACGGCTTGCCGGCCGACTTCCGGCTGATCGGCGCGACGACGCGCACGCCCGATGAGATCCCGCCGGCGATCCGCTCCCGCTGCGTGGAGATCTTCTTCCGCGCGCTGAAGCCCGATGAGATCCAATCGATCGTCCGCACGGCTGCGAAAAAAATCCTGTTTGACATCGAGGACGGCGCGGTCGAGACGATTGCCCGCTACGCCACCAACGGCCGGGAAGCGGTCAACGTGGTGCAGACAGCCGCCGGGATCGCGCTCGGTGAAACGCGCAAAAACATCCGCACCTCCGACGTGGAGTGGGTGATCAACTCCAGCCAGATCTCGCCCCGCCCGGAACGCCGGGTGCCGGAGCTGCCGCAGGTTGGATTTGTCAACGGGCTGGCGGTGTACGGTCCGAACATGGGCATGCTGCTCGAGATCGAGGTGACGGCGACAAAAGCGATGCCAGGCCTTGGCTCGATCAACATCACCGGTGTCGTCGAGGAAGAGCAGACCAACGGCGGTGCACGCAGCACGCGGCGCAAATCGATGGCGAAAGGCTCGGTCGAAAACGTGATGACCGTGCTGCGCCGCACGATGGATGTCGATC
Organism: Tumebacillus lacus; assembly: GCF_026410385.1. GTDB lineage: Bacteria > Bacillota > Bacilli > Tumebacillales > Tumebacillaceae > Tumebacillus > Tumebacillus lacus. The sequence continues at coordinate 52,191 of NZ_JAPMLT010000010.1, forward strand.
CCCGCGACTACGACCTGCACGTCAACTTCCCCGGCGGCATCCCGGTGGACGGTCCGTCGGCCGGCATCACGATGGCGACGGCGATCTACTCGGCGATCAAAGGCATCCCGGTCGACAATCGCCTTGCCATGACCGGCGAAGTGTCGATCCGCGGGTTCGTCAAACCGATCGGCGGCGTCGTCGCCAAAGTCGAAGCGGCCAAGCAGGCCGGAGCGACGCGAGTGATCATCCCGAAAGACAACTGGCAGGACCTCTTCAAATCGATGCCCGACATCGAGGTGATCGCGGTCGAGCGCATCGAAGAGGTGCTGAACGCGTCCCTCGCGCCGCAGCCGGAACCGGAGTCTTCCTCCGTGCCGGCACCGGCGACCGGACTGCTTAGCGCGTCTCCGCTCAATCTGTAAGTCCACCCTCATACCGAACAAAAGCAGGGAGCCGTTCTCCCTGCTTTTGTTCTGCTCTTCGGACGGTGTTTAAGGCGGGGCGACTTCGCATAGAATAAACGTGCTATCCAATCCCTGTCACCGTCCCGTTTGGTCAAGATTAGACAAACAACAGGGGCTTACGGTACAATGAAGGTCATACTGGTAGAAGGGTATTTTTACCTGAACGATTTGCTACTCTTAGCTGCTGCGATTTGGAGGTGAATGCGATGGGAATCAGTTCGAACAAACGCACGTTGCCGCTGTTGCCCTTGCGCGGTTTGCTGGTCTACCCGACGATGGTGTTGCATTTGGACGTTGGGCGTGACAAATCGGTACGCGCTCTGGAAAAGGCGATGGTCGGCGAAAACCTGATCCTCCTCGTATCCCAGATTGAAACACACGTTGACGACCCGGAGCCGGAAGATATCTTCCGCATGGGCACGATTGCCCGCGTCAAGCAAATGCTCAAGCTGCCAAACGGTACGTTGCGCGTGCTGGTCGAAGGGTTGAACCGGGCTTCCATACTGAACTACCTGGATACGGACGACGATCATTTTACCGTCGAGGTCGAAGAGATCCTCGAAGAGGAAGAGCACGACGCTGAGGTCGACGCCTTGATGCGCGCCGTGTTGCACCAGTTTGAACAGTATATCAAGATCTCGAAAAAGATCACCCAAGAGACGCTGGCTTCCGTCACCGATATCGACGATCCGGGCCGTCTCGCCGACGCCATCGCGTCGCACCTGACCTTGAAGATCAAGGACAAACAGGACATCCTCGAAGCGGTCGACGTCAAAGATCGCTTGGAGCGTCTGCTCAAGATCCTCTCGGATGAGCGCGAAGTGTTGGAACTGGAGCGCAAGATCAACCAGCGCGTTCGCAAACAGATGGAGAAGACGCAGAAGGAATACTATCTGCGCGAACAGATGAAGGCGATCCAAAAGGAACTCGGCGACAAAGAAGGCCGCGCCGGTGAAGCGGACGAACTTCGCGAACTGCTCGAGAAGAAAAATCCGCCGGATGAAGTCCGCGCCAAAGTCGAGAAGGAGATCGACCGCCTCGAAAAGATGCCCGCCACTTCGGCGGAAGGCTCGGTCATCCGCACGTATATCGACTGGCTGCTCCAGATCCCGTACAACGAGGCAGCCGAGGAGAACATCGACATCCAACGCGCCGAACAAGTGTTGGAAGAAGAGCACTACGGCTTGGAAAAGATCAAAGAGCGCATCCTCGAATATCTCGCGGTGCAAAAGTTGGTCGGCCGCCTGAAAGGACCGATCCTCTGCTTGGTCGGACCGCCGGGCGTCGGCAAAACGTCGCTGGCCCGCTCCATCGCCACCGCGCTCGGCCGCAAGTTTGTCCGTGTGTCGCTGGGCGGCGTGCGTGACGAAGCGGAGATTCGCGGACACCGCCGTACATATGTCGGAGCGATGCCGGGACGCATCATCCAAGGGATGAAGCAGGCTGGCGAAGTCAACCCGCTGTTCTTGCTCGACGAGATCGACAAGATGACCAACGATTTCCGCGGCGATCCGTCTTCCGCGCTGCTCGAAGTACTCGATCCGGAGCAGAACAACACGTTCAGCGACCATTACATCGAGATGCCGTACGACCTGTCGAAGGTGATGTTCATCACCACCGCCAACGTGCTGCACAACATCCCGCAGCCGTTGATGGACCGGATGGAAGTGATCCACCTCTCCGGCTACACGGAGCTGGAGAAACTGCATATTGTCAAAAACCACCTGCTCAAGAAGCAGATGGAAAACCACGGCCTCAAATCGGAGCAGATGCAGATCAGCGACGAAGCGATCTACACCGTCATCCGCGGCTACACTCGCGAGGCGGGCGTCCGCAACTTGGAGCGTCAGATCGGTGCCATCGCCCGCAAGACGGCAAAGCAGATCGTATCGGGCGAAGCGGAGTCGGTGGAAGTCACGCCGGAGAAGGTCAAGGAGTTCCTCGGCGGCGAACGGTTCCGCCACGGCCTCGCCGAAAAGGAAAACCAAGTTGGCGTCGTGACCGGCCTCGCGTGGACAGCCGTCGGCGGCGACACGCTGTCGATTGAAGCGGCGACCTACCCTGGCAAAGGCAAGCTCTCCCTGACCGGGCAGCTCGGCGACGTGATGAAAGAATCGGCGCAGGCGGCGTTTACCTACATCCGCACCCGCACCGAGACGCTTGGGATCGACCCGGCACAGCTTGAGACGCGCGACATCCATCTGCATATCCCGGAAGGCGCGATCCCGAAAGACGGTCCGTCGGCCGGCATCTCGATGTGCACCGCGCTCGCTTCCGTCCTGTCCGGCATTCCGGTCTCCAAAGACATCGCGATGACCGGCGAGATCACCTTGCGCGGCCACGTGTTGCCGATTGGCGGCGTCAAAGAAAAGACGATGAGCGCCCATCGCGCCGGGATCAAGAAAGTCCTGTTGCCCATCGACAACAAAAAGGACATCGAGGATATCCCGGAATCGGTTCGCGACGAGCTGGAGATCGTGCTCGTCGAACATATGGACCAGGTGTTAGAACACGCATTGGTGAGGGACTAAACAACTTATGATTATCAAAGACGCAAAGTTTATCATCAGCGCAGTCAAGCCGCATCAATACCCGGAAGGCGATCTCCCCGAGATCGCCCTCGCCGGGCGTTCGAACGTCGGCAAATCGTCGCTGATCAACCGACTGCTCGGCCGCCGCAACTTGGCCCGCACCTCGGGCACGCCGGGCAAGACGCAACAGCTCAACTACTACCTGATCAACGAAGACCTCTACTTTGTCGACCTGCCCGGCTACGGCTTTGCCCGCGTACCGAAGGACGTCAAGGCGCAATGGGGCAAGATGATCGGCGGCTACCTCGACAACCGGGAGAACCTCAAACTGTCGCTCCAGTTGATCGACATCCGCCACGCTCCTTCCAAAGAGGACGTGGAGATGTACCAGTATTTCGCCCATTACAACCGCCCCCATGCGATCATCGCCACCAAGGCGGACAAGATCGCCCGCGGTCAATACCAAAAGCATCTCAAGGTGATCCGCGAGACGCTGCAGGTGCTCCCGAACACGCCGATGATCATCACCTCGGCCGACTCCGGCCTCGGTCGTCAGGAAGTCTGGAATCTGATCGCCAAGTACACAGGATTTGAAGAGATCGTCCCCCCCTCTCTGTAAAGAGCAGGGGTTTTTTATTTCCAAAAAAGTTTGAAGGGATCTTCGTGCGGCTTCCGTCTATAGGGGCAAAGGGACTGAACAGAGAGGATGAAGAAATCGCATGAAACCGAACAAAGGATGGGGCATCGCGCTGATCGTGCTGGGGCTGGTGGTGTTTACCGGGGCGCTGATCGATCTGCTGAACCCGGTGGAATATGTCAAAAACAAAGCATCGGAGATCGTCGGCTTTCCGCTGGAAGGCATCGACTGGGACGATGAGAACGCAGTTCGGGAAGAAGGCACGCTGACAGTCGAATTGGAAGGCATCGAGACGTTGCGACTGGAAAACCCGGCCGGCCGCATCCGGATCAACGGGGACAGCAACGCCAAGGCGGTCACCGTCCACTATACAAAGAAAATCAGCGGTTTCTCCGCCGGAGACGGCAAAGAGCGTCTCGCCAAAGACATCAAGATCGACGTCAACCGCAGCGGCAACATGCAGCGCATCAAGACGGAGGTACAAAACGGCATCTTCGCGGGCGGGCGCAGTATGCACGTCGACTATGAGATCATCGTGCCGCCGTCGCTGCAGATCGAAGTCGACAACAAGGCGGGCGAAGTGACGACGGCCGGGCTGTTGTCAGCCGTGAAGATCAACAACAACGCCGGACGCGTCGAAGTGGACGGCTTCAAGGGCAAACTGGATGTCAACGTCAATGCCGGTGAGATCTCCGCTCGCGGCGGCACGGAGATCAAAGCGATCGACCTCTCCGCCAACATGGGCAAAGTCGAAGTGGCGATCCCGGAAGGCACCAATCTGAAAGTCGATGCCCGCACAAACGTCGGCCAGATCGAAAACGAACTGGGTATCGGCGAAGAGTCGAGAAACGGGCTCAACCGCGAGCTGCGCGGCCAGACCGGAACCGGCAACGACGGTTCGATCACCTTGCGCACAAACACGGGCGAGATCAAGCTGAACAATGAATTGGGCAGATGAAAAAAGACCGGGGTCTCTGCGGCCCTCGGTCTTTTTTATGTTGTGGATTTCGATGGTGGAATTTATTTTTGAAATATTTTTATTCGCAGGAAGGAATTACTATGTTTCGTGAAGAATTAATTCGATTTATAAAACACACAAAGATACTGAGTGGTGAAAAGAGATGATTTGGACGACTCTGTTCACGGTTGGTTGTGTCGCCGCGATGATCGCTGTGTATCGCGCCTATCTCCCATTTCGGGATGAGATCAGAAAGTTGCCGCCAGCGGCTGGATCGAACGGTCTGCCCCATCCGTTGCTCGGTGCCAGCCTCAAGACGGCGGTCGATCTGCCTGAGGGTGTGCTGGGTCGTGCGGCGGTCGTGCAGTTCGCGGCTCCGACTTGCCCCAAGTGCCATGAGGAGATGATGTTCTTGGAGAAAGCCTACAAGGAGCATCCGTTCCCGTACGTGTGTCTGTATGAAGTGGATGAGAAGACCGACGAGCGACTCGTCCGGGAGTTTGTCGCCGAGTTTGGCCATCTGAACGTGATGCCGCTTCCTGTCGGCACGGCCCGCAAGATGGGGGTCAACATGACACCGCTCGTGATGATGATCGATGCGGACGGCATCGTGCGGCGGGTCGAGTTTCGACTGAAGAAGATGTTGGAGTGGATGCCCAAAGCCGAGAGGAGGGCAGGATGATGGATGATCTGGCGGTATGGTTTCGCTTGGTCCTCGCCTGTATGTTCCTGTCGACCGCCTGGTCGAAGCACAAGACGATGGCCGAGCACATCGGCATCGTGCGCGACTATCAGATCTTGCCTGCACGCTTGACCGAGCCGTTCGCAAAAGCGGAGACGTACGTGGAGTTGTTGCTTGGCGTACTGCTGTTGCTGGGGCTTTTCCAACCGCTTGCCGCTGTCGGCTGTGCGGGGATGCTCGCCCTGTACTCGATCGCCATCGCGATCAATCTGCGGCGCGGACGACTTGAGATGTCGTGCGGCTGCGGCGGTGTGGCCGGTCAGCATTCAATCTCGTGGAAACTGGTCGCTCGCAACGCGGTCTTGGCAGCTGCAGCGGTGTGGGTCTGCATCGCGAACGTGCCGCTCGGGACGACAGATGCGCTGCTCGGCGGTGCTGCATGGGGCGAAGTGTTCGGCCTGAGATGGGCGGCCATGCTCGGGATCACAGTCGCGACGATGATGGCGTGGACGATCGGCAACGAGCTGGCTTCGTTGCGCCAAGAGTTCCGAACGCTGCTGGAGGGGAAGTCCTGATATGAGTACTTGGATGATTGTATCGAACGTTTTGTTATGGTGTGTGCTCTTGGTTCAGATGATTTTGTTTTTCGCGGTGACACGGTCGGTGTCGGAGATGGTCAAGCGATTTCAGATGTCAACACCGGGAGGAAGCAATCTGAGCGACAAGTCGATCGTACTCGGGCAGAAAGCCCCGCTGTTCAGCGAGCAAGATCAGCGGGGAGAGATCGTGACGCTGCGCCGGGATGCGGATCATCGCACCTTGCTCTTGTTCACGCTGGACACGTGTGTCGCCTGTCAAAAGTTGATCCCGGAACTGCCGCAACTGCTGAAGGACGAGCCGAACTTGCGCCTGATCGCGATTGCGCAGGAGGACTTGGCCGCACCGGACAAACAAGTGCCGCCCGGCGTTTCCTTGATTCGCTGCAACTGGTTGATGGAACAGTATGAAATCAAACAAACGCCCTATTATGTGCTGATCGACCAAGACGGTCGCATCGCCGACATGGGCGCGGCGGTCAAGATCCGCGAGATCGCCGGATTGCTGGACAAAACGGCTTGAGAGGAGGTGATCAATCATGATGCAACAACTGATGAAAATGTTGGGCTTGTCCGTTCAAGAACAAGTGCAAGCGGAGGGGGACTGGTCTTGCGTTCAGTCCGATCGATGCCCGGACTTAGGCGAAAATACGTATTGCAACTACCATGTTTGCGACACGTACAACGAGTGCTGCTAACATCATTCAAATTGAGGAGATGATCTGTCATGTTGAACCAATTGATGAAGATGCTCGGCGTGTCTGAGTCGGACATCAAACCGGAGTACACCTACTACGCTTGTGAAATTCATGCTGCTTGCGACCTCAACTTGACTGAGTTTGAATGCACCGAAGGCGGCGGTTGCCGCCGCACCGGCTTGTGCTGCTAGTTTCATTCGTACCAAGTAGATGATTCGTCATGATGTACCCCAGAACGGAGTACACCTACTACATCTGCCACGGTGACGCTTGCGAAGGGTACGGCGTTTGCAACAGCACCGGCAATTGCTGCTAAAGTCGCGGATGACAGGCGGCGGACTGTTGGAGACGCTCCGGCAGTCTGCTTCCGTGTCAGGATCACGGTCACAGAAAGGAGCCTGGATATGGAGCAAGCATTGACTCTCTCTCAGTTTGGTTTGTGGGTGTTTGCGTTGGTGCAGTTTGTCCTGTACGGTGTGTTTTTGCGCTCCATCGGCAGGTTTCTCAAGCAAATGCGCCTGAAACAGCCGACGGTGCAGCGGGTATCCTTGACCATCGGCCAGACGGCACCGGCGTTCCGGGGTGTCGATCAACTCGGTCGCACGGTGGAGTTCGGAACTGCGCACGGTCAGCCTGTGCTGATGCTGTTCATCCTGCACACCTGTCAGATCTGCCATTCGATCGTGCCCCGTCTGCACGAAGTGCGGGCGCGATATCCGGAGATGCAACTGATCGTGATCGCCTCGGAAGAAGGCGAAGGAGAAGACGGGAACATCCCCGATGAGGTATCATTCATCCGCTCCAATTCGATTCGCAAAGAGTATTTTGTCACCTATGTGCCGGCAATGGTCATGCTCAGTCGCGACCGCCGCGTGCTGGGCACCCATCGTGCGACGAGCATCGGCGATTTTGAAGCTCGTTTGGAGTCGTATACAAAGACTGCCGGGATCTAGTTCCGGCGGTGTTGATCATAGCAAAAAGACCGTGAGTCGAACGCTCACGGTCTTTTTTCAGGTGGCGGCTTCTGCGTGCGGCTCCGAGTCCTGTCCGCCGCCTAGTTCAGCGAACAGCATGCCGCCGAGGATCAGCAGGCAGCCGAAAACTTGCGCTGCTGTCAGCCGGTCGCCTGCGACGAGAAATCCGGTCGCCGCCGCGAACACAGGCTCCGTGGCAAAGATCAGGGCCGTGCGCGTCGGCGAGGTGAATTTCTGGAATTGATTTTGCGCCACGAAGGCGAAGGCGGTGGCGATCACCGAGCAGATCAACAGCGCGGAGAGCACCCAAGCGTCGAGCAGCACCTGCGGCGACCACGCGGTGGTGTAGTCTTCGAACAGAAACGCGCCGATGGCGTTGAACACCCCGGTGGCGAGGATCTGGATCAACGCGAACGGCATCGCGTGAAAGCGCACCGTATAGCGGCCGACCAGCGTGATGTGCATGCCGTAAGACAGCGCGCAGCAGAAAACCAGCAGGTCGCCGACGTTGATCGACAGGTCCCGGTTCAAGGAGAGCAGCCCGAGACCGACGGTGGCGATGGCGACGCCGAGCAGGGCTTTTTTCTTGAGCGGGTGCTTGAGCAGCCACAAGGAGAGGAACGGCACGAGCACGACGGACAGCCCGGTGATAAACCCGGCCTTTGACGCGGTGGTGAACATAAGCCCGAATGTCTGGAACGCATAGCCGGCAAACAGCCAAAAGCCAAGCCACGTCCCAGCCAGCCAGATCTCCTTGCTCATCCCTTTGAAGGTGTGGCGGAAAAAGGCCGCCATGAACAGAGCGAGCACCAACCCGCCCAGCAAAAAACGGACAGCGAGAAACGTGAACGGCGGCATCGTGTCGATCGCTTCTTTGACCAAGACAAATGTCGCGCCCCACGTAAACGTGACCCCGAGCAAAATGAGGTCGGCCAAGTAGGATTTTTTCATGTTCATACTTCTTACAATAGCCAGAGAGATCCGTTCCGTCAATGTTGTGTGAATCGTTTTGTTAGAAACGAGAGGGACTATCGAACTGCTGATTATATTTTTGAATTGTTAGAGGGTGTTACGGGTGGAATGCAGAATTGTTATTATATTGCAATTGGGATCGTAACAAACAGCGTGTCATCTGTTGGGGGCTGCTGCTAAACTGTCGAATTTTTTCGTGAAATATTCCCCGAGGAGTTGTTCGAGTTGATGAATCTACTGATGAAAATGCTGGGCGTGAGTGCAAAAGAGCAAGCGGAGCCGGAAGTGATCTGGGAGTGCTATCCGGGCAACGTCTGTGAATACGAACTCATGTTGTGTCGTGACAGGGAATGTATGTCTTATGGAGAGTGCTGCTAACGGCACGACTGGCAGTATCATGCAGACTGTTGGGGGACGCTCCAGCGGTCTACTTCCTTTCTTTTTTCTAATGCTCTGACTGGCAGGTGAAAGACGTGAAAAGCAACGAATTGACCCAAGCGGTCCGCTACATCTGGCAGGGGCACCGCACCTGGGTGATCTGCACGGCGGTGCTGAGCCTGATGCTCGGGCTGACCCCGGCTGTGCATCTGTGGGTGGCCAAGGAACTGGTCAACGAAGTCGCGGCTCTGCTCAACGGCGGCGGCGACTACAGCGGAGCGTTTCAATTGCTCGTCGTGCAGTTTCTCGTGCTGTTGCTGGCCTCTCTGCTGACAAAGGCGCAGGAGTTGCTCGACAAGCGAACAGAACTGCATCTGGATCACGACCTGCAGCGGGCCGTCATGGAAAAGACGACGACTGTGCCGCTCGAACTGTATGACCGACCCGATTTTCAACATGCGATCGAACGCGTCCACGGCGGGCAGGCCCACCGTTTTCTCACGCCGATCAAACAGTCGATGGATATCGTCCGCCAACTGACCACCTTGATCTCGTTCCTCTTTTATCTGCTCAGCGTCCATTGGACGCTCGCTCTGGTCAGCGTCGTGGCGGCGTTCCCGCTGTTGCTCGTGCTCGCTCGATTTGGCAACAAACGTTTTTCCCTGATGATGTTTCAAACACCGCTGGCTCGGGAAGCCCGCTACCTGCAACACCTGATGGTGAAGCGCGAATCGGCGAAGGAAGTCCGCCTGTTCCAACTGCGCGACTTTCTGCTCGGCGTTTGGTCAGACCGCTTTCGGCGCAATCAAGAGGAGACCTATCGCTTGTTTAAACGGGAAAAAGGCACGCTGGTGCTGACAGATGCTCTGACCGCCTTTTTCTACGTGGGAGCAGCCGGATTGATCATCTGGGTGGCGCGCGCGGCGACGATCACCATCGGCGATTTTGTCGCGCTCGGTCAGGCGGTGCAAGGCACGCAGAGCGCGATCAACCAGATCGCGGGTCAGATCGCGAGGTTGTATGAGTCGAGGCTGTATCTGCGCGACTATTTTCGCTTTCTGGACGACTCGGTGTATGAGAGCCGAGTGGATCGGGGAACAAAGTCCTTCCCGGCTCCGCTGCAGGCGGGTATCTCGGTTGAGCGCGTCTCCTTCCGCTATCCGGGCAGCGAACGGCCTGCGCTGCAGGACGTCTCCTTGCAGATCCAGCCAGGCGAGCGGATCGCCATCGTCGGCGACAACGGCTCTGGCAAAACGACGCTGGTCAAATGTCTGATGGGCCTCTATCAAGTGCAGACCGGGTGCATTCGCGTCGACGGCGTGCCGATGCAGGACATCGCGGAGGAGCAGTTGTTCCACAACATCACCGTCATCTTCCAAGACTTCATGCGCTACGACTTCACGGTGCGGCAAAACATCACCATCGGCCAGTTGGAAGCGGCAGCCGACAAAGAGCGGCTGGAGACTGTGGCGGCGAACGCGGGCGTCGAGTCGTTTGTCGCCCGCTTTGCGCAGGGCTACGACACGCACCTCGGCCGCAGTTTCCAAGAGGGGGAGGATCTCTCCGGCGGACAATGGCAAAAGATCGCGCTGGCACGCGCGCTGTTTTCCGAAGGGCAGCTGCTGATCCTCGATGAGCCGACGGCGGCGCTCGACCCGAAGGCGGAGATGGAGGTGTTCGAGCATTTCGATCACCTGACGCGGGGCAAGACGGCCGTATTCATCTCGCATCGGATGGCGGCCGCCCGGATGGCCGACCGGATCATCGTGATGCGGGACGGTCAGATCTGCGAGATGGGCACGCACGAGCAGTTGATCGCTCTGGAAGGCGAATACAAGCGCATGTACACGATGCAGGCGCAGTGGTACCGCTAGCACTGAGCAGTACGCAAAGACAGCCTGGCTGAAGAAGAGCCCGGCTGTCTTTTATCTATTTAGTCGCGCCACTTGAGGGTGCGTTTTTCAAAATAGGCAACCAGGTGATACATCGCCGTCGAGACGATCAAGATCACGAACAGAGCCAGCATGACCAGCGTCAGATTGAACACTTGGAACCCGTAGATGATCAGGTAGCCGAGGCCGGACTGAGCCACGAGAAATTCGCCGACGATCACGCCGATCCACGCGAGGCCGACGTTGACTTTCAAAGTCGAGAGGATCGTCGGCAGGGCGGCGGGGAAGACGACTTTTTGGAACACCTGCCAGGTCGAGCCGCCGAACGTGCGCACCAGACGGATCATGTTGGCGTCGACATCGCGGAAGGCGGTGTAGACGACGATGGTCGTGATCACGACGGAGACGGCGAGTGCCATCATGATGATCGACAGGTAGCCTTGCCCGAAGGCGACGAGGAAGATCGGACCGAGCGCCACTTTCGGCATCGAGTTGAAGATGACGATATACGGGTCGAGCACGCGGGCGAGAAACGGCGAGGCCCAGATCAGGACGGCGACGAGCGTGCCGGCCGCCGTGCCGAGCAGAAAGCCGATCAGCGTCTCCGTGACGGTGATGCCGGTGTGATAGAGCAACTGTCCGTCGGCGAGCATCGTCAAGCCTTGCGCCCAGACTTTCGAAGGCTGTGAGAAGATGAAAGCGTTGACAAAGCCTTGTCTTGCGCCGATCTCCCAGAGACCGATGAAGAGCACGAAGATCGCCGCTTGCGTCAGAAAGACGCCGAGGCCAGTCAAGCGTTTTTTCTTGAGAAACTGTCCGTGGTCGGGGGTTTTGGCCCCTCTCGTCCAGAAATTAGTATTCATTTTGCAGATCCCCCCAGATCACGCGGAACAGGCTGTGAAATTCGGCCGATTCGCGGGCTTCGAGCGGCGAGAGGGCGCGCACGTCGTCCGGCACAACCAGCTCCCGTTTGATCGTGCCGGGGTTTTTCCCCATCACGAACACGCGGTCGCACATCGCGATCGCTTCACCAAGGTCGTGGGTGACCAGCACGCCGGTCAGACCGTGTTCCCGGAGCGTGCGGACGACGAGATCTTCGAGTTGCAGTTTGATCTGATAGTCCAGCGCCGAGAACGGCTCGTCGAGCAGCACGATCTGCGGGTCGGATGCGAGCGTCCGCACGAGGGCGACGCGCTGACGCATGCCGCCCGACAGCTGATGCGGGTACTGGTCGGCCGTGTCCGAGAGTCCCATGCGCTCCAGCAGGAGCAGGGTGCGCTCGCGCTTTTGCGGTGAACGGTCGCCGGTGATCTCGTGGCCGATCAAGATGTTTTCCCGGATCGTGCGCCACGGCAGCAGGCAGTCCTGTTGAAACATATAGCCGCACGCCGCGCTCGGACGCTCCACACGCTGTCCGAGCACGCGGATCGTGCCGCGGGTCGGGGTGAGGAGGCCGGCGATCAGCGAGAGGATCGTGCTCTTCCCGCAACCGCTCGGTCCGACCAAGGCGACGATCTCTCCGGGCTCGATGCCAAACTCGATGCCGGACAAAGCCACGGTCTCCCCGCTTTGCGTCATGTATTTCTGACTCACTCCCTCAAAGGAGATAGCTGTCATCTCTCTCTCACCTCGCAAAAAAGATGTGTGCCTACAAGGTATGTGGGTGTTTTGGAAATGTGCAAGTCCGATTTGTCAAAAAAAATGACATTCCCTTAAGAAAATTGTTTGAAAATGTTGCTTATGCTAGAAGGAAGTCGAACAATGTCTGTCTAATAAATTAAAAAAGGCAAACAGAACTGCGCTTTGCAAAGGGGAGGAAAACGTTTTGCTTAAGAAATGGACACAACAGTTAATGAACAAAGGCTTCTCCTTCAAGAACTTCTCCTTTTTGAAACGAGACATCGGATCCCAAGTGGCTTTGCTGCTGATCGGGGTGACGGTGCTTCCGCTCATTCTCCTGAGTCTGTTCGTTGATACGCTCTCGGCGCTCGTCGTGATCCCGTACGCTGTTCTCATGATCGTTCTTTCCATCGGGGCGAGCCGCTGGCTGCAAAAGAGCCTGCAAGCACCGATCCGCCGCATCTCCGAAGTGATGGAGCAGGCGGAGCACGGCGACCTGACCGTTCGTCTCGAAGTGACGTCGAACGACGAGATCGGTCAACTCAGCATGCGCATCAATGCGACGCTGGAAGCGATCTCCTCGCTGATCCGTCAGGTCGGCGAGATGACCGAGCAAGTCGCAGCATCTTCCCAACAGCTGACCGCCTCCTCGATGGCGACCAGCGAAGCCGCCCAAGAGATCAAAGTGACGATGCAAGAAGTCGCGTTTGGCGCGGAAGATCAGTTGGAAAAAGTCGAAAATGTCACCGCCATCCTCGAAGAATTGAACTCTTCGTTTAACCAAGTCTCCGAAAACTCGGAGGTCGTCGCGCACACGGCGAACAACGTCATGCATTCCAGCGAGACCGGCCAAGGTCTCGTTTCCTCGATCGTCACGCAGATGGAGTCCATCCACTACGCGGTCAACCACTCGGCGACCGCAGTCAAGAGCCTCGGTCAGCAATCGGCTTCGATCCAAGGCTTTGTCTCGACGATCTCCGATATCGCCGCTCAGACCAACCTGCTCGCGCTCAACGCTGCGATTGAAGCGGCGCGCGCCGGCGATGCGGGCCGCGGCTTCTCCGTCGTCGCGGACGAAGTGCGAAAACTGGCTGAGCAATCGGCCAAGGCGGCAGGTGAGGTCTCGCAGATTGTCGAGGCGATCCTGAAGGAGACCGACAACTCCACCGGTGCGATGAACGAGGGCATCCGCTCTGTAGAAGAAGGCCTTGAAGTCGTCGCCAAGGCTGGCGAGGTGTTTGCCAACATCCACGGCTCGATCACCGAGGTGGCGCGCCAGATCCAAGAGGTCAACACCTCGGTCAAAGAGATGACCGAAGGCAACGAAGCGTCCGTCTTCGCGATCACGATGATCTCCGGAGCGGCGGGCGAGACGGTCAACCAGACGTTCTCCGTGTTCAACATGACCGACGAGCAGACCTCGACCTCCACGGAGATCAGCGCATCTGCGGAAGCGTTGGCTCGACTGGCGGAAGAGCTGAACGTGATGGTCAACCAATTCCGCGTCTAAAATCGGCCTGACAGCCGTGTATAAAACAAAAGGAAGAGGAGAAGATAGGGATGAAACCCATATTTCTCCTCTCCTTTTCTTGATAGCCCCTTGCGCGAACGTGCGGAGGGGCCTTTTTTTCAACCATCGCCCCGGTTATTGCTTGGCTTTGGCGGCATATTCGGTGTTGACGAGCTTTTCGTAGGCGATGTCCGCTTTCAGTTCGCCCGCATCTTTCATCACGGTGAGCAGGTTGTTCCATTCCTCTTGGTCGATCACAGGGTCTTTGGCCCAAGCGTCCGTCTCCTTGTACCGTTTGACGACATTGACGAGAATGTCTTTTTCCACGTCGGCAAAGAACGGCGCGATCACGTCGGCCACTTGTTCCGGCGAGGATTGGTCGACGAACGTCTGCGCTTTTTGCACGGCGTCGGTGAATTTTTGCAGGGTCTCCGGGTGTGACTTCATGTAGCTCGATTTGGCCATGTAGACGGTGTAGGGCAGCTTGACGCCGTCTTGGCCGAAGGAGGCGAGGACGTGGCCTTGGCCTGCCTTCTCCAGGACGGAAGCGCCCGGTTCAAACGCTTGGAAATAGTCGCCGGTGCCCGATGCAAAGGCGGTGGCTTGGTTGTCGAACGTGATGTTTTGGATGATCGTGTTGTCCACGTGAGGCTGGATGCCCTTTTGTTTTTGCAGATACTCGCTGACCATCTCCGGCATCGAGCCTTTGCGGGAGCCGATCAGCGATTTACCTTTGATCATCGACCAGTCGAAGTTTTCCACTTTTTCGCGGCCGACGAGAAACGTGCCGTCGCGCTGCGTGACTTGGGCAAAGTTGACCACGGCGTCGCTCGCCCCCTGCTGGTCGACGTAGACGGTCGTCTCGGCTCCGATCAGCGCGACGTCGACCTGACCGGCCAGCAGGCGGGTCATCGCTTTGTCGCCGCCCCATGCGGTGTCCAGTTGGACATCGAGACCTGCTTCTTTGAAATAGCCTTTTTCCAGCGCGACATACTGCGGCGCGTAAAAGATCGAGCGAACGACTTCGGTGAGGCGCACCTCTTCCGTTTTTTGACTGGCACCTCCCGTACAAGCGGTGACGGTGAACAGCGAGGCGGTCAGCATGGTGCCAAGTGCGATTTTTTTCCAGTTCATCGTGACATCCCCCTCTGTAACGTAGGTTACTGCACAGGGTATGATGGGCATGAGACCATGGTGAATGTCGAATCAGGTCAAAAAGATGTCATATTTGCCAAGTGCGAATCATAGGCGGCACTGTGATATAATGAATCTGTTTGACTGTGAGAATTGCCATCTTTTGTCGAATGGCTCGTGACAACGAGTTCATCTATAGATTGAATTTTAGTTTTTACTAAGGGGAGTGTGAGTGGTCGTATGTATATCATGTCGATGGGTTTGAACTACAAATCAGCTCCTGTCGAGATCCGCGAGCGCTTCGCCCTGCCGGAATCTGATCTGGAGGGCGCTCTCGAACAACTTCGCGCTTCGGGTCAGGTGAAGGAGTCAGTGATCGTCTCGACCTGCAACCGCACCGAGGTCTATGCGGTGGTCGAATCCAAACCGGCGGGCGAGCAGGAGAGCCGCCGGTTTTTGAGCGAACTGTCCGGTCTGCCGGTCGAGAGCTTCACCGATTATCTGTATGAGCACGGGGAGCAAGAGGCGATCCGCCATCTGTTCCGCGTGACGTCGGGCCTTGATTCGATGGTGCTCGGCGAGACGCAGATCCTCGGGCAGATGCGCGAGGCGTTTTTGTACTCGCAGGAGCACGGAGCGACCGGTCCGATCTTCAATTATCTGTTCAAACGCGCCGTCACGGCAGCCAAGCGCGCCCACACGGAGACCAAGATCGGCGAAAATGCCGTGTCCGTCTCCTACGCGGCGGTGGAATTGGCCAAAAAGGTCTTTGAGTCGCTCGATGACAAGACGGTGCTGATCATCGGCGCCGGCAAGATGAGCGAACTGACGGCCAAGCATCTCAACGCCAACGGCGCGACCCGCGTCGTCGTCGTCAACCGCACTTACTCGCGGGCGAAGGAGTTGGCCGACAAATTTAACGGGCGGGCGCTCGATATGAACTCGCTCGATCTCGCCCTGCGCGAGGCGGACATCGTGGTGTCCTCCACAGGGGCGAAGGGCTATGTCGTCACCAAGGATCAGATCCAAGCGACGATGAAGCAACGCCGTCATCGTCCGCTGTTCCTGATCGACATCGCCGTGCCGCGCGACCTCGATCCGGCGATGGCCAAAGTGGACAACGTGTTTCTCTACGACATCGACGATCTGGAAGGTGTCATCGCCGTCAACATGCAAGAGCGCGCCCGCGAGGCGGAAAAGGTCGGTATGATCATCGGCGAAGAGATGGCGGCGTTCCGCCAGTGGATGCATGAGCAGCAGGCCGCGCCGCTGATCATGAAACTGCGCGAAAAAGCCAAGACGGCGCAATCGAACCTGATGCACAACCTGACCAACAAAGTGCCGAATCTGACCGAAAAGGAAAAGCACACCGTTAACAAGCTGACGATGTCGATGATCAACCAACTGATCCACGAGCCGATCGTCCAAGTCAAAGAGATGGCCTCCGAAAAAGACGCGGCGTTTTATCTGGAGACGTTCGCCCGCCTCTTCGGACTGGACAACCTGCCGGAAGAACAACAGGCGGTCGCGCCTGCCGAACGCGCGGAGCAGCAGGTGGCGGCGGCGATGGCCGTCACGGCGCAGATCAAACAAGCGCGTCAAGAAGAAGCATCGGCCAAAGCGAAGGTGGGCAGCCTGCTCGAACGCATCGGCGCGCGCTGACGACACGGGAACAGGGGTCCGGAAAGGAGGCAGAGAGTCATGCCGCAAAGCGCGTTCTTGTACGAGCTGATGACCGGCATCTACGCGGTGGTCGTCGTGCTGTATTTCTTGGATTTTTTGGCGCACAATGTATATTTAAACCGCGTCGCGTTCGGGTTGCTCGCTGTGGTCTGGGGCTTGCAGACTTCGTTCTTCCTCACGCGGATGACCGAGGTCGGCTATGTGCCGCTGCTGACGACATTCGAGACGACGCTGTTCTTCTCGTGGCTGTTGATCACGTTCTCGCTGGTGGTCAATTATTTTTACAAGATCGACCTGTTTGCGTTCTTTACCAACTTGTTCGGGTTTGGGATGGTCGTGTTCGACCTGTTCACAAAGGACATCAGCGGCGGAGTCGGCAGCTACCTGCAGGGTGATCTGCTCGTGTTGCACATCACGCTGGCGTTCCTCGGATATGCGGCCTTTTTGATGTCGTTTATCTTCTCGGTCATGTATCTGCTTCAGTCCAAGTTGCTCCGGGAGAAGCGATGGAACCACACGTTTCGCCGCCTGCCCGCGCTGGACAAGCTCGATTCGTTCACCTATCGCCTGATCGTGCTCGGGTTTCCGCTGCTCTTGACGGCGATGGTGATCGGGGTCAACTGGTACTATGTCGTGTTTGGCACGGTACTGGTCTGGGATGCCAAACCGATGGTGTCGGTCGTGCTGCTGGCGTTTTACATCGCCTGGCTGTACTTCCGCAACTCCAGCGGTTGGTCGGGGCGCAAACTGGCGTGGTGGAACGTGGCGTCGTTTGGCCTCGTCGTGATCAACTACCTGTTTGTCGGTACGTTCTTCTCCGGCTTCCACAATTGGTAGGGGGCGCGGGATGAGCCGGTTGTACGGAGCCTTTATACAGATAAAAGAACGGCGCTGTGTCGTCGTGGGAGGGGGCCCGGTGGCAGAGCGCAAGATCACCGGGCTTCTCGATTGTCAAGGTGTCGTGACGGTGATCGCGCCGTCTGTGACGGAGGTCATAGCCGGGTGGGCCGGGAGTGGTACAATCGAATGGTTGCAGCGCGAGTACCGGCCCGGCGATGCGGCAGGAGCTTTTCTGACCATCGCCGCCACCGACAGCAAAGAAGTCAACGCCCGTGTCGCGGCGGAGGCGGAGCAGAGCGGACGGCTCGTCAACGTCGTCAACGATCCCGGGCGGGGCAATGTCACGCTGCCGGCGGTCGTGCGGCGGGGGCGGTTGCAGATCGCCGTCTCCACCTCCGGAGCGAGTCCGCTGATCGCCAAGCGGATTCGTCAGGAGCTCGAACGGCATTTTGGCGAAGAATATGAAGAGTATCTCGATCTGCTGGCCGAAGCGAGGCGGCAGTTGTTGCTCCGTGAAAAGGAAGAGGAGCAGCGCACGGCGATCTTTCGGAAATTGGCCGACTCCGGCCTGCTGGCTCTCTTGCGCCAAGGGCGCAGAGCAGAGGCGGAGCGGCTGATCGCAGACATCACAGGGGGACGAGTGAAATGAAACGCATCGTAGTAGGCACACGCAAGAGCCCGCTGGCTCTGACGCAGACCGAATGGGTCATGGAACAACTGCAAAAGCACCACCCGGATCTGGAGATCGGCATGGAGAAGATCGTCACCAAAGGCGACCGCATCCTCGATGTCACGCTCTCCAAAGTCGGCGGCAAAGGGCTGTTCATCAAAGAGATCGAGCAGGCGATGTATGATCGCACCGTCGATTTTGCGGTGCACAGCTTGAAGGACATGCCGACGGAGATGCCGGAAGGACTGATGCTGGTCGCGATCACGCACCGTGAAGACCCGCGCGACGTGGTGATCACGCGGGATGGACGCGGTTTTTCCGACCTGCCGACGGGCGCGAGAGTCGGCACGTCGTCCTTGCGCCGTGCCGCTCAGCTGACCAACGCGCGTCCGGATCTGGAGATCGTCTCCGTGCGCGGCAACATCAACACCCGTTTGAAAAAGCTGGAGGAGCTGGAACTGGACGCCATCGTGCTGGCAGCGGCCGGTTTGGAGCGGATGGGTTGGGCGGACAAGATCTCGGAACGCCTGCCGACCGATCTGTGCATTCCGGCGGTGGGGCAGGGCGCGCTGGCGATCCAGTGCCGCTCGGAGGACAAAGAGATCCGCGAGTTGCTCTCCGTGCTCGACGATGCCAACACCCGCATCATCGTACAGGCAGAGCGTACGTTGCTCGGCAAGCTCAACGGCGGCTGCCAGATCCCGATCGGCGCGTTTGCCGAGTTTGTCGACGGCGGCGAGCTGCAGTTGACAGGCATCGTCGGTACGCCGGACGGCCGTACCTTGCTGCGAGAATCGGCAAGAGGGGCGGATGCGGTGTCGCTGGGGCACGCGGTGGCGGACCGTCTGATCGAACAGGGCGCAGGCGAGATCCTCGCCAAAGTGCGGGAGGAGCTGAACTCGTGATCGAGCGGGCTGGCATCGGGACGGTAGCACTCGTCGGCGCCGGCCCCGGCGACCCGCGCTTGATCACCGTGCGCGGCCGCGAGCTGCTGGAGCGGGCGGACGTCATCGTGTACGATCGCCTCGCCTCCCCGCGTCTGTTGCGGGCGGCAAAGCCGGGCGCGGAGCTGATCTACGCCGGCAAAAGCCCCGAGGGCAACGCCCTCGACCAAGAGGAGATCTCGCTCCTGCTGGTGCGGCTCGCACAGGCGGGCAAGAGTGTCGTGCGCCTCAAAGGCGGCGATCCGAGCGTGTTTGCCCGCGTCGGCGAGGAGATGGAGCTGTTGGCAGCAAACGGGATACCTTATGAGATCGTGCCGGGCATCACATCCGCTCTGGCAGCCCCGATCTTTGCGGGCATCCCGGTTACATATAAAAATGTCGCGTCCTCCTTTCACGTGATCTCCGGTCACGAAGACCCGGACAGCCCGGAGACCTCCCACGACTGGGAGGCGATCTCGCGGCTTTCGGGCACGTTGGTGTTTTTGATGGGCGTCTCCCGCCTGCAGGCCATCGCCTCGCAACTGATGCACCACGGCCGCTCGCCGCAGACGCCGGTGGCACTGGTGCGATGGGGCACGCGGGTCGAGCAGGAGACGGTCAGCGGTACGCTCGCCGACATCGCCGACCGCGTGGCAGCGGCCGGATTGAAAAATCCGGCGGTGATCATCGTCGGCGAGGTGGTCGCCCTGCGCGACAAGATTCGCTGGGTGGAAAAACGGCCGCTGTTTGGCCGCCGCATCGTCGTCACCCGGTCGCGCAGTCAGGCCAGCGAGACGAGCCGCCTGATCGAAGAGCTGGGCGGCGAACCGTATGAATACCCGGTGATCGAAACGGCGTGGCCGGACGACTTGACGCCGTTTGATGCGGCGCTCGCGAACCTGCCTCAGTACGACTGGCTGATCTTCACCAGCGTCAACGCCGTGGAGATGTTTTTCCAGCGAATGAGGCACAATAGGGTCGATATCCGCTCCTTGGCTTCTGTCCGGATCGCCGCTGTCGGTCAAAAAACGGCGCAGGCGGTGGAAAGATACGGCCTGCTCGTCGAGGTCGTCGGCGAAGAGTTTATCGCCGAGGGGCTGCTCGATGTGCTCGGCGACCGGATCGCACCGGGACAGAAGGTCTTGTTCCCGCGTGCGGACATCGCCCGCCGCGTCTTGCCGGACGCCCTGCGTCAGGCAGGGTGCGACGTCACCGAGTTTGACGCGTACCGGACGGTGGCCGTTGCCGACGAAACACAGGAACTGGTCACGATGCTCCGATCCAAACAGATTGATGTCATCACGTTCACCAGCGGTTCCACGGTGAAAAATTTATTTGCCGCTTTGGAAGGTCACGATGCGGCAGATCTGCTTCAAGGCGTGGTGCTGGCGGCCATCGGACCGCAGACAGCCAAAGCGCTGCAGGAGCGGGGACTGCAGGTCGACGTGATGCCCGATACATATACGATTCCCGCGTTGCTGGCGGCGTTGACCGCTCATCTCAACGGGGAATGAAGAGGAGGTTGCTCTCATGCATCCATTCGAATTTAACCGCCACCGCCGTCTGCGCCGTTCCGCAGGCATCCGGGCGATGGTGCGGGAACACCACGTGTCTGTCGATGACATGCTCTATCCGATCTTTGTCGTGGAAGGCGAGAACGTGAAACATGAGATCCCGTCGATGCCGGGCGTCTATCACTTCTCCCTCGACATGTTGAAAAAAGAGATGGACGAGGTCGTGGAACTGGGTCTGAAATCGGTGATCCTGTTCGGCATCCCCGGCCACAAAGACGAGCATTCTTCGCAAGCATACGCTCACAACGGCATCGTCCAACGAGCGATCCGCCAGATCAAAGAGCAGTACCCGCACATCGTCGTCGTCACCGACGTCTGCCTCTGCCAGTACAACCCGGCAGGTCACTGCGGCATCGTCGACGAGCACGAGTGCGTCCTCAACGACCCGTCTCTGGAGCTGATTGCACGGACCGCGCTGTCCCACGCGTTTGCGGGTGCTGACATCGTCGCACCGTCCGACATGATGGACGGCCGCATCGCCGCGATCCGTCATATCCTCGACGAGAACGATTTCCACGACATTCCGATCATGTCGTACGCGGTCAAATACGCGTCCGCCTACTACGGTCCGTTCCGGGAAGCGGCTCACTCCGCACCGGCGTTCGGCGACCGCAAGACGTACCAGATGGACCCGGCAAACGGCCGCGAAGCACTGCGCGAAGCTGCGTCCGACTTTGCGGAAGGCGCCGACATGCTGATGGTCAAACCGGGCCTTGCCTATCTGGACATCATCCGCCAGTTGCGCGACCGCTACGATGTGCCGATCGTCGCTTACAACGTGTCTGCCGAATACGCGATGGTCAAAGCGGCTGCCCAGAACGGCTGGGTGGATGAACGCAGCATCGTGATGGAAACGATGGTCAGTTTCAAGCGCGCAGGTGCCGACATCATCATGACCTACTTTGCCAAAGACGTCGCGCGTTACCTGAAAGAAGGATACTAGGAGGTGGCGTCCATGCATAAAGGATACAGCCGTTCGCAAGCGGCGTTTTCAGAAGCGAAGAAAATCATTCCCGGCGGTGTCAACTCGCCGGTGCGGGCGTTCCGCGCCGTCGGGGGCGACCCGATCTTTATCGAGCGCGGTGCCGGTTCGAAAATGTATGACGTCGACGGCAACGAATACATCGACTACTGCCTGTCCTGGGGTCCGCTGATCCTCGGCCACGCACACCCGGAGATCGTGCAGGCGCTCGGCGAATACGCGGCGCGCGGCACTTCCTTTGGCGCACCGACCGAGTTGGAGACGGAGATGGCGCAGCTCGTCATCGACATCGTCCCGTCGGTGGAAGTCGTGCGGATGGTCAACTCCGGCACGGAAGCGACCATGTCGGCACTCCGTCTGGCGCGCGGCTACACCAAGCGCAGCAAGATCCTCAAGTTCGAGGGCAACTACCACGGCCATGCCGACTCCCTGCTGATCAAAGCGGGCTCCGGTGTGGCGACGCTCGGTCTGCCCGACTCGCCGGGCGTCCCGGACTCGGTCGCGGCGAACACGCTGACCGTGCCGTTCAACGATCTCGACAGTCTGCGCCTCGCGTTTGAAAAGTTTGGCGACGACATCGCCGCCGTCATTCTCGAACCGGTCGCCGGCAACATGGGCCTCGTCAAGCCGCTGCCGGGCTATCTGGAGCAAGTGCGGGCGATCACCCGCGAGTACGGCACCCTGTTGATCTTCGACGAAGTGATGACCGGATTCCGCGTCGCGTACGGCGGCGTGCAGTCGCTGTACAACATCGACCCGGACCTGACCACGATGGGCAAAGTCATCGGCGGGGGACTGCCGGTCGGCGCGTACGGCGGCAAGCGCGAGATCATGGAAATGGTCGCTCCGGCCGGCCCGATCTACCAAGCGGGCACCCTGTCCGGCAACCCGCTCGCGATGATCGCAGGCTACCTGACCTTGAAAAAGATCGGTGAGCCGGGCGTGTACGAGAGCCTCGAAGCGAAAGGCAAGCGCCTCGTCGAAGGCTTCCTCGCGACCGGCAAAGAACTGGGCATCCCGGTGCAAGGCGACTATGTCGGCTCGATGTTCGGCACGTTCTTCTCGGAGCAGCCGATCATCGACTACACGACCGCCAAGCAGTGCGATCTCGACCGCTATGCCAAGTATTTCTCCAACATGCTCCAGCGCGGCGTCTACCTTGCGCCGTCTCAACTCGAAGCGGGCTTCCTTTCCTTGGCGCACACAGACAGCGACATCGACCGCACCTTGGAAGCGTCGCGCGAGTCGATGAAAGCACTGTAAGACATGAGAATCTTCATCAACGGCCTGCAGAGCGTCCAGTGGATGGTTTTTCTGCTGGCCAACATCATCGCCGTGCCGATAGCTGTCGGCGCGGCGTATGATCTTTCTGCGGTCGAAATCTCCACGTTCATCCAGCGCATGATGCTGATCACCGGCGTGATCACTCTGCTGCAGATCTGGATCGGGCACCGGTTGCCGCTGCTCGAAGGGGGAGCGGGCATGTGGTGGGCGCTGTTTCTCGTCATGGCGGCGATGGCCGCACCCGGCGACAAACTGACCGCCCTGCAACAGCTCGAAGCCGGGATGATCGCGGCAGGCGGGGTGCTGATCGTACTCTCGCTCCTGCCATCGGTGATGCGGATCGTCGACCTGTTCACGCCGATTGTCACCGGGGTGTTTCTGATCTTGCTCTGCGTGCAGATGAGCGGCTCGTTCTTTAAAGGGATGCTCGGCGTCTCCCGTTACGGTCACATCGACTGGTCGGTGGCGGGGATGTCGCTCGCGGTCATCGTGATCGTGCTGTTGTTGTCGCTGAAAGGCAAAGGCATCCTCCGCAGCATGGGTCCGTTGCTCGGCATCCTCGCCGGGTGGGGGCTGGCTGCATGGCTCGGCCTGACCGAAGGCGTTGAAACGGCCGATGAGCGCATCTTCGCGCTCCCGGAGATCTTGCCGTGGGGGCCGCCGGTCTGGGACTTCGGCGTCCTGCTGACCTCGGTGCTGACCGGTGTGATCCTGATCTCAAACCTCGTCGCCTCCGTCGTCGTGATGAGCAAGACTCTCGGCGTCGAGCCTGAGCCGAGAGCCTTCTCTCGCGGTCTGCGCATGAACGGCGTCGGCAGCGTGGTCTCCGGCGGATTCTCCATCGTGGGCTTGGTGCCGCTGTCCGTATCGGCCGGATTTATCATGACGACCGGCATCCGCGAGAAACTGCCGTTCATCATCGGCACCGCTCTCGTCGCGGTGGCGGGCTTCTTCCCGGCGACGGGTGCGTTTTTCGCCACCCTGCCGTCGGAAGTCGCGTATGCTTCGCTGTTCATCCCGTTCTCCCAGATGATGGGCTTCGGTTTCCGCGATCTGATGGGCGTCGCCCCGTCCAATCGCAACTTGCTCGTCATCGGTCTGAGCTGCATGTTCGGCGCAGGCATCATGTTCCTGCCGCCCGATGCCCTGACACAGGTTGCGCCGTGGCTGCGCAACGTGATCGCCAACGGCTTGCTGATGGGATTGCTCCTGTGCATGTTGCTGGAGCACGTCATCTTCCGCGAAAAGAATACGGAGCAAAAAGAAACCACTCGCGGGTAGGCGAGTGGTTTCTTTTTGCATTTCTTATCATTCCTTCAGCATCCCGCCGTGATACACCAACTCATACACGAGATGCTCTTTCCTATAAATCCGCTCTTTCCCGTGCAACCGCGTCACATCGCCGTCGTTCCCATCCACGTACCGCAGATCGCCTTCGACATGCTCAAAGCCTCCGAGAAATCTGCTTTCCTCATACATCTTCGACAGGCTGCTCCGAATCATCCGGATCGTTTCCGCCGCCGTGATTTGCTCCGGTTCGAGGATGTATCCGTAATAGTTCATCACCCAAACAACATTCCCCCGGAAATAAACCACTTCCTGACCGATGAAATCGGTGCTGCCGAAGTAGCTGTCATGGTAGGAAAAATCCTCCTCGGCATATTGGAGATCCTTCGATCCAAGACGATAGGACAGCAGTTTCTGCGCACCGCCCACGTACGTTTTGCTTTTCGCACGGACGATAAAAGCTGAGAGTTCCTCAAGGTTGATCATGTTGATTCACCTGCGCGAACATCTTCTTCAACAGATTGAACAGCACGTACGTAAACGTCGCCCCGACCAAGCCCCAGAGCGAGAGCAGAGCCGCTTCGTTGACGGCCGTCATGCCAAACACGCCCTCTGTGTAGAAGTGCCCGTTGATCAGGCCGAGTGCCAGCCAGGCGAAGAGAAAGCAGAACACGACCGACAGCCAGTACACCCGCTTACTTTGCAACACCAGCGTCACCACGCCACCAAGCAGCGCCATGATGAACGGGTTGATCAAAAACAGCCGCATCACGGTGATATGCTTCGGGGTGGCCGCTTCCGGTCCGGCCGGATTGGTAAAACCGAGCAGCGCGAGCAGGCCGGGCAGCAGAGCGAGGAAGAGCAACATCAATCCTTTATACATCCAACGTTCACCTCGATCCCCATCTTATCACAACGGAGCCAACCTTTGGAGCAGGTCGGCGAGATCATCCGGCATCGGCGCTTCGATCTCCAACAACTCGCCGGTCAACGGGTGCGGGAAGCGCAACAACGCCGCATGCAACGCCTGTCGCCCAAACTGGACCGTCGATCCGCCGTACAGCTCGTCCCCGACCAGCGGATGCCCGAGGTGGGCAAAATGGACGCGGATCTGATGCGTGCGCCCCGTGCGCAGCCGAGCTTTGACCAGCGTCGCGTTGCGATACCGGGTCACCACTTCGTACTCCGTCTGGGCCGCTTTGCCCGTCTGCGAGACGCGGCGACGGGTGGCATGGTAGCGGTCGCGACCAATCGGGGCGTCGATCAGGCCTTTTTTCTGCACGACCTTGCCCTGCACCAACGCCCGGTACTCCCGCGACACCGTGCGCTCGGCCAGCATCGCGTCGAGCACCGTCTGGGCGACAGCGTGTTTGGGGAACAGGATCGCACCGGACGTCTCCTGATCCAGCCGGTGCAAGATCCTGACTTTGGTCTCCAATCCCTGCATTTGATAATGAAACGCCAACGCGTTCAACAGCGTGTCCGTCTCGTCCGGATCGTTCGGGTGGACTTTGCGGCCCGCCTCTTTGTTGATCACGATCAGGTGGTCGTCCTCGTACAGCACGTCGAGCGGCCACATCACCGGTTCAAATCCGTACGGCTCCTCCGGGAACAGCAGACAGCGCAGGAGTTCGCCCGCCTTGACCGTATCTTCCGGCCGGGCTGTCTCTTTCCCGCGCTCCACGTCGCCTTTGCGAAATAACTCCCGTGCCGCCTTGTCCGGCAGGCCGATCTCTTCGACCAGCAACTCCAACATCGTGCGCCCGGCCTGTTCCCGCGTGATCCGCGCTTCCAGCCAAGGGCCTGATTTTTCCTGATGCATCCTCACACCGACCTTTTCTTCCAGCAATTGACCTTATTGTAGACAAAAATGGGCTCATACACAATGCACGCGGGCTACCGCCCACACGTACTGTGTTGATGTGCTCAGGGGCACTTGCAAACGACGAAAATAGAAGAGTGGATGAGAGGAGCTTTTCCATGTCTGATACGACCAAGATCAAGAAAATGAAAATGGGTCTGGTGCTGACCGCAGAAACCCGCGCCCAGTTGCAACAATTGCTCTCCGGCCAATGCGATGTGGTGTACCTCGATCACATTTACTTTGAAGACCTGTGCATCGAGGAACTGAAAAACGACGGTCTGTCGATTGACGATCTGAAAGTGAAGTGCGGCAAGATCAAGTGCCTCAAACTGAAAGCGATCCAAGACGACTGCTGCTAAACGCCTTTGACGTGAACACGTGAACATCTGTGCCGTCCTGACCGGTATCCTAACAGATACTGGCAGGACGGCATCTTTCGTGGTATTCTAAAATCAGAAAGTGATTTTTTTCACAAGTCACAATTTCAGGAGGAGGCAATCGACATGTTGCAAAACTCCCCGCTGGTCGTTGTCTATGACGGTTACTGCGCGCTGTGCCGCGCTTCAAAGGATAAATTGGAAAAAATGTTCGGTGACCGGATCGCGATGGTCGACTTTCGCGTCACTCCGCCGGAGAGCCTGCACCCGGACCTGAACGAGCAGGCCTGCCAAGCCCGGATGCATGTCGTCGCCGACGGGCGTGCGTACGGAGGTGCTGCGGCGATGGTGCGTTTGTTCCGGTTGCATCCGGTGCTTCGCTGGCCGGTGCTGCTCTACCATGTGCCGCCGCTCGGATGGCTGGCGGAGCGCGTGTATGACCTCGTGTCGCGCAACCGATTCACCCTTTCCAAATGGATCGGCGGTGAACCGCCCGCTTGCACCGACGCCTGCTCGATCCACCTGCCGGAGAAAAAGAAAAAATGATCACGGCTCGCGGTTGTCGCGCACGCGGATCATTTTATAACGGCGGCCTTTAATAAAGATCGAGACAAACAAGTCGTCGCCGATCTCCTGGCTTTGTTTGATCGCATCGATCGACTGCTGGAAAAAGTACCACGGCAATTTTTCGCCTTCCCGCTCCACGAGCGACAGAAACTCGGGCAGTTCTTCATTTTTTAAATACCCGTAGCGGTGCCGCGTCAAAGGATGGATCGGGTGATCGAAGAGATAACGCCCGTGTGTGACGTAATTCCAATAATGTCGAAGCAGGCTTTTTCGCGGCAGACGTAGAAGTGCATCATGATAGTCGATCTGGTAATCTTTGTCTTCCATGAACCGCTGATAGGAAGGCAAGACCATCACGATCTGGTTGATCGCGTCGTTGTACAGATCTTCGCTGAAGATCTCATGATAGAGCAGGCCGTCGCAGAGGATCGCCTGCGTTACGGTCCACAGTTCGGGATCGCGGTGTTTTTGCCGCAGACGCAGTTTTTCGAGCAGAGACCGATCGTTCGAACCGACCGCGTCATACAGCTCGCCGATGCGAAAGGAATGATAGATGATGCTCACAGTCGCGATTCCCCCTTGCTTGAAGCATACTCATCTAGGTTATCCCACAGCATCGCGAAACTTTCCGGAAATGGAGGCATTTGTTGCATGATCGTACCGTTGCATCATCAAAACAAAGAGACGGCCGAGCAAATCCGAGACGTGCAGATCCCGGCTTATCAAGTCGAGGCGGAGTTGATCGGCTTTGACGGCATACCCGCTTTGCACGAGACGACCGAGCAATTGATGCAGAGCGGGGAGACGTTTTACGGGTATCGAAAAGACGGCAAATTGGCCGGTGTCGTCGCCTTTGAAACGGGCGAGAACGAGGATCAAGCAGCCCGCGCAAACCAGATCCAGATCACACGCCTCGTCGTCCGTCCGGACTGTTTCCGCCAAGGGATCGCGGGCGAGTTGCTTCGATTTGTTTTGGCCCTCCACGGCGATGAAACGCGATATGCCGTGCACACCGGGGCGAAGAACCGGCCCGCCATTCAATTGTATGAAAAATATGGATTTGTCCTGGCCGGTGAGCGGGAGGTCGCTCCCGATTTCTATTTGGCAGAACTGATCAAAGAAGGAGGAGCCTCCCGATGAAGATCGTGAAGCGTATGTTGGGCTCGCTGCTCTTTGTCTCGTTGGTGGTCGGCGGTGTGTGGGTGCATCCGTATCTGTTGCCGTACGCGACCGAGCGCGATCTCCCGGTGATCAACCCTGTCATCTCCGATTTTATCCGCTACCCGGATCTGAAAGCGTTGAACGACGCGTCCGAGATCGTGGCGGAGGTGGAGGTCATCGCGCAGCAGACCGTGCAAAAGGACGACCTCTCGATCCCGGAGACGCGTTCGCAAGTGCAGGTGGTCAAGCCGATCAAAGGCGTTGCCGCCGACCAGACGCTCAACGTCTACGAATCCGGCGGTCCGGGAGAAGCCAAAGTATTGCTGGAAGGCGAGGCCGGCCACCCGCCCAAGCGCAAAGTCGATTTTGCGATGGAATGGTCGCCGGTGATGAGCAAGGGCGGGCAGTACCTGCTCTTTTTGACCCCCTCCTCCGAGCCGGGTCTCTACACCCTGACCGGGTCGGTGCAGGGCAAACTCAAGATCGACAAAGAGACGGAAGAAGCGGTGGTCACCATCCCCCGCGAGCACATCCGGCATGACCATCTGTACTGGCTTCAGCAACGCTTTGGCGGCAAGCACCGCGACAACATTTTGAACGCGGTCGAAAAAATACAGGACTAGCCCTTGGGACCCCCGCCTCCCTTGGGCTTTTTTCATGCGGTGACAGCCCTCACACATCCGCTCCCGCCTACATAGGCTACTTTTGAAACGCCCACTGGGTAGAGGAGGGAGCATGCGTTGGCAAAGCATGAGCAATTGACATATGAAGGGAACGAACTGCTCGGAGTGGATCTGCTGGACGTGTACGGATTGGAAGTGACAGCAGCCAAACAAGTGCGGGCCGTGATCCGGATCGAGACGAACAAAGGGATCTACGCCTTGAAAAAAGTTTCGCACAAACCGGAAAAACTGCAATTTATCTATGAAGCGCAGGAACATCTCTGGAACAACGGATTCCAAAGCCTGCCCCGCTTCCTGAAGACGCGGGCAGGAAAGCCGTTCGTCGATGTCGGCGACGGTCTCGTCTTTGTCAACGACTGGCTCGACGGGGTCGAGAGCGACGTGCGCGACCCGGAGCAACTGGAGCAGATCGTCCGTCTGCAAGCCAAACTGCACGCCGCCTCGCGCGGCTTTACTCCGTCGGTGGACGCGTCGATCAAGACGCGCTGGGCCGGCTGGATCGAGCGGTTCGAGGAGGAACTGACCGACATCGAGACGTGCTACCGGCGCTACCAAGGTCAAGAGCCGCAAAACGAACTGGAGCAGGTGTTCCTCGAGACGGTCGAACCGATGCTGGAGATGGGCAGAAAGAGCGTGCAACTGCTCAAAGACTCGCCCTATCTCGACGTGCTGGCTCGCGAACAGGAGCAGCGCGGCTTTGTGCACGGCGATTTCACCTACCACAACTTCATCCGCACGCCGGACGGGTCGATGCAGGTGATCGACTTTGACTACTGCGCCCATGAACTGCGCGCCCACGACTTCGCCCGCTTCATGCGAAAAATGCTGCGCCGCACCGAGTGGGACCCGGCGTGCGGCAACGGGATCTTGGAGACGTATCATCAGGTCGATCCGCTGCACGAGGATGAGTTGCAGGTGCTCAAGGCGGTGCTCTATTTCCCGCAGCGGTATTGGCGGGCGGTCGAACGCGGGTTCCTGTCGCATCGCTACACGCCGGAGGGCTCGATCAAGAAGATGCGGCAAGAAATGCATCGCCTCGACAAGTGGCAGGCGTATCTCGATCAGTTCCCGACCCGACTGTAGCCGGGAAGGGAGGAGACCGCGATGGAGCAGCTCACGATCTCGCAGGTGTTGGACCTGTGCGGGTTTTGGCCGGAAGTGCTGACGGCGTATGATCTGGAGATCGTCGCCGCCGCTCCGGTGCGCAAAGTGGTGCGCTTGCAGACCCCGCAGGGCGATCTGGCGTTGAAGAAGTTCAAACTGACCGATGAAGAATTGGAATTTTCCCTCGCTGCGATGCGCCACGTCAAAGAGCGCGGCTTCACCGTGCCGGGCGTGATCCGCACCCGCGACGGCCGCGAGTACGTGGAGCACGACGGGGTGAAGTATTTCATCATGGAATGGCTGGACGGCCGGGAGAGCGATTACGGCTATGTGCTCGACCTCGCCAACGCCGCCCGAGGGTTGGCCAAATTTCACGAGGCGTCGCTAGGCTTTGATGCCCCGCCATGCAAGGGCAAAGAGCAGTGGGGCACGTGGACGGGACATTTCCTGGAGCGGATCGAAGAGATGCGCGAGTGGCAGGTGCTGGCGGAGCAAGGCGGGACGGCGTTTGACCGCATGTTCGCCGAAGAGGTGGCATATGGTATCCAAGAAGCGTCGCGAGCCGTCGAGCTGCTCCATGCCTCGCGCTATGAGGAGATCTCCAAAGCCGAGCAGGAGTCTCGAGGATTCTGCCACCACGACTATGCGCACCACAACGTGTTGATCACGCCGCAAAAGCAGGTCAGCCTGATCGACTTCGACTATGCCCTGTGCGACATCCGGGCGCACGACCTCGCCTCGCTGATCCTGCGCAATATGAAAAGCGTGAAATGGGATGCGCGAACGGCCTATTTTATCGTCAAGTCGTACTTTGAATCGACTGCGCCGCAGGAGGGCGAAGAACGGCTGCTGCACGCGATGATGCGCTTTCCGCAAGACCTGTACGAGGCGGGCCATTTTCAGTATGTCGAGAAAAACCGCCCGGCCGACGTGCTGGAGAGCCGTCTGAGAAAGTGGAGCGAGCAGACCAAACGCCGCGAGCGCGTGCTGCAGGAGTTTGAAGCGGGTGCCCGCTACGTGCTCAAGCACGGGACGATCCGCTGATCGTGGAACGCTGGAAGGACGCCATCAGTAAGGGAGTGACAGGATGAAGATCGGACTGGACGCGCGAGGAGCCATCTGGTACCGAGGTACCGGCATCGGCACGTACACCTATCAGTTGGTGAAAAACCTGTATACGATGGATCAGAAAAACGAATACCGCTTCTTCTGGCCGGGCGATGAGTACAAAGACCTCGACCCGACCGAAGACGAAATCTTCAATTCGATCGAGCGGAGCAAAGATAAATTTTGGGAAGAAGTCCACATCCCGATGAGCGTCGAGCAGGAGAAGATCGACATTTTCCACGTGCCGCAAAACGGCATCGGGCTGCCGTTGAAAAAGGGCTGCCTGAACGTGGTCACCGTGCACGACTTGATCCCGTACATCTACCCGGAGACGGTGGGGAAGGGGTATCTGAAGATCTTCCTGCAAGAGATGCCGCGCATCATCGAGCAGTCGGACCTCATCATCACCGTCTCCGAGCATTCAAAGCGCGACATCAAGCGCATTTTCAACGTGCCGGATGATAAAGTGGCTGTCACTTATGAGGCGCCGGAGAGCGTGTATCAGAAGATCGACGATCAGACGGCGAAAGACTTTGTCCGCGAGCGCTTCGGCATCGACCGGCCGTATGTGCTGTACATCGGCGGGTTCTCGCCACGGAAGAACGTGAAGGGCCTGATCAATGCGTTTTACGAGATCCAGGATCAGATTCCGAAAGAGTACGCGCTGGTGCTGGTCGGGAAGGAAGCTCGCGATTACGACGACACGGCGATGCTCGTGGACGCGCTGCGGCTGAAGGATCGCGTGATCTTCACCGGGTTTGCAGCGGTGCCGGAACTGCCGCATCTGTATAACGCGGCTGACCTGTGCGTGTACCCATCGTTCTACGAAGGCTTCGGACTGCCGCCGCTGGAAGCGATGGCCTGCGGAACGCCGGTGATCACGTCGAATACGTCCTCGATCCCGGAGATCGCCGGAGATGCCGCCCTGCTGATCAACCCGCACGATATGTACGACCTCGCGGAGAAAATGAAGCAGGTGTTGAACTCGACGACCCAGCAGAAGCAGATGCAGGCGGCTGGATTGGCGCAGGCGAGCAAGTTTACGTGGGAGAAGTGTGCGCGGGAGACGCTGGCGGCGTATGAGAAGTTGTATGCGCGGGAGTTGAGCGGGAAGTAGGGGTAGAGGAAAAGGGATGGGTGGAAGCCAGGGGCGAAGTGCCCTTGGCTTTTTTGTATTATGTGTGGCGCTGGAACTTTATTCTTTGTAAACCGGATTGCACGTACTCCCATGTTACTACAACAATGGATGAGCGATTTGGTGGAATCGCATTTAGTAAGTAACAGAAGATAGGTACGAGGTGGAAACCATGAAAAAATGGCCGACCATAATGGCCGCTTTGTTGTTTGTGGCGATATTGGTGGTATTCCTGATCCCGCGTGAAGATCCGGCTGAGTACGTGTACCGCGAATTTCCACAAACACATGGCTGGGGCAACTTACAAGTAGAGAAAATCTCACAATGTGACGAGATTGTGACCCTTGAGGTGACCTATTAGGCTGATAAGACTTTTCATGCGCATGAAAAGTGGTTTATCAAGGACAGAACCAAGTTGCAGGACTTGTCGGGCGGTCAATACGAAAAATGGCACGGCTACGTCTATTTAGCGAAAGACGGCTTATTTTCTTGGGAAGCTGTCCAGTAAGTAAACATCCCAACACCAAAGCACAAAAAGCCAGGTAGTAGCGCAGTTTCTAAGGAGAAAGGGAAACATGAAGGTGAGGAGACTTCAACTTAAACCCAACGAAATCGGTTGATCGTTCAGGTGGTGAAGGAAGCACGATATTCGACCATCAACTGACTGTGGAGCAGGCTCTGTTTCATGATGTGTTAGAACTTTGTACGGAAGAGTTATGGAGAGAAGCGAAAAAGCCGTGGAGATCCCACGGTTTTTTACGTCGCAATCCCTACTCGCGCACGAAGATATTCATCGCTGTTAAGCTGGCTATACGTAAATCGGGCCGTATCCCCGACCGAGACCTTTTTCGCATCCTCCGGTAGATAGTCCCGCTCCACCCGGTACGTGCCTTCTTCCGGGTCGTCGGTGAGATGAGTGGGGCAGACAACAGTCCAGTCGAGGTCGGAGGCGGCGAGCATTTCAAAAGCCCGACGATGCTCGTCACTTGCCCTTGTCAATGCCCGCTGCGATTCATTGCTCTCATACCGATACTTCCCCGGCTCGGTGCGGCTGTTGAGGATGCCTGCCGTACCGATGGTGAGGATGCGGCGGACTCCGTGAGACTGCATCGCTTCGATGATGTGCGGCATGCTGTCGGTGAGCACGGTGCCTTTGTCGGTGGAGAGGGCGCTGAGGACGGCGTCGGGCTTGGACACCGCGAAGGCTTGCAGCACGTCGTCGCGGTCGGTGGCGTTGCCTTGGATGACGGAGAGATGTTCATGCTGGATGTTCAATTTCCCTTGATCCCGAACGAAGGCGGTCACATGATGCCCGCCTTCGAGGGCGAGTTCGGTCAATCGTCGGCCGGTGCGGCCGGTAGCACCGAGGATGAGGAGATTCATGGCTTTGGTTCCGTCCTTTGCTCAAAGTATCTTTTTATTCTTCCCTGTCGACAACCGAACGCAAACGGAAGCTCGCAAACAACCCGATGGCGATCAACGGCGCGACGAGGAGCAGGAACGAGGTGCTAAACCCGATCTCATCCACCACCGCACCAAACAACGGGAAGAAGATCATGATCGACAGGCTGGTCAACAGTGAGATCATCGAGAAAAACGTCGCCCGGATGTTCGATGTCACTTTCGACTGAATGAAGTTGTCGAAGATCGGGTCGAGCAGCGTGGAGAGCATGCCGAGGATCAGCATCGACAGCACGGCCAGCCAGCCGTTCAGCAGGGCGAACAGCACGAGCAGGGCGACGAACAGGTAGTAGATCCCGTTGAACGCCGTGCGGAACGGCCAGCGGGAGTCGACGCGGTGGGCCAGTTTGGCGGCGGCGGCTCCGATCAGCGATTCGAGCATCATGATGAATCCGATCTCGCTCGGGCTGTAGCCGAGGCGGGAGAAATACTCTTGCGCGTAGAAGATCACGACGACCATCACAGTCGAGACGGCAATCGCGCCGAGGATCGGGCCGCGCACCGATTGTTCGGCGTTCCAGACTTTGAGAGAGTCGATGAATTGGTTGCGCCAGGCTTCCTTGAGCGAGCGGCGTGCAGCGGGCTCGGGCTCTTGTTCCCGCTGCGGTTCGCGCAGGAAGACGAGCGGAGCGAGCGCGAGGAACTGGAAGATGATGATCGAGGAGTAGACCAACGTCCAACTCCACTCCGCCATATAGCCTCCCACCCATTTTGCCAGACTCATCGAGACGAGGACCAAAGCTGTCATGCTGCCTGCGAGGCGGGTGTAGCGTTTTTCTTCGCCGTTTGCTTTGAGGGTCTCATAGAGCAGGGCTTGCTCCGCTCCCGATTTGAACGTGATGCCGAGCCCCATCAGGCCGAACGCCAGCGAGAAGAGGAAAAAGTTCCCTGAGATCATCATGAACAGGGCGTAGAAGATCGAGATGAACTGGCCGATCAGCAGGCTCTTTTTCCGTCCGTAAAGGTCGGCGACGATGCCGGTCGGGACTTCGAAAAAGAGGATGATCAGGTGCAGAAACGCTTCCAGCACGCCGACTTGCGCCATGTTCATGCCGCGCTCCCCGAGGTAGAGCACCCAGAGGGCGCGGTCGAAATAGAGGCCGGAGCAGAAGACGTACAGATACAGCGACCGGATATTTTGATTCATCCAAGCGGTCATGGGCAAAACAACTCCTTCAATGAATAAGAACCATACATACAGAAATAAGAAAAAGCCGCAGGGGCGATGAGGCTCCCGTGGCTTTTTGCAGTGACGCAGGGAACATTTGACTTTTTCTTACTATACCCGATACCATGAAGGTGTCGCAATCCTGTAAATTTTATAAAAAAGGAGTTTTGACATAATGAAATGGGAACCGTTGCTCGGCTTGGTCGACGAGGTAAAGGCAGATGTGGTGAAATGGCGTCGGTATCTGCATCAGCACCCGGAGCTGTCTTTTTATGAAGAAGAGACGGCGCAATATGTATACAACATGCTGGAGAGCTTTGGCAATCTCGAACTGTCGCGGCCGACGAAGACGTCTGTGGTCGCCCGTTTGATCGGGTCGCAGCCGGGTAAAGTGCTGGCGATCCGGGCTGATATGGATGCGCTGCCAATCACGGAGGAGAACGAATTTGAATTTACCTCGAAAAATCCCGGTGTGATGCACGCCTGCGGGCATGACGGCCACACGGCGATGTTGCTCGGCACGGCGAAGGTGCTCGCCGGGATGAAGGAGCAGATTCGCGGCGAGGTGCGGTTCCTGTTCCAGCATGCGGAGGAGCTGTTCCCCGGCGGGGCGCAGGAGATGGTCGACGCGGGCGTGATGGAAGGGGTCGATGCGGTGATCGGGACGCATCTGTGGTCGACGATTGAGATCGGCAAGGTCGGGGTGCTGGCAGGTCCGATGATGGCGTCGCCCGATATGTTCCAGATCTTCATTCAAGGCAAAGGCGGTCATGCGGCGCTCCCGCACCAGACGATCGACTCGATTGCCATCGGCGCGCAGGTGGTGACCAATCTCCAACACATCGTCTCCCGCTACAACGACCCGCTGGAGCCGCTGGTGGTGTCGGTGACGAAGTTTATCGGCGGCACGACACACAATGTCATTCCCGGCACGGTGGAGATCATGGGCACGGTGCGCAGTTTCGATGCGACTCTGCGTGCAGAGGTGCCGAAGTTGATGGAGCGCGTGGTGAAAGGGATCACGGAGGCGCACGGGGCGTCGTATACGTTCCACTACTCGATGGGGTACAGTCCGGTGATCAACGATGCGGAGATCACCGGCGTGGTTCGGGAGACGGTGCGCGAGGTGCTCGGGGAGGAAGCGCTGTTCGAGATGCAGCCGAACATGGGCGGCGAGGATTTTTCCGCTTATCAGCAGGCCGCGCCTGGTTCGCTCTTCTTTGTCGGAGCGGGCAATCAGGAAAAAGGCATCGTGTATCCGCATCATCATCCGCGCTTTACGATTGATGAGGATGCGCTGGAGACCGGTGTGAAATTGTTTGTGAACGCGACGTTCAAGATCCTCTCGTAAGTTTCCGTCCGGTTGCGTAGTCGTCAAAGTTCTACGCGTACATGTCCCCTCATATTTTATAGTGACGTTCTATGTACCGAAGGAGGGGACTTACTATGGCGGAGGCGGAACATGCGGTTCCATCGATTCGTATTCATGTGGACCAACAGGTGACGATAGAGACGGTGCGCGGTCAGGAAGATTTGGAAGATGCGACTGTTGCAACGGAGATTACCGGATTTGATGTGGAAGACGATGCGTATGTGTTGAAAGGTGCGCTGACTTTTAGCGGATTTTTGCGTCAGGGCGAGGAAGGCAGCGAGGAGTTGCCGGATGCGTTGGATGACGGGGATGTATTTGCCACGGAAGACCTGCCGGAGGATGCGCCGATCTTGCCGTTGCATCATCGGTTGCCGTTTGTGTTGCAGGTGCCGGTGGCCGCTCAATTGGAACACCAGCGCCGCGACGGGATACTCGACGTGAATCCGAAGGTCGGTCAGTGGAACGTCCATGTGCTCGGCGATCAGACGGTCCATCTGCGGGCGGAGTTGATTGTGCAGGGGCTGTCCGCGTCGGAAGGCTATGTGTTCCGCTGCGGTACGCAGGAGGAAGGCGTGGCGGCGCAGCAGCTCGACGCGCTGCTCGATCAGGAAGAGGAGCGCACGTCCTTGCCGCCGCAGGAGTTGCCGGGCGTGGAGTTCGAGCCGCCGTTTGATCAGGTGGCGGAGACGAGTGCGTGGACGATTGAGGAAGCGCGCCACGAGGAGGCAGAAGACACCGCGGAGTCGGACGACGACTGGATCATCGAATCGGCGCCGGACGATGCGCAGGCGGCCGAGGCTCGCGAGGCGGATGGATATGCGGCGGAGGCGATACCGGAGGAGGAGGCAGAGGACGAGATCGTCTTCACTCCCGATCCGAACCTCGTGTTCCCGCTGCCGGAGCCGGGATCGCTGTGGGCGCAGCAGTTGAAGGGGACGGAAGCGGAGCATCGCTCGGCTGCCGATTTTGATCAGCCGCTCGCCGGGCAGCCGGAGTTTGTGATCCCGCAGTCGTATCAGCCGACGACGTATCAGCCGCCGCGATATGACCTGCCGAACTTTGAACCGCCCAAATTTGAACTGCCGGAGCTGAATGTGCCGCAGCCGCAGTCGTTTGAGCAAGCGGAGCCGGAGATGACGTACGGCACGCCGTATGTGGCGGATGAGGAAGCGCAGGCGCGTCCGGATGAGGTGCACGCAGAGGAGCAAGCGACAGACGAGGACGAGGATGCGTTTGTGCTGGAGTCGCCGGAGTGGCAGGAGACGCGCCACGAAGCGGCGGAGGATGAGGAAGAGCCTCTGATCGGGCGTACGGAAGCGTATGAAGTGGAAGCGGGACAACACACGGACGAAGTCGTGGAAGCGTCGCTCGCCCCGGTGGCCGAGGCGCACGACGCGGAACGTCCGGCGGTGGCGGAGTTTGAGTTTGAAGACGAAGTGATCTCCGAGGCGGGAGACGATCTGGACGTGCAGGTGATCGAGTCGCCTGTCGCAGCCAAACCGTCCGGTCCGAAGCTCTCGGTCGGCGGCAAGTCGGCGGTCGTCGAGGGCGCTCCGATCAAGCTGTCCGCGCTGCTCGGCGACTCTCGCTCACGGGCGGAAGCGCCGTCGGCACCGCCCGCTCCGCAAGCGGAGATGCTGGCCGAAGAGCAGGTGATGATCGTGGAAGAGCAAGTGCAGGTGGAGGTCACCGAAGTGAAACTGTCCGATCTCGCGCCTCACAAGGAGTCTTCCTCGCATCACAAACATCACGAGTCGTCCTCGTCGCACCATCATCATCACGACCATGACCACGATCAGGAGTCGGCCTCTGTCCATACCGGACAAAAGGGCAACATGAAGCAAAACGACTCGATCTGGAGCGACATGCTGCTCGTGGAAAGCGGCGAGAAGGCGACGATGAAATTTAAGATCGTCCACCCCGAAGACAACATCCATGATCTGGCGGAGCGGTACAGCACGTCGGTGCAAGACTTGCTGCGCGCGAACAATCTGCAAGATCAAACGTTGGAAGAGGGCCAGGTCCTCTACATCCCGGAACTGAATCGCTGATCCGACCGGCGGGTCGAACGCACATACCGAAAAACAGATGAGCCCTGTGCCCATCTGTTTTTTTTCGTCTACTCGCTGGTACAAACGCATACGATTGTAAGCAAGAGAAGAGGGAGGGGAGAAGTATGGAGCACGAACAATGGGATGCGATCCTGGCATCTGTACTGCCCCGTTACGGAGTACAAGTGCGGGGGATAGAACCTCTTGATGACACGACCGCTTTGATCATCAGCGACCGCGGGGCGAAACGCCTGCGCATCGATACGGACGAAAGGCGGGTGCACCGCCGTCACGCGCTGTGGGAACATCTCGCCAAGCAGGGATTCCGACGCGTGCCCCGGCACATCCGCACGCTGTACGGCGAGGCGATCGTTCAGGCGGACGGTGCGTTCTGCACGCTCAGCGATGAGTGGGAAGGGCGCGTGCCCGAGGTGATGCCGCTCGACATGCGGCTGGCCGGGCGCAATCTGGCGCGGCTGCATCAGGTGGTGAAGGGGCTTGAGCTCGGCGAGGAGATCGCGCTGCCGAAACGGCACGGGACGTGGCTGACCCGTTTCGCCAAGGTGGGCGACGAACTGGAGCAGCGCTACGTCAACTGGAACGAGTTTCGCCAGCGCAACGCGTTGCAAGACCGCTTTGTCGAGCATTTTGAATGGATCGCCGAGCAGGTCGGGATCGCGGTGGAGGGCTTAACGGCCGGACGCTATGAGGAACTGGCCCGCCGGGCGGAGCAGGAAGGCGCGTTTGCCCTCGGCGAGTACCGCCTGAACGATCTGCGCATCGACTATGAAGGGCGCGTCGCTACGCTGCACATCGACGATGCGGTCGCCGATCTGCCGCTGTATGACGCGGCCAAATTTGCCCTCGGTCTGGTCGAACGGGGCGAAAACCAGATGGCGACGCTGTTTTTGGACTCGTATGCGGAGACGATGGGCCTCTCCCAGCAGGAGGTCGTCGTCATCGACTCCTATCTGGCGTTCCCGCACGCGGCGTACCGCCATCTGAGTCAGTACAACCGCTTGAAACGGGGGGCGGATGTGTTTGCGGAGCGTTTGGAGTCGGCCGTGCGCGAAGCGCAATCGCGTCTCCCGATGCTGTACGGAGCCGGGAGTGCGCGTTGGGTGTAAGGAGGTCCCGCGGAAGGGAGGAGTCGCTCATTGTTATACGCCGTGATCCTTGCAGGCGGGGTGGGCAGCCGGTTTTGGCCCAAGTCGTCAGCCAGCAACCCGAAGCAGTTTTTGCAGATCTTCGGGGATAAGAGTCTGCTCCAGACGACGGCCGGACGCGTGCGCCCTTTGATCCGGCAAGACTGCGTCTACGTCGTGACCAACGACCGCTATTTTGACAAGATCCGGGAACAGCTCCCCGACCTGCCGCCGGAAAATCTGATCATCGAGCCAGAAGCGCGGGAGACGGCGGCGGGGATCGGCCTCGCCGCCGTCAAACTGGCTCGCCGGGACCCGCATGCGGTGATGGCGGTGTTGCCCTCTGACCACTTCATCGGTTCGGAGCAAGATTTTCGCCGCTGCCTGTC
This sequence comes from Tumebacillus lacus, assembly GCF_026410385.1. Taxonomy (GTDB): domain Bacteria; phylum Bacillota; class Bacilli; order Tumebacillales; family Tumebacillaceae; genus Tumebacillus; species Tumebacillus lacus. The sequence continues at coordinate 92,046 of NZ_JAPMLT010000010.1, forward strand.
GTGGGCGGCCGAGTTTGCCCGCACTCATAAAATGCTCGTCACGTTTGGCATCCGCCCGACCGAGCCGAAGACCGGTTACGGCTACATCAAAATGGATCGCCTGCTCGTCAACGACAACGGGCGGCGCGCCTATCACGTTGCGGAATTTACGGAGAAGCCGGACTTTGACCGCGCCTTGCGCTTCTTGCAATCAGGGAAATACCTGTGGAACTCGGGCATGTTCGTCTGGCGGGTCCAGCAGGTGCTGCAGGCGTACCGCAAGCACATGCCGGAGATGTACCGCCAGCTCGCCTATATCTATGAAAATCTCGGCACGCCGGATGAAAAGGAGATCATCCGCGAGACGTACGGCCAGATGGAAAAACTGTCGGTCGACTACGCGATCATGGAAAAGGCGGACAACGTCGCAGTGATCCCGGCCGACTTTGCCTGGGACGACGTCGGTTCGTGGCGGTCGGTGGAGCGGTTTCTCACACACGACAACTCGGGCAACATCGTCAACGGCTTACACGTCGGCATCGACACGGGCCGCTGCATCATCGAGAGCGATGACAAACTGGTCGCGACGATCGGCGTGCGCGATCTGCTGATCGTGCAGACGGAGCGCTCGATCCTCGTCGCCGACAAAGAGCGCGATCAGGAGATCAAAGACCTCGTGCGCCGCATCGAGAAAAATCAAAATCTGCGAGAGTTTCTGTAAGGGGGCTGGGACACGATGGGCAAGAAAAAAGACGAGCGGGAACTGCTCGAAACGTTTGACCTCTACGGAGCCGACCCGGAAATCCTGCGCGAGTGGGACCTCGCTGTGGAAAAAGTCCGCCAAGTGCGCGGCGTGCTGAAGATCAAGACGCCGGCGGGGTACCGGATGTTGAAAAAAGTCACGGCCAGCGACGCGCGCGTGCGCTTTGTCCACGAGGCGATCGAGCATCTGGCAGCGGGCGGATTTGCTCATGTGCCGCGCTTTATCCGCACGAAATACGGCGATCCGTATGTGGTGCAGGGCGATGAGATCTATTACCTGACCGACTGGCTGCCGGGCAAGGAAGCCGATTTGAAAAAGACGAAAAACATTTTCCTCGCCGCCGAGACGCTCGCCCGCCTGCACAATGCGGGCAACGGCTGCGAAGGCGGCGGATTTGGTCATGAAGCCCGCGAAGACTTTACGGCGCAGTGGGGCCGGTTCCGGGCGAAACTGGGCAGCTATGACGAGAGTTTGGAAGACCGCCGCGACGAGCAAAACGAGATGGACCGCGTCTACGCCCAGCATCGCGGTGAGCTGATCCAGATGATCGACCACGCCGCCGGGCAGCTGGCGGAAGCACCCTACGGTGAGGTGCTGGCGTGGGCCCGCGAGCACAAGACGATCTGCCACGGCTCGTTCTCGCGGCAAAACCTGATCGTCGACCGCGAGCGGATGGCGGTGATCGACTTTGACCACTGCCACTACGGGCACCCGATCCACGATCTGGGCGGGCTGCTGGCCCGCTATATGCCGCGCTACGAGTGGGATGCGGAGATCGGATTTTCGATCCTCGACGTCTACCGGGGCGTGCGCGAGGTATCGAATGAGGAAATGACCGTGCTGGCGGCGTATCTGGCGTTCCCGGCCCGGACGCTGGAGACGGTGGAGTGGTATTTTGAAGGCAAAAAGGAGTGGGAACCGGCCAAATTTGCGTCCCGCTTCCGCAAATCGCTGGCGTCCGACCACGGCCGCGAGACGTTCGTGCAGGAGATGATCGACCGATACCGGCTGAACATGGCCGCACCGTCGTTCGCCCCGCAGGTGGAGGACGTCGACGCGTACGGCGACCTCGGCGAGATGGAGTCCTCGTCGGTGGAACGCCGCGATGACGGTTGGCAGGAGGACGCGGATGCTCCGGCGATCAAACGGCGGGAGACCGTCTCCGTCGAAGTGGAGGAGGAAGAGCCGGAAGTCACCCTCGCCTCCTCTCTGGACGCGGTGACCGAGGAGGACGACGAACTCCAGATCCCCGTGCCGCGCCATCCGAACCGCTATAAAGTCAAGCGTTCCACTGCTGAACCGCGCCGCAAGAAGAGCGACGGCGGACCGTGGACGCCGGGTGGTCGATAACTAATTCTCAAATAAAGAAAGAAAGCCATTGTATCTATCGAGTATATTCTTATAGATTCAATGGCTTTTCTCTATTTCGAATGGGGGGACTCAAATGAAAATGAAAGCGATTGTATGCACAAAATACGGCTCGCCGGATGTGCTTCAACTCCAAGAGGTGGAAAAACCTGTTCCAAAAGACGGGGAGGTGCTGGTGCGCGTGCAGGCGGCCGCTCTCAATGCGAGCGACTGGCATCTCTTGCGCGCCGATCCGTTTCTAGTCCGCCTGATGTACGGTCTGTTTACACCCAAATACCAAATCATCGGAGCGGACATGGCAGGGCGCGTCGAAGCGGTCGGCCCGAACGTCACGCAGTTTCAGCCGGGAGATGAAGTTTTCGGGGATCTCTCTCGGTGCGGCTTTGGCGCGTATGCCGAGTATGTATGCGTTTCAGAACGAGTCTTGGTGCGCAAACCGGTCAATCGGTCGTTTGAGGAGGCGGCCGCCGTGCCGACCGCCGGCGTCACCGCCCTGCAGGCTCTCCGCGACCGAGGACAGATCAAGCCGGGACAAAAAGTATTGATCAACGGTGCGTCCGGAGGTGTGGGCACGTTTGCCGTGCAGATCGCCAAAGCGTTCGGTGCTGAAGTCACGGCCGTGTGCAGTTCGAGAAATGTGGACACGGCGCTCTCGATGGGAGCGGACAAAGTCATTGATTATACGAAGGAGGATTTTACCAAAGGCGGGCAGCAGTATGACTTGATCTTGGCGGCGAACGGGTATCGTCCGCTATCAGATTACAGGCGTGCCTTGCGACCTGATGGAAAATATGTCATGACCGGCGGTGCGGAGGCTCAAATGTTTCAAGCCATACTCCTCGGACCGTGGATCTCAAGGACCGGGGGCCCGAAGATGGGGAACTTGATGCTGAAACCCAACCCGAAGGATTTGGAATGTATGAAAGAGCTTCTGGAAACCGGTAAAGTAGTGCCTGTCATCGAGAGACGGTACACCTTGCCCGAAGTCCCTGACGCTCTCCGGTATCTGGAAGAAGGTCATGCCAGGGGGAAGGTCGTCATTTCAATGGAGCGCTAGGTGGTTTTTCCCCTTACAAGGTCATACTAGTCATCACCGGGAAAGGGGGGAGTGACAGATGACTGCGAACAATCTCTGGCGGCAAGGGAGCCGCTCGCTGCTTGTGCTGGTCGTGTCTGTGTGCTTGCTCGCGATGCAAGGGCGGCCGCCGGTGCCCGTCGCGACGATGGAGCCGGAACCGGCAGAGAGGTCGGGCGAATTTTCCCTGTCGATCCTCGCGTATCATCGCGTGTGCCACGAAGAGAGCGATGCATCATGTGTGAGGACGGCCGACTTTGAGCGTCAGTTGACGTGGCTTATGCAGGCGGGGTATGAAACGATCTCGTTTGAGGACCTGCTGAAATGGGAGCTCGGCATCGGTCTGCTGCCGAAAAAGCCGGTCGTCCTCACGTTCGATGACGGCTATCTCGACAACTGGACGATCCTCTACCCCTTGCTGCGGGAGAGGCGGATGAAGGCGACGGTGTTTTTGACGACCGGTTTTATCGGCACGGAGGGCTTTCTGACGTGGCAACAGGTGCGGCGGATGAGAGACGGTGGTGTGGAGTTTGGCTCGCATACGCAGACGCATCCGAACGTGGCGATTCTGACCTCCGCGAAGCAACGTGATGACGAGATTGCCGGGAGCAAACGGGAGATCGAAAAGGAGATCGGGCGGCCGGTGCTGGCGTTTTCCTACCCGTATGGATTCTTTGACGACAGATCGAAGCAGGCCGTCAAAGCGGCAGGCTACCAATACGCCGTCAGCGGCGAGTCCGGCTATGCCACGCCGCGCACGGAGCCGTGGAGTCTGAAGCGGATTGTGATCAGCGGGTATACGGAGATGGATGCTTTTAAGAAAAAATTGCCGTAAATAAAAATTCCGCATGAACCCCTTAAAGTAGGTCACGTGCCCGAACTCTACTTTAAGGGGCCTTTTGTGTCCAAAAAACAAATATGAAGGAGGGGCACTTGATTGCGTCTGTCAGGTATGTATGCAAAAGTCCTCGCTTGGACACTGGTGCTGTCTCTCGCTCTGGGTTATCCTCTTGAATCGCTCGGCACAGCCTATGCGCACGGCACGAACGAGCATAAAGACAAAGAAGACCCCAAAAAGGAAGCACCCGACAAGGTGCTCGAGATCAAAGAGAAACGAACGGAAAACTCAAAAACTTGGAAAAACAGTGATTTAACCGAAACGATTGAAATGTTCTCCACCCCGATCTTCTACCAAGATCCAGGTCAGAAGGAATGGAAGGAGATCGACAACTCGCTCACCGAAGAGATCAAAGACAAAGAAGAGCAAGGCAACTTCAAGTATCGGAACAAAGCGAATAAATTTACCGCTCTGTTCGGGAAGACGGCCGACAAAGACATCTTCAAAATCAAGCAAGGTCAGCACGCGCTGTCCTATTCGGTGGTCGGCGCCAAAGCTGCGGAAGGTGTCAGCAAAGAGGACGCCCTCACTTATTCAGAAATTTTAGCCAATATCGACGCTGTCTACCATGTCCGCAGCACTGGCGTCAAAGAAGACCTCGTTCTAAAAAAGCTCCCCGAGGTCGACCGCATCACGTTTGAACTAAAGACAGACCTCAACGTGAAAAAAGAGGGTCGTCGCATTGTCTTTACCGACAAGAAAGACGGATCGGCGGTCTGGGCGTTCGATCCGCCGTTCCTGCGCGATTCTTCCGACCGAGAGTCGCATGAGATGGACTTCGTACTGGAAGAGAAAGGCGGCAAAGTCCTGCTGACCCTGCCGCTGGACATGAACTATCTGAAAGACCCGGAAACGACATACCCGGTCCTGCTCGACCCGACCGTCACGGTCGGCGGCACGACTGCCACTACGTTTGACGCGTATGTCGGGGAAGTGTACGGCCACGTCAACTATGGAGGCGACCCGGAACTGCGCACCGGGTATGCACCGACTGTCGACAGCCACCGCACGTATATTAAGTTCGGCAGTTCGCTGCCGTCGCTGGACGGAGGCCTGCTGACGGGGGCGAATTTCAAGGCTTACAAGTATTATGAACCTTCTTCTGTCGACACCACGATCAATATCCACCGCGCGTACTCGGCATGGTCGAGCTCGTCCATTACATACGATACGCAGCCGGGATTTGGCGGTACGTATGCGTCAAACACGCTTTCCAAAGGCGAGGCAAACGGTTGGTACACGTGGAACGTCGGCAACCTCGTCAACTACTGGTATGACAACCCGGCGAACTACCACGGGCTGGTCATGCAAGCGAGCAACGAGAACACGACCGGTTCCTACCGCAAGTTTTACTCCAGCGATTACTCCTCCGGCGCGTATGCGCCGCGACTGGAGATCACGTACTCGCCGAAGCCGGCCGCTCCGACCGGGACGGCGTACGGCAACGGCACGAACACGGGCAACGGCTATGTCAACCTGCAGTGGAGCGCAGTCGCAGGAGCCACCGGGTACAAGGTGCTGTTCTTCAACGGCAAGGCTTATGAAGAGATCGATGTCGGGAACACGCTCTCTTGGACCACCAAAGGCAAAAAGCTCTGGCCGACGGCGGCTCAGGTGGCAGCAGGCACGTACACGCTGCGCTTGGACGGGAGCGGCGGTGAGTTGGAAGACGACCCGCGTCCGGTATACCAAGCATCGGGAGGCAACTACCCGAACAGCAAAAACTACTGGTTCCGCGTCAAAGCATACAACGCATACGGCGCGACCGTGCAGTCGGATGCGTTCATGCCGACCATCGAAGACGAAACGGCTCCGACCAAGCCTGGCACACCGGCAGTCTCCAACAAACTGAACAGTTCCTACACGTTTACTTGGGGTGCATCCACCGACAGCCTGTCGGGTGTGAAGCACTATGAAGTCTACCTCGGCACGCAATCTGGCGTGTGGGATGTGGTAAACGGCGCCACGACGACCGGCACCACCTACACGTACAGCGGCGAACTCGTTCCGCGCACACCGTACTACATGGCGGTTAAGGCGGTCGACAACAACGGCAACTATACGTGGTCGACCACTTCGAGCGATACGCCGCGCAAAGCTCTGGATGCTTCGATTGTCTCCTACTCGATCCCGGCGACGATGGAAGCGAGCGGGGATTACAATGTGCAGGTGACGATGAAAAACGAAGGTCTCCAAACTTGGACATCGTCTGGCGCGTTCTATCTTGGGTCTGTGGCGGAGACCGATCCGTTGACGCAGGATACGCGGGTGCCGCTGGCGAGCACCGATTCCATCGGTCCGGCTCAGACCAAGACGTTCAACCTGCGTTTTAACGGCGGCAAAAACCCTGGAGACTTCCTGACCCAGTGGGGCATGCTGCAAGTCGGTGTCGGCCGCTTCGGCGATACGCTGACCTCGAACGTGAAGGTCGCCGACACCACGCCGCCGCAGGGTGCCATCGTGATCAACAACGGGCAGACGCTGACCAACTCGCCGAACGTCACATTGAACCTCTCTGTGACCGACAACGCAAACGGACCGTATCAACAGCGCCTGCGCAACGAACAACTGGCATGGAGCGCAGATGAGGCGTTCACTGCTGTGAAGCAATGGACATTGTCGGAAGGCAACGGCGACAAGACGGTCTCCGTCGTCTACAAAGATGCGTCCGGCAACGAGTCGGCGATCCAAACAGACGGGATCATCCTCGACACCACGTTCCCGACAGCGGAGATGACCTCGCCGAATGAGCGGGATTATCTGAACGGAACGGTCGACATCGCGGGCTCCGCGACCGACAACGATCTGCAGGAGTACACGCTCTCTTACGGCGCAGGCACCACTCCGACGCAATGGACGGAGATTGCGAAGAAGACTGAGGTCGTGGATCAAAACGTGCTGGCCTCTTGGAACACCGCAGGCATCCCGACCGGCCTGTACACGCTTCGCCTGGAAGCGAAGGACAAAGCGGGCAACGTGTCGGTCGTGAGCAAGTACGTGTATGTGGACCAGTTCCTGAACATGCTCGGGACCGAGACGTTCTGGGGTGTGGTTGATACGCCGACCGGTTTCGGCACGAGCAAAGTGAATCTCTCCAACGGCAATCTGTTTTTAACCTATCAAGACTTTGATTGGGACGGCCGCGGGTTGAATGCAGGGATCAACCGTTCCTACAACAGCCAAGACACCGAGTCCGGTTTGCTCGGGCAAGGATGGCGTTTGGATGTGGAATCCAAGCTGATCGCCGAGTCCAACGGGGATCTCACCCATGTGGAAGAAGACGGCAGCCGTCACCGCTTTGTCAAAAATGAGGATGGCACCTACACGCCTCCCACAGGGATCTATGTCAAATTGACGAAACAGGCGGACGGTACGTACCTGCTGCAAGATCAGGACGCTGATGCGATCTCCAGCACCTTTAACGCGCAAGGCTTGCTTACGTCCGAGTTTGACACCAACGAAAACAAGATCACCTATGTCTGGGCAAACAACCAATTGCAAGAGATCGTCGATGCAGTCGGGCGCAAGGTGACGTTTGCCTACATGAACAACGTGATGACGGAAGTCAACTCGCCGATTGGCAAGATCAAGTATTTTTACACCGACCTGCGCCTGACCAGCGTGGAGTTTTACGACGCGGCGGGGACGCTTTACCGCACGCTCGGGTATGCCTATGATGACAAGGGTCGTCTGAAGAGCACCACCGACCCGAACCAGCGCGTGGTCAATTACCGGTACAACGGTCTTCGATTGATCAATGTGGAAAACTCGCTCACCACTCTGAATGCATCAACCGGACAGTTGAATCCTCCGGTGACGGTCGCTCAAACATTTGGCTATGATCTGGTCAACAAAAAAGTTGACATGACCATCGCCGGACCGAACGATTCGCTGGAAGCGGAGTATGGGTACAACGAGGTCGGCAACGTCGTATCGATGACAGAAGACCCGAATGGGTTGAACCTGACCAAGTCGTTCGTCTACCAGAATCATCTCCTCATGGAATCGACCGATCCACGCTTTCTGAAGACGACGTTCACCTACGATGCGCTTGGCAACGTGCTGACCAAGACGGAACCGACTACCACCGATTTGGATGGCGGTCAAGCGACTCCGGTGCACAGCACCAAGTACAAGACCGGCACCAGTTTGGTGGAAGAAGAGATCGATCCGCTGGGCCGTGTGACAAAGCATGAATACGACGCGCGAGGCAACAAGACGGCGACCATTGACCCGGACGGTTTCAAAGTCACGTTCACCTATGACGCTTACGGCAACGTGACTGAAGAGACCCACCAGCGCGGCGCGCTGTACGGGTATCTGCCGAACCACAGCTTTGAAAAAGGCGATGCCGCCGCGCTGAACCAATGGAAGACGAGCGGTTCGTGGTCGTTTCACGCGACTGAAAAGCGCAGCGGTGTGCAGGGCGTCGCTCTGACAGGAACTGCCTCGATTGAATCGGACTACGTGCCGATCAAGGAAGGGCGTCTCCCCGTTCGAGCCCTGGGCAACGTCAAGGCGAACGGCGCGACCGGGCTGGTTTCATCCCTCCAGTTCTATGACAGCTCGAAAAACCTGATCAGCAGCGCGAGCAGCGCCGCGATCAACGGAACGGTCGATTGGAGCATTCAACACGTCTTTGCGCCGATTCCGGCCAACGCAGCATTTGTGACCGCCAAGATCTCGCTGTCGGCAGGGACTGTCTACACAGACGACATCTGGATGGAAGAAGCGGATTACAAACTGATCACCAAATACGATGCAAACGGTCTGAATCCGATCGAATCTTTCGACCCGTACGGCAAGAAGACAACGAACGAATTTGACCTTGCCGGCAACATGACGAAAGAGACGAATGAACTGGGTCAGAGTGCGACCTGGATCTACAACGCGGACGGCGAAGCGGTCGAAGAGACGGACCGTCTGGGCAAGAAGACCGTCCACCAGTACGACGGCAGCGGGAACCTCATCAAGACGACCAATGCGCTGGGTCACTCCATCGAGTATCTGTTTGATGAAGCGAACCGCCAGATCCAGATCAAAAACCCGCACGTGACCAAGCAGTATTACGACAACCAGACGCCTCGAGAAGCGGAAGTTGTATCGATCACGAACATCGACGAATACAACGAACTCGGCTTCATAGTTGCTGAGAAAGACGGCAACGGCTCGATCAGCCGCTATGAGTACGACAAGGCGGGCCGCATGGTTCGTTCCGTCGATCCGTTGCGAAACGAAATGCGCATCACCTACGATGCCAACGATAACAAGCTCACCGAGGAAAACCTGGCGTGGGACACGGTGACATCCACGCTCCATTCCAAAGGGGTCACGCACTACCGCTATGATGAACAGAACCGGCAAATCAGCGAATCAGACCCGACGAAAGACGCCAACACGCTCGTCGAGCAGCAAAAATTCGATGTGATCGGCCGACTGCTCAAGGAAGTCGACGGCATGGGTCTGGCCACGAATTACGGCTATGACATCGACGACAACAGCATCTACAGCAAGGATTCCTCGACTCCGGCTGTCGAGACCTGGGCGCTCTACGACGGAAAAGGCAACCAGGCCATTTCCATGGATAAACTGGGCGCGGTCACGAACATCCATGACCTGAACGGCCTGCTGAAAGAAGTGGTGGACGCCGAGGGAAAGAAAACGGTCTACACGTACAATGCGGCCGGTGACAAAACGAAGCTCGTCGACGCGACAGGCGCGGTCACCGACTGGGAGTATGATGCGGAAGGTCAACTGAGCAAAGAGACCAAGTCGATCAAAGACCCGGTGACCGGCGAGACCAAACTGCAAATCACACTCTATGAGTACGATGCGCTCGGTCAAGTCGTCAAGCGCACGATGCAGGAAGGGATCGGCACGAGCGTTACAACCACGAACGAGGTCACCCTGTCCTATGACGAACTGGGCCAACTCGTTCGCGAACTGGGCATCACGCAGCCCGCAGGCACCCAGACAAACAGCCGTTACTATCACGACAACAACGGGAATGTCACCAACACGTGGATCTATGACGAGACGAACCCGATCCCGCTGGATAAAGACCCGGACGGCGACGGTTTCTACAACAGCCAGACCATCTCTGTCTATGACAAAAACAACCGTCTGTTGGAAGAGACGATCACGCACACACAGACTGTCACCAAGACCGCGTATGACGACAAGAACAACAAAGAGATCATCACCAATGCGTTGGGCGACACCGTGATCAACTCCGATGACAGCGACCGTACCAAGCAGATCCTGACTCCGAACTTTGACACGTTTGACTATGACTACTACGTCAACGACATGGTGTCGAAAGTGACCGCTCCAGGCGTGCAGACCACGTTTACGTACAACGGCGGTGAAAAGGTCAGCACGATCAAGGCGAACAATCGCAACAACAACGCGCCGGTGCTGGATCTGCAATACCGGTACACTGATACCGATCAGATCGCGGAGATCAGCGACAAGGGTGTTGTGAAAGGGAGATACACCTATTCGTCGGTCGGCAACTTGGAGACGGCGGAGGAAAACGGTCGCAAGCTCAAGTACACCTATGACGGGAACTCCAACATCGTCAAAGTGGAAGATCTCGCGACAGGCAAAACGGTGGCGACCTACACGTATGCCACCGGAGACCGCGTGCAGCAAAAGAAAGAATTCGACAAGACGACGGGCGCTTTGGTGCGCACGACCGATTATGAATTCAATCCGAGCGGCACGCTGAAAAAGGTGAAGACGACAGAAGGCACCAACGTCACCGTCATCGATTACGGGTACAACAGCGACGATCAGCTGATGACCGTAGACAAGACGATCAACGGTGCAGTGCAGCCGAAAGTCTTCTACGAGTACGACACAGAAGGCAACAGGATCGCCAAAAACGTGAGCGACGCGGCGGGCAACACGCACTATCACTACCACCGTGACACGACCGGCGGCATCTTCCTGGAAACCAAACTCACGGCCACTTCGAAGACCGAAGCACTCAAATACTACCGCGACGGCGACGGCAACCTGCTCTCGTTCTCGTTGAACGATGTGGTATACTACTACCAATTCAACGCGCGCGGCGACGTGCTGGCGATCACAGACAGCGCGGGCAATGTGGTGACGACCTACGAGTACGACACGTGGGGCAATGTCATCTCCATCGGCGGCGACAAGGCGCTGGGCGAAGCAAACCCGTACCGTTTCGTCGGGAAATTGGGCGTCATCTATGATCAGGATACGAACCTGTATCTGATGGGCTGGCGCGACTACGATTCGAGCACAGGCCGCTTCATCGTGCCGGATGAGTACGAAGGCGAAGAGGATGAGCCGGTCTCTCTGAACCGCTACCTGTATGCCGATGCCGACCCGGTCAATAACATCGATCCGGACGGTCATAAGGCAAAATGGCTCTCCGGTGTCTGGAAGAGTACGAAGAAAGCTGCGAAAAAGGCGTACAACTTCGCTGTTGGCGATGATATCCGCACCTTGAAGAGCAAGAAGTCCAAGTGGTACCACAAAGCGGGTGCTGCTGCCAGCATCGCCTCGAACTTCGTTCCGGGGGCGGGGCAGGCAAAGTGGGCGGTAAAAGGTGCGATCAAAGGCGTCAAAGCAGGCAAGAAAGCGATCAAGTCTGTCAAGTACTACAAACCTTCCGTCAAGAAGGCCAGGGTCAAAAAGACGAAGGTTGTGCTGAAGAAATCCAAAGCGCCGCAGCGAAAGACGTATCGCAAAGCCACACCGCAAAAAGATTGCAAATGTTTCACTGTCGGGACGACCGTCCATACGGAAGATGGCGAGAAACCGATCGAATCGGTCGAAATCGGTGATAAAGTTCTGGCCAAGGACGAAGTGTCCGGTGAGAAAGCATACAAGGAAGTCGAGTGGCTCTTCGAACGTGAAGTCGACGAGATCTACGAAGTCCACGTAGGCGCCGAAGTCCTCAAGACGACCGATGAACATCCCTTCTGGGTCGTCGGAGAAGGCTGGGTGGAAACGAAGGACCTGAAGGCCGGAGACCGCTTTGAGACGGCAGAAGGCAAGATCCTGACGATTGACAGCATCTACGTCAATCACAAAAAGACCACCGTCTACAACTTCAAAGTCAAAGACTACCACACCTACTTTGTCTCGAACCTCGGCATCTGGACGCACAACGCGTGCACGCTGAAGCCGCGGAAAAAATCGAGCACAAAGTCCAGCAACACCGCGAAAGTCAGACCGCAAAAGAAAGCCAAGACGAAAGCGTCGCTCTATCAGGTGGTGCCCTACCGCCCTACGAATACACCGCTGGAGAATCACCACGGCGTGCTGGACGTATGGGCGAAGCACAACATCGCGAACTATAAGAGCCGAGCCACGCACACGCCGGCCATCGCGCTCACAAAAGCACTGCATGACGCAACCAAAGCGGTGACCCGCGACTGGATGGAAATCAACACCGGCAAGCGGGTCGGCGGCAAGATCGGCTGGAAGAACATCCACCCGAGGGAGATGCAGGCGCTCACAGAAGCGATGTTCGACGCGGCGAAAGTTCCTGAATCGTCGCGCAGGGAGTATTACCGAGCCTTGCACAAATATATCTACAGATAGGAGAGAATCGCTTGAGCATCCAGCAATTGATTGAAAAAATCCGCACGCTTCCGGACTGCGAGGTCTATCCGGCAGCCGGACTTCCGGCCGTGGAGCCGGAGCACTCGCTTCCCGTTGATGTCCGCGAGTTTTATCAGGCATGCGGTGGAGTCGAGTTGTTCAAATCGGCCGACTATGCGGCAGTGATCGTGACGCCGCAAGAGTTCGTCCTGGCCAATCCGGTGATCGTGGGCGAGCGGTATGAGGAAGACATCACGTCCAACTTCTACATCATTGCGCGAGAGGCAGGCGGTGAATATCTGACGATCGATCTGGATGCCGAGCGGCTCGGCCGATGCTATGACAGTTTTTCTGACCGCCATGGCATCGTCGGTGAGACGCAGATCATCGCGCTCTCCTTCACAGAATTGTTGGAAAACCTGATCCGGAACAAAGGCAGGTACTGGTACTGGCTCGAGGATGATCACGTCTCTTTGGGCGATGCATACGATGATATAGAATTGGAAGACTAGGACATTAAAAAGGCCATCCTGTACCTCAGGATGGCCTTTTTTTCATGCCCCCATGAACATGACCAGCAAGATCAAAAACAGCAACGCCAACACAACGAGATCGAGCACGTTCGGAAAGAACAGCGCTCGCAAAAAGACGATCCCAATCGCTGCCAAGAGCAGGATCTTGACGGTGCGCAGCAGGTAGTAAAACATCGGCGAAACCCTCCTTCGCGTCTCGCTTCTATCCTATGAGCCCGCCCGCCCAACTGTTCGTGACAATTGCCCACCTGCCTGCATACGATGCAGAACACCTTCATCAAGGCAGGAGGAGAAGGACGCATGGAAATCATCTTTGGTACGGAAGGTTGGCGAGGACAGATCGCCGACACGTTTACGATACGCAATGCAAGAACGGTCTGTCAGGCACTTTCTGACGATCTGCTGGAACTGGGCAAGGCGGCGCAAGGGGTCGTGATCGGCTACGACACGCGCTTTCTGTCCGACCGGTTTGCCCGCGAGTGTGCGCAGGTGCTGGCCGCGAACGGCATCCCGGTCTATCTGCTCGACTCGGTGACGCCTACGCCCTTGCTCTCGTTTGCCGTCCGCTATCTGGGAGCGGCTGCCGGGCTGATGATCACGGCGTCGCACAACCCGGCCGACTGGAACGGGATCAAGTGGAAAGGGCCGCACGCAGGCCCGGTGCGTGAAGACGATGTGCGGCGGATGGCCGCCAAGGTCGGGAAGTCGGCGATTCAGACGATCTCTTTTGAAGAAGCCCGCAGAGCCGAACTGATCCGGCTGACCAACTGCGACGCGCCCTATTTTTCGCAGATGCTGCGCTTCGTGTCGCCCGCCCTGCGCCGCAAGCGGCCGCTGCATGTGGTGGTCGATGCGATGCACGGTGCGGCAGGGAACTATTTTGCCAAAGCGCTGGAAGAGGTCGGCTGTCAGGTCACGCACCTGCGCTCCGAGGCTGATCCGACGTTTGGCGGGGTCAACCCGGAGCCGATCAAGAAAAATCTCGGCCGGCTGATCGGCAAAGTGACGGAGCTGGGCGCTGACCTCGGGCTCGCGACTGACGGCGACGGCGACCGGCTGGGTGCGGTCGACAGCAAAGGCCATTTCATCTCGCCGCAACTGCTGTTCTCGCTGCTCGTTCTCCATCTGGTGAAAGAGCGCGGCTGGTCGGGAGCGGTGGTCAAAACGTTCTCCACGACCGGGATGATCGACCGGATCGCCAAGCAGTACCGCCGTCCGGTCGCGGAGGTGCCGATCGGGTTCAAATACATCTGCGACCGCATGCAGCGGGACGAGGTGTTGATCGGCGGCGAAGAGAGCGGCGGCATCGGCATCCCCCGCCACATGCCGGAGCGGGACGGCATCTTTTCCGCACTACTCCTGATCGAGCATCTGCAGATGACCGGGCAGAGCCTTTCCGAGGCGGTGGAGGGGCTGATGCGCGTCGCCGGAGAACATGCCTACGACCGGATCGACGTCCACGTGCCGGTCAAGCGCAAGGAGCAACTGCTCAAGTCGCTGCGCCAAAAGCCGCGCACGTTCGCAGGCCGGACGGTGGCGGAGGTGCAGACGCTCGACGGGATCAAATATTGTTTTGAGGACGGCGGCTGGCTGTTGTTCCGCCCGAGCGGGACGGAGCCGCTGCTGCGAGTCTACGCCGAGGCGAAAGACGAGCGCGACGTGAAAGCGCTGCTGGCGGCGGCGACGCAATTGATCGAGCGCGGGACTAAACCGGCGCGGGAAAGGTAAGAATAGGGGTACCTGGTACGATGCGGGTATCCATGCCAAGGGTTGCGCGCCCTTGGCTTTTTCTGTATGATCCTTTTCAGAGAGCGGGGTCGCTTGCGATGTTGAGCGGTATCGAAGTGTTGTTTAATTTCCTGTGGTTTGGGATGATCGTCATCGGGGCGGTCATCACCTGGGTGATCCTGCGACGGCGCGATCCGTTTGACGACGGAGCGTTGCCGGAGGAGGACGAATGAGGCAACGTGTGCCCTTCGCGTGGCGCAATCTGTGGCGCAAACCATTGCGCGCGTCGCTGCTCGTGATCGGGGCGATGATCACCGCTTCGATTTTGTTTTTGAGTTATTTTTTTCTGGTCGGCATCGAAAAGAGCACGGCGGCCTCTTCCGCCCGCTTTGGCGCGGATGTGATGGTCGTGCCGAAACACTTCGGCGCGGTCGCCGAGCAGATGATGATCTCGGGGGAGGTCTCGACGTTTTACATGCCGGATACGGTGCTGGACAGGCTGAAGGAGATCCCGGAGATCCGACAGATGTCACCGCAGCTCTATCTGGAGACGTACTCCGGCACGTGCTGTCAGGTGCACGGCGATTTTCCTGTCATCGCGTTCGATCCGGCCACCGATTTTTCCCTGCAGGCGTTTATGGCCGAGACGGGGAAACCGTTTACAAAAGATTCGGTGCTGATCGGCAGTGAGGCGGGCGGGAAAAACGCGCTCTACCACCTGCATTACAAGTCGTACGCCGAGCGGGTCACGCTGTTCAATCGCCCGTTTCAGGTGGCGAAGGTGCTGTTTCCCACAGGCTCGGGAGCGGATCGCACGATTTTCATGGATCTGGCGACCGCCCGCGAGCTCAGGAAAACAGGCGGGAACGAGTTGACATTTCCCGAGAACAGCGTGTCTGTCGTGCTGTTGCGCACGGACGCGGGCGACGCGGAGTTTGTCAAGCGACAGGTGGAGCGGTTGATCCCGGAGGCATCGGCGGTGACCGGCTTGAAGATCCGCGAGACGATCGAGGGGCAGCTGCGGCCGTTGCGCTGGTTTGCCTTTTCGATGATCGCGGTGGTGCTGGTCATGGCAGCTCTGCAGACGATGACGCTGTTTTCGGCACTCGTGGCGGAACGAATGCGCGAGATCGGGATGTTCCGGGCGCTCGGTGCGTCGCGGGGCACGGTCTATCGCCTGCTCTTGCTGGAGGCGTGGTTGGCGAGCACGTTCGGGGCGGTGATCGGCGTCTTTTTGGTTGCGACCACGCTGGCCGACAACCGGGCGCTGCTGACCAAGTCGTTTCAGTTGCCGCTGATTTTCCCGAGCCTTGCCAGCACGGTCTGGCTGGGGCTGGCGGCGGTGCTCGCGACCGGCGTGCTCAGTGCGCTGGCCGCCGCTGTGCCGATCCGCAGCATCCTGCGTCTGCAGCCGTATGACGCGATCCGGGAGGGCGAGTGAGATGGCGATGATCACGATGCAAGAGGTGACCAAATCGTACCGGGGACCGGGCGGGCTCGTGCGGGTGCTCAAAGGAGTGGACCTGCGCATCGAAGCGGGCGAGTTTGTCGCGGTGATGGGCCCCTCCGGCTGCGGAAAATCGACGTTGCTCTCCTTGATCGGGCTGCTCAGCGCGCCGACGAAAGGGTCGATTGTGATCGACGGGGCGGAGACGGCAGGTCTCCGTGAGAAAGAACGTACGCGCCTGCGTGCGGAAAAGGCCGGTTTTGTGTTTCAGTTCCCAAGTCTCGTCTCCACACTGGATGTGCGCGAAAATGTGTTGCTCCCTCTGATTCTCACGGGCCGGACGGAGGAAGGGCACCGCCGCCGGGCCGACGCGCTCTTGGAAGCGGTCGGCCTTGGCGGACGCGGCAAGGAGCGGACGTATCAGTTGAGCGGCGGCGAACAACGGCGAGTGGCGCTCGCCCGCGCCCTGCTGCTCGACCCGCCGCTCCTTCTGGCAGACGAGCCGACCGGGGCATTGGATCACGAGTCGGCGCATGAGATGTTGCAGTTGTTGCAAGATGCAAACGGCCGGGGGCGGACTGTGGTGATGGTCACGCACGACCGGGACCTCGCCCGGCAGGCTCACCGAGTGTTGATGTTACGTGATGGAGTGATGGCGGAATGAACAATATCGAATGGCGCAGAATCTTGATCAGCGGGATCGGGGTCGGTTTGATCGCCGGCATCATCCCGATGTTTTTCGGGGCGGAGCTGTTGTACTCGACACTGCCGATCGGCATGATGATCTCCGCGTATCTGTTGATCCCAAGAGTGCAGACGGGCCGCTTCTGGAACGGGTTTGTCGTCTCGGCGTTGACGGCGGTGGTCGCGACGGCGATCTACTTTGTCTACATGTATCTGCGGTTTGGCGCGGAAGTGACCGGGCCCAATTTGAAAGCGGCGCTGACTCAGTTGCCGCTGCTGATCCTGATGATCTCTCTGTTCGGCTCGTGGCTGTTTGCCAAGACGCATGAATGGACGCTGAAAAAGCGTGAGGAGATCGAAGCGAAACGCGCAGGAAAGACAAGCACCGGCAAAAAAGTGAAACCGTACGTGGCGCGCCCGACCAAGAAAAAGTACAAGCCGAAGAAAAAGAAAAAATAACGTCTTTGGCGTTTGACAATGGCGCGCCCGGTTGTATACTATGGGAAACAAGAACTGATGAACAGACAATGATCGACATGGATGGGAAAGAGTAGGTTCACCACGGCCCTTCGCAGAGAGGGCGGCCGATGCGCTGAGAGGCCGCCTAGGGTACAGGAACTGAACGTCGTCCCGGAGTCGCCTGCCTGAACGTTTCCTCTACGGGGAGACCAATAGGGGAGGCCGGTGAATCCGTTATCTTCATTTTGAGCGCGCATGGTGTTTTTCTGTTCCTTGCGAATCAAAGGTGGTACCGCGGAAGACACAGTCTCTTTCGTCCTTTGCATGATAAAGGGCGAGAGGGACTTTTTTATTTGTCCATGTGTCGTCAAACATCGAAGGAGGCACTTTCATGGAAGAGAACATCACCCCGGAAAACAACATTCCGAAGGTCTACGAACCGAAGGAAGTCGAGACCAAACTGTATCAATGGTGGATTGAAAGCGAGCTGTTCAAAGCGAGCGGCGATCAGACCGCTCCGAAATACTCCATCGTCATCCCGCCGCCGAACGTCACCGGCAACCTGCACATGGGCCACGCGTTGAACCTGTCGATCCAAGACGCGCTCGTTCGCCGCAAGCGGATGCAGGGCTTCGACACGCTGTGGCTGCCGGGTACCGACCACGCGGGCATCGCGACGCAGGCAAAAGTGGAAGGTCAACTGCGCGAACAGGGCATCTCCCGCTATGACCTCGGCCGTGAAAAGTTCCTCGAGAAGGTCTGGGAGTGGAAAGAGTTCTCCCAAGACACGATCCACGCGCAATGGTCCAAGCTCGGCATCTCCGTCGACTACTCCCGCGAGCGCTTCACGCTCGATGAAGGACTGTCCCAAGCGGTTCGCACCGTGTTCGTCAAGCTCTACGAAAAGGGCCTGATCTACCGGGGCAAGCGGATCATCAACTGGGACCCGGCGCAGCGCACCGCGCTGTCTGACATCGAGGTCATCTACAAAGACGTCCAAGGCGCGCTCTACCACATGCGCTACCCGCTCGAAGACGGCACCGGTTCGATCACCGTCGCGACCACCCGTCCGGAGACGATGCTCGGCGACACGGCCGTCGCCGTCCACCCGGAGGATGACCGCTACAAGGACATGGTAGGCAAAAACGTCGTGCTGCCGATCACCGGTCGACTGATCCCCATCGTGGCTGACGAGTATGTCGACAAAGAGTTCGGCTCCGGCGCGGTCAAGATCACCCCGGCGCACGACCCGAACGACTTTGAAGTCGGCGCGCGTCACAACCTCGAACAGATCGTCGTGATGGACGAATCGGGCGTGATGAACAGCGAGGCCGGTCCGTACGCGGGTCTGGACCGCTTTGACGCCCGCAAAAAGCTCGTCAAGGATCTGCAGGACGCAGGCGTGCTGTTCCAGATCGAAGAGCATCTGCACTCGGTCGGTCACTCCGAGCGCTCCGGTGCGGTCGTCGAGCCGTATCTGTCGACGCAGTGGTTCGTCGCGATGCAGCCGCTGGCCGACCAAGCGATCGAGTTCCAAAAGACGGACAACGCCGTCAACTTTGTCCCGGAGCGCTTTGAGCGCACCTATCTGCAATGGATCGAGAACATCCGCGACTGGTGCATCTCCCGTCAGCTGTGGTGGGGCCACCGCATCCCGGCGTGGTACTGCGACTCCTGCGGCGAAGTCCATGTCGCGATGGAAGACCCGTCTGCCTGCTCCAAATGCGGTCACGGCGAACTGCGCCAAGACGACGACGTGCTCGACACCTGGTTCTCCTCCGGGCTGTGGCCGTTCTCGACGATGGGCTGGCCGGAACAGACGGAAGACCTCAAGCGCTACTACCCGACCGACGTGCTGGTCACCGCGTACGACATCATCTTCTTCTGGGTGGCGCGCATGATCTTCACCGCGCTGGAGTTTACCGAAGAAAAACCGTTCGCCGACGTGCTGATCCACGGCCTCGTCCGCGACGCGGAAGGGCGTAAAATGTCCAAGTCGCTCGGCAACGGCATCGATCCGCTCGAAGTCATCGAAAAGTACGGCACCGACGCACTGCGCTTCATGCTGCTGACCGGCGTCTCTCCGGGCCACGACCAGCGCTTCAACTGGGAAAAAGTCGAGAGCGCGCGCAACTTTGCCAACAAGATCTGGAACGCGTCCCGCTTCGTGATGATGAACCTCGACGAGTCGTTCACCTACGCGGGCCTGACCGCAGATGCCAAGCTCGGCACGGCCGACAAGTGGATTCTCCACCGCCTGAACGAGACGGCGAAGATGGTCAACGACCGACTGGAGACCTACGACTTTGGCGCGGCCGGCACAGCCGTCTACGAGTTCCTTTGGAATGAGTACTGCGACTGGTACATCGAGCTGGCGAAAATGCCGCTCAACGGCGACGATGCCGAGGCGAAGCGCACCACGCAAAACGTCCTCGTCTACGTGCTCGACCAAGCGCTGCGTCTGCTCCATCCGTTCATGCCGTTCCTCACCGAAGAGATCTGGCAGCACTTGCCGTCCCGTCCGGAAGGCGCGTCGATCATGACCGCGCAGTACCCGGCGTACACCAAGGATCTCGCAGACGCGACTGCTGAAGGCGAGATGGAACTGCTGATGGAGATCATCCGCTCCGTCCGCAACACCCGTGCGGAGATGAACGTGCCGCCGTCCCGCAAGGTCAATCTGCTGATCAAAGCGAACGACGACGCGACGGCAGACATCCTCCAGCGCGGCGAGTCCTACATCCGCCGCTTCTGCAACCCGGAGGAGCTGACCATCGGCACCGACGTGACCGCACCGGAAAAAGCGGTTTCCAACGTCGTCACCGGCGCCGAACTGTTCCTGCCGCTGGCTGGCCTGATCGACATCGACGCGGAGATCGCCCGCCTCGAAAAAGAAGCGAAAAAGCTCGACGGCGAAGTGGAACGCATCGAGAAAAAGCTGAACAACCAAGGCTTCGTCGCGAAAGCGCCTGCCGACGTCATCGAGGCGGAGAAAGCCAAGCTCGTCGACTACGCGGAAAAACGCGAAAAAGTCCGTGCCCGCATCGCGGAACTGCGCGGCTAGGGAGACCGATACGTGTCTGCAACAGACTGGATTCACAGTTTTGACCGCTTCGACGGACGCAAAGGGATCAAGCCGGGCCTTGAGCGCATGGAAGCGATGCTTTTGCTGCTCGGTCAACCGCACCGCGACCTGCGATTTGTGCATGTCGCGGGCACCAACGGCAAAGGCTCGACCTGCGCCTTTCTCGCCAGCGTGCTGGAGCAGGCGGGCTACCGAGTCGGGCTTTACACCTCGCCGTATCTGTCCGCCTTTGGCGATCGGATGCGCATTGGCGGATGCAACATCACAGATGACGCGCTGGATGCGCTCGTCGACCGGGTCAAACCGGTCGTCGAAGAGGTGGCCGCCACCGTACACGGCCGGCCGACCGAGTTTGAAGTGATCACCTTGCTCTCCATTTTGTTCTACGCGCAGGAGCGCGTCGACTTCGTGGTCTGGGAGACGGGTCTTGGCGGACGTTTGGATGCGACAAACGTCGTCACGCCGCTGCTCTCCCTGATCACCAACGTCGGCCGCGACCACGAGGCGATCCTCGGACAAGGCATCGAGCGCATCGCTGTGGAAAAAGCCGGGATCATCAAGCCGGGCGTCCCGGTGCTGACGACGGCAAAGGGTGTCGCGCTCGACGTGATCGAGCGGACGGCACGGGAGCAGGGAGCACCCTGCTATGCGGCCGACCGCGATTTTTCGGCGAAACGCACGGCGTACGGATTGGACGGGCAGTCGTTCGACTGGCGCGGCATCGGCGATCATCATGTCGCGCTCCGCATCCGGCTGCTCGGTCCGCATCAGATCGACAATGCAGCGTTGGCGCTCGCCGCGTGTGTGCAACTGCGACGAATGGGGGTTGCGATCACGGGCGAGGCGATGCAGGCGGGACTTAAGTCTGCCGCCTGGCCGGGACGTTTGGAGATCGTCAGCCAGTCGCCGCTGACCTTGCTGGACGGCGCGCACAACCCGGAAGGAGCCGCCGCGCTCGCCGCCGCTTTGAAAGAGCTGCTGCCGAATCGACGCCTGATCTTTGTGATCGGCATTCTCGCAGACAAGGCAATCCCCGACGTGCTTGCCCCGCTGACAGAGTTGGCCGCTCACGTGATCGTCACGCGGCCGGACATGGACCGCGCCGCGCAGACGAGCGATGTCGCCGATGCGGTGCGCACGCTCGCGCCGACGACCCCGGTGGAAACGATGGACCGGGTCTCGTCCGCCCTCTATCGAGCCACTGTGCTGGCGATGGAACAGCGGGGCGCCGTGATCTGTACCGGTTCGCTGTACATGATCTCCGAGGCGCGTGCTGTCCTCGTTCCATAACCTGTCAAAGAGAACCTCCCTGACTTCAAAGGGAGGTTCTCTTTTATGTAAGTATCGCTCTTGAGTACCTAAAATTTCATTAAGGGCAGGCAGGAAAGTATCATATCATGTCGAATTACCGCAGAAGAGAAAGATTTGTCTATGTGACAACTCGACTATGACGCACGGACTATCGGGGAGAGGGATGACGGCAGCATGGCACGGAAACGCATCGGGGATTTGTTGATCGACGCAGGCTTGATCAATGACGGACAACTGCAAGAGGCGCTCGCGGTCCAAAAGACCGGCAAGGAGAAGTTGGGGGACGTCTTCTTGAACATGGGGATCATCACCGAACAGCAATTGTTCGACGCCCTCGAAGTGCAGCTCGGCATCCCGCATGTTCAACTGCACCGCTACAAAATTGAACAGGGTCTGCTCAGCATCATCCCGGAGCGGTTGGCCAATCTGTACAAAGTGCTGCCGTTGAAAAAGGAAGGCAACCGTCTGACGGTGGCGATGGTCGATCCGCTCGATTATTTTGCCATCGACGATCTGCGGATGAGCACCGGATTTTTAGTGGAGCCGGCCATCGCGTCCAAAGATGAACTGTTGCGGGCGATCAACCGCTACTACGGCTTGCAAGAGTCGGTCGAAGAGATCATGCAAAATCTGCCGCAGGAGTTTGAAGGAGACCGCGAGATCATCGACGAAGACGCGCCGGTGGTGCGGATGGTCAACCAGATTATCCAGCAAGCGGTGATGCAGCGGGCGTCAGACATCCACCTCGACCCGCAGACGGACGGCATCCGCGTCCGCTATCGGATCGACGGCGTGATGCGCACCGAGCGCGTGCTGCCCAAGCACATGCAAGGAGTGATCGCCGCCCGGCTGAAGATCCTCGCCCACCTGAACATCGCCGAACGGCGGGCCCCGCAGGACGGACGCTTCCACATGGATGTCGACCTGCGCACCGTCGATGTGCGCGTCGCCACCTTGCCGACGGCGCACGGGGAAAAGATCGTCATGCGCGTGCTCGATGCCAAGATGAACATCAACGACATGGAAAAGCTCGGCTTTGAGCGGGACAATCTGGACCGTTTCCACAAAATGATCCGCCATACGCACGGCATCGTCCTGCTGACCGGTCCGACCGGCAGCGGGAAAACGTCGACGTTGTATGCGGCGCTCAATCGCCTGAACACCGACGAAGTGAACATCGTCACCGTCGAGGACCCGATCGAGTATCAGGTCGACGGGGTCAACCAAGTGCAGGTCAACCCGACCACCGGCCTGACGTTCGCCGCCGGCCTGCGCGCCATCTTGCGTCAAGATCCGAACGTGATCATGGTCGGCGAGATCCGCGACGTAGAGACGGCGGAGATCGCCGTGCGGGCTGCCTTGACCGGTCATCTCGTCTTTTCCACCTTGCACACCAACGACGCGGTGGCTTCGATCACCCGATTGATCGACATGGGCATCGAACCGTTTCTCGTCGCTTCGGCCATCGTCGGCGTCGTCGGACAGCGGCTGGTGCGCCGGGTCTGCCCGGAGTGCGCCGCCCCGTACACGCCCCGCCCGGAAGAACTGCGCATGCTGGACGCGCGCGGTCTCTCGGCGGAAGGGTTGCTCGTCGGCACCGGCTGTCCGAGTTGCAACCGCACCGGCTATCGCGGCCGGGTAGCGGTGCAGGAGGTGCTGGTGCTCGACGACGCGCTGCGCCGGATGGTGATGGACAAGCGGCCGGACGCCGAATACCGAGCGCACGCCATTCGCGGCGGGATGCGGACGATGCTCGATGACGGGCTGGTCAAGGTGGCAAACGGTGTCACGACGTTCGCCGAGGTGTTCCGCACGACGATGAGCGAAGGAGAATCGTGATGACAAACATCGAAGGCTACCTGCGCACCGCCTGTGAGCGCGGTGCGTCAGACCTGCATCTGACGGTCGGATCGCCGCCGGTGCTGCGGATCGACGGCGACCTGCGCCCGCTCGGTGATACGGTACTGTCGACGCAGGATACGGCGGAGATCGCCCGCGACCTTCTCGACCGCGACGGATACGAGGAGTTGATGGAGCGCGGCGAGTACGACTTTTCCTGGGAAATAGCCGGTTTGTCGCGGTTTCGGATCAATGCGTTCCGGCAGCGCGGCCGTCTTTCCTTGGCGATCCGCATCGTGCCGACGCACATCCCGTCGCCCGAGGAATTGCGCTTGCCCCACTCGCTGTTGGAGTTTGCAAAGGCGCCTCAAGGTCTGTTTTTGGTCACCGGACCGACCGGCAGCGGCAAATCGACGACGCTGGCCTGCCTGATCGACCAGATCAACAGTCGGTCGCGGCGACACATCATCACGCTGGAAGACCCGATTGAATTTCTGCACGGGCACCGCCAGAGCATCGTCGACCAGCGTGAGGTCGGCAAGGACACGCGCTCCTTTGCCAGCGGCCTGCGCGCCGCGCTGCGCCAAGACCCGGACGTGATCCTCGTCGGCGAGATGCGCGACCTCGAAACAATCTCCACGGCGATCACTGCGGCGGAGACGGGTCATCTCGTGCTGGCGACCTTGCACACAACTGACGCACCGCAAACGATCGACCGTATCGTCGACGTATTCCCGCCGGAGCAGCAACAGCAGATTCGCGTGCAACTGGCGAGCGTTCTGCTCGGTGTCCTCTCGCAGCGATTGTTGCCGACCGCCTCGCTGAACGGCCGGGTGGCCGCGCAGGAGATCCTCGTCAACACGCCGGCCGTCGCCAACCTGATTCGCACCGAAAAAGTGCACCAGATCCGCACGACGATGCAGACCGGACGGGCGCTCGGCATGCAGACGTTGGAGATGCACCTGCAAGAGTTGATGCGCGCCGGGCTCATCAGCGAGCGGACGGCAGCGGAGCAACTCAACCAGCCGGATCTGACCGGCGACGCGAGGAGGTGACGGGAGTGCCCGCTTATTCCTATGAAGCGCTCGACCACTTTGGCAATCGCGTGCGTGGCCGCGTTCATTCGGCAGACCGGCAAGCGGCCGTGCAAGAATTGAAACAAAAGGGACTCTACGTCACCGAGCTCAATGACTTCAAAGGCAGCATCTGGCACCGGGAGATCGAACTGGGCTCGAAGCGCATTCCGGCTCGCGACTTCATCCCATTTTTGCGCCAGTTTGCCACGCTGTTCAAAGCGGGGGTGACGCTGGTCGAGTCCCTGCGCATCCTCAGCGAGCAGACGACAAACAAGAAATTGAAAAAGATCCTGCTCGACTGCGCCTCGCAGGTCGCACGCGGCAATCAGCTCTCCGAGGCGTTGCGCGAACATGACGGTGCGTTTCCGCCCGTCTTTGCCAACATGATCCGGGCGGGGGAAGTGACGGGCAACCTCGAAGACGTGTTGGAGCGTTTGGCCGCCTTTCTCGAAAAAGAGCACTACACGCGGGAAAAGGTCAAATCGGCGCTGACCTACCCGGCGGTGATCTCCCTCGTCGCAGTGATCGTCACCGTGTTTCTTCTGGTCAACGTCGTGCCGAGCTTTGTGCAAAACTTAAAACAGCTCGGCGGCGAACTGCCGACTTCGACCAAGGTCGTGCTCGCCGTCTCCGGCCACCTCGTCCACACGTGGTATCTGTATCTGCTCGGCATCGGCTCCCTGCTGATCCTGCTGCGCGGTGCGCTCCGGACGCCGAAAGGGCGCTACGCCTTCGACCTGCTCAAACTGCGGCTGCCGATCTTCGGCCCGCTGCTGCGCAAAGCGGCATTGGCGCGGGCGGCCCGCACGATGGCGACATTGTTTGCCAGCGCGGTGCCGACCTTGCAGGTGTTCACCGTCGCGGCGAGCGTCGTCGGCAACGAGATCTACGCCCGCGCTTTGCAAGAAGCCCGCGATTCCTTGCGCGAAGGCCAATCGATGGTCCTGCCCCTTCGCAAGGAAAAGATGTTCCCGCCGTTGGTCACGCAGATGATCGCCGTCGGCGAGCAGACGGGCAATCTCGACTCGATGTTTGCCAAGATCGCCGATTTTTACGAGGCGGACGTTGAGACGACGGTCGACAAATTGCGGCCGCTGATCGAACCTTTGATGATTCTCCTGCTGGCGATCCTCGTCGGCACGATTGTCATCGCCACCATCGCTCCGATCTTCGAGATCTACGGCACAGCCGGCAGAGCTCGATAGCCATATTCTTTACGCTACTATTCCTGTTTGGAAAAAAGAGAGGTAGGGTACACCATGTCCTTGATCCGCAAACTCAAGAACCGCATCAAAAACCAACGCGGCGTCACCTTGATCGAGTTGCTCGCTGTCATCGTCATCCTCGGCGTCATCGCCGCAGTCGGCATCCCGGCTGTCGTCAACTCCCGCGCAGACGCGGAGCAGGCGACCTACGAAGCAAACGCCAAGATCATCTCCGAAGCGATCAAAAAGCGCATCCTGTTCGGGGAAGCGTACGACGGCGCGTCTGACGCAGGCAACACCACCGACCGCGTCTTCTCCATCCCGGAGATCGCGACCGAACTTGGCATCACCAACCTGTCCGGCGTAACGGCAGGCACCGGCTCGACCGTCACCGTCAACGCCAACCGCAACGACGGCTCGGCAGCAGGCACCTACACGATCGACACCGCATCCGGCGTCGTCGCGTACGAGATCAGCAAATAATCAACAACGATCTGAACAACTGCGTGGGAGCTGTCCCACGCAGTTGCTCTAGATGGAGGGAAAATGGAAACGATCTACACCGCGGACGCTTTGCTCCTCATCTATTCCTTCGTCGTGTTTCTGTTTATCGGGTCTTTTCTAAACGTGTGGGCGATTCGCACGTTGGATGGCACCTCCGTCCTCCACCCGCGCCACTCGCACTGCCCGTCCTGCAGCACGCTGTTGACCTGGCGCGACCTGATCCCCGTCCTGTCCTGGCTGTTCCTGCGCGGACGGTGCCGCACCTGCGGCGAGCCGATATCCTGGCTCTACCCGCTCGGCGAACTGGTCTCTGCGCTGATCCTGACCTTCATCGTCTGGCAGCAAGGTCTGTCCCTAGAAACATTCGTGATTCTCACGCTGTTTGTGTTCATTCTGACCCTGACAATGACTGACATCCGCGCCAAGCTGATGCCAAACAAGATCACCTATCCGGGCCTTGTCGTCATCCTGCTTTTGCGCCTGTTCATCCATCCGCTCGGGCTGACCGACTATGGAATCGGCTTTTTCGTCGGCGGGGCGTTGCTCACCTTGCTCGCCTTGGTGCCAAACGGCATGGGCGGCGGGGATATCAAACTGTTTGCGCTGATCGGTCTCGCGCTGGGCTGGCAAGGGGTGCTGTTCGCCTTGTTCTACTCCTGCGTCTGGGGTACGGTCTTCGGATTGCCGTTGAAATGGGCCGGCGTGATCAAGCCGCGTCAACCGATCCCGTTCGGACCGTTCATCCTGATCGGCACATTGACCGCGTGGGCGTACGGAGCGGACATCTGGGATTTGTACATGCAACTGTATCGGTAAGAAGGATCACACAAAAGGAGGGAGGTCGTGCGAGTGCACCTTTGGAAAAATGAACGGGGCCTGACGCTGACAGAGCTGCTGGCTGCGGTCGTCCTGCTCGGGCTGATCGTCGTGCCGTTGACGAACATTGGCACGACCGCCCTGCGTTGGCACCGCGAAGACGTGCAGCGAAATCAGGCGCTCGACCTCGCGGGCAGCAAATTTGTCGAAGTCAAAGCGCACGTGATGAGGGCAGGCCGTACCTTGCCGGAGCCGCTCGTGCAAGGGACGTTCCCGGACACCGAGCTGAACTGGCAGGTCGTCACCGACGGAGAACACTCCCGCCAGTTGCCTGTGCAGGTACTCGAAGGTCAGCCGATCCCGGAATTGATCCGCGTGGAGATGGTCGTCACCGATGCCCGGCTGCAGGAGATCACCCGGCTGGAGACGGTCGTGCGCACGAGGGAACTGCGATGAGCCGCCGGGAACTCGTTTCCGAGCGCGGTGTCACGTTGCTCGAATTGCTCACCGTGCTCGTGCTGCTGGTGCTCGTCGTCGGCGCTCTGACCGCGCTGCTCGGCTCGTCCTACGACACGTATGGCCGGATCTCGACTGCGGCCGAAGAGGATCGGATCGCGACTTTGATCCTGAACAAGTTGCAGACCGATCTGCAACAGGCGATTGGGGAAGAGTCGGTGCGAGTCGAACTGTCCGCGATCCTCATCCAGAAGGAAGATCAAGACGGGCAGCCTGTCACCGTCCGCTACGAGAACCGTTCGGACGGGCGGGTCGTCCACGTTACGGCACAGGGGGCCGAGATCGTCCTCGCCGAGCGGGGCCGCATCGAAGTCCCGCCGCATGATCCGACACTCTACCACCTCACCGTCGAAGTCGGCAACACGCGGCGCACGGCGACGGTGGCGCGCTACGACTGGGGGAAGTAGCCGATGAAACTGCTCAAGCTGCTCAAGTTGCACCATCGCTTGCATCAAAACGAGCAAGGCTCCGCGCTGCTCTTGGTGCTGATCGCCGTCGTGGTCGTTCCGATCCTGTTCGGCGGGCTGTACCTGACGTTGCAGCAGTCGCACCGCACCGCGCAGCAGCACGACCTGCTCGTGCAGGCCGACTACCAAGCGCAAAAGATGATGGAGATCGCGCTCTATTACTACTACCGTCAGCCCAAGGCGTTCCAGAGCAAATTTTCCGGCGCGGGTGCCTGTCTGAACGACCCGGACAACGCCGAAAACAGCGTCTGTCTGGAGATCGCAAACGGTGAACGAATGCTCGTCGCACGCGGCACGGCTCAAAGCGGCGGCGAGGGCAAGGCCCGCCTGTCCCGCGAACAGATCATCCGCGTGCCGATCGCAAGCCTCGATCTGCCGACGACCGGAGACGAACCGTTTGCAGGCGATGTTCCCGGCGTTAACGACTATCCGATTCGCGCCGTCATGCTCGGCGAGACGTTCTACGGCGGCAACGCGATGCGCGGCGCAAACAGCGTGAAGATCAGCGGCGGGGTCCTCCTTGGCGAAGGCTCGTCGTTTGAGATCTCGCGGGAGAAACACAATGACAAATTTGATATCGGCCTTGAGGTCGCAGGATATGTCACCGCACCCGAGGGGTTGGCGTGGAGCCTCGGGGAAGGACATCGGGACGAACTTTCGTACCGCTTGCTCGGGGAGCAGGCGGTCGAAGAGAAGAGCACGCTGCACACACCGTTTGCCGAGCAACTGGACGGCTTGTACAGACAGGTCGAAACGACGTTGCAAACGGTCGACGTCTACCGCTTCCAGGACCCGTTGGTGACGTTGGAAACCAAAGGGGAAAAGAAAGAAAAAGGATACTCCTTCTGGCGGCGAAACGATGAATCGCTGGGCGATCTCTTCAAAAACCGCGCCGACGAACCGAAGATCATTTTAATAGAAGGAAACCTCTTGCTGCCCCAAAAAGTGGAATCCAGCGGCTGCCTGATCGTGCGTCTCCACGACGGCGAAAAAGCGACGATCTACCTGCCGGATCAAGCGGATTGGACGCATGACGGTGCCGTGATCGCCGGGCAGTTGCGCGGCTATGACATCCAGCATCAATACCGTTTCAAAGAGAGCCGCCGCTGGCCGGAACAGTATCGATGGCACGTCGAACTGACCCGCGAGGACGCGGACCTCTACCGACAGAAAAAAGAGTAGAAAGGGAGGCTCGGCCATGTTTAGCATCACCCCGGACACCGCGCTCGGGCTTGAGATCACCGACCAGCGCCTGCTGTTGGCGGAAGTGTTTAAAAAGCGCGACCGCAGCGTTTTGCAAGGGATCGTCCAGACGTCCATTCCGTCAGAAGTGATCGAGGACGGCAAGATCAAACAGGTGGACACGCTCGCCGAACTGCTCCGCCGCACGTTGCGCGAGGGAGACATCCGCACCAAGCGGGTCAACCTGGTCGTGCCGAGCCAGTTCGTCGTCATCCGTCAACTCCAGATGCCCGACCTGCCGAAAAAACAGATTCGCAAATTGATCGACTTTGAACTGCAAAACAGCATTCACTTGCCGTTTGACGAGCCGTTCTACGATTTTGTGAAAGTGGAGAAAAACGAAGGCGACCGTGCGTCGCAAGCGCTGATCGACGCGGAGGCGGCTACCGGACAGAAGATGTGCGACATCACCTTGATCGCGTCGTCCCGCGCGGCCATCGACTCCGTTGTCGAAACGGCGCGACTTGCCGGGCTGAAACCGCAGAGCGTCGATATCCGCGCTCTCGCTCTCGACCGCGCCTGCCGCATCCTCGGCAGCGAAGCGGATCAACGGCAGGCGACGATGTACGTTGACGTGGCGGAGGCCTCGACAGACGTGCACATCTTCCAAGGCAACGTGTTGAAGTTTACACGCAACGTGCCGATCCCGCTGGACAGCTACCGGCTCAACCGCGAGCGGGCCAAGCCGCTGAACGTGCTGGAGATCCTCGACTATCTGGAGCAAAACACCGACTATTCCTCGTTTACGTCCGATCTGGCCTACGAGGTTGAGCGCTCGCTGAACTTCTTCCGTTACACGTTGAACAACCGCGACGCTGCGTTGCGCCACCTCGTCCTGACCGGCCTGTTGCCCAAATCGGGGGTGCTGGTTCGCTATCTGCAAGAGCGGCTGCCCGACATGACCGTGTTCACGATGCCTTTCCAGGATCTGGAGATCAAAGGGCGGGCAGCTACCGACGCAGACTCGCTGTATGAATACGCCATCCCGATTGGACTGGCATTGAAGGAGGTGCGCTGACGTGGAGATCAACCTGCTGCCAAGGCCCTCTTTTTACGAGAAATATCGGATCGTCGTGCTCGCCGGCGCGGGACTGCTCGTCGTCGGCATCGCCTGTACCGCCCTTTATTTCTACACCTCGCTGAACAACAAGATCCTCCAGTCAAAAAACGACCTCGACCGAATCAAATCGGACATCATCGTCCTGCAGGCTGAGCGCACCGTCGCGCCGGAGATGCGCCGCTTTCAAGAGCTGCAGCAGGCGGTCGACGTCAGACGACAAGGGGAGTATGAATTTGGCGAGATCCTCGACGGCATCGCCTCCCAACTGTCGCGCAAATCGCGGGTGACAGCCGCGTCGTTCGACAGCGAAAAACAGGCGCTCGTCCTCGAACTGAGCAGCGAGTCGGTCGAAGTGATCGCCGAATATGATACCTTGCTGCGCACCGAGCCGTGGGTGGCCGACGTATTTGTCGAAAAAATCGAAAATGCCACGGTGAAAGAAGAGCCCGAACCGAGCTTGACCGCAGCGGCGGAGACGTCGTCGGCCGAAATGCCGCTGGAGAAAAAAGAGCGGCCGTACGCCGCTGCGATCACGATCCTGCTCGTGAAGAAATAGGAGGTGCCGATGATGACAGTGAAATGGACGACAAAACATTGGATCGTGCTCTCATCGGTTTTGTTGGTTCTTGTCGTTTTAGGCAGTGCATATTCTGTCTACGTGCCGCAACTGAGAGAATATCGCGCCTTGCAAGACGATCTGCGCATCGCCCTTGCAGCCCGCGACGAGATGCTCAGCCGCGATGTGGCACCGGTTGTCGATGAAGCGGCCAAAGCGGCCATCGCCGAGGCGGTCCCGGCCGAACTCGATCAAGCGCGCTTTTTGAAACGGGTGCGCGCCGAAGAGAAAGAGGCGGGCGTGACGATCAAGAGCTTGTTGTTCGACGCGCAGCAAGAAGCGGTCGAAGCCAAGGCCGCCTCCGATGCCAAAGCGGGTCAACCGGCGAAAAACGGCCAAAAAAGTGTGCTCCACGAACAGATCGGCATGCTGTCGGTCGAAGGGAACTACGAGCAGGTGCGCTCCTTCCTCGAAGGGTTTGCCTCCCTGCCGCGCCTCGTCACCTTCCAGAAATGGGAGTTTTCCGCCGAGTCGGCAAATGTGGAAGAAGTTGTCGAAAGGCCCCTGACGACAGCCGATCTTTCGAGCCGAGTAAAGATGAACATTTCGTTCAAAATCTATCTCTCACCGGGCAGCAAAGACCTGTTGCCCGCCGCAGAACCGCTAAAAACCTACTCGCCATCGGAGCGCACGAATTCTGTCGATTCGTGGTAATTTTCTGACATTAACAAATTCCCCCATTGCCAAGGAGAAAAAGTCGGGTTATACTAGGGCAAGTCTGGAAGGCTCGTATACCAAGGGGTGGGGGAACACCCATTTTTGGGCACAGAGATTACAGAAAGAGGTGGTTGAGTGAGTAAGGTCAACCGTAAGTCTGTCTACATTCTGTCAGCAGCAGCAGCCGCTCTATTGATCGGTGGCGGGACGGCCACTGCGGCTTCGGCGTACAAGACGGTCACCCTTGAGGTGGACGGTCAGGCGCAGGAGATCGCCGGGTTCCAGTTCGGCACGATTGAAGAATTTTTGGCAAAGCAAGGCGTACAGCTTGGAACACATGACTTGGTGCAACCTGCGCAGTCGACATACATTGCTGAAGGAACATCTATCGTCGTAAAGCACGCCAAAGAGATCACGTTCTTGGACGGCACCAACGCAGAGGTCAAACGCCATACGCAGGCGTCTAACGTCGAAGCGTTGCTCAAAGAAATGAACGTGACGGTGACGGTTGCCGATCGCGTCTCTCCCGCATTGACCGAGAGGGTCGAAAGCGGCCAGAAGATCACGATCACCCGTCGCACGCAGGACATTCAAGTTGCGGATGAGACCATACCTTTTCAGACCGAACGCCAGCCAGATGCCGAACTGTACACTGGCACAGAAAAAGTGCTGACGCCCGGTGTGGAAGGGAAAGCGAAAGTCACGACGACCGTTGTCATGGAAAATGGCAAGGAAGTCGATCGCCAAGTCAACCGCGAAGTAGTGGAACAAGCGGTCAATCAGATTGTTACCTATGGCACCAAGCAACGTCCTGTTGTCGTCGCATCCCGGAGCGGGTCCAGCTTTACCGCGTCCAAGACGTTGCAGATGTCTGCCTCGGCCTACTCGATGCCTGGCTCGCGCACGGCGACTGGCTCTGCTGCGGCTCGCGGCATCGTCGCAGTCGACCCGAGCGTCATTCCGCTGGGCACGAAGCTCTACATCGAAGGCTACGGCCACGCGGTCGCCGGCGACACCGGCGGCGCGATCAAAGGCAACAAGATCGACCTGCATTTTGACACGCAGGCAGAAGCGATTCAGTTTGGTCGTCGCGTTGTGACAGTCCATATCGTTTCGAACTAAATTTCTCGCAGGGCACCGTTTGGTTTCTACCAAGCGGTGTCTTTTTTTCTGTCATAGACTTACAACTTGATTCATAGAATCTAGCAAAGCAAACAGATGAACGAGAGATGAAGGAGTCGGTGACGATGGACAAGATCGAATATAAATCCAGATTCAACTTCAATCGCGGGCAGGAGTCCACGAAAAAACAACTCGTCCTGCCCATCCTGCTCGCCTCGCTGACCGGCGTCGTGCTCGGCGTCTGCCTGCTGATCCTCTTTAAAAGCCAAGCGGCTCAACCGATCGTCGAAACGATCCCTGCTCCGCAAGCGGCTGCCGGACAACCGGCGAACAGCGTATACGGCGCGGCCGAACTGCCAGGCGTGTCCCTGACCGTCTGGCAGGTGGGCGTGTTCTCCGAACAGGCCAAGGTCGAGCAGGAGCGCACTACATTGGCGCAAAAAGGCGTGACGGCCGTCCCGCGCGGCACCGGCCCGATCCATCTGTTCGCAGGGGCGGCACCGGACAAAAAAGCGGGCGAAGCGCTTGGAACCAAACTGACCGAACTCAAAGTCAACCACTTTGTGAAAGAATACGGGATCACCCCGCTCTCCGGCGTGATCGAAGGCGTCCCGGCGGCAGACGCGAAACAGATCGAGCGGCTGCTGAGCCAAGAGGTGAAAATTGCCGAAGCGCTGCTCAAAGCGGACAGCGCGGGTGGCAAGGCGTTGCGAGATCAATGGAGCGCACTCGCCGCAGACGCAAAGACGGCGGGGGAGAGCCTGGTAAAAGGCGGGCAACAAGAGAACGCCGCCGCCTTGCAACTTTTGCATCAACAGTTGGGGGAAGCGGCTGCGGCGGCGCATGAGAACAAAGGCGTGCTCGACGTGCAAGGAAGATTGATCCAGTTTTTTGTAAGCTATGAAATACTGGGAGCAAAGCTGGTTAAAATCAGGTAGACAAGAGCAGGCACTGCCCGTTAAAATGGAGTTAACTTCATACGGACTGGGCAAACTTGTCGAAAGGCAAGGACGCAAAGCCATGGGTCTTCAGGCGGACGAACGCCAAAGATCGCCAGGTTGCAGGCAACAGACCTTATCTGTTTACACAAACTGTGCAGCGCCCCTTTCCGTTTTGGAGCAGGGGTGCTTTTCATTTTAACGAACAGGGAGTGTCACCGTATGAACAAACAACTGAGAACGCTCGCTGCCATCTGTCTTTTTGCCACTCTGGCCACGGGGAACGCTCAAGCGGCCACTGCGCCGGTCAAAGCGGTAAAACCGATGGCTGCGAAGAAATGGTCTGCCAAACAAGCTGTTTCCACCGAAACGACCGCCACCGTCTCCACCTCGCTTCAGAGCGTGGATTCCTATACGATCTACTACGGACAGCCGTCCGCGACCGCGATCCGTACGCTCAGCAGCTACGAGATGGTCGTGCTCGAACCTCGTCTTTGGAGCGCGGAGCAACTGCTCGCGCTCAAGCAGAGCGGCGTGAAGGTGCTCGGCTACCTCTCGATCTTGGAACAGCATGAGTCGTCCGAACTGCTCCGTTCCGCCGTGGACGGCGACTACCTGACCGTCTCCGGCCAGCGAGATTTCCGCACCGAGTGGAATTCCTGGTCGATGAACATCAACAGCTTGCACTACCGTTCCTTGCTGATCGGCGACCTCGAACGCCAGATCGTCCAAAAGGGCCTCGACGGCGTGTTTCTCGACACCGTCGGCAACGTGGACGACGGCATCTGGCCGGCCAGCATCAGTGATGTGCAGCGTGACGGCGTGGTGTCTTTCCTCTCCGAACTGAGCGTGAAATACCCGAACCTCTCCCTGATGCAAAACTGGGGTCTCGGTGCCTTGAAAGACCGCACCGCGCCGTACATCGACGGCATCCTCTGGGAAGACTTCAACCCGACCGTCGTGACGAAAGACGCGTGGAGCTGCAACCGCATGGCCGAATTGGACAAGCTGGAAACGACCGGTCTTGCCGTGTTCACCGTCAAGATCGGCGCGACCGCGAAAGTTCAGACCTCTTTTACCAACTTGAACCGTCAGCACGGCTATGTGGGTCAGATCATCAAGAAAAGCTATGACGTCCTGTAGGAGGACACTCGGGAAAAGTATGGTATGATAGTTCCTGATACCTGTTGTCAAAGGAGTTTACCGACATGACCGCGACTGTCCGTCTGGAAAAAGATTTGATCGGAACCAAAGAAGTACCGAAAGAGGCGTATTACGGCATCCAAACTTTGCGTGCCGTTGAAAACTTCCCGATCACCGGGATCCCGCCGCACAAAGAGATGATCAAAGCGTTGGCTGCTGTCAAAAAAGCGGCTGCGCTCGCCAATATGGAAGTGGGAGTCCTGAAGAAGCAGATCGGCCAAGCGATCGCCGACGCTTCTGACGAGCTGCTGGCCGACCGGTTGCATGACCAGTTTATCGTCGATTCGATTCAAGGCGGGGCCGGCACTTCGATGAACATGAACGTCAACGAAGTGATTGCCAACCGCGCCATCGAACTGCTCGGCGGCGAGAAGGGCAACTATCTCGTCTGCTCGCCGAACACGCACGTCAACATGGCGCAGTCGACCAACGACGTGTTCCCGACCGCGATCCGCATCGCGTCGATGAACCTTGCGAAAGGCGCGATTGAAGAGCTGGACAAGCTCCGCATCGCCCTGCTCGAAAAGGCAAAGGAATTTGACCAAGTGATCAAGATGGGGCGCACCCATCTGCAGGACGCGGTGCCGATCCGCATGGGGCAGGAGTTTGCCGCTTATGCCCGCGTCATTGGCCGCGACGTCGAGCGCGTCACCCGCTCTTTGGACAACCTGCGCGAAGTGAACATGGGCGCAACGGCGGTCGGCACAGGCCTCAACGCCGACCCGCGCTATATCGTCAAAGTGACCGAACACCTGCGCCAGATCACCGGCCTTGACCTCAAGCGCGCCGAAGATCTCGTCGATGCGACGCAGAACACCGACGCCTACACCGAAGTGTCCGGCGCGCTGAAGATCTGCGCGGTCAACC
The DNA here is from genome assembly GCF_026410385.1 of Tumebacillus lacus. Taxonomy (GTDB): domain Bacteria; phylum Bacillota; class Bacilli; order Tumebacillales; family Tumebacillaceae; genus Tumebacillus; species Tumebacillus lacus. Next base: position 128,090 of record NZ_JAPMLT010000010.1, read on the forward strand.
TCTCCAAGATCTGCAACGACATCCGTCTGATGGGCTCCGGCCCGCGCACGGGCCTCTCCGAGCTCAATCTGCCGCCGCGTCAGCCAGGCTCCTCGATCATGCCGGGCAAAGTCAATCCGGTCATGGCGGAGGTGGTCAATCAGGTCGCCTTCCAGATCATCGGCAACGACCACACGATCTCGCTGGCATCCGAAGCCGGGCAGTTGGAGCTGAACGTGATGGAGCCGGTACTGGTATTCAACCTCCTGCAGTCGCTGTCGATCCTGCAAAACGCCGTCCGCGTCTTCCGCGAACGTCTGATCGAAGGGCTGACTGCGAACGTGGAACGATGCCGCCTTGCCGTCGAGCAGAGCGTCGGCATCGTCACCGCGATCAACCCGCACGTCGGCTATGAGACCGCGTCTGTCGTCGCCAAAGAAGCGATCCAGACCGGACGCTCCGTCCGCGAGATCTGCATTGAACGCGGCATCTTGACGCCGGAAGAGCTGGACGTGATCCTCAACCCCTACGAGATGACTTCGCCGGGGATCGCCGGCAGCAAATTGCTGTTTGGAGAATAATTCAGGGAGATTCCGCCCTTTCCGGGCGGTTTTTCTTTGCATTTCTTTACAGTCGACCGCTTAGAAGGTATCATAGGGCGAGACATAGGTTTTTCATCTTCAGGATAAACTAAAAAATAGACGAAGTTCCAGAAACCGGGTGTCCTGCCCGCATGTGGAGGAATTTCATTTGACTCACGGAGGCATAGGCGACATGCAGGAGAAACGATTGGTGTTGGCTTCTGGTTCCCCGCGCCGCAAAGAATTGCTTGCGGGACTCGGGCTTTCGTTCGAAGTGATCACAGCAGATGTGGAGGAGACGATCGCGCCGGGCACGACGCCCGTGGATGCGGTGCAAGACTTGGCGTACAAAAAAGCGCTCGCCGTTGCGAATACTTTGTCCGGCGGTCTCGTGCTTGGATCGGACACGGTCGTCGCGCTTGAAGATCGTATCTTGGGCAAACCAGCCGACGCGGCGGAGGCCAAACAGATGCTGGCCATGCTCTCCGGTCGCGCGCACACCGTCTACACGGGCATCGCCTTGATCGAAGCGGAAACGAATCGCTCCGTTCGCGACGTCAAAGCGACGCAAGTGGTGATGCGGGAGTTGTCCGCCGCCGAGATCGACGCCTATGTCGCGACCGGCGAACCGATGGACAAGGCCGGTTCGTACGCGATTCAAGGACTCGCTTCGACGTTTGTCACCGACATGCACGGCGATTATTTCGCGGTGGTCGGGCTCCCGTTGCAACTGACGGCGCACCATCTGGCCGCATTTGGCCTCGACGTGCTGCGCCAGGGGCGCGGCTGATGGGCGCCCCGGCAGCGGAGCGTCTGTCGGTCCGGGTCTGTGAGATCCCGGAGGAAGACAGGCCCCGCGAACGCTTGCTCCGCCAAGGGCCGGAAGCGCTCTCGAACGCCGAACTGCTGGCGATCTTGCTGCGAACCGGCACGCCGGGCCACTCGGCAGTCGATCTCGCCGACCAGATCCTCAAGCGCATGGGCGGCATTCACGCCCTGATCGATGCGGATCTGGAAGAGCTGACCGGCGTGCCGGGCATCGGCCCGGCCAAGGCGACGCAGCTCAAAGCTGCCATTGAGATCGGCCGCCGGGTCGCCCGCATCAAACGGGAGTCCCGGCCGCAGTTGCTCACGCCGGGTGACGCGGCCGACTACATGATGGACCGTCTGCGATTCCAACTCAAGGAACACTTCGTCGTCTTGCATCTGGATTCGAAAAACGGTCTGATCGGCGAGGAGATCGTCTCGGTCGGCTCGCTGAACGCCTCGATCGTTCACCCGCGCGAGATCTTTAAAACGGCGCTCAAGCGCAGTGCGGCGGCGATCATCTGTCTACATAACCATCCGAGCGGTGATCCGACGCCCAGTTTTGAGGACGTCGAAGTGACGCGCCGTCTCGTCGACTGCGGCCGCTTGCTGGGCGTCGAGGTGCTGGATCACATCGTCGTCGGCGAGAATTGCTTTCTCTCCATGAAAGAAAAAGGATGGCTGTAACCGTGTGGACTAGGCACACCGCGAGGCTTCCTGTATAATGTCAAATGTTAACATAACAGCCCTGTGAGAAGTCGGGAAGGAGTCTGGCAAGATGTTCAACAAATTTTCGCGAGATATGGGTATTGACCTGGGAACGGCCAACACCCTCGTATATGTAAAAGGCAAGGGGATTATCATTCGGGAGCCGTCTGTCGTCGCGACGCGCACCGACACCGGCGAGATCAAGGCGGTCGGTGAAGAGGCCAAGCAAATGATCGGCAGAACGCCGGGCAACATCGTGGCGGTGCGCCCGATGAAGGACGGTGTCATCGCCGACTTTGAGACGACGGCGACGATGCTTCGCCATTTCATCCGTCAAGCGCTCAAGCAAAAAGGCTTCTGGTTCTCGGCACCGCGCGTCGTCGTCTGCGTGCCGTCCGGCATCACCGCCGTGGAAAAGCGCGCCGTCGAAGACGCAGCGCGCGAAGCGGGCGCACGCGACCCGCAGACGATCGAAGAGCCGATGGCAGCTGCAATCGGCGCGGGTTTGCCGGTTGAAGAACCGACCGGTTCGATGGTCGTCGACATCGGCGGCGGCACGACCGAGGTGGCGATCATCTCGCTCGGCGGCATCGTCACGTCCCGCTCGATCCGCGTCGCAGGCGACGAGATGGACGAAGCGATCATTCAGTACATCAAAAAAGCATATAACTTGATGATCGGCGAACGCACCGCGGAAGAATTGAAAGTGACCATCGGCACGGCGATCCCGCCGGAAAAGCCGGAGACGATGGACGTGCGCGGCCGCGACTTGGTCACCGGTCTGCCGAAGACGCTTCAGATCACGTCCACCGAGATCTCGGAGGCGCTCTCCGATACGGTCAACTCCATCGTCGAAGCGGTGAAGATCACCCTCGAAAAGTCGCCGCCTGAACTGGCAGCCGACATCATGGACCGCGGCATCGTCCTCACCGGCGGCGGCGCGCTCCTGCGCAACCTCGACCGTCTGCTCTCCCGGGAGACCGGCATGCCGGTGCTGGTGGCGGAAAACCCGCTGGACTGCGTGGCGATCGGCACCGGCAAGTCGCTGGAGTACAGCCATCTGATGTTCAACAATGACACGAAAAAGCGTCGCGTTCGCTAAGCGAATCACACGTCGGCACGTAAAGGATGTGGGTAACGGGTGACCCGATTTTTTACTAGTAAGCGTCTGATGGTGCTGCTGGCCGGCTTCATTTTGCTCGCAGCCCTGGCCGGCCTTACGTTGCGCGACCGGGAGAAGCCGACGTGGCCGGAGTCGTTTCTGATCGACTCCTTCGGCTGGGTGCAAGGCGTGATCTACGCGCCCGTGCAGCACGTCGCCGGCTTCTTCGAGGAAGTCCGCAACATCAAAGCGCTCTACGAAGAGAACGCGCGTCTCAAGCAAAACCTCAACGACTATTCGTCGATGCGCGTGCTCATCCGGGAACTGGAGAGGGACAACAAGAAGTTGACAGAGGACTTGGGCATCAAGAGCCGCCTTGGCGGCCTTGAGTTCGTCGCCGCAGCCAATGTGATCGGCAGAAGCCCGTCGACGTGGAACCAAGAGGTGACGCTCGATGTGGGCAGCAAGGACGGCGTCTCGCGAGACATGGCTGTGATCACCGCCACGCGCGGTCTGGTCGGCCGCGTCTACGAAGTGACGCCGTACCACTCCAAAGTGTTGCTGATCACCGACAAGAGCAAGGTCGGCATCTCGGCACGCGTGCAGAACAACGATGAGAACAACCCGGCCTACGGGATCATCAGCGGCGTTTCCACCGCCGTGTCCCAAAACGAGAAGGTGCGGCTGGAGATGACCGGCATCCCGCTCAACTCCAACGTCGAGGTCGGTCAGGACGTCGTGACGTCCGGGCTGTCCGACATCTTCCCGCCCGCCTTGTTCATCGGCAAAGTGACGTCGTTCCAAAACGACAAACTGGGGCTGACCAAGACGGCGGAGATCGAACCGGCCGCCAACCTCGACTACCTCGAATTCCTTTACGTCGTCAAACAGGCGAAACAGGAAGCGAGGTAGACGCGGATGCATCCGGTGTTGATCGTCCTGTCGATGATGGGTGTGCTCATCGTGCAATCGACCGTTCTGCAAGTGCCGCCGTTTTCCTTTGTCGCACCGAACATCGTGCTGGTGATGCTCCTGTTCGTCTCGCTGATGCGGGGGCCGATCTTTGCGCTCTATGTGGGCCTTGCGATCGGTCTGATTCAGGACATCCTGTTCGGCACGTTCCTCGGTCCGTACGCGTTCACCTATGCGACGGTCGGCTACTTTGCCGGCATGACATACGGCACCTACTGGACCCGCCAGTTGGTGACGGCGATCCTCGTCATGCTCGGCTACACCTTCCTCGCCGAGATGATGCTCTACGGAATCGTGCGTCTGTTCGGCTTTGCGCATCTCGACCTGATGGTCGCGGTCACGCACGGCGTGCGAATGATGATCTGGAACGGCATCTTTGCTCTGTTGCTCTACTCGCCGTCGGTGCGCTTGCTCGGCACCGACCGCCGCAAGGTCGGCTTGGCTGACGAATCATCGCTCTGAGTCCTTCTGCCTCCACAGGGAAGGGAGCGTTTTGCATGAACCGCCATCCTCACCAACAGCATCTTGAGGAAGAACTGAAAACGGCCACGGGGAAACGCTTAAACCTTCTGTTTATGCTGATCTTCGTGGCCCTTGCCGTTTTGGTGTTTCGTCTCAGTTTTCTGCAACTCTCGCAGGGTGACTTCTACCTGAAAGAAGCGGAGACCAACCGCTTCATTCAGCAGACCGTCCCCGCGCCGCGCGGGCTGATCTACGACCGCGACCGCAACCTGCTCGTCAACAACAAACCGTCGTTTACGATCACCTACACGATTCTCGACCAAGAGGAGAAACAGTCTCGCCAGATCGCAGACCGACTCGCTCCGGTGATGAAGCGCACCCCGGAGGAAGTGCTGGCGGCGATGGACCTTTCCGGCCAGCGGTACATGCTCTCGATGGCGCGCAAACTGATGACCGGTGCCAACGAGGAGCAGATCGCCTACATCCGCGAGCATCAGGAAGAGCTGCCGGGAGTCAACGTGATCGTCGAGCCGATCCGCGACTATCTGTACGGCCCGTTTGCGTCACACATCCTCGGCTATTTGAACAACATCCCGCAGGAGTACTGGCAGGCACACAAAGACGAGTACCAGCAGACCGACCGGATCGGCATGGCCGGCGTGGAAAAGTCATACGAAGCACAGTTGCGCGGTCGTCCCGGCAAAGTACAGGTCGAGGTCAACATCTACAACCAGCCGTTGCAGGATCAGCGCGTCGAGGACCCGATCAAAGGCCACGACCTGATCCTCACCCTCGACAGAAACCTCCAGACGGTCACCGAGCGGGTGCTCGCCGACCGCGTGCGCGCGTTGAGCCGCCGGGTGCGGACGGTGAAACATGCGGCCGCCGTGGCGATGAACCCCAAGACGGGGGAGATCTACGCGATGGCGAGCTATCCGCAATACGACCCCAATCTGTGGATACGCGGACTGTCCGAAAAAGAATATCTCGAGCAGTTCCAGCCGGCGGAGATGAACCGGGCGATCCAGCAGGTCTACCAACCCGGTTCCACGATCAAGATGGCGACGGTGTTGGCCGGGTTGAAAGAAGGCACGATCACACCGCATACGGTGATGAACGATCCGGGCAAAGTGCAGGTCGGCTACATCGTCAAAGGCGTGCCGAACTACATCAAGTCGTGGAAGCCGATGGGCAACATCAACACGTATCGAGCCCTCGCCGAATCGTCCAACGTCTACATGATCAAGACGTTCCTGAAGATGGCCGGCTACTATGAAGGGATGTCGACGCCGCAGGTCAATCACTTTTTGGCCGACACGCTGCCAAAGACGATGACCAAGATCCTCAACTATCACAAAGAACTGGGTCTTGGCGAAGTGACGACCGGCATCGACCTGCCCTATGAGGCGGAGGGACAAGTCACGCAGGAAGGGCTCGTCTCTGACCTCGCCTTCGCCGCCATCGGCCAGACGGAGAAATACACGCTGCTCCAGTTGGCGCAGTACGTCTCGACCATCGCCAACGACGGCAAACGGATACAACCGCACGTCGTCAAAGCGCTGATCGACCCGATTACAAAAGCGGAGCAACCAATCGAGCCGGTCACGCAAGGTCAGGTCTCGTTCCCGATGGAGCACCTGCGAGCGGTGCAACAGGGCATGTACGACGTCACCAACAAACCGTACGGCACGTTCTACTCCGTCTTTGGCGGCTATCCGGTCAAGGTGGCGGGCAAGACGGGCACAGCCGAGACCGGGCGGGGCACGGAAAACTCCGTCTTTGTCGGTTACGCGCCGTACAACGATCCGGAGATCGCCATCGCGGTGATCGTGCCGGACAACGAAAAGCAAAGTCACTCCAACGAAGCGCTCGGTCCGATCGCCAAAGCGATGATCGACGCTTACTTCGCCCATCGCATCACCCCGTAAAAAGAGGCTCCCGAGCCTCTTTTTTCTATGTGTTTTCCTGTGTTTTGTTGGAGGAATCGCATAGGTCAAGCGCGAATACAGTTACGATGTGGATGTATCAGAGAGAGAGGGTGTGAGTATCGTTGACGCAATATGAGCAAGAAAAACAATCGGTGGTCGGCAAGCGGATGAGCCTGTTGTTCATGGTCATCTTTTTCGCGCTGGCCGTCTTGATCTTCCGGCTGAGTTTCTTGCAATTGTCCGAGGGAGAAGAACTGTTGAAGCGGGCGGAAAACAACCGCTATGTCACGCAGTCGATCCCGGCACCGCGCGGCAACATTTTAGACCGCGACGGCAATGAACTGGTTCGCAACAAACCGGCTTTTACGATCACGTTCCAGCCTTTGAACACCGAGGTGCAAGACTCGACCATGCTCATCTCCGAGCTGGCGCCGGTGTTCAATCTGTCAATCGAAGATCTCTACAAGGCGATGGACCCCCACGCCATTAAATATTCGCCTTCGATGGCGCGCAAAGTGATTACCAACGCTCCGGACCAGATCGTCGCCTATGTGCGTGAACACGCCGACGAACTGCCGGGCTTCAACGTCATTGTCGAACCGATTCGCGAGTATGTGCGCAAAGATTTTGCTTCTCACGTAGTCGGCTATCTGAACGACATACCGGCCGATTATTACGAAGAGCACAAAGAAGAGTACCAACAGACCGACCTGGTCGGCACCGCCGGTGTCGAGAGCCAGTATGAAAAGTTTTTGCACGGCAAAAACGGCACCTACAAGGTCGAGGTAAACATCAACTACCAACCGGTCAACAAAGACAAGGCGATCACCGTCGAGCCGGTCAAAGGTCACGACTTGAAACTCACGATCCACTCGAAATTGCAAGAGGCGACCGAAAACGCCCTCAAAGCCCGCGTTGAAGAGATGGGCAAGACGATTCCGACGGTCAAGCACGGCGCGGCCGTCGCCATGAATCCGAAAACGGGCGAAGTGCTGGCGATGGCCAGCTACCCGGACTACGACCCGACGATGTGGGTCGAAGGCATCTCCGCCAAAGACTACGCAACAAAATTTGCTCCGGCAGAGATGAACCGCACGATGCAACAGGTCTACGAACCGGGCTCGACGATCAAGATGTCGACCGTCCTGATCGGCCTGCATGAAGGCAAGATCACGCCGAGTACCGTGATCTACGACCCTGGTTACACCAAGTTCCTCGACACGACGATCCGCTCCTGGAAGTCGATCGGCGACGTCGATGCGCGCCGCGCGCTGGCCGAATCGTCCAACGTGTACATGATCGAGACGTTTAAAGGAGTCTTTGACTTCAACTCGCTCGGTCGGGACGTCAATCACTACCTGAACGTCACGCTCAAAGAAAAGATGAATCTCGTCCTGGACTACCACAAAGAGATGGGCCTCGGACTGCAGACGACCGGCGTCGACCTGCCGTATGAAGCAAAAGGGCAGATCACGCAAGAGGGTTACGTGTCCGACTTGGCGTTCGCTTCCTTTGGCCAGAACGAAAAGTACACGTTGCTCCAACTGGCGCAATACACCTCGACCATCGCCAACGAAGGCAAGCGCATGCAGCCGTATGTCGTCTCTGAGATCATCAAGCCGGACGGCACGACGCTGCAGAAGACCGAGCCGAAACTGCTCGGCGAGACGTCCTTCACCAAGGACGAGTACCGCGTGGTCCGCGAAGGGATGCTCGACGTCTCCCGCAAGCCCTACGGCACGTTCTACGGCGTGTTTGGAAACTATCCGATCCAAGTCGCGTCGAAGACGGGGACGGCGGAGACGGGCCGGGGCGGCACGGAAAACTCGGTCTACGTCGGGTATGCGCCGTATGACGATCCGCAGATCGCCATCGCGATCATCATCCCTGACAACAAGCACATGTCTCAATCGGGCGCGACGCTCGGCCCGATCGCCAAAGCGATGATGGACGCCTACTTCAACCTCGGCGAACAATCGGCGGAGAAAAAAGAAGAGAAAAAGGCGGAATAACAGGAGAACTTCTCCTCTTTCGCGAAGTAAGTACATCGGCAAGTCGAAGTGTGGAATGGGAGGACCGGTATGGCACATCAAACGGGATGCGAACCGCTGCGAACCAGAACGCCCGTGACGATCAAGGGCATCCGTGATGGACTGGTCTTCATATTGAACGATCAATGCTCCTTCGAGGAGATTCTCACAGATCTTGACGAGAAAATGAACGGCTCCCATCAGCGTCTGCTGCTCGGTCCGCTGGTGCGTGTCACCCTGCAGACCGGTTCGCGCAAATTTTCCGATCTGGAAGAAGCTCAGATCCGTGAAAAGCTGTCCGGCCACGGCAACCTGATCATTCAGGAGTTTCAGTCGAGCAGCGTCGTTCCGGTCAAGCAGGAGCCTGTGCCGTTCATCCATCACGGCACCGTCCGCTCGGGGCAGGTGATCGAGCATGACGGCGACGTGGTCGTCGTCGGCGACATCAACCCCGGTGCGCAGGTGCTAGCGACGGGCGACATCTACGTGATGGGCACCTTGCGCGGCATGGCGCATGCCGGTTGCAAAGGCGATGAGAACGCGGTGATCGCAGCTGTGTTTTTCCGACCGACCCAACTGCGCATTCACGACGTGATCAGCCGCTCGCCGGACACCGGCGACCGGGACCTGGGCGAGACCGAGATGGAGTTCGCCTATCTGCGCGACAAGCAGATGGCGGTTGACAAGATCAGTCATCTATACAGCATTAGGGCCCGCGATTTCAGAGGAGGGAACTGAAAGTGGGAGAGGCAATCGTAGTAACATCGGGTAAAGGGGGCGTCGGCAAGACGACCACCTCCGCAAATATCGGCATCGCCTTGGCGTTGTCCGGTAAAAAGGTCTGCTTGGTCGACACCGACATCGGCCTGCGCAATCTCGACGTGGTGATGGGTCTTGAGAACCGCATCATCTATGACATCGTCGATGTCGTCACCGAACAATGCCGCTTGGAACAAGCGCTGATCAAAGACAAGCGCTTTGATCATCTGTACATGCTGCCCGCCTCCCAGACGAAGGACAAATCCGCTTTGACCCCGGAGAGCGTCAAGGAGATCGTGGAGAAGCTCAAAGGTCAGTTCGACTTTGTCCTGATCGACTGCCCGGCCGGGATCGAGCAAGGCTTCAAGATCGCAGTCAGCGGCGCGGACAAGGCCATCGTCGTCACCAACCCGGAGGCGGCTGCCGTCCGCGACGCCGACCGCGTCATCGGTCTCTTGGAAGCGGAAAAGCTGGAGCGTCCGAAACTGGTGATCAACCGCGTGCGCCCGCATATGGTGCGCGAAGGCAACATGCTCGACATCGAGGAGATCGTGGCGATCCTCGCCATCGACCTGCTCGGCGTCGTGCCGGATGACGAAGGCGTCATCTCCGGCTCCAACAAAGGCGAGCCGGTCGTCATGAACCCGAACGCCCGCGCCGGCATGGCCTACCGCAACATCGCCCGCCGCATCCTCGGCGACTCGGTGCCGCTCTTGGTGCTGTCCGAAAACGGCGGCTTCCTGAACAAGATGAAACGCATGATCGGGCTTGGCAAATAGCGGAGCCAACAACAGAAGGGACAAGCGAGTCACGGCAGTCTGCCGGGCTCGCTTTTTTTGTGGCACATCTTGTCTCATATCCTTCCTTCCTCGCTCATAGGATGTTAGCAGAACAACTGTGGACGAGGGGAGACAGGGATCATGATCAAGTGGGATTTCTGGAAAAAGAAACGCAGACGGGGTGAGTACGAGACGATGCCTTGGTCGCAGGGCTTCCAAAACGGCGGGGGCTTTGATGCCTACAGCAGCGACTCGACGCGCTCATCCCTGTTTGCGGGCGGCGACGATGATTGGGATGCGACCTCTTCGCGGCCGGTCTTTACGCCGCATCCGAGCTCGCGGGGACGAAGTTACGAAGATTTTCTGCGTGCTCGCGGCCAGTCCCGTCAGTGGGACGGGCCGTATGGCGGGCGTCGCTTCGGCTATGAGGACGACGAGTATCACGAGGAAGCCAATCCGATGCGCCGCGCCATGCAGGTGCTCGGGGCGGTCGCACTGACCGGCGTGCTGTATTTTTCCTTCCAAAGCGAGCAGCCGGTGGCGCAGAAAGTACAAGCGTTCGTCACCTCGACGATGACATCCGACAGCAACTTTGCCGCGCTCCCGGAATGGTGGAGAGACAACGTGGCAGACCGCGTCGCCGTGCCGACGATGGGGACGGGCGGGTCGAGCGTCGAGGCACCGGAGCCGTTCGTGCTGCCAGTGCAAGGCACGGTCAAAGTGCCGTATGACGGCAAAGAGCAGCAGGGCATCACCTTCCAAACCGCAGCGGGAGCGAACGTCAAAGCGTCGCGAGCCGGCGTGATCGAAAAAGTCGAACAGGTCGGTGCGGAAGACTTCACCGTCACGATCAACCACGGCACCTCCGGCCGGACGATGTACAGCCACCTCAAAACGGTCAGCGTCAAAGCGGAGGACTGGGTGCAGAGCAACGAAGTGATCGGCGTCCTGAAGGCAAAAGATGACAAATCGGACCTGTTCTTCGCCTTCCAGCGCGACGGGCAGTATGTCGACCCGGACGAGATCCTCGAACTTCCGGCCAGCGGCGAGGCGAGCGGTCAGAAGACCGAAAAGACTGGGACCGACGGCCAGACGAGCGGCCAATAAAGGCGAGGCAGACCGATGAAGAGGCGCATGCGGAGCCGGGCCTTGCAGCGTCTTGTGGCCGCGTGGCCGACCGGCATGAAAATCCGCGTCCATCCGCTGTTTTTGCTTCTGATCGCCGCCTCCGTTGCGGCCGGGATGATCGTGGAGACGCTGGTGCTGTTCACGATTGTCATCGTCCATGAACTGGGGCACATCGGCGTCGCCACCGCATACGGCTACCGCATCCGCGAGATGCAGATCCTGCCGTTTGGCGGGGTGGCCAAGCTCGAACACGGCGCGATGGGCTGGAACCCGCGTCACGAGGTGGCGATCGCCATTGCAGGTCCGATCAACAATTTTCTGATGATCTTGATCGGCCTGCTCCTGCACAGTCTTGGCCTGTGGTCAGACGGGCTGACTCAGTTTTTCATCAAAGGCAACCTGACCATCGGCTTTTTCAATCTGTTGCCCGCCTTGCCGCTCGACGGCGGCCGCATCCTGCGCGCTGCGACGTCGCGGGAGCAGGGATACCGGGCGGCGACGGAGGTGTCGATCCGCTTGTCGATGTTTCTGGCCATCCTCCTGCTCGTCGTCGGCATACTCTCGATGTGGGTGGGCGCGCTCAATCTCTCCTTCCTGCTGCTCGGCTCTTTCTTGCTCCTCTCCGCGTGGGAGTTGCGCAAACAGATGAAGGTGGACGTGATCCGCTTTCTCGACGCAAAACGGCGGGAAAAGCGTCACGACGCGCAGCCCGTTCGCCCGCTGGCCGTGCCGGGTGACATGCGGGTGCGCGACGTGATCGAGATGTTTGCTCCCGACAGCTATCATCTGATCTACGTGCTCGATCAAGAAAAAAAGGTCTTGACCGTATTAGGCGAGGATGATTTGGTTCATAGTGTGTTTGAGGAGGGCGGCATGCGGCTGACCCTGCTCCAGATTGCCGAGCGTCGATAGAGGAAGAGGAATTATTTAGCACCTGTCGAATCAGTAGGCAATAGGCAATCGAAAGGAATGTGCAAGATGCGCAAACAGATCATCATCTCGCAAGACAGCCGGGAGTTGCGCGTGGCAATCCTCGAGGACGGTCGCACGGCCGAATACTATGCGGAACGACAATCCACGACCGGCATCGCCGGCAACATTTACAAAGGGCGGGTCGCCAACGTCCTGCCCGGCATGCAGGCGGCGTTCATCGACATCGGGCAGGAGAAAAATGCGTTCCTCTACATCGACGACGCCCTTTCGCTCGCCCCAGGTCCCACCACGCCGGACAGACGGCCGAAGATCGCCGACCTCGTGCGCGAAGGCCAAGTCCTGCTCGTGCAAGTGACCAAAGAGGCGGTCGGCACCAAAGGAGCGCGCGTGACGACCTCCTTGTCGCTGCCGGGCCGCTATCTGGTGATCATGCCGGAGCAGGACTATGTCGGCGTCTCGCGCCGCATCGAGTCGGACAGCGAGCGCGACCGCATTCGCAAAATGGCTGACCGTGTCCGCGAACAAAACGTCGGCGTGATCGTGCGCACGGCAGCAGAAGGCGTGGAGGACGAGTCCTTGGAAGAGGACTACCGCCACCTGAACGCCGTGTGGCAGCGGTTGCAAAGGCATGCCAAGCACGTCAAAGTGCCGGGCCTCGTGCACAGCGATCTCGACCTGTTGAGCCGTTCGGTGCGCGACTTCTTCACCGAGGACGTCGAGGAGCTCTGGGTCGACAACTTCGAGGCGTTCGGGACGATCCGCGAGATCGTGCGCGAACAGTCGCCGCAGTTGGTCGAGCGCGTGCATCTGTATCGGGGCAAAGAAAATTTGTTCTCCGTTCACCGGATCGATCAAGAGGTCGAAAAAGCGATGAAGCGCAAAGTTTGGCTGAAGTCGGGCGGTTACCTGATCATCGACCAGACCGAAGCGTTGACCGCCATTGATATCAACACCGGCAAGTTTATCGGCACCACGTCGTTGGAAGAGACCGTGCTCAAGACCAATCTGGAAGCGGCCCGCGAACTGGTGCGCCAGATCCGCCTGCGCGACATCGGCGGCATCATCATCATCGACTTCATCGACATGCGCGACCCGGCCCACAAAGAAAAGGTCGTGCAGGAATTTGAAGCGCTGCTGAAAAAGGACCGCACCCGCGCCCACGTGCTCGGCATCACCCAACTGGGGCTGATCGAGATGACCCGCAAAAAAGTACGCCAATCGCTCGACGAAGCGCTGCAGCGTGCTTGTCCGTACTGCGAAGGGCGGGGCAAGGTCTGGTCGGAGGAGACGATGGCCGCCCGGATCGAGCGGGAACTGCGCGAATACCTCGCCGGTCAGGAGCATCAAGCGGTGTTGGTCGAGTGCCACCCGCAGGTGGCGGCGCTCCTGATCGGACCGAGCGCGCAACAGTTGCGACGCCTGGAGAGCGAGTGGGGCATGCGCGTGTTCATCAAAGGCCGCGAGAGCCTGCACATGGCCGAACACCGCATCCTCGCGGCCGGCACCGTCGAGGAAGTGGAGATGCGCGCCCTGCCGGTGCAGATCGGCCAGGTCGTGGAAGTGCGCGTCGAAGAGCCGCACGCCCACAATCCGCAAGACGGCATCGCCCGCATCGAAGGGTATGTGCTCGACATCGCGGGCGGCGGCATGCACGTCGGCCGGCACATGCTCGTCAAGATCTCGCAAGTGTTCCGCACCTATGCCAAAGCGAGCGTGATCGGGGAAGCCTAAGCGGGCTTTCCCTTTTTCATGCATTCGATGTTGACTTCATACTCCCGTATCTGATAAGATTGCTTAGTAGGCGTGATATGGCTATCTATTTGGCTAGTTCGTGCACGCAATACCACATAGCCCGGGTCCTGAAAACTCTCCTTTGCGAGATACCTCGTGGGTAGTGAGTCTTAATTGAGGAGGTGCACATTGATGTACGCAATCGTTGAAACCGGTGGTAAACAGTACAAAGTGGCAGAGGGCGATGTTCTCTTCATCGAGAAGCTCGAAGTCGCGGACGATGCAGAAGTAACCTTCGACAAAGTCCTGCTCGTTTCCAAAGAAGGCGGCGTGGTAGTCGGTTCTCCGCTCGTAGCGGGCGCGACCGTTTCCGCAAAAGTTCTGAAACACGGCAAAGCTAAGAAGATCATCGTCTTCAAGTACAAGTCGAAGAAGAACTACCGTCGCAAGCAAGGTCACCGTCAACCGTATACCCAAGTACAAATCGCGAAGATCAACGCGTAATTGCGATGATTCGCGCGAATGTCTGGCGTAACGGCCAAGGGCATATCGACCGATTCTCAGTCCGTGGACATGCAGAGGCGGCCGACCCCGGTTATGACATCGTCTGTGCGGCCGTGTCCGTGCTCGTCACGAACGCGATCAACTCTGCTGAGCAACTGCTCCGCGTGCACATCGCAGATGATGAACAAGTAGCGCCTGGGGACGTGCAGTGCTCGATCCCGGCTCTCAGCGGTGCGCAGAACGAAAAGCTGCAACTGCTGTTTGAATCGATGGTCTTCGGAATCCAACAAGTCGCGGACTTGTATCCCGACTTTGTTAACCTAACCGTAAAATCTCAAACCTAGGGGAGGTGTAACTCAATGTTGAACCTGAACCTTCAACTGTTCGCGTCCAAGAAGGGGGTAGGCTCCTCCAAGAACGGTCGTGACTCGATCTCCAAGCGTCTGGGCGTGAAGCGCGCAGACGGCCAGGTGGTTACCGCTGGTTCGATCCTGGTCCGCCAACGCGGCACCAAGATCTACCCGGGCAACAACGTCGGCCGTGGCGGCGACGACACCTTGTTCGCTAAGGTCGAAGGCCGCGTCTCCTTCGAGCGCGTGGGCCGCGACAAGAAACAAGTCAGCGTATACCCGGTTGTCATCGAAGCGGAAGCTGTCGAGGCATAAGCGTATTGAACAAAGACGGTCTTCTTTCGGGAAGGCCGTCTTTTTTACGATCCTGTTAGTCTGTTCTTTCAAATTTCTTGCGGAGAGGGAAGATGGGGATGAGTCAACTGTTCGACGCGCGACGTCTGATCGAAGAGAATTTGGAAGTGTTGCGCACGTACCGACATGATCTGATGAATCAGGTTCAGCTGTTGCAGGCGTATTCGCAGATGAAAAAATACGACCGCATGCAAGATCCGATTCAAGCGATGGTCGAAGAAGCGCAGCGCCACACCGAATGGTCCTCGTTCCCGAGCCCGTTGCTCTCCTATGTCGTGCTGTCGCGTGATATCCGGCATTCGATGCTTCGCCTGCACGCCACCTATGAACAGGCGGAAGCGCCGAGCCCGGAGGCGGAAGCGCGGGCAGCCGAAGTCCTGTCTGATATCCTTGACTGCATCGGCGATCAAGCAAAGTATTTGCTCGAACCGTTGCCGGTTGATGTATGGATTGTCTCGTTCAGTCAAGGATATGAGATAGGATGGTTCCTTCGCGGGCAAGATGTAGAAGAGACTGTGAAAATCAACTTCGACCACCTGTTCGCGCGTTGGAAACAAGAGGGGATCGAACTCCGTCAAGAAGAGACTGACGACGGGCGCGAGTTTTCGATTCGACTGTGATCACTTTGAGGTGAAAATGTTATGTTCGTAGATACAGCCAGAGTATACGTTAAAGGCGGCGACGGCGGCAATGGCATCGTTTCGTTCCGCCGTGAAAAATTTGTCCCGGAAGGCGGTCCCGCCGGCGGTGACGGCGGCAACGGCGGCGACGTCGTGCTGGTGGTCGATGAAGGGCTTCGCACCCTGCTCGACTTCAAGTACAAGCGCCATTTCAAAGCCGAGCGCGGTGAGTACGGCAAGACCAGCAACAAACATGGCGCAAGCGCCGAAGACATGTACATAAAAGTTCCGCCGGGCACGGTCGTAACCGACGCCGACACGCTCGAGTATCTCGGCGACCTGACCGAGCACGGTCAAAAGCTGGTCGTCGCCAGAGGCGGACGCGGCGGCCGGGGCAACACCCGCTTTGCCACCCACCAAAACAAAGCGCCGGAGATCGCCGAAAAAGGCGAGCCGGGCCAAGAGCGCAACATCCAGCTCGAACTGAAAGTGCTGGCAGACGTCGGCCTCGTCGGCTTCCCGTCGGTAGGCAAATCGACGCTGCTCGCTTCCGTCTCGGCAGCGCGTCCGAAGATCGGCGCGTACCATTTTACCACGCTGACCCCGAACCTCGGCGTCGTCGGCGTGCCGGACGGTCGTTCCTTCGTCATGGCCGACCTGCCAGGTCTGATCGAAGGCGCTCATGAAGGGCACGGCCTTGGCATCCAGTTCCTGCGCCACGTCGAACGCACGCGCGTCATCATCCACGTGATCGACATGGCCGGCACGGAAGAGCGCGACCCGTACGAAGACTTCCTGAAGATCAACGAGGAAGTCAAACTCTACAGCGAAAAACTTGAGACCCGTCCGATGGTCGTTGCAGCCAACAAAATGGATCTGCCGGGCGCGGAAGAAAACCTTGCAGAGTTTCGCAAAAAAGTCGGGGACCAATACAAGATCTACCCGATCTCCGGCGTGACCGGCCAAGGCATCCCGGAGTTCCTCTACGGCGTCGCCGACACGCTGGACGCGGCCCCGCCGATCGAGACCACCTTGGAAGAGGTCGAAGAGGTCACCGAACGCAAAGTCTACCGTTTGGAAGACGATGCAAACAAATTCTGGATCACCCGAGACAACGAGATGTACGTCGTAAACGGCGAATGGATCGAAAAGCTGGTCAAGATGACCAACTTCGAACAGTACGACTCGGTCAAGCGCTTCCAGAAGATCATGAAGGACAAAGGCGTCGACGCGGCCCTGCGCAAAAAAGGCGCCGAACACGGCGATACCATCGCCATCGGCGAGTACTCCTTCGACTTCCTCGATTACGTGGAATAATGTTCACCGTCGACGACGGCGTGCTGACGGCGACCGTGTCGCACCTGCGAGCTTGTCTGCCGTACGAGGGCGTGGCTCTCTGGAGCGGTGAGTCCGGCCGTGTCACACACTGGACGCCGCTTCGCAACGTCGCCCTTCGACCGGACATCCACTACGCGGTCGATCCGGGCGAGTGGGTGGCTGCCTGGACCGCTTGTTCAGCGGAGCGGCGCATCCCGCTCGCGCTGGTGCACAGTCATCCGACCGCACCGGCGGTGCCGTCTGCCGCAGATCGGGCAGACTGGCACTATCCGGACTTGACCTGCGTGATCGTGTCGTTTGCGGACGGCGGGTTGGACTGGCAATTGCATCGTATGTCGTAACATAAAAACAGGACGGCTGTCTGTCGAGACAGCTGTCCTGTTTTTTCTTTTGCACACATATCATTTCATAATCAGGCGCACCGCCACGATCACCAGCATTATCGCAAGGATGCGCAGGATCAGCTGACCGGGCAATCGATGCGCGATCCGAGCCCCGATCTGGCCGCCGAGAAACGCGCCCGGTGCGAGGAACAGCACTTTCCACCAGTCGATGTTGTCGTAGACCCAGTGTGTGCCGGTGCCGATGATCGCCGACAGGAAGATGGTGAACATCGACGTCGCCGTCGCCACGTGCGGCGGGAACGTGAGCAGCAGCACCATCGTCGGCACCAGCAGCGAACCGCCGCCGATCCCAAGCAGTGCACCGAGAAAGCCGACAAAAAAGGAGACGGCCACACCGGTGGGACGATGGTAGGAAAATTTGAACGCAACGCCCGACGCATCGGTAAACTCGCGATGCATAGTCGGCTCGAACGGCCAACGGAGCGGTTGTTTCGGCTTGAAGACGAGAAAGAACGAGATGAAGATCAAAAAGCAACCGAAACCGACAAAAAACGTTTTGCCGCTCAATCGTTCCGATGTCATCGCCCCAAGGATCGAGCCGGGGATGCTGGCCACCGCAAAGGCGATGCCGGCTGAAAAGTCGATGCGCTTTTGCCGGGCATAGGCGAGCGTGCTGGAAATCGAGTTGAAAAACAACACCGCCATCGAGGTGCCGACGATGTGAGCCGGGATCATCGGGTAGAGAAAGGCAAGCGACGGCACGACGATAAAGCCGCCGCCCAAACCGACGATCGAACCGGAGACACCGGCGAACATCCCGATCAAAAACAAAAGGAGTGAATCGATCATGATTGTGCGTAAACACCTCCTCATCTATTGTAACCGACTGCCCCATAACTTCCCACTGCGCGTGTAGATTTTCTGTTGTGGGACAGGAGAGAGGAGGCTTATTCTCGTATGCGTGCCAACTGGTTCAGTTCGGCGCTGGAGAGAAGAAATTTTCGCATGTTATCCTTCGACGGCGTGCTCTACAACATCGCCTTGACGTTTTTGGATGCCACGATCCTGATCCCGTTGTTCCTGACAGAACTGGGAGGCTCCCCGCTGTGGATCGGATTGGCGACTGCGATCCGCCAAGTGGGATTTATCCTGCCCCAACTCCTCATCGCGCGCTGGTTGCCGCGCATTCCCCGTTTGACCCGCTTCGTTTTTGGGACTTATCTGCTCTGTCGATTCGCTTTTCTCCTCGTCATCCTTGCGATGGTGAACCGGATGAGTCCGGAGATCGTCATGCTGGCATTCTTCCTCGGCTACACGATGTTTTCGCTCGGGGAAGGCATCATCCAAGTCCCGTGGATGGACGTTTTTGGACGTACCATCTCGCCGCACAACCACGGACGACTGTTCGGCTTGATGCAGACGTTTGGCGGCATCGGCGCCTTTTTGTGCGGCCTCGTCATCCAGCACGTGTTGGCGCACCCGCAGCAGTTTCCCTATCCGGGCAATTTCATCGTGATCTTTTCGCTTGCGTTTGTTCTCTTGTTTGTCTCCACACTGTCATTCTTATATGTCAAAGAAGGCCCGCGTAGACGAATCGAGCCAAAAGAAAACGGGTCCGGTTGGCTCGGCCGCGGTCATCTGCTGCGCACATGGCGGCACAACACCGCGTTTCGTCGCTTGCTGATCGTGCAGACGCTGCTCGGGCTGCACCAGACCGCGATGCCCTTTTACATCCTCTACGTGCAGCGCCTCCCAGCGTTTGCAAAAGCCAGCGTCGGCGATCTCGTGCTCGCCCAAGTGATCGGCGGCATCGCGGGCGGGCTGTTGCTCGGCTCGATGAGTGCGCGGCTTGGCAATCGCGCGACGATCTCGCTGACCGTGATGATCAGCGCCTGTGTGCCCGGTCTGATCCTGCTCGCAGGACAGCTCGGAGCGGGTCCGCACGCGATCGATGTGCAATACTGGGTCTGGCTCGGATTCTTCCTGCTGGGCGTCGCGGGGGCGGGATGGATCGGCTGCACAAATTATCTCTTGGAGATCTCAAACGATGAGACGCGGGGCCGGTTTGTGGCCTATCTCAACACCTGCAGCGCGCCGCTGGCGATCCTGCCGATCTTCAGCGCCTCGATGATTGACCGGATCTCTTATGAAGCCGTTTTCCTGATCGTCCTGCTCCTCCTGCTCGTCGCTCTCTGCTGGTCCTTCCGCTTGCCAAAGTCAGGCCGCCGCCGGAGTCGGGATTTTGTCTCGTGGTCTGCCTGACAGCAGTCAGTCCTTGATCCTGTACGGGATCAAGGACTTTTTTCGGTGAGGGACAGGGAAAGATTGTAACGAAAGGGATTTTCAAACGTTTGTATAGAGAAAAGGAACTGTTCAGTGACATGTGGGGGGAGGGGTCCCAAATGTGGATCTTGATGTTGATTTCGGCGATCGTAGGGCTACTGATCGCAAGAATCTCGTATGAGACGAGGTGGACCCGGGTTGCGGAGGTGGAGGTCAGGACGGCGCGGCTGAAAGGCAGAGAGGAAGTCAAGATCCTGCAGGTGACCGATTTGCATAATTTGGCCCTGTCGGATGATGTTCTGCTTCAATTGAGCGCGATGCGTCCTGATCTGATCGCGATCACGGGGGATTTGATCGACGGAGACGAAAAGGACTTTTCGAGGGTGTACCGCCTGATCGACGCCCTTTGTCAGACGGGAGCCCCGATGTATTTTTGCTCCGGCAATAACGACTGGGAGCACAAACGATACCGCGAGATGCTGCAAGAGATGCAACAGCGGGGCGTACGGGTGCTTGGGAACACGCACACGACGCTGACTGTCGGTGATGTCACCTTGAACATCGCCGGCGTCGACGATCCTCATACGAGACGAGACAACCTCGACAAAGCTTGGGAGGGGATGGAACGGGAAGGTCGCTTCACTTTGCTGCTGGCTCACGACCCGATGATCATTCGCCGGGAGTTGCACGCCCTCGCCGACTTGATCCTATCCGGGCACACGCACGGCGGACAGATCCGGTTCCCCTTTTTCGGTGCGTTGGTGGCTCCGGGGCAAAAATTGTTTCCCGACTACGACAAAGGAATCTTCCCTTTGAAGAATGGCACGATCCTCTACATCGACAGCGGTTTAGGGACGAGCCGGTTGCCGATTCGATTTTTAAATCAGAGTCAGGTGACACTTTTACACGTGCGAGGGGACAGTGATTTTCTAGGAGATCACCCGTTTCTTTCCATTGAGTGAAAGAAAGGAGACATTGATTCGAATCAGAAACCGCGCGGGACATTTCAAACGAGCATGGCGATCTTTCGCTGTGCTCGTTTCTGCATTTGTAGAACTGTGTGATTCAAGGGGGGCTACTCGTTTTCAACACGATTTTTCTCTCTTCACCCGCATAATTAACGAACAGGCAGTCTGTTAAAACCGCTCCTTCGAACAGTGTATCAAATCCAATGGATTAGATTATTGAATATAATTTCTTTTAAATTACCCCTTCCTTCAAGCCGGGTAATGATGGTAAAACGTCATTGGATGCGCATCCGCCAACCCAAAACGAGAGAGGAACGTGACAATCACCATGTCCAAACACCAAGAACAACACACCGTCGACCCGATCGAGCCTTTGATTCGCGAGACCTATTCCAGCGGTGCGAGCGATATTCACATCGAGCCGGGGGATCAAGACCGTTATCGGGTGCGGGTGCGACTGAATGGACAGTTGACAGAATGGCGAGCCGGGGAGGGGCTTGATCAAAGCGCGGTGCCGCGCGTGAAGTTGATGGCACAGATGGACATCGCGGAACGGCGGCTGCCGCAGGACGGCAGTTTTCGGGTGGAGTTGAGCGACGGGGAGGCGGTGGATGTGCGCGTCTCCTCGCTGCCGACGATCCATGGGGAGAAGTTGGCGTTGCGCCTGCTGCACAATCGAGCCCGCCCGCTGGACGAGCTCGGTCTCGATGCCAGACAGCGGCGGCAGTTCCTGTCTTGGATCGAGGCTCGCCACGGGATGGTGTTGGTCACCGGACCGACCGGCTCCGGAAAGACGACGACGCTGTACGCCGCGCTGCTGCATCGACGGGATGCGAGCGTAAATCTGTCGACACTGGAGAACCCGGTGGAGGTGAAACTGCCGGGGGTCAATCAGGTCGAGATCCAATCGCGCACCGGGCTGACGTTCGCCCATGCGCTGCGCTCCGTGTTGAGGCAAGACCCCGATGTGCTGATGATCGGCGAGATCCGCGATCTCGAATCGGCTGAGGTGGCAGCCCGAGCGGCGCTGACCGGTCATCTGGTGCTCTCGTCGCTGCACAGCGACAGCGCGATCGGTGCGCTGTTTCGCTTGCTCGAACTCGGGGTGGAGCCGCAGGTGATCGCGACTTCGTTGCGAGGCGTGGTCGGGCAACGGCTCGTCGAGACAAAGGACGGCGGTCGGAAAGCGGTGTTTGAGCTGCTGCCGATCAGCGAGTCGATCCGCTCGGGTCTGTTGAACAAGGTGGATGCGAAGGAATTGATCCATCGGGCGCGTCGCGACGGGACCCGGCTGTTGCCCGATGTGTTGAGTGAGTGGCTGGATCGCGATCTGATCGACGAAGAGGTCTATGACCGGTTGCTCGGAGAGAGGGTGGAGTGATGGTAGAGGTCAGATGGGGACGCTGGGCCGGTCGGTTGGCTCGGCTGCTGGATGCCGGTGTACCGATGCTGCAAGCACTTGACTTTCTGGCGGCTGACGGTCCGCGCCGGGAAGCGGACCGCACAAGGTCGATCTGTCAAGCGCTGCGTGAAGGGCGGCGGTTCTCGTCCGTCTTGCAGACGCAAGGGGCTCCGCTAATGATGCAGACGCTGGTCGAAGTGGGCGAATCAAACGGTGACTTGGCAGGGAGCTTGTTCCGCGCGTCCGACTATTGCGAGGAGAGGGCCCGATGGCGGAAAGAGCGGATGCAGGCGATGAGCTATCCCTTGCTGGTCGTCGCGTTGTTGCTGGTGCTATGTCTGTTTTTGTTCGCAGTGGTCATCCCGCGATTTGCCGCGCTGTACAGCGGGATGGGATTGACGGTGGGCACAGGCACACAGATGCTGTTTGGGGCGGCCAAGGCAGGGCCGTTTTTGATTCTGCTGTCGATCCCGTTCGTTGTGCTGGTCGCCGTGTTTGCCAGAAAGAAACCGAAACTCGCCTGGCTGCAAGTCGGCCATCGGTTGCCCTATCTCCGAAGTTGGTTGCGCGTTGACCGCACGCATGAATGGGCGGCGACGCTCGGGCTGTTGCTCGACGGCGGACTGCCGTTGGCGCAGGCGTTGCACGTGCAGTCGCAACTGCCGTTGCAACCGCGCAATCGGGAGACGTGCGTTCGAGTGCGCAGCCGAGTCCTGACCGGACAACCGCTCGGGGAAGCGTTGGCCGAAGAGGAACTCGACCGAACGCTGGCATTGACCGTTCGCGTGGCGGAGATGACCGGGGATCTGGCCCGGTCCTTGCTGGCAGCGGAGCGGGAGTTGGCCGAAAGACGCCGTCGAATGATGAATGGATTGCTCAAACTGTTTGAGCCGTTGCTTCTGCTCGGAGCCGGGTTGCTCACCGGACTGGTCGCGTTGTTGATGCTGTGGCCGATGATGGATTTGCTTCAGACAATTTAATACACAACTGCACAGCGAGAGGATGGATCATCTCATGAAAAAGTGGCGCAACCAAGGCGGTTTTACACTGATTGAACTGGCGATTGCGGTGTTTGTGATCTCGGTGTTGATCGCGATCTCACTGCCTCATCTGCGGGGCACGGGGGAAAAGGCGCAGGTCACCACATGTGAAGGGAATCAGCGCTTGCTGAGAGCGCAGTTGGAAAACTACTATCTCTCAGAAAAAGGCTATCCGACGGGAGCATCCGATGCGGACAAGTTGAAGCAGATGTTCGATCTCAAATATTTGCAGACCAGTCCGTCCTGTCCGAGCGGCGGAACGTATGCGATCACGGTGGCGGCCGACAAAACGAGTGCGACGGTGGAGTGTACCGTGCACGGAGTTTTGGGGCAATGAGGGGGCAGGAGGGCGGCTATACGTTGCTCGAACTCCTTCTGGTGTTGATGCTCCTCGGCTTTCTGTTTGCGTTGTTGTTGCCGGGGGTGACCCGGCTGTACGGGCACTATGAGATCGACGCGGCTGCAAGGCGGGTCGCGGCCGACATCCGCAGTGAGCAGACGGCAGCCGTGTCGCGGCAACAGGTGCGGGAGATCGTGTTTGACCGGTTTACACCGGGCTATATGCGAAAGCAAGGCGGTGTGAATCGGCAACGGGTGATGCTGTCCCCGACTTTGCAATATCGCAACGGGTATCTGGAACAGACGGCGAGTCGGCTGCGATTCGATCCGAACGGAGTGACGACCGGCGGTGGCGGCGTGCGTTTAACCAATCGCGCAAAAGAAGCGGCCGATGTGATGGTGCAGGTCACGTACGGCAACGTCGTGTACGAAGGGGTGAAGCCGAGATGATCCGGGATCAACGCGGCTTCACGCTGGTGGAAACGCTGTGCGCTCTGCTCGTGCTGTCGCTGGCGGTGCTGCTGATCGGACAGCTGTCGCAGGTCGCCCGCTCTCTGGAGAGACAAGCTGACATCCAGTTCGCCGTCTCCCGCGAGGCAAACAACTCGCTTGCGACACTGCAAGCCCGCACGCGCATCGCTGAAGTCGGAGTGCATCAACGCGATCTGCACATCGCGGGCATCCCCGTTCACGAGACCGAACGAATCACGGAGGAAGGCGAACTCCTGCAGATCACGCTTGTCTACGCCTGGCAGGAGGGAGGTCGCAGACGTGAACAGCGATGGGATTTGCTGCAAAGTCGGTGAACAGGTAAGCTCGACTGCGTTTTGCAAGAGTGAGATCGTGAACCGCGATGGGGGTTGTTGCCGTGCAAATGAACAATGGGTGAGACCGATGAGACGGGTGCATCGCCACAGCGATGATCATGGCGTTACCTTGCTGGAGATGATCATGTCCTTGACGATCCTCGGACTGCTCCTGCCTGTGATCGCTGCCGGGTTGACAGCTTCGACCGGCGAGTGGAACCGGGCAGTCGACCGTTTGGAAGCGCGACAGCAAGCGCTGATGCTCTTGCAACGTGTCGAACGAGAGATCCGCAACGGACGTCAGTTTGCCGCGCAGCCGAACGGGCTGTATTTTCTCAGCGCCCATGATCAACTGATCCGCTATCATGTCTCCACGACCGGTCTTCTCTTGCGCGACGAATCCATCGTCGGTACCTCCGTGATCGGATCGAAAATCGGCTCCTGTACGTTTACCCCTGATCCGACAGGCAAACTGGTTCGACTTCGCTTCACCATCGTCGTCGGTCGTTCGGAGGTGACCGTCGACCAACTCCTCGTCGGAAAGGAGGCTCTTCCATGAACCTCTTGCTTCCAGTTTCCTTGCTTACCTTCGCCCTGTTGCTCTATGGCTCCCTGATCCACCTCTCCCAAACGGACCTGCAGATCACGCTCGATACGATCCGCTCCGAACAGGCGGCCCTCCTGGCCGACTCCGGTCTCGCTGCCGCCCGTGCACGTCACAACCGAGACCCGGACTGGCGTGGAGACAGCGGTTCGATCCCCTTTGGCGACGGGACGTACAGGTACAAAATCACCGACTTGAACGGCGAAGTTTCCTTGCAAAGCAGCGGCTTCGTGGGTGACTCTGTCTCACACGCCACAGCCAAATAAAAAAAGACCGCAAAGAGCGGGAAGACGCTCTTGACGGTCTGCTCTGACTTTTATAACTTCTGATCGGTCGGTGTCAGCAACGGAATCAGGTACTGTGCCCCTTCGATCCATCGTTTGCCGTGGAAGTCTCGGCCTTGAATCACCACTTTGTCATCATACACCGAGACGACCATCCCCTCGCTTTGCTCAGGCGAGATCTGTTGATCTGCGCCGTTGACCGGATCGAGGACAGAGGAGGTGTTGACACGGGTAAACTGATCCCGCATCAAGGTGTTCGGATGCCCGAGGTACGTATGCGTGTGTCCGCTGAAAAAGATGACCTCCGGGTGCTCCGCCAAGATCGCCCGCAGTTCCTCGCCCTGCACCGTCTGCTCAATCGGTTGGTGCAAAAACACAAAGATCGGCCGATTGGCTTCCTTCTTCTCTTTCAATTCTTCCTTCAGCCAATGGAGCTGCCCGCTGGACAACCATGCGCTCTCCAGATTGGCCGGGTTCGACTGACGGTATTGTTCCGACCCGAGAACGAGGAAGTGGTAGCCTTTGATCCACCGCTCATAGTACACCTTTGACTCGCCTGTCAGATGCAGAAAGCGCGTGATCGACGCCTGTTCGGTCTCGCCGTTCGGGAATGTCTTTTCACTGAACTGACCGGAAGTATTCATCCAAGCTTTGTAAAATTCATGGTTGCCGATGGTGAACAGCGTCTGCGCAGGGTGCGGTGTTCCGCTCAAAATGGCGCTCAATGCGGCATAGTCGGCAGGCTGGCCGTTGCCGAGGTCGCCGGTGATCACCATCGCGTCCGACTTTGGGGCGACGTTGTGCAGATCGGTCAACGCCTGTTTGAATTTGGTTTGAGAGCGTGTGTCCCAGGACTGGACATGCGTGTCGCTGATCACGGGGAAGCGCAGTTCCGGTTGAATGGCAGGGACAGTTGTGGCGGGTATGGCCGCGGACTGGAAAGCCAACGCCGCCATGAGTGCGATCGTTTTTAACATCTGTACTGCACCTCCAAACTAAAGGGGAGTTCAATTGATTCTCATTCTATTGAATTCGACAAAATGAATGACAGTCTGTCGGTCTGATTTCATTAAATGTACCACAAAATGGGTCGCTATTATAGGAGAGTATGCGCAAAAATGGCAATAAAAAAAGGTGTCCGCTACGTGTTCTGTGTCGGACACCTGATTATGAAAAGCGTTCGCCGTATGCATTGTGTTTGGAAGCGACAGCTCGGTGATCGGGCATGAGCTTTTGCTCCGACCTTTTCAGACGCTGCATGACGACGAGCAGTTGGTCCAATTGCTGGCTCAACGCGATCACCCGGGGGTCGACCAAACTGCCTGTATGTTCGGCTACGCGGATCATCTCGGAGCGCAAGCCTTCGATTTCCCGGTTGAGCCGTTGAATACTCATCGCGTTTCCTCCTAGAAGAACGTCATAAACAGGTGTGAACATTAGAATTATATGCAATCGCTTGATCGATCTCTACTTTTTTCTTTCGACATTTACTAGGAAGTTCTGTCGGCGGATGGCGAAAGAATCGGCACGATGTCGAAAAATATGAGATCGATTAATAGGCGGAACATTCTGATATAAAACAAGAAAAGGATTCTCCGCACGAGACGGAGCAATCCTTCAGAAGATGTTATGATTTCGGGTTGACCGGCATGTGATCGGACGTTTGCTTGTCCTGATCTTCGCCTTTCTTTTTCTTCAGAACATATTTCTCAAACTGAGGCCACCATAGACCTGGAACACTCAGATAAAGGGTGATCAAAACCGCGACGATATGCCAGATCCAATCCCAGAGGGTCGCTTCGCCCATCCAGTGAACCAACTGATCCCACATGATTGCATCGCTCCTTTCTTATTCTCTAGTTTATCATAGAAGTGGCTGGATAGATCTTCAACTCTCGGGGAGAATTCTTACAAAAGCAGTAACTTTTTTCTGGCGGTTCCGTCTTATATACGTTACGATGGTTCCGAAAACGGTGAAACGGAGCGAATACTATGACAGACTGTATCTTCCTGATCGGGTTTATGGGCACAGGCAAGTCGACCATCGGTCAACATCTGGCTGCCGAACTCGGCTATGAGTTGCACGACATCGACGAAGCGGTGGTGGCGCGCGAAGGCCGCACGATCCCCGAGATCTTTGCAGAGCATGGTGAGGCGTATTTTCGCCGGGTCGAGAGCGAAACGCTCGCGGAACTGGCCGAGCGGCCTCTGGCGGTGATCACCACCGGCGGCGGGGCCGTGCTGGCGGCGGCAAACCGCGAGTTGATGGCGTCCCGCGGCGTCACCGTCTGCCTGCGGGCGACCGTTGACGAGATCGTGCGCCGCGTGGGGAACGACCCGAATCGACCCTTGCTTCGCGCGGAGCAGGACGGGCTGCGCGAACGGGTGGAACGCTTGCTGCGCGAGCGGGATGGATTGTACGATTTTGCAGAGGTCCACATCGACACGACCGGCAAAGACGTGCAAGTGATCACAGCCGAGATCGTCGATCACTTGTCCAATCGTACGCATTGACGTAGAATAGATCAATATGGTCTTTAAAGAAGTAAAGATGATGGTTGTTGACGGAAAGAGGGGTTCCCAAAGATGTGTGGCATCGTGGGTATGTACAATAAAAACGGCCGCCCGGTTGATCCGGCGGCGATTGAACGCATGCACGACCGCATCGTGCATCGCGGCCCGGACGACGCGGGCGTTCATTATGAAGACAATCTCGCACTGGCGTTTCGCCGTCTGTCGATCATCGATCTCGAAGGCGGCCACCAGCCGCTGGCCAACGAGGACGGCAGAGTGTGGATCTCTTTCAACGGCGAGATCTACAACTACCAAGATCTGCGCAAATGGCTGATCGAACGCGGTCATCAGTTTAAGACCGAGTCGGATACTGAGGTCATCGTGCATCTTTATGAAGAAAAAGGCGTCGACTGCGTGAAAATGTTGCGCGGCATGTTTGCGTTTGCCATCTACGACTCCCGTGAAAAGCAACTGCTGCTCGCCCGTGATCATTTTGGCATCAAGCCGCTTTACTACACCGAGACGGAAGACTCGATTGTCTGGGGCTCGGAGATCAAAGCGATGCTGGAAGCGCCGGGTGTCGAACGGAAGGTCAACCAGGAGGCGTTCTGGAACTACCTGACGTTCCAATACGCGCCCGACCCGATGACGATGTTCAGCGGCATCCAAAAACTGCCGGCCGGTCACTTCATGCTGATCAAAAACGGCAAGCATCAGATCGAACGTTACTGGGAGCTCAAGTTCGAAGAAGAAGAAAAGCCGCTCTCGTACTATATTGAAGGAACGAAAGAAATCATGCGCGACTCAGTGAAAGTTCACATGAACTCCCACGTGGAGCGCGGTGCCTTCCTGTCCTCCGGCGTCGACTCGTCGACGATTGTCGCATTGCTCAAAGAGTTGGAACAGGTCAAGACGTTTACTGTTGGCTTCGAAGGAGCAGGCGGTCAATCGGAGATCGATTATGCTCGTGAGACGGCGAAGATCCTCGGCACCGAGCATCGCGACACGATCATCTCGGCCAAGGAATACCTCGACGTCCTTCCCAAACTGATGTATCACCAAGACGAGCCGATCGCCGATCCGGCCGCTGTCGGTCTGTACTTTGTCTCCGAACTGGCGAGCCGCTATATCACGGTCGTGCTCTCCGGCGAAGGTGCGGACGAAGTGTTCGGCGGTTACACGATCTACCGCGAGCCGATGTCCCTGAAGATGTTCGACTATCTGCCGATGTCGATGCGCCGCACGCTCGGGGGATTGGCTGAAATGCTGCCGGAAGGGATGAAAGGCCGCTCCTTCCTCATGCGAGGCGGCAAGACGCTCCAAGAGCGTTTTGTCGGCAACGCGTTCATCTTTGGCGAACAGATGAAAGAGGAGTTTGTCCATCTCGACCCGGACAAACTCGGTCTGCGCCGTTATTATGATATCACCGATCCGTTCTATAAGCGGGCGGCCCACTATGACGACATCACCCAAATGCAATACATCGACTTCCATACCTGGCTGCCGGGCGACATCCTGATGAAGGCGGACAAGATGACGATGGCCAACTCCTTGGAGCTGCGCGTTCCGTTCCTCGACAAGGAAGTGTTTGAGTTTGCCGCGAAGATCCCGTCCCGCTACCGGATGATGAACGGCACCACCAAGTACGTGCTCCGCGAAGCTGTCAAAGACATCTTGCCCCGCGAAGTGGCAGAGCGTCCGAAGCTCGGCTTCCCGGTGCCGACCCGCGCTTGGCTGAAAAAGGAATACTACAACTGGGCCCGCGAGCTGATTCACGAGAGCAAGGTCGATCACCTGATCAACAAGCAATACGTGCTGCAACTGCTCGAAGACCACAAAAACAACGTCCGCGACAACTCGCGTAAAGTCTGGACGGTGCTGATGTTCATGATGTGGCATCAGATCTACATGGAAGGCGCGATCTCCTTCTCGCCGTCCGTGTCGCCGAACGTCAAACTGCGCCGTGAAGGAACCGCCTCTGTGTCGACCCACTAAACGGTCACCGCCTCTCCAACTCCGTTGGAGAGGTTTTTTGCATGGAATGGGGGGAGATCTCGAGATAGGGGCTATACTGTCTTCTAAACATGGAATATACTCTATATACGACGAACATTTTTTGGAAAGGGGGATTTCTCCTTGAGTTCGAAGCGCAGACGCTTTTACTTAGTAGCAGAAGATATCATGCCGGAAGCGATGGTCAAGACGGTACTCGTCAAAGACATGTTGGCGCGCGGCGAATCGAATACGGTACATGAAGCGGTGAATGCTGTCGGCTTGTCGCGTTCCGCTTTTTATAAATACAGAGATCTCGTCTTTTTATACGAAGAGGAAGGCAACGGTCGACCGGTCACGCTGTCGATGATCTTGGAACATCGTCAGGGGAGTCTGTCCTCCGTGCTGAACAACATCGCCCAGTTTGGCGGCAACATCATTACGATCAACCAAGGGATTCCGATGAGTCAGGCGGCTCATGTGACGGCCACCATCGACGTCCAACACCTGTCCGGCTCGCTCGATGAATTGGTCGAGCGGCTGGAAGGAATGACCGGCGTACGCAAAGTGGAGATCGTCGGCTACAGCTAACGGGGAGGGGACACCGCGATGAGTGTCAGGATCAGAGTGCCGGCGACGTCGGCCAACCTCGGTCCCGGCTTCGACAGTCTGGGGATGTCTGTGTCCCTGTACAACATCTTGGAATTTGAAGAGCGGTCGCAAGGTTCGATCCGCATCGAAGTGTCCGGCGAAGGCGTCGACGACGTGCCGCGCACCCCCGAGTACAACCTCGCCTATCGCGGCTTTGCCCGCTATTTTGAGGCGCGGGGCAGCAAACCGCCGGGGGTACGCCTGCACCTGAACAACAACGTCCCGGTCACGCGGGGGCTTGGCTCCAGTGCCACGGCGATCGTCAGCGGTCTTTATGCGGCTGCGCTGATCGACGGGCGCGACATCTCCCGTAAAGACTTGCTCGACCTCGCCGTGCAGATCGAAGGCCACCCGGACAACGTGGCGCCGGCAGTCCTCGGCGGATTTGTCGTCAGCGGGTTGTACGGGGGCGGCGATGCACGGCGGGTGCACGCAGTGCGATTTGACCCGCCCAAAGGACTCCACTGTGTGGTGGCGGTGCCGAGCTTCATGCTCTCGACCGGTCTGGCCCGGCGCGTGCTGCCAAACGAAGTGGTGTTTGCCGACGCGGTGCAAAACGTGTGCGGCACCGCACTGGTCGTGGCGGCGCTCGCCAAAGGGGACGTGGCGGAACTCGCCCGCATCCTGCCCGACGCGATGGCCGACCGCCTCCATCAGCCGTATCGGCTTCCGTTGATCAAAGGCAGCGAACTCGCCATCGAAGCGGCCAAAGCGGCCGGCGCGTTTGCGGTGACGATCAGCGGTTCCGGCCCGTCGTTGATCGCGTTCACCGATGACGCAGGGCTGCGCGTCGGCGATGCGATGCGACAATCGTTTGCCCGTTCCGGCGTTTCGACGCGTATCTTGCAATTGAAGCCGGAATCGCAAGGCATACACCTGTTACGACCCTGATGCGCCGGTTGCAAGAAGCTCCGGCGCATAGTATGTTATGTATACTGATTTTTGAAGAGACGGAGAGGAGGAGCCGCATGCAACACATCGGATCGACCCTGAATTTTGGCGCACGTTTCAAAGAACAACAGTCTGCCTACACACCGGATTATTTCCGGGAGCGACTGCCGCAGGTACGCACATTGGGCGTGGATGATCAGACGATTCGAGCAGGCGCGATCCTCCTGCTGGACCTGCTGAAACAAGAGCGCGTGTGCGGCAGTTGCAAAGGGTTTGACCAGTGCGGCAAAGAAGGCGACGCAAAAGGTCACTACGACATGCTCGACGTCTACAACGGTCAATTGACGGTGCGCACCACGCACTGCAACGAATACCTCAAGTTTGTGGAGCGACGCGAGATCGACAATCTCAAAGAATTCTCCGAAAAGACGCAGGAAGACAAACGCTACCGTTTCGACAACTACCCGGTCGAACAGGCGCGCAAACATCCGAAATTGTACGCGGCGGCGATGGAGTTTGCGGAAGCGTTCACGACCGGTCGCCAAAACCTCAGCGACGCGCAAAAAGGGCTGTATATCTTCGGCCCGCCGGGCGTCGGCAAAACGCACCTGATGCTGGCGATCTGCAACCGGCTCGACGACCGCAAAGTCCCGAACATCTTCGTCCGCGCCGATTCGATCTTCGACAAGCTGCGGATGAGCGTTGCGTCCGGCAAAGAGATGGAGACGGTGATCGAAAAATATTGCACCGTTCCCGTGCTCGCCATCGACGAGTTCGCCCAAGAGCGGGCCAACGAATTTACGCTGGACAAGATGTTCCGCATCATCAACTACCGCTTCTCCAACCAACTGCCGACGCTGTTCACGTCCAACTACGAGCCGCCGGCCGTCTACCGTCCGTTCCAAGAACAGTCCAAGACGGTCGACGCGATGATCTCCCGGATCATTCAGATGACCAAAATCGGTCGGCTCTCGGGTAAAGACGCCCGTTTGTCGCACATGGAGATCCTCGACAATTAACCGGAAAAACGACACGCGAAAAACCTGCCGCAAGTGGCAGGTTTTTTCTATTTCGGGATGGGTATACTACCCCTGAGGTGACGAACGATGAAAAAGAATGGGCGTATCCTCGCGGCAACCGCGTTGCTGCTTGCGACCCCGGCGTTTCAGAACCACGCCGCAGCCGTCGGCACCGACGGGCTGATCCCTGATTTCAAAGTGGCCAAACAAACGCACGCCACAAACGACAAAGCGCTCGAACCGTTCCGCAAACACTTTGAAGAATCTCGCAAACTCGATTTGGAGATCCGTGCGGAGATGCACGAGATGCGCGAAGAGACAAAATCGCTGCGCAAGCTCGTCCGGGAATCGGGCGATCTGAAGCTCAAGGAACAATTGGAAAAAGACCTGACCGCGTTTCATGACAAACTGCGCGAGGCGCATCGTCTGCACAAGACGAACGAATCGCTCACGAAACAGATTCAAACAGCACGGCACAGCGGAGAGTTGGCGAAACTGCGCGAATTGGTCCCGAAACTAGTGGAAAACAAGACCCGTCAATTGGAATTGATACGGTCAGCGCACCAGGAATTGTTAGCTGAACATACGAAAATCCAAGAAAAATTGCGCTGATGTGACATAATGTGTCGTATTTTTACAAAGTCTACAAAAAAATAATATGTCTCAAGACGGCAAGTGTGTTATACTGACTCTGGATTTTGAAATCAAATACCATTTCATCATCGGGGGAAACGAAATGTTCAAAAAATCTTTGGTAGTAGGTATGTCTTTGGCACTGGCGGCAACTGCGCTGGTTGGTTGCGGTGAAAAGGAAGGCGAAAAGTCCGGCGACGCTGGCAAGAAAGACGAACTGGTCTCCGCACCGGAGAAACTGGTTGTCGGCTTCATCCCGTCCCAAAACGCAGAAACTCTGCAAGCAAAAGCAAAGCCGATGGGCGATATGCTGTCCAAAGAGCTGGGGATTCCGGTTGAAGTAAAAGTCACCACCAACTACACCGGTCTGATCGAGGCAATGGCTGCGAAGAAAATCGACATCGGCTTCCTGAGCCCGGTCGACTACGTCTTTGCAAAAGACAAGAAGCAGGCTGTCACCATCTTGCTGCAAACCGTTCGTAACGGTTCGCCGACCTACCGCGCACAGTTCGTCAAGCAAAAGTCGAACACTGCGATCAAAGAACTGAAAGACGTCAAAGGCAAGAAAGTTGCTTTCATCTCTGCAACTTCCGCTGCAGGCTACACCTACCCGTCCGCGATGCTCAAAGAAATCGGCATCGATGCACAAACCGACGTGGAAGGCATCATGGCTGGCGGCCACGACAAAGCGCTGATGGCGCTGTACCGTGGCGACGTTGACGTAGCGACCACCTTCGAAGATGCTCGCACCACGATCAAGAAGGAAGCTCCGGACGCGATGGAGAAACTCGAAGTCTTCGCATACTCCGAGCCGATCCCGAACGACACCGTTTCCATCCGCAACGGCTTCACTCCGGAATACCAAAAGAAAGTGCAAGACGCTTTCATCAAGATCATGTCGACTGAAGAAGGCAAAAAGATCGGCAAAGAGATCTACACCTTCGACAACCTCGTCCCGGGCGACGACAAGAACTTCGATCCGGTTCGCAAAGTCATCAAAGCGCTGGGCATCGAAGAATCCAAGTAATTTCCAACCGACATCAAACGACTCTCCTTCTGGAGGGTCGTTTTTTTGTCGGAAAATATGTATTCGTTCCTGACAGGTTCTAACAAACATCGCATCCCGAATACGCTAGAGTAATAGACAAAGGAGAGTGGATGCGATGAAGGGCAAGCAAATCAGCATGGGGGCGTTGACGGTGCTCCTCTTGAGCGCGGTGGCGTGGACGGTTGCAGTCGCAGCCGAACCGACCAAGCAGGCGCAATCAGTAGCGGCGGCGTCGGTGATCCGCTTGGAACAGGAGATGTTGGAACGGGCATCCGCACAGTCGTTGACGGAACAGTCTATGAACATTTCTCCGCTCGCAGAACGGATCTCGCACCAGAGCGGATTTGCCGATTGGCTGGCAGCGGATGCTGTGCTCTTGCGCACCCTTTACGATCCGGACGGACATGAGACGGCGTTGCTGTGGCAGATCGAGCGGGAAGGGGTGGCAACCGGCTACCTCGTCAGCACGCTGGACGGTCAAAACGTTTACGAATACAGCCGGCAGTCCGCTCCGTCGTTGCCGTCGGACATCGCGGGACAAGCGGTTGCCAAGGGCTACATGTACGCAGGCCCCGGTCTGCACCTCGTCTGGCTCAACGGCGAGAAAGGGTTGGAGCTGTACGATCTCGTGCGACGTCAGACGTTGCCAGGCGGGGAACTGGTGGGCAAATTGCCCGCTTTGACGCCGATGCCGGAGTCAGCGCCACTACGTGAGCAGGATCTCGCGGCGGTCGCCTCTCCCGCCGACAGCGCGTTGTATGCGGTCGGATTGTTCGGAGCCGCGAAACACCACGCACAAAAAAACGGCTTCCCGTCCCTTGCGGCGTACGCAGGGGAGGAAGCCGGAGCAGAGTCCGCTTTTGTCGTCTACGAATCGATCCCGGATCAGCTGAAGATCGTTTTCCAGATCTCCCGACTCATCCGGCACGGCGACTTTACCTACGCAGGACTGATCGATCCGTTTACAGAAGGAGAAGAACCGGCGCCCGTCTACGTCGACAGCCGGTTCCCCGTCGCGGCTGTGCCTGTGAGCACGCCGTCCGCCAAATAGAGCAGACCGAAATGAAACGGCGCGATGGCGATGCGCGGTGCACATCGCCATTCCAACTCGGCGATTCGCAATTCGCGCTCGGCTGCGTACATCGCAGCCTTTTTTTCTTTTTCACCGTCCGTTTTGTTTTCATCGGCGTTGACGAGACACAGCGATTCGTAATAGGTCTCGAGCTGTTCCCGTTCGCGGGCCAGATGTTCGTTCGCTTCTTCCGCCCACGTGTGGTCGAGCGCGGAGATGTCGCCTTCAACCGCTTGGCGGATGATGTGATAGCCTTCGCTCAGGGAGAGCGAAGGAGAGGAGGTCGTCACTGTGCGGGCCGGAGCATCGGTCAGGGTCAGGCGTTCGATCTCCCCGTAGGCTTCGCGGAACACTTGACCTGAGCGCAGATCAACCGCGTAGGACACCATCTCATCGCGGCGGCGGTCGGCGACAAACGACAGTTTGAACGTCGCCAACAGATAGGGCGACAAGGCGCGGCCCGCTGTCCCGGCTCCTGTTTGGTACGCCCGGGTGAAGCGGCCGCGCTTTTGCACAGACTCGATGATTTTGTTCAAACGAAACGATCCGAGCGTGACAAACTCGATCCGTTCCACACCCTCCATCTCCACACCCGGCGCAAACGACAGCGACAGCACCGAGTTGGCCGGATTTTGCCCGGTCGCTTCGACGTACATCCAATAGAAAGGCCGGTCGGTCAGCTCCTTGTCGATGTCGCGGGGCAGTTCCACCTGCAGAAAATCAGGCTGATCGATCAGAATCGGCGCGTCGACCGCTTGAAAATAGCGGCGGCAAAAATCTTGAATCTGCTCGTTGCTCTCCATGTTGCGTCACCTCCTGGCAGCTATGCGGCGGACAGATCGCAGGCTAGACCTTGATCGACGCCTCTTTCAACTTTTCGCCCAGCTCGTCAAATTTAGACTTTAACTCATCGCGCGAGGCCCCTTTGACCAGCAGATCCATCATGTCATGGTCAAACTGCCGCCCGACCCGCAAGTTGCCAAGGATCAGGTCGAGTTCGCCGATGACCAGTTCGAACATCGTGATCTTTTCATCAAGCAGGGAGACGATGTGCTCTTCAATCGTGCCGCGCGTTGACAAGTTGTACACATGCACGTCTTTCGTCTGGCCGAGCCGGTGCACACGGCCGATCCGTTGCTCGACCCGCATCGGGTTCCACGGGAGGTCAAAGTTGATCACGTGATGGCAGAACTGCAGGTTGATCCCTTCGCCGCCCGCCTCGGTCGCCACGAGCACTTGGAAACGGTTTTTGAACAGCTCCGTCATCCAGTCCTTCTTGCTCTTTTTAAACCCGCCGCGGAACATGACCGCCTTGATCCCGTTTTGCTGGAGCATGTACAAAATAAAGTCTTGCGTGGCCCGGTATTCTGTGAAAATGATCACTTTATCGTCGATCTGTTGGATCAGTTCGATGCATTTGTTCACCTTCGTATACGCTTCGATGCTCCCGGCGAGGTCATACAACTGCGTCACCCGATCCCGAATATCCGACGGGGTCTTTTCGCTTTCCATCATCGCTTTGAGCGACACAAGCGCCGCATACGGCGACGAGCAGATCTGCCGCTGCAAGCCGATCAGCTGCAATACGTTGCCGCGCCCTTGTTCGCGGAGCACTTCGTACTGTTCCTTGATGAAACGGGTCACTTCGTCGTAGAGATTCCGTTCGTCTTCGTTGAGGTCCAGCATGATCGACTGGACATTGCGCCGGGTAAATTGCACGCCGCCTTCCGAGCGCTTGTTGCGGATCATGACTTCCGACAGCGCTTCTTTGAGTTCGCCTCTGTTTTTCGGCAACCGTTTGTTCTCCATAAACGTCGAGGAATAGTCGGTTTGGGAGCCGAGTTGACCCGGTTTGAGCAGCGTGATCAGGTTGTACAACTCTTTCATGTCGTTTTGCACCGGCGTGGCGGTGAGCAGGAGCAAGTATTTTTTCCGCAGCGTGTTGATCAGTTCCCAGTTTTTCGATTTGCGGTTTTTCAGCTTATGCGCTTCGTCGACGATCACCAGATCCCAGTCTTGCGCAAGCACGATCTCGCGGTGTTGCTCGCGTTTCGCCGTGTCAATCGAGGAGACCACGATGTCGCAGTCGGTCCAGCTATACGTGCTTTTTTGCGCCCATGCGGTGATCTTGAATTTTTGGTTCAACTCGCGCACCCATTGGATCACCAGCGAAGAAGGCACGAGGATCAACACTTTTTTTACCAAGCCCCGGATCAGGTACTCTTTGAGGATCAGCCCGGCCTCAATCGTTTTGCCAAGGCCGACCTCGTCCGCCAAGATCGCGCGCCCGTGCAGTTCGTTGAGCACCTTTTTGGCGGTGTCCAGTTGGTGGGGGTAGGGCGTGATCTCCGGCAGTTGATCCAGACAGATCAGTTGATCAAAATTGGGCGACACCCGCGTCAGCTCCGATTGATAGGCCAGTCGAAACAATTCCGGGCTGCCAAAGTCCCCCGCCTGTTCCCGCTCCAGAAACTGTTCAAAAAGCCCTTCCTCCCACTCCCGTGCAGGCATGGCGTCCACCTTTTCCAAGAGCGTCACCTCCGAGTCTGTAATTTGTTCGGATAGTATGACCCAAAACAGGGAAAATTTTTCGTGGGACACTTTCAAATGGATCATTTTGTGATATGATGTAGGGGAACTTAATCTGTGTTTGCGAATGATCGCTGGCGGGAGAGCACGTAATGTTCGGGTTTTGACCGACTTTGCGTCGCCGAAGGAGCAAGTGACAGCCCTACCCAGGGCTGCATGAATCTCTCAGGCAAAAGCACCGTCGCGGGACGCAACTCTGGAGAGAGCCGTTTGCCTGTCTCGAAAACGCGCAACGGCCACCCACGGGGTAACTGAGTCGACCGAACGGACGGCGCAGGGAACTCTCAGGTGAAGCGGACAGAGGAGACCGGGGCCCTGACAGGCGTACGTGTCTCCTTTTTTGTATGTTATTTTTCTCAATCAACAGGAGGAATCGGCGTGGAGCATCTGAAAAAGACACCTCTTTATGAGGTGTACCCGAGCTACGGCGGCAAGATCATCGATTTTGGCGGTTGGGCGCTGCCGGTGCAGTATTCCGGCATCCTGGACGAGCATGAGGCGGTGCGCACGCGCGCCGGTCTGTTCGATGTCTCGCACATGGGCGAGATCACCGTCAAAGGCCCTGACGCGCTGGCCAACATTCAGAAATGGATCACCAACGACGCTTCCAAACTGGCGAACGGCCAAGCTCTCTACTCGCCGATCTGCCACGAAGACGGCGGCACGGTCGACGACCTGCTCGTCTACAAAAAGGCGGACGATGACTATCTGCTCGTCGTCAATGCGGCCAACATCGAAAAAGACTATGAGCACGTCAAAAAATACAGCTTCGGCAACGTGGAGATCGTCAACGTCTCCGCCGATGTCGCGCAACTGGCGCTGCAAGGCCCGCTGGCCGAGCAAGTGTTGCAAAAACTCACCACGGCCGACCTGAGCCAGATCAAGTATTTCTGGTTCTTGGAAAATGCCGACGTCGCAGGCGTCAACTCGCTGATCTCCCGTACGGGCTACACCGGCGAAGACGGATTTGAGATCTACTGCGACGCGAAAGACGCTGCCAAGCTCTGGGCGGCGATCTTGGAAGCGGGCAAAGAAGACGGCGTGCTGCCGATCGGACTTGGCGCCCGCGACACGCTGCGCTTCGAAGCGCGTCTGCCGCTCTACGGCCAAGAGATCACCGACACGATCTCGCCGCTGGAAGCGGGACTTGGCTTCTTTGTCAAACTGGACAAAGAGGAGGACTTCCTCGGCAAGGACGCTCTGAAAAAGCAAAAAGAAGAAGGTCTCAAGCGCAAACTGGTCGGCTTTGAGATGATCGAACGCGGCATCCCGCGCTCCCACTACGAGATCCAAGTCAACGGTCGCACCATCGGCGAATGCACCACCGGCACGATGGGTCCGACGGTGAAAAAAAACATCGGCCTTGGCCTGATCGAAACCGAATACGCAAAGATCGGTCAAGAGCTCGACGTGATCATCCGCGGCAAAGCGGTCAAAGCTGTGATCATCAAAACGCCGTTCTATAAGCGTCAGAAGTAAGACTTCAAGGAGGCTACCACGTGAACAAGTTCAGCTACCTTCCGACCACGGAAGCAGAACGCAATGAAATGCTCAAGTTCCTCGGCGTGAACTCGGTCGAAGATCTCTTCACCGACATTCCGGAAAAGGCCCGTCTCGGCCGCGACCTGAACATTCCGAAAGCTCTTTCCGAGATCGAACTGACCCGCTATTTCAACCAACTGGCGGGCAAAAACAAAAACCTCGACGACCACATCTCCTTCCTCGGTGCAGGGGCGTACCAGCACTACATCCCGGCTGTCGTCGACGCAATTGTGAGCCGCTCCGAGTTTTACACCGCGTACACCCCGTATCAACCGGAGATCTCCCAAGGCATGCTGCAGGCGATCTTCGAATACCAGACGGTGGTCTGCGAACTGACCGGCATGGACGTGTCCAACGCGTCGATGTATGACGGTCCGACCGCATTTGGCGAAGCAGCGTTTATCGCATGCGCTGCGACCCGCCGCTCCAAAGTGCTCGTCGCCCGCTCGGTCAACCCGGAATACCGCAACGTCCTGCAAACGTACGGCTACGGCCAAGACATCGAAGTGGTCGAGATCGGCATCGAGAACGGCGTGATCGACATGAACGACCTGGAGTCCAAACTGGACGACACCGTCGCAGGCGTGCTCGTTCAATACCCGAACTTCTTTGGCGGCATCGAAGACCTGCAAAAGATCGGCGAACTGGCACATGCGCAAAAAGCGCTGTTCGTCGTCTCCGTCAACCCGATCGCGATGGGTCTGTTGGAAGCGCCGGGTCACTTCGGCGCGGACATCGTCGTCGGCGAAGGTCAGTCGCTCGGCAACAGCGTCTCCTTTGGCGGTCCGTACCTCGGCATGCTCGCTGTTAAAAAAGAGCAAGTCCGCCGCATCCCGGGCCGCGTCGTCGGCCAGACGACCGACCTCGACGGACGCCGCGCGTTCGTGCTGACCCTGCAAGCGCGCGAACAGCACATCCGCCGCGAAAAGGCGTCCTCGAACATCTGCTCCAACCAAGCGCTCAACGCGCTGGCTGCGACCGTTTACGCGTCCTACATGGGCAAAAAAGGCATGCAAGATGTCGCGAAACTCAACTTGCAAAAAGCGCACTACGCGTTCAACCGCCTGACCGCGGTCCCGAAGGTGAAGGCGCTGTTCAACACGCCGTTCTTCAACGAGTTTGCGATCCGGATCGAAGGCGACGTGGCGGAGGTCAACAAAAAGCTGCTCGACGCCGGCATCATCGGCGGTTACGACATTGGCTCCGCATACCCGGAGTACAAAGGCGCGATGCTGATCTGCGTGACCGAACTGCGCACCAAAGAAGACATCGACCTGTTGGCTGAAAGACTGGAGGCGATCCTGTAATGCGTCAAGAACAAGACAAAGCGTTGATCTTCGAACTGAGCGTGGAGGGCCGCGTCGCGTACAGCCTGCCGGAACTCGACGTGCCGGAGATCGCTGTCGACGAACTCATCCCGTCCGCCTATATCCGCAAAGAGCCGGCTCGTCTGCCGGAGATGTCCGAATTGGACCTGATCCGTCACTACACGGAGCTGTCCAAGCGCAACCACGGCATCGACGACGGTTTCTATCCGCTCGGCTCCTGCACGATGAAATACAACCCGAAGCGCAACGAGCGCATGGCGCGCATCCCGGGCTTCGCACAGATCCACCCGCTCCAGCCGGAAGAGCAAGTGCAAGGCGCGCTGGAACTGATGTACAACCTGCAAGTCGAACTGGCGGAGATCACCGGCATGGACGAAGTGTCGTTGCAACCGGCAGCGGGCGCGCACGGCGAGTGGACCGGCTTGATGATGATCCGCGCGTATCACGAAGCGCGCGGTGAAAAGCGCACCACCGTCATCGTCCCGGACTCCGCTCACGGCACCAACCCGGCGTCGGCGACCGTAGCAGGCTACCGCACCGTCACCGTCAAGTCGAACGAGCGCGGCGGCGTCGACCTCGAAGCGCTGCGTGCGGTCGTTAACGAAGACACCGCCGCACTGATGCTGACCAACCCGTCGACCCTCGGTCTGTTCGAAGATCAGATCGTCGAGATCGCCGAGATCGTCCATGAAGCGGGCGGCCTCCTGTACTACGACGGAGCAAACGCCAACGCGATCCTCGGCTATGCGCGTCCGGGTGACATGGGCTTTGACGTCGTCCATCTCAACTTGCACAAGACGTTCACCACCCCGCACGGCGGCGGCGGCCCGGGCTCCGGTCCGGTCGGCGTGAAGAAAATGCTGATCCCGCACCTGCCGAAACCGCGCGTCGAGTATGACGAAGCGAACGACCGCTACACCCTCAACTGGGACCGTCCGCAGTCGATCGGCAAAGTCAAAGGCTTCTGGGGCAACTTTGGCATCAACGTCCGCGCCTACTCCTACATCCGCACGATGGGTCCGGACGGCCTGAAGCAAGTCACGGAAAACGCCGTGCTCAACGCCAACTACATGATGCGTCGACTGGAGCCGCACTATGATCTGCCGTACAACCAGATCTGCAAACACGAGTTTGTCCTGACCGGCCGCCGCTACAAAAAAGAGTTCGGCGTCAAGACGCTCGACATCGCGAAGCGCCTGCTCGACTTCGGCGTGCATCCGCCGACGATCTACTTCCCGCTCAACGTTGAGGAAGCGATCATGATCGAGCCGACCGAAACGGAGAACAAACAGACCCTCGACCACTTCTGCGACGCGATGATCCAGATCGCCAAAGAAGCAGAGGAAAACCCGGAGCAAGTCAAAAACGCTCCGCACACCACCAAGGTCAACCGCCTCGACGAGACCACGGCAGCCAGAAACCCGGTGCTGCGCTTCGAGTTTTAATGGAAGGCAGGCCAACAAAAAAGCACCCTGTTGACAGGGTGCTTTTTCCTTAGTTTTCATTTAAATGCGCCGTGCAACCGATTTCGAAGATCGTCCAAGACCCGTCGATCTCGCGGATGACGCGGGTGATGCTGGTGTTGCCGAGCTTGTTGACGCCCGAGCCGTAGAGACCTTCGCTGATCTTGTGTAGGAAGGCGTTGATGAAGCCGCCGTGTGAGACGACGAGCACGTTTTGTCCTTCATAGCGGTCGGCGATTACGGTGATGATCCGCAAGGCACGCTCGCGGAGTTGATCGAACGTCTCGACGTTCAGCCCGGACTCTGGCTGGTGACCCGGCTCCCAGAAATCCGGGTAGCGGTCGGTGATCTCGCTGCGCGTCAGGCCTTCCAGATCCCCGAAGGAGCGTTCGCGCAGGTCGACATGGACCTCGTGGTCGACGCCGAGCGTACCGGCGATCATGGCGGCCGTCTTGTGAGCCCGCTGCAGGTCGCTGGAGTGGACGATGTGATGTTCTTCGCCTTGCAGGCGAGCGGCGACCTGTTCCGCTTGCAGGAGACCGGCCTCGCTGAGCGGGATGTCCCGCGAGCCTTGTAGGCGCATCTCGCGGTTCCAGATCGTCTCGCCGTGGCGGACGAGGGTGATGCGTGTGGATGATACGGACATAGGACTGACACCTCACGTACAACAGATTGCTCTTAGTATATCATGAGCCCGCCCGGTGCGTTCCTCTGTTCAATACACCTGTTTCGTGATAAAATGATTCTTGGACTTTTTGGGAGGTACTTCCCTATGGCACACTTACTTGTTTTGCATGGACCAAATTTAAACTTGCTCGGCACCCGTGAGCCGAACGTCTACGGAACGGTGACGATGGAGGGGATCAACCGCGATCTCGCCTCGCTCGCCGACCGATTTGGCATCGGGATCGACTTTTACCAGTCGAACCACGAAGGGGACATCATCGACCGCCTGCAGGCTGCGCGTGGACAGTCGGACGGGATCATCATCAACCCGGCCGCCTACACGCACACTTCGGTGGCGATTCGTGATTGCCTCGCTGCGATCTCGATCCCGACGATCGAGGTCCATCTGTCGAACATCCACGCGCGGGAGGAGTTTCGCCACACCTCGCTGACGGCTCCTGTCGTCATGGGGCAGATCAGCGGGCTAGGCGCGCTGGGGTACACGCTGGCGTTCCACGCGTTGCTGGAGGAGTTTGCAAAACGGGGCCTGCTGGCGACCGAATCATAGCAAGGAGGGCGATCTTGCATGGAACAGCGTTTGACTCGACTGCGTGCGGCGATGGACAAACAGGGTCTTTCGGCCCTGCTGGTGCTTCGCCCTGAGAACCGCCGGTACATAAGCGGCTTCACCGGTTCGGCCGGCCTTCTGCTCGTCACGCAGGATGAAGCGGTGTTTTTCACCGACTTCCGCTATCTGGCACAAGCGGCCGAACAAGCCCCGCACTGCCGTCTCGTCGAGTACAAGTCTCCGAACGAAGTGTTGCGCGATGAACTGAACAAACTGGGCATCAAACAGCTCGGGTTTGAACAGGACTTCGTCACCTACGCGCAGCATCAGGCGTTCGCCGATGTGCTCGGCGTGGAATTGATTCCGACCTCCGGGATCGTCGAAGAGCTGCGCGCCGTCAAAGAGGAGAGCGAGCTGGCGATCATGCGCCAGGCCGCAAAGATCGCCGACGACGCGTTTGCCCACATCTGCACCTTCCTGCGCCCTGGTCTCACCGAGCGCGAGGTCGCGGTGGAGTTGGAGATGTTCATGCGCAAAGCAGGGGCCAAATCTTCGGCGTTCGACATCATCGTCGCATCCGGGTGGCGTTCTTCGCTGCCGCACGGGGTGGCGAGCGACAAAGTTCTTGAAAAAGGGGATTTTGTCAAACTCGATTTTGGCGCATACTACCAAGGGTACAACTCCGACCTGACCCGCACCGTCGTGCTCGGGACACCGAC
Organism: Tumebacillus lacus; assembly: GCF_026410385.1. Taxonomy (GTDB): domain Bacteria; phylum Bacillota; class Bacilli; order Tumebacillales; family Tumebacillaceae; genus Tumebacillus; species Tumebacillus lacus. The sequence goes on from NZ_JAPMLT010000010.1 coordinate 171,920, forward strand.
CGACAAGCAGCGTGAGGTCTACGAGATCGTGCTGGAGGCTCAAAAGCATGCCGTGGCGAACATCAAGCCGGGCATGACAGGAGCTGAGGCTGACCGCTTGGCACGCGACATCATCGAGGCGAAAGGCTATGGCGAGTATTTTGGTCATGGCACAGGACACGGCCTCGGCCTCGTCGTGCACGAGCATCCGTCGGTGTCCTTCCGCGGCGAGCAGCATGTGCTCGTTCCGGGCAACGTCGTCACCGTCGAGCCTGGCATCTACTTGCCAGAGTGGGGCGGCGTGCGCATCGAAGATGACATCGTCCTCACCGAGACGGGCAACGACGTGTTGACCCGCTCGCCGAAGGAACTGCTGATCATCCAATAAACAACATTCTATTTGATCTGATACAGGAGGCTTTTCCCAATGATCTCTTCCAACGATTTCCGTCCCGGCGTTACCATCGAGTATGACGGCCACATCTGGCGCGTCGTCGAGTTCCTGCACGTAAAGCCGGGCAAAGGCGCAGCGTTTGTCCGCACCAAGCTGAAAAATCTCCGCAACGGCTCCGTGAAGGAAATGACCTTCCGCGCGGGTGAGAAAGTGCCGCGCGCACGCGTTGAAAACCGTTCGATGAACTACCTGTACAACGACGGCGAAATGTACACCTTCATGGACAACGAGTCCTTTGATCAGCTGAACGTCCCGGCTGCGATGCTGGAAGATGAAGCGAAGTACATGCTGGAAAACATGGAATGCCAAGTCATGATCTACGAAGGTCAAGCGATCGGCGTGGAACTGCCGAACACCGTCGTGCTGGCTGTTGCTGAGACCGAACCGGGCATCAAAGGCGACACCGCGCAAGGCGGCTCCAAGAAAGCAGTTATGGAATCCGGCGCTGTTGTCGACGTTCCGCTGTTCATCGAGCAAGGTGAAAAGCTGATCATCAACACCCGCGACGGCTCCTACATGTCCCGCGCATAACAACATACGCTTTTCGAAGACCTCACGGCTCGCCGTGGGGTTTTTTCTGATTAGCATGTCTGACTTGTCCCTGTGGCGCATAGTCTCTAGTAACAACGAACATTTTTACGGGAGAGGTGTGGCATGCTGTCATTGTTGCGGGACAATATTTTATATGGGATGGCCGGACTGCGATTCCTGTCCGGATCGATTGAGATCATCGCAGCCTTGCTCATGCTGTATTACGGCACGGTGCAAAAAGCGGTGCAGATCAACGCGGGGCTTGCGATGGTGGGTCCGACCGTCTTGATTCTGGTCACGTCGCTCGGTTTGATCGGCCTCGCCGATAAGTTGGAGTTTTGGCGGATGGCAGTGGTGATGGGCGGCGTCGGATTGATTCTTTGGGGCGTGCGCGGATAAAGTTTCCTAGCTTGGGTAAAATGACGTGTGGATGCTACATATTGAAAGCGCCGGCACGCAGCGGCCTAAGGAGGAAGAGCAATGCAACAGATCAAGGAAAGATTGGCATACCTGAAGGGTCTGGCGGATGGGTTGAACGTGGGCGACAACACCCCTGAAGGGCGTGTGCTCGTGGGCATCATGGACGTGCTGTCGGAAGTGGCTTCGGAAATGGATCGTCTGACGGCCCGCTCGGAGCAATTGGAAGAATACATCGAGGCGATCGATGATGATTTGACCGATCTGGAAAGCGACCTCTTTGACGAGTATGACGAGGATTTGGACGTCGATGTCGAGTTTGAAGAAGAGGAAGACGATGATGACTTGGCCATCGAATACTTGGAGATGAACTGCCCGAACTGCAATGAGACGGTGTTTGTCGATGCCGACGTGTTTGAAAATGACGAGGTTGTCGAAGTCCTCTGCCCGGAGTGCAAAGAGACGGTGCTGGTGAATGACGACGAGAGCGACGAATTTCTGGGTGATTGATCACCTTGCAGAGAAAAAGAAACGCACAAACGCCCCCTGGCTGCTACCAAGCAGCGCGGGGGGTTTTTGTGTGGCTTGACGGAGACATTTTGAAGTACAGCGTACAGAGGAGGACTATGAGCAGGAGAAAGATGATCAGAAATGCGACGATCCACTTGGTGATGGTGGCGAGAGCGTTTGTCACGGCAGTCCCTCCTTTACTCTCGTTTCTTCTCTGAAAGGGTTTGCGCATTACCAGTACATGCAGGGAGACAAGGAGATGACCTGCACAGGCGTGGAGGGAGAGCGAAAAATAGGCGAGTTAGCGACAGTCCTCCCGCCGGTATTTGCTGTTGGGTACACAGATGGTCCGCAGGATGTGCATTTGCTCAAAAGGTTTTTCGCGCGGATGATTTCGCTGAACACCTTGCCCGCGGTCGGTTGTGAGCTGCCTCCGTAAGCCCTGGGTCCGAGCGCGAAAAAACCGCTCCGTCTGACTCCGATCAGTGCCGAACAGATCTCCAAACGCCGGAGCGGACGCAACCAAGGCATCGCCTGGACGCTGACCAACGGACAGAATCAACAGGCTTTCGTCTATAAAGAGCAGACCGCCGAGGCGCATTTATGAATTCCGTTTTTAACCGAATCGGTCAAGCCGTGGTTGCCTTTGTCAGGCGGTCAAGGCGAAGATCGCGTAGCGCAATCCCATTTGAAGACATTCCGCAGTCCTGCAACCCGCGAAGTGGCGTGATTGGCTCCGGGAATCCAGTTGCAAGCGAGGCCGGATTATCCGTACCTTGTCTCTCTGTACGGTGCTCTGCCCAACTCTTTGGACGAAAAACTGGTGTTTTTCTGTGGGAAAAAATAGCGGTTGTATGGTAGCGGGTCTCGTGATAAGATAGCTCTTGTCGCCGCGAGAGACACGGTGATGAGAGAGAAATGAACGAGATTGATCCTTGAAAACTAAACGAGTGTAACGAGATCGATTTTCGAGCCGGCGATTCAGTTCGCTATGAACCAAACTTTTATTGAGAGTTTGATCCTGGCTCAGGACGAACGCTGGCGGCGTGCCTAATACATGCAAGTCGAGCGGATTGAATCGGAGCTTGCTCCGAGGATGTCAGCGGCGGACGGGTGAGTAACACGTGGGCAATCTGCCCGACAGACCGGGATAACGCTTGGAAACGAGTGCTAATACCGGATAGGCTCTTGAGTCGCATGACTTT
>NZ_JAPMLT010000011.1 GCF_026410385.1 Tumebacillus lacus
GCCGGGTACCGGTGCCGGGACGACGACGCCGGGTACGGGCGGCGGGACGACGACGCCGGGCACCGGTGGAGGGACGACGACGCCGGGTACGGGCGGCGGGACGACGACGCCGGGTACGGGCGGCGGGACGACGACGCCGGGTACGGGCGGCGGGACGACGACGCCGGGTACGGGCGGCGGGACGACGACGCCGGGTACGGGCGGCGGGACGACCACGCCGGGTACGGGCGGCGGGACGACCGGAGCCAGCGGAACAGGTGCCGGGACGGGTACGACGGAAGGGTAATGAGTTTCGTTTGGGAAGAGGACTCCTTTTATGAAAAAAGGGGTCCTCTTTTTGTTGGCATGTCGGACGAAGGGAGGGTCATAGAATCGAGCATACAATGTGCGAAGGGGTTGATCCCGGTGGACGATCTGCTTCGGTTTCTTGGGGTGATGGCTGCGCTGTCCGCATCGGCTCAGACGATGACGCTGCAGGTGCGCAGGCGGATGAATTGGCTGCGGTTTAAGGAAGGCGACGGCGATGATATCGAGTTGGTCGCGTTCAAGCGCGGCAAGGTACATGCCAATGTGCATCTGGCCTGCGGGGTGAACGGGGCGATCTTGGCGGCGGTGGCGAACATTCATCCGCTGTCGTATCTCGGGTTGACGCCGATCTGGGCGTACTCGCAGCTACCGTTGTTGACGAATGTGATGGATTATGTGTGTGCCGGTGTGTTGGTGGCGTACGGGGGCCCTTGGTTCCATGAGGTGCTCGGGATCTTGCGGGAATACAAGAAAAGTTTGCGAGGGACCGCTTGAGCGGGTCTCCCGCTTCTTTTTTTTTGGGGTGGACAAGTGTATCATGGAGGGATGACATCTTGAGTAGGTAAGGAGGAATCGCTTTGTCTATGTGGCGGTTTCGCGCGGCTGTTTTGGCTGCGAAGACGGTAAAGAAGTTGTTGACGCTATCGGGTCGTAAAGGGACGACTCTGCCCGGGAAGGTCGCGCTGTCGATCTATCCGGAGTTGTTGGCCGTATACGGAAAGATGCTCGGGGAGCAGATCGTGTTTGTGACCGGGACGAATGGGAAGACGACGACGAGTAACCTGCTCGTTCATTTTCTGCGCGAAGATGGGCGTGAGGTGATCAGCAATAGTTTGGGTGCCAATCTGATTCAAGGGATCGCGACGACTCTGATCGAAGGCGTTGATACGCGCCGTCGCGGGCAACAGGCGGTGGTCCTGGAGGTCGATGAGGCGACGATCGGGAAGGTGATCGGGCATCTGCGTCCGAAAGCGGTCGTGGTGACGAACTTTTTCCGGGATCAGATGGATCGGTACGGGGAGCTGGATCATGTCGTGGATATGGTCGGGAATGCATTGAAAAAGGCGCCTGACTCCACGACGGTGATCTTGAATGCGGATGATCCGTTGGTGACTTCGATTGCTCCGGACGGGAAGAATGTGGTGTATTTTGGAATCGAGTCGAGTGCGTTCGATTCGGAGGAGCATTCGGAAGTTCGGGACGGGAAGTATTGCCGGAAGTGTGGGTCGGAGTTGGAATATTCGTTGTACCATTATGGGCAGCTCGGGTTTTATCAGTGCCCGTCTTGCGGGTTCTCGCGCCCGGAGCCGTCGATTGCGGCGGAAGGGGTTCGGTTGGATGCGGAAGGGATTCGGTTTGGGGTAGGTGAGGTGACGGGGTTTATCAACTCGCCTGCTTTGTATAACGTGTATAATGCGTTGGCGGCTGTGACGGCTTCCACTGTGGTGGGGGTGGACGGCGATGTGCTGATGCGTGAGATGGGGTATATGAAGACTCAGTTGGGGCGGATGGAACGGCTGATTTCCGGCTCCGGGAGAGAGTTGATGTTGACGTTGGTGAAGAATCCGACCGGGTTTAATGAGGTGCTCAAGGTGGTGGAGCATGAGAAGAAGCCGGTGGAGATGTTGATTATTTTGAATGACCGGTATGCGGATGGGACGGATGTGTCCTGGATCTGGGATACGAATGTGGAACGGCTGCAGCAGTTTGCGGATCTGCGCAAGATCTATGTGGCCGGGACGCGGGCTGAGGATTTTGCGATTCGGTTGAAGTACGCAGATCTGGGGGAGATTACGGAGATTGTGGAAGGGGATACGCAGTCGGTGGATGAGGCGGTGAAGAGGTTGGCGGGAGATTCGATGTTGTATATCCTGTCGACGTATACGTCGCTTTATCTGGTGAGGGATCATCTGTTGGCTCAAGGGGGCCAAGAGGTGGGAAGACGGCAGGCGGTGTCGGCTTCGTAGGGTTTGGTTTTTTGGTTGAAAGGGCGATCTGGGTTCCGCTGGTTTGGTGGGATTTGGGTCGTTTTTTTTGTGGGGTGGGGGTTGTTTTTTTGGGGGGGAGGTGGTATGATAACACATGTCGCCGCTGAGAGCGGGACAAGGTTACAGATATGGCGGTGTAGCTCAGCTGGCTAGAGCATTCGGTTCATACCCGAAGGGTCGGGGGTTCAAGTCCCTCCGCCGCTACCAATATGGAGAGATACCAAAGTGGCCAACTGGGGCGGACTGTAAATCCGTTGCGAAAGCTTCGAAGGTTCGAATCCTTCTCTCTCCACCATAAAAGAAAAAGGCTGTTGGGCGGATGCTCAGCAGCCTTTTTGTATTTCGGTGCAGATTGGGTTGGGTGGTGGGTCCGGGTGGGGAGGTGGTTGCGGGTTCCCGTCGTGGGCCCCTCCCTTTGATTTAGTTTTTTGATGGTGGGGAGGGGCCCACAAAGGTCACCTCTCCACCACCTCCCCACCCTTCCCATCGTTGGCTGACCAGTTGTTGGGGGCACAGGCTTTTCCAGATCCCCTCGCGGGGGAGTCCGTTACGATGTAACGGTTCCGGTGGCGAGTTCGGCTGCTGCTTTGCCGGCTGTGAAGCCGGTGGAGAAGGCGACGGTGATGTTGTAGCCGCCGGTGTAGCCGTGGATGTCGAGGACTTCGCCGGCGAAGAAGAGGCCGGGGGTGAGCTTGGACATCATGGTCTTGGGGGTGATCTCTTTGAGATGCACGCCTCCGCCGGTGATGAAGGCCTCTTCGAGGGAGAGGGTGCCCGTGGCGCGGATGGGGAACTGTTTGATCAGTTCGGCGAGCTGCTGCCAGGGCTTTTTGGGGATGTTGGCGAAGGTGATGTCGTCTTGGAGTTCGGCTCTGGCGAGCAGGAGCGGGATGATGCGCTCGGGCAGGTAGCCTTTGAGGACGTTTTTGATGGCGCGCTTTGGCTCTTGCTCTGCAAGAGCATAGGTCTCGCGGTAGATGGTGTCTGTCGTTTTGTCGGGCAGGAGGTCGAGGGTCATGTGGACGACTCCGGCGCCGGTTTTTTTGAGCTCTTTGACGACGAATTGGGAGCAGCGCAGCACGGCCGGGCCTGACAGGCCAAAGTGGGTGAAGATCATGTCGCCTTCGTGGGTGATCAGGCGCTTGCCTTTGGCGTTGAGGACGCTCAGTTCGATGTTGCGCAGTGAGAGGCCCTGAAGGCTTTTGTCTTTGATGAAGGGCTCGTTGGATTTGATCGGGACTTCGGTGGGGTAGAGGTCGGTGATGGTGTGACCCGCCGCCTCTGCCCACGGGTAGCCGTCGCCGGTGGAGCCCGTTTTGGGGACCGATTTGCCTCCAGAGGCGATGATGACCGCCGGTGCGTCGATCGTTTGGCCGGATTTGAGTTTGACGCCCGCGACTTTGCCGTCCGCGTAGCGGACATGGTCGACGGGGGTGTGCAGGCGATACTCGACGCCGACTTGGTCGGCTTTGCTGAGCAGGGCGTCGAGGACGCTCTTGGCTTTGTCGGTGACGGGGAACATGCGGCCGCGGTCTTCTTCTTTGAGACGGATGCCAAGGTCTTCGAAGAAGGCCATGATGTCGCGGTTGTTGAAGACGGCGAACGGGCCGTGCATGAAACGGCCGTTGCCGGGGATGTGCTTGATCAGTTCGTCCGTCTCTTTGGCGTTGGTGACGTTGCAGCGGCCGCCGCCGGAGATGAGCAGTTTGCGTCCGAGGCGGTCGCCTTTTTCGAGGAGCAGGACGCGGGCGCCGTGAAGACCCGCCGAGATGGCGGACATCAAGCCTGCCGGGCCGCCGCCGATGACGATGCAGTCGTATGTCATAGGATAGTACCTCCGGTATGTAGGAAAGCGAAGATCGAAAAAAAGCCACTGTTCGAAGAAACAGTGGCTCTTTTTTGTGAGTGGTCGAATTACTCGGAGAGCTTTTCGTACGCTGCGACGACGCGGTTCCATTCGTCTTCTTCTTCGATGTCGACGAGGTAGTCGCCTTCCTCGTCCGCTTCGATGCGCATGATGAAGCCGTCTTCATCTTCGCCGTCAGCCGGCACGAGGATCGCGTAGTTTTGTTCGCCAACCGGCATGGTTTCGACGATGATGAACTCGCGCTCGTTGCCTTCGTCGTCGGTCAGGATGACGACTTCTTCGTGCTCGTGATCATGATCGTGGTTGCAGTTTTCGTCGTGGATATGTACGTCTTTTTCGGACATGAGGAAAACCCCCTCTTCCTATATTTGGTCAAGAAGCTTGTGGGCCAAAAGACTTGATAATCATATCATTTCATGTTTCGGGCAGTCAAATACTGCCTGTTTTTTACAGGCTGTCGGAGATGGTGCCCGCGATCAGCTTGGTGATCGATTCGAGCAGCTCGTCCACTTTGCCCATGGCCGTCTTGTAGGCCTGAACTTCCGGGTAGGCGTCCAGTTCGGCGGACAGTTTTTTGATGTCGGCGCGCAGGCCGTCGAGGTGACTGCCGGTGCCGTGTTCGCTGAGGCGCTCGTATTGGTCTTGCAAGTCGCGGAATTGACGGACTTTGACGGAGATGACCGGGTGGTCGTTCATCGCTTGTTCCGCCGCTTTGTAGGCGGTGACTTCCGGTGAGTCGAGGATCAGTTGGCCAAGCTCGAATGCCTGTGCCCAGATCTCGTTGCGGTCCAGTATGGTCATGAAAGGGTCCTCCCTTTGTTGGGCTTGAGTGAAAAAGATATTGTCTAGTATAGCACACATGGAAAAAGATCCACACATCGGGTGTGTGGATCTCTGTGACAGTTGTATGAGATCAGTGCTTGTATTGATGGTTGGCGTTGTGGTGCTTGAACGCTTCATCGCGACGGTTGTCGAAGTACTCGGTCATGAAGCCGAGAGCGACGCCGATCAAGATGGTCAGGCCGAAGATCGCGTAGTTTTTCGTCGCGATGCCGACAAGAACGATGATGAACGTCAGAGTATAGAAAAAGTAACGGTTGAGCATCGACATGTAAGGGTCCCTCCTTTGCTTCTGCTCTCTATTATAGCGGGTCGGAGTGATTTCGACCACCCGTTCGAAGAAGAAAAACCCCACAGGGATGTGGGGTTTTGGGTCAGATCGGGTAGTAGGGGTGATCCTGTGGGTCGCTGTCGACGTTGTTGACAAAGCCCCAGCTCTCGATCATGCCGTTCGGCCAGCGGTGTTCGTTTGCGTGGGCGAGCGGCTGGATGCTCTCGGCCGGCGTGGCCGGGACGTAGACGCCTTCGAGGACGTATTTGGCCGTTTCGAGGCAACGGCGGGCGTTGGTCAGGGCGTCGGGCAAGCTCGGGTCGGTCAGGTAGAAGATCGCCGAGTTGATGAGGCTTCGGGCCGATTGCTCGACTTCGCCGACGCGCTGTTGGTAACGTTCCATAGACAATGGCATGTGATTCCCCTCCTTGAAAACACTTCGCTTCCCTAGTCTCTGCCAGTTCGTTCAAGAGATATTCACTTGACTAGGCAAGGCATCAATCTTATGCTAGATGGGAATACGAATGGAATACGAAAGTATGGAAAGGGGGCAACGCCCGTGCTCGGACTGATCATTACCGTAGCAGCTACGTTCGGCCTGCTCTTCATGTGTGCTTCCATCACCAAGGAAAACACCGAGAAGGCGGTTCGCAAACATTACGAGAACTGGGAGAACTAAGTTCCCATTCTAGCGTCTAGGTGAGCAGCAGGGCTTGTTACAGGCCCTGCTGTTTTTCCACACGAAAGGGGCCCCGTTTACCTGTCATGAGCCAACACAAGTTTCGCTTTAACAAGGCGCGTGAATACGCCTTTTTCAATGAGCATGTCCACTTGTTGTTCGTGGATTTCGAACGCGATGAAAAGCAGGAGCTGTATCTGATCCGCGATGTGGAAGCGGACGGCACTTACATATTGGATTACCCGGGGGAGCTGTTTACCGAACAGATCCGCGAGTTGGTGAAGTCGATTTTCTTTGTGCAGGTGCAGGAGGAAAATCAAGCCGAAAAGCGCTATGTGCTCGGAGCGTTCTTCACGTATATGCGTCAGGAATACGCCCTGTACTACGACCGGGACAGCGAGACGGTCGAAGAGTTGGTGTTCTTCCGCGCCAAGGCGACCGGCACCGGTGACTGGGAGCTGGAAAACGTCGCCCACGAGGAAGAGTACCAAGAGATCGTCGCACACGTTCTCGACAAGTACGGCTCGTTTTTGAGCAAATAAAAAGGCGGTCTCACGCTGATGGGCGTGGAGACCGTTTTTTTGAGCTTCAGAGTAAAATGCGTGATCGTCGTTGTGCAAAGGATCGACGGTCTGTTTTGCTTTCGAGGACTTGCTTGATCGTCATGGTGCGAAGGAAAAGATCGGTTTCGCTTTCGAATACTTGCGTGAGTGTCATGGTGCGAAGGAAAGACGGTCTGACACGAGGATGTGTGCAGACCGTCTTTTTTCGTGATTTTCTTTTTAGAGGTTGCCGAGGAGGAATTCGCGGAGCTCTTCGGCTTGGGCTTCGTCGTCGATGGCGAAGGTTTGCATGAGCAGGTGGAGCTTTTCTTCTTCGAGGTCGTCTTTGCCGACGATGCCGAAGCGGCCGTTCTGGATGTTGAGCACCAGCGTTTTGCCGTAGAAATGCGTACTGGTGGTGATGGCGAGATCCCAGCGGTGGTCGCCGACAAACCCGACGTAGCGGGTGACCGTCTCTTCACTTTGTTCGTACATTTTGATATGCAACGCTAACACCTCGTCTTTTTTATGTACCTCATCTTATCATAACGATTTTCGATCCCCATCTACAAGCCTTGTCGAATAAAGTTTATAATAAGAGGAGCGAGAGGGGGGTGCGGGGATGCCAAAGACGCACATGCAATTGTTTCCGCTGCACACGGTGTTGTATCCGTATTGCATTTTGCCGTTGCACATCTTTGAGGAGCGCTACCGGACGATGATCAAGATGTGCCTGGAATACAACCGCCCGTTTGGCGTGGTCCAGATCACGTCAGGTCTTGAGGTCGGCGGCGTGGCCCGCACGGCGGAGATCGGCACGGTGGCGAAGATCAACAATGTGATCGAATTTGCGGACGGCCGGATGTTTATCGCGGTGCAAGGCGGACAGCGGTTCCGAATCTTGGAGAGCGGCTATGATGACGAATGTTTGACCGGGTATGTCGAACTGTTCGAGGATGAGCCGTCTGTCGAGTTGGCCGCCATCGGCGACTTGCCGGACAAGATCCGTCATCTGTTTGAAAAGTACTGGAAGCTGCTGGCGATCGTGCTCAACAAGGAACTGGGCAAGATCGACTTGCCCGATGAGCCGGATGTGCTGTCGTGGCTGGTGCCGTCGGTGCTGCATGTGCAGCCGGAGATCAAGCAGGCGATCCTGATGAAAAAGAAACTGGCAGACCGTCTGGAGCTGGAGTATGAAGTCTTGCAGGAGGAGTTTGAAAAACTGCTGGAGACGATGCGGGAAGCGAACGACTGACAGGTGTGCTATAATAGTTCCCGACTGCAAGGGACATGATAGAAGAAGCAGGAGGGAAAGCTTGTGGACGCAGAAAAATTGCAAAAAATGATCGAAACGCTGGACGAATACATCGCCCAAGCCAAGGCGGGGATGAACAAAAACCATGCACAGATCGAAGCGATGCGCCAAGATCTGACCGAGCGCGGCTACGGCGAAGCGCTGGAGGAAATCGAAGGCGTGATCGAGATCACCGGCCACCACGGGCAAGCGCTCGGTCGCCTGACGATGGCCGGCATGATGCGCGGCGAACTCCTGAAGTGGTCGGACGAGTCGAAGTAAAAACGACAAACAAACGTCAAATCCGGCACGTGAGTCTCCGTTTACAAGGCAGGGCTTCTCTGCTACCATAAGAAAGACAATGAAACCTTGAAAGGTGAGAGCGATATCATGAAAAAAGCGCTGATCATTACTGACATACAGTCTGAGTTTCTCGGCAACATGGACTACATATATCCGATCTGCCAAAAGTACCTTGACGAGCGCGGCAACGACTACGATCTCGTCATCCTGACCCACTGGAAGCACGAGGACAACGAGAACGAAAACACGCTGCTCCTCAAGCACGGCAAAGCGACCGTCGTCGAGAAGCGCGGTTACTCGGCGTACATCCCGGAAGTGGCAAAACTGCTGGAAGACAACAAGATCGAGATGGTGCACCTCGGCGGCATCGACTCCGACATGGCGGTCATGGCGACGATGTACAACCTGCTCGACGCAGGCTACAAAGTGCAGATCCTCGAGCGTCTGCTGTCCTCCTACTCGACCCGCAACTGGGAATCGACCACGATCATGCGCTTTGTGCTCGGCGACGAAAACGTCCTCGACCTCGGCGGCATGCGCACCTGGCTGTAAGCCGACCGGCCTCATGCAGAAAATACAACCTGCCCTCCTTGCGACGGGCAGGTTTTTTCTGTCAGGATTACTCCCCGTGCCCCCCGGCAACACTAAGCGCAGACGAAACAACATTCCATCGAAGCTGAGGTGAGGGAACTTGTCGTGGGTCTACTGGGCAGGTCTGTATGACAGCAAGTTCGAGGCCTATTGTGCCGTGATGTGGGTGGAAGGCGACAAGCGGATCTATGGTCAGAAACCGCCTCAAGAGGTGGAGCTGTACCGGACCAATCGCGGGAAGTTCGGCGTTCGCTTCAGGTAATCGTGGTCTGACGTTTAAAAGAGATTGGGAATGTAAAACATAAGAGATGCAGAAGCCTGTTGCCAAGATCGCTCGCTGTGCGCAACGGGCTTTTGTTTGGGGATGACAAACGGAAAATTTTGCATTACGATGGATGCATACATAGGAAAGCGAATAAAACGGAGAGAGGAGGTATTTCGTGAGCGAAACGGCGAAGTTCATCCTCGATATCCGCAGTGAGGACGAGTTTGTGGAAGGTCATCTGCCGGGGAGTATCAACGCGCAGATCCAAGAGATGACCTATGTCCTCCGCGATGCGGAGCCGGAAGACAAGATCTTGCTGGTCTGTTTGACCGGTACGCGGGCACACCGGGTCAAGGCGCTGTTGGCGGAAGAGGGCTTTGAAAATGTGGAGGTCCTCGAAGGCGGCATCAAGGCGTATAAAGGCGAGATCGTGCAAGGCGAATAGCGACGGCAGACTGGATTTGACCATTTTTGACTTTGACGGTCTTTGACCTTTTCTGACGTTGCGATTATACTGGTATCATCACATACTGCATCACCCCAATACATGGAAGCCGAAGGAGGTACCAATCATGAATCTTGTCCCGTATGTTGTGGAGCAAACGTCTCGCGGGGAGCGTTCGTATGACATCTATTCCCGTCTGCTGAAGGACCGCATCATCTTCCTCGGCAGCGAAATCGATGACAATGTGGCCAACTCGATCGTCGCGCAGCTGCTGTTCTTGGCAGCGGATGATCCGGAAAAGGACATTCATCTGTACATCAACTCGCCGGGCGGGTCGATCTCGGCCGGCATGGCGATCTATGATACGATGAACTTTATCAAACCGGACGTGTCGACGATCTGCCTCGGCATGGCGGCGTCGATGGGCGCGTTCCTGCTCTCTTCCGGCGCGAAGGGCAAGCGCATCGCGCTGCCGAACTCGGAGATCATGATCCACCAGCCGCTCGGCGGTGCTCGCGGTCAAGCGACGGAGATCGAGATTGCGGCTCGCCGCATTCTCTCCCTGCGTGAAAAGCTGAACCGTCTGCTCGCGGAGCAAACCGGCCAGCCGATCGAAGTGATCGCGCGCGACACCGACCGCGACAACTTCATGTATGCGGATGAGGCGTTGAAGTACGGGTTGGTTGACAAGATCATCGAGAACATCACGGAAGTGAAGTAAGTTCTTTGATGAGCAAACAGAGCGGCAGGGGATCTCGATCTCCTGTCGTTTTTGCATGGGAAGGACGGGGAGCATGGCGATGGCCAATCAGTTGACGGAGTGGATACGCGGGCAGGTGCTCGAACAGGGTCCGGTGCCGTTTGTGCGGTTTATGGAGTGGGCGTTGTATCACCCGGAGTGGGGGTACTACACGCGGGACTCCCGCAAGTTTGGCAAGGAAGGCGATTTTTACACGTCGCCGGGGATTCATCCGGTGTTTGCCGAGATGATCGCCGATGGGATCGCAGACAAGTGGCGTGCGTTGGGGGAGCCGGCCGCGTTTACGCTGATCGAGTTCGGCGCCGGCGAAGGAAAGCTGGCACGGGATGTGCTCGGGCGATTGAAGGGCGAGCACCCGGCGTTGTTCGCAGCGGTGCAGTACAAGATCGTGGAGGTGTCGCCCGTATTAAGAGAACGGCAGCAGGCGACGTTGGCGGCGTATTTGCAGGGCGGCCAGGCATCGGAAGTACGGACGGCCAACGAGAGTCTGACAACGGATGAACAAGCGGCTGATCGAGGTGGTCAGGCATTGGACGTACAGACGGCCAACGAGAGTCTGGCAGGTGATCAGCAGGTTGGGCATGCGTGCAAGGTCGTCTGGGTATCGGAGGCTGAATTGGCTGCAGGTGCTCCTTATGTCGGCGTCGTGGTCACCAATGAGTTGGTGGATGCGTATCCGGTGCATCGTGTGAGGAAGGCGGACGGTGTGCTGCAGGAAGTGTATGTGCAGTGGGATGCGTCTGCCGAGCGATTTGTGGAAGTGACCGGTGCGCTGACCGATCCACGCATCGAGGCGTATCTGGAGCGGTACGGGAAGCCGCTGCTAAACGGGCAGACGGCGGAGGTCGGGCTGCCGGGGCTGAACTGGTATGAGCGGGCTCTGGGGCTGCTTCGGCGCGGGAGTGTGCTGACGGTGGATTATGGGTTTGAGGCGGAGATGTTGTATCATCCGTCGCGCATGAAGGGGACGTTGCGCGGGTTTTACCGGCATACGTTGACGGACGACCCCTACCGCCACATCGGCGAACAAGACCTGACCACCGACATCAACTTCACCGCCCTGATCCGGCGCGGCGAGGAACTCGGCTGGCAGACGTCGTTCTTTGGCTCGCAGGCGAAGTATCTGCTCGACAGCGGGATCTTGAACCGGCTTCGGGATGCGATGGGTGCCGACCCGTTTACCGACCCGGACATGAAGCGCAACCGGGCGATTCGCCAATTGGTCACACCGGGCGGCATCGGCGATCATTTTAAGGTGCTCGTACAGGACAATTTGGTATAATGGCAGTATGGGTTTTGAAAGTAGAGGAGTGACAGTCTCATGTTTTTGAAGCGGTTGTCGATCATTCTGTTCGTCCTGTGCATGCTGTTTTTGGCTCTCGGCCTCTGGTTCATGTATTCCGGACAGCTGGTCGGGTAAAAGAAAAAGCCACGTCGCCAAGCAGGCGGTTCGTGGCTTTTATTTATTTTCCGGCTTATTTCTTGGCAAAGTAGAACATGCCGGTGGTGCCTTCGCCAACGTGCGCGCCGATGACGCCGGAGAGGTAGATGATCTGCGTGTTGGTCATGCCCGTCTTTTCGCGGACCGCCGCTTCGAGCTCCTGCGCCTGCTCCGGTACGTGCGCATGAACGACGTACAGGGTGTAGTCGGGGTCCGGCGGGAACTCTTCCAAGTGGCGCATCAAGGCGAGCAGGGCGTTTTTCTTGCCGCGTGCTTTTTCGTAGACCTGCACCACGCCTTTGATGTCGAGCATCATGATCGGCTTGATGCTCAACAGCGAGCCGAACAGGAAGGAGAGGTTGTTGATGCGGCCGGACTTGCGCAGGTTGTCGAGGTGGGCCACGGAGAAGACAAGCTTTTCCCGGTTGCGCAGTTCGGTCAGAACAGCGGTGATCTCCGCGGGTGTTTTGCCGTCGTTTGCCATCTTGGCCGCTTCCATCGCCAGCATGCCTTGGCCGATCGCCACGTTCAGCGAGTCGAAGATCGTGACGCGCTCCGGGTCGCTGACGAGGTCACGGGCGATCTTCGCCGACTGCATGGTGCCGGACAAGGAGGAAGACAGGCCGACGTAGTAGACGTCGTTGCCTGCGTCGAGCACCTTTTGGAAGCGCTCACGCATCAGAGCCGGGCTCGGCTGCGAGGTGGTCGGCAGCGTCTTGGAAGCGGCCATGCGCTCATAGAACTGCTCTTTGCTCAGTTCGACCCCGTCCGCGTACGCCGTGCCTTCAAATATCACGTTAAGGGGAACGACCTCGATGCCATACTGCTCGATCATGGATACGGTCAGGTCGGATGTGCTATCGGTTACAATACGGATCATGTGTATCTCCGCCTTTCAAAATGCGAATTGCTTTATTATAGCACAGAAGAGAATGGCAACTATACGCACCAGACTATTTTCACATGTGCTGTCACGAGATGTTCGAATGTGACATACTTTTTACTAAAGGATGCAAAAATAGTATGGATTATTCGGAGGGTATCGTGTAAAATAGCGGTAGTTGATACTCGACTGGGAGGGACTTTATACTTATGACGATTAAACTTGCAATTAACGGATTCGGACGTATCGGTCGGATGGTGTATCGCGCAGCTGTGCTCGATCCGCAGTTTGAAGTTGTGGCAGTAAACGCAACACACGATGTGAAAGCGCTTGCACATCTGTTAAAATATGATTCCATTCAAGGCAAATTTGATGCAGACATCCAGACCACCGAAGACAGCATCATCGTCAACGGCCGCGAGACGAAGATCGTCGGCGACCGCAATCCGCTGAACCTGCCGTGGGCAGAGCTTGGTGTTGACATCGTGATCGAAGCGACCGGCAAGTTCCGTTCGAAAGAGACAGCGGGTCAGCACATCACCGCCGGTGCAAAGAAAGTCATCATCACCGCTCCGGGCAAAGATGAGGACATCACGATCGTCCTCGGTGTCAACGAGCATATGTACGATGCACAAAAACATGACGTGATCTCCAACGCATCTTGCACGTCGAACTGCCTGGCTCCGGTCGCGAAGGTCCTGCATGAGAACTTCGAGATCCTGTCCGGTCTGATGACGACCGTTCACGCGTACACCAATGACCAAAACAACCTCGACAACCCGCACAAAGACCTCCGCCGTGCGCGCGCTTGCGGTCAGTCGATCATCCCGACTTCGACGGGTGCTGCCAAGGCGATCTCGCTGGTGCTGCCGGAGCTGAAAGGCAAGCTGAACGGCATGTCGATGCGTGTGCCGACCCCGAACGTGTCGGTCGTCGACCTCGTGGTCAACCTGGGCAAAGACGTCACCGTCGACGAGGTCAACCGCGTGCTGCGTGAAGCGGCAGAAGGCCCGCTCAAAGGCATCCTGCGCTACACGGAAGAGCCGCTGGTCTCGGTGGACTTCGTCCATGACGAGCACTCCTCCATCGTCGACGGCCTGTCCACGATGGTCGTGGCGGACCGCACCGTAAAAGTGCTGGCTTGGTACGACAACGAGTGGGGCTACTCCATGCGTTGCGTCGATCTCGCCGCGATGGTGGGCAAGCAACTGAAGTCGAAAGTGACTGTGTAAGCAGAGAAGAACACGAAAAAGCACAGGGCCGTGCGGTCCTGTGCTTTTTGTGTGGGAACGGCGGCCGGACGGGCGTTTACACTCCTTTGAAACAGGTTCTGTGCTTTTTATGTGCAAGATGATACAATGAGCAAGTGGAATATTTTGTTTCTTATTTTCTCTGATGTAGAAGGAGGACGAGGTACATGCAAAAAAATCCGGTTCTGGGGTGCACCCTGTAGTCTGAAGCAGACGGAACCCGACTCAACCGAATCATGCGTTCCTCTGTTTCAGATGTCTGTTGGATGACATGTGATATCGGAGGATTTGAAAAAAATGAATCAACTCAAAGATCGTACGATCTCTGCGCACAATGTGCGGATTTTATTCTGGGCTACTGTGTTTGCCAGTGTCAATTTTATGGAGCCGATCCTGACGTTGTTCTATCTGGAGCGGGGGCTGGACCTCGCGCAGGTGTACCTGGTGACGCTGGTGTGGTGTTTGACGGTATTGGTGTTTGAAGTGCCGACGGGGGCGTTTGCCGACCAATTTGGCCCGAAGGCGTCGTTTGTAACAGGCTGTCTGATCGCGATCCTGTCCAAGATCATCTTGATCTTCGCTCATGACTTTTGGGGCATGGCGGTCTACACGTTTTTGTGGGGGCTGTCGGTGACATTCTTCTCCGGTGCGGAGGAGGCGCTCCTGTACGAGTCGTTGAAGCAGGACGGCGAGGAAGAGCGGATGAGCGACGTGATGGGCAAACTCTATGCGGCCTCGCTCTACCCGATGGTGCTGGCCTTCCTGTTCGGGGCGTATGTGGCTCGCGATCTGGAGGAAAGCCAGTTCGTGCTGCTGATCGTGCTCGGCATGGTGTTTCAGTTGGTGCAACTCTTCTTCCTGTTGCGCGTTGTCAATCCGCGCTCGTTTGAAGGATTTCGTGAAAATCCGTTCCAGCATGTGAAAAACGGCGTGACGGTGATCCGCAAGACGCCCGATTTGCTGCTGATCTTTTTGAATTTTACCATCGTGTTTGTCCTGTCGGCGGTCGTGGCAGGCAGGCTGGAGCAGCCGTACCTGACGATGTCCGGCGTGTCGGTGGCGTGGCTTGGGGTGCTCTATGCGGGTGCGGCTGTGCTCGCGCTCTTGGTGTCGAGCCGCATCGGGTGGTTTACGCAGCGCTTTTCCAAGAAAGGGCTGATGTACGCCACCGGCCTGGCGACCGCACTGGCGCTCGTTGTGGCGGCTACAGTGGTGCCGGCCGTCTGGACGGCGACGCTGGTGTTTCTGATCCTGCGATTGTCGCGGGCGGTCAGGATGCCCTTGTACTCGCAGTTGACGAATGATCACATCCCGTCGGAGAGCCGGGCGACGACGTTGTCGCTGCTATCCATCGCCGACTCGCTGTTTGACGTGATCTTCCTGGTGACGTTTGCCGGGATCGCGGTGGCGGCCGACCGCTATGCGCTGGTGTTTGCCGCCTGTGCGGGGATCGTCCTGCTCGGCACGTTGATCCCCGTTCGGGAAGCAAAAAAAGGGTGAGGAGAGGCGTCGGGCTTTACGGGTCCGGCGCTTTTTCCTATAATGAGGGTCGATGCGTTTGGGACAGACTAGAAAATACGAGTACCCCAAAAAAGGTTGTGAGACGATGAAGTTAGAGATCTACCTCGACAACAGCGCGACGACGCAGCCGTACCCGGAAGTGATCGACGCGATGGTCGAGATGATGACGGTAACGTATGGCAACCCTTCTTCCTTACATAAAAAAGGTCTGACTGCCGAGAAGGAGGTCGACCGGGCTCGCGAGCGCGTCGCCAAAGCGGTGGGGGCGAAAAAGTCGGAGATCCTGTTCACATCGGGCGGCACCGAGGCGAACAACCTCGCGCTGTTCGGCGCGGCGCAGCAATACGCGTCCCGGGGCAAGCACATCATCACGACGGCGATCGAGCACCCCTGCGTGTACGACACCGCACAGGAACTGGAGCGTCGAGGCTACGCGGTGACGTTTTTGCCGGTCGGGAGCGACGGGCGGGTCAGCGCCGACGTTGTGAAACAAGCGTGGCGCGAAGACACGATCCTCGTCTCGGTGATGTATGTCAACAACGAGACGGGCGCGGTGCAGCCGATCCGCGAGATCGGACAATTTTTGAAAGACAAGCGCAAGACGCTGTTTCACGTCGACGCGGTCCAAGCGCTTGGCAAACTGCCGATCAAAGTCAAGGACTGCGGCATCGACCTGCTCTCGGTCAGCGGGCACAAGATCCACGGACCGAAAGGCGTCGGCGCGCTCTATGTGCGCGACGGCGTCACGCTCACGCCGATCTTGTTCGGCGGCGGGCAGGAGCGCGGCGTGAGATCGGGCACGGAAAATGTGCCGGGCATCGTCGGCATGGGCGTGGCGGCCGAGCGGTCGCTGCGCGAGATGGCGGCGGGCTCCAAACGGATGGCGGAACTGCGCGATCTGCTGATCGAGCGCATCGAGGCGAAGATCCCCGACGCGCGGATCAACACGCCGCGCGGGGCCGGTCACGCGGCTCCCCACGTCGTCAATGTGTCGTTTACGGGCGTGCGCGGCGAGGTGCTGGTGCATGCGTTGGAAGCGAACGGCGTGTATGTGTCGACAGGGTCGGCCTGCTCGTCGCGAGAAAAGGTCTACAGCCGCGTCTTGAAAGCGATGGGGCTGCCGGAATCGGCGCTTGAGGGCGCGGTTCGCCTGTCGCTGCGGCCGGACCATACGGCCGATGACGTGGAAGAAACGGTGCAACAACTCCAGTCGCTGATCGCCGATCTGCGACTGGTATCCCGGAGGTAATCATATATGTACACAACGTTGATGATACGGATGGCGGGCGAGATCTCCATCAAAGGCAAGAACCGCTCGGTGTTTGAAAAGGCATTGATGGAAAACATGCGCCTCGCTGTCAAACCGATTGGCGGCGTGAAGATCGTCCGCACGGGCGGCCGGATCGAAGCACTGCTGAACGGCGCCGATCTGGACGAGGTCGCAACCGCATTGAGCAAAGTACCGGGCATCCGCTCCTTGTCGCCGGTTATGGAAGCGGAACTGGATATGGACCGGATCAAGGACGCGGCCTTGAAAGTGGTCGAGGACGCGTTGACCAAACGGCAGACGCCGATCACCTTTAAAGTGGACGGCCGCCGTGCCAATAAAAGATTTCCCCTGACCTCGCCGGAGATCGCACGCGAAGTGGGCGGCCATGTGCTGCGTCACACGGACGGCCTGACGGTCGATGTGCACAAGCCGGAGCTGACCTTGCAAGTCGAGGTGCGCGAGAGCAAAGCGTATCTGCTATGCGACGTGATCCCGGGGCCGGGCGGCCTCCCGGTCGGTTCGTCCGGCAAGGTGATGCTGCTCCTCTCCGGCGGCATCGATTCGCCGGTCGCCGGCTGGATGGCGATGAAGCGCGGTGCGAAACTGGAGTGCATCCACTTCCATTCCTTCCCGTTCACCAGCGAGCGCGCGCAGGAAAAGGTCAACGATCTCGCCAAGATCCTCGCCGAGCACGGCGGCCGGATCGTGCTGCACAACGTGCATTTCACCGAGATCCAAAAAGCGATCCGCCAACATGTGCCGGAGGAGTACTCGATTACGATCATGCGCCGCTTCATGATGCGCATCGCCGACCGGCTCGCTCATCAGCGCAAAGCGATGGCGCTCGTCACCGGCGAGTCGCTCGGCCAGGTGGCGTCTCAGACGCTGGAGAGCATGTACACGATCAACAACGTGACCAACATGCCGATCCTGCGTCCGCTCGTGGCGATGGACAAGGTGGACATCATGGACATCGCGCACAAGATCGGCACGTACGAGACGTCGATCCTGCCGTATGAGGACTGCTGCACGATCTTCCTGCCGAAAAATCCGAAGACCCGTCCGAAGCTCTGGGAAGCGCAGGAGATCGAGAAAAAGCTCGACATCGAAGCGCTGATCGAAGAA
Organism: Tumebacillus lacus; assembly: GCF_026410385.1. Lineage (GTDB taxonomy): Bacteria > Bacillota > Bacilli > Tumebacillales > Tumebacillaceae > Tumebacillus > Tumebacillus lacus. The sequence goes on from NZ_JAPMLT010000011.1 coordinate 17,642, forward strand.
GCGCTGGAAAAGACGGAGAAGCTGATCATGTACTCGGAGGGCGCTGCACGCTGATCTCTCTCCCACATACCGCATCAGGCAGAAGGGCACACTACCCGCAAGAAGCAGAAACAGGAAGGGGTGTGTGTATGCTGCTGAAGGCCACTCGACTGTTGCGGATGGTGTCCACACTGGCCGGATTTGTCTTCGGTGTGATGGAACTGCGCAACCAGTATTTCAAACGCAAGCGCATGTGGAACATCCTCCGCAAACTGGTGCGGCAACTGGGGTAAAGGGAAGAGAACCGTTTCTCATGGAGGAACGGTTTTTTTCTTATTTCTTTTTCTCAAAAAAGAATGATTTTGACGAAGGGTGTCGAATAAATCTCGATACAATTTTTTATGGAAAGTGGTGAGCGACATGGTCAGCAGCACGCAGGACGTGCTTCAACTCGAAGGAGAATTGCGTTCGACCCGTCAATTGTTGGAGGCGTTTGTAAACAATGCGGCGGTGGCCTTTCTGGTGTGCGACCTGGACGGCCGTGTTTTGCGCACCAACCGGACGTTCGAGCAAGCGTTTGGCTGGCGGGAGGAGCAAGTGCTGGGCGAGGTGCTGCCAGTCGTTCCCATGGAGGCAAGGGTCGCCTATCTGGACGCGTTGCGCGAGTCCGGGTATCAGCTGACGGCGGCGGAGCAGGAGCGGCAACGCCAAGATGGCAGCACGTTTGTCGCCAGCGAGACGGTGGTGCCGATGCCGGGAACGGAAGGCGGGATGAGCGGGTTTGCGCTGATCATGCGCGACATCTCCTCCCGCAAAGCGGAGGAGCGGCGGTTGAAGGAAAGCGAGATGCGCTACCGCTCTCTGTTTGAGCACAACCCGGACGGCGTGTTTATGATCGATCTGAACGGTGTGTTTACCAGCATCAATCCGGCGGCTGAACACATCACCGGCTATACGGAAAACGAGTTGATCGGCAGAAGCTATGAGTTTTTCACAGAGTCTGAAGAGATCGAACGGCTGCGGGAGCTTTTTCAAAGAGCGTTGCAGGGAGCCACTCAAAATTATGAGATGGCGATCCGACATAAACAAGGGCAGCGTGTGGAGTTGAGCGTGATCTCGTTGCCCATTGAGATCGACGGCGAACTGATCGGCGTGTACGGCATCGCCAAAGACATCACCGAAGCCAAGCGGGCGGAGCGGATGATCAACCACATGGCCTATCACGATGCGCTGACCGACCTGCCGAACCGCCGCTTGTTTGAAAACAAGCTGATCGATACGCTGGCGGGCGCGCAGCAGCGGGGCGAACGGGCGGCGGTGCTGTTCCTCGATCTGGATCGCTTCAAGTCGATCAACGATACACAAGGCCACGCGGCGGGCGACGGGGTGTTGGTGACGGTTGCGGATCGGCTGCGCGAGTGCGTGCGCGACACCGATGTGGTGGCGCGGATCAGCGGGGATGAGTTTACGCTGATCTTGCCCGATATCAAGAAGGGGACGGCCGAGACGGTGGCGCAGCGCGTGCTGGACAGTTTGCGGCGTCCGATCTTTATCGGGGTACAGGACTATCACGTCACCGCGAGCATCGGCATCTCGATCTATCCGGATCACGGCGGGGATGCGGCTGCGCTGATGAAGCGTGCGGATGCTGCGATGTATCGTTCGAAGGGACTAGGCAAAAACACGTGGCAGATGTACCAGCCGTCCTTTGAAACGTTGCTGAAACGACAAAATTGTTAAGAAATCGAGAAAATACGAAATAGTTCACGACAACTTTAGTTGAATTTGGTACAATGAGGGCATAGACAAGTTCATCGTTTTGCTGCTGGGACGAACATCTTCGTTCGAAAGGGGAACTATGATTTGGTTGAATGCCCGATTTGCTGTCAATTGTTGGAGGAGCTGACGTCTGTGCACTGTCAGCAAACTCACGGTGTTACAAAGCAACAAGTGATCACGCAGTTCGGTAAGCCCAAACCCATCTTTCACGTCTTTTCGAAAACAGAGAAAACAGACCCGCAAACGGTGTCGCGTTGGGACTATGTCAATTCCCAACAGGTGACCGACCGGATTCGTTCGCGATCTCGCAAGTTTCACGACTCGCGCTGAGGTGGGTCCATCCAGACATCATCAAAATGATCAAAATGATCAAAAAGCCCCCCTGCCTGAGGCAGCGAGGCTTTTTTTCTTTATGGGGCTTGCTTACTGTTTGGTGCGCGGCGGTTCCGGGTTGCCGTCTTCGTCGACGAACTGGATCTGGTCGAGCTGGTTGCGGAACGATTGTCGGAAGGAGGTCATGTATTCGTCGCGCAGAGCTTTCTGCTCCTTCGCTTCCGCTTCGGTGAGCGTGCCGGCCTTTTTCTTGCGGGCCAGTTCGTTGATGCGTTCGATCTTGTCAGGGGTCAGCATCTCGCTGCCTCCTTTCTTGTAGGGAAAAATCTGTAGCTTAGTCTACAAGAAAAACGGCGGTTCGTCAAAAGGACGGCGGTTGCCAGACGTACGGGTTTTCGCCGCGGTCGCGCTCCGGGTTGTACTTCACCGCGCAAAAGCCAAGGCGAAGGAAGAAGTCTTGCGCGCCGAGCCGGACGTTGGTTTTGATCGGGCGTCCCAGCGACTTGGCGTATTCGACCAGCGCTTGGCCGTAGCCTTTGCCTTTGTAGCCGGGCAGCACTTCGAGCTTCATCAGTTCGAGGTAGCCGGTAGCCGGTTCAAAATAGCGGTCGTACTTGGCCGGCGTCGGGTAGAGGGAGATGCGGGCGACGAGCTTGCCTTCCTCGTAGATGCCGTAGAAAGGCGAGTCGACATTGTCCTCGATCAGGTCGGCTTGGAGATCTTCCAGCATGGACAGTTCTTCCAATCCGTTCTCGCGAAATTTTTTAAACTCTTCGAGCGTTTTGTAGTTGATCGACAGTCGTTGCACGCGTGTGGTCATCGTTCGGTTCCTCCCGCTCTTTTTGCTTTTATTATACATGCGGCAGGAACGTTTTGTCAGTGCGCATGACGCAGAAGGCGTGCAGGATCTCGCTGAGATGTCCGGGGGCGAGGGTGGGAGGCTCGATGATCTCGCAGCCGGAGCGGCAGGAGGGGCGAGGATCATCGGGGCGGTTGACGATCAGGACGGGCATGTCGAGATCGGGCAGGCAAGGGGTCTCCGGGCGGATCAGGAACAAGCCGCTGATCCTGGCGGGAATCTCAGCTGCGATGGCGGCCGCGAGCGGCGAGTCGGCGCGGGAGGCGGCGAGCACGATCTGCTCCCAGCCCAGTTCATCGAGCAGGAGCGAAAGGCTGGCGGCATGGTCGGCGCGCTCCGGGTCGATCAAGGTGAAGACGGCGGCGAGGCAGTCCTCGCGGGAGTTCACCCCTTCGAGCAACTGCGGAAAGCGGGAAAAGTCCTGACCGGCGTGGCGGCTTTGCAGGAGCAGAACACGGGTGGCGTTGCGTGCTGGCATAGGGACAGCCTCCTTTTGATCAAAACTCGGAGGCGTGCCTGTCCGAGTTTTTTTACCAATCCCTATGCAGCCCGCGAACCATTTATGCTATAATAAACCCGAACGATTGAGAGTGATACGACATGAATGTTCGGTTTGGGCGGGTGATGAGAGATGAAAGCACTCTGTTTGGACCTCGATGAGACGCTGTTTGACCATCGGCACGCCTGTCGCATGGGGATCTCGCACCTCTGGGATACTTATGAAGAGTTGCAGGTCAAATCGGTGGAGCAACTGGAGCAGGAGTTCTGGGTGATGCTCGACCGGATGTATCACGAGGTGCTGGCCGGCCGCATGACGGCGGAAGCGTCGCGTCTGGAGCGCATCCGCACGCTGTACGCAGGTTGCGGTCTGCTCGTGGCTGAGACGGAACTGCTGGCGAGCGTGGAGCGGTACGGTCAGCTGTACCGGCAGCATCGCCGTGCGATGCCCGGTGCGCTGGAGTTGCTGACGAACGCTCGCGAGCGCGGGTGTCAGATCGCGGTGTTGACCAACGGACTGACGGCCGTGCAGCGAGACAAGCTCGACGCCTGCGGGCTGACTGTGCACGTCGATCACCTGATCACGTCGCAGGATGCAGGCGTGAAAAAGCCGGATGCACGCCTGTTTGAACAGGCACTGACGCGGCTTGGCATCACGCCTTCGGACACGGTGATGATCGGCGACTCGTGGGACGCGGACATCGTCGGGGCGCAAGGGCTCGGGATGCGGGCGATCTGGTTGAACAGGGGGCGGATAAACTGCCCCGATCCACAGCAGGCGACCGAGGTGCAGTCGCTGCACGAGGTGCCGGCCTTGCTGGGATGGACTTGAAAGGAGTTTGGAGAACAAGATGACGATCAAATCGATTTCGCCCCTCGACGGGCGTTATGAAAGCAATGTGGCGGTGCTCGGGGACTATTTTTCGGAATGGGCGCTGTTGAAATATCGCGTGGTTGTGGAAGTGGAGTGGCTGATCAAGATGGCCGCGACGCCGGAGATCCCGGAGGTGCGCGCTTTTACAGACGCGGAGATCGCGCTGCTGCGCGGCATCGCCGACTCGTTTGACGAAGCGGCCTCGCTGCGGATCAAAGAGATCGAGAGCGTGACCAAGCACGACGTGAAAGCGGTCGAGTATTTCATTAAGGAACAGCTCAAAGAGTCGTCGCTGGCCGACGTGATGGAGTTTGTCCACTTTGCCTGCACATCCGAGGACATCAACAACCTGTCCCATGCTTTGATGATCAAAGGCGGCATCGTCGACGTGTGGCTGCCGATGGCGGAGAAGTTTGTCGCGGCGGTGGCCGCTCTCGCAGACGAGACCAAGGAGGTCTCGATGCTGGCCCGCACGCACGGGCAACCGGCATCGCCTACGACGATCGGCAAAGAGCTGGCGGTGTTCGTCTACCGCTGGCAACGCCAACTGCGTCAAGTGCGGGGCTTGGAATACCTCGGCAAATTTAACGGCGCGGTGGGCAATTTCAACGCGCACACGTCCGCGTACCCGGATGCTCCGTGGGAAGAGATCGCCTCTTCGTTTGTCGAGGGGCTGGGCCTGACCTACAACCCGCTGACGACGCAGATCGAATCGCACGATTATCTGGCAGAGGCGTTCCATGTGCTGATGCGCTTCAACAACATCGCGATGGACTTTGACCGCGACGTGTGGCAGTACATCTCGCTCGGGTATTTCAAGCAAAAGACGGTGGCAGGCGAGATCGGTTCTTCGACGATGCCGCACAAGGTCAACCCGATCAACTTCGAAAACTCGGAAGCAAACCTTGGCATCGCCAACGCGACGCTCGATCATTTGGCGAACAAGCTACCGATCTCCCGTCTCCAGCGCGACCTGACCGACTCCTCTGCGCTGCGCAACATGGGCGTAGGCATCGCGCATTCGTACCTCGCGTTGCAGGCCGCGCTGCGCGGTCTCGGCCAGTTGACGGTCAACCATGCCGCGTTGGAAGCAGATCTCGCGAGCACGTGGGAAGTGCTGGCTGAGCCGGTACAGACGGTGATGCGCAAGGAAGGGCATGAAAACCCGTACGAGCAGTTGAAGGAGCTGACCCGCGGCGCGGCGATCACTCCGGAAGCGATGCGTGCGTTTATCTCCGGCCTCGACCTGCCGGAAGCGGACAAGAGCCGCCTGCAAGCGATGACTCCGGCGAGCTACGTCGGCATCGCGTCTCAACTGGTGCGCCACATTCAGAAATAAGCAAAAAAGCCCTCGGCGCGCCGGGGGCTTTTTTTCATCAGTCGAAGATGATGACAAAAAATTTTTTGGACAAACTTTTCCCGAGACCCGCATAAAATCATCCCGTTGTACGTATTCCGTATATGATGCCCCGTCAAGAGTGTCATATTGTTGGAAACGGACGGGATCAGCAAGGGGGAAATGGACATGAACGAGCGAATCTTGGCCGGTCGGTATCGTCTCCAAGAAGCGGTCGGCGGCCGCTCGGATCTCTGGCGCGCTCATGACGAAGCGCTGGGTCGCCAAGTGGCGGTCAAGCGGCTGGCCGCTGGAGTGACGGAGGACCGCAGACGTCAGCTGGAGCCGGAGATCGCCAAGGCGGCCGGTCTGCATGACCCGCACTTGTTGGCCGTATATGATGCGGTCTGGGAAGAAGATGTCTTTTATTTGGTCACTGAAGACCTTGAAGGTGATAGTTTGGCCCGCTACGTCCGCGATCAGAGCAAGGTAGAGCCGGAGCGGGCGGTCGATCTGATCTGCCAATTGGCAGGCGCGGTCGTGCAAGCGGAAAAGAACGGTGTCTATGAATTGTCGATCGATCCAAAGACGGTTTTGATCGACGAAGGCTATTTGAAAGTGATCGAGTATGGACCGCTGGCGACGGCGTCGCGGGCGCAAAGCACGCGGGAGCAGATTCACACGGTTGGCGTGCTGCTCTATGAACTCCTGACCGGCAACGGCTGGTCAGACCTCGCGCCGACGCGTCAAGTGGTGCAGGATGTGCATCAGGCGCTCGCCGCCGCTCAGGTACATCACAGCTGGCTGCCGGAGCGGATGGAGAGCATCGCGCACCGCGCGCTCGGTCTGTTGGCGGAGGGCGGCTACCAGTCGATGCAAGAGTTGCACAAAGATGTGAAAGCGGTGCGTCACGCGATCGGGCAGGCGGCCGACCTGCTCGGTGAGCGGGGGCAGACGGGGTCGAAGGCGTCTGCAGGCGGCGTATCGCCGGTGGAACAGGTGCGCGACACGGTGCTCGGAGCGGCACAGGAAGGAATGGCGAAAGTGGCGCAGGTGCGCAAGATGGAGTTCGTCAAGCAGATGACCGAAAAGAGCACCCCGAAAAAGCGCAGCCCGCTGCTGTACGCGCTGGCCGCCGTCGTGTTGGTCATCGTCACCGGCGGGCTGTGGTGGACGGCGAGCGGCGAAGAGGCGACGACGGTGGCGCACGGTGAGTTCCAAGGCAAGGAAGTCAAGATGCCGAACTTGATCAACAAGACGGAGCAACAAGCGGTGCAGATCCTTACCGAGAACGGCTTCCCGCAAAATCGCATCCAGTGGGTGTATAAGCCGACCGATGAACGGCTGACCGAGGGAAAGATCTATCAGCAGTCGGTCGACCCGAACACGCAGGTGGTGACCGGCGAGCAGATGATCGTGCTGACGGTCAACGGCACGATGACCGACGGTCAAACGGCCGGCGAGTCGAACGGCAGCAACGGCGGCAACAACCCGAACGGGCAAGAGTCCGTGACAGCGGGCGTTGTGCCCGACCTGCGCGGGATGTCGCAACCCGATGCCGAACAGATGCTGCTCAAACTGGGTTACCGCTACTCGTTTGAGATCAAGAGCGGCGGCGACACTCCGGCCGGTACTGTCTACCAGCAACAACCGGCAGCCGGTTCAAAGGCGGAACAGGGCGCACGGGTGACGTTCTACGTCAATCAATAAGCACAGCTAGAAGAAAAACAAGAAAAAGGCAACCTCCGACGTGTCAAGAGGTTGCCTTTTTGGTACGGCGTTTCCTGCGGAGCTATGATCAGGAGAGGCGGCTCTTGAGGAGTTCGAGCACTTCACCGTCTTCCGGGAAGCGGCCGAGCTCCTTTTTGGAGAAGATCACCTCTCCGTTGAGAGTCAGTTCAAACACACCGCCTGTGGCGGGGACCAGCGCGAACTCGCGGATCGAAAATTGATGATGCGTCAACAGTTCTTCCGTCAACCTGACGGCTTTGGGCAAGAAGCCTCAAGACGTGCAGTAGGACAGAGACAATTTGTTCTCAGCCATATGACAAGCAACCTCCTGTAAAGTAAGATGTCTTCACATCGTAGCACGGCGGGTGGAAAGACTGCAAACCCATGATGACCGTCCGGCTCGGTTATGATATTCTAGGTAGTACACATTTCCGTGAGCGGGAGGACAAGAGAAAGATGGAAGATCTGGGCATGTTTGAACCGGGGGTTGAAGGGCTCGAAGATCTCGCAGGGATCTTGGAGAGTCTGTTTGGTGACAGCCAGGTGTTTGTGCGGCTGTGGATGCGGGAAGAGCGGGGGGAGACGGTGCATGAGCATCTGTTGAGCCAGTTTGCCGGGACGCTGGATCTGTGCGGCATCGTGCAGTCGGAGTCCGAGGAGGATGTGGCGCTCGAGTTGCTGTTTCGCGAGGTCGATCCGACGGGAGGCGGCGAAGAACCGCGTTTGATGGCGATGCCGGTGGACAGTCAGGATGTGGAGGTCGATCTCGACCCGGATCAAGTGGCGGTGAGCAGCGGGTCGTTTACGCTGGCGATCGAGCGGCTCGGCTAAGTGCGAACTGCGTTCTGGACAGGCACCGTCGTCTCAGCCGGGTAAAAGTCGCTGTGCGTGTATTTGCCGGCAAAGTCGGCGAAGGAGAGACAGATCAGATCGTGGTAGACAGCCGGCAGATCGGAGCCGACGTAGAAGAGCGGGTTGGAGGCGTAGCGGAGTTCATACTCGTGCGGGTCATGCGAAGGCTCGACGAGATGTACTTCCAGATGCTCGTCGAAGATCGCGAACGCGGTGCGGTCCCCGACCAAGCAGCCCGGCACGCGGAAATACCCGCCCGTCTCTTCGTTCGGCCAGCGGATGATGATCGGTCGATAGTTCCATTCCATGAAAAATCCCTCCTAGTAGGATCATGATCGGTGCAGTATAATTGACGATTGGATAGAAACACACACCTGAGGCAACGTTTTCCAGTGGTGTTGGGATTATTATAGGGTGTAACTATAGTGTGAGTCGAAGGGGCGAGGGGGTCGTTTGGGGTTGTGAGGGCGGGTTGGCTCGCTCTGGGTCTTTGTAGTGGCTTGGATTGCGGTTTTTGGTGAGAACATGTGTTTGGGGGTAGTGGGATATGGAGGAACTAGGGAGCCGGATCCGGCGGGCGCGTCAGACGCGCCGCGTGACGGCAGCGCAACTGGCAGAACATATCGGCGTGTCGGCCAATTACATCAGCGAGCTGGAGCGGGGCGTCAAGAAAAATCCGTCGATGCAGGTGATCGCGAAGATGTCGGACGTGCTGGATTTTCCGGTCGACTATTTCTTTGGCGTCGAGCAGCGGCGGATCGCGCAGTATATCCCGGAGGATCTCTCGTCGTACGTGCACGAAGCGATCGTGCAGTCCTACGGCGAGACCACGCGTGACTTGGAGGAGCTCGACGACCGGGAAGTGATGGACGCCCTGATGGAGTATGTGCGCGAGATGCGCAAGAAGACCGTGGAATAGAGCGAACGACAGAAGGATGTGAACGAGGATGAAGCGACGGCTCTTCTGGATCGCGGCGCTGGCCGTGGAAGTGTGGGTCTTGGTGGCGATGTACGGCAAATATGCCGATGTGCAGCAGCGCATCCTCAACGTGCAGGGGCAATTTACGGAGCGCTATGCAGATCTGCATCAAGAATGGCTGCAGATGGCGGGCGCGCTGGTGTTGGTGGCGCTGATCTTGCCGTTTACGCTGTATTATCTGGTGCAGTCATTTCGCAAATAGAGGGATCAGGGGCCACCGCTTGGCAGCAGGTGGTCTTTTTGTATGGTTAATGGTCGCTTCCTCCCCGGCGGACATAGATATGAGGAGAGGACTCAGTTGACGGCAGAGGAGCGACGCATGTGAGCGAATGGACGTATCATGACGCTTTGGCTCAGTTTGGCATCGGCAGTGCTCATCCCGGCGGATACGGGTTGACGAAGGAACTGTTGGCAAAAGAGGCGTTGACCGCCAAGACGCGGGTGCTCGACTGCGGGTGCGGCACAGGGCGCACGGCCGCCTTGCTGGCCAAGCGATACCGGTGCAAGGTGACGGCGCTCGACCGCCACCCGCTGATGCTGGAGAAGGCCAAGCGCCGGATGGCAAAAGAAAAGGTGCGCAGCGTACGTCTGCTGCAGGGCGACATCGAAAACCTGCCGTTTGCGGACAACAGCTTTGACCTGTTGCTCGCCGAGTCGGTGACCGTCTTTACCGATCTTGGGACGGCGCTTCGGGAGTATGCCCGCGTGCTGCGTCCCGGCGGGGTGCTGATCGACCTCGACATGACGGCAGAGCGGCCGCTGTCCGCCCGCGAGCTGGAGGAGCTGAGTCTGGTCTACGGCACGCGGCATGTGCCGACGGAGGAGGAGTGGCGCGGTCGTTTGGAGCAGGCCGGGTTTGACCTGATCGAGGTGGTCAAAGGCGGTTCGGTGGCATCGGCGTTGGCCGCGCTGACCGAACAGCAGGCGGCTGACGCGCAGGACATCGATCCGTCGGAAGGCATCGATACGCAGCTGTACGAGATTTTTGCCGCTCACGAACGGGTGACTCGGCAGTATCGGCACCGCCTGGGGTTTCGCGTCTTTCGGGCGGTGGTGAAATAGGGGCGAGGCTCTTGCAAAAACTCGCCTCGTTGCCTAAAATGTGAAGGATTGCACATAGAGAAAGAGGAGCGAACAAAGAGATGGTCACGTTGGAGACAAAGACTGATTTTCATACATATGACGAAGTGGAAGCAGCCGTTTGGAAGCTGGTGGAGGAACACATCGAGAACGGCCGTTTCCTGACCGCCCTTGGCAACGGCGACTTCACGGCCGGGCAGATTGCCGAGTTTGCCCTGCAATACAGCTACTATTCCCGCAATTTCCCCCGCGTGCTCGGAGCGGCGATCGCAGCCGTCGAACCGCTGGACCGTTGGTGGGTGCCGCTGGTTGACAATCTGTGGGACGAAGCCGGGCGCGGCAATCCGAAAGGTTTCCATTCGAAGATGTACAGAAGCTTCCTTGAGACGGCGGCACCGGGCGTTGTGATCAATGACGAGCACGTCCCGCAGCATCCGGTGGGCGAGGCGGCCAAGCGGGCGGTGCAGGCGTTCATCGACTTCCTTGGACAGGCGACGACGCTTCAGGCGATGGCGGCGGTCGGCCTTGGCTCCGAACTGTTTGCCGGCAAGGTGATGGGCTTGATCGGCCAGGGGCTGCGGCATGCCAACTACAACGGAGAGCAGCGGATCAACGTCGGCTTTTGGATGGCACATGCGGACACGCACGAACCGCGCCATTATCAACTGTGCAAAGAGGTGCTGCTCGATTTCAACGAGCCGGAGCAACTGGCGGAGATCTATCGGGCCGGGGCGGCGGTCGCGTTGTCGGAGGCACAGTTTTACGAGGAATTGTATCAAGAATTGACGGGATTGCAGGGGACGGATTCCATACTGTTGTCAAGAGCATAAGCAGAGCAAGAGAGGTCATCCTAACAAAACAAAGGATGGCCTCTTTTGCATGATCAGGGATCTCTTGGAAGGGGGAGGTGGACATCGCTTGACCCGATTTGTGAAGCCTCGCAAGCTCAGTGAATGGAAGCAGCAACAGGTTCTGGAGGAGCGGTTCGAGCAAAAGGTGGACCGCCTTCCCGAGGATGGGCTGACCGAAGATCTCGATCTGAATCTGAAAACGTTGCACGAGATGCTCGGCTACAGCAACGATCTCATCATACGCGACTTCATCTGTGAGACTCCCCGCCATATGCGCGCGTCCCTGATCTTTGTCGACGGACTGGTGTCGACCGAGATCATCGACGATCAGATCATGCGGCCGCTTATGATCACACCTGTCGCGGAGTATAAAGAGCATCTGCTTCCACCGACGGAAGCGGTCCTCCATATCAAGAGGAGCGTGCTGCCCATCGGCGAAGCGAAAGAGTCGGCCGCATTCAAAGATGTGGTCAAGTCGGTGCTGAGCGGCGATACCGCCTTGCTCTTGGAAGGGTGTCGGCAGGCCCTTTTGCTCAATACGAAGGGTTGGGAAAAGCGGAGCGTGTCGGAACCGACCGCCGAATCGATTGTACGCGGACCGCGCGAGGGATTTAGCGAGACGCTGCGGGTCAATACCGCCTTGATCCGGCGTCGGGTCAAAGACCCGGATCTGCGGGTGAAAAACTTTAGCGTCGGCACGCGCAGCAACACGGACGTCGCGGTGTTGTACATCGAAGGGGTGGCCGATCACAACATCGTCGAAGAGGTGCAACGGCGCATCCAGGACATCGAGATCGACGGCGTGCTCGAGAGCGGCTATATCGAGCAGTTTATCGAGGACAACCACTGGTCGCCGTTTCCGATCATCCAAAACACTGAGCGGCCAGACAAAGCGGCTGCCAATCTGCTCGAAGGCAAAGTGATCATCGTCATTGACGGCACGCCGTTTGTGTTGATCGCACCGGCGGTGCTCTCGCAGTTTTACCATTCACCGGAAGATTATTACGAGCGTTTTTTGATCTCTACCCTGCTGCGTTTCATCCGGGCGTTGAGCATGACGATCGCTCTGCTGTTGCCGTCTTTGTATATCGCCTTCTCCTCCTTTCACCCCGAGATGATCCCATCCAAGCTGGTGATCGCGATGGCGGCCGGCCGCGCGACCGTGCCGTTTCCCTCGGTGGTGGAGGCGCTGGCGATGGAAATCTCCATCGAGATCCTGCGCGAAGCCAGCGTCCGGCTGCCAGGCCCGATTGGCCCGACCATCGGCATCGTCGGCGCGTTGATCGTCGGTGAAGCGGCGGTGTCGGCCGGCATCGTCTCGCCGATCATGGTCATCGTCGTCGCGTTGACGACCATCGGTTCCTTTGCCGCTCCGTCCTACAACGCGGCCATCGCGTTGCGCATGCTCCGGTTTCCGGTGATGTTGCTCGCCGCCGCGTTCGGTCTGTATGGGATCATGCTGTTCATGATCTTGATCGTCGTGCATCTCTGTTCGCTGAAATCTTTCGGCGTGCCGTACCTTTCCCCGTTTACGCCGCGCAACCTGCTCGCGATGGGCGACAGCGTGATCCGCATCCCGCTCTATTGGATGAAGAAGCGGCCGAACGTGTTTGCCGAATCAACAGACAACGTGCGTCTGAAACCTTCATCAGCGGAGGATATCAAACCCGATGACAAGTGGAAAACAGAACCCCAAACGGAAGAAGAACAAGACCAATAGTTCCCCCTACAAAATGACGGTGCAGCAGGCGATGTCCCTCAACGCCTCGACGATCATCGGAGTAGGGGTGCTCACGTTGCCCCGCTCCGTGACCGATGCGGGACATCAGTTTGGCTGGTATTCGGTGTTGCTCGGTCTGCTCTACGGCGTCCTCGGGATCTTCGTGGTCGTGAAACTCGGGGCGAGATTTCCCGGGAAAACGTTTGTGGAGTTTTCGTCGGAGATCCTCGGCAGTCAAAAGGTGAAATGGCTCGGGCCCGTGATTCGATTTCCCCTCATCCTGATCTACAGCCTCTACTGGGCGCTCGTCTGCTCTTTGGTGGCGCGCATCTTCGGTGAAGTGGTCGTCACGGCCGTGCTGACCAACACGCCGCTGGAGGTGATCGTCGGCACGATGCTGCTGCTCTGCCTCTATCTGGCGTGGCACGATGTCGAGGTGGTGACCCGCGTCAACGAGGTGCTGTTGATCATCATCGTCATCCCGGTGCTGTTTATCTCTTTGTCCGCCTATCAAAATGCGCAGATGGAATTTATCATGCCGCTAGTGCCCTACGACGGTTATTGGTTTCAACTGCTCCAAGGGTCGCTCCCGGTGATGACCAGCTTTTTGGGGTTTGAGTGCATGTTGATGTTCAACAAACATCTGCAGGAAGATCGGAAAATGATGCGCTACCAGATCTACGGGATTCTGGTGCCAGGCGTGTTGTATCTGCTGATCGTCATCGCCGGGATCATGGCATTCGGGTACGAAGAACTGTCCCGCCAGGCGTGGCCGACGCTTGAATTGATCAAGTCGGTCAATGTGCCGGGGTTGATCCTCGAACGGCTGGAAGCGGTGTTTCTGGGCGTCTGGGTGGCGGCTGTGTTTACGACGGCCGGCACCTGGTTCTATTGTGCCAACTGGACGCTGTCCGAACTGATCGGCCGCCCGCACAAACGGCGTTGGATCACCGTCGCGTACGTCCTTTTGATCTACTTATTGGCGATGCGTCTCGGGGGCAACGTGCAAGAACTGTTCCGGACGACCGACTATGCCGGCTACGGCGGCATCGTGCTCGCCTTTGTGATTCCAGGGCTGCTGCTCTTGATCGCGATGGCGCGCAAACTGGATCATCGAGGCGAAAAGGAGGAGGAGTCCCGTGAAGCGAGTTAGAGCGGTGCTTCCTTTTCTGCTGTTCATCGTGCTGATGAGCACGGTGACGGCCGGGTGTTGGGACCGCCGCGAGTTGGAAGAGCGGACTTCGGTGGTGGCGATGTCGATCGACCGGGTCGACGAAAAGGAGCAATCCTTGGTCAAGATCTCCGTGCAGATCCCGATCCCGATCAAGATCGTCGGCTCCGGCGGCGGGGGCGGCGAAGGAGGTAAAAGCGCCGTCAAAGTGATGAGCGCCACCGGGTACTCGATGGCCGACGCGATGCGCAATCTTCAGCAGCGGCTCAATCAGCAACTTTTTTACGGGCACACTCGCGTCGTGGCGATCAGCGAAGCGGTGGCGCGAGAGGATCTCTCCGCCATCGTCGACTCGCTGCGCCGCTCTCCCCAGATGCGCCGCCTGCTCTGGATGGTGATCACGCCCCAAGAGGCGGTGAAACTGCTCGAAGCCGATCCAAAGCTGGAACAGATCCCGATCGTCTACGTGATGGACTTGATGGAAAACGGGTCCAAGTCGGGGATCGTACCGGACATCACGCTTGGCAGATGGTTTATCGACCGCTCCTCGTCAGGGAGCGATGCGATGGCCAACTACATTCAATCCACCCCGCGCGAAGTCAAATGGCACGGTCTCGCTCTCTTTAACGACGACAAGATGGTCGGTCATCTGGAGGAAGACCTTTCGTGGGTGCTGATGCAGGTGAAAAATAAACAGATCGGCGGCGACGTGACCATCTCGTGTCCACAGAACGCCTCCCGAGTTGACGGTATAGGCGCCTATCTCACCGCTCATCCCAAGAAGGTCCACGTCAAAACCACAGTCGCACCCTACCAAAACACGTTTAAAATGACGGTGGACGTGATGGTGGAAGACGATATCGTCGAGTCGATGTGCAACGCTGATTTTTCCAAAGAGGAGTCGTATCGATTGGTCGAAAAGGCGTTGGCCGCCGAGATGAACTCCCGCGCACAAAAAATGATCGAAAAAGTGCAGGGGGAGTACGGCGTGGACGTTTTTGGCATGGGCAACAAAGTGCGGGCCAACTACATGAAGCAGTTTGAACAATTGGATTGGAAAAAGGAATTTCCCAAAACGAAAATCGAGGTCCGCTACACGGTGGAGGTGCGCCGGGTGGGAATGAAAATGCAGTGACGAGCGAACGATAAGAGCAGAAAAGGAGGGCGACTCGATGAACAATGAAGATCAGAAACTCCAGCAGCGCAAAAAGCATGATGATAAATTTGAAGAGAACATGCACAAAGAGTACACCGACATCGAGGAAGAGTATCATGCCGCCTATCCTGATCGGCCGATGCCGTGGACGTGGGGCTTCCTGACCGGGCTCTTCAGCCGCGACGGCAAAGGCATGGTGCTCTGGGGACTGGTGGGGGCGGCCGTCGCGGTGGCGCTGTGGATCGTCTATATGATGTTCGCGCCTCCCGCTCCGTAAACTGTCTCCTGCGCGCCAGAGTCAGCCGACGAACTTCGGTCCCCGGGGTTCGTCGGTTTTTTTGTACCGTGGACAAAAGTGGAAGTGTGTTCCTATAATGAATTACACTTACATGGAGGAGGGGAATAGGCTATGAGACAAAATATCCTGTTTGACTTGGACGACACGTTGATCCATTGCAACCGCTTTTTCAGCGAAGCGCGGACCGAGTTTCTCGACGCGATGGATCGGATGTTTGCTTCGTACCCGATCACGCGCAAGATGGTGGACGAGACCCAGCAGCACATCGACCTCTCCGGCATCGAACAGTTTGGCCTTGGCAAGCACCGCTTCCCGGAATCGTTGATCTCCACCTATCGGCTGATGTGCGAGAAGGTGGGCAAAGAGCCGCTCAAGCATGACGAAGACGAACTGCTCTCCATCGGATACGGAGTCTACACCAAAGAGGTGGAACTGTATCCGCATGCGCATGAGACGCTGGAGCGGCTCAAGGGAGAAGGGCATGAACTGTATCTCTACACGGGCGGCGATCACGAGATCCAGACCGGAAAAGTGCTGCGCGCGGGGTTGGAACATATCTTCACGAAAGACCGGCGTTTTATCAGCGAGCACAAAAACCGCGACGTTCTCGCCCGGATCATCCGCGAGAAACAGTTCGACAAAGAACATACTTGGATGATCGGCAACTCGGCGCGCACCGACATCCGTCCGGCCCTGCTGGAAGGGATTCACGCCATCCACTTGCCGGACAAAGGCGGCTGGTCGTTTGACCATGCCGATCTGAACGTGCCGGTGACGGGCAAGTTTCACACGTTGGAGAGCATCGTCCATGTGCCGCCGGTGATCCGCGAGCATATCGAGCCGAAATGATCGGGACGATCTGGATCGACGGGGACGGCTGCCCGAAGCTCGCCGTGCGTTTTACGCTCGATGAAGGCGAGCGTCGCGGCCTCCCCGTGGTGCTGGTGACCAACGTGCATCACGAACAACAGGCGCCGGGCAGGTTGGTCGTCGACGGCGAAGCGCAGGCGGTCGACCTCGCGATCCTCAACCGGATGCGGGCGGGCGACGTCGTGATCACGCAGGATATCGGGCTGGCGGCGATGGTGCTGGGCAAAAAGGGCTACGCGCTCAATCCGAGCGGGGAAGTGTACGAAGAGGAGCGGATGGGCCTGATCCTGGAATTGCGCGAGGCGGCCGCCAGACATCGTCGGGGCGGCGGGCGCACCAAAGGGCCGAAAAAGCGCACCGCTCTCGACGAGGAGCGGTTTCAAAAGGCGTTGCTCGGCCTGCTGGACCGCCTGATCTAAAGAAAGTATGGCGCTTTCCGCGACATGCTTTTTTTATTCGTAAAGGTAATTTTCTGAATGGTGAATGTTGATTGAATCAATTTGTTGCGAAGATACAAGTGTTTGTTCTATCATAAAAGGTGTAAGATTAATAGGAAATTGTGCCTATTTATCTGAAGGACGCTGACTTTGCAAAGGAGGTGAATCGTATTTTGTTGACGTCGCTTCGACTCTACGTGTACACGATCAACCTTCTCGGCTTGGGACTTGTCGCCTATGCGATGCGTCATTTCCCTTATGACCGTCTTCTGGACGGGCTGATCTTTCTGCTGTTTGCTTCGGTGGTGCAGATGATGCCGGTGATGCTGAAACGGGACAGCAACGTCTCCGTGTCGTGGGCGTTGGCCTACGCGTCGGTGTTGCTGCTCGGACCGGAGGCGGGCGTGCTGGCCTGCACCGGGATCGGTCTGGTCGCTTCGTTTATTCCGGAGCGTCTGCATCCGCAAAAAATGCTGTTCAACGTTGTCGCCAACGCAGCCCCCGCTTATGCGGCCGGTTTGGTGTTGCAGGCGGTGGCCGGCTGGCAGACGGTCTGGCTGTTCCAATTTGTGATCGTTCCGTTGCTGTATTTTGCCTTAAATGCTTCGCTGGTGCTGTTTGCCATCTCGTTGGCGACCAAAGAGCCGCCGGTCAAGATCTTCAATCAAAACTATCGCTGGCTTTCGATCAACTATCTGGCGTTGGCTCCGATCGGCTACGGGCTGTACAAAGCGTATGAGCTGTTGAACGTGTTGGGCCTCCTGATCTTCCTGTTGCCGCTGGTCATGGCTCGCTACAGTTTTAAACTGTACATCGACCAGACCCAAAAAGTGGAGATGCACGTCGCGTCCTTGGAGCGTGCCAATCATCTCTTAGAGCGCAAGGTCGACGAAGTGGCCGCTTTGCAAAAACACGCGCTTTTGATGGGCGGCTCGCTGAACGTGGAATCGGCTTTGCGGGCGGTGTTTGAGCCGGTCGCCAAAGAGGTGCCGTACCGCACGCTGCACATCGTTCGCAAGAACGACGAGCGCGGCGGCTACGATCTGATGCGCCAAAGCCACGACGGCAAAATCCACTATCAAACCGTTGCGGAGTTGGAAACCGACATGAAGCGGGCGTTCTACCACGGCAAGCGCGTGGTGCTCCCCTACGACGAGAAGCAAGTCACGCTGCTCTGCCCGATGATCGCTCAAGGCGAGGTCAAAGGCGTGATGACGTTGCTCTGCTCCTGCGAACTGCTGGAGGAGATCGACTCCTCGCTCGATGTCTATGTGGCGCATGCGGCAGCCGCGCTGGAAAACGCGATCTTGTTCGACCGCGCGGAAAAGATGGCGTGCACCGACAATTTGACCAAGCTCTACAACCGCCACTACTTGGGGCGGAAACTGGCCGAATTGAAAGCGAGCGGTCGACGTCCCGTTACGGTGATCGTGATGGACTTCGACAATTTCAAGGACATCAACAACACGTACGGTCACCATGTTGGCGACTTGACCCTGCATCACGTTGCCGCGCTAATCAGAGAAGAGGTCCGTGAAGGGGACATACCGGTCCGCTACGGCGGCGATGAGTATGCGGTGCTGTTGCCGGACGCGACCGAGGAGATGGGGCTGATCGTCGGCACCCGCTTGCTCGAACGCATCCGGCAGCCCGTCACGTTCGAAGGGCACAGCGTCTCCATCGGTCTTTCCATCGGGGTGGCTTCCTGCACAGACGAGCACGGGGATTTGCAGGAGACGATCAAGCAGGCGGACAAGGCGGCCTACGTGTCAAAGGCGCAGGGAAAAGGCTGTCTCACGCTCTATTCGCAACTCTGTTGCGCCGAGAGTCAGGACGGGCATGACTGCCGAGCTCAAGAAGAGATCGTGGAAGCGTTCACAGAGTCGGATGCATCGCGCTCGATCACCAAGGGACTGTTGCAAGTATTGTTGGCGCGCGACGTCGATACCTATCATCATTCTCTGCAGGTGGCGACCTACGCGGTCTGGTTGGCCGAGGAGATCGGACTGTGCGAGGCAGAGGTGGAACGCATCCGCACCGGCGCGTTGTTGCACGACATCGGGAAGCTGGGGATCTCCGATGAAGTGTTGAACAAAAGGTCGGGGCTGAGCGAACCGGAGATCGTCTGCATGCGCACGCACCCGGTCGTCGGCTATGAATTGTTGACACACTTCGGCAACGTCTACACGCCGATCTTGCCGATCGTGCTCTCTCATCACGAGCGCATCGACGGCTGCGGCTATCCGCATCAAGCGGCGGCCGCAACGCTAGAGGTCGGCGTACGCATCGTTTCGATTGCCGACGCTTTCGATTCGATGACGCGTGAAAAAGCGTACCGGGGACGGCTGCCGTTCCAATGGGCGGTCGAAGAGCTGCACCGCTGTGCGGGCACGCAGTTTGATGCCGAACTGGTCGGGAAGTTTGCACAGACGCTGAAACGGCACGTGCCGGAACAAGAGATGGAAGCGACAGGGGATGCCGGCTCTGAAGGTAAGCCCTTGAGGGAGGCGTTGCTTCAATGATCTGCAAGTGGCTGGACGAGTTGATGAAACGTATCTTGCATGCGTTATAGAGTTGGGTAAGGGGATTGACCAAAACAGGGGAAATGGGGAATGACAAATGATGAAAAAATGGATGCAAGTGTTGATGTTTGCCGTATTGCTCACGGTGGGTACCGATGTGACGCTGGAGCCGGTCGAACCGTTTGAACCGCTCGAACCGATTGCCGAGGAAGTCGGGGAAGAGTGCCTCAACTGTTCGCCGATCAACTCGATCACATGGGGCGGCGGCGGAGGTCTCTAAGCTTGGAAAGAATCGCATTGCGATGCGCCAGAGGGGACCTTGCAGCATGATGTCAGACCGAACGTAACGGCGGGAAACTCTCTGGGGAGAGAGTTCTCCCGCTTTTTGCATGTTCATAGACTGTTGGAAAAAGGACCTGTCCCGCGCACGGTCTTTTTTTGTTGTCTCAAAACTATAACTTTTTTTGGGAGACTGTTTTTTTTGTTGGTCTAACCGCTGGACATGACCCATATAGATGAACTAACCAAGATAGGACAGGGAGGAGGAGAGGAAGATGCCGGAAATTCTGGCTGGCACCGACTGGTCCCGCATCATCCGCGAACAGATCGCGCCGGTGTTGCCTTCGCGTCTGCGTCAGGCGATTCTGCTGCTGCCGCAAGATGTGCTGGAGCGGTTGGAAGAGATCCGCATCCGGCTGTCGCGGCCGCTGATGATCTGCTACGGCGGGCGCGACGGATTTGTCTCCACGGAAGGCCGCGTGCACGCCGACCCGGCGCAAGGATGCGTGATCGGGGAAGAGGAGATCCATCAGACGTTGAACCTGCTCACAAAGTCTTCGCTCTACGCGCTGGAGGAAGAGCTTCGGCGCGGCTACCTGACCATCGCGGGAGGGCATCGCGTCGGCATCGCCGGCCGGGCTCTCCTGGATGGACAAGGGCAGGTGCGCGGGCTCAAAGAGATCGCGACCTTCAACATCCGCATCGCCCGCGACATACGGGGGGCGGCTCATCCGCTCGCTTCGCTGCTGATCGAACCGGCCGCCTCCCGCCTGCACAACACGCTGCTGATCTCGCCGCCGCAGTGCGGCAAGACGACGCTGCTGCGCGATCTTGCCCGGCAGATCTCCTCAGGCACGCTGCATCCGAACCTCGCAGGCCTGAAGGTCGGCATCGTCGACGAACGCTCGGAGATCGCCGCCACGTGGCGCGGGGTGCCGCAGCACGACCTCGGACCGCGCACCGACATCCTCGACGCCTGTCCGAAAGCGGAAGGGATGCTGATGATGATCCGCTCCTTGTCGCCGCACGTGCTGATTACCGACGAGATCGGCCGCCCTGAAGATTCGCAAGCGGTGATGGAGGCGATTCACGCCGGTGTCGGCGTGATCGCCACCGCGCACGGATTTGGCCTGCAGGAGGTGCGCCGCCGCCGTGAACTGCGCGAACTGTTCGAGATGGGCGCCTTTACCCGCTACATCGTGCTTTCACGCCGTCGCGGACCTTGCACCGTCGAAGGTGTGCACGACCGCACGGGCGAGCGGATCGCCGTCGGGGAGGGAGCGCGATGGTGAAACTGCTCGGCGGCGTGCTGACCGTCCTCGCCGCCACGCTCGTCGGGTTTCAGATCGCCGCCCGCTATGCGGAGCGACCCAAGCAGTTGCGCCGCCTGATCAGCGCGTTGCAGGTGTTGGAGACGGAGATCCTCTACGGAGCGACTCCGCTGCCGGACGCCTGCCGCCGGATCGCACAGCGCACGCAGGCGCCCGTGGGGCCGTTCTTCGGGCGTGTGGCCGAGTATCTCGGCGACGGGCTTGGACGGACGGCAGAGGAAGCCTGGCAGGCCGCGCTGGCGGAGCTGGCCTCCGAATCGGCGCTAAAGCCCGTCGAGCGCGACGTGTTGCGCAGTTTCGGGCGCACGCTCGGCGTATCGGACCGGGAAGATCAGATCAAACACATTCGTCTGGCCATCGCCCACCTGCACACCGAAGAGCGGGAGGCGCGCGATGAGCAGACGCGCAACGAAAAGATGTGGAAATACCTCGGAGCCCTGCTGGGGCTGACAGTCGTGATACTGCTGTACTGAGTTTAGGAGGACGGAACCGATGATGAGCACAGAGATCAACGCCATCTTTTTCATCGCCGGCATCGGGATCTTGACGGCGGTCATACACACAGTTCTCAAACAATCTGGAAAAGAAGAATTTGCTTCGTGGGCGACGCTGACCGGATTTATCGTGATCATGTTCACCGTCGTCTCCTACATCAGCGACCTGTTTGACAAAGTGCGCAACGTCTTTTTGACGCACTAGCGCACGAGCCCAAGAGCCTTCCCTGAAGGAGTACCGCTCATGGAAATCATCCAAATCGTCGGACTCGGACTCTCCGCTACGATCCTGCTCGTCGTCTTGCGCGGGCAATCGCCGCAGATCGCCTTTCTGCTGTCCCTGCTGGTCGGCGTGTTCATCTTCATCTTTCTGCTCGACAAGATCCAGGTGGTCATCTACCTCCTGCAGCGATTGTCGGTGCAGGCGGGGATCGAGATGATCTTTCTGCAGACGATCTTGAAGATCATCGGCATCGCCTACATCGCCGAGTTTGCGGCGCAGATCGCCAAAGACTCCGGCGAAGGCTCCATCGCCGCCAAGATCGAACTGGCCGGCAAAGTGCTGATCCTCGTGTTGGCGCTGCCGATCGTGCAACGGGTCATCGAGACCGTG
This sequence comes from Tumebacillus lacus, assembly GCF_026410385.1. Classification (GTDB taxonomy): domain Bacteria; phylum Bacillota; class Bacilli; order Tumebacillales; family Tumebacillaceae; genus Tumebacillus; species Tumebacillus lacus. Next base: position 39,684 of record NZ_JAPMLT010000011.1, read on the forward strand.
CTCAATCTGCTGCCGGCCTGATACTTATTTTTCTCTGGAAAGGGGGTGGGGCGATGGGCACACGGCCACCATACCGGATCTTGTGGATGATCATGCTGGTGATCCTGGCTGGCTTTGGCAGTCTGACCGCCTACGCGGAAGGGACATCGCCGCCCCCCGCGACGGCGGAACATCCACTCGAACAAGCGCCGGGCTCGGCCCTGACCGATCCGATTGCAGGCGAGCAGTTTGAACAGCTCAACCTGCAAGACTTCGACCAATTTTGGGACGAGATCACTACCGAATACGGCCAGTTCCTGCCGCCAGAGGTGCGCGGCAACCTCGCCGAACTGGTCTTTACCGGACAGTTCGGCACCGCGATCAAAGGCTTGCTGACCGGGCTGATGCGCTTCTTGTTCCACGAACTCTTTTTAAGTTCCAAACTGCTCGGCTCGATCATCTGCCTCGCCGTGTTCGCCGCCTTGCTGGAGTCGCTTCAGTCGGCGTTTGAAGCGAACAACGTCTCGAAGATCGCCCATTCGATCCTCTTTCTCGCCCTGATGATCCTCGCGTTGAACTCCTTCGCGATGGCGACGTCCTACGCGTCGGGGGCGATCCAGACGATGGTCGACTTCATGATGGCGACGATCCCGATGTTTCTCGCCTTGCTCGCCGCGACAGGCGGCATGGCATCGGCCGCGATGCTGCATCCGCTGATCGTGTTCCTGATCCACGGGATCGGCGACCTGATCTCCTACATCGTGTTTCCGCTGATCTTTTTCTCGGCGATCCTCACCCTCGTTTCGCAGATCTCGTCCCGCTACCAGGTCACGCAGCTCGCCAACCTGATGCGCAGCGTTGCCGTCTGGGTGATGGGCGTCTCCTTCACCGTCTTTCTCGGCGTCGTTTCGGTGCAGGGGGCAGCGGGGGCGGTCGCCGACGGCGTGTCGATCAAAGCGGCCAAATACGTCTCTTCCAACTTTGTCCCGGTCGTCGGGAAACTGTTCTCGGACGCAGCCGACACAGTCGTCGGCGCGTCGCTGATCGTCAAAAACGCGGTCGGCATCACGGGAGCGACGATCCTGCTCCTCGTCTGCGCGTTCCCGGCGATCAAAATCCTGTCCCTCGCCTTGATCTATAACATCTCGGCCGCCTTGATGCAGCCGCTCGGCGACTCGCTGATCATCAAATGCCTCGCGACGATCGGCAAGAGCTTGATCCTCGTGTTTGCGGCACTGGCCACCGTCGGGTTTATGTTCTTCCTGGCGATCACTGTGATCATCGCGGCGGGCAATCTGTCGGTGATGGTGAGGTGATGAGGGCATGATCGAATTTCTCAGCGAATGGATGCGCGGGTTGATCCTCGTGATCTTCTTCGCCGTCGTGCTGGACATGATCTTGCCAAACAGCACGATGCAGCGGTACGCAAGGCTCGTGATGGGGCTGTTGATCATCCTGATGATGCTCAGCCCCGTGCTCAAGATCGCCAAAACGCCGGTCGAAAATATGGACTTCACGCTCGACTCGCTCTTGGCTGGTGACGAGACCGACTCCTCCGGTCAGACGATGAAGACGCTCGACGAGATCCTGCAGGACGGGCAAGAGATGCAGCAACAAAGCCAGCAACTCACCGTCAAGCAGTGGCAGGACGGGATCGCCGAGCAGGTGAAAATGCAGATCCAGCAAGATCATCCCGTCACCGTCGACAGCGTCGAAGTGAGCATCGCCGCCGATGAAGCGGGCCGCCCGAAAGACCTCGAAAGCCTGACCGTCACGCTCCGTGAGCAGACCGTGCCGGGCGAGGAGTCGATGATCAAACCGATCGAACCGGTGATCATCGGCAAGAGCGGACCCGACGAGGCGGCACCGTCCGGAAAAAAGGGCACCCTGTCGCAGGACGCGCAGGAAGCAGCGGCGGCGATCCGCGCCCAGTTGGCCGCCGAGTACAAGCTGAAGACCGCGCAGATCCGCGTCGTCTGGCGCGAGTCCTGAACAGGGGGGGTGAGACCATGGAAAAGATGAACGCAAAAGTGCAGACCTTGATCAAAAACAAAAAGATGCTCTGGGTGCTCGGCAGCCTCGGCGTGCTGCTCCTGTTCAATCCGTTGACCTTCTTCACCGGTCAGTCGACAGGTGGTCAGCAACTGCCGACAAGTCAGGCGCAAGCGACGGTGACCAACTCCTCGCAGGCGTCGATGGCCGAGTATGAAAAAATTTATGAGCAGCGCTTGACAGACATCCTCTCCACGGTGCGCGGCGTGTCCGAGCCGTCGGTGATGGTGACGATCGACTCCAGCGAGGAGGTCGTCTACGCGATGAATCACCAAGGCTCCAAACAGCAAGCCCAAGAGGGTGACAACAAAGGCGGCACGCGGGGCACCACCTCGTTCGACGAGTCGAACAACATCGTTCTGACCAAACAGAACGGGGCCGACAAACCGCTGGTCGTCAAGACGATCAAGCCGCGCGTGCGCGGCGTCGTCGTCACCGCCAAAGGAGCGGAAGATGTCAAAGTCCAAGCGCTGATCACGGAGGCTGTCCAGCGTTCGCTGGAAGTGCCGCCACATAAAATCTCCATCCTGCCCAAAAAAGCAAACCAATAACAATGACCTTTAGGAGGGTTTCTGCAATGGCGAAACGTCAAACGATCTGGTTGTCCACGATGATGGTGCTGTCCTTGATGCTGATCGGTTTTTACACGGTGAACAACAACGTCGAACCGGTCACCACCGAGACCTCGAAAGTTGCAAAAGACAACCAGGACCAAAACAAAGAGACGGAGACCGCCGTCATGGAGCAAAGCGACTTCTTCGTCGCGTACCACATGAAAGAAGGCGAAGAGATGAGCGCCAAAGCCGAGCTACTGCAATCGGTGATCGCCAACGCGCAATCCAGCGCCGAAGAAGTGGAAAAAGCAAAGAAAGACCTGGAGACGATGAACAACACCGCCGACAAAGTGGAAAAGGCGATCGACATGATCACCGCAGAAGGCTTCCCGGATGCGATTGTCAAAGTCCAACAAGACGGCAAGGTCAACGTCACCGTACAAGCGAAAGAGCTCGACAAGAAACAAGCGGTCAAGATCATGGGCATCGTCGCCAAAGAGATGCAAGTCTCCTCGTCCAAAGTGTCCGTCGGCGTCCACGAATAAGAAAAAAAAACAACCTGCCGTCCTTGTGTTTACGGGACGGCAGGTTGTTTCAATCTGGTAAACTTCGACTGGCAAGTAGAAAGAAAATAATGGGTTATGCTATACTGATGGGGAACGTCCCTTTTTACAGGCAAGCCGAACACAGGAAATCGAACACAAGGGAAGCATTACATATGAGGAGTGACAGAGAACCATGTTCAAGTTGAACGAACTGCGCGAACTGATTCGTCTGATCGACGAAACGAGCATCTCCGAGTTCAATTACGAAGTCGGACAGGCAAAATTGCAAATCAAAAAGACGGATGAAAACGCTGTACAAGTGGCGACTCAACCGATCGTCCACGTAGCGGCGGCACCGGCGGCAGCACCTGTTCCAGCACCGGCACCGGTCGCAGCGGCACCGGCAGCAGCGCCGGCACCGGCACCGGCAGAAGCGGCAGCGCCTGCTCCGGCAGCAGCTCCGAAAGCGGTCGACGCCAACCTGCACAAGATCGTTTCGCCGATGGTCGGCACCTTCTACTCAGCACCGTCCCCGGATGCGGATGCGTACGTCAAGTCGGGCGCACGCGTCGAAGAGAAGACGATCGTCTGCATCCTCGAAGCGATGAAACTGATGAACGAGATCGAAGCGGACGTGCGCGGCGAGATCGTGGAAGTGCTCGTAGAAAACGGCCAGCTGGTTGAGTACGGTCAACCGCTGTTCACTGTAAAAGTCGACTAGTACCGGAACGGGGGAAAACGGATGTTTCACAAAGTACTTGTGGCAAACCGCGGCGAGATTGCGGTGCGCGTGATCCGCGCTCTTCGCGAGCTCGGCATCCCGAGCGTCGCGATCTACTCGGAAGCGGACCGCGAATCCCTGCATGTCAAACTTGCAGACGAAGCATACTGTGTAGGACCGACTCTGTCCCGAGACTCCTACTTGAACATCAAAAACATCCTCTCGCTCGCCACCTCCATCGGCGTCGACGCGATCCATCCGGGTTACGGCTTCTTGGCCGAGAACTCTGATTTTGCAGAGTTTTGCAAGGCCTGCGGGATCACGTTTATCGGCCCGAGCGTGGAAGCGATCGAAAAGATGGGCGACAAAGCGGTCGCCAAAGACACGATGATCAAGGCGGGCGTCCCTTGTGTGCCGGGCACCGAAGGGCTCGTCGAGGACCTCGACGAAGCGTTGCAGATCGCAGAGGGCATCGGCTATCCGATCATCATCAAGGCGACGGCGGGCGGCGGCGGCAAAGGCATCCGCATCGCGCATTCGCCGGACGAGCTGCGCCGTCTGATCGTAATGGCTCAGACCGAAGCTGCGACTGCGTTCGGCAACCCGGGTGTCTACCTGGAAAAATACATCACCGAGATGCGCCACGTGGAGATCCAAGTCATGGGCGACAACCACGGCAACGCCGTCTATGTCGGCGAGCGTGACTGCTCGATCCAACGCCGCCTGCAAAAGCTGATCGAAGAAGCGCCGTCCCCGGCTCTGACGCCGGAGAAGCGCAAAGAGATGGGCGAAGCGGCGGTCAAGGCGGCCAAGGCGGTCAACTACTCCGGTGCGGGCACCATCGAGTTTATCTATGCGCTCGACGGCAGCTTCTACTTCATGGAGATGAACACCCGCATCCAGGTCGAGCATCCGGTGACCGAGATGGTGACCGGCATCGACCTGATCAAAGAACAGATCCGCGTCGCAGCAGGCGAGCCGCTCTCGTTCAAGCAGGAGGACGTCGTCCTCGACGGCTGGTCCATCGAGTGCCGGATCAACGCTGAGGACTGGGAGAAAAACTTCATGCCGTGCCCGGGCAAGATCCACAACTACTTGCCGCCGGGCGGGTTCGGGGTGCGCGTCGACTCGGCCGCTTACACCGGCTATACGGTCACGCCGTTCTATGACTCGATGATCGCCAAGCTGATCGTCTGGGCTCCGACCCGTGAAGAAGCGATCCTGCGCATGGACCGCGCCTTGAGCGAGTTCAAAGTCGAAGGGATCAAAACGACCATTCCGTTCCACCAAAAAGTGTTGCGCCATGAAAAGTTCATCGACGGCGATTTTGACACCAAGTTCCTGGAAAAGTATCCTTTGTCATAAAAGTGCAAGATGACTATACTTATATAACTAGGTGGACAAGACAAAGGAGGTAGTCAACATGACGACAAATACGGAATTTGACTCCACGGATATTGGCAATATTCGCATCGCGAATGAGGTCATCGAGATCATTGCAGGTCTTGCCGCTACGGAAGTAAAAGGCGTGGCCGGCATGTCCGGAGGCGTCGCAGGCGGCATCGCCGAACTGCTGGGCCGCAAAAACCTCTCCAAAGGGGTCAAGGTCGAGGTCGGGCAGCGTCAATGCGCCGTCGACCTGACCATCGTCGCCGAGTACGGCGTGCGCATCCCGGAGGTCTGCTCGGAGATCCAAGAGAACGTCAAACGGGCGATCGAGAGCATGACCGGCCTGGAAGTGGTCGAGGTAAACATCAGCGTGCTTGGCGTGACCTTCAAGTCTGCCGCAGCGGAAGAGACGATCACGGTCAAGGAAGAAGAGAAGCCGCAGGCGCCGAACCGCGTTCTGTAACATCGGCTTTCTGAACCCCCCTGTTTACAGGGGGGTTTGCTTCCTTGGAGAGGAGGACAAGCGTTTGAACATCATTCCGAGAATTTTGCTCTGGCTGTACGCGGCCGGGGTCGCAGCCGCATCTGTCACCGTGCTGCTCCAGTACGCCGGGCTTCGCGTGCTCGACACTCGCTTGCGGATCACCGAAGAAGGCGCGCTGGCAGCGTTGATCTTCCTGCTCGTCAGCATCTTCTTCCTGATCTACCGCAGCCGTCGCGGCGGCGGTCGCAACCGCGAACCGCAGACGGTCGTGCACAAAATGGAGCACGGCGATGTAAAGATCACCTACGAAGCGATTGAACAGTTGGCAACGCGGGCCGCTGTGAAGATTCGCGGCGTGAAAAACTTGGAAACCCGCGTGCGCGTGGCGGAGGGCGGCGCGCTGACGCTGGCCGTTCGCTTTGCGATCGAGGCGGACCTCGACATCCCGAAGACGACAGCCGAGCTGCAAGGTACGGTCAAAGACTACATCGAATCGACGACCGGCATCCCGGTGTCGCAGGTGACGGTGTACGTCACCGAGATGGCGACCGCTCCGGACGTCGTCAAGAAGCGGGTGGAGTAACCGATGGAGAAATGGTTGCAGATCTGGCAATGGCTGCTTGCGAACAAGCGCTGGCTCGGCGTGCTGGCCGGGACGATCCTCGGTCTGTTCTACCTGATCTTCGGCTTTTTGAAGACGCTGGTATTCGCCTTGTTCGTCTTCCTCGGTTTCTACATCGGCAAGATGGCGGACGACCGCGAAGACTGGCGCGACGTCATCGACCGCATTGTGCCGCAACAATTCCGCGAATAACCACCAGAGATGGTGGTTTCCTTTTTGTTGTTCGGGTACACTACATATAGCCAATACATAAGAGGAGTGCAGATATGAGTCGCAGAACTTCCAGAGAATTTGCTTTGCAGGGACTGTTTCAGATCGACGTCGTCGACGCGAACGTCGAAGAATCGATTCAACACGTGATGGAACAGGAAGGGGCGGAGGTCGATCCGCTGTTCGTGCGTGATCTCGTGCAGGGCACGGTCAAGAACCGCGAACAGATCGACGAGATCCTGACACGCTTTACCACCGGGTGGGACCTGACCCGGATGGCGAACGTCGACCGCAACGTGTTGCGCATGGCGGTTTATGAACTGCTGTTTGTTTTGGAGACACCGGCATCGGTCGTCGTCAACGAGGCGGTCGATCTGGCCAAAGCGTTCTCGACCCCGGAATCGGGCAAATTTGTAAACGGTGTCCTCGGCAAGATCTTGCCTGAACTGGACACGTTGCGAGCTGCCCAGGGACAAGCGTAAAGGAGACCCCGATGAACAAGACGGCTCGCTATGTGCTTGGTATCGACACGAGCAACTACACCACCTCGGTCTGCCTCATCGATTCGGATGGGGTGATCGTCAAAGAAGAGCGCCGTCTGTTGCATGTATCAGAAGGAGAGCGGGGATTGCAACAATCTGCCGCTCTCTTTCAACATGTGCAGAACCTGCCTGTCCTGATCGAGCAACTTGGCGATCTCAGCGGACAATTGCAAGCGGTATGCGCGTCCGCCAAACCCCGCCGCTTGGAAGGCTCCTACATGCCGGTCTTCACAGCAGGCTCCGGCGTCGGCCGCATCCTTGCCGCCACACACGGCGTGCCGTATCTGGAGACGACGCATCAAGAAGGCCACATCGCCGCCGGGGAAGGCAGCGCCGAGCGAGTGCCGGCCGACCATTTTCTCGCCGTTCATCTGTCTGGCGGCACCACCGACCTGCTCGATGTGAACCGCCTGCAGGACGGCTATGAGATCGAGGAGCTCGGCACGTCGATCGATCTGCATGCAGGTCAGTTTGTCGACCGAGTCGGCGTTGCGCTGGGACTGATCTTCCCGGCTGGCCCGCACTTGGAGAAACTGGCGCAAGGCTCGACCGATGAAGCGGTCACCTTGCCCTCGCCGGTCAACGGCTACAACCTGTCCTTCGCCGGTCCCGAGACGGCTGCCTTGCGCCTGATCGAAGCGGGCGTCGCGCCTGCCGACATCGCCCGCGCTGTCGAGCGCTGCATCGCCAAGGGCCTTGAGAAGACCTTGCGCAAGGCGGTCGAGGAACGGGGTGTCAAACACCTGCTGATCGTCGGCGGCGTGGCTGCCAACACCTTCATCCGCGAACGGCTCAAACTGCGCCTTGAACACCGCGCTGTCGGGGCCCGGCTGTACTTTGCACAGCCGCGCTATTCCACCGACAACGCGTACGGTGTGGCGCTTTTAGGACTTTCACAATTAAATATTGGGTTGGAAGCCAATTTGTAGTATAATAGTATCTGCTTGAAAGATCGAAATTTATCGACAAAATATTCGATTTAGAGCAGACGCAGAGGATGGGGTCCATCCATAGAGGAGGAAGGTTTCACAATGGAAGATCTGCTGTTTGATAACGAACTGTATGACATCACCATCGTGGGTGGCGGCCCGGCGGGGTTGTTCACCGCTTTCTATGCAGGTATTCGCGACGCGAAGACGAAGATCATCGACTCTCTGCCTCAACTGGGCGGTCAGCTCGCGGAACTGTATCCGGAAAAGTACATCTATGATGTCGCCGGATTCCCGAAAGTGCTCGCACGCGATCTGGTCAACAACCTCAAAGAACAGGCATTCCAATACAACCCGTCGGTCGCTCTCAACCAGCGCGTTCTCAAACTGAACAAGTTGGAAGACGGCACGTTTGAACTGATTACCAACACCACGCGCCACCTGACCAAGACGGTGATCATCACCGCTGGCATCGGCGCGTTCACCCCGCGTTCGCTGCCGGCTGAAAATGTCGACCAGTACGAAGGCAAAGGCATTCACTACTTCATCGACGACCTGCAGTCGCACAAAGGCAAAAAGGCGCTCGTCGTCGGCGGCGGCGACTCGGCGGTCGACTACGCGCTGATGCTGGAAGAAGTCTGCGAAAAGGTCACCTTGATCCATCGCCGCGACCAGTTCCGCGCTCATGAAGAATCGGTGAAAAAGCTGATGAGCTCCACCGTCGACGTCAAAGTCTTCAACGAACTCAAGGAAGTCCAAGGCCTCGACGGTCTGGAAAAGGCGGTCCTCATCAACAACAAGGACAAGTCGACCTCCGAGCTCGATGTCGATCTGATCATCGGCGCGCTGGGCTTCTCCGCATCGCTCGGTCCGATCCTGCAATGGGGTCTTGTCACCGAAGACAACGCGATTGTCGTCAACACCAAGATGGAGACGAACATCCCGGGCGTCTACGCGGCCGGCGACATTGTCACCTATCCGGGCAAGGTCAAGCTGATCGCCACCGGTTTTGGCGAAGCACCGACGGCTGTCAACAACGCCAAGCTGTTCTATGATCCGGCTGCCAAGCTGCATCCGGGCCATTCTTCGAACCGTAAAGAATAGTCGAACAAAAGTTCACATCCTCGCGATGTGAACTTTTTTATGGTACTATTTCTACAAAATAGTGAGAGTAAAGCGAGTTGAAAGCGGTGTTGACAGAGCAATCAAAAACTTGGTCGGTCAGCGATCTGACCGCGAGAATCAAGCAGTTGTTCGAAGAGGACGACCGCTTGGTCGACTGCTGGGTGCGGGGCGAGATCTCCAACTTCACACACCACAGCAAAGGGCATATGTATTTCACGTTGAAAGATGCCCAGAGCCGCGTCAAATCGGTCATGTTCGCCGGCAACAACCGCTACCTGAAATTCATCCCGAAAGAAGGGATGAAGATCGTCGCTCACGGTTACGTCTCCGTGTTTGAGCGGGACGGCGCGTACCAGTTCTATGTCGATGACATGCAACCGGACGGGCTGGGGTCGCTGTTTTTGGCATTCCAACAGTTGAAAGACAAGCTGGAGCAGGAAGGCCTGTTCCATCCGCAATATAAAAAGCCGATCCCCAAATACCCCCGCGTCATCGGCGTGATCACCTCGCCGACGGGGGCTGCGGTGCGCGACATCATCACGACGATCCGCCGCCGCTATCCGGTGGCCGACATCCTCCTGCACCCGGTCATCGTGCAGGGACCAAACGCTGCGCCGTCGGTGGCGGAGGCGATCGAGACGATGAACGAACTCGGCGCGGCTGACGTGCTGATCGTCGGGCGGGGCGGCGGCTCGCTGGAGGAACTGTGGGCGTTTAACGAAGAGGTGGTCGTGCGCGCAATTCATGCTTCGATGATCCCGGTGATCTCGGCGGTCGGCCATGAGACGGACACCACGCTGGCCGATTATGTCGCCGATATGCGGGCACCCACCCCGACAGCAGCAGCTGAACTGGCTGTGCCCAACCTGTTCGAACTGCGCCGTCACCTCGAACAGTTACATGCGCGGCTGGTCAATGCCTTGCAAGGGCAGGTGCGGGACGCTCAAAAAGCACTCACGCGTTTGGAGACGTCACCCGTCTTCACGCGGCCGACACACCAGGTCCGCCAGTGGCAACAGACGGTGGACAACCTCGAAGACCGCCTGCTGCTCGCCTTGACCAAGGCAGCGGGGCAGCGCGAACGACAACTGGCAGCTCTGGAGACGCGACTGATCCGCACGTCGCCTGTCGAGCGGGCGAAGCGCATGGATCAGACGTTGCAATACATGGTCGAACGGCTGGAAAAGGCGGCGCAGGATCAACTGCAGCGGGACAACAACCGCTACGAGCGGCTGCTGGACAAACTGGACGTGCTCTCCCCGCTGGCGGTGATGCGCCGCGGCTATTCGCTGGCCTATGCTGACGGGAAGAAACGGATGGTCAAACGACTGAATGACGTGCAACTCGGCGACATGGTCAACATCAGATTGGAGGATGGCTGGCTGGATTGCGCCGTCTGGGGCATAGAGGAGGACAAGCACAATGACTGACACAAAAGCGGCAGCCGAGCAAGAACTGAGTTTCGAACAAGCGCTGGCACGTCTTGAAACGATCGTCAAAGCGATGGAGTCGGGCGATCTCGCGCTGGAACAGGCGATCTCCGAATTTCAAGAGGGGATGCAGTTGGCGCGTATCTGCCGGGAAAAATTGGATCAAGCTGAACAAAAGATCGAGATGCTCGTCAGTGAAGCGGGCGCTCTGACGAAAAAACCATTTCAAGCGGAGGAATCGTAATGGCTACCGCTGCAACTGGAGATCTCAACGCGTATTTCAAAGATCGGATCGGGCAGATCGAGCGCACGCTGGATGAGCTGGTGCCGGAGGGCAATCGCTTTTGCGGCGTGCTGTTCGAATCGATGCGCTACTCTTTGTTCGCGGGCGGCAAACGCCTGCGCCCGGTGCTCGCGCTGGCGACGGTGGAAGCGCTAGGCGGGGATGTGGAGGCCGCTTTGCCGGTCGCTTCAACGCTGGAGATGATCCACACCTATTCGCTGGTGCACGACGATCTGCCGGCGATGGACGACGATGATTTCCGCCGTGGCAAACCGACCAACCACAAAGTGTTCGGCGAAGCGGTGGCCGTCCTCGCGGGCGACGCGCTGCTCACGCAGGCGTTTCAGGTGCTTGGCACCCTTGACGCGACCGGCCGGGAAGCGGTGATGTTGCGCATTGTCGGCGAACTGGCGCTTGCGTCCGGGTCGCTCGGCATGGTCGCCGGTCAAACGGCCGACATGCTCAACGAAGGCAAGCAGGCGGATGCGGAGACGCTCGCCTTCATCCACACCAACAAGACGGGTGCACTGCTCACCGCTTCCGTCCGCATCGGCGCACTGTTTGCAGAAGCGACGGAAGAACAACTGCTTGCATTGACGACCTATGCGGAGCGCATCGGACTCGCCTTCCAGATCGTGGATGACATCCTCGACGTGGTCGGCTCAGCCGAAAAGCTCGGCAAAGCGGTCGGCGCGGACGCAGCGCATGCCAAGCTGACCTATCCGGCGTTGCACGGTCTGCAGGAGTCGCGCGAAGCTGTCCGTCGCTTGACGGGGGAAGCGCACCAAGCGTTGCAATCGATCGGCCTTTCGGGCGGCCGCCTCACGCAGATCGCCGATTGGCTGGTCAACCGGGAAGTGTAAAAGGGGGAAGCGGGCACATCTCTGTTGTGGCCTGCTTCTTTTTTTCATCTCCTTGGCGAATCGCTGTAACTTTCCCGCCGGGTATCCGTTACATAGAATGAGCGGCTGAGGAAGAGACACACTAACGGCAACAGCTTTTTCCAAAGGGGATCTTGCGTCCATGCGACCACCGGCGTCCTTTCGCAGGAGCCAGCCAGAGTCACAGCGGAAAACGACGTGGAAAAGCAGGGCTGACTTATGTTAAACTAGTTCTAACTATGGGTTTTTTTCCCCCAATTCCTGCACCTTACAGAAGAGAGGCGGTATTACGTGTTACTCGATCAGATTCATAGCCCCTCCGACCTGAAACATCTATCGGTGGAACAACTGACGACTCTCTCCGAAGAGATTCGCCAATTTCTTATAGAGAGCCTGGCAGTCACCGGCGGGCACTTTGGCTCCAACCTTGGTGTCGTCGAACTGACCCTCGCGCTGCACCAGATCTTTGAGTCTCCGAAAGACAAGATCATCTGGGACGTCGGGCATCAGGCATACGTCCACAAGATCCTCACCGGACGCAAGCACCTGTTCCCGACCCTGCGCAAATACAAAGGCATGTCCGGCTTCCCGAAGCGGGGCGAGTCGGAGCATGACATGTTTGACGTCGGTCACGCCTCGACCTCGATCTCGGCGGCTGTCGGCTACGCGGTCGGCCGCGACATGAGCGGCGAAGATCACAAGGTCGTCGCGGTGATCGGCGACGGCGCGATGACCGGCGGCATGGCGTTTGAGGCGCTCAACCACGCCGGTCACGTCAAAACGGACATGGTCGTCGTGCTCAACGACAACGAGATGTCGATCGCGCCAAACGTCGGTGCGATCTCCTCCTACCTGACCAAACTGCGCGTCGACCCGCACTATTCGTCCTTCAAAAAGGAAGTCTCGCACCTGCTGCACAAAGTGGGCGGCGACATCGGCGACAAAGCGGCAAAAGTGCTGGAGCGGGCCAAAGACTCGTTCAAGTACTTCATGGTGCCGGGCATCCTCTTTGAAGAGTTCGGCTTCACGTACCTCGGCCCGATTGACGGCCACGACCTGCCGACCCTGCTCAAGTACCTCAAGCAGGCGCGCAACACCAAAGGCCCGGTGCTCCTGCACGTGATCACGCAAAAGGGTAAAGGCTATGCAGTGGCAGCCGACGCGCCGGATAAAATGCACGCGGTCAACAAAGGCTTTAATGTCCAGCCGGGTGACGCTCCGAAGGTCGTCAAAGTCAAGGCAGCCCCGCCGCAGTACACCAAGGTGTTCGGTGACACGCTGACCGAGATGGCAAAAGAAAACGAAAACATCGTCGCGATCACCGCTGCGATGCCAAGCGGCACCGGACTCAGCAAATTTGCCGATGCCTACCCGAAGCGCTTCTACGACGTGGGGATCGCCGAGCAGCACGCCGCCACGTTTGCGGCAGGTCTCGCCTGCGCCGGAAAGAAGCCGGTCCTGTCGCTGTACTCGACCTTCCTGCAACGCGCGTATGACCAGACGATCCACGACATCTGCATTCAGAACTTGCCGGTCGTATTTGCCATCGACCGCGCCGGTCTCGTCGGAGCGGATGGCGAAACGCATCAAGGCGCGTTTGACGTCTCCTACCTGCGCATCATCCCGAACATGGCGATCATGATGCCGAAGGACGAAAACGAACTGCGCCATATGCTCCACACGGCCGTCCACTACGACAAAGGCCCCATCGCTGTCCGCTATCCCCGCGGCGAAGGACGCGGCGTCGAGATGGACACGGAGCTGAAACGGCTCCCCATCGGCAAATCTGAGACGGTGCGCGACGGCAAAGACCTTGCGATCCTCGCCTTTGGCCCGATCATCGAGACGGCCGAGCGCGCAGCAGAACTCCTCGCCGAGGAAGGCATCGAAGCCCGCGTGATCAACCTGCGCTTCGTCAAGCCGCTCGACGGCGAGATGCTGATGGAACTGGCGCAGCAAAACATGCCGATCGTGACGCTCGAAGAAGGGGCGGTCGCAGGCGGTGTCGGCAGCGCCGTGCTGGAGTTTTACGCGCAAAACCGCGTGACCAACATCAACCTGTTCCCGCTGGGCCTGCCCGATCAATTCATCGAGCACGGCACCCCGGAAGAACTGCGTGACTCAGTCGGTCTGAACGTCGACACCTTGGTCGAATACGTCAAGACCATGGTGCCGCTCAAGCAAAAGCGCGCCTAAAATTGCACATGATAAACAGGGCGGGACGCATGTCCTGCCCGTTTTTAGTGAACGGTAAACAGAGAAATCACGGATGACAGGAGCAATTTCCATGAGTGCAAAGGAACGGTTGGACGTGCTGGTCGTAGAGCAAGGCTTCTACGAATCCCGCGAAAAAGCGAAAGCGGCGATCATGGCCGGCCTCGTGCTCGTCGACGGTGAGCGCAGCGACAAACCGGGCGTGAAAGTCAAATCGGACGCGAAGATCACCGTCAAAGGCGATCTGCACCCCTACGTGTCACGGGGCGGTCTGAAGTTGGAAAAAGCATTGAAAGAATTTGACGTCTCCGTCGAAGGCAAAGTCGTGATCGACATCGGCGCATCCACGGGCGGATTTACCGATTGCGCTCTGCAAAACGGCGCCAAACAGGTCTACAGCGTCGACGTCGGCTACGGCCAGTTGGCGTGGTCCCTGCGCAACGACCCGCGCGTCATCGTCATGGAGCGGACCAATTTCCGCCATCTCAAGCCGGAAGACCTCAAAGGCGAGACGCCGCAGGTTGCGGTGATGGACGTCTCGTTCATCTCGATTCGCCTCTTGTTCCCGGTCATCCACAACGTGCTGACTGAGGACGGGGAACTGCTCACTTTGATCAAACCGCAGTTCGAAGCCGGCCGCGAACGCGTCGGGAAAAACGGCATCGTCCGCGACCCGGAGGTGCACCGCGACGTCCTTTTACATACCCTAGGTTCCGCTCAATCGAACGGATTTCACATTCGCCGCGTCACGTTTTCGCCGATCACCGGCGGCGACGGCAACATCGAGTTTCTCGCCCGCCTGACCAAACAGGGGGAGGCACTGGACGCAGATGCGTTGACCGCTCTCATCGACGAGGTGGTGCGCGAGGCGCATCGGAGCTTAGAACGGTAAATCGTCATATTCTAAAAAGGATTTTATTTCACGCATAGCGAATACTTATGCGGAAGACCTCGTGAAGGGGGCAACTTTTGCCGTGAAAACGATCGGTTTAGCGGTTAATCATTCAAAAGTCAAAGCGGACGAGATCACAGCCAGACTGATCGAGTTGATTGAAAAATACGGGTCGCGCCTCGTCCTCGATGAGGAGTCGGCAGCCAAAGCGGATCGCGCCGATTTGGCGTTGCCACTCGACCGATTTGCGGAAGAAGCTGAACTTTTGTTTGTGCTCGGCGGTGACGGGACCATGCTGGGATTTGCCCGGCAGTTTGCCCGCGCCGGACTGCCGATCCTCGGCATCAACATCGGCCACCTCGGCTTTTTATCCGAGGCGGAACCGAAAGATTTGGAAAATGCTGTGAAGCGCGTGCTTGACGGCGAATACTGCCTTGAAAACCGCTTGATGCTGGAAGCGCGAGTCGTTCGCAACGGCGAGACGGTGATGGAATCGTTGACCGCGTTGAACGACATCGGCATCGCCCGCGACTCTTTTGGCAAGATGGTCACCTGCAAAGTGTTCGTCGACGACATGTACGTCGACCAGTACACCGGCGACGGCCTACTGATCTCCACGCCGACCGGCTCCACCGCCTATTCGCTGTCTTGCGGCGGACCGATCGTCTCGCCGCACATCGAGGTCATCTTGCTGACCCCGATCTGTGCGCATACCTTGCATGCCCGCCCGATGGTGATCGCGGCCAACCAAGAAGTGCGCGTCGAAGTGTCCGCCTCTCATCCGGAGTTGGTGCTGTCCCTCGACGGCCAGATCTTCGAGAAATTGGAACAAAACGATGTGGTGCATGTGCGGCAGGCCCCGTACAAAACCACGTTGATCAAATGGCATGACCGTGAATTTTATGACGTGCTGCGGCAGAAACTCCACCGCGCACCGTAACTTGTGAAGGAGCTCGATTCGATGAAGGGGCAACGCCTGTTAAAAATCCGCGAGATCATCTCGACAAAAGAGATTGAAACGCAGGAAGAATTGGTCGACAAACTGCGCGACGCCGGGTTTCAAGTCACCCAGGCCACCGTATCCCGCGACATCAAAGAACTGCATCTCGTGAAGACGCCGACCCCAAACGGCACCTACAAATATTCGTTGCCGGCAGAACCGACCTACAACCCGGAACAAAAGCTCCGCCGCATTCTGATCGACTCGTTCGTATCCATCGACCGGGCGGAGAACCTGATCGTGATGAAAACGCTGCCGGGCAATGCGCACGCTGTCGGCGCCATCGTTGATGCGCTGGACTGGTCGGAGGTGCTCGGCACCATCTGCGGCGACGACACGATCCTCGTCATCGTCCGCAGCACCGACGCCGCGCAAACGGTCGTCAATCGTTTCCTCTCCTACGTCTAACCAGGGGGATACACCATGCTTCTAGAACTCTACGTAAAAAATTTTGCCCTGATCGAAGAGATTCGCCTTTCGCTGGAGGAAGGGCTGAACATCTTGACCGGGGAGACTGGAGCCGGCAAATCGATCTTGCTCGACGCATTGAGCCTCATCCTCGGCGGCCGCGCTTCCTCCGAATTCGTTCGGCAGGGAGCGGCCAAAGCCACCATCGAGGCTCTTTTTGCCGTTTCTACGTCTCCTGATTTTCAAGAACTGTGTGAGGATATCGGCATCGACTCGGAAGAAGGCTCCATCGCCATCGTTCGCGAGATCTCCGCAAACGGCAAAAACGTCTGCCGGATCAACGGCCGCCTCGTCACCGTCCAGATGTTGAAAAGCATCGCGCCTTACCTCTTGCACATGCACGGCCAGCACGAGCACCAGACCCTGACCGATCCGCAGGAGCAACTGCAGATCATCGACCTTTTTGGCGGCGACACCGTGCTCGACCTGCGCGAACGCGTCTCGCAGTCGTATCACGACTATCGGGCGGCTCGCATCCGTCTGCGCGAGGCGAGGGCGGACGAGCAGACCCGCATCCAGCGGCTGGACATCCTCCGCTTTCAGCTCGCCGAGATCCAAGAGGCGAAACTGCGCCCTGGCGAAGAGGTCGCCCTCGACGAAGAGCGGCGCCGCCTCGCTCACTCCGAAAAACTCCACTCCGCCGCCCAGCGCTCCTACGAGCGGCTCTACACGGGCGACGGTCGGGGTGCGTCCGCCCTCGATCACCTCAACACCGTCACCACCGATCTCGAAGCGGTGCTGCGCTATGACGAAGGGCTGCTGCCGACGCTGGAGTTGGTCAAGACGGCGCTCTACCACGTCGAGGAAGCGGCGCACAACCTGCGCGCCTACCGGGATGACATCGAGTTCAACCCGGCGCGGCTGTCTCAGATCGAAGAGCGGCTGACCGGCATCAACCGGCTGCGGAAAAAATACGGCGAGTCGATCGACGAGATCCTCGATGTGGCCGACCGCTTGGAAACGGAACTGCACAACATCGAACATTATGAAGAAAACATCGAACGTCTGTTGGCTGACGTGAAAAAAACCGGCAGTGTGCTGGCCAAACAGGCGTTGCTACTCTCCAAAGCCCGCCAAGAAGCTGCCACCCGCCTCGCCGACGCCGTGATGGACGAACTGTCCGCTCTGATGATGCCGAAAACGCAGATCGCCATCACCTTCACTCAGATCCAGGAAGAGGGCGGCCTCTCCATCGGCGAGCGGCGCGTCCACGTCTCCGAGAGCGGCATCGACCGCGTCGAGTTTCTGTTTTCGCCAAACGCCGGCGAGCCGCTGCGGCCGCTGGGCAAGATCGCATCCGGCGGCGAACTGTCACGGACGATGCTGGCCTTGAAGACGATCCTCGCCGACGTCGACAACGTCGGGACCTTGATCTTTGACGAGGTCGACACCGGTATCTCCGGACAAGCGGCGATGGCCGTCGCCGAGAAACTGGCCGCCATCGGGGCGAAGCGTCAAGTGCTCTGCGTCACCCATCTGCCGCAGGTCGCTTCGATGGCAGACGCTCATTACCTGATCCAAAAACGCCAAGACGATCTCCGCACCAAAACGGAGGTGGCCGCGCTCTCCCCTTCCGAGCGCGTGCGCGAAATCGCCCGGATGCTGTCCGGAGCCGAACTGACCGAGACCACCTTGCGCCATGCGGAAGAAATGTTGGATCGCGCCCGTTTAATCAAGGTCTGAATCGGGTATCACGGTAAGACCGCCAAGAAACGCGCGTGGCACTCATACCAGATGTTTTCTCGGATAGCAGGGGCGCGGGGGTGGCATTCTATAGCCATCAACTAAAAGATGACCAACTGGCCTCCTGCAAGAGGATGACGGAGGTGTAGACGGGAAGGAAGGGGAGCGTGAGATGGTTTGACGAAACACACCGCAAAAAAGTTGATGGGACTCACCGTTGCAGTGCTCTTTGTCGCCTTGTGTTGGTTCACACCCATTCATCAGCTCGCAAGCATTCCCCAAGAACTGCGTATCCTGCAAGGCGCGAGTACCGCGCTTGACATCGGGCTCAAGTCGTTCGCGACGGTCACCACCTCCGAACCGGCGGTCGTCTCCGTCGCCGGCCCGCAGCAGGATGTATCCGCCGCACACCAAAAGACTCCTCTTACGCTCGATTCCGGGAAGACAGGCACCGCCAACCTGCAGGTCAAACTGTTCGGCGTCATCCCTGTCAAATCGGTGCACGTCAACGTCGTGCCCGATCTGAAAGTGATCCCGGGCGGCCAATCGATCGGCGTGAAACTGAAATCGTCCGGCATCATGGTCGTGGGCTACAACCTCGTCAAAGCTGGCGGAGAGTCGATCTCGCCCGCTGAGCAAGCTCAAGTCAAAGTCGGCGACATCATCACCGCCATCGACGGCAAAAAGGTCAAATCGGTCGAACAGGCCGCCGAGTGGATCAACAAGGCGGGCAAGTCGAACCAAAGTCTAGAATTTTCGATCAAAAGACAGAAAGAGACGTTGAAAGTGAAAGTCAAACCGCTCTACGACAAAGACAGCGACATCTACCGGATCGGTCTGTACATTCGCGATTCTGCAGCCGGGGTGGGGACGCTGACCTTCTATCAGCCGGATCACAACGTATTCGGCGCGCTCGGCCACATCATCACAGACGTGGACACCGGGCAGCCGATCGGCGTCGGCGACGGACAGGTCGTGCATTCCAGCGTCACCTCGATTGAGAAAGGCGAGAACGGCACGCCGGGGGAAAAGCGCGGGATCTTCGTCGACGAGGACAAAGTGCTGGGCTCGATTACGCGCAACAGCGATTTTGGCGTCTTCGGAAAGATGAGCGAACAGCCTGAGTACGGCAAGATCAAAAAAGCGTTGCCGATTGCCCTCGCCGAGCAGGTGCATGAAGGCAAAGCGTCGATCCTCACCGTCGTCGACAACCAAAAAGTCGAAGAGTTTGACATCCAGATCGTCAACGTCATGCGTCAGAAGTACCCGGCGACCAAAAGCATGGTGATCAAAGTCACCGACCCGCGCCTCTTGGAAAAGACGGGCGGCATCATCCAAGGCATGTCCGGCTCCCCGATCCTCCAAGACGGCAAAGTCGTCGGCGCTGTCACCCACGTCTTTGTCAACGACCCGACGCAAGGCTACGGCGTCTTCATCGAATGGATGCTCAACGAAGCGGGCGTCAAAACCAAAGCCTCGTAACACACCGCCCAGCAATGGGCGTTCTTTTTTTGCGCAGAACGAACGCAAGGAAAAAGGCTCTCGACGCGGGAGCCTTTTTCCTTGCGTTCCTGTCAGGCGTTCGCTGCGATCCTGTTCATTCCTTGGCGGCGGCCGTCAGCTCGGCGAGTCCGTCGCGCGTGTACACGTACGCCTTCTCCACGCCGCATACGCGCGCTTGCAACAGCGGCGGCGTCTTGCGGTTGCGGAACACCGGGAGCACGAACTCAGCGCCCAGAGCGGCGTTCACGTCGGCCATCGTCATCCGGCCGTCGCAGTACTTATAGAAGTACGCCTGCGCCGTATGGGTGCCCACTGTGTGCGCGATCCACTCCGACTCGCCGTCGCCGTCCAGATCAAAAGCGATCCGGCATCCTTCCGTCTGCAAAAAAGGCTGCGGTCCGTCGGCGGTCAACAAAAAGCTCACACCGCGCGTCACATTGTGCCCAAACCAGCCGTCACATTGCAACAACGTCTGCGTGCCAAACGGTTCCTCGCGCATCTCTACATGATAGGGGGCGCGGCCGACGGCGCCGAGGTCATACCGCCTGTCATTTTGACGCCAGCCGGCGTGGAGGTGTTCATCATCGCCGGCCTTGATGAACAAAAAGGCGGTGCCTGTCCCGGCCGGCACTTCACGCAGCACGTCCGCGATCTTGGAGGGGGAGAGCGGACGGATGCCGGAGCTTGGTTCCTCCGGCCGAACCGGGTCGAAACGCAACGGGAGCGGAGGTTTGACTCGCACGTCCGCATCGGCAGACGGGGCGGCGGCTTGAACGAACGACAGGACGAGGCTGTTGACTGCAACTTTTCTCAGCACGGGAAACCCTCCTCCGAAAATGGTGTTTGTTCTTACTTTGCCCCGAAAAGAGCCAGAAAAACAAAAAAAGGGACAAGTTGGGTCATGGGTATTTAGAACTATATTACATAACGAATGCTTATTTTTTTCGACAAATATCAGGTCTTTTATCCTGCACCGCTTGATCAAAGTCACGTCTTTCAACCTGTTAGTTTGCGGAATATGTTGAATTCCGTCAGAATGTTTATCAACCGGAAATGAAGGAATAAAAATGCTCTTGTCGAAATATCTTCACGACAGAAACCATAAACCAAATAGCTGAACCACCACCCCAAGGAGGTACACATACAGTGAAACAAATCAAAGTCCTGATCGCCGACGACAACCGCGAGTTTGCGGAACTGCTCAAAGAGTTTGTGACCGAACAGCGCGACATGGAAGTCGTGGCCGTGGCCTACAACGGCAGCGAAGTGCTGGAGCAGTTGGAACAGACGCAGCCGGACGTCATCATCTTGGACATCATCATGCCGGTGCTTGACGGGATCGGGGTCTTGGAGAAGATCCAAGGCATGCAGCTCTCCTTCGATCCGAAAGTGATCATGCTGACCGCCTTCGGACAAGAGAACATCACCCAGCGTGCGGTGGAGTTCGGAGCTGCGTACTACATCCTCAAGCCGTTCGACATGGATGTCCTCGCCAACCGCATTCGCCAAGTCGTGCGCGTGCCGGGCGTGACCACCGCGCCGAAGCAACAGATGATGACCCGCGGCAAAAACGTCGACGCCTCGATCACCAACATCATTCATGAGATCGGCGTACCGGCGCACATCAAGGGGTACCACTACCTGCGGGAAGCGATCGGCATGGTCTACAAAGACGTGGAGATCCTCGGTTCGATCACCAAGATCCTCTACCCGAAGATCGCCGAGAAATACAACACCACCCCGTCCCGCGTCGAACGCGCCATCCGCCACGCCATCGAAGTCGCCTGGGGCCGCGGCAACGTCGATTCGATCCGCTCCCTCTTCGGCAACACCGTCAACGTCGGCAAGAGCAAACCGACCAACTCCGAGTTCATCGCGATGGTCGCAGATAAGCTCCGCATCGAAGCGAAGATTTCGTAATTGCAATCGTACAATTCTCATTGTGAAAAGCCATTTCACCCGATGAACCTACTGGATTCATCGGGTTTTTTAGTGCTCAGAAGATCCTAATCTTTTAATCCCTTTCCATTGAAGATGGACTGCATATATTTTTGAATCCTGACTCAGGAGTTCTTGATATGAGACGTGACAAACACCTTTCAGCATTTGAAGTACAATCACGAAGATATACCGGGATATTTGCTTTGAGTTATCCTTCGCTGTCCCTCTAGACAGTACAAGTGATCTGAAAAAGGAGTAAGAAGCATAGGAAATTAGTCGTGCAATCTTTCATAGACACACTGAAACAGGTGTTCAGTTTGACTATCGATGACTGCATTCTAAGCATCAATACGTATTTAAATATATATGGATAAAACACAAAAATATCACTTGATATTATTTTAATTTATATGATATAGTGTTGGTGAAGTGAAAAACGACAGTAAAGGAGCTCGAACCTATGAAGAATCTCGTGAAAAAGACTGGTTTTCTGTTTCTTGCGGTATCCATGCTTTCGCTCCCTGTTGTCTCTTCGGCCTTGGCAGCGGACACGCTCAGACCTGGCCAATCCATTTCTCATGACGGAAAGCTGACCTCAAGTGATGGCAGATTTAATTTCGTCATGCAGTGGGATGGGAATCTCGTGCATTATCAAGGCGGTTCGTCTCTCTGGGATTCTGACACCAGAGGCGACAAGGTTGAAATCTGGGATCCGTTCTTGGGGCGTTACTTTTACAGATATGCCGAGGTATTGAAACTCGACAGCAGCGGCAATCTTTATATCACAGATCTTGAAGGTAGATTTATGTTTTGGCGTGCAGATACCGCGGCATGGATGGAAGGCTGGTACCACCCGCCGATGGTTGTTCCGACTGGCCTCGTAGGTGATACGCTGATCGCTCAAAATGACGGGAACGTGGTTCTCTATGACACCATTGGAAACTACAACGGCGAGTGGAAGCCTGTCTGGGCTACAAATACAGGCGGGCGATAAGAAGAAAGAACCACGGTTGTTAGGCGGCCGGAAGATGACTTCTGATATTCATCAGGAGTCATCTTTTTTTATGACCATTGATCAGTGCACTCGCAGTAGACGAATCAATGGAAGTGGAAGAAAAACGTGATGATCGCTGAGTCGATTGAGGAAGTTCAAAAAATACTTGAAGATCATGCCATAAAATGTGAGAACGGTTTTATTGGCAGAAGTGTGGGAAAGGAAATTTCCAATTGCGGGCAGGTGACACTAGAGGAATTTTGCAGAAGCACGTCGATCAGCGTATGTGGATGTTTAAGAACTTCATCTTTTACGCTGATTCCGTCGAAGAGGTGCTTGAGATCAAAAACATTTCGGGAGTACCACGAGTTGAAAACGCATTGCATGACTCCTGAACGGCGAATCCCTCTTTCATCCGAATGCCAGACGTCAATGGAGTGCTGTGCATCGGGCGCAATCCGATTCGCTTTATTGAGAACACCTCCGCAAGCGTCTAATCGAAAGCATATTCATGACAACACGACCGATGACAGACATAGCGTTTTGAACGGTTAAGATTATACTTGGGATGGTTAGAAAGATAGTGAATGTCAATGAATGTATACACCTACGGGAAACTAATCGAACTGCTGAATACGACCGGTAGATCTTTAGATCTATCGGTTTTGTTTATGTTATATAATTAATATAAAAATCACGAATTGCTCAATATTGAATTTTAATGGTAATATGTGGTGGCGGTTCATAGGAGCAATGGGAAAAATCCTCTAATAAGCGTTGAGCTACGAAAGGTGGAGAAGCATGAAGAGGTCAAAACCGCTGGTACTTGGTATTCTTGCGGCTGTTCTGGTAGTTGGTTTGCTCTGGTATACCGATGAACGAAGAGAAGATCAACATCGAGAGGAGTACGACCATCATGTGCTCAAAGCCTTTTCCGAAATTGATATGGCTGAACATGAGGTACAGACCGTTTTAGAAAATTGGGAAAAGAAGTCGCCACGTGATATTTCCAGTTCCCTTCTGGCTATCTCTACGGCGCTTGCTCTTGCAGAAAATGATTTGCGGAGTTTGGAAGGCTATCTTCGTTATCATGATGATGCGAAAAGAGGTGGAAGCACTTCATTTCTCTCAAATCTCTTCTTATATTACAAACAAGCGGTAGATGCAAGACTTCGCGAAACATGGCCATATACAAATGACTCGAATCCAGTCAATATGAATTCTGAATTTTGGTTCACGTTGAACAAAGATATGCAAACAATTCAGGGAGACCTTGAACTTCTCGGTGACACTGACAGGTCTGTATTTGAGGATGCCAGTATGCTCGAATTGCATAATGATTGGCTGGATCAGGCTTCGAGATTGAAGTTTCAAGAAGTGAGAACACGTTATGAAGAAATGGAAGGGCGGACCAACTAATATAGTACGGATGAGTTGCAGACCTCACCCGATGAATCCAGTTGATTCGTCGGGTTTTTATTTTCTTCGGAGACTCCTCGCATAAACCTAATCTATCCAGCAAATGGTAACCTAGACAGCTATTGATACACGTAGGTGAGGGGCGGCACGAGATGAGATTTCGCAAGTCAAAAGAACCACAGAAACACAAACATGCGACGGATCACAGAAGTCAACATGAGCACGAGCAAGTGCCTGTGACGCAAACACAAGTCACGCCCGGATTGCAAGATCGAATCGAAGAAACAGCAAAACTGCTGGGCGGCAGCACAGACCTCGGCATTCGGACGTTCAGGCTGGGACCGGCTGGGGAACTATTGATCGGCGTCCTGTTTCTCGATGGATTGGTGGATCAGGCCCGCGTCCAAGACGTGCAGGAAACTCTGTCTTTGCAAGCCGAAAAGGAGGGCTTTGCGAAACAGGCACTCAAGGAGCAGGCGGTCATCGAGTGGGCACAAAATGCGATCACGGTCGGCGACGTGAAACGGGCGACAGATCTGCAGGCTGCGGCGCAGTCGCTCGTATCGGGCGAGACGGTGATCTTGTTTGACGGCTGCCAAGAACTGTTGTCGGTGACAACGAGCGCTCCAGAACATCGTGCCGTCTCCGAACCGGTCACACAGACGGTCATTCGGGGTCCGCAAGAGGCGTTTACCGAGACGTTGCGGGTCAACACCTCGCTGGTGAGGCGGAAAATCAAAGATCCCAATCTCTGGATGGAGACGAAACAGATCGGCAAGGTGACGAAAACGGATGTCGCCATCATGTATATCAACGGCCTCGTCAAAGAGTCGGTCTTGCAAGAACTCCATGCTCGGATGGATCGCATCCAGATCGACGGAATCTTGGAGAGCGGCTATATCGAAGAGTTGATCCGGGAACAGCGATACGCTGTCTTTCCGACTGTAAACAATACGGAACGGCCGGATGTGGTCGCGGCTGCTCTGTTGGAAGGCCGAGTGGCGGTGTTTATCGACGGGACGCCGTTCGTCTTGCTGATGCCCACCGTTTTTATTCAATTTTTTCAGGCGGCGGAAGATTATTATCATCTGTCCGATTTCGGGGTGCTCCGCCTCTTGCGGTTGACCTCCTTTTTTCTGGCTTTGCTCGCTCCGTCGCTGTACATAGCCATCACGACGTTTCATCAGGAGATGCTGCCGACCTCGCTTTTGATCAGCTTGGCCGCGCAACGGGAAGGCATCCCCTTTCCGGCATTTGCGGAAGCGTTGATGATGGAGATCACGTTCGAACTGCTTCGCGAGGCCGGGATCCGCATGCCAAGGGCGGTGGGTACCGCCATTTCCATCGTCGGCGCGCTGGTGCTAGGACAGGCGGCGGTACAGGCTGGTTTGGTATCGCCTGCTATGGTGATCATCGTGTCGATCACAGCGATCAACTCGTTTGTTTTTCCTAACTATGCGATCTCCATCGCCACTCGCGTTTTGCGCTTTCCGTTGATGTTGCTGGCTGCGACGTTTGGCATCTTCGGCATCATCGTCGGCATGCTCGCGTTGCTGTTCCATCTGACCAGCATCCGGTCGTTCGGGGTTCCGTATCTGACTCCCTTCTCGCCGTTTGTATGGGGAGATCAAAAGGACGCTCTGGTGCGATGGCCCCGCGAGGTCAGGGTCGGTCAAAAGGGAGGGAAGGCGGAGTGAAGCGTACGTTCCTGCTCGTTCTCACGATGCTTCTCGTCGTGCTGATGATCACCGGCTGTTGGAATCGGCGGGAACTCAATGAGTTGTCCATCGTGGGTGCGATCGGCATCGACAAAGAACCGGGTGCTGACCAATACATGTTTTCCGTCCAGGTGATCAATCAAGGCGTGATCTCCTCGAAAGGCGGCGGGGAAGGGATCGGACAGGCGTCGGTCACAACGTTTGAAATGGAGACGTCGTCGATGTTTGAAGGCATGCGGAGATTGACGACCGTCTCACCTCGGAAGCTCTATCTGGCGCATATGCGCATGTTGATCCTCTCTGAGGAAGTCGCTAAAGAAGGTGTCGGACCGATCCTCGATCTGTTTTCGAGAGATCATGAATACAGACCTGATTTTTATGTGATCGTGACAAAAGACACGAAGGCGGGAGATGTGCTGAAACAATTTACCCAAATCGAAAAAGTCCCTGCGAACAAACTGTTCAGTTCACTGGAGATGTCGGAGAAACACTGGGCTCCGACGGTTGCCGTGCGATTGGATGAAGTGGAAGCGAGCTTGGTCTCCTTGGGCAAACAGCCGGTCTTGACCGGCGTGATGGTGCGAGGGGATGAGCGGGCCGGGGAAAGTGAAAAGGCTCTGCAGCGTCTGGAGCCGCCCGCTTACGTCGTCTACACAGGCATTGGCGTCTTCCGGGGTGACAAATTGGTCGGCTGGCTGAACGAGGAGGAGAGCAAGGGCTATAACTACATCGCGGACAACGTAAAAAGCACGGTCGGCCCCCTAGCCTGCCCGCAAAAGGGGGAGGTGATCTTGGAGATGATTCGCTCTTCATCCAACGTGCAGGCGAAATTTCAAAACGGCAAACCGCAGATTCAGATCAAGATCAAGGCCGAGGGGAATGTGGGGGAAGTGCTATGCGACGTGGACCTGCAAGATCCGAAGACGATTGAGAAACTGGAGCGCAACGGCGAGCAAAGAATCAAACAGATCATTCAGCGGGCAGTCGACAAAGCGCAGCACCAATACCGCTCCGATATTTTCGGCTTCGGAGAAGTGATCCACCGCGAGGATGCGAAGTATTGGAAGAAGATCCAAGGAGAGTGGGACGAAGTCTTTCCTCATGTTCCTGTGGTTGTCGACGTAGATCTGCAGATTCGCAGAACGGGAACGAAAGTAAACTCCTATCTGACAGAAATGCGAAAAGCAAGGGAAAAGGCCAAGGAGCAGAAGTAGGGAGGTGACGATCAAAGATGGCCGCTTTCACAGTCCTGGCAGCAGCGCTTGCGGTAGCTTGGATCGAAGTCCCCTCTCTTCGGAAACGGAAGCGCAGGAAAGAACTGTGGGTGTTTGCTTTCTTTTTGTGTGTGGCGACAGGGTTGAATGTCCTGAAGGCCCTCGATGTGGAGATTCCGAATCTTTTTCAGCCGATCAACGCGGTGTACAAGCCGGTGAGTGACCTGATCGAGGGAATGTTGAAGTGACTCGGAGTGGAAGACGAGCGAGCGAGGGGGCAAAGCTGTGGATAACGGGAAGATAAGCGGTCATCAATTGATGATCCTGACCATGTTGTTCACGATGGGAAGCAGCATCTTGGTCGTCCCTTCCGGGCTGGCCGGCACTGTCCAGCAAGATGCTTGGTTGCCGGTGGTGGTGGGGATTGTGGTCACGTTGGCCTTGTCCTGGTTCTATCTCTATATCGGGAGTTTGTATCCGGATCGAACGTTGGTCGAGATCATCGAGAAACTGTTCGGACGGTGGGTGGGTGCCCCGATCACGTTGCTTTTTATCGTGGTTGCTTTCTGTGTCGGCTCGGGTAGCTGCCTGTACTATCTGGGAGACTTCATGACCACGCAGATCATGCCGGAGACGCCGATCCAGTATTTCCATCTCCTGTATATCTTGCTGTTGATCCAGGGAACGCGGCTGGGATTGGAAACATTGGCCCGATCTGCGGAGATTTTATTTCCTTTTTTTCTCCTATTGGTGATCGCGTTCATTATCTTCGTGTCCCCTCAAATCGAGACAGACCGGCTGCAACCGATGCTGGAGGCGGAGTTCAAGCCGATCTTACAGTCCACGTTGTCTTATGTGAGTTTTTCCGGTTTCCCGCTGATCTTTATGTTGATGCTGACCCCGGCCTGTACGGATCGAGGCAAGAGACTGCAAAAGAAGTTTTTGCTCGGCAATCTGATCGGGGGACTGTTGATCTTGATCACGACGATCCTCTGTGTGCTCGTTTTGGGCGTGGATGCCACGTCCAGAAGCATGTATCCAAACTATGCGTTGGCAAGAAAAATCAATCTCTTCAACTTCATCAACAGGATCGAAGTGATCATGGCGATCATCTGGTTTGTTTCGTTATTTTTTAAAATCGTGGTTTATTTCTACGCTGGGGTGCTCGCGATGGCGCAACTGCTACGGATCGAGAATTATCGAGTGTTGACCTTTCCGTTTGGGATGATGTTGTATGTGCTGTCCTTGATGGTGTATCCAGACTCTTCGTTTATGCGGCACTGGGACAGCACGATCTGGGTGCCTCTCATTGCGACGTTTGGTTTGGTGTTTCCGCTGCTGTTCGTCGCCGTCGCAATTGGAAAGAAGTTCCTCACCCGATGAAACGAAAAACACTCCGCATCAATGGGATTCCGATTCCCGGTTGATGCGGAGTGTTTTGTTTTCCGGACCTATTGACAAGTTCCGTATGTGGATCTTTATGAAAAATACATAGGCAATAAGACTTATTTGTTAAACCTATCATTGACGATTTTTTATGAAAAATAGTATTGTACTACTCGGGATAATTTTATAAGTGGTTAATGAATAGAATTATTCCGAACTTAATCATCAGCTGTGGAGGTATTCCAAGTACATGTCCAACAATCGCATGAAGTTACTCACCGTTCTCAGTCTCACAGCTCCAGCCATGCTCTTTGCAACCACTTCATCTGCACTCGCATGGTCGGCAGATGATGCGCATCTCCCGGCGAAAAGCACGCACTTGTTTATCGCTTCCAACGCGGTTGAGATCTTGAAACATTCTGCCGACCCGTCGATCAAACTGGCCGGGGACACGATGGAACAGTATCGTCAGGATTGGGAGCAAGGCTTGTACGATGCGGATCACATGAATCCGTATTATGACAGCTACACGTTCACCTCGCACTTTTATGATCCGGACACGATGACCAACTACGCCGGACTGTCCTATCCGACAGCGCGCCAAGCCGGGAGCAAGTATTTCAAAATGGCGGGCGACCATTACAAAATGGGCAACTTGCAAAGCGCCTTCTACTATCTGGGCGTGTCGTTGCACTTTTTCACAGACCTGACCCAACCGATGCATGCGGCGAATTTCTCCAACCTCAATCACGGAGCACCCGGCTATCACTCCAAGTTTGAAGAGTACGCGACTCAGATTCAAAGTCATGCTGCCGTCACCTCCGGGCTCCCGACGCAACTCGCCACCAATGATCCGGAGCAATGGCTGCACCTCACCGCCAAGGAATCGAAGTCGCACTTCCCGGAGATTTACAACAGCGAGATTCAAGGATGGTTCTGGGATGCTACGTTCAGCCAGTGGGCGGCCGATCAATGGCGAGCCGCAGTCACCGCCCCGACGAAGCAACGTTTGACAGCCGCTCAACAACATACAGCCGGTTTCGCCTACCTGTGGTGGCAGACGTATCGCTAAGTGGATTTGTATTTGTTAAGTTTTTATTAAAAAACACATTTGTCATAAATGGTTGATTATGCGATGATGGCAAAAGATTTACACGATCCGAATTTTCCAAAAGAAGGGAAGAGTGAAAATCATGAAAAAACCGATTTCCATCATCGCATGGACAGCCGCACTCGGGTTGACGGCAGCCGTCGCCCCTGCGACGGAGTCACCGACTGCGCACGCTTGGGGAGCAGATGCTCCGCACGATCCGGAGCACAGCACGCACTTGTGGATCGCGGACAACGCCATCGAGATCATGGCACGAAACACGGACGGCACTGTCAAAGCCAACGAAGTCGGGTACTTGAATGATCCCCAGTACCGCAACCAGTTCGAGCAGGGCCTGTACGACGCCGACTATCTCGATCCGTTCAACAACGGCGGCTACACGTTCGGCGGCTGGAAATCGCACTTCTACGATCCGGATACAAAAGAAAACTACTACGGGGAAACTTCACCGACCGCGTTAACGGAAGGTTCGAAGTATTTCAAATACGCGGGTGAGTATTTTCAAAAAGGCAACTATGACAAAGCGTTCTACTTCCTCGGCGTCGCCGCTCACTACTTCACCGATTCCACGCAGCCGATGCACTCGTCCAACTTCACGGCACTCGATTCCCCGACAGGTTTCCACAGTGACTATGAAGAGTACGCGCAGACGATCCATGACCGCGCCTTGGTGACCGATGCGAACGGCCACTACAACAGCGCAATCACCACCCCGGAGAGTTGGGTCCACGCGGCGGCGGTCAACTCCAAGGCAAAATTTGCAACAATCGGCAACTCTACGGTGTACAGCTACTACAACGCCGGAAATACAGCCGCGTGGCAGCAGGCGGTCACGCCGGGCACCTTGTCCAGCCTCGATGCGGCGCAACGTCAGACGGCCGGGTTTCTGCACCTGTGGTTCAAAACGTACGTCGGCGATACTCCTGTCAAAACTCCGAAAGACAACGGGGTGCTGCTGGACTCCAAAGGCGACACGCTGCAGGCTGGGAAACCGTACTACCTGGTTCCGAGCTCGTATCCGAAGCGCGGTTTGACGTTTGAAGTGTATAACAACTGGGACTACGTGCTCCAATCAGCCGCCCAAGCGGACGCGTATGTCCACGGCACGCCGGTCGTCTTGCACAAAGAGGGCGATGTGAACGATCCGAACATCTACCACGGCAGCGATGCCTCGATCTCGATGACAGCCTCCAACTGGAGCAGCTACAACTACTTCACCACGTACAAGAAAAACAGCTACTACCCGTATCAGGACAGCCGAGGTGTCCCGGTCTACATGGACGTGCAAGACCACCGCGATGTGTATCGGCTGACGAGAACGGCCGCCGGCTCTTCTTCTCTCAACCTGAACACGGGCAAGTATCTGAACAGCATCTCGCCGCTCCAACAGGAACTCTACCTGGGCTGGCTGGCGATCAGCACGAAAAACTGGTCGTATCTGACGACCAACCACCAAAGCAGCGAAGCGATCTGGCAGTTCGTGCCGGTTCAATAGTTCAGAAGAGTGCGCAACACCCGATGAATCGAAATGATTCGTTGGGTGTTTTTATTTCGAAGGAAGAAGGCGATGTGCTTATCCGTGGCGTATATGAACATAGGCTATCCATACGGAGTCTATTCAATGGCAACGGGTGACTTCTACAACAACGATTCCTCATCTGCAGAGGAGTGTTTTCAGCGATACAATCAACGAGAAAGAGTCGGGTGATTTTTTTGACGCATCTTATCGGACAGGCGATGGAGCAGGCTGTTCTGGCATCGATTCAGAGCCATTTGTCTTTGATCTTGTTTAATACGCAAGGAACCGTCACGTGGGTCAATGAGAATTTTGCTCGGGCAATGGGCTATGAGACTCATGAAATCATCGGGCAACACCATCGGATTTTTTGTCTGCCGGAATTTACGTCGAGCAAAAGATACGAGGAGTTCTGGATGGACTTGCGGCAAGGGAAAGCCTTTCAGGACAAGATCCACCGCGTCGCCAAGGACGGAACTTCCATGATCTTGGAAGCCACCTACATGCCTGTTCGGGTAGAGGATCGTGTAGAGGCCATTGTGAAAGTGGCGACCGACATCACCGAACGGGAATCGCTGCTGCAATCGAGCACATCTGAATTGATGGCGATGGTGGAAGAGATGACGGCTCACACGGATGAAGTGCTGAAATCGACGGAGCGAATTGTGGATCAAATGAAGGAACTAAACCGGGAGTCCGAGTCGGTCAAACAGTACGTGTCGAGTATTGAATCGATGCTGTCCTTTGTGCAAAGTATCGCCTCCCAATCGCAACTGCTCGGTCTGAACGCAGCCATTGAAGCGGCACGAGCGGGCGAACAAGGAAAAGGGTTTGCGGTGGTGGCCAACGAGGTCCGCAAGATGGCCGACTCCAGCCACAAGTCGGCCGAGGAGATCACGCAGCAGTTGGCAGCGATCACCAAGTCGGTCGCGATCATCACGGAGAGGATCGTCGAAGTGACAGGACAAGTGACGACCAACTTCTCGGCTGTGAATGATTTGAAGGAAGCGTACGATCATATCGCGGGAACGACAGAGAAACTGGCGACCAGCATCTAACGGGAACGCACCCGATGAATCCTTCTGATTCGTCGGGTGTTTTTTCGTTGCTATTTAGGAAACAATACCCCTGTCACACAACAGGAGGTGAATCCCGTGTTTCAACAACTGTCTCAACTGGCATCTCAAGCGGTTGCGCAACTCAACCCGAACTCGCCGCAGAATCAATTGCCGGAAAACAGTTTCACCGTCCACGAGATCATGGAGATCCATGAAATGCAAAACTTCAAAACGATCTGTCTCAACCGATCCAAACTGGTGCAAGGCATGGTCAAGGACCCGGACTTGAAAGCGATGCTCGAAATGGATGTCCAAGCTTCGATCCAAGCGCTCCAAGACTTGAACTGGATCTTGACGCAGATCGTGCCGCAAGCGCAGGAACTGTTGCAATCCACCAACCCGTTGGCAGCATGGGCGATGAAATACCCGCAGGAAGGCCGGCAGATGGCGCAGCAACAACCGCCTTCCGCCCAAGAATCGCAACCGATCAAAACGCACCACTAAACAGGAGGTGACATCGCTATGGATACGCTGAAAACGGATGATCTTGCCCACCTCGCCGGTCTGGATCAGCTGGTCGATCCGGGGATCGCGATGGACCTGCTGCTCGCGACCAAAACGGCGATCCGCAACGGAGCCATCGCCTTGTCGGAGAGCATCACGCCTCAGGTTCGCGGGGTGATACATAAACACCTGGAATTGTCCATCCTCTTTCATGGACAGTTGACAGCTCTGATGATCAGCAAAGGCTGGTTCCACCCTTATCATGTGACCGAGCAATTCACGATGGATACGATCATGGGGCAGATGGCGATCAAGGTCGGTCAGATGCCGTTGTATCCGGATGAGCCAACCCCGGCAGCGACCCGTCTCGAGTCCCAATAAGGAGGAGCCCCCATGAAGGCCGTAACCTATCAAGGCATCAAGGATGTCCAGGTCAAAGAGGTGCACGACCCGAAGATTGAAAAAGCGGACGATCTGATCATCAAAGTCACCACATCGGCGATCTGCGGATCGGACCTGCACTTGATCCATGGACTGGTGCCGAATTTCCCGAAAGACTTTATCATCGGGCACGAACCGATGGGCATCGTCGAAGAAGTCGGCCCTGAAGTCACGAAACTCAAAAAAGGGGATCGGGTGATCATCCCGTTCAACGTCGCGTGCGGGGATTGCTACTATTGCAACAACCATCTGGAAAGCCAATGTGACAATTCCAACCCGCATGGCGATATGGGGGGCTATTTCGGTTATGCCGAAACGGCAGGCGGCTATGCGGGCGGGCAGGCGGAATATCTGCGCGTGCCCTACGGCAATTTCACCCCGTTTAAAGTGCCGGACGACTGTGAGATGGAGGACGAAGAGATCTGTTTGCTCGCCGATGCGGCCTCGACCGCGTACTGGACGGTCGACAACGCCGGGGTGCGCGACGGGGATACGGTGATCGTGCTCGGTTGCGGGCCGGTCGGACTGCTCGCACAGAAATTCGCGTGGATCAAAGGTGCCAAGCGGGTGATCGCCGTCGACTACATCGACTATCGCCTGCAACACGCCAAACGCACCAACAACGTGGAGATCGTCAACATCGAGTCGGACGCCAACATCGGCAACCATTTGAAAGAGATGACCCAAGGCGGTGCGGATGTCGTGCTCGACTGCGTGGGCATGGACGGTAAATTTTCGCCGTTCGAATTGGTACAGACGGCGATGAAGATGCAAGGTGGCTCGATGGGGGCGCTGACCATCGCCACTCAATGCGTGCGCAAAGGCGGCATGATCCAGGTCA
Source organism: Tumebacillus lacus (assembly GCF_026410385.1). Classification (GTDB taxonomy): domain Bacteria; phylum Bacillota; class Bacilli; order Tumebacillales; family Tumebacillaceae; genus Tumebacillus; species Tumebacillus lacus. The sequence continues at coordinate 73,333 of NZ_JAPMLT010000011.1, forward strand.
CCGGCGCGTACGGCGCGAGATACAACGCGTTCCCGCTCGGCGACATCTTCCAGCGAAACATCAATCTGCGCACCGGGCAGGCACCGGTCATCCACTACATGCCCTATCTGTATGACCTGATCAAACAAGGCAAAGTCAACGTGAGCGATGTGATCACGCATCGCCTCCCGCTGTCGGAAGCCAAGCGCGGGTACGAGATCTTCGACTCGAAAGACGACGGCTGTATCAAAGTCCTGCTCAAGCCGCATTAAGGGCACGAAAGAAGCACTGCTCCGACCGAACTCAGGGTCACGCAGTGCTTTTTTTGTACGAGTCAATAGGTTGACGGTCAAGTGTGAAAGGAGGACCCGCTCTATATGAGCGTTCACAGGAGCAGGCTTTTTTTTATTTGTTTACGCCTCACTCATAATGCATCGATTCTTGACAAAAGATAAGGCATCGAAAAGAGTCGAGGGGGACAATCGGATGGGAGTCGTCAGTATCCTTGCGATCATGTTACTCTTGCTGGTTGCATTCGCAGTTGTGCGACATCACCTGCATCCGCAGGAGGTCGTGACGGTGTGGTTTGCGTGCGCGGCTGTTTTGGCTACGGCGTTTGATGCATGTACACCGAGAAACAGCAATTATTTTAAGTTGTCGGACGAACCGCACCTCTTTCTGGTCGAGAGGATCCTCGAGGTGGTGATGATTCCGGTCTTGTTGCTTTTGTATCTGAATCTGATGCTTTGGATTCAATCCCGGACGGGCAAAGTCGCCGCCACTGTCGGGTGTTATGCGCTGTTGCTCGGATTGGAAGCGCTCGGTGCAGCGAGCCAAGCCTTTTGCTATGTGCAATATCAACGTTGGTGGTCGTTGATCCTGTGGGCGGTTGTGATGTTGATGGCCACGGCGATTCAGAAAGGGATTCGTGGACTTCTGCGCAGAGAAGGGGTAACCATATGATCTTTCTGCCGGAGCGGTTCGACCTCAACGAGTGGACCGTGATCGCTTTTTTTCTTCTCACGCTGATCATCGCACTGCGACTGCCGCCACGGTTTCCCCTCTCGATCATCGTGACGATGGCGGTGTTCAGCGCAGCGACGGCGCGTATCTTTGATCATGCGTTGGCTGGACCTGTCGTCAAGGATTTGTATGACATCATGGATCTCAACAAAATCGAATGGTTTGACCTGCTCACGTACCTGATGTTTGCACCGCCTGGGTACCTGTTTCTCTACGCGTACGAGAAGTGGCAACCGAAGGGGTTGCAGATCGTCGCCTTTCTGCTGGCAACTGCCCTATTGGCGACCGGGATCGAGTGGTTGCTTCACCTGGGGCGAGTGTTTACCCATAAGACGTGGAAACTCGAGTACTCCTTTTTGGTGTATCTTTTTGTGCAACCGTTGACGTTGCGGTTGTTTGTCTATCTGAAGAGATATCAATGGAAAGAAGACTAAAAAGCCCCTCTCACTGGAGAACAAGTAGTTAAAACAAAACCACCTGCTCGCAAGGCAGGTGGTCTTTGCGTATTTTACTTATCGTTTCAGCACCTTCAGGCCGGAGCCCATGTCGGAGCCGAGGATGTAGTTGTTGTCCACATAGACACCCCAGACCATCGCGGAGCTCGGCACGTAGGAGGCGACTTCGGTCGGGTTGGCGGGGTTGGTGATGTCGACCATGCGGATGCCGTCGGAGTAGTGCGACAGGTAGAGCGTGTTGCCGTGCACCTTCGGATCATGGACGGTATAGGTGCCGGGGATGCGTTCGCCCGCTTTGATCTGCGTGACGGAGTTGGCGGTGCGGAAGGTGGAGATCAGTTTGGGACGGCTCTTGTCTTTGATGTCAAAGATGCGGGCATACCCCCAGCCCCGCTCAAAGTTCGGGTCGGACGGGTCAGGCGAGAACACTTCACGGGTCTCGATCAGGATGTTGCCGCCGTGAGCCAACGCGGTCGAGTGCGCCGCTCCCTGCACGTTGCGGTCAAAAGAAGTGCGGCCGATGAACTTCGGATGAGCCGGGTCTTCGATGTTGAGGATGATCGTGCCGAGGTCCCAATAGGAGAGATACGCCAGTTTGCCCGTTTCGTCGGCGATCACACTGTGCAGGAAAGCCGTGCGGGTCGCGCCGTTTTCGTCGGTGAAGCGGTATTCGCCGTTGTAGTTTGGCGTGCCTGTCTCGCGCGGGTCCCAGTTGGCCAGTTCGACCGGATGCGCCGGGTCGGTGATGTCGATGATCGAGAAGTCGTGAACGGTGACGCCTTGATCCCGGTACTGGGCCGCTTTGTAGTTGGTGGTGAGCAGGAGGACGCGGTTGCCCTGCTTGGTGATCGTGAACTCATGCGTACCGGTCGGCAGTTCTTTTGGCGTCTTCCAGAATCCCAGTTGCTTCGGCTGCGCGGGATCGGACACGTCGTAGAGCACCACGCCGCCCGTTTCGAGGCGGTCGCTGCCTTTGTAAGTGGGGATCTTTTGCACGGAAAAAGCCGCCAGATCGCCTTTGAAATACGGGGTGGACACGCTCTCGACTTTGACTTTCTCTTGCCAAGTGCCCGGCAGATCGTTGCCCATCACAGAGATCTCGACCGGATGGGACGGGTCTTTCAAATCGAAGATGCGCACGCCCTCGTTGGTGCCTTGACCGCGATATGTGCCCACGTATGCATATCCTTTATGAGCGGTGACATCGCCGGTGATCGCGGGCACGCCTTTGAGCTGCTTCAACGGCACGGCCGCCACTTCAGTCAGCCCTTTAAACTCGTCCTTCCCGCTGATCACGGGCGCACCGCCGAGCGTTTCCGGTCCGGCTTGGATATGCGCCTTTTGCCCGTCCTCGCACGCCATCGCCGTCGGTGCCCCAGCCAGCGTCAAAACAAGCGCCACAGCCAGTGAGGCGCGGAATTTTTTGTTCATGAATGAGTGACCCCCTCTGTTAGTCAACGTTTACACGCGATCCACAGATATGTACGGTCAGAGGCCCGCTTTTAGTACGAATCAAATCGAATACGTCACCCACGGCCCTTTTTGGGCGCCCATTTTTTCATAAAAGCGTTGGGCGCGGTGGTTGTCGGGTGCGGTTTCCCAGGACATCCATGCATAGCCGTGTTCGCGGGTGTAGGACTGGCAGGCGCGGAACAGGCTTTCGGCCGCGCTGGTGCCGCGGGCGGACTCTGTGAGGTAGAGGTCGTTCATTACGGTGGATTTGTCGCATACGGTGGTGCTGTAGGTAAAGTACAGAGTGGCAAATCCGAGCAGGTCACCGTTCTGCTCGGCGACAAACTGGATGCCTGCCTGATGATCGAGCAACGTGCGGATCAGGCCCACGACGCGTGTTTCCGGCGGGCGGGGGCGTTGGTAGAAATCGCAGATGTATTCGTACATCAATTCGCTCAGGCGAGCGACGTCGCGCTCTTCAGCGGGGCGGATCGTGGCTGTTTGTCGGGTCATGGAAAATGACCTCCTTTTGCAGTAGTTAAATGTTGGTAATCTACATCATAACAAAAAAGCACCTGCCGGAGCAGATGCTTTTTTGTGTGGACTCAGCGGATTACAGCAGGCCACCGCGACGGCAACGGATGACGAGAGTGCGACCTCCGATCCGGACCACAACGGTACGACCGCAGCGCACGTTGACGAAGACAACGCGGCGAACTCTGCGACGACGAATGTTCATATGATTCCCCTCCTTCGTTCGATCAAGTTACTTCATCTTATGGAGGAGAGCCTCTGTCGGAAAGGGACAAAGCACCGAGGGGGAAATCCTATTTTTTGAGACAAGTATGCACAAAAATGTCACACATTCATATTATGTGACATACTAATTGCTTGTAGATGGCATGATTGTGAGTTATAATTCATTTAGACAGAGGAAAATATTGCTCAGAATGCGGAGGCGAGAGATATGGCACACAAGTTGGTCTATCTGTTTGACGAAGGTCGGGCGCAGATGCGTCACTTGCTCGGCGGCAAAGGGGCAAATCTGGCGGAGATGCTCCACGTCGGATTGCCGGTGCCGTTCGGGTTTACGATCTCGACGGAAGCGTGCAACGAATATTACGCAAGCGGTGAGAGCGTCACCCCGGAGACGCAAAGGCAGATCGCGACCGCACTGGCCGAACTGGAAGCGCGGACCGGCAAAAAGCTCGGCGACCCGCAACATCCGCTGCTCGTCTCGGTACGCTCCGGCTCGGTTTATTCGATGCCCGGCATGATGGATACGATTCTCAACTTGGGCCTGAACGATCTCACGGTGCAAGGGTTGGCCGACCTGACCGACAATCCGCGCTTCGCTTTCGATTGTTATAGACGATTTATTCAAATGTTTTCCGGTGTCGTGCTCAATATTGAGAATTATCACTTCGAGAACATCATTTTGGAAAAGAAGCGGGAGAAAAACGTCACCCTCGACCTTGAACTGGACGCGGCAGACTGGCAGGCGATCATCGCCCGCTATCAAAAGCTCGTCGTGCAAAAGACGGGCGAGGAATTTCCCCAAGACCCGCTCGTGCAACTCGACCGAGCGGTGCGCGCCGTGTTCTCTTCTTGGAACAATCACCGCGCCATCGTTTACCGTCGCCTGCACAGCATCCCCGATGACCTCGGCACCGCGGTCAACGTGCAGATGATGGTGTTCGGCAACATGGGCGACGACTCCGGCACCGGCGTCGCGTTCACGCGCAATCCGTCGACGGGGGAGAAGGAACTGTACGGCGAGTTTCTGATCAACGCGCAAGGCGAGGACGTGGTGGCTGGTATCCGCACGCCGCAGCCGATCTCGGCGTTGCAGGGGGCATTGCCGCAGGTCTATGAGCAGTTCCACGAGATCGCGCAACGGCTGGAGCAGCACTACCGCGATCTGCAGGATATCGAGTTTACTGTCGAGCGGGGTCAACTGTTTATTCTCCAGACTCGCAACGGCAAGCGCACCGCGCAGGCAGCCGTCAAAGTGGCGGTCGATCTGGTCAATGAAGGGCTGATCAATAAAGAAGAGGCCCTGCTGCGCGTCGACTGCGACTCGCTCGATCAACTCCTGCACCGCCGCATCGATCCCGATGCCAAACTGCACGTGATCGCCAAAGGGCTGGCCGCGTCTCCCGGAGCGGCGTCGGGCGTCGTGGTGTTTGACGCGGATGAGGCGGAGCGACTGGCCGGCAAGGGGCAGCAGGTGATCCTCGTGCGTCCGGAGACGACACCGGAAGACATCCACGGCATGATCGCGTCGCAGGGTATCCTGACCACGCGCGGCGGCATGACGTCGCATGCGGCGGTGGTCGCTCGCGGCATGGGGAAACCGGCGATCTGCGGCTGTGAAGCGTTGCGCGTCGATCTGCGGCACAAGACGGTGACGGTCGGCGAGCACGTGATCCGCGAAGGCGACCCGATCTCGATCGACGGCGGCACCGGCCGCGTGATCCTCGGCGAGATCCCGATGATCGACCCGGTGCTCTCCGAAGAGTTTGAAACGTTGCTCACCTGGGCGGACGACGTGCGCGAACTGGATGTGCGCGCCAACGCCGACAACCCGGAAGACTCGCTGAAAGCGCGTTCTTTTGGAGCGGAAGGCATCGGCCTGTGCCGCACCGAGCACATGTTCATGGCGGCCGACCGCGTGCCGGTCGTCCAAGAGATGATCCTCGCCGAGACGCTGGCCGAGCGGCAAGTCGCGCTGGCGAAACTGTTGCCGATCCAGCAACGGGACTTTGAAGAGATCCTCGAAGCGATGCAAGGTCTGCCGGTCACGATCCGTCTGCTCGATCCGCCGCTTCACGAGTTCCTGCCGAACTTGGAAGACCTGGTCGTCGAGCTGACCAAGCTCCGTCTGCAAGAGGAGGCCCCGCTGTGGAAGATCAAAGAAAAAGAGAATCTGCTCCGCAAAGTCCGGGCTCTGCACGAGTTCAATCCGATGCTCGGTCATCGCGGGTGCCGCCTTGGCATCACGTTCCCGGAGGTCTACGAGATGCAGGTGGTCGCGATCTTCCGCGCAGCCGCCGCACTAAAAGCCCGCGGCGTCGACGCACGACCTGAAGTGATGATTCCGCTGGTCGGCCACGTCAACGAGTTGAAGATCCTGCGCGAACTGGTCGAGGAAAAAGCCCATCAGGTCATGGTCGAAACGGGGCAGCATTTCGAATACACCATCGGCACGATGATCGAAGTCCCGCGCGCTGCTCTGACGGCAGACCGCATCGCGGAGCAGGCCGATTTCTTCTCCTTTGGCACCAACGATCTGACCCAGACGACGTTCGGTTACTCCCGTGACGATGCGGAGGGCAAATTCCTTCACCACTACGTCGACGCGCAGATCCTGCCCGACAATCCGTTCGTCACCCTTGATACGGAAGGCGTCGGCCGTCTGATCGAGACGGCGGAAAAGCTCGGCCGTGCGGTCAAACCGGGTCTGAAACTCGGCATCTGCGGCGAACACGGCGGCGAGAAGCGCTCCATCGAGTTCTGCTACCAGACCGGCCTCAACTACGTCTCCTGCTCCCCGTTCCGCGTGCCTCTGGCCCGCCTCGCCGCGGCGCAAGCGACGGTGAAAAACGGCAAGGAAGCATGGGCGGCTGTCAGTCATTAATTTGATAAAAAGAACCTGTCCTCGAGGGCAGGTTCTTTTTTCGTGTTATAATCATAACATTCAATTTTTGCGAACGGAGGGCAGCACCATGCGCCTGTTAACTTTTTCAGACCTGCACGTCGATCACAACAGCGCCGCTCTGAAGGCCGATCTGATCGACCACATCGCCGCCTACATCCGCGAGACGGCGCCTGACCTCGTCGTCGTCGCCGGCGACATGGCCGGCGGCTCGGAGCGATGCATAAGAGCCATCGACGCGATCGAAAGGGCGACCGGCATCCCGCTGGCGTACATACCGGGCAATCACTCCGTCTGGACGATCAACAAAGAAACCGACTCCTGGCACGAATACGAACAACTCCGCGCCCACCGCTCCTCGCTGATCGACCGCCCGATCCTGCTGCCTGACGACTGGGTGCTGATCGGCGATATGGGCTGGTACGACTATTCCTTTGAAACGGAACGCACAAGGGAACAGGTGATCAAAGACCGCAACTTGATGTGGCGGGACAGCGTGCTCGCCCGGTTCGGGCAGGACGACGACGAACTGTGCGGGCGAATGGTGGACAAGTTTGCCGCCTTGCTCGACCGATACCGGGACAAAAAGATCATCTTCGTCAACCACTTCATCCCGTATCTCGACTATGCCCCAGTCTCGACGCACAACAAAGTGTGGAACATGATCCGACCGTTCATGGGCTCATCCCGCATCGGCGACCTGCTCGATGCGTCGCCGCAGGTGCGTCACGTCATCTTTGGCCATGTGCACTATCGCTACGGCACGAGAATGCGCGGCGACCAACAGGTCATCTGCAATCCGCTCGGATATGTCAAAGAGTGGCGGACCCAAGATCCGATGACTGAGATTAAAAACAGCGCATCTTGGATTGAGATTTGAAAGGAAATTGCATGACAATAAAGAATATATACATTTATAACTGTATAAGGGGGAGCACCTCATAATGAAAAACAAAAAATGGATGGGTGCAGGACTTGCCATCACGATGGCAGCCGTGACGTTGATCGGGTGCAGCAACGGGGATAAAGAACCGGCAAAAGGCGCTGACACGGGCAAACTGGATGTAAAACAAGAGATCACCTTGCCGATCACCGGCGATATTCCATCGATGGACATTTCCAAAGCGACCGATGACATCGCTTTCACGATTCAAGCAGCGGTCAACGAAGGCCTGACCCGCCTTGACAAAAACGGCAAAGCGCAGCCCGGTATGGCGACCGACTGGGACGTCTCCGATGACGGCCTGACCTACACCTTCAAGCTGCGCGATGCAAAATGGGCGAACGGCGAGCCGGTCACGGCGAAAGACTTCGTCTATTCTTGGAAGCGCACGCTCGACCCGAAGACCAAAGCGAGCTACTCCTTCATGGTGGCTTGGATCAAAGGCGGCGAAGCGTACAACACCGAGAAGGGCTCGGCGGACGACGTCGCGGTTAAGGCTGTCGACGACAAGACGCTGGAAGTGACGCTCGCTCACCCGGTTCCGTTCTTTGTGGAGCAGATGGCGTTCCCGGTCTTCTTCCCGCAAAACCAAAAGTTCGTCGAAGCGGCAGGCGACAAATACTCCACCGAAGCGGACAAACTGCTGGCCAACGGCCCGTTCAAAATGTCGGAGTGGGCGCATGAGCAATCGGCGACCCTCGTCAAAAACGATCAATACTGGGACAAAGACAAGGTCAAGCTGACCAAAGCGACGTTCCAAGTAGTCAAAGACTCGACCGCAGCGGTCAACCTCTATGAGTCGGGCGAGCTCGACCGGACGATCGGTCTGGTCCGCGATCAAGTCGAGAGCTACAAAGACTCCAAAGAGTTTTCCGTCGAAGCGGAACTGACGGCCGGCTACGTGATGTACAACCAGCGCGTGCCCGCTCTGACCAACGCAAAAATTCGCCAAGCGCTGACCTATGCGATCGACGCAGAAGCATATGCGGATGTCGTCTACCACAACGGTTCGAAAGCGGCGACCGGTATCGTGCCGAACGGTGTCAACGTCAAGGACGGGGAATATCGCCAGATCGCAGGCGATCTCGTCGGTCGCAAAGACAACGCCGCAAAAGCGAAGGACCTGCTGGCAGAAGGCTTGAAAGAAGCCGGTCTGACCGAGTTCCCGAAGATCAAGCTGACCGCAAACGACGACGACACCAACAAAAAAGGCGCGGAGTTCGTCCAAGAGCAATGGCGTTCCAAGCTCGGCATTGAGGTCGAAGTCGAGACCTTGCCGTTCAAACTGCGCCTCGACAGAGCGCGCAAACATGACTTCGACCTGATGCTTGCCGTCTGGGGCGCCGACTACAACGACCCGATGACGTTCCTCGACCTGTGGATGTCCGACAGCGGCTTCAACTACCCGAGTTGGAAAAACGCCGACTACGACAAGCTGATCAAGCAAGCGCAGGCTGAGCCGGATGCGAAGAAGCGCACCAGCCTGATGGTCGACGCGGAGAAGCTCTTGATGAAGGAAATGCCGATCGGCCCGACCTTCTTCCGCGGTCAGGCGTACCTGACCAAGAGCCACGTGAAAAACTGGCAGACCAGCGTCTTCGGCCCGGACTACGATCTCAAAGAGACCTACATCCAAGGCAAGGAATAACAAGGATTGATCGGACTCCCCCCGGATACGCTATGTTCGGGGAGGGATGTTCCAATGGCAAACAAAGTCGATGCCAACAAAAACGACAACGTCTACAACCCGGACACAGGCTTTGAGAAAAAGCCGTCCAATCTGCCCAAGAACAAGCGCAGAAACAAAAGCAAATAAGCGGTGCCGAGTGTCTGCCAGATGGCAGGCACTCTTTTTTTGATAAAAAATGGCTCGCCGGCACATCCTAATCCTTGGGATTTTCGAAGGGTCAGCCCTTCTCTTCCAAGTCCCGCCAGTGTTGCCAACCATCTCACAGTATCCGATCACCTCCCGGAGGCATGCTATACCCATCAACTCAAGGAGGTGCTTTCAACAATGGCAAACAACAACAACAGCAACCAAGTGCTCGTCAACGGTGCAGAACAAGCTCTGAACCAAATGAAGTACGAAATCGCGTCGGAGTTTGGTGTGAACTTGGGCGGCGAAACGGCTTCCCGTCTGAACGGTTCCGTAGGCGGCGAGATCACCAAGCGTCTGGTCGCATACGCAGAGCAAGCTCTCTCCGGCCGCGCCTAATCGCAGCTTGACCACAACTGAATAGCTCGTTTGTAAACGGGGGCCCCCGTCCGGGGGTCTCCCTTTATGTGTGGAGGTTTGGCAAGTCTTGAACAACGCATCGGTTCGGGGCTTTTTTGGAGTCTCTTCCGAACTGGAAAAAGTTGCATCGCATGAAGGCGCTCATACCGCCCATACTATGACCAATCCCCCAACGCAAGGAGGTGACACACAGATGGCAAACAACAACAACAGCAACCAAGTACTCGTCAACGGTGCACAGCAAGCGCTGGACCAAATGAAGTACGAAATTGCTTCCGAGTTTGGAGTCAACCTGGGTGGTGAAACGGCTTCCCGCCTCAACGGTTCCGTCGGTGGCGAAATCACCAAGCGTCTGGTGGCTTATGCTGAGCAAGCGCTGAGCGGTCGCGTTCAATAATCGGTTCGCAAAGCCAAATTGGTACAAGTTACACGGTATGATCTTCTCAAAAACGAGCACAATAAACTCACATCCCATTCAGGAGGTGCCTTACAATGGCAAACAACAACAGCGGTCGTAACCAAAAGCTCGTCAACGGTGCAGAACAAGCTCTGAACCAAATGAAGTACGAAATCGCTTCTGAGTTCGGCGTAAACCTGGGTGGGGAAACGGCTTCCCGTCTGAACGGTTCCGTCGGCGGCGAAATCACCAAGCGTCTGGTAGCTTACGCAGAGCAAGCTCTGGCAGGCGGCCAACGCTAATCACAACTAAATAACTGCTTAAAGCAAAGAGCCTCCCTCGCGGAGGCTCTTTTCAATTGGTTGAACAAGGTCCATCCCTCAGATAGAATAGAAGAGTTGCACAGGAAACGAAAAGAAGCAAGGTGGAGGGACGCCATGACTGTACAGACAAGAGCTGCTGAAATCGTCAAGGGCACCAACCCGCAGCAAAAACTCGCAGTTGAGACCACGGAGGGACCGCTGCTGATCCTCGCGGGCGCCGGGTCCGGCAAGACGAGCGTATTGACGAGACGGATCGCCTATCTGCTCGGTGTGCGGAACGTCTCGCCCTTTCATATATTGGCGATCACATTTACCAACAAAGCAGCAAAAGAAATGAACGAACGCGTCAAAAAGTTGGTCGGCGAAGCGGCCGAAGACCTATGGATGAGCACCTTTCACTCGATGTGTGTGCGGATCTTGCGCCGGGAAGCGGAACACATCGGCTACAGCAACAACTTTACAATCCTCGACCCGGACGACCAGACCGGCGCGATCAAACAGGCGATGCTCGATCTCAACCTCGACATCAAAAAGTTTGACCCGAACCAGATCCAATGGCGGATCTCCGCCGCCAAAAACGAGCTGATGAGCCCGGACGATTTTGCCAAGACGGCCGGCAAAAAGCTCAGCGACATCGCCGCCGCGCAGGTGTATCGCGTCTACCAACGCCGCCTGCAGGATTTTAACGCGATGGACTTTGACGACCTGATCATGAAGACGGTCGAACTGTTTGAGTACCACCAGGAAGTCTTGGAAAAGTATCAGGATAAATTTGTCTACATCCACGTCGACGAGTACCAAGACACCAACCGGGCGCAGTACAAGCTCGTCAAACTGCTCGCCCAAAAATACCGAAACCTCTGTGTCGTCGGCGACGGTGACCAAGCGATCTACGCGTGGCGCGGAGCTGACATCTCTAACATCTTAAACTTTGAAAAAGACTATCCGGAAGCGACGACGATCAAGTTGGAGCAAAACTACCGCTCCACCTCGACGATCCTCGACGCGGCCAACGCGGTCATCCGCCACAACACGATGCGCAAAGACAAAGACCTCTGGTCGGCGAAGGGGCAGGGGGAGAAGATCACCGTCTACACCGCCCTCGATCAAGAGGACGAGGCGCAATACATCGTGCAACAAGTGAAAAACCATGTCGCCAACGGCGGCAAATACGGCGACTGCACCGTCCTCTACCGGGCCAACGCGATGTCGCGCGTGATCGAGGAAGCGTTTCTTGGCGCGGCGATCCCGTACAAGATGCTCGGCGGCTACACATTCTACGACCGTCGCGAGATCAAAGACGTGATGGCCTACCTGAAATGCCTGTCCAACCCGCAGGACGAGATCTCGCTGCTGCGCATCATCAACACGCCCAAGCGCAGCATCGGCAACGGCACGATCTCCAAACTGCTCGACTTCGCGCACGACCGCGACCTGACGCTGCTCGAAGCGATGGGCTTCCCGGATGAAAACGGGCTGCCTGCCAAGACGGCGGCGACCTGCAAAGAATTTCACGACATGATGAAATACCTGCACGTCTGCCAAGAGGGGCTGTCTGTCTCCGAATACCTCGAAGAAGTCCTGACCAAAACCAAATACCGCGACGTCTACCGCACCGGCAAAGAAGAGGACAACATGCGCCTCGAAAACATCGAGGAGATGTTCTCGATCACCAAGTCGTTCGACCGCCGCCGACGGGGATCGGTCCACGACTTCCTCTCCGAAGTGTCGCTGTTGTCTGACAATGACAAAGAAAAGGGCGACGAAGGCGAAGCGGTGATGATGATGACGATGCACGCTTCCAAAGGACTGGAGTTCCCGACCGTCTTTATCATCGGTTGCGAAGAGACGATCTTTCCGCATATGCGTTCGATGGACGACATTCGCGGCATCGAGGAGGAACGCAACCTCGCCTATGTCGGGATCACGCGTGCCAAGGAAAAACTCCACCTGCTCCACTGTGCGGAACGGACGATCTTCGGCAATACGACGCGCAACGATCCGTCGCGTTTTCTCGACGAGATCCCGGAGGAATTCCTCGACCGGACGCTCGGCACCAACGATCTGCCGGACGACACTTGGAAAGTCGGCGAGATGATCAAGCATACCCAGTGGGGACAAGGCATGATCATCGACAAGAAAGGCACCGAAGACACGCTCGAACTGACGATCATGTTCCACCCGCAGATCGGCGAGAAAAAAGTATTGCCCCGCTTCACCCGCATGGAGAAAATGTAACCGAAAAATACCTTGCCAGCCTTCCCTATGCGGAAGGTTGTTTTTTTATGCGTCCCGTTTGCTGAAATGTTGTAAGGATATGGAATACTCAAATAATTTGCAAAAAGGTATTGCAGAAAAAACCCGCGACTGCTATATTGGTCTCAAGGCAAATATTTCAGAAAGATTACAAAACGATTACTTCGATGTAACGTACGAGTAGATTAGGGGGATGTCAAATGTTCAAAGCTAAAAAATGGCTGACCGTAGGTTTGGCGGTGACCTTGGCAGGCGGCGCGCTTGTTGGTTGCGGCGCTGAAGAGAAGAAAGATGCTGCTGACGGCAGCAAAGACACCGCAATCGACGCGAAGCAGGAACTCAACCTGTACCTGACCGACGAACTGCCGACCATGGACCTGTCCCTGGCGACCAACAACCTGTCCTTCACCCTGTTCGCAAACATCAGCGAAGGTCTGATCCGCCTCGACAAAGACGGCAAACCGGCAGCAGGTCTTGCGAAAGAGTGGAAGCGCTCGGACGACGGCCTGACCTACACGTTCATTCTGCGCGATGGTCTGAAATGGTCCAACGGGGACGCGCTGACCGCGAAAGACTTCGAATACTCCTGGAAGCGCACTCTGGATCCGAAGACCGGCTCCCAATACGCATTCATGCTGACCTGGATCAAAGGCGGCCTGGCATACAACTCCGACAAAGGCACTGCTGATGAAGTAGCTGTCAAAGCGAAGGACGACAAGACCCTCGAAGTCACCCTCGAGAACCCGATCCCGTTCTTCGTCGAGCAAATGGCATTCCCGATCTTCTTCGCACAGAACGAAAAGTTCGTGAAAGAGATGGGCGAAAAGTACGGCGCAGACGCAGACAAAGTGATCTCCAACGGTCCGTTCAAGCTGACCAAGTGGGTGCATGAAGAATCTGTTGCCATCGAAAAGAACGAAAACTACTGGGACAAAGACGCTGTCAAACTGCAGAACGTCAACTTCCAAGTCGTAAAAGACACCACCGCACTGCTCAACCTGTACGAATCCGGCCAAGTGGACCGCACCCTGCTGGTTCGCGAAACCGTTGACCAATACAAAGACTCCAAAGAGTTCTCCATTCAGCCGGAGCTGACCACCGGTTACCTGCAATACAACCAACGCGTCAAGGCTCTGACCTCCGCGAAGGTTCGTCAAGCACTGACCTATGCGGTTGATGGCGATGCATACGCAGACATCATCTACCACAACGGCACCAAAGGTGCGACCGGCTACACCCCGGAAGGCATCTCCAACGGCCAAGGCGGCGACTTCAAGAAAGACGTCGGCGACCTGATCAAGCGCAAAGAAAACCTGCCGAAAGCAAAGCAACTGCTGGAAGAAGGTCTGAAAGAAGTCGGCGAAACGTCCTTCCCGAAAATCAAGCTGCTCGCAGATGACGGCGACGTCGGCAAAAAAGCGACCGAGTTCATCAAAGAACAATGGCGCACCAACCTCGGCATCGACGTCGAAGTCGAGAACGTTCCGTACAAAATGCGTCTGGACCGCTCGCACAAGCATGACTTCGATATCGTAGTCTCCCTGTGGGGCGCTGACTACAACGATCCGATGACCTTCCTCGACATGTTCATCACCGGCGGTGACTTCAACGATCCGCAATGGTCGAACGCTGAGTACGACAAGCTGATCGACTCCGCGAAGAAGGAAGCAGACCAGAAGAAGCGCATGCAAAACCTGTACGACGCAGAGAAGCTCCTGATGAAGGAAATGCCGGTTGGCCCGCTGTTCTTCCGCGGCCGCGCGTACCTGACCAAGCCGTACGTCAAGGACTTCCAATGGAGAATCTACGGCCCGGACTTCGAGCTCAAGCACACCTATATCCAAGGCAAGTAATCGCCTGCCTTGTCACAGTGAAAAGATCGCCCTCTCCCGAGGGCGATCTTTTTTAGGTTCCACCTCTTCTACAGCACGACGATCACCGGATTTTCATACCACGATTGCATCGCATTGACGACTCCTTCCGGCGAATCAAACTGTTCACGCCGACCGAACGGGTTGGTAAACGACATCATGCCGCCCTGTCTTTCAATTGTAAAGATCTGCCCGTCGATGCTTACCTGCACGACCTCGTCATCCTGCATCCGCTGACGCAACTGATCCATCCAGTCCATCTTTCTCGCCTCCTCGCTGCATCTGGCTCCTGTCTGCTAGTATGTGCCAAGGGGCGTATCATTCATGAGTTGATCCTGTTGTCGAACAATGCTATATTATGGATACGAAAAGATGAGAAAAGATCAAATTCTCTAATAATTTTTGGCAATGAGGGGCAAGGGGGAGTAACACGATGATGGCGAGAAAGCGGATGGGGGGTATCCTCCTAGGCGGCTGGCTTTTGATCGGCGGGCTCACCGGGTGCAGCAATACATCGGAACACGACATCGCGGCGGTCACCGACAACGCGCCGCCGGAGCAATCGCTCTCGCTGGCGTTGGCAGACGAGGTACCGACGCTGGACAGCGCCAAGGCGACAGATGAATTGGCGTTTACGCTGTTGACACAGACAAATGAAGGTCTGGTGCGGCTGGACGAAGCGGGGAAGGTAGTGCCGGGCGTTGCACGGGAATGGACGATTTCCGAGGACGGCCTGCGCTATCAGTTTGTGTTGCGTGAAAACGCGCTCTGGTCGGACGGCTCCCCCGTCACCGCTCATGACTTTGAATACGCGTGGAAGCGGGCTTTGCAGAAAGACACCGGCTCGCAGTATGCTTTTTTGATGGAATGGATCAAAGGCGGTGCGGAGTATCGCCATGAACAAGCACCGCTCGACAGTGTAAGTGTGAAAGCGCGGGACGAACGGACGTTGGATGTCGAACTGGCAGCGCCCAAGCCGTATTTTTTGGAACAGTTGTCTTTTCCGGTCTTCTTCCCGCAACAGAAGTCGTTTGGGGAGAAAGCGGGCGACCGCTACGGTGGCGATCCCGGCACGGTGCTGGCGAACGGACCGTTCAAACTGGCCGAGTGGCTTCATGACCAGTCGCTCGGTCTGGTGAAAAACGACACCTATTGGGACCGTGGGCAGGTGCGCCTCGAACAGGTGACATACCAGATCGTCAAAGACGCGACCGCCCGCGAAGATCTCTATCTGGCCGGGGTGATCGACCGCACCGCGCTGGTGCGCGACCAGATCGCTCGTTACCGGGGCAATCCGGAATACATGGAGATCGACGAATTGGTAAATGGCTATCTACAGTTCAACCAAAAACATCGGGTGTTGCAAAACGCCAAGATTCGCAAAGCGCTGACCTATGCGGTGAACGGTGATGCCTACGCCGAAGTTGTCTACCAAAACGGCACTCGCGGGGCGACGGGACTTGTGCCGACCGGTACGTCTAACGGGCAGGGCGGCGATTTTCGCAAGGACGGCGGCGACCTGATCGACCGCATGGAAAACGGCAAGCAAGCCAAGGCGTTGTTGGAAGCGGGTCTGCGCGAGCTCGGCCTCGCCAAGTTTCCGAAGCTCAAAGTGTTGGGCGATGACGGTGACACCGGCAAAAAGTCGACGCAGTTCCTGCAGGAGGAGTGGCGGACCAAACTCGGCATTGAGATCGAGGTCGAGAACGTGCCGTTCAAGCTGCGGCTCCAACGCACGGCCGAACGCGATTTTGACATCGTCGAATCGCTGTGGGGGGCCGACTACAACGACCCGATGACCTATCTCGACATGTGGGTGACCGGCAGTGACTTTAACGAAAGCGGCTACAGCAACGTGCGTTATGACGCTCTGATCGGGCAGGCCAAGGTCGAAGCGGACGCCGCACGCCGAATGCAACTGTTGCTCGACGCGGAACGACTGCTGCTCGACGACATGGCGGTGGGGCCGCTGTTTTTCCGCAGCAGCGCCGTGTTGCAAAAGCCTTACGTCAAAAAGGTGATCCACCGGCACTTTGGACCTCGCTATGACTTGAAGTACGCCTACGTGGAGGGAAAATAAAGACGATGCATGTCAAACTGACGTTGATCATGAAGGACGGTTCGTGCCAGAAAGCGCGCGTCACCGATGCGGACTCGGTCGCCGAGGCGATCCAGTTTATGAAAGAGATGCGGCCGGGCGTCGTCGACGCCGTCGAAGGCTGGGAACGGGCCGAGCAATACGAAAAAGAACAAGCATGAGTACACAGGCACCCTGTCTTGGGGTGTCTATTTATTTATGTAAGAATGAGTATAAATTTATTTGCCGGTTTCCCAATTTTTCAGAGGAAAGAAAATCCAAGCGTAGAATAGTATTAAATCGAAATGACTAATGATTTTGAATAAGGGTGTGTCGGAGCAGTCGGGAGGGTGAAGCGAAATATGGTCATACCGAAGGCGTGGCGTCAACTCGCAACGTTGGTGGAACTGCTGGTGATCGGACTTGGTCTGCTGATCTTGGTTCAACACCCTATTGCCTTCACATCAAATCTGTGGCTAGTCCTTGGGGTCGGCATCCCGGCGATGGCCGCGTTGATCGTGTTTCCGATCACGCTCCCGTCGATGCTGGTCTCGCTCGAATTGGTGTTTACCTTTTATTTCGTGATGACAATGGATGTGAGTTCCGCCCTGTGGGTGAACTTTTTAGGCGAACTGCTGGGGGCGCTGCTGATGGTCCGCCACACGCGGGCTTTGGTCGTGCTGCTCAATCCGGCGCTCAAGGTCGTCTGCCTCGGGGCCGGACTGGCCGCGTGGGAAGCGACGCTGCCGTGGCTGTCCGCGATCGGGGTGAACAGCGGATTGACGGCCGCGCAGTTGCTCGTCGTCAGCGGGGTCTACTTCTTGGTCAACCACCTGCTTCTTCATTTCGCGATCTCGCTTCGCACTTGGCATTTTCATCTCTCTTCCGCGTTGCAAGCTGTGAAATGGGAACTGATCGTCTATTTTGTCACCTTGCCGCTGGCGTATCTCGGCGGGCTGACGCAACCGTACTTTCAAGAGTGGAACTTGATCCTCTTGTTGGTGCCGGTCGCCTTTCTTACGTATCTCATGCGATTGTTTAACCGTTTGCAATGGTCCAACCGGGTCAATCAGGCCTGCATCACGCTCAGCGTCGCCAAAGAGACGTCGACGATCTATCAGCAGACGTTTCAATTGGCGATGGACATGACCGACTCCGCGCACGCGATCTTGCTGCGCAAAGTTGACGACGGTGTCTACCAAGGGCTTGACTGTACGGGCAAGGTGTACGACCGCATTCAAAATCCTCTGCTCGATCACGTCGCCGGCAACCAAGACGTGGTGACGATCACCGATGCAGGCCTGCTCGGGATGTTTCCGGAGTGGCAGGCCCGCTCGATGGTGCTGCTGCCGTTGGTGGGCAAGACCAAGGTGTTCGGGATCATCGTCCTGGCCAAGCCGAACTCGCACGGCTATTACAAATCTCATCTGGGTCAACTGCGCTTTCTCGGCCATCAGGTCTCGATCATCCTCGACCGCAATCATGTCTACGAGGAGCTGGAGCGGGCGGCGGTGACCAATCAATTGACCGGATTGTACAACTACCAGTATTTCAATGAAAAATTGGATGAGAGGTTCCGCTTTGCAAAGGCGACGGGCGAGGAACTGTCCTTGATCATCTTCGACATCGACCATTTCAAGAAATACAACGACACCTACGGCCATACCGTCGGCGATGAGGTGCTGCGGCAGGTGGCGGCGATCGCCAAGCGGATCGCCGATGCGCAGGGGCTGTTTCTGGCCCGCTACGGCGGCGAGGAGTTTGTCGCGTTCGGTCAACTCACCTCCGCAGAGGCGAACGCAGTGGCGGAAGTGCTGCGCCATCGGATCGAGGAGCATCAGTTTGTCTATCAAGACCGCACGCTGAAAAACATCACGATCTCCTGCGGCATCGCGCACGTCGAGGAGCATGATACCACATCGCCGGGCGATCTGATGGAAAAGGCCGACCAAGCGCTGTACTGGGGGGCCAAGGAGATGGGGCGCAACCGGGTCGCCGTGTTTGGCCCGGAGTTTGATCAGCGGCTGTTTGTCGATGCTCTGACCGGTTTGCACACGATGCACTACCTGCGCCGCAAACTGCCTTCGATCTTGGAAAATGAGGCGCATTTCCCGCTGCACTTCCTGCTCGTCGACATCCGCAACATGCGGCGGGTCAATGACGACTACGGCTTTGAGGTGGGCAATCGGGTGCTGATCGACGCCTCGTATGTGCTCAAAAGCGTGATGCGCACGGGCGACTTGATCTGCCGCTACATGGACGATGAGTTTCTCGTCGCGGTCCAGGGCATTCCCGTCACGGAGATCGAGGCGGTGTCCAAGCGGATTCGCGACGGATTTTTCTCTCATCTGTTCCCGATTGTCGGCAGCACGATCTCTTGCGATGTCATCGTTCTGACGATGAACGACGCAGAGGAGACCGCTCACGTGCTCAATTGGCTGGCAACTGCACGCAAACATTTGACAAAAGGTGCGGTATAATAGAAAGGTCTGCCAGTCACGGTTCAGAATGGGAGTGGAGAGTCATGAAACGTTTTACGATTCAGGCGGACGGCACCGACGTCACCGTGTACGAACAAGCGGGCGACGGAGAGCTGACCGTCCTTTTTTTGCACGGAGTCGGCTCGACGGCGAAAGTGTGGTCGCAGTCGATGCGCCGCCTGCAGCCCTTCGGCCGCATCGTGGCGATCGATCTGCCGGGATTTGCCGGGGGGAGCGCGTTGCCGGAGACGATTGAGGATCTGAGCGATCTGGCGCCGTTTGTCTGCCGCGTGCTGGACGAGCTCGGGATCGAGTCGGCCGTGTGGATCGGGAACTCGCTGGGCGGCCGCATCGCCGTCGAGGCGTGCCTGAATGCGCCGGAGCGGGTGCGGGGACTCGGCCTGATCTGCTCGG
This sequence comes from Tumebacillus lacus, assembly GCF_026410385.1. GTDB lineage: Bacteria > Bacillota > Bacilli > Tumebacillales > Tumebacillaceae > Tumebacillus > Tumebacillus lacus. Next base: position 92,897 of record NZ_JAPMLT010000011.1, read on the forward strand.
CCGGCGTGCGTCTGCCGGGCGTGGAGATCGCGACGCCGTATTCGATGGGCGAGGAGGAGTTCAACTCCCGGGTGTTTTATCAGCCGGAGCGGTTTTTCTCCCTTCAGTCGCCGACCTCCCGCCAAGCGACGCTCGACAGTCGCCGCCGCTATGAGGAGCTGATGGAGCGCACGGAGGTCATGGACTTCTCCGAGCGGCTCTCGGAGATCCGGGTACCGACGACGCTGATCTGGGGCCGTCACGACGGCGTGATCCCGCTCGCCATCGGCGAGGCGTTTGCCAAAGGCATCGCCGGGGCACAGCTGCACGTGCTGGAGCTGGCGGCCCACGCACCGCACCTCGAACAGCCGGAGCGGGTGAATGACTTGCTGGAGGCTCTTCTAAGCACTGTCTCTCCTGCGTAACGTAGGAGAGGGAGGTGTTTGGCGATGCAAGCATTGCGGCAATGGCTGCGCAAAGTGACGACCGGATTGGCTGCTTTCTTGCTGTCCTGCGTGCAGATCCTCGGCACAGTCGATCTGACCGGGATGGCGCCGTACGGATACGGGTACATGTGGACCGACTACGGCATGAAAGTGCAGATGATGGAAGAGGAAGAGCGCCGGCATGCGGCCCGCCTCGAAGGTGACGTGCACGAGGACATCATCCGCCAATCGGCGCAACGCGAGCGAAACAACGACAAAAAAGCCGTTTCCTGAGAGCAGGAGACGGCTTTTTTTTTATGCGATGCGAGCGCGGGCGTGTTTACGCCTTCGGAGCCAGCGGTTCCGGGCCTTCGAAGAGAGCCAGTTTCGGAGCGAGAGGTTCCGGGCCTTCAAAGAGTGCTTGTTGCGAAGACGCGTAGCCAAGACCTGCTGCGACAACAGCAGCAAAGAGCAGTGCGAGAGTTGCTTTTTTCATGTTACAAATACCCCTTTTCCTTGAGATAGTTTTGAATGGCTTGCTGCGATTCTTCGAGGATCAGCGTCGCAGATTTATAATCGCCGAGCGATTTGTAGATGTCGCTGAGCATCAAAGAGGCTTTGTGATACTCCTGCGGCGCTTCGACGGCGAGGAACAGGCGCATCGATTCTTTGGCATCGACGATGGCCGCGTCCTGTTCGCCACGAGCGTGGTGCCACAGGGCGCGGACATAGTGGCATTCTCCGCGCAGGGCACTCCCCGGCTCGCTGGTGGTGATCGCTGAGTCGATATGCGCCTTGGCTTCCCCCAGACGTGAGAGGTGCACCAGCAGTTTGGCCACTTCCGCGTGCGCGTTGGCAGAATGGCGTTCGAAACCGTGGAGTTTATACTCGTTCAGACATTCATACAGCGTCTCCAAAGCGGCGTGCGGATCGCCGTTTTCCCCTTGGATGATCGCAAAATTGACCTTGACTTTGATCGAATAGGCGATGTTGTCGAGGCTCTTGAAGATCGTGATCGCTTCCTTGCAATATTCTTCTGCGAGCTGGTACTCCTTTTTGCCATAATACGATTTGCCAAGACCCAAATAGTTCGTCGCCAGGTGATGGAGATTGGTCGTATCGTGAAGGAGAGTGAGCGAATCGCGGAACAGTTCGCTGGAGCGGTCGTAGTTGCCGAGGTGGTTGTGCGTGATCGCAAGGTTGGTGATGATCTCCGCTTTGACAAACAGGTCGATCGGTTCGCCTTTGTCTTCAGCTTCCACCAGCGATTCATGCGCTTTTTGCCAATAGTGAAAGGCGAGCGAGATGTTGTGCTGCTCATAGAACAGTCGCCCGAGCCGGTGCAGTGCGATGGTGTAGGTGACGAGCAGATCATGCTTTAACGCACTGATCATCACTTTTTCAAGGAAATCCTGCGCTTTGGAATACTCCCGCAATTCCAGATGGCAGATGGCCAGATCGAGCTGCAACTCGGTCTCGTCCACGTTGCCGCCATTTGCGGAGAGCAGATTTTCCAATATCGGCACGGCATTTGCATACTCTTTCGCAACGATCAGCGTCTTGGCCAATTTGTGCGAAGTCGTCTGCTCCAGATACCCTTCTTTCTCCTCCAGAAAAAAGTCCAGCGGGACTTCGAGCCGTTCGGCGATCTGGACGAGCAGTTTGTAGGAAGGATTGATCTTGTCAGATTCGATCTGGCTGATCGCGCTGGCACTGACCAAGCCCTTTGCCAGTTGGCCCTGGGTCATCCCCAGTTCCAGTCGCCGTTGCCGGATCTTTGGACCAAGAGAAGCCATGGCTTTCCTCCCGTTTTGGTAAAGAAATCTCTGTCTGTGTAAACAGTATACGTTGACAACTGAGGAACAGAAAAGAGGGTATCTTAAATAAATTTATTTTTATTAAAAAGGTGCATTGTGTTTCGTAAGTATGTATTACTTAAAGTCGTATACTTAAACAAATAGACTGAAAATTATCACTATACTAGTCCCACATAATGTGAGAGTCCGGCACATATTCATCTGATTAGGACAAACACAACGCAAGGAGGAAGCAGGATGCTGCACATCGTCGTCTGTGTCAAACAGGTGCCGGACAGCCGGGAGATCCGCATCGATCCCAAGACGAACACCTTGATTCGCCAAGGGGTTCCGGCGATCGCGAACTTCTACGACATGCACGGGCTGGAAGAGGCACTTCGCATCAAAGATGAAAAAGGCGCCGTGATCACCGTGGTCTGCATGGGCCCGCCGCCCGCCGAAAAATCCTTGAAAGAATGCATCTCGCTGGGAGCCGACCGCGCCGTTCTGGTCACCGACCGCGGGTTTGCCGGCGCGGATACGCTGGCCACGTCTTATGTGCTGGGCTTGACGATTCAAAAGGTGGCCGCGGAGTTCGGCCCGGTCGACATCGTGTTCTGCGGCAAGCAGACGCTCGACGGCGACACCGGTCAGGTGGGACCGGGCATCGCCTGCCGATTGGATCTCGAGCAGCTCACCTACGTGCAAAAAGTCGAGAAGATCGACCAAGAAGCCCGCCGCATCACGGTGCACCGCCATCTGGAAGACGGGGTGGAAGTGGTCGAGACGGCGATGCCGGTGCTGATCACCGCGCTCAAAGAGATGAACAAAGTCCGCCGCGCCCCGCTGCCGGGGATGATCCGGGCGGCCAAATTTAAGCCGGTGATCTGGACGACGCAGGACTTCCCGGGTCTTGAACGGGCGAAGATCGGTTTGAAAGGCTCGCCGACCATCGTCTCCAAGACGTGGGTGCCGGAGCAGCGTCATGTGGACACGGAGATGATCGCGGCCGACACGCCGCAAGCGACGGCCGGTCTTTTGGTCGATAAACTTTGGCAGACCGAATTGCCGCAGCGGTTCGGCTGGGCCAACGGAAGCGAGGTGTGAGCGAGGTGGCGGAAGAAAACAAAAAGAAAGCGGCGGACGACATGCCGGACTGGTCGGACTACCGGGGCGTGATGATCGTCGTCGAGCAGCGGGCAGGTAAAGCGGCCAGCGTCTCCCTGCAATTGCTCGGGGAAGGGCGCAAACTGGCTGACAAATTGGAAACGGAACTGATGGCGCTGGTGATCGGTCATGATGTGCGCCATCTGGCCGAAGAGATGATCTACTACGGAGCGGACAAAGTGTACGTCAGCGACGCGCCGGAGCTGAAAGACTACCGCACGCGTCCTTACTCCCGCGTCTGTTTGCAAGTACTGCGCGACGTCAAGCCGGAGATCGTGCTGCAAGGCGCGACGGCGACAGGACGCGACCTCGCAGGCGCGATTGCGACGCATCTGCCGACGGGGCTGACGGCCGACTGCACGATCCTTGATGTCGAGCCGCATCCGAGCCGCCTGCTGCTGGCGTCCCGGCCGGCTTTTTCCGAGAAGATGCTGGCGACGATCCTCTGCAAGCAGTATCGACCGCAGATGGCGACCACCCGCGCCGGGGTGTTCGAAGCGCTGCCTCGCGACACGACGCGCACCGGCGAAGTGATCACCGTCGAGAACACGATGAAGGAAGAGGAGATCGCCGCGAAAGTGCTGCGATTTATCGAAGAGACGGAGCGGTTCAACCTCGAAGACGCCGAGATCATCGTCGCGGGCGGACGGGGTCTTGGCGGGCCGGAGCCGTTTAAAATGCTGCAAGATCTGGCCGACGCGCTCGGCGGCGTGGTCGGCGCATCCCGCGCAGCGGTCGACGCCGGGTGGATCGAGCACAAGCACCAAGTCGGGCAGACCGGCTACACCGTGCGCCCGAAACTCTACATCGCCGTCGGTATCTCCGGCGCGGTGCAGCATCTGGTCGGCATGCAAAACTCCGACCTGATCGTGGCGATCAACCGCGACCCGGATGCACCGATCTTTAAAACGGCCAACTACGGCATCGTCGGCGACCTGTTCCAGATCATTCCGGCGCTTACGGCGGCTGTCAAGGAAAAGCGCGTGTTGATCCCGCAGTCCTCGGCACAGGAGGGAGTCACTCATGGAAAAATTTGATGCGGTCGTCGTCGGGGCGGGTCCGGCTGGAGCTGCTGCGGCGATGACGATGGCGCGGGCCGGTCTGTCGGTCGTCCTGCTTGAACGGGGGGAGTTCCCCGGTGCGAAAAATCTGTTCGGCGGCGTGCTCTACCGCCGTCAGCTCGAAGACATTCTGCCGGACGAGTGGCAAAACGCACCGGTCGAACGCCAGATCATCGAGCAAAATCTCTGGATCATGGGCAAAGACGCGGTGACCAAGCTCGGCCATCGCAACGAAGCGTTCAAAAGCCCGAACTGCTGGACCGGGATGCGCGTCAAATTTGACCAGTGGTTTGCCGAGCGCGCCGTGGCGGCAGGAGCACTGCCCGTCTACGAGACGGTGGCGACGGAACTGATCCGCGAAGGCGGCAAGGTCGTCGGCGTGCGCACCGACCGCGAGCACGGCGATCTCTACGCCGACGTCGTGGTCATCGCCGACGGGGTCAACTCGCTGCTCGGCAAAGCGCTCGGTGTCCACCAAGAGTGGCAGCCGGATCAAGTGTCGCTGGCGGTCAAAGAGCAGATCTTCCTGCCGAAGGAAAAGATCCTCGACCGATTTAACCTCGAAGGCGACGAAGGGGCGACCATCGAGTTTGTCGGTGAGACATCGGGCGGCATGACGGGGCTTGGATTCCTGTATACAAATAAGGAGTCGATCTCGCTCGGGATCGGCGTGATGGTCTCCGATCTCAAGCGCACACGCGTCAAACCGTACCAACTGCTGGAGCAGGCCAAGCAGCACCCGGCGATCCGTCGTCTGATCCAAGGCGGCGAGACCAAGGAATACGCCGGTCACCTGATCCCGGAAGGCGGCTTGAAAGCGGTGCCGCAACTGTCGGGCGACGGCTGGGTGATCTGCGGCGACGCAGCGCAGTTGGTCAACTTTGTCCACCGCGAAGGGACCAACCTCGCGATGACGTCGGGCCGCTATGCCGGGGAAACGATCATCGCGGCGAAGCAAAAAGGCGACTACTCGCGGGCGGCTCTGTCGCACTACGACCGCCAAGTGGCCGCCTCATTCATCCGCAAAGACCTCAAGAAATACCAAGGTCTGCACGGGCTCCTGAACGAGATCGATCCGAAGCTCCTGTTCTCCCAGTTGCCCAAGGCGGTCAACGAGGCGGCGTTTGAGATGCTGAACGTCGACGGAAGGACGAAGGCGGAGAAGCAGCGGTTTGCCATCAACCACATCAAAGAGACGGCCGGCGGCACATGGGATCTGCTCAAGCTCGGCTGGAAAGGCTGGAGGGCGATCAACGGATGAGCGAAGAGAAAGCGGCACCGCAAAAAGGCGCTTCGATCGAGGAGAAACTGTTCACCATCCGCTACAAGGTGGACGACATCTCCCACCTGATCATCAAGGACCAAGAGGTCTGCATGAAGTGCGAGACCAAGGAGTGCAACGATTTTTGTCCGGCCGATGTCTACTCTTGGCGCGATCTGACCACCCATGTCGCGTTTGAGAACTGCATCGAGTGCGGCACCTGCCGCATCGGCTGCCCGACCTACAACATCGAGTGGGTCTACCCGAAAGGCGGCTACGGCATCACCTACAAATTTGGTTGATCGACACAACAGAATCAGGCAGGACCGAGAGGACGCTCGTATTTCGCGAGTCGTCCTTTTATTTATTCAGAAAATTGATTACACTAGGTGTTATGAAGCGCGTCAGGGAGGTATACATATGTCTACACACACCTTTGAAATCACCAACGAAGAACAGATGAATCAGGCGCTGGACATCCGCCGCACCGTGTTCATCGACGAGCAAAACGTGCCGGAGGACCTGGAGATCGACGAGTACGAATCGGTCTGCACCCACGTGCTCGCTCTGGACGATCAAGGTCGCCCGGTCGCGACGGGACGCATCCTGCCCTACGGCGAGGGAACGGGCAAAATGCAGCGGATCGCCGTCTTGAAAGAAGCGCGCACCGGCGGCTACGGACGCAAGGTGATGGCCGCTCTCGAAGAGATTGGCAAGGCGAAAGGCTACACGCATTTCGTGTTGGAAGCGCAAACACACGCCGAGGAATTTTATAAAAAGCTCGGCTACACGACAACATCGGAACCGTTTTACGAGGCGGGCATCCTGCATGTGAGAATGGAAAAGTCCGTATAGGAAATTCCGTATCGAATTCAATCTGACACACGACGAGGGGGAGTCGGGCAGATGAGGAAGAACTACGCGTTGTTTTGGTTGGCCGCCTCACTCATCTTTGCACTCGACCGGGTGACCAAGGTCTGGGCGGAATCGACGCTCTCCCTCGGCGAGAGCGTGCCGGGCATTCGCGACTGGTACGAGTGGACGCTGTATCACAACACAGGTGCTGCGGGCGGCGTGCTCAGCGGCCATGTCGAAATGCTGATCTTCATCTCGGTGATCGCCATCGCAGGCATCCTGTGGTTTGTCCATCGGGGCGACCACGATGCCAACATCTGGCTGTTGACCGGCCTTGGCCTGATGATCGGCGGCGCGCTGGGCAATCTGTTCGACCGCGTCTGTTACCATTATGTGATCGACTTTATCGATCCGGTCTCGGAAGACTACATCTACAACATCGCCGACAAAGGCATCCGCTGGGGGCTGTACATCGGCTTGTTCGGTCTCTGGCGTTCCCGGAGGCGATATGTCAAGGAAGAGCAACAAAACGAGCAAAAAGTCGTTTCCTGATTTGGAAAGATCATGTATACTGGTGGGTAACCAGTACTTGAGAGGAGGTGAGGCAGGATGAATCGCAACGCACTGAGCGAACAGATCAAAAGATTGGAACATCTGTTCGTACCCGCAACCCGTGCAGCCTTCAACGGGACCCGTCTGTCCTTTTTTACCCCATTCAACGATCAACAGGCGCATTTCATCCTGCCTTGACCTCAACGGATACATCGGTTGACAAAGGCTGCGGGAGATGTTCCCGCAGTCTTTTTTTGTACCCGTCAGGCCTTGGCCGGTAGACCCGGAGGAGGCATTTCCCATGATCATCAACTGCCAACAAGTTCAAAAATATTACGGCGCGCAACTCGTGCTGTCCGAACTCACGTTTGAAATCCGCGAAGGCGAGCGCGTCGGGCTGATCGGCGCAAACGGCGCGGGCAAATCGACGTTGTTTAAAATGCTCACCCGCGAGACGACGCCCGACAGCGGTCTTCTGACGATCCGCAAAGGGCTGCGAATCGGCTCGCTGGCGCAAGTCCCCGACTATCGCGACGGCACCCGCGTCTACGAAGTGCTGGCTCGCGGTTATGAAGAGGTGCGGAGCTGGCAGGCGCGCATCACCGTGCTCGAAGCAGAGATGACCGAGCCGGATGTCTACGAAAACGAAGCGCGACTGGCTCAGGTGCTCGCCGAGTATGACCGGCTGCGGGAGGCGTTTGAGCGAGCCGGGGGCTATGAGATGGAGGCGCAGATCGAGCGCGTCGCGCACGGTCTTGGCATCGCACAGGCGCAGTATGACCGCCCGTTTGCGTCCCTGTCCGGCGGGGAAAAGACCAAGGTCGGTCTCGCCGCGCTCTTGATCGAACAGCCGGACCTGCTCCTGCTCGACGAGCCGACCAACCACCTCGACATGCATGCGGTCGAGTGGCTGGAGGAGTATCTGCGGGGCTATGCGGGCACGTTTGTCGTCATCTCGCACGACCGCTGGTTTCTCGATCAGGTCGTGACCAAAGTGATCGAGATCGAGGATGGCGAAGCGGCGATCTATCACACCAATTACACCGCCTATCAGCAGGAAAAAGAAGAGCGGCTCCTGCAACTGTTCAACGAGTATCAGGAGCAACAGAAAAAGATCAACAAGATGCAAGAGACGATCAAACAGCTGTACGAATGGGGGAGACGGGGCAGCAACGAAAAGTTTTTCCGCCGCGCCCAGTCGATGCAAAAGGCGCTCGACCGCATCCAGCGCGTGAAAAAGCCGGTGATGGAGCGCAGGCAGATGGACCTGCAACTCCAGATGGAAGGACGCTCCGGTAAACAGGTCGCCGTCTTTGACGAGGTGACCAAAACGTTCGGCACGCGCACCTTGTTCAATGGACTGTCTGAGCGATTGGTTTACGGTGAGCGCATCGCCCTGATCGGCGCAAACGGCGCGGGTAAAAGTACGCTGTTCAAACTGTTGCTCGGCCAACTCCGACCGGACGCAGGTCGGGTGACGCTCGGGGCAAACGTCGCAGTCGGCTACCTGGCGCAGGAGCAAGCGCCGGAGAGCGATGACAAGACGGTGTTGCAGTATTTCCGGGAAGAAGCCCGCATGGAAGAGGGAAGGGCGCGAGGGGAACTGGCGCGGTTTCTCTTCTACGGGGCGAGCGTGTTCAAAGCGGTGAAAAACCTCTCCGGCGGCGAGTGGAGCCGTCTGCGACTGGCGTTGCTGATGTATGAGCGGCCCAATCTGCTCTTGCTCGACGAACCGACCAACCATCTCGACATCCCGTCCCGCGAGGCGTTGGAGGAAGCGTTGGAAGACTATCCGGGCACGGTGCTGGTGATCTCGCACGACCGCTATTTCATCAACTCCCTCGTGCAGAAGATCTGGTCGCTGGAAGCGGGACAGTTGACCCGCTATGAGGGCAACTTCCATTATTATTTGGAAAAGCGTCCCGATTCTGTCGTTGCCGTTGCGCCTGTGCAGGCTGAGCAACCGGTCATCGTTGCGCCGGAGCCGGAAGAGAAAAAACGCGTCAACCCGTATGTCAAAGCTCGTCTCGAAGAGACGCTCACCGCTCTGGAAGCGAAGATCGCTGGGCTCGACTCGTCCATCGCCGACCCGGCCCACGCTACAGATGCCGCCCTGCTGGCCGATCTCTGCCGTCAGCGGGAGGAGACGCAGGAGGAGTACGACAACGCATTCGAGCAGTGGATGGAACTGGAAGGCGAATCGGGCGTTTGACACAAAACGTTAACAGGATGGAAAGAACTACTATGTAACCTCTCCCCCTGACAATCGTCTATAATTTACAGGGGAACTCAGGGGGAGGGGAGAAGCAGTGAGAAGATGGCCGTTGTTTGTTTTGGCATTTGCTTTGGTAGTCGTCGCGGCCGTTTGGATGAACGGAACCAACAAGACCGTAACAGATACAGACAGTCAGAGAGATCAAGCTCATACGAATGTACAAAGCACAGAACAAGCCGATTCGTAACGGAGGATCGTTTCTTATAGAAAAGCCGGACCGCCTATTTGCAGCGGACCGGCTTTTTTTCGTGCGTTACCCGTTTACAATCGCGCCGCCGTTGACGTGGATCATCTGGCCGCTCACATACGTGGAATCGTCCGACGCCAGATACACGTAGGCGGGTGCGAGCTCGAACGGCTGCCCCGCACGTTTGTAGGGCACCTCCCGGCCAAACTTTGCCACCTCTTCGGCGGAGAACGACGACGGGATCAGCGGCGTCCAGATCGGCCCCGGTGCCACGCCGTTGACGCGAATGCCGCGGTCGACCAGTTGCAAAGACAAGGTGTAGGTGAAGACGCGCAACGCCCCTTTGCTCGACGAGTAATCGAGCAATTTTTCTTGACCGCGATAGGCGACGATGGAGTCCGTATTGATGATCGACGCGCCGCGTTGCAGATGGGGCAAGGCTGCTTTGGTCAGGAAAAACGGGGCAAAGATATTGACGGCAAACGTCCGCATCCACTGCTCCGTCGAGATCTCCTCGGGACCTTCGGCGACGTATTGCACCGCGGCGTTGTTGACGAGGATGTCGATCTGCCCATACCGGCGGATCGTCTCGTCGATGATCCATCGGCAGTTGTCTTCCGAAGTGATGTCGGCCGCGAGAAAGAGCGAGCGTCCGCCGAGTTGCTCGATCCGTACTTTGGTCTCCATCGCGTCCCGGTGCTCGTTCAGATAGACGATGACCACAGTCGCTCCTTCTTTTACAAATGCATAGGCGACGGCGCGGCCAATCCCGGAGTCACCGCCGGTGATGATCGCGACTTTGCCTTTGAGTTTGCCGCTGCCCCGATAGTTCGGATCTTCCGAGATCGGGCGCGGCTCCATCAGATATTCAAACCCAGGGTGAAAGTCCTGATGCTGGGGTGGGAATTGTTTCGGCAGATCTTGCGAGTCGGGCATAAGAGACAGCCTCCTTGGCAGAATCGTATGCTATGGGTATATGTGGAAGGTTGGGAAATCGTTCATTGCCGGAAACCTCTTCGCTTGGTAGAATTTATCTCATGAATTCTGCGAGCGGGAGGTTTTCCAATGAGTAAAGGAGCCGGGCAAATGTTCGCTGCTCTCGCGTTGGCGGTATTGACAGCCGCTTGTTCTGATTCTTCTGAAGAAAAAACGGAGATCATCCTCTCCGCCGCTGCATCGCTCGGGCAGCCGCTTGGGCAGATCCGCGCCGATTTTGAACGGGAATATCCCAAACTGCGTCTGACGATCCACCTCGGCTCGTCGGGGGCGTTGCAAAAGCAGATCGAGCAAGGCGCGCCTGCCGATCTGTTCTGGTCCGCAGGCGTGGCGCAGATGGACGCACTCGAAAAAAAGGGACTGCTTCTCGACGGTACGCGCCGTGATGCGGCCGGCAACGAACTGGTGCTGGTCTTGCCTAAGGCGGAGGAGAGCGATGTGATCACGTTTAAAAGCCTAGGCGAAGCAAAAGTGCAAAAAATCGCCGTCGGAACGCCGGAAACTGTGCCTGCCGGGCAATATGCACAGCAAACATTGGAGACACTGAATGTCTGGGATTCGGTAAAGTCCCGGGCCGTCTGGACCAAGGACGTCACCCAAGTGCTGACTTATGTGGAGCGCGGTGATGTGCAGGCCGGCATCGTCTACCGCTCCGACGCACAGGGATCGGATAAAGTGCGTGTGGTGGCGACGGCTCCGGAAGGCAGCCACCAGCCGATCATCTATCCGCTCGCCGGGATCAAGGCGACCCGACACCCGGATGCAGTCCGCGAGACGATCCGCTATTTGACTGGGCCGCATGCGCAAGAGATCTTGCAAAAGCACGGCTTCAAGAAAGCAGAGGACCGGTAGATGGACGAGTTCTGGTCGCCTGTCCGTCTCTCCTTGCAAGTCGCACTGTGGTCGACGGTGTTTGCGGGTCTGCTCGGACTGTTGGCCGGTCGTTTGCTGGCACGGCGGACGTTTCCCGGGAAATCGATGGTGGAGACGCTGTTGCTGCTGCCGATGGTCTTGCCGCCGACGGTGGTCGGGTTTGGGCTGTTGATGCTGCTTGGCAAACAAGGCATCGGCTCGCTGTTGCCAGAGGGGCAGACAATCCTGTTCACGTGGTATGCGGCGGTGATCGCGTCGACCGTCGTTTCCTTTCCGCTGATGTATCAAGCGGCCAAGTCCGGATTTGAACTGATCGACCCGGATCTGGAAGCGGTCGCGAAAACGCTCGGAGCAAACGGTTGGCAAGTGTTTTGGCATGTTACGCTGCCGCTGGCATGGCCCGCGTTGTTGTCCGGCGTGCTGCTCAGTTTCGCGCGCGGACTCGGTGAATTTGGCGCGACGCTGATGGTGGCGGGCAACATCCCCGGTCGCACACAAACCCTGCCGCTTGGCATATACAACGCTGTGGAGTCGGGCAGCACGTCGTTGGCGTGGCGGTGGGTGATCTGTTTATTTCTCCTGTCCTTCCTTTTTTTATGGATCATTCAAAGGGCCGGGAAGTGGAAAGATAGCCACAAGGTCTAGACCAAAAAAAGAAAATGTTACGTTTTAGTAGTGGCGGGAATTTGGCAAGTATGGCACAATGGGTAAAGTGTGCTTACAAAACGGTTTATTTTTGACTTTTGGGAGGAACTTATGAAGCATCAAGAACGGCTTCGCAATATTGCGATCATTGCCCACGTTGACCATGGGAAGACAACCCTCGTCGATAAATTGCTCCAGCAGTCCGGTATCTACCGGGCAAACGAGCAGGTCGTCGAACGCGTTATGGACTCGAACGACCTGGAAAGAGAACGCGGGATCACGATCCTCGCGAAAAACACCGCTGTCGACTACGGCGACTACCGCATCAACATCGTCGACACCCCTGGCCACGCCGACTTCGGCGGCGAGGTAGAACGTATCCTCAAGATGGTTGACGGCGTACTGCTCGTCGTCGACGCGTTTGAAGGCGTCATGCCGCAGACCAAGTTCGTTCTGCGCAAAGCCCTCGAGCAAAACCTGACCCCGATCGTCGTCGTCAACAAGATCGACCGTCCGACCGCGCGTCCGGACGATGTCATCGACGAAGTGCTCGGCCTGTTCATCGAACTGGATGCAAACGAAGACCAGCTCGAGTTCCCGGTCGTGTACGCGTCGGCGATCAACGGCTACGCGATGCTCGACCACACGCAGCCGGGCACCGACATGAAGCCGCTGTTCGACTCCATCGTCGAACACATCCCGTCTCCGAACGTCGACCCGGATCAGCCGCTGCAGATCCAGATCAACATGCTGGACTACAACGACTACCTCGGCCGCATCGGCATCGGCCGCGTCCATCGCGGTGTTGTTCGCGTCAACGACCAAGTCGCTGTCATGAAGCGCGACGGCAAAGTTGAACGCCAGCGCGTGGTCAAGTTGTTCGGCTTCTCGGGCCTCGCCCGCGTCGAAGTCGAAGAAGCGCAAGCGGGCGATCTGATCGCCTTCGCAGGCCTTGGCGAGATCAACGTCGGGGAGACCATCGCCGACCTGAATCATCAGGAAGCTCTGCCGCTCCTGCACATCGACGAGCCGACCCTGCAGATGACGTTCATCGTCAACGACTCGCCGTTCGCAGGTCAAGAAGGCAAGCACGTCACGTCGCGCAAACTGCGCGACCGCCTGTTCGCGGAGCTGGAGACGGACGTTTCCATGCGTGTTGACGAAACCGATTCGCCGGACGCGTACATCGTCTCGGGCCGCGGTGAACTCCACCTGTCGATCCTGATCGAGAACATGCGCCGCGAAGGGTTCGAGCTGGCCGTTTCCAAGCCGCAAGTTATCTTCCGCGAGATCGACGGCGTCCTCTCCGAGCCGTACGAGCACCTCGTGGTCGACGTGCCGGAAGAGTACACCGGCGCGGCGATGGAACGCCTCGGCCTTCGCAAAGCGGACATGACCAACATGATCAACAACGGCACCGGCAACGTGCGCCTTGAGTTCTTGATCCCGGCGCGCGGCCTGATCGGCTTCCGCACCGAGTTCCTGACGATCACCCGCGGCTTTGGCATCATGAACCACTCGTTCCACAGCTACATGCCGTCCAAAGGCGACATCGAAGGCCGTCACGCAGGCGTCCTCGTGGCTGCTGAGACCGGCACCGCTTCCTACTACGGCATCGAAGGTCTGGAAGATCGCGGTGTCATGTTCATCGAGCCGGGCACCGAGGTGTACGAAGGCATGATCGTCGGCGAACACAACCGCGACAACGACTTGACCGTCAACCCGTGCAAAACCAAGGCGGCGACCAACGTCCGTTCCGCGACGAAGGACGACACGACCCGCCTGAAAGCTCCGCGCCTGATGTCGCTGGAGCAAGCACTCGAATACCTCAACGACGACGAGTACTGCGAAATCACGCCGAAGTCGGTGCGTCTGCGCAAGAAGTACCTGAAGAAGAACGAGCGTGAGCGCTTCGAGAAAGAAAAGAAATGGGCGAAGCAAAACGTATAGTCGACTTTTGCAACGGCAATCTCATGACGTTCGGGATGGAAATGATCCACGAACTGCGTGAGAAGCGCCCGGAGTGGAGCGTCAGTCGCTACGGCTGTCTGACCAACTGCGGCGAGTGTGCCGTTCGTCCCTTTGCCATCGTCGATGACGAGATCGTCACCGCAGCAACTCCCGAGGAACTGCTGACGAAATTGCTCGCCGATTGACCCGGAAAGACCCTCTCGCACCTGTGAGAGGGTCTTTTTGGCGTGACGTATGGGAACAGGTAAAAGATGTTATAATGACTGGTAGAAAGCTTGTTCGAAAGGGGTTCTCTCGCATGGCTGAAAAATTGATGAACACACTCTCCAAGGAACTGGTCGACTACCTGCAGGGAGAGCGGATCGTGTCTCTCGCTTCCATCGATGCGGACAACGGTTCGCCGAACATCCTCTGCATTTCTTGGTTGCTCGCCACCGACGCGTCGACGATCCGACTGGCAGTCGACGGACGTTCGCAACTGCTCAAAAATATTGAAAAAGACAAACGCGTCACCGTCAATGTGCTGGGAGCCGGTTCTGCGTACGCGATCATGGGCACGGCCAGCAAGTACACAGACAATCTCGAAGGCGTCGCGCTGAACATGGCGGGCGTGGAGATCAAAGTCGAGCAGGTGTACGACGTGATGTTCTACGGCGGTAAACTGACGACCGAGCCGGGATTTGAAAAGACATATGACAAAGCACTCGCTGAGAAATACGACACCGAAGTCTACACGGCTTTGCGCCGCTAATACATACTCGAAGATTCTGCGCGGATCTTCCACATCTCCACGAACTCCAAAGGAGGGACGTACAATGGATAAGCCATTTTCTTACCCGCTGACGATGAAAAACGGCAAGGTGTTTGACGCTGCCGGCAAAGACGTGACCGATCTGTATCAGGAGTACAAGCAGTCTGAGGCTGCTGACAAGATGATCAACGCTCTGGAGAAGCTCGCCGAGGCGAAACTCGGCGGTCAGGAGACGCGGCGGATGCTGTTCATCGACTCGGCGTACAAGTACACGGCTGTGATCGAGACCTTTATCGGAGACGATCTCTCCGACCGGCTCAATCTGGCCTATGCGGGCAAGGTGGAGCTGAACGAAAACGGCGACTGGTATCTTAACAAAATGAACCGCAAGATCGTCGCGATTGAGAGTCTGGCCCAACTGTACAGCCTTGTATCCCGCGGTGACATCTCGATGGAGATGGCGGAGACGGCGTGGGACAATCGCGAGTCGTGCTTCTATATGATTCGCCGCTAGGACACGACTTGACTCCTGTTACTGTATGGAAGCCCACTGTACATTTGACAGCATATCGGGTATCCTGTTAGTGCAAGATGAAGAGAGGAGGTGGGTCATTTGGTAACGTTGACGAATAGTGCTGCTGAGAAGATCACTTCCCTGCTGGCCGGGAAAGAGGACGACCAACTGGCTCTTCGTATCTACATCAAATCCGGTGGTTGCTCCGGTTTCTCCTATGGCATGGCACTCGACCGTGCAAAGGACACCGACCAAGTCTTCGAACAAGAAGGCGTAAAGATCGTGATTGATGAGATGAGCCGTCAGTACCTGGAAGGCGCACAAGTCGACTATGTCGACTCGATGATGGGTGCCGGTTTCAAGATCGAAAACCCGAATGCGTCGTCCACCTGCGGTTGCGGTTCTTCCTTCCGCACGAAGGACAACGCGGGCGCTCCGGGCGCTTGCTCCTAATCGCAGCAAACAAAGAAAGCCTACCCGCAAGGGTAGGCTTTTTCTTATGTGCGTTTCAGGAATTACAGAGCTGCTTTCGCTGCTGCGATGGCTGCTTCGTAGTCCGGGTGGGTGGTGACTTCCGGCACGTATTCGACGTGCACGAGCTTGTCGTTTTTGTCGATGACGAAGGTAGCGCGAGCGAGCAGGCGCAGTTCTTTGATCACAACGCCGTACGCGTGACCGAAGGACAGGTCGCGGTGGTCGGAGAGGGTTTGCACGTTCTCGATGCCGGCAGCGCCGCAGTAACGGCCTTGTGCGAACGGCAGGTCGACGGAGACGGTGAGGATCTTCACGTCGCCGAGGTTAGCTGCTTCTTCGTTGAAGCGGCGGGTTTGTGCATCGCATACGCCGGTGTCAACAGACGGCACGACGGAGATGATGCGGACGGAGCCTTTGGAGTCTTCCAAGGTGACCGGGGTCAGGTTGTTTGCCAGCACGGTGAAGTTCGGTGCTTGGTCGCCTACTTTTACTTCGTTGCCAACGAGGGTGACGGTGCCACCTTTAAAGGTAACGGTTTGACGTTCTGCGAGTTGCGTCATGAGCGAACATCCTCCTTTTTCTTGTAGAGAGAAATATGTACAAACACTATCTTACCCTAATCCTATCGATTTTTCATCATAGGACTGTAAAAATGTGAGGCTGATCACGTGATCAGCCCGCCGTTGGGGGACAGGACTTGTCCCGTGATGAACGACGACGTGGGCAAAGCGAGAAACAGCACAGCAGCAGCGACGTCCTCCGGGGTGCCGAGGCGGCCGACCGGCGTCTCCTCGGCGAGCATCTGCAGAGCCTCCGGGTCGAGATGGCCGAGCATGTCGGTCTGCACTGCGCCGGGGGCGACTGCGTTGACGGTGATCCCGGACGGGCCCATCTCTTTGGCCAGCGCTTTGGTCAAGGAGATCAGGCCGCCTTTGGAGGCGGAGTAGGCCACTTCAAACGATCCGCCGGCCAGCCCCCAGATCGAGGAGATGTTGATGATCCGGCCGTAGCCGTTTTGGATCATGTACGGCAGGACCGCTTTGGCGCAGAGAAACGGCGATTTGAGATTGGCGTTCATCAGCGCGTCCCACTCGTCCTCCGTCGTGTCGAGCAGCAGCCCGGAGCGGGCGATCCCGGCGTTGTTGACGAGGATCGTCGGCGGGCCGATGTTCACAGCGGCGGTTTGCACGAGCGAAGCGACCTCCTGTGCCTGCGACACGTCCGCCCGCACGGCAAGCGCTTGTACGTCAAACTGGCGGCACGTCGAGACGACGTCAACCGCCAGCGTTTCGTTTTGCCGATAGTTGATCACCACGTTCGCACCGGCGGCGGCCAAGTGCAAGGCGATCGCCCGCCCGATGCCGCGCGATGCCCCTGTCACGATCGCGTTGTGACCGTGCAGGGGGCGGTAGGGCTGGGTTCCTGCTGGTGTTCCGTATGATAGCATATCCAAATTTCGTTCCGCTCCCTTTGCTTGCTGGATCTCCTCATTCTACCATATGAGGAAGCGGGAGTGCCCGTTTCTGCGACTCCCCGGCGCGGAGATCGAGACCTTGCAGCCATTCCTCCAGCACGGCGTTGAACGCGTCGGCTGCCCGCGTGGCGACGGCGTGGTTGACCCCGTCGACGACGGAGATCTGGGCATGCCGGATCTTTTCGGTCAATGCGGCCGCATTGGTGCCGGAGGATTTGTCTTTTTTGCCGTGAACGAGCAGGGTCGGGCAGGTGATCTTTGTGATGTCGTGCTCGTGCAGAAACTCCTGCGAGGCTTCGATCATCTGGACGCTTTCCGTCGGATCGGCGCGTTTGGCGATGCGGTAGAAAAAGCCGCGCTGAACGAGATTTTTCGCGTTGGACGTGGCGACCGAGTAGGCCAGGGCTTTGTGCAGTTTGGAGTGGATCATCCAGCGGGAGAAATCCATGCGCACGCGCAAGTAGAGATTGTTGACGCGGTCGATTGAGCCGATGCAGCAGATGCCGGCGGTGCGGTCCGGGTGGTTGACGGCGAAGCTCTGGGCGATCAACGTGCCGGTCGAGTAGCCGATCAACACGGCGCGTTCGATGCCGAGGTGGTCGAGCAACGCGAGCAGATCTCCGGCCAGATCGCGGATCGACAGCTTGCCTTTGGTCGTGCCGGTGCCGCCGTGACCCCGGCAGTCGTAGGTGACCATTCGGTAGCGAGTGGAAAAGACGGGAGCCTGGGCGATCCAGTTTTGGTGCGAGAGGCCGAGCCCGTGGATGAACACGAGCGGATCGCCTTGGCCCACGTCGGTGTAGAAATGGGAGATACCTTCGTGTTCAAATCTCGGCACGTCCGATTCCTCCTTTAATGGCCCGGCGTGCTGTCCTCCACGTCAGGGGAGAGAGCCAGCGGATCGATCAGGTTGAAATCGCCGTAGCCGATGTTCGGATCGACAAAGTTCTGCGGCGAGAGGGGAGCCAGCGGATCGAGCGTGTAGCCGTCGCGGCGGGCTGACCGGCGGCGCTCCTCGCTCGTCACCTGCGGAACGCCGTCTTTTCGTTCATCGCCCGGAGGCTCCAGCGTGTCGTGACCGACATTATAGGTTAATTTCCCATCCTCTGCGGTGCCGTACCCCGCGTTCGCAGACGTAAAAAACGACGCATCGCGGGCATCCATTTGGTCGTAGGGATAGGGATCTGTCAAATTGGCCGTATGATAAGAAGTTTCCACCGTGTCATCTGCGCGTGTCGCATTTGTTGCATTCGCTCGATCCGCTTCCTCTGCGCCGTTTTGAACCTCCCGATTTTCCTTCTCCTCCCCGTACATCCCCACGAGCGGCGCAGGCACACCGCCCGGTGTGAGCATCGCGGCGATGGAGATCGGGTCGATCACGCCCGGATCGGCCGCCACGAGGTCGCTCACGCCGCCGTCCGTCAGCAGATCAGCCTCGGTCGCCCCCTCGTCCTCCGCGCCCGTCATGCCGCCCGTGCGCGCCGCTTGCGAGCCTTCGTGGCGTGCTCCGGCATTCATGTCGTCAGCCGACGCACGGCTCACCGTCGACCCGCCCGTCGCCGTCCCGTCCGACGTGGTCATCCCCGTCGTATCCGACACCTGCCCTCCTTGCTCTCGCTCCACAAGCCCGCCATGCTTTTTCATCGTATCCATCGCTATCTTCGCCTCCTCGTCGTTTTGCACGTCCACAGTGATCCGATACACCGGGTCGATGCCGCGGTTGTACCGGTGCAGATTGGAATTTTGCCTCGGCAGATCTTCCTCGTCCCCCTGCGTGTGTTTATCCGGACGCAGGTACTCGCCGTAGCTTCTGCGAATCATCTTGTCGTTCGCAGGGGCACCGGTCAGCACCGGACCGAACTGCGGCACTGTAAACGAAGCCGACCCAAACGTCACCCCGCCCGTCTCCAGCGCATCGTCGGTCAACAAGGGCGAATTTTCTGCATCATTGACAACATCGCCGTTTTCACTGAGCGGACCCCGCTCTGGAGAGCGGGTTTGCCCTTCTTTCTGTTCAATTACTGAGATTCTTCCTCTAAAATGCGGCGTCAAGTCCTTGACGCAACCCTGAACGGTTGTATACGATAAAAAATGAGTGATGATTCGTTCATTTTTCATGTTCCTGCTCACCCCTTCATGGGTACGATTCCCGGAAGAGGGCGCGCAGATTCTAGGAGGGTTTGCCCTGTGTTCCGTAAAATTTTGATCGCGAACCGCGGCGAGATCGCTTGCCGTGTCATTCGAACCTGTAAAGCATTAGGCATCCAAACGGTCGGTATATATTCGGAGGCTGACGCGGAAGCCCCGCACGTCAAACTGGCGGACGAAGCGTTCCTCGTCGGCGCACCGCCGGTCGCACAGAGCTATCTGAACGTTGACCGGATCCTTGAGATCGCCAAAGAGACCGGAGCCGAGGCGGTTCACCCGGGCTACGGCTTGCTGTCCGAAAACACCGGCTTTGCCAAAAGCTGCGAGGCGGCCGGCATCACCTTCATCGGCCCGTCCACCGAAGCGATCGCCGCGATGGGCTCCAAAATCGAGTCCCGCAAAGCGATGGAAGCGGCTGGCGTCCCGGTCGTGCCGGGCATCACCCGCCCGCTGATCGACGAGGAAGAAGGCGTCACCGTCGCGAACGAGATCGGCTACCCGGTCATGCTGAAAGCATCGGGCGGCGGCGGCGGCATCGGCATGCAGGTCTGCCACAGCGACGACGAGCTGCGCAAAGCGTACGCGGGCAACCAAAACCGTGCTAAGCAATTCTTCGGCGACGACGCGATGTACATCGAAAAGTTTGTCGAGGAGCCGCGCCACGTCGAAGTGCAGATCCTCGCCGACAAAGACGGCAACACCGTCTACCTGTGGGAGCGCGAATGCTCGATCCAGCGCCGTCACCAAAAAGTCGTGGAGGAAGCTCCGTCCCCGTTCCTCGATGCGGAACTGCGTCAAAAGATGGGGGAGGCGGCCGTCCGCGCGGCCAAGTCGATCGGCTACAGCAACGCCGGCACCATCGAGTTTTTGGTCGACAAGCACCGTAACTTCTACTTCCTTGAGATGAACACGCGTCTCCAGGTCGAACACCCGATCACCGAGGAGATCACCGGCCTCGACCTCGTCGCGGAGCAGCTGCGCATCGCATACGGCGAGTCGCTCGGCTACGGTCAAGACGACATCAAGCTCGAAGGCCATGCCATCGAAGTGCGCATCTACGCCGAGGACCCGAAGACGTTCTTCCCGAGCCCTGGCACGATCACCCGTTTCGAAGCGCCGCAGGGCGAGCACGTCCGCAACGAGCTGGCCGTCGGCGAAGGCTCCAAAGTCACGCCGTTCTACGATCCGATGATCGCCAAGCTGATCGTCAAAGGGAACGACCGTTTGGAAGCGATTACACGCATGCAGGCTGCGCTTGAGAACTACCACGTCGAAGGCATCAAGACCAACATCCCGATGCTGCGCGACGTGATGGCGCACGAGGCGTTCCGCGCGGGGGATACGACCACCGATTTTGTGGCAAAACACATTCAGCAGAAAAAATAGCAGAGCGATCCCTAAGGAGGACATACACAATGACTGAAATCACCGCAAGCATGGCAGGCAACGTTTGGAAAGTACTCGTAAAACCGGGCGACACCGTCGAAGAGGGCCAAGACGTCGTCATCCTCGAATCGATGAAGATGGAGATCCCGATCTCCGCAGACTTTGGCGGCATCGTCAAAGAAGTCCGCGCGGAAGAAGGCGGCTTTGTCAACGAAGGCGACGTGCTGGTCGTCGTAGAAGACTAATCATGAAGAACTGGCCGAACGCCGTCACGATCAAGGAAGTCGGACCTCGTGACGGCTTGCAAAATGAAAAGACGGTCGTGTCGACCGAGGACAAGATCGCGTGGATCAACCAACTGAGCCGCACCGGGTTGAAACACATCGAGATCACCTCGTTCGTCAACCCGAAATGGATTCCGCCGCTCGCAGACAGCCTGGAAGTCGCTCAAGGCATCGAACGGGTGGAAGGCGTTACCTACTCCGCGCTGGTGCCGAACTTGCGCGGACTGGAGGGCGCTCTCAAGGCTGACCTCGACGAGGTGGCCGTGTTCATGTCGGCGACCGAAGCGCACAACAAAAAGAACATCAACAAGTCGATTGACGAGACGTTCCCGGTGCTGAAAGAGACGGTCGATCAGGCGTTGCAAGCGGGCAAGATCGTCCGCGGTTACCTGTCTACCGTCTTTGGTTGCCCGTATGAAGGCAAAACGGACGTCAAACAGGCGGTCTACGTCGCGCAAAAACTGTTCGACATGGGCATTCACGAGCTGTCGGTCGGCGACACCATCGGCGTGGCCAACCCGGCGCAGGTCTACGAAGTGCTCGAAGAACTCTTAAAATTCGTGCCTGCCGAAAAAATCGCGATGCATTTCCACAACACGCGCGGCACCGCGCTTGCCAACGTGCTCGCGTCGCTCGACATGGGCATCACGACGTTTGACGGCGCGCTCGGGGGTCTTGGCGGCTGTCCGTATGCGCCGGGCGCGTCGGGCAACCTTGCGACCGACGATCTGCTCTACATGCTGCACGGCATGGGCATCTCCACCGGCGTCGACCAAGGCCTCATGATCGAGTCGGCGAAGTTTATCGAAAACCGGATCGGGCGGCCGCTGCCGAGCCACACCTTGCAGACCGTTCGCGCGACCTGCGAGTAAGCGAAAGGGGAATTTTCCACATGCCGTTTGATCCGAACATCCGCAATTTCCGCGAGGTGCCGCTTTCCGAGGAGAAAAAAGGCCTCGTCACTGTCGAGCTCGCGGAAGGCATCGCGACCGTCACTTTAAACCGTCTCGAAGCGCACAACGCGCTGTCTGTCGAGATGCTGGAACAGTTTATCGACGCGCTCTACTCGTTGAAATTTGACCCCGAAGCGCGCGTCATCGTCGTCACCGGGGTGGGGGAGAAGGCGTTCTGCGCCGGTGCTGACCTGATTCAGCGCGGTCAGATGGATATGCCGCAGACCCGCCAGCATATCAACCTGATCCGCACGGCCGTCAACGAGCTGGAAGCGATGCCGCAACCGGTCATCGCCGCTGTAAACGGCGTCGCGTTTGGCGGCGGCACCGAGCTGACGCTGGCGGCCGACCTGCGCGTCGCGTCGATCAACGCCAAATTTGGCCTGACCGAGACCGCGCTGGCGATCATCCCGGGAGCGGGCGGCACGCAGCGTCTGCCGCGTCTGATCGGCGTGGCGAAGGCGAAGGAACTGATCCTGACCGCCCGCCGCATCGGAGCTGAGGAAGCCGAGCAGATCGGCCTCGTCAACTACGTCACCTCCGCTGGAGACCTGTTGCCCAAAGCGTACGAACTCGCCCGCGAGATCACCAAAAACGGCCCGATGGCCGTCCGTCAGGCAAAGCTGGCGATCAACAAAGGTGTCGAAGTCGACCTCGCCACCGGCCTGTCGATCGAACAAAACGCGTACGAAGTCATCCTGCCGTCGCAGGACCGCTTGGAAGGACTCAAGGCGTTTAAAGAAAAACGTCCCCCTGTCTACAAAGGCGAATGACCGTTTGGTCGTTTGACCGCCCCGAGAGGAGATTTACCCGGAATGACTTTTGATAAAGTGCTGAGTGAACGCATCGAGCGCGTCAAACAAGGCGGCGCTCCGAAATACCATGAGAAAAACGCAGAGCAAGGCAAGCTGTTCGTCCGCGACCGCCTGCGCCTGCTCTTTGACGACGACTTTGAAGTGGAAGACGCGCTGTTTGCCAACTACACGGCCGGCGATCTTCCGGCTGACGGCGTCGTCACCTGCCTTGGCAAAGTCGACGGCCGCATCGTTGCCGTCATGGCAAACGACTCCACCGTCAAAGCGGGCTCCTGGGGTTCCCGCACCGTTGAGAAGATCCTGCGCATCCAAGAGACCGCAGAAAAGCTCAACGTCCCGATGATCTACCTCGTCGACTCGGCCGGTGCCCGCATCACCGACCAGATCCAGATGTTCCCGGGCCGTCGCGGTGCCGGCCGCATCTTCTACAACCAAGTCAAATTCTCCGGCCGCATGCCGCAGGTCTGCGTCCTGTTCGGCCCGTCGGCTGCGGGCGGCGCGTACATCCCGGCGTTCTGCGACATCGTGATCATGGTCGACAAAAACGCGTCGATGTACCTCGGCTCGCCGCGGATGGCGGAGATGGTCATCGGCGAGAAAGTCTCGCTGGAAGAGATGGGCGGCGCACGCATGCACTGCCAGATCTCCGGCGTGGGCGATGTGCTCGCGAAAAACGAGCAAGAAGCGATTGCGGCAGCGCGTCAGTACCTGACCTACTTCCCGCAAAACTACTCCGAAAAGCCGCCGGTCAAAGAAGCGCTGGCACCGAAGGAGTTTGAAAAATCGCTGGCTGAGATCATCCCGGCCAACCAGAACGCACCGTTCAACATGCACGACCTGATCAACCGCCTGATCGATGAGAACTCCTGGTTTGAGATCAAGAAACTGTTCGCCCAAGAGCTCATCACCGGCATCGGCCGCATCGACGGCCAACCGGTCGGCATCATCGCTAACCAACCGAAAGTCAAAGGCGGCGTCCTGTTTGTGGACTCGGCTGACAAAGCAGCGAAGTTCATCAACCTCTGCGACGCGTTCAACATCCCGCTGCTCTTCCTGATGGACGTGCCGGGCTTCATGATCGGCACCAAAGTCGAGCGCGCCGGCATCATCCGCCACGGTGCAAAGTTGATCTCCGCGATGTCCGAAGCATCGGTACCGAAGATCTCCGTCGTCGTCCGCAAAGCATACGGCGCAGGTCTCTACGCGATGGCAGGCCCGGCATTCGAACCGGACGCATGCCTCGCACTCCCGACCGCATCCATCGCCGTCATGGGCCCGGAAGCGGCTGTCAACGCCGTCTACGCGAACAAGATCGCCGAACTGCCGGAAGAAGAGCGTGCGGCCTTCATCGAAGCCAAGCGCGAAGAGTACCGTGAAGACATCGACATCTACAAGCTGGCGAGCGAAATGATCATCGACGGCATCGTCGACCCGAACGACCTCCGCAACGAGCTGTCGAAGCGCTTCGAGGTGTACAGCAGCAAATACGCTCCGTTTACGGATCGCAAGCATCCGGTGTATCCGGTGTAAGGATGCTTTCATCAAGCCTTTCTCCTAACTTGGGGAGAGGCTTTTTGTGTCGTAGCTTTCTTGCTCTTCTGTATGAGAAGGCGTATCGTAAGAGAAAGTCCAGATCACGAATAGGAGGTCACAACTTTATGAAATTCAATTTCCAGATCTACTCCGACTACATCTGACCGTTTTGCTATATCGGCAAGGGTCTTGTCGACGAGTTGAAGAAAGAGTTTGAGATCGAGGATGAGTGGTTGCCGATGGAGATTCATCCGGGGACGCCGCAAGAAGGTGTGTTGCTGGAGGAGAAGTTTCCGGGGTTTGACCGTGAGGCGATGTATGCGAATCTGCGTCGCTCGGGGGCGCCGTATGGGATTGATTTTGGCACGATGAAAGTCTTGTCCAACTCCCGCAAGGCGCTGGAAGCGGGGGAGTTTGCCCGCGAACATGGCAAGTTTGACGAGTATCATGAGTTGATCTTCCACGCCTATTTCACCGAGACGCGTGACATCGGCGAGGTGGAACTGCTGGTCGAACTCGCGCAAAAAGCGGGCCTCGACGCGGACGAGCTGCGAGCGGCGCTGGAGGACGGCCGGTATCTGCCGCGTCTGGAATCCACGCTGGATCTCGCCCACCACTACGGCATCACCGGCACGCCGACGTTTGTTATCAACAACAAATACGCGCTCGTCGGTGCACAGCCGCTCGACCGGATGCGGGCTGCGCTGCGGCAGATCGCGGCGGAGGAGCAGGCGGAGTGACCGAGAAGGAAAAAATGCTGGCAGGCGAGCTCTACCTGGCCAGCGACCCGCAACTGGTGAGCGAGCGGAAAAACGCTCGTCGTCTCACCCGGCTCTATAATGCTACGACGGAAGACGAGACCGAACAACGACGTACTCTGCTCAGCGAACTGTTCGGGTCGACTGGGCGGCAGATCGAGGTCGAGCCGCCGTTCCGTTGTGACTACGGCTACAACATCCACGCGGGCAACGGTTTCTATGCAAACTTCAACTGCGTCCTCCTCGACGTCTGCGAAGTGCGCATCGGCGAAAACGTGCTGTTTGGCCCGAATGTGCAGGTGTACACGGCGACCCATCCGCTGGTAGCCAGCGAACGCATCAAAGGTCCTGAATTGGGCAAGCCGATCACCATCGGGAACAACGTCTGGATCGGCGGCGGTGCGATCATCGGTCCCGGTGTAACCATCGGGGACAACACCACCATCGGGGCAGGCAGCGTCGTCACGAAGGACATCCCGGCAGGCGTGTTTGCCGCAGGGAATCCGTGCCGCGTGATTCGTGAACTGTAAGGGAAACGGCAAGAAAGGCTGTCGAGTCTGATCTCGACAGCCTTTTTAAATATGAAGTATTCAAAATAATAAGAATCTTAATTGTGTCGTTATCCGCTGATTGCTCTCTCATTCTCCCCATTTTGAACAAAAGAGCCGACATCCGCAGAGGTCGACTCTTTCGTGATAGTTGTAGGAGTTGTTTTTATTTTAATAGTTCAGTGCCTTCTCCAGATCCATCATGCCGTTGCTCCAATACTCACCCGTTCCGGCGATCTCTTGGGAGGAGTAGGCGATGCGTTCCATGACTTCTTTCGCTCCCATCTCCGGGTTGGTCGACCAGATCAGCGAGGCGGCACCGGCGAGAGCGGCGGAGCTCATCGAGGAGCCGCTGACTCGAGCCAGTTGACCTTGGAGACCGGCGGTAACGATGTCGCTGTCGATGATCGCCGTCTGCGACCATTTGCCGATCGCGGTGAGGTCGGACGGGTAGAGTTCGTGGATGATGCCGGCGGCGTACATCAATTTGTCATAGAGGTTCGCGCATTCCGGGCACCCTTCATCCGGGTTGACCGCTTCCGGGATCTCAATGTCGAGCTTCGGCGGGCATCCGAGCGGGTTGCAGATGCCGGCATTCCCTTTATTTCACCCGCTCGTATCCGAGCCCTTTCAACGCCCAGACTTCCTCCGTGATCTTGGTCTCATCTTGCATGTCCCGGCGGGTCACCGTGAACTGTTCAATGCCTTTTTGAAACTTTACATCCGCGCCCCACAGCTCCTGCCATCGCTTGTACTCAGGAGCCCAGACCAGACGCCAGCCCTTGCCGGTGCGCTGCAACAAGTGCACCTCATGACCGATCTGAGTCTGTCCGTAGCGCACGACGGCCGCCATCAGATTGCCTTCTTGGTGCAACTCCGTCACCACGCCGCCGCAAAGCGGGCCTTCTGCCAGCACGGTCTGCCGTTTTTTCGTCAAGTCATCGGCCGCTTGCGGGTAGGGCTGCGAATTCCACGCACCGTTGTCATACCAGACGAGGCCGTGTGCCTCCAGCACGTTGACCCCGCGGCCGAACGCCACAGCGAGGGTCGGCACTTCGTTCGGCGCGTTCGCAGGTTCGGTGCGGTAGACCATCGTGATGTCGGCGCCAGCGGGCAGCCCGGTCGCCGCCAGCGGTTTGCCGTTTGGCGAGCGTTCCATCAGCTCCGGGAGTTTTGTACCTGCGGCGAACTGTTCCGCATGATTGAGCAGGCGGCGCATCTCGTTTTCTGTCAGCGATTCCTGCACGCCGCACGGCAACAAGGCGGACGGGTAGGGCGCCATCCGCCACCCGTCCGACGGTGTTTCCGATGTCTCAGCAGAGGGGGCCGGGTCTGCCGCGTAACCGATGGCAAAGTAACTGCCAAACGCCAGACACAACGCGAGCCCGGTGCTCCAGATTCGTTTATTCATGCTTCTCTCGTCCTCCTTTCAGCAAGCTCACAGGATGTGACCGTTCGGATAGTATGTGCGAGTTCTCCTAATTTCAGCCAAATTTGAGAAGAAGGGTAAAGATAAATGCTGAAAAATTACAAATTAATTACTGTACATACTTGCACAAATATAAGAACGTGCTATATTTACTGTGTCAACATTAACTACATCCCAAAAGGAGGCGATTCAAATGGTGAAACGGAAAGTCGTCAGTCTTGTGATGACAGCTCTCCTCATTGGTCTGACCGCGACTGCGGATCTGGCCAACGCCGCGCTTGCGACCGGACAAGCTCCGGCTGTCAGCGAACAAAAGCAAGAAAAGCAATTGAGTCAAGATGTCGTCGATTCGCTGAAAGGGAACCTCGGTTCCAAGTCCCTGCCGGACGCCAACGAGCCGCTGGAACTGCTCCAGCAACTCGAAAAGGCAAAAGGCACGCCGATGGAACTGGAAAAGTTCCAAGAGCTGGCTGCGAAATACCCGGACAGCCGCACCGCGCATACGCAATTGGCACAAGCGTACTGGAAACAGTTCAAAGATTCCGGCAATAAGAATCTCGCCAAGCAAGCGTTTGCAGCCGAACTGAAAGCTTCGCAAAACGGTCTGGCACAAGGCGACGTGCACTATGTGCCGTGGCTGGATGAGATGGGCACGGAAGCCGGGCAACTGGACGCGGTCGTCGCGCACTACAACGACATCCTCGCGAAGTTCCCGAACGATTTCCAAACCAACCTCTACCTCGCAAAAGTTCTGGTCAAGCAAAACGACCTGAACAAAGCAGACGGTCTGTTTAAAAAAGCGAAAGAAGTCCGCCCGGCAGGCAATATCGACGCGCACGCTGCGTATGCGGAATTTTTGCTCGATCAAGGCCGCTATGAACAAGCGCTGACCGAGTCGATCCTCGTCGGCGAAGACTTCGAGTACATGCACTTCTTGCAAGGCGTCGCGCTGGAAAAGCTCGGCCGCGGCGACGAAGCAAAAGCGCACTACGCCAAATTCACCGAGTTCTCCCAGTCCTTCCCGGCAGCGAAACGCTACCAGATCGAAGGCAGCGAGTACCAAGCGGGCATCGGCTTTGAAGGCGATGTTTCGATCCAAGCGACTGCGTCTGTCAACCTGTCCTGGGTTATCGCTTGCGAAGCAACCACCGAATCCTACGGTGGTCAATCGCAAGTCGGTTGGTCGGTTCGTCAACGCGTAAACCGCGGCTCGACCAAAGTCAGCGGCGCGACCTGCATGTACACCACCAACAGCGGTACGACGCAGGATGAGAAATACCGAAACGTTATCTGCCAGTCCTACGCGTACACGTCCCTGAAATGTAACTCCTACAAAGACGTCTACACCTGCGTAAACACGAACACCCGCACGGCGACCACCGACTCGGTGGCGAGCAAAGTCTACAACGGAACCACCCCGGACCCGTACACCGGCTACTGCCCGTCGGGCACCAAATCAAGCACCAACAACTGCACAGCGACTTGCTCGGGTGCCGTGAGCAACACCACCTCTTGGACTGCCAAGACTCCGCACTCCTTCCTCGGCGGCACCACCAAGCGCACCAAGCCGTATTCCTGCTACCTGGAAGCGCTGAACGTCTGCGGCAACGGCGGCTCTGAAAACTGGTTCTACTACAACAACGCGAACACTTGATCTTTTATTTCGTACCGAAACACCGGCGGAGGGGATACTCCTCTCCGCCACATTCTGATTTAAAGTGAGGAATCATACATGCTGAAAAAACTGGCCGTCCCGCTGATGCTGTTGTTAGCCGTCCTCGTCCTCGTGCAGGGTGGCTTTATGATCGTGACGATGAACAAACTGAACAACCTCGAAGCGACGCTCGCGACGAACACCGCGCCTGCGACCGGTCAGGCCGCCGGGTCTACGGAAACGGCCGATGCAGAGGAAGCAGCCGATGCGCCGGGAGCAGAAGTCTCGCCGATCCCGGTCACGTTCGAAGGTTCCCCGTTGCGCGGCAACCCCAATGCGAAAGTTACAATCGTCGAGTTTACCGATTTTGAGTGCCCGTTCTGCAAACAGGCCAAACCGGCAATCAATGAAGTGTTTGAGAAATACAAAGACCAAGTCAAGCATGTCCTGCGTCACTACCCGATCAGCGCCATTCATGCCGGAGCGGTCGATGCCGCAATGGCGAGCGCCTGCGCGAATGAACAGCAAAAGTTCTGGGAGTATCACGACATCGCGTTTGAAAAAGCGGGCGACAGCGGCTCCCTGTCCAAAGATGTGCTCAAGTCGATTGCTACGGAAGTCGGCCTGAACCGGACGACGTTCGATTCTTGCTTCGACTCCAGAAAATACATTCAACAGGTGCAAAAAGACTTTGAGGACGGCAACTCCTACACGGTCGCCGGCACCCCGACTTTCTTTATTAACAACCGGATCGTAGTAGGTTCGCAGCCGGTTGAAGTGTTGGAAAAGATTATCGAAGAGGAATTGAAAAAAATGTGATTAAAGAGGTCCTATGGACCTCTTTATTTAATTAGTGGAACATGATAGTATAAGTAGGCAGACATAATATTACAGACATGCATATTTACCCGAATGTCTGATTTTAATTTTTATCTTTATAAGGAGGTATACAAAACATGAAATCTTGGCAAAAACTCGGTCTCGCACTCACTTTGTCTTCGGCGCTGCTGTCTGCCTGCAGCCCGGAAGCGGTGAACAACTCCTCGGGCGGCGGCAGCGGTGAAATTCTGATCGGCGTCCAAACCCCCACGACCGGTTCATCTGCCAAAATGGGCGAGGACATGAACAACGCGATCAAGATGGCGACCGAAGAGATCAACGAAAAAGGCGGCATCGACGGCAAAAAGATCAAGTTGGAGTTTGCCGATGACGCGTGCGATCCGCAAACGGCGACGGCAGCTGCGAACAAACTGGTCTCGCAAGGGGTCAAGGCGGTCATCGGATTCTACTGCTCGGGTGCCACGCTCCCATCGTCCGGCATCTACCACAACGCGGGCGTCCCGGTGATGGTCACAGCGGCTTCCTCGGCAAAAATTCCGGCACAAGGGTACAAAGAGGTCTTCTTGACCACCGCGACCACCGACCAACAGAGTGAAGCGGCGGCCGAATATATGCTCAAAACGCTCGGCGGCAAGCGCGTTGCCATCGTGCATGACAACACCGCTTTTGCCAAAGGGCTTGCGGAGACCACCCAGACGGCTGTGCAAAAACAAGGCGGACAAGTCGTCGCCTTCGAAGCGATCAACCCGGAAGAGAAAGACTTCACGGCGATGCTGACCCAACTGAAAGCGCAAAAGCCGGACGCGACGTTCTGGACGGCCTACTACGCGGCGGGAGGCCTGCTGATCAAGCAATTCGAGCAGCTCGGTGTCTCCGGCGCGATCGGCGTGGGCGACGGCTCCAACGACAAAACCCTGATCGAGATCGCGGGCAAAGAGGCGGCGGAGGACGCATTTGTCATCACCTCGCCGACCGCTGAGTTCATCCCGGAAGCCAAGTCGTTCATCGACACCTACAAGTCGAAGTTCAACATGGAGCCGGGTCCGTACACCGCCGTCTCCTATGACGGCATGCGCCTGCTCGCCGATGCGATCAAACGCGCAGGCTCCGATGACAAAGCGGCGATTGTCAAAGCACTGTCAGAGACCAAGTCGTTCAAAACGTTCGGAGGCGATGTGTCGTTCAAGTCGGACGGCACGCTGGAGAAATCCAACTTTATCGTCCTGAAAGTGAAAAACGGCCAATTCACTCGTGAATAGGTGGGTGACACCCAAATGGAAATGTTCACCCAACAAATGATCAATGCGCTGATCATCGGTTCGTTTTACGCCTTGATCGCGCTGGGGTATTCGATGGTCTACGGGATCATCAAACTGTTGAACTTCGCGCACGGTGACCTGTACATGGTCGGTGCGTTCGTCGGGTTTGCCGTGCTGTCCCTCTTTGGGGGTGGCACGGGGTTGCTCGGCGTGGTGGTCGCCTTCTTTGCGGCCCTCCTGTTCGGCGGATTGCTCGGCATCGGCATCGAGCGCGTCGCGTATCGTCCGCTGCTCTCTTCACCGCGGCTGACGATCCTGATCACGGCGGTCGGCGTGTCGCTGGTGCTGGAAAACGGCGTGATGAAATCGTTCGGTCCGAGTTTCAAAGTCTATCCGGTGCAACTGCCGACCGAAGGATTTCAGATCTTTGGTGCGACGTTGACCTACGCGCAGATCTTGATCATCCTGCTCTCAGTGCTGCTGATGACCGCTCTGCACCTGTTTGTCACCCGCTCTCTGTACGGCAAGGCGATGCGCGCCATCTCCATCGACCATGCGGCGACGTCTTTGATGGGCATTCCGGTGACACGCATCATCTCGCTGACGTTTTTCATCGGCTCGTCGCTGGCGGCCGCATCCGGGATGATGGCGGGCATGTACTACGGGCAGATCTCGTTTATGATGGGCTTTATCGTCGGATTGAAGGCGTTCACCGCTGCGGTCATCGGCGGGATCGGCTCCATCCCCGGCGCGATGCTGGGGGGGCTTGTGCTCGGCCTGCTGGAGTCATTTGGCACCGTCTGGCTTGGCAGTGAGTGGAAGGACGTGTTTGCCTTCTCTATTTTGATACTGATCCTCGTGCTGAAACCGACCGGGCTGCTCGGGGAAAACGTGACGGAGAGGATGTAGAGAGATGGCACAGCTTCAAACCACGACTCCTTTGGCAAAAAAATCGCCGCTGATTCCTGTCCTGCTGGCACTGTTCGCCGTCATCCTGTTCCTGATGCCGTACTATGCGAACAACTACATGCTCGACGTCGCGACGATGGCGCTGTTTTACGTCGTCCTCGCGCTCGGTCTGAACATCGTCGTCGGCTATGCCGGGCTGCTCGACCTCGGCTACTCCGCGTTTTTTGCGGTCGGGGCGTACACGTCGGCGATCTTGATGACGCAGTTTCAGATGAATTTTTGGCTGACCTTCCTGATCGGCGGCGCTCTGGCCGCTCTGGCCGGGATCATCATCGGCGCGCCGACGCTTCGGTTGCGCAGCGACTACCTCGCCATCGTCACGCTCGGCTTTGGCGAGATCATTCGGATCACGGCGCTGAACTTGGAGATCACCGGCTCATCCTCGGGGATCTTCGGCATCCCGCGCCCGTCCATCGGCGGCTACGCGTTCACGCACTTGTATGATTTTTACTGGGCGATGCTGTTGCTGGCGATCCTGACTCTGTTTGCGGTCAACCGACTCGGCAACTCGCGTCTGGGCCGCGCATGGAAATACATCCGCGAAGACGAGGATGCGGCGGAAGCGATGGGCATCGACCGCGTGCGCGTGAAATTGATCGCCTATGCGCTCGGAGCGATGTTTGGCGGATTTGCCGGCTCGCTGTTTGCGGTCAAGATGTCGGCGATTGCGCCGGAGAGCTTCAATTTTATGCAATCGGTGATGATCTTGCTCGCCATCGTGTTCGGCGGCCTCGGCCGTCTGCCGGGCGTCGTGCTCGGGGCGGTGCTGGTGATCATCTTGCCGGAGTTGATGCGCAGCTTTGCTGAATGGCGCTTCCTGCTGTTCGGGATCGCGCTGGTCGTGATGATGATCTTCCGTCCGCAGGGCTTGTGGCCGAGCGGCCGCGGGAAGACGGAGTGAGGAGGGGCCGATCGTGGCATTGGTGGAAGTAAAAAATGTGACGTTGCAATTCGGCGGCCTGACCGCCATCGACGACTTGTCGTTTGAGATCCCGGAGCGGACGATCATGAGCGTGATCGGCCCGAACGGGGCGGGCAAGACGTCTGTGTTCAACATGCTGACCGGCTTTTACCGTCCGACGCGCGGTGAGTTTCGCCTGAAAGGGCAAAACTTGGTCGGGAGAAAACCGAGTGCCATCACCCGGCTCGGCGTGGCGCGCACGTTCCAAAATCTGCGGTTGTTTCCTGATCTGACCGTGCTGGAAAACGTGATGAGCGGCCGGCACGTCCGTACCAAACAGGGCGTCCTCGGCGCGCTGCTGCGGACGCCGTCCCAAAAGCGGGAAGAGGCGGAGATCCGCGCCCATGCGATGAAATGTCTGGAGTTTGTCGGGGTGGCGCAACACGCGGATAGACTGGTGAAGCATCTGGCCTACGGGGATCAACGCTATGTCGAGATCGCCCGCGCCCTCGCCACCGAGCCGCAGTTGCTCCTGCTCGACGAACCGGCCGCGGGGCTCAATCCGGTGGAAAAAGTCGAGCTGGTCGGGTTGATCCGCCGCATCCGCGAGCACTACGACCTGACCGTCGCGCTGATCGAGCACGACATGGGTCTGGTCACCAAAGTCTCGGAGCGGCTGGTCGTGCTCAACTACGGCCGCAAGATCGCCGAGGGTGCACCAATCGACGTGCTAAACGACCCGCTGGTGATCGAAGCCTACCTCGGGAAGGAGGAGGATGACGAATGAGCCAGATCCTCGAACTGCGCGACGTCGATGCTTTTTACGGTCAAGTCCACGCTCTGCGCGGAGTCTCGCTGCGTGTGGAAGAAGGGGAGATCGCCGCGTTGCTCGGCAGCAACGGGGCAGGGAAGAGCACCACGCTGAAAACGATCTCCGGCCTCGTCCGCGCCAAAGGGGGCAGCATCCGCTTCCTCGGCGAAGAGATCACCCGTCTCGATCCGCACCGCATCGTCGAGCTCGGCATCGTCCACGTTCCGGAAGGCCGTCGGGTGTTCGGCGCGCTGACCGTCTTGGAAAATCTCGAACTGGGCGGCTTCACCAAGCGCAAAGACCCCGCGTTCACCAAGCGTACGCTGGAGCGGGTTATGCACCTGTTCCCGCGCCTGAACGAGCGGGCCAAACAGCGGGCGGGCACCCTGTCCGGCGGGGAGCAGCAGATGCTGGCGATGGGCCGCGCCTTGATGAGCGATCCGAAACTGCTGATGTTGGACGAGCCGTCGATGGGGCTGGCTCCGATCATCGTCAAGGAGATCTTTAAAATCGTCCGCCAGATCAACGCCGAGGGCATTCCGGTGCTGCTCGTCGAACAAAACGCCAAAGCCGCGCTGAAACTGGCGCATCAAGGCTATGTGCTGGAGACCGGGCAGATCACCTTGCAAAACCGGGCCGATCTGCTCAGCCAGGATGAAAAGATCGTCAAGGCGTATCTCGCCAACTGATTTTCCGGGAAATAAGAGAAAGCCGACATTCACAAGGATGTCGGCTTTCTCTGTCGAAATACATAGAAAAATCCCGGAGGCAGGGAGACGAGAGGACGTGAAGCACGATGGAGCACAAGACGATGACGATATTGGATGAATACCAACGAGACCACGGACTGTACAGCGATTTCACACAAAAATTGGACGGGCTGATCCGCGAACTCCTCAAGCAAAAAGGGGTGCGCGTTCACTCGATCACCTCCCGCGCCAAAGACCCCGGCTCGCTGCAAGGCAAGCTGAACAGCGCAAACGGCAAATACAGTTCTCTGCGTCAGATCACCGATCTGGCAGCACTTCGGATCATCACCTATTACAATGATGAAGTGGACGCCATCGCCGAGATCATGGAGCAGGAGTTTGAGATCGACAGCGACAACTCGGTCGACAAACGCAAGACGCTCGACCCGGACCGATTTGGCTACCTTTCCTTGCACTATGTGGGTCAGCTCCCGGCGAAGCGGCTCGAGCTCACCGAATATGCGCGGTTTGAAGGGCTCAAGTTTGAGATCCAGATCCGCTCGATCCTGCAACACACCTGGGCAGAGATCGAACACGACATGGGGTACAAGAGCGAACACGCCGTCCCGAAAGACATTCGCCGCAGCTTTTCCCGCCTCGCCGGGCTGCTGGAACTGGCCGACATCGAGTTTGCCCGCATCCGCGAACAGTTGACCGAGTATGAGCAGGCGGTGCCGAAGCAAATCGACGAAAAGCCGGCCGAAGTGCTGATCGACCAAGCCTCGCTGAAGTCGTTTATCCTGAACAGCGCGTACGTCAAAGAACTCGACATCCAGATCGCCGCCCTCGCCGGTGTGCCCGTCGTGTACGACGAGAACTTCTTTGGCGAGATGGCGCACCGTTTGCACTACCTCGGAGTCAAGACGATCTCCGACGTGGTGACGCTGCTGCACGAGCATCGCGACGTGCTGCTGCGATTTGTCGCGCAAGTGTTTCGCCACAACCGCGTGGAGGCGGTGGTGATCGGCTCGTCGCTGTTCCAACTGTCCAACGTGCTGATCGGGAAGACCGGGTCGAGGGATCACATCCGCCATTATCTGCTCAACACCAGCAATTTTGTAGACCGGGAGAGCATCGAGCGGCTGGTGCATGAGATCCTCGTCTATGTCGAAGAGGCCCTGTAAACATCAAGAATCCGTCTGCCCTGAGAGCAGGCGGATTTTTGGCTCTCACAGGTCACATCTCCCTATTGACTCCATCATCCCCCATCCTCTAAGCTAGATGTGAACAGTTTTTGAAATTGGTGCAATCGTTTGCATTTTTGTGCAAGCGTTTTCACTCAGGTTAAGCGGAGTGCAGACAGATGAGGAAAAGGGAGGTAAGAGAATGGAATTTCTGCAAGCGAAGCGACCGGCCCGCGTGTGGGCGGCAGTCCTCGTCTTCCTGATGATGATTCAGGTGGCCGCGGGCTCGATCCTGCCTGCGACGGCTCTCGCAGAAGACGCGATCACGCCTGACGTTTTCATCGACCAACCGGGCGGTAAAACGAAATGGGTGGTCGCCGGCAGTTTCCAAGGGTGGAACAACTCGTCCACCGACACGCAGCTCAAGCACCTCGTCGGCGCATTTTACGCCTGGTCGACGGTGCTGGAAGCCGGGCATCATGAGTTCAAATTTACGAAAAACGACACGTGGGACGGCTACTCGAACAACGGCAACAACTTTGCCTTTGATCTGAGCGAGCGTTCCAAAGTCAATTTCTACATCAACGAGGAGATCGGCCAAGCCCGCATCTCCGTTCCGAACGTCGCAGGTCTGGCTCAGTACGCGCCGACCGTGACGGCAGAAAGATGGCCGCGTCTGGTCGGCACGGTGCAGTCTGTGTTCGGCGAGCCGAACTGGGCACCGGATCAAGCGCAGCAGTTGTTTGTCGACTATCACTTTGACGGCACGGTCTACAAACTGCAACGCCCGTTCCCGGCCGGCTCCTACGAGGCGAAAGTCACGTTTGGCCCGAACTGGGATGAAAACTACGGGGCGGACGGTCAGGGCGGCTCCAACCTGCAACTGGTGACGCTCGATCCATCCGACGTTACGTTCACGCTCGACATGAGCAAAAGAGCGTTGACGCACAACTACGTCCCGGCAGACGGCACGTTTGACGGGCAGATCAAAGGGAACAAACTCTATTTTGACTCCCGCTCCGTCACCTACAAAAAGCCGTTCGGCGCGATCCCGGCCGGCACGCAAGACTTGACGCTGCGCATCGCGGCCGAAGCGGACGACGTGCAGATCGCCCGAGCCGAGCTGATCGACGGCAAAGGCGTGGCCTCCGCGTATGACATGAAAAAAGTCACGACGGTCGGAGAGCGCGATTACTTTGAAGTGACGATCCCGGCTTCTGCCTTCACCGGCATCGGTATCTACGGCTACAAATTTATCCTGATCGACGGCAAGACCAAAGTCGAATACGGCGAAGACGGCGCACGCGGCGGCACCGGCACGGTGTCTGATGAAGGCGCGATCCCGTTCGATCTCACCGTTTACGACAAAGACTTTAAGACGCCGGACTGGATGAAGAACGGCATCGTCTACCAAGTGTTCATCGACCGCTTCTTCGACGGCAACCCGGACAATAACCGGGCCAAGACGGTCGACGGCTATCGCGGCAACGGTCTGCCGGAGCAGTCCACCGCAAAGGGCGGCATCGAGTTGCAATACTTTGACGGCGGCGTCAAGAAAGACCCGACGCCTGACCAAGTGTGGGGCACCTGGCAAGACCTGCCGGAAAACCCGCGCCACTCCACGCCGGAGAACAAACCGTACTACCCGGAGGCCAAAACGGACGGCAACTGGACCAATGAGTTCTACGGCGGCGACATCGCAGGCATCGAGAAAAAGCTCGACTATCTGAAGACGCTCGGTGTCTCGGTGCTCTATCTCAACCCGGTCGCATGGGCGGCGTCGAACCACAAGTACGACGCGACCGACTACCGCCACCTCGACCCGATGTTCGGCGAACCGGTCTACAACAAACCGAACGACCCGACCTCCGGGCTTGACTATGAAAAGACGAAGGTGGCATCCGACCGCGTCTTCTCCAAATTTGCCAAAGAAGCGAAAAAGCGCGGCATTCAACTGATCGTCGACGGCGTGTTCAATCACGTCGGGGACGACTCGATCTACTTTGACCGCTACAACAAATACCCGGAGATCGGCGCGTACGAGTACTGGGCGCAAGTCTGGGACAAAGTCAACGACGAAGGCAAGACGCAGGCGCAGGCGGAAAACGAAGTGCGCCGGTCGTACACGTCGAAACTCAACCTCGTCACCGGCAAAAACTACGCCTACCCGGAAGACTTTGATTTCACCACGTGGTTCAAAGTGGAAAATCAAAAGATCACCGAGGCGGACGGCAATACCAGATACAAGTACGATGCCTGGTGGGGCTTTGACTCGCTGCCGGCCGTCGAAGCGAAAGAACCGCAGCCGGGCGATGACAAAGCGCTGTCCGGCGCACATGAATGGAACGTGCCGGGCTACCGCGACATGGTCATCGGTCATGATCTGACCGGCCTGTCCGACAAGGCGGCGGAAGAACAGATGAAGACCGCCAACTCGCAACGCTGGGAATACCTCGGGGCGAGCGGCTGGCGTCTGGACGTCGCACCGGACGTGTCGCAAGGCACGTGGCAGAAATTCCGCGAGGCGGTCAAGTCGACCGCGGGCCGCAAAGATGCCAACCATGACGCGATCTCCGACCCGATCATCCTCGGCGAGGAGTGGGGCAATGCGTCCCACTATCTGCTCGGCGACCAGTTTGACTCGGTCATGAACTACCGGTTCCGCGGCGCGTTGCAAAACTTCCTGATCAACGGCAACGCGGAACAGTTCCACAACGCGCTCGACTCGATCCGCGAAGACTATCCGGACGAAGCGTGGAAAGTCATGCTCAACCTCGTCGGCTCGCATGACACCACCCGCTCGATCACAAAATACGATCACCCGCAGTGGGAAGAAGAAAATACGGCCCAAGCGCCGGAAGCCAGCGACCACGCGCTGAAGCAACAAGCACTGACCGCTATTTTCCAAATGGGCTATCCGGGCGCGCCGACCGTCTACTACGGTGATGAAGTCGGTCTGACCGGCACGAAAGATCCGGACTCCCGCCGCTCCTTCCCGTGGGAGCGCGTCGCCGCCGGTAAAAAGGGCGACTTTGCAGGCACGGGCCGCTACAGCGACCTGTTCCGCACCTATCAGCAAGCGGCGAACGTCCGCAACGCAAATGAGGTGCTGCGAACCGGCGACCTGCAGGTGGCGTACGCACAAGGCGATGTGATCGCCTATGCTCGCAAAAATGACACTGCGGCAGGTCTCATCGCGATCAACCGCAGCAACGAAGTCAAGACGATCATCGCTGCCGTCACCGGCTTCCTGCCGGACGGCGTGACGCTGAAAGACGTGCTGCAAGGCTCCGTTCAAGCGACTGTGGAAAACGGCAAGATCGCGCTCACCCTTCAGCCGCAGTCCGGCCTGATGATGACCTCGACCGAACCACTGACCGTCGTTCCGGCTGTCACCGACCTGCAAGCACGGGGCGGCAACCAGACCGTCACGCTGAGCTTTGCACCGGTCGAAGGCGCGACGGAGTACAACGTGTACCGCGCTGCGATTGAAGGCGGCTCGGTCGAAAAAGTCGGCACTTCGACGACGACCTCTTTTGTTGATCAAAACGTCGTCAACGGCACCAAATACTACTACGCCGTGACGGCGAAGAATGGCACGGGCGAGAGTCTGCTCGGCCAGATGGTCGCAGCCACTCCCGCTTTCCCGATTCAAAGCGTGGAGATCGTCACCGGGGCGAACGAGATGACGGTCGGCGTCGGCAAGACGACCTCCGAGATCGCCGTCGCCCTCGACATTCCGGGGCTGACCGACACAAACGGCGTCATCGCCCGTCTCGCGTACTTTGTGAGCGGTACCGACAAGAGGCTGGCTGCCGACACGAAACTGCGCTACAAAGAAGACCGCGACGGCAAAAAGATCTACACCGCCGTGTTCGAACCGACCGCAGCGGGCGAGTATACCTACCTGGCCAAAGTCTCGACCGACAACGGCGAGACGTTCCAAGAGTCAGCTGCCAAAACG
This sequence comes from Tumebacillus lacus, assembly GCF_026410385.1. Taxonomy (GTDB): domain Bacteria; phylum Bacillota; class Bacilli; order Tumebacillales; family Tumebacillaceae; genus Tumebacillus; species Tumebacillus lacus. Next base: position 132,278 of record NZ_JAPMLT010000011.1, read on the forward strand.
CTGACAGCGAGGGCGGACGCAAACGACACCACGGCTCCGGCCGCACCGGCTCTGGCGGAGATCCCGGTCGAGTCGAACCGCGTGGAACTGCGCTGGACGGCAGCGGGCAGCGACATCGCCGGGTTTGAAGTGCTTCGCAAAGCGGGCAGCGGCTATCAAAAAGTCGCCACGCTGGCGAAGGATGCGACCTCCTATGTCGATTTCACCGTCTCCAACGACACCGCCTACACCTACCAAGTGGTGGCGTACGACCAAGCGTACAACCGTGCCGCTTCCAGCGAACGCGCCGTGACGCCGACGCTGGTCATGGTCGACGTGACCCTGCGCGTGCACCTGCCGTCGTACACCCCGGCCACCGACGGGATCTATCTCGCCGGCGACCTGAACGGGTGGAACGCCAGCGGCAACGAATTGAAAGTGCCGAGCGGCGCGACGACCCGCAACGTGGTCGAGCACAAATTTAAAATGATGGCAGGCAAGCAGATTCAGTACAAATACACGCGCGGCTCCTGGAGCACCGAGGCGTTCACCTCGCATGCCCGTGTGGAGAACGATACAACCGACTACGGCAATTGGGCGTATTCCTCCACCGACACGAACATGCGCCTGACGATCAAAAACCAAGGCGGCAACCAGATGATCGTCGACGATTATGTCATGCGTTGGGTGGATATGCCGATGATCGTCACGATGCCGCGCATCTCCTATGGCGAGGACATCGAGTACACGACGACAGACAGCACCTTTACGCTCAAAGCGAACGTTCCGTTCGGCGTGAACTTCACGATGAACGGGCAGCCGCTTCCGGCAGGCGCGATGGACGCGTACGGCCATGTATCGCTGGAGAACATCCCGCTGAACATGGGCCTGAACACCGTCGTCCTGCATATCGAACCGACGCAGGAGACGCTGAACCAACCGTGGTACACCGACAAGGGCCGCGCCGGTCAAGCGACTAAGACGCTGACGATGAAGATCACGCGTCAATAAATCACCACGAAGCACCCCTTGCAGATTGCTCTGCAAGGGGTGCGTTTGCGGCAACTGATGCCGATGATTCAAGTGCGGTACTCGCGGGTCAGAAGTGGAAGAGGCGTTCGAAAGCGCGTTTCTCAACATCTCCTGCATGTAAAGGTGGGGAGGCAGAACCTCGGAGGCAACTCCGGGGTTTTTCTTTTGGGCAAAATAAGGTACGATCTCCCTAATCACGGAAACGAGAGGAAGAGGTGCGGAGGATGAATCGTCGGATCGCGATCATCGGTGCGGGGGCGATCGGCCGGATGCTGGCGTGGACGTTGCGGCAGGGCGGACAGGAGGCGGTGCTGATCTGCCGGCGGACCGAGCAGGCAGCGGCATTGAAGAAGCAAGGGCTCTTGTTTTATGAGACGGACGGCACGGAACATCGCGTCGAGGTGGAGGCCGTCACTTGGGACACATCGGACAGACTGCCCGCAGTGGACGGCGCGATCTTGACGGTGAAAAGCTACGACACAAGCGCGGCCGGGGAGCTGTTGCGGGTCCGATTGCCGGATGTGCCGGTGTTGTCGATGCAAAACGGGCTTGGCAACGGAGAGCGGTTGGTCGAACTGGTGCCGCCGGAGCAGATCGCGCTTGGGCTGACGACGCACGGGGCGACGGCGGATGGCGAGACGAGCGTCTATTATAAAGGAAGAGGTCGGACGGTGATCGGCGATTTTCTGGCAGCGACCACTGAAAGTGGGGCGAAGTGGTGGGCGGAGCTTTTCACCGGATGCGGGCATCCCGTGACGGTGGCGGACGACATCCGCACCGAGGTGTGGCGCAAAGCGATGGTCAACATCGGGATCAATCCGATGACCGCGCTGCACGGGTTGAAAAACGGGGAACTCCCGCTGCGGACCGACCTGCTGGCGGTGTCCCGCTCGCTCGTCGAGGAGGCGGAGCGCGTGGCGGCTGCCGCTGGCGTGGCGCTGCACGACAGTTTTGCCCGCGTGCTCGACGTCTGCCGCACCACGGCCGGCAACCGCTCCTCCATGCTCCAAGACCTCGAACGGGGCAGAAAGACGGAGATCGACGCCATGTGCGGCGAGATCGTGCGACTGGGTAAGGAGCACGGGGTGCCGACTCCGTGCAACGAGCGCGTCTATCAGCAGGTTCTGCAGGCGGAACGGGACGGGAAACCGGGCGACAAATAAAAAACAGCCCTCTGCCGGTAAGGGCGGAGGGCTATTTTTTCTCTTCTTCGCAGAGTTTTTCGTAATGTCCTGCGCCCCAATCGCGCAGGGCGTCCAAGACGCTCGAAAGCGTTTTCCCGCTCTCGGTCAACGTGTATTCGACGCGCGGCGGGATCTCCGGATAGAGAGTGCGCAGGATGATGCCGTGCGCCTCCAGTTCTTTCAGCCGCTCAGTGAGGAGCTTCGAAGAGATCGGCAGGGAGTCCGCGATCTCGGAGAACCGCTTTTTGCCGTCAAACAGCTCGCGGATGATCAGTACCGTCCATTTCTTTCCGATCACATGCAGCGTGACCTCGATCGGGCAGCCATGCAGTTGTTGCACCATGCGTTCGCCACCTTTTCGGAATTGCTTTCCTTAGTATAGTATATCATGTCTTCGTCCATTTTTTTATATACGAAACTAAACTTCATCGGATCGCGTTACTTTACTTTATAAAGTAGATCTGGTAGACTCCAACTTGACAACGATTGGAAGGGGACAGGATCGTATGCCAGGATTGTTTGATGAGTTTGCCCTCAAGGGGCTGAATTTGAAAAATCGTGTGATGATGTCGCCGATGTGCCAATATCACGCCGAGCCGAACGGGATGGCCAATGACTGGCATTTTCTTCATTACGGCTCCCGCGCTGTCGGCGGCGTCGGGCTCGTGATGGTGGAGGCGACCGGCGTGGAGTCGCGCGGCCGCATCACGTCCGCAGACCTCGGCATCTGGTCGGATGACCACGTCGCAGGTCTCGCCCGCATCGTCGACCTGTGCCGTCCATACGGTGCCAAGACCGCGATCCAACTCGCCCACGCCGGCACCAAGTCGGAAGTGGCCGATGAGCCAAACGTCGCGCCGAGCAGCCTGACCCGCTTTGAACAATACCGCACGCCGCATGCGCTTACCGAGAGCGAGATCGCCGATATCGTCGAAGCGTTTCGCAAAGGGGCAGAGCGCGCGGTCGCGGCCGGTTTTGACACGGTGGAGATCCACGGGGCGCACGGCTATCTGATCAACCAGTTTCTCTCGCCGATCACCAACCGACGCGACGATTCATACGGCGGCTCGCTGGAGAACCGCCTGAGATTTCCGTTAGAAGTGATCCGGGCGGTGAAAGCGGTGATCCCGGACGACATGCCGCTGTTGATGCGCGTCTCATCTGTCGAGTATTCGGAGGACGGCTATTCATTGGAAGAGATGGTCGAGATGGCGCGACAGTTCAAGGAGGCGGGGGTCGATATGATCGACTGCTCCTCCGGGGGCAACGTGCCGATCCGACCGGACGTCTACCCGGGCTACCAAGTGCCTTTCGCTGCCACGATCCGCCGCGACGTCGGCCTGCCGACCGTCGCCGTGGGGAGATTGGACCACCACAGCCTTGCCGAAGAAGTGGTGAGAAGCGGGCGCGCCGATCTGGTTGCCATCGGGACGGGCCTGCTAAAAGACCCGTATCTGGCCAAACACATGGCGGAGCAAATGGGTATTAAGTTGGAGATGCCGGGCGTTTACGGAAAATTCTTCTAAAACTCCTCTGGGACTATCGAACTATTTTAATAAAAAGACCCCATCCTGTCGTATTTGCGGCAGGATTTCTTATTGTGGGAAAGAATATCAGACAGCGTGGTGGAAAGTGGGGGGAAGTGGAGTATTTCTCCGCAAAGTGGGTGAGAAGAGATGTTCATGGGTGAGTTTCAGCATAATATCGACGACAAAGGACGACTGATCATTCCGGCTAAATTTCGGGATGCACTGGGCGCTTCGTTCGTCGTGACCCGTGGTTTGGACCAATGTCTCTTCGTATACCCACGCACGGAGTGGGAGAGGATAGAGGCGAAGTTGAAGACTCTTCCATTTACCCGCTCCGATGCGCGGGCATTTACCCGCTTCTTCTTCTCCGGAGCGACTGAATGCGATCTGGACAAGCAAGGCCGCATCAACATCCCAAACCATCTGCGCGAATATGCGAACATGCAGAGGGACTGCGTGGTGATCGGCGTGTCCGACCGGGTCGAGATCTGGAGTAAGGAAACGTGGGAGAACTACTGTCAGGAATCTGCCGATTCTTTTGCGGAAATCGCCGAAAAACTGGTCGATCTCGACTTATAGGAGTGTACAAACTACCCATGTCCGAACAAACTGCCAACTTTCATCACATTTCTGTATTTGCCGAAGAAGCGGTCACCGCTTTGAAACCGCAGCCTGAGCGCGTGTATGTCGATTGCACGCTGGGCGGGGCGGGTCATTCCGGACGCATCTTGGAGGCCAGTTCGCCGACCGGCCGCCTGATCGCGATCGATCAAGATTTGACCGCCATTGCCAACGCAGGCGAGATCCTCTCACCGTATGAGGGACGCTTTATGATCGTGCATTCCAACTTTCGCCGATTGAAAGAGATCGTAGCCGAACTGGGTCTGGACGGCGTCGACGGCGTGCTGTTTGATCTCGGTGTCTCCTCGCCGCAACTGGACGTGGGAGAGCGCGGGTTCAGCTACCAGCACGACGCACCGCTCGACATGCGCATGGACAAAACGCAGAAGTTCACCGCGCATATGCTGGTGAACAACTGGAGCCAAGACGAGATCATGCGTATCCTCTATGAATACGCTGAAGAAAAATGGGCGAAACGAATCGCCGAATTTATCGTTCGCGAACGTAAAACAGCGCCGATCGAAACGACCGGTCAGCTGGTTGATATCATCAAGGCGGCTATCCCGGCCGCCGCGCGCAGAGAAGGACCTCACCCGGCCAAGCGGACGTTCCAAGGCATCCGCATCGCCGTCAACGACGAGTTGAACGTTTTCGCCGAAGCGATCAACCAAGCGATTGACGTGCTGAATCCTGGCGGCCGTGTGGCGGTGATCACTTTTCACTCTTTGGAAGACCGCATCGCCAAACAGGCGTTGCAGGAAGCGGCGCGGGGCTGCATCTGCCCGCCCGAACTGCCGATCTGCCAGTGTGACAACGAGCCGAAAGTCAAGCTCGTCACCCGCAAGCCGATCATGCCTTCCGAAGAGGAGTTAGCGCACAATCCGCGGGCACGTTCTGCCAAACTGCGTATTGCCGAAAAACTGTAGAACCCCATGCCTGGGAGAGGAAGGGAGTATCATCTTATGTCGATGTACCGCGACAATTTGGCGCGTCCCTTGCAAAAACCGCAGGAGACCGCTTCGTATAAGCAACAACCGGCCCCCGCGCGTTCCGCGCAGTCGAAAGCGCAAGCCCGGGAAAAGCTGCTCTGGCTGGCCACGATCCTCTTTTGCATCGTGATCGCCATCGGGTTGGTCAGCCGCTATGCGGGCATGATCTCCTTAAACTACGACGTGCAGAAGCAAGAAAAAGAACTTCAAGCGATGCAGGATGAACGGCTCAAGCTCGAACAGCAGATGCTGGAGCTCGAAGCGGCGGAGCGCATCAAAAGCTACGCCGCCAACAAGCTCGGCATGAAGCCGGTTCAGCCGGATCAGATCGTCGTGCTGCCGGGGGCGAAAAACTGATGAACGGGCAACCGAAGCCGCAAGATCACACGTTTCGTTTCCGCTCCCGTCTCCTGCGCCTCGGTCTGATGATTTTGCTGTTCCTGCTGGTCGGACGCCTGACGTACATACAGGTCGTACAGGCTGATTTTCTCGAGGAAAGTGCCCAATATTGGATCAAAGTCTCGAAGGAAGTCAACGGCACCCGGGGTACGATCTACGATTCCAACGGGAAAAAGCTCGTGTTTACCGGGGTCGCGTACGACATCAACATCGACCTCGCCCGCCTGCGTGCGGAGGATGCGAAGGAAAAAGGCGACACGTCTGTAGAATACGCCCGCTTCCTTGCGCCATTGATCGGTGCGACCGAACAAGAGATCCGCGAACGGATCGAAGACGCTCTCGCCGACCCGGAAAAGAAAGGTATTTATCTCGGTGAGAAAGGGCAAAAGGTCGAAGCGGAAGTCCACGACAAGATCAAAGCGATGCATGACGAAGACAGATACGAAGGCATCACGACGATCCGCACTGATGTGCGGCGCTACCCGAACGGCACATTTGCCTCGTCGATCCTCGGCTATTACGGCCACGACGACACGGCGAAAAAGGAGTCCGGGCGCGCCGGACTGGAGTACGTCTACAACGACGTTCTGGCCGGCAAGCCGGGCTTTGTCGAGTACTACACCGACCGAGACGGACATCCGCTGCCGAACTACAAGCCGGATCTGAAAGTGCCGGCGGTGGACGGACAGGACATCGTGCTGACGATTGACGAAAATATTCAGCATTTTGTGGAAGATGAATTAAATCACATCGTCGACAAATACGGTCCGAAGCATGCGTCGATCATCGTCGCCGATCCGAACAACGGCGAGATCCTCGCGATGGGCAGCCGCCCGAACTACGACCCGAACGAATTTGCGAAAGCGGATTCGGAGGCGCTGTGGAACAACTGGAACCTGCGCGCCTTTGAGCCGGGCTCCACGTTTAAAGTGTTCGTGATGGCAGCCGCGCTCGCCGAAAACAAGCTCGATCTCGAAGAGACGTTCCAGTCCGGCCGCATCAATGTCGGCGGGGACGTTGTCCGGGACTGGAACGAGGGCAAGGGCTTCGGGACGATCTCCTACCGCGAAGGCGTGTACAACTCCTCCAACGTCGGCTTCGTCAAGATCGGCCAAAAGCTCGGCAAGGACAAGCTCTACGAACACATCTACAATTTTGGCTTCAACAAACCGACCGGCATCGACCTGCCGGGCGAAGAGGCGGGCCTTTTGTTCGATCCGGCCAAGATGCGCGAGATCGACCTTGCTTCAACGTCGTTTGGCCAAGGCATCTCTGTCACACCGATCCAACAGGTGGCCGCGATGACGGCCGTCGCAAACGGAGGAAAGGTCTACCAGCCGCACCTCGTCAAGGAACTGCGCGATCACGACGGAGACACGGTCAAAGAGATCGAACCGAAAGTCCTCTACGAGATCGGCAACCCGGAAGTGATGAGCACGGTCCGTGACGTGATGGAAGAGACGGTGCTCGCCGACAAGGTCAAAACCAACGTCATCAAAGGCTATCATGTCGCGGGCAAGACCGGCACCGCGCAGGTGATGAAGCCGGGCGGCGGCTATGAAGATGACAAGTACCGCCTGTCCTTCATCGGCTTCGCACCGGCCGACAAACCGCGCATCCTCGTCTACGTCACCGTCGACCAACCGACCCGCAACGCACCGTTGCAGTTTGGCTCCTTGGTGGCAGCACCGTCTGCAAAAGTGGTGATGGAGCAGTCGCTCCGCTACCTGCAAGTGCCGATCGATCAGGAGGACGGAGCGGGGCAAGCAGAGGCGGGTGCGTCCGGGGAACCGGCGGCTCCTGTCACCTACGTCAAAGTCCCGGACTTCATCGGCGGGACGGCCGACAGCGTGCAAAAGGTCGCCGAAGCGCAAGGGCTCAAGATCGAGACGGTCGGCGACGGCCCGCGGGTCACCGGTCAATGGCCGGACACCACCTACGGACAAGTGCCGCAGGGTTCGGAGATCAAGCTGTACTTCGGCCCGGAAGGAAGCGGCGACGGCAAGGTGAAAGTCCCGGACCTGCGCGGCCTCTCGCTGCGTGAGGCGATGGAGACGCTGGCACTCCTGCATCTGCAGGTCGATTTGACCGGCAGCGGATATGTTGCAAAACAGGGCACGCCGCCCGGAACGCTCGTTCCGTACGGCACGTCTGTCACATTGGAACTGGCCCCGCAGTCTTGAACTGCGGGATTTTTTTGTGACAACAGTTGTCAAAACCGCTGTGTTCTTGTCCCCTCCTTTTTCGCATACCGTTTGTACTAATGACTCACGGAAGAAACAGAAGGAGGGGTACTTGTTGTGCGAGTGTCGAACGTAACTCTGCGCAAGCGGCTGTTGGTCGTGCTGGTCGCGCTGGCTGTGGTGTTTACAGCTCTGGTCGTGCGGCTCGGCTACATCCAGATGATCCAAGCGCCGTGGTTGACCGCGCAGGCGGAGGACCTGTGGCGGCGGAACATTCCTGTGGAAGCGAAGCGCGGGACGATCCTCGACCGCCACGGCGAAGTGTTGGCGTACAACGGCAGCGCGCCGACGGTCGTCGTGATCCCGGCGCAGGTCAAGGACAAGGCGGGCACGGCAGCCAAACTGGCGCCGCTGCTGGACATGAAACAGGAAAGTGTGCAAAAGACCATTTCCAAGCGCACTCTGTTGGTCTATCTCCAGCCGGGGGGACGCCGGATCGACGACGCCAAAGCCAAGCAGGTGCGCGATCTGAAACTGCCGGGCGTCTACGTCACCGAAGAGAGCAAGCGAATGTACCCGTATTCGGGACTGGCCGCCCATGCGCTCGGCTTTGCCGGCGTGGACAACCAAGGGTTGACCGGACTTGAGCGGTGGTATGATGAGCGATTGAAAGGCAAGCCGGGCCGCATCTCGTTCTTTGCCAACGCAAAAGGCGAAGAGATGCCGGCTGAAAATGATGAATTTGTCGCGCCGCAAAACGGGCAGACGCTCGTCACGACGATTGACCGCAACATCCAGACGTTTGTCGAGCGGGAGATCGAGAACGTCGTCGCTCAGTACAACCCGGACGGCGTGATGGCGATCGTCGCCGATCCGAAGACGGGCGAGATCCTCTCGCTCGCCAACTACCCGAGCTATGACCCCGGCCACTATCGCGATTTCCCGGCCGATACGTACAACAAAAACCTTGCGATCTGGAAAAACTTCGAGCCGGGCTCCACGTTCAAGATCGTGACGCTGGCCGCCGCGCTGGAAGAGAAAAAGATCAGCCTCAACGATCCGTTTTACGACCCCGGCTATTTTGAAGTCGGCGGGCGCAAGATCCGCTGCTGGAAACGGGGCGGTCACGGGCAGGAGACCATGCTGGAAGTGGTCGAAAACTCCTGCAACCCGGGCTTCATGCTGATGGGCCAAAAACTCGGCAAAGAAAAGCTGTTCGAGTACATCAACAAATTTGGCTTTGGCAAAAAGTCGGGCATCGACATCCCTGGCGAAGGTACGGGCATCTTGTTCCGCGACCTGAGCAAAGTGACGCCGACCGACCTCGCGACCACCTCGTTCGGGCAGGCCGTCTCCGTCACGCCGATCCAGCAGGTGATGGGCGTCTCTGCCGTGGCCAACGGCGGCAATCTGATGAAGCCGCATCTCGCCAAAGAATGGCGTGACCCGGAGACGGGCGAGACGATGGAGACGGTCCAGCCGGAAGTCGTACGCCGCGTCATCTCGGAAGAGACGGCGGCTCAAGTGCGCTCCACGCTGGAGTCTGTCGTCGCGCGCGGCACCGGTAAAAACGCTTTCCGTGAAGGCTTCCGCGTCGGCGGCAAGACCGGTACGGCGCAAGTTGCTGAAAATGGCGCTTATAAATCGAACCACTTTATCGTATCTTTTATCGGGATGGCCCCGGCCGACAATCCGCGCCTCGTCGCGTACATCGCCATCGACAACCCGAAAGCCCCTCTCGTCTTCGGGGGTGTGATCGCTGCGCCGGTCGTCGGCAACATCCTTGGCGACTCGTTGCATTACCTCAACGTGGAGCCGAGCAAAGAAGGGATCGCACGCGAGTATCAATACGGAGACATCAAGCCGATGGAAGTGCCGGAGATCAAAGGCATGACCGTGCAGGAAGCGCAAAAAGAAATGTACGGCTCCGGTCTTCAGTTGAAAGTGGAGACGGCAGGCCAAGGCAATTTTATCGTCGACCAGCAGCCGGCCGCCGGCACGAAAGTGCCGCCGGGAACGACGGTAAGGCTGTATCTGACCGACAAATCTGCTGATAAACCGAGTCCATAACGGGGGAAACGCCTTGTCTTCCCCCTCAACTTGGTGAATAATGAGAATGGTGATTTGACTTGCGAGGAGGAACTCAGGTGCGTTTGCATGATTTGGTAGCCCCTATTTTGATCAAACAGCTCATCGGGAGCGATGAGGTACACATAGACAGCGTCACCGCCGATTCGCGGAACGTGCGTCCGGGCAGCCTGTTTGTCGCCCTGCGCGGCTATACCGTGGATGGGCATGACTTTGTGCGCGGGGCGGTGGAAGCAGGCGCTTCCGCCGTGCTCGTCGAAGAAGCGTTTGAAGGGCTCGCAGCACCGCAGATCATCGTCCGGGACACTCGGGCGGTGATCGCGGTGCTTGCGTCCGTTTTCTATCGCCATCCTTCCAAGTCGATGAAAGTGATCGGCGTGACCGGAACAAACGGCAAAACGACCACGACACACTTGATCGAGGCGATTCTGAGCGACGCCGGACACAAGACCGGCTTGATCGGCACGATCAAGACGCGCATCGGCGACCGCGAGTTTGAAAATGCCAACACGACGCCGGAAGCGTTGGAGTTGCAGGCGACGTTCCGCGAGATGCTCGACATCGGCACCGAATATCCGGTGATGGAAGTGTCGTCGCACGCGGTGGAACTGAACCGGGTAGCCGGGGTCGATTTTCATACGGCCGTCTACACCAATCTTTCGCAGGATCACCTCGACTATCACAACACGATGGAGGAGTACCGCCTCGCCAAAGCGAAGTTCTTCTCTCGCCTTGGCAACACCTACGAGGATGCGGCGGATCGCAACAAAGCGGCGATCATCAACGCCGACGACGAGCACGCGGAGTACTTCCTGAAAGCGACCACCGCGCAAACGCTCACCTACGGGATCGACAAAGAAGCGGATCTTCGCGCCGTCAATGTAAAAATTGAAGCGGACGGCGTGTCCTACCGCGTCTTATCGTATGCGGGGGAAGAGACGTTCCGCCTGCAGATGACAGGCAAATTTTCCGTCTACAACGCGCTGGCGGCGACCGCTGCCGCTCTGGTGCAAGGCATCTCGCTGGCCGATATCAAAAAATCATTGGAGCGGGTGTCAGGTGTCAACGGCCGATTTGAATCGGTGCAGGCCGGTCAAGACTTTGCGGTGATCGTCGATTACTCGCACACGCCCGATTCACTGGAGAACGCTTTGAAGACGATCCGTGAGTTTGCCAAGGGCCGCGTGACCTGCATCGTCGGCTGCGGCGGGGACCGCGACCGCACCAAGCGGCCGCTGATGGCCCAAATCGCCGAGCAGTACGCCGATCTGACGGTGATCACCTCCGACAACCCGCGCACCGAAGACCCGGATGCGATCCTCGACGACATGGAGGCGGGCCTTGCGGACGTCGTCAAGTCGCGCTACGTACGGATCACCGACCGCCGGGAAGCGATCCGCTATGCGGTGGAGCGCGCCAAGGCGGACGATGTGATCCTGATCGCAGGCAAAGGGCATGAGACCTATCAGATCATCGGCCGCACCAAGCACCACTTCGATGACCGGGAAGTGGCGGCTCAGGCGATTCGGGGGGAACTGGCATGATCACACGCAGACTGAGTGACATCGCCCGGCTCGCCGAGGGTCGCCTGTTGCAAGGCGACCCGGAGCGGGTCGTGACCGGCGTCGCCACCGATACGCGCAAGGAGATGGCGGGGATGCTGTTCGTCCCGCTGGTCGGTGAAAACTTTGATGCGCACGATTTTCTCGACAAGGCGGTGTCGCAAGGGGCAACCGCAGCGCTGTGGCAGGCCGACCGGCCGCGTCCGCAGACAGACCTGCCGTTGATCGAGGTCAACGACACGTTGCTCGGCCTCCAACGCTTGGCAGCAGGCTACCGCAAAGAATTGGACGTTCGCGTCATCGGCGTGACGGGCAGCAACGGCAAGACGTCCACGAAAGATATATTGACCGCCGTGCTCTCCCGCCAGTTTAAGGTGCAAAAGACGCTCGGCAATCTCAACAACCATATCGGATTGCCGCTGATGATGCTCTTGCTGGAAGAGGATACGGAGATCGCCGTGCTGGAGATGGGGATGAACCATTTTGGCGAGATCGCGCTGTTGGCCCGGTTGGCTCAACCGGAGATCGGCGTGATCATCAACATCGGCGAATCGCACATCGAGCACCTCGGCAGCCGGGACGGCATCGCCGATGCAAAATGCGAGCTGATCGAAGCGTTGCCGGCAGACGGCACCGCCGTGTTGCTCGGCGATGAACCGCTGCTGCGCGCACGCAGCGGCAAGGCGGCTGCGTCGATCGTCTGGTACGGATTGGGCGATGGAAATGACGTGCAGGCGACCGCTGTGAAAAATCTGGGCGTCCAAGGGTCGGAGTTTTCCGTAGAGGGCGTCCGCTACACGCTCCCGGTGCCGGGCGAGCATAATGTCGGCAACGCGCTGGCTGCGATTGCCGTCGGGCGCGCCCTTGGCATGGAGGCCGAGCAGATCCGCGAAGGTCTCGCGCAGGCTGTCTTGACGGCGAGACGATTGGAAATCAAAAAAGCACGTCTTGGCGGCACGGTGATTGACGATGCTTATAATGCCAGCCCGACCTCGATGCGCGCCGCGCTCAACATGCTGGCGGGCATGCCGAACGCCCCGAAAATCGCCGTGCTCGGCGGGATGCTGGAACTGGGCGATTCGTCTGTTGAGATGCATCGGGAGATCGGTGCCTGCGTCGCACGGCTCGACCTCGACCATCTCGTCTGCGTGGGCGCACTGGCAGCCGACATCGCAGCGGGAGCCCGTGCGGCCGGTTTTCCGGCGGAGCGGATCTTCGCGACCGATGCGAAGCCGTCCGCGGTCGGCCACGTGGAAGAACTGCTGCGCCAATCGGCGGAGCAACAGGGCGACGCCGTTGTGCTGGTCAAAGCGTCCAACGGGATAAAACTGGGCGAAATCGTCCAATCTTTGGCATGATTTTTGTCTTTGGATCAAGGGGAGGACCATAGGTCATGGATATGCAGATCTTACTTTGGACGACGGGCATCGCATTTGTGATTGCTCTTTTGCTCGGCCCGTTGTTCATTCCGTTTTTGCGCCGCCTGAAGTTTGGGCAATCGATTCGGGCGGAAGGCCCGCAAGGTCACCAAAAGAAAGCGGGTACGCCGACGATGGGCGGTCTGATCATCCTGCTGGCGATGACGATCACCGCGATCAAATTTTCCGATCGCTCGTTTGAACTTTGGTTGCTCCTGTTCGTGACGCTCGGCTACGGACTGGTCGGCTTCCTCGACGACTACATCAAAGTCGTGCTCAAGCGCAACCTCGGCCTGAAAGCCAAGCAAAAGTTGCTCGGCCAGATCATCGTCGGCGTCGTGTTGTACATCGTGCTCTACCAGACCGGCCTGATCGACATGTCGCTGCACATTCCGTTTGTGTCGACGCCGCTCGACCTCGGTCTGTTCTACTTGCCGTTCCTGATCCTGCTCGTCATCGGCTTCTCCAACGCGGTCAACCTGACCGACGGTCTGGACGGCCTGGCAGCAGGAACGACGGCGATCTCGTTTGGCTCCTACGCGATCCTCGCGTGGTGGACGTCGAACATGGACGTGGCGATCTTCTGCGCCGCGATGGTCGGCGGTTTGCTCGGCTTTCTCGTATTCAACGCCCATCCGGCGAAAGTGTTTATGGGCGATACCGGCTCGCTGGCTCTGGGCGGCGCGCTGGCGACCGTCGCGGTGTTGACCAAGACGGAAATTTGGCTGGTGCTGATCGGCGGCGTTTTTGTCGCAGAGGCCCTGTCTGTCATGCTGCAGGTCTTTTCGTTCCAAACGTTTGGCAAGCGCTTGTTTAAAATGAGTCCGATCCACCACCATTTTGAACTGGTCGGCTGGTCGGAGTGGCGCGTCGTCGGCACGTTCTGGACTGTGGGTCTGTTCTTGGCGGTCGGCGCACTGGCGCTTTATCTTAACTGACAGGAGCGAACTACATCGTGGGCGTTGACTATACAGGAAAAAAAGTGCTGGTGCTCGGTGCGGCCCGCTCCGGTTTTGCAGCGGCTCGTCTGCTGCGCCGCTTGGGCGCCGAGGTGACGGTGAACGATAAAAAGCCGCTTGCGGAGTTTGGCGGCGATGTCGAAGCACTGCAAACGCTTGGTATCGAGTTGATCGGCGGCGGGCACCCGGAAGGCATCGTCCATCCGGGTCTTGACCTCGTCGTCAAAAATCCGGGAATTCCCTACTCTGCACCGCCGATCTCAGCTGCGTTGGCACTGGAGATCCCGGTCGTGACCGAGGTGGAGATCGCTTCTGCGCTCATTTCGGCTCCGATCATCGGCATCACCGGCTCAAACGGCAAGACGACCACGACGACGCTGGTCGGCAAGATGCTGGAAGCGGCCGACCTGCACCCGGTGGTCGCCGGCAACATCGGCCGCGCACTCAGCGAGGTGGCGACAGACGTGACCGCCGATCAGTGGCTGGTCGCGGAGTTGTCCTCGTTCCAGCTGATGGGGACGCGCGAGTTTCGGCCCAAGATCGCTGCTCTGCTGAACATCTACGCGGCCCATCTGGACTATCACGGCACGCTCGACGAATACCGTGACGCCAAATACCGCCTGTTCGCCAACCTGCAAGGGGATGACGTGGCGGTTTTGAACTGGGATCAGGAGATCGTGCGCGACGTCGCGGGCATCACGGCGGCTCGCATCTTCCCGTTCTCGGCGAAACAGGTATTAGAGGAAGGCGTTTTTGTCAAGGATGGTCATATCCACGCTATAAGAAACGGCCAATCTCTCTCTCTTCTGCCGGTCGCCGATGTCGCGTTGCGCGGCGAACACAACTTGGAAAACGTGCTGGCGGCGGCGGCCATCGCCCTGTCGGCAGGCGCCGCTCCCGAAAAGATCGCCGAGGTGGCGTGCACGTTCCGGGGTGTCGAGCATCGCACCGAGTATGTCCGCACCGTCGACGGTGTCGAATATTTTAACGATTCGAAAGCGACCAACGCCGAAGCGGCGATGCGCGCCATCAGCTCCTTCACAGGGTCTGTCGTGCTGATCGCAGGCGGCCTCGACCGGGGCACGACGTTCCCGGAACTGGTACCTGTGTTCCGTCAGCACGTCAAGCACCTCGTCGCGCTCGGGGAAGCGGCCGACAAACTGCGGCACGTCGCAGATCTTGCGGGCGTGTCGTCCGAAAAGGTCGACAGCTTGGATCAAGCGGTGCGTCAGGCTGCCCAGGCTGCCCGGAGCGGCGACGTCGTGCTGCTCTCGCCCGCCTGCGCGAGTTGGGACATGTTTGCATCGTTCGAAGAGAGAGGGAGCATGTTTAAAAAAGCTGTGCATACATTATAGCGATTGGACGAGACCGAGCTCCGGGGGTGAAACGCCTTGCAGGGCACTATCAAAAGGTATCCCGATACGCTAATCATCTTGACTACGCTGTTGCTTCTCGGGATCGGCGTCGTCATGGTGTATTCTGCCAGCGCCGTGCTTGCTTATCAAAAATTCGAAGGGGATTCGTTCTATTTTGCCAAGAGACAGCTCATGTGGGCCGTGCTCGGCGTGATCTCCATGTTCATCATGATGAACTACGAGTATCACAAATTGAAACGAGTCGCCAAACCGCTCCTGATCATCTGCTTTCTGTTTTTGATCGCCGTCGTCATTCCGGGCATCGGCTCGGTTCGCGGCGGGTCGCGGGCTTGGCTTGGCATCGGATCGTTCGGCATCCAGCCGTCGGAGTTTGCCAAGCTGGGATTGATCATCTTCTTCGCGTACTACTTGGAAAAGCATCAGGGTCGGATCTCAGAGTTCCGCCGCGGATTGTTGCCGCCGCTCGCCCTCGTCACTGCTGCCGTCGGCCTGATCATGCTGGAGCCTGACCTCGGTCAGAGCACCGTGCTGATGGGCACCGTGATCATCATCATCTTCGCGGCCGGCGCGCAGGTCAAACATCTGCTCGGATTGGCGAGCTTGGCCATCCCGGTGTTCATCGCCTTGGTCGCGGTGGCGCCGTACCGCTTGAAGCGGATCTTTGCGTTTTTAGACCCGTGGGCGTTCCCGCTCGATGCGGGCTACCACATCATCCAATCGCTGTATGCGATCGGACCTGGCGGACTGCTGGGACTTGGCCTTGGCCGAAGCCGTCAGAAGTTTCTCTATCTGCCGGAACCGCAGACCGACTTTGTCTTTTCGATTCTTGCCGAGGAGCTCGGCTTCATCGGCGGGGCAACGGTGCTCTTGCTCTTCCTGCTGCTCGTCTGGCGGGGGCTGCGCACCGCGATCACGGCACCGGACACGTTCGGTTCCTTGCTGGCCGTGGGAATCACCGGCATGATCGCCGTGCAGGTGATCATAAACATTGGTGTCGTCACCGGTTCGATGCCGGTCACGGGGATCACGCTGCCTTTCATCTCGTACGGCGGCTCTTCCTTGACCTTGATGCTGACCGGGGTGGGGATCTTGTTAAACATCTCCCGGCAGACGAGGTGACGCACACTTACAACCGAAGAGAGAGGATGGTACAGGGTGAGGATTATTCTGACGGGCGGAGGTACCGGCGGTCATATCTATCCGGCATTGGCCCTGGCGCGTTACATAAAAGAGACCGATCCGAACGCGGACATCCTGTACGTTGGCACCGAGCGGGGACTGGAGAGCGACATCGTCCCCCGCTCGGGTTTGCCGTTTCGTACGATTGAAGTGGCTGGCTTGCAACGCAAACTCAGTATGGATACTGTCAAAACGTTTGTGAAACTGAGCAAGGGACTGACGCAGGCGCGCAAGATCCTGAAAGAGTTTCGACCGGACGTGGTGGTCGGCACCGGCGGCTATGTCTGCGTGCCGATCATTTTCATGGCAAAGATGATGGGCATCAAAGCGGTGATCACCGAGATGGACGTCCTGCCCGGTCTTGCCAATCGCTTTCTGTCGCGATTTGCCGATGTGACCGCGCTCTCCTTTGCGGAGTCGCAGCAATATCTGCCCAAAGCGCGTTCCTTCGCTGTCACCGGCAACCCGCGGGCCAGCGATGTGATGAGCGTCCCGGCGGAGCGTGCCGCAGAGATCGCCAAAGACCTCGGGCTCGACCCGCACAAAAAGACGGTCCTGATCGTCTGCGGTTCGCGCGGCGCGGCTCCGATCAACAAAGCGGTGCTGGCGATGCTGGACGACGTGGCCAACCAAAAGGAGTTCCAACTCGTCTACGTCACCGGTCAGGTACACTATGACAAGATCAAAGCGGAGATCGACAACCGCGGACTGGCAGACAGCAAAGCGATCATCGTCGTTCCGTTCGTGTACGACATGCCCGCGCTGCTGCAACACACCGACATGATGGTCGGCCGCTCCGGCGCGACGACGATGGCGGAAGTGTTGGCGCTCGGCGTGCCGGCGCTGTACATTCCGTCTCCCTATGTCACCAACAACCACCAGGAGAAAAACGCTGTGTGGATGGTGGAAAAAGGAGCGGGGCTGATGCTCAAGGAGCAAGGTCTGACAGGCCGCGCGCTTTATGATACGATAAACGGGTTGGTGACCGACAGCGAGCGGCTCTCTGCCATGCAGAGCGCAGCGCGCGAACTGGGCCGACCGGATGCAGCCAAGACCTACTACCAGACGTTGCAGGCCTTGGTGCGCCGCAAATAGTCGATCAAGAGATCGAACAGCCTGAGCTGTGGCTCAGGTTTTTTCTTCGCTTCTGGGCAGATGTCACACATGGTCTGCGCCCCCCATAGTATGGGGATACGAGGCGCGGAAACCTCGAATGAATTTTTATTTGTCAAGCAGGTTTGGAGGTACGACATGAACAAAGAACAGGTCCAGTCCATTTTTGCCGGGGAAGACGTCGGCACGCTGTTGCTCGATGAGCCGCTCTCCAAGCACACCTCTTGGAGAATCGGCGGCCCGGCCGATGTGTTCTTGCTTCCGACGACGGTCGAACAACTCAGCCGGATCATGCAACTGACGCATCGGCACGGCATTCCCTGGTATGTGATCGGGAAGGGGTCGAACCTGTTGGTGCGCGACGGCGGCATTCGCGGCGTCGTGATCAAACTGGCTGACAATTTTGCCGACCTTGCGATCGAAGGCACACGCTTGACGGCGCAAGGCGGACGTTCTTTCGTTTCCGCAGCCAACCACGCGATTCGTCAGGGATTGTCGGGCTTGGAGTTTGCGACCGGCATCCCCGGCACGGTCGGCGGTGCGGTGATGATGAACGCGGGGGCTCATGGCGGTGAGGTGAAAGACGTCCTTGAAAGCTGCAAAGTACTGACCCCCGAAGGCGACCTGCTGATCCTTCAGCAGGCCGACCTGAACTTCTCGTACCGATACAGCATCTTGAAAGACCGTCCGGGTTTGGTGGTCGAAGCGACATTCTCGTTGCAAGCGGGCGACAGCGAAGAGATGAGCGAGCGCGTGAAGGGATGGGCGAAGCGGCGACAAGCGACGCAACCGCTGTCGATGCCCAGCTGCGGCAGCGTCTTCCGCAATCCGGAAGGCACGCACTCCGGCCGCTTGATCGAAGAGTCGGGTCTCAAAGGGACTCGCATCGGCGGCGCGCAAATCTCCGAGCTGCACGGCAATTTTATCGTCAACCTCGGGCATGCAAAAGCAACAGACGTCTTGCAATTGATCGAGCTGGCACAGCGCACAATTCTTGAAAAATATGGGCACAACTTGCACCCTGAGGTCCGGATCGCAGGAGAGGAATGAGATCAGGGGGGTGACACGCGGTGGAATGCTTGGCGATCGAAGGCGGGCACAGGCTGACGGGCTCTGTGCGCGTACACGGTGCGAAAAACGCCGCTCTGCCGATTCTCGCTGCGAGCGTACTCGCACACGGGGAGAGCATTTTGGAAGACGTTCCCGATTTACAGGACATCCGCGTGATGCTGACCATACTCAGCCAACTGGGTGCGAACGTGGAGCGGGAAGGCTCCGCTGTCCGCGTGGACGCCACTCAGTTGCGGAGCACGGTGGTGCCGGAGCACCTGATGCGTCAGATGCGCTCATCCATCTTCTTGATGGGACCGATACTGGCCCGCTACGGCCAAGTCCGCGTCTCTGCACCGGGCGGTTGTTCGATCGGCTCGCGGCCGATCGACCTGCACTTGAAAGGGTTGCAGGCGCTCGGGGCGGTGATCGAGGAGAAGCACGGGTTCATCGATTGCACAGCGAAGGGGCTGCGCGGCGCGAACATCTATCTCGACCTGCCGAGCGTCGGCGCGACAGAAAATTTGATCATGGCGGCGGTGTTCGCCGAGGGAACGACGGTGATCGGTAACGCGGCGCGTGAGCCGGAGATCGTTGACCTCGCGAATTACTTGAACGCGATGGGCGCGAAGATTCGCGGAGCCGGAGAAGCGACCGTCGTGATCGAGGGCGTGGAGCGTTTGGAAGCCAAACGCTACCGGATCATCCCGGACCGCATCGTCACCGGCACGCTGATGTTGGCAGCGGCCGTCACGCAAGGCGACGTCACGCTGAACAACACCAACGCAACGCATCTGGGCGCCGTGATCAACAAGCTGCGCGAGACCGGTGTCCGGATCGACATCGAAGGCGACGCGATGCATGTGAAAAGCGACGGGCAGATCCGCCCGCTCGACCACATCCGCACCGACTACTATCCGGGGTTTCCGACCGACTTGCAGTCGCCGTTCATGGCCCTGCTGACACGGGCGTCCGGGTCCTCGATGATCACCGAGTCGGTGTTTGAAGGCCGCTACAAACACGTCAGCGAACTGCGCCGGATGGGAGCAAAGGTGAAAGTGGATCTTCGCACCGCCTTTATCGAAGGCGTGCCGGAGCTGACCGGGGCTGTCGTGGAAGCGACCGACCTGCGCGCAGGCGCGGCGCTGATCTTAGCCGGCCTCGCCGCCAAAGGCACAACCTGCGTGGAACATCTGCATCATATCGACCGCGGCTACGAGCGCGTCGAAGAGTTGTTCGGGTCGCTCGGGGCGAAGATGCAACGGGTGAAAAAAGAGAGCCGAACTTGATTCTGTACTACTATAATAGGCGACATATCGACACGATATGTCGCCTTTGCTTTTTTGTTGAAATCACTTCCGTACGTGTTATAATGAGCATGAGTCTTTCAAAGTGGATGCTAGATGCGGCATATATTCATATGCCGTTTGCTTATTTTATGACAATTTTACAAATGAAGATGACGAAGGAGCGGTGCCCCTATGTCCCTACATCCTCCGACAATCGCAGAAACGATCGCAGCCGGTCCGCAACCGTCCCAGAAAAAGCGCCGCCCCAACTGGAAAGCGCTGCTTTTTGTTGTCGTCTTCTTTGGCGGCGTGCTGGTGGCCGGCTATCTGCAGTCACCGCTGTCGACCGTCTCTTCGATTGAAGTGAAGGGACTGCGCGAGGTCCGCTACGAAGAAGTGTTGCGCGCAGCAGATATCCGACAGGGCATGAGTTTCTGGCGGATCAAAAAATCGGACGCCGCTGCGAATATTATGGCGGCCAATCCTTTGATCGAATCGGCCGACCTGACGATCTCTTGGAAAGGCGAGGTCGTGATCGCGGTCGTGGAAAAGACGGCAGCCGGGCTGCTCTTGGCTGACGACGGGTTTCACCCGGTGTTGCAGGACGGCACCGTGCTGGCAAAAGTCGAGCAACTTGAAGGGACAAACGTTCCGATCATCTCGCTCGATACAGCGCCGACGGTGGAGGCAGGTCAGCGGCTCGACCATCCCGACCTGCTCGAACTGACCAAACAGATGCCGGAAGTCGATCGGGCGGTGCTCGATCAGATCTCGGAGATCCGCGTTACCGTCACCGGTCAATGGAGGCTGTTCATGCGCGACAAATTTGAAGTCCGCATCCCGCCTCGTCAGTTTGCCGACAAGATGAAGACGTACAGTACGTTCAGAACCGCACTGGGAAGCGACAAACCCCCTGGTATCCTCGACCTGGAATCGGACTACTATAAACCGTTCACACCCGGACAGAAGAAAGGTGGGGAATAACGGATGCCCAAAAAAATCAACGCGCGTGTCAAATTGACCATCTCGCTGACCATGATCTCGGTCATCCTCGGTTTGATGCTTTCCATGCAATATAAAAACACCAGGGCCGCAGCCAACACACAGTCTCAAGTCACCACCACCGACCCGAAGGCGCAGTACACGGCCGACCAGTTGAGCCGGATCAAAGAGCAAAATAAAGCGCTTGAGGGAGACATCGAAAAGCTCCGCAAAGAGCTCTACGAATTTGAAAAGCAGGCGACGCAGGCGGGCAACAACGTGCCGCCGGAAGTGCGCGACGATCTGACCAAATACAAGATCATGGCAGGCGTGCTGCCGGTCAAAGGGCCGGGCATCTCCTTCACTGTCACCGACAGCATCAAAGACGGCCAGACCACCAACCTTTTGATCACCCATGACAGTGACTTGCGGATGATGGTGAACGAGATGTTCATCGGCGGTGCAGAGGCGATTGCGATCAACGACCAGCGCATCACCACCACCAGCGGGATCATCTGCATCGGTCCAATCGTCATGATCAACGGCGTAAAAGTCTCGCCGCCGTTTGAATTTAAGGCGGTGGGGCAAGCGCAGACGATGATGGCCACGTTCGAACTGCGCGGTGGGGTGTTCGACCTCCTCGGCGATCCTGGCGGCCGCGCGCTGTCGTTCTCCAAGCCAAAAATGCACCCTTCGCTGACATTGCCGGCCTACGCGGGTGATTTCAACGGACTATCTGAATAGAGAGGAGCAGACCGATGAAACCGAACAACAAAATCGCGCTGTTCCTCGTTTCCTTGCTGCTCGGCTCCATGGTCACCGTCCAGTTCTCCACCGTTCATTCCCGTCCGAAACAGCAAGATGCGGCGGCGGTGACGACGGGTGACTATGTGCAGTTAACCGCCGAGATGGCCAAGGAGCGCGAACGACAAAACTTCTTCTACTCGGAGATCGCAAACCTTGAAGCGCAGATCGCCGGCTACAAAGGCAAGCAGGGCGATCGCAAAGAGCTGGTCAAACAGATGGCCGAAGAGCTGGAAAAGGTCAAGCGTGAGGCGGGGCAGACGCAAGTGAATGGCGACGGCATCATCATCACCATCGAAGACGATCTGGACGCGGTCGCCACCTACGGCACTGAAAACCAAGTCTTCCTTGACGCAGCGCTGTATCAGACGGTCAACTATCTCAACGGACATGACGCGCAGGCGATCTCGATCAACGGACACCGGATCGTCTCGTTCTCCACGATCCGTTCCATCTCCAAATACAATCACCAAATCAACACCCAGACGATTTCGTCCGACAAGATCGTGATCAAGGCGGTCGGCAACATCGAGCAGATGAAAGTCGGCCTCTACGCTAACCGTCTTAAAGACGCATTCTTCCAGATGGGCAAGGGGTTTGAAATCACCGATGTCAAAGACGGCAGCTTGGAGATCCCGCCTTTTGAGCGAGCGGTCGAATTCAAGTATGCACAGCCGGAGGGGGATAAAAAGTTATGATCTGGATTCCCGTGATCGGATTGGCTCTCGGTGTCTTCTTGGGCCTTTCACTCGATCTGTCGCTTTCTCTCCAATACAGTTCCTATCTCTCGATCGCCATCTTGGCGGCGCTTGACACGGTGTTTGGGGGGATTCGCGCCAGCCTCGAGCGCAGTTTCGACTCCTCGGTGTTCATCAGCGGTTTCTTCTTCAATACGTTGCTGGCGGCGCTGCTGGCCTTTATCGGGGTGCAACTCGGCGTCGACCTCTACCTGGCCGCCGTGTTTGCTTTCGGGGTGCGCCTCTTCAATAACATCGCCGCGATCCGCCGGCTCATGGTCAATCGTTCCCGTACGCAGACTGGAAAATAATCCTGCTCCTGATTAGGGGCAGGAACTTTTTTTACAGAAATCTGTTACGAAAAAAAGGGAATCGACAAGGCATATCGAATTTAAAAACCGATAAGCAATAGTCTCAGGTTAGTTCTTAGGAGGTGCCACCGCTTGACGAACGGCGATATCATCGTCAGCTTAGACATCGGTACATCAAAAGTTCGCGCGATCATCGGCGAGGTGAGCAGTGCGGGCATCCAGATCATCGGCGTAGGTTCCGCTGACGGTGACGGCATACGAAAAGGCGCAATTGTTGATATAGATAAAACTGTGCAATCAATTCGTGCGGCAATTGACCACGCGGAACGCATGGTGGGCATCCAGATCACGGCGGCGTACGTCGGCATCTCAGGAAACCATATCTCTCTTCAAAGCAGCCACGGTGTCGTTGCGGTCAACTCCCCGAATCGTGAGATCGGCGAGGAAGACATTGAGCGCGTGCTTCAAGCGTCACGCGTCATGGCTCTCCCGCCGGAGCGCGAGATCATCGATGTTGTACCTAAAATGTATGTGGTCGACGGGTTGAAGGACATCTCCGACCCGCGCGGTATGATCGGCGTCCGCTTGGAAGTGGACGCGTACATCATCACCGGTTCTCGCACGGTGATTCACAATCTCGTTCGTTGCATCGAGCGGGCAGGCGTGCAGATCGCCGGCCTCGTGCTCTCGCCGCTCGCGGCGAGCGGCATCGCGCTCTCGGGCGACGAGCGAAAGCTCGGCGTCGCGCTTGTCGATATCGGGGCGGGTCAAACCACCGTCTCCGTCTTCAAAGACGACGCACTGGAAGCGACGGGTGTTCTGCCGGTCGGCGGTGACCACGTCACCAACGACATTGCCATCGGTTTGAAGACGCAGACCGATCTCGCGGAGCAGATCAAGCTGCGCCACGGCGTCGCGCTCGTCCATGACGCGAGCGAAGAAGAAACGTTCAAAGTCTCCCGCGTCGGCAGCAATGTCGAAAAGGAGTTCAATCAATTTGAGCTGGCCAACATCATCGAACCGCGCATGCAGGAGATCTTGATGATGGTCCGCCAACAGGTCGAGAAGATGGGCTACCGGGAACTGGCAGGCGGATACGTCTTGACCGGCGGTGTCGCATCGATGCCCGGAGTGTCCAAGCTCGCCGAGTTCGAACTGGACGCCCCGGTTCGGACGGCAGTTCCCGAGTATTTGGGTGTGAAGGATGCGTCATTTGTCAACGGTGTCGGCATGATCAACTATGTGGCGCGCACCTACACACACAAACCGGAGGCAGCAGCAGCGCCCCGTCGCAAAGTCAGCAGCAATACCAGCAGCAGCGGCGGCGGACTCGTCGACAAGATCAAATCTTGGTTCAGCGAGTTCGTCTGATCCACACATCGCAGCAGTCCGAAACACTTTGCTTTGACTAGTAAGGAGGATAAATACATTATGTTGGAGTTTGATTTTGAAATAGAGGCTCTGGCTCAGATAAAGGTCATTGGTTGCGGTGGCGGCGGTTGCAACGCTGTCAATCGAATGATTGAGGGCGGCGTCAAGGGCGTGGAGTTCATCACGGTCAACACGGACGCACAGGCTTTGCATATGTCCAAGGCGGAACACCGTCTGCAGATCGGCGAAAAGCTGACTCGCGGACTCGGCGCAGGCGCCAACCCGGACATCGGCAAAAAAGCGGCGGAAGAAAGCCGCGAACTGATCATGAACGCGCTGCGCGGCGCGGACATGGTCTTCGTCACCGCTGGCATGGGCGGCGGCACCGGCACCGGGGCGGCTCCGGTCGTCGCGGAGATCTCCAAAGAGCTGGGCGCGCTGACCGTCGGCGTCGTCACCAAGCCGTTCACTTTTGAAGGCCGTCGCCGCATGAACCAGGCGGAGGCAGGCATCGCATTGCTGAAGGACAAGGTCGACACGCTGATCGTCATCCCGAACGACCGCCTGCTCGAACTGGTCGACAAGAACACCCCGATGCTGGAAGCTTTCAAAGAGGTCGACAACGTGCTTCGTCAAGGCGTTTCCGGCATCTCTGACCTGATCGCCGTACCGGGCCTGATCAACGTCGACTTTGCCGACGTCAAGACGATCATGACCGAGCGCGGCTCCGCACTGATGGGCATCGGCATCCACACCGGTGAAAACCGTGCGGCAGAAGCTGCGAAAAAGGCGATCTGCTCGCCGCTGCTGGAGACCTCTATCGACGGCGCGCGCGGCGTGCTGATGCACATCGCCGGCGGCAACAACCTTTCGCTGTTCGAAGTCAACGAAGCGGCCGACATCGTCTCCTCGGCAGCCGACCCGGAGGTCAACATGATCTTTGGCGCGGTGATCAACCCGGAGCTGAAGGAAGAGATTATCGTCACCGTCATCGCGACCGGCTTCGAATACAAGGAGCGCGCTCCACAACAAAAACCGCTGAACAAAATGGACATCAAACCGTTCGGCGGCGGCAACAACAGCGCTCCGAGCAACGACAACCTCGACATCCCGGCGTTCCTGCGCCGTAACAACCGGTAATCGAATGCACCGGACTCCCTTGCGGGAGTCCTTTTTTTGTGCGTTAAGACCTAGTCTGCTTTGTTGTGAGTGGGTATTTTATATTATATTTTGTATATTCTGAATATTTAGTATTTACATACAGAATAGTTTGTGTTATCTTAACGCCAAGAAGTAATCAGCATTAAAATTAAAAACAAGAGGAGGTGTTAATTTGAAGATTCAAGCGAAACGTGTCGAGCAAGTTCGCACCACCGCCGAATGCGTAGCTTGCTAATCATGCCGTGTTCCAAGAGTCAATGAACCGGGGAGGTGAGTGACCGATGAAGATCCAAGCTCGCAAAGTGGAGCAAGTGAAAACGACCGCGATCTGCGTTGACTGCTAATCCCCTTCGAGACAGGACGGTCGATCTCGGCTGTCCTTTCTTTTTTCATTCAATTTCTCTTTCCCACTCCACTCTACGAGAGGACGGTGATCGTGATGGAACGTCGCCCGATCTTTAAAAACATCCATCCTGTATACGAGGTGCAGCCTGGCTTGCTCCGTTTGGGAGAACTGGTCGGCACGGCGGTGGAACTCGACGATCCGAACGGGTCGATTGAACAAATGATCCGGATGATGGACGGCACGCGGACCGGTGCCGACCTGCATCAGGCATTGCTTGCAGACTATCCGGAATTAACCCGTGCCGAAGTGGAAGGGGCGTTGGAAGCCCTGCACGAACTGGGCTTTCTCTACGATCAGTGCTTGGAGGAACAGGTGACATTGACCGCAGAGGAACGTGCTCGCTACAAAGGCAACCTCAACCTCTTTGCCCACTACGCCAACTTTTCGCAAAGCCCTGGCATGATCCAAGAAAGGCTGAAAAACGCCAAAGTCACCGTTCTCGGAATGGGCGCATTCGGTTCCTCTTTGCTGTTCCAACTGGCCGGACTCGGTGTCGGACAGGTGCGCATCGTCGACTTCGACACGGTCGAGATGAGCAACCTCAACCGTCAGATGCTGTTCAGCGAGCCGGATCTCGGGCGGCTGAAGATCGACGTGGCCAAAGAGTTCATGGCGCGCTTCAACTCCACGATGCAGATTGAGACGGTTGAGTTGGAGATCCGTTCCAGCGCGGACGTCGAACGAGTGATCGCAGGCAGTGATCTGGTGATCCAAGCGGCCGACCAGCCGTTTTTCATCCTGATGCAATGGGTGAACAAAGCGGTGGTCAAACACAACATTCCGCTGGTGGGCGGCGGCATTCAACTGTCCGGCGGCACGATGTACGCTGTTCTACCTGGCAGGAGCGGCTGTATGGACTGCATGCTGTTGCGTCGCACTGACGAGGCGGAGGACTATCCGGAGATCGTCGAACGCTTCCTGCAATCCCGCTACATCCCGCCAAACTCCGCCACCGCACCGACCCTGATGCAGATCACCAGCCACATCGGCATGGAGGCGTTGCGGATCTTGACCGGCATCGGCGAGGTGCTGACGGCGGGCAAACTGATGCATTATGACTTCATGACTTGGCAGCAGGAAGTGATGACCGACTTTGAACGCGATGAAGACCGCTGCCCGACATGCGGGCAAGGCGATCCAAACCACCCAGTGTTTCGAATCGCCCAAAACAGCGACTTTTCCGGCCGTCCGGTCGTGCCGCGATAGAGAGGAGAGAGAACGATGAACGTGACAAAAGACAGCGTGATCGAGTTTCACGCGCTGAGATCCCGCCCGGAAAACGAAGAAGAGACGCTGATCGGCCGTCCCGACATCAGCAACTATATCGTCTTGCCGAACATCGGCATCGAGATCATCGAGAGGCTCCAAAGCGGGCAGCCGATCTTCGAGATGGAAGCGATCTTCGAGGAGCGTTTCGGCGAGCCGGTCGATGTCCTCTCCTTCGTGCAAGATTTGATCTACGACTACCAATTCATTCACAAAGTAGACGGAGCGGTCGTCAACGAAAAAACCGAGTGGAAAGACCATCTGCCGTTTCTTACCGAGCGGTTGGGAAACTTCTTTTTCAACCGTTTTGCCTTTGCGCTCTATGCGCTCTTGTTTTTCAGCGGGTTGGCCGCCGCAGTGGTGCGGACCGAGTATTTCCCGGTCTACTCGGACATCTTTCTTTCCTCGTCCGTCACTGTCTCGCTGGTCACCGCGTTCCTCGCCGGGTGGTTCTTTCTCTTTCTCCACGAGATCGCCCATCTGATGGCAGCCCGCTCGCTTGGGATCGGCTCGCGGATCGGTCTGTCGCACCGCCTCGTCTTCATGGTGGCGGAGACCAACATGTCGAACATCGTGCTCCTGCCGCCGCACAAGCGCTACCGGGCGTTTCTCGCCGGCATGGCCTGGGATGGAGCCCTGTTTGGAGTCGGTGTGTGGTTGCAAGTGTTGCACGGGGCCGGGTGGCTCGCTTTGCCGGAGATCGTGATCGCCTTCCTGCGGATGATTAACCTGTCGTTCCTGCTCGGGCTCGGCTTTCAATTTCTGTTCTTCATGCAGACCGACGTCTATTACGTGTTCACCGCCCGTTTCAACTGCAAGAATCTGATCCACAACACACGGCTCTACCTGCGTGGCCTGCGCAACAGACTCGATGAAGCACAACAACAGGAGTGGGAGGGTGTCGAGGAGAAGGAAAAGAGGGTGATCCGTTGGTACGCCTGGTTTTATCTGATCGGCATGGTCTGGGCGCTGTTCCTGTTCAGTTCGGTCACGCTCCGCCAAGCGGCCGACTTCATCTCCAAAACGTATGACAGCATGGCCGGACATCCGGTGCTCTCCTGGCCGTTCCTCGACGGTGTGCTGCTGATCGCTCTTACGCTCGTGCCGTTTTCCATCGTCGTCTGGTCTTGGATTCGCACATGGCGTGAACGAGCGTGGAAAATGAAGCAAAGAGACAATTTGACAACATAATTTTCGATAATCATCTGCAACGGCTGTTTTCGTCGCCATACGTGGATTGAAGATCGCGGGGGACCATGATAATATAAGTCCTGTCGCCACGATAACACGGCACACGAAAACATGCTGATGTAGCTCAGATGGTAGAGCAATCGATTCGTAATCGATAGGTCGCAGGTTCGATTCCTGTCATCAGCACCACCTTCGGAATGTAGCGCAGCTTGGTAGCGCGCACGCTTCGGGAGCGTGAGGTCCAGGGTTCGAATCCCTGCATTCCGACCACCTGATAAAAAGGATCTGTTCTCTTCAGAGAACAGATCCTTTTTTGTGTACAAGGAACCGAGCGAGCCATTCCGGGTTTCACTCGCTTTTTTTGTGCAGTCCGTATATGCTTTTGAGAGAAGGTTCAGTTTTCGACAGAAAAAGGGGTGATCGACAAGTGGCTTCACGATATAAGGGGTTTGCGATGGTCTTGATCGCCGGTACGCTGTGGGGTTTGTCCGGGACGGTCGCGCAAAAATTGTTTACCGAGTACGGATACACGCCGGGCAGTCTCGTCACGATCCGACTGCTCTTCGCCGGGATGATCATGCTGGCCATCGGGGCGATGCGGGGCAAGGGAGGCGAGATCATCGGCGCGTGGAGGCGGCCGGAGGATCGGGTGCAACTGGTGATGTTCGGCATCTTCGGCATGCTCGGGGTCCAGTACACCTATTTTGCGTCGATTGGCGAAGGCAACGCGGCCACAGCAACGCTGCTGCAATACCTCGCGCCGCTGTTGATCACCGTCTTCCTCGCCGTTCGCCTGATGAAATGGCCGGGACCGCGGGAGTCGACGGCCGTCTTTCTTGCGCTGTTCGGCACGATGCTGCTGGTGACGGCAGGTCATTTCGATCAGCTCTCCGTGCCGGGCATTGCGGTGTTCTGGGGGTTGATGTCGGCTGTGGCGTTGGCGTTTTACACGCTGTATCCGTCCGGCCTCCTGTCGCGCCTCGGTTCCGAAGCGGTCGTCGGTTGGGGGATGATCGTCGGCGGCGTCGGCTTGATCCCGATCTATCCGCCGTGGGACACTGCAGGGCAGGTGTGGAATCTCGAAGCGGTGCTGTTCATCCTCTTTGTCGTGCTGTTCGGCACGCTGCTGGCCTTTTTCCTTTATCTCGACAGCATGCGCTATATCACGCCGACCGAGAGTGCGCTTTTGGCCTGCATCGAGCCGCTGGTCGCCGTGGTGGCATCGGTGATCTGGCTCGACATTCCGTTTGGCGTCTACGAAGCGGTCGGCGGGCTGTGCATCATCGCGACCGTCGTGATCTTGTCCTTGAAGAAGTCGGCCGTTGCCAAATCGGTTCCCGGTCAGAAAGCATCCGTTTGATACGCAAACAGCAGGAAGACAGACGAAGGAACAGGTGAGTGCATCTGTTCCTTCCTCATTTCCTTTAAGCGGCGAATTTGTTCGCAGACGTATATTGAGAAAAGGATGGCGGCATGATAAGATTACTTCTGTCGCCGCGAGTGACGGGTTGAAAACAGAACATGATGTGCGGGTGTAGTTCAATGGTAGAACTCCAGCCTTCCAAGCTGGTCGCGTGGGTTCGATTCCCATCACCCGCTCCAATCTACGTAAGAGACATGTGCGCAATCGCGCCGGATGCCCTCGGGTATCCGGTGAGGAAAGTCCACGCTCGCCCGGGCTGTGATGCCCGGAGTTCGGATGCCTGACGAATCAATAAGTCAGGGCACCCTGCAAAGGGTGACGGCAGGGAAAGGAGCTACGTCCCTCGGGATATGCTCTCAATACCTTGAAAGTGCCACAGTGACGAATCTCTCTGGAAACGGAGAGGGTGGAACGAGGTAAACCCCATCTGCGAGAAACCCAAATTTTGGTCGGGGAACTGCTCAAAGGGAACCAAGAACTGATGAGCGGATCGGTGTGCACACACCGATAGATAGATGATTGCTCCTACTGGTGCGAGGTCTTATCAGCCGTTTGCAGCACGGAGGAACAAAACGTGGCTTACAACAGTCTCGAACGTGATAACCCCTCTGTTTCAACTTTTGCCGATGTAGCTCAGCTGATAGAGCAATCGATTCGTAATCGATAGGTCGCAGGTTTGAGTCCTGTCATCGGCACCACATGAGCATCAAACGAGAAAGGCGGTTCTTCTTCGGAAGAGCCGCCTTTTTTGTGTTTCTGAGTTTGCGTTCTCGACAGAAAACGCACCCACTTGCCGTCGAAATATTTTGCCCGGCAAGCGTCATGTTTTGACACCCTCCGCAATAGACTTGTACTATACTGGAAATCAATCGGCGTACCATGTTTGGTGGTGAACTCAAAAATGCCCGTCGTCTATCTCGATGTGATCTGGTTGATCAATTTTGGTTTGGACGGGTTTATCTTGCTGGTGACGGCGTTCCTCGCCCGCCGGCGGGTCGCTTGGTTTCGGACGATCGGCGCGTCTGCAATCGGGGCGTCCTACGCACTCTTTCTGTTTTTCCCGGCCATGTCGGCCCTGTTGACATTTGTCTGCAAACTGCTCTTTTCCGCGTTGATGGTCTGGCTCGCCTTCAAACCGAAAGGGGTGTGGGACTTTGGCAAGATGCTGGGGTTGTTTTACCTCGCCTCCTTTTTAACCGGAGGAGCCGCCTATGCGGTCAACAACTTTTTCGGTCAGGTCTCGATCCAAAACGGCCTGATGCTGGTCTCGGGCCA
Source organism: Tumebacillus lacus (assembly GCF_026410385.1). Lineage (GTDB taxonomy): Bacteria > Bacillota > Bacilli > Tumebacillales > Tumebacillaceae > Tumebacillus > Tumebacillus lacus. The sequence goes on from NZ_JAPMLT010000011.1 coordinate 163,154, forward strand.
AACGGTGTGGATGCAACAGACCACCTTTGTCCTGATCCTGCTCGCTCTGCCGCTCGTCTACTTCCTTGGCAAGAGCGCTTGGAAACGGTTGGCCACCTTGCGCCAACGCGAACAGAATTATATGGAAGTGATCGTGCAGCTCGCAGACAGACAAGTCTCATTTTGCGGCCTGCTCGATACGGGCAACGCCCTGACCGATCCGCTGTCCCGGCTGCCGGTCACCGTGGCGGACTGGGAACTGTTCCGCGACTGGTTGCCCGTTTCGTTAACAGAAGGTTTCGAAACAGGACAGGACATCTCGCTGTCGCTCGGTGAGGCCGGGATCGACGACGAGACATGGCAGGCCAGATTTCGACTCGTCCCGTATCGCGGGGTGGGCGGAACGATGGGCATGCTGCTCGCGTTTCAACCGGATCGCGTGCTGATCCGGGAAGGGGAGGGAGAGCGCGTCTGCCCGCGCGTATTGATCGCGCTCAACCCGAAGCCGCTCGCCGGCGACGGCAGCTACCGGGCGATCCTGCATCCTGCGATGGCGGGGGAGGGGAGTCGGGAAGCAACGAACTACACCGTACACGCAGACCAAGCCGGTTAAGCGTTTTGCGAGGAAGCAAGGAAAGGGGACGAATGTGTACCATGCGAGTACCGATACCGTTCAAACTGCGGCTGCAAGCCCGCATCTGGCTCTTGAAACTCATGTTCCGATTTGGAGGCAGCCCGGAGGAGATCTACTATGTCGGAGGCAGTGAAGCCCTGCCGCCGCCGCTGACCCGTGAAGAGGAAGAGTACCTCCTCGCCAAGCTCCCGACCAAAGACGAAGCGGTTCGTGCCGTGCTGATCGAGCGCAACCTGCGCCTGGTCGTCTACATCGCCCGCAAGTTCGAAAACACCGGGATCAACATCGAAGACCTCGTCTCCATCGGCACGATCGGACTGATCAAGGCGGTCAACACGTTCGACCCGGAGAAAAAAATCAAACTCGCCACCTATGCGTCGCGCTGCATCGAGAACGAGATCCTGATGTTCCTGCGCCGCAACAACAAGATCCGTTCGGAAGTCTCCTTTGACGAACCGCTCAACGTCGACTGGGACGGCAATGAACTTTTGCTCTCCGACGTGCTCGGCACCGAGAACGACACGATCTACCGCAACATCGAAGAACAGGTTGACCGCAAGTTGCTCTACAAAGCGCTGGAAAAGCTCTCCGAACGCGAGCGCAAGATCATGGAAATGCGCTTTGGACTGGCGGACGGCAAAGAGATGACGCAGAAGGATGTGGCCGATCTGCTGGGCATTTCCCAGTCGTATATCTCGCGTTTGGAGAAGAGAATTATCAAGCGATTGCGGAAAGAATTCAACAAAATGCTGTAGTGCATATATCTCCCTCCCTTGGTAATACTGTCTACAACCGAGGAGGGAGTTACTCGATGAAGCGAAACAAAGTTGAAATTTGTGGAGTGAACACGGCACAACTTCCCGTACTCACCAATGCGGTCATGCGCGAACTTTTTGTTCAATTGCAAGACGGCCAACTGCACGCTCGCGAGAAGTTGGTCAACGGCAATCTGCGCTTGGTGTTGTCGGTGATTCAACGGTTCAACAACCGGGGAGAGTATGTGGACGACCTCTTCCAAGTCGGTTGCATCGGCCTGATGAAGGCGATCGACAATTTTGACCTCAGCCAGAACGTGAAGTTCTCGACGTATGCGGTTCCGATGATCGTCGGTGAAATCAGGCGGTATCTGCGCGACAACAACCCGATTCGCGTCTCTCGTTCCCTGCGCGACATCGCCTACAAGGCGCTGCAAGTCCGCGACAGCCTGACCAACGAAAAGCTTCGTGAGCCGTCGATTCTCGAGATCTCCCAGGCGATGGACGTCCCGAAGGAAGACGTCGTCTTTGCCTTGGACGCGATCCAAGACCCGGTGTCACTGTTTGAACCGATCTACCATGACGGCGGCGACCCGATCTACGTGATGGATCAGTTGAGCGACGAGCGCAACCAAGACAACCTCTGGGTCGAAGAGATCTCGATCCGCGAGGCGTTGCAAAAGCTCAACGACCGGGAGAAGCGCATCCTCTCGATGCGGTTTTTCGAAGGCAAGACGCAGATGGAAGTGGCCGAAGAAATCGGCATCTCACAAGCCCAAGTCTCTCGTCTGGAGAAGGCGGCCATCCATCACATGCACAAATTCATAAAAACCTAAATCCAAAACAAGATCACAAAGGTCGCGCTCTTCACGCGACTTTTTTCTTTGTCCTGACATATATATGTAGCATGTCAGGCAAAGCGAGGCGAGTCTATGATTAAAATCTCCGAACTGCAGTCCAAAGATGTGGTCAGCATCGCGGACGGAAAGCGGCTCGGCCAGATCGGCGATTTGGACATCGACTTGGAGAACGGAATGATCCGCGCGATCGTCGTGCCGGCACAGGGTCGGTTCTTGGGCATGTTCGGCAATGGCCAGGAGTACGTGATCCCGTGGAGCCAAATCGTCAAGATCGGCGCCGATGTGGTGTTGGTCGAACTGCGTCCGGCGCACGAGTCGGGCTATCTGCCGCCGCGTTCGGGTTCTTCCTCGGGCGGCTTCTAAGGATCAGGGATTTCATTCTTAGTGTGTGATTAAGAATGGAGTCCCTTTCGTTTTGGCAAATAAATATGGTACGATTTGTAGAAAGACTTGGGGATTGAGGAAAGGATGAGTCAATCGTGAACATACCGGGTATCCTCGCAACGTTTACCGAACGCCGCAACGGAGTGAGCGAGCGTCCGTTTGCCGGGTGCAACCTCGGCCTGCATGTCGGCGACGACCCGGTCCGCGTGATCGCCAATCGCGAGCGAGTGGCAGGCCGGATCGGCATCCCGCTGGATCGTTGGGTGGCGGGCGAGCAGGTGCACGGCGCGACAGTCACCGTCGTCACGGAAGAGATGGCCGGACGTGGGGCTCGCGACATGGAGTCGCTTTTGCCGGCGACCGATGCGCTGATCACAGACGTGCCGGGCGTGGCATTGACCACCTACGCGGCCGACTGCGTGCCGGTGCTGCTGGCCGATCCGCACAGACGGGCGGTCGGCGCGGCGCACGCAGGGTGGAAAGGCACCGTCGCCAAGATCGTCGCCCGTACGGTGGAGTCGCTTCACACGACGTACGGCTGCGACCCGTCGGACGTCCATGCGGTGATCGGGCCGTCGATCGGGCCTTGCTGCTATGAAGTGGACGAGCGAGTGGCCGATCAGGTGCGGGCTGCGTTTGCAGAGCGGGCAGACCGGCTGTTGACCCCGAATGAAAACGGACGCTGGCAGCTCGATCTCTGGCAGGCCAATGTCGAAGCTCTGCTGGAAGCCGGTGTGCCGGCTGCGCATATCGAGCGGGAAGACCGCTGCACCGCCTGCGGGGTAGAGGCGCTGTATTCCTACCGCAAAGAAGGGCAGACGGGCCGCCATGCCGGAATCGTCGCGCTCTTGCAGGAAAAAGGTGGCGCGTAGGCGTATATATACCTATTGTCATGTACGGGAGGATCTGTGAAATGGAGTATGGGCAGAGACTGATCGAGATCAAAGACCGCATTGCAGCCGCCTGTCAGCGTGTGGGTCGTGACCCTGATGAGGTGACGATTGTCGCGGTGACCAAATACATCGGCGCAGATGAGACGGCCGCCCTCGTGGAGGCCGGGCAGCAAGACCTCGGCGAAAACCGCCTGCAGGTCGCTCTGCCGAAACTCGATGCGCTGGCGGAGCGGGCTCCCGGCGTGAGATGGCATTACATCGGCAGTTTGCAGACGAACAAAGTCAAAGAAGTGCTCCAACGCTTTCACCTGATCCACTCGTTGGATCGGTTGTCTTTGGCAATGGAGATCGATAAACGGGCCCGGGCTCTCGGGATCACCGTGCCCTGCCTCGTGCAGGTCAACGTGTCCGGCGAAGAGTCGAAGGGCGGGTTTGCCCCTGAGGAGGTCGCCGCGTTTTTGGGCCATCTCGCCGAGATGCCCGGGATCGAGGTACAGGGCTTCATGACGATGGCTCCGGCCGACGTCGATCCGGAAGCAGCCCGCCCGGTATTTCGCGGATTGCGCGAGTTGCGCGACCGCTGGCTCGCCGAAGGGACCGCTCCGGCCACCGCCACCCGCTTGTCGATGGGAATGTCGGGAGATTTTGAGATTGCCGTGGAAGAGGGTGCTGCGTTCGTGAGGATCGGCAGCATATTGGTGAAACCATAATGGAGGTCGTACAGGTATGTTTCAAAAGATGATGACGTTCCTCGGGCTGTCGGACGAAGAGCCGCAGGTCCGGGCGGAAGAACAAGAAGAACAGCAAGCACAGCCCGACGGCGTCGTGCCTTTGAAGCGACCCGGCACCGTCGTCTCCTTGCACACGCAAAAACAGGTGCGCGTCTTTCTCGCGGAGCCTGAGTCTTACGAGGACGCGCAAGGCATCGCCGATCATCTGCGCAACCGTCGGCCGGTCGTGGTCAACCTGCACCGCTGCCCGCTCGATGAGGCGCGCCGAGTGATCGACTTTATCAGCGGTTGCACGTATGCGTTGGGCGGCACCATGCAAAAACTGGGTCACAACATCTTCCTTTGTGCCCCGGAGAACATCGACATTCAAGGCCAGATCTCGGACGCCTTGGCCGAGATGCCGCAGGGCCCGGTCGACGGTTCGAACAAATTCAACACGAGGTGACCAATGAGCAATCAGTTGATGTATTACGTAGCCCGCATTTTGGAGTTGTACTCCTACGTGCTGATCGCCCGCGTTCTGATGTCGTGGGTGCCGGACGTGGAACGCACGTCGATCGGCCGTTTCTTGGTAAAATTCACCGAGCCGTATCTCGGTTTCTTCCGTCGTTTCATTCCGCCGCTCCCGCTTGGCGGCGGCTACCTCGACCTGTCGCCGATCGTCGCGATCTTCGCCTGGCATTTTGTCACCGTCGGCGTGCTCAACGTGTTGAGCTGGATCTTGTAAGACGATGAGGCGCGATGATGTGATGATGCACTATCGGCCGGAGGAGCGGCCGTTTGTCGACCGCACGATGGAGTTGGCGATGCGCGTCGATGAACGGCAGTCGCCTGCTTTGACCGATTTTCTCGACCCGCGTCAAATCAAAATCACCGAGGCGATTGTCAATCGATTGCCTGATTTGAGCCTTCATCTCGATGGGGGCTCCTCTTTTGCTGAGCGCAAACGGGCGTTGCTCGTGCCGTCGTATTGGGCACCGGAGCCGGCCGATTTTGAGTTGGCGTTTTTGCGATTGGAGATCCCGGGTGACTACGTGTCTTTGTCGCATGGGGATTACCTCGGCTCGCTGGTCGGCCTGGGCTTGAAGCGGGCCAAACTGGGCGACTTCTCGGTGCAGGACGACAGCTGCGACATCGTCGTCACCGGTGACATCGCCGACTACATCCGCCTGCACCTCTCGCAGGTGGGACGGGCAACTGTCCACGTGTCGGAAAACACGCGGGAGAAGCATCGGGCGGTGCAACACGAGTTTTCGGAGAAGGAATTCACCGTGATGTCGCTGCGTGTGGACGCGGTGGCGGGCGAAGCGTTCGGTCTTTCGCGCACCAAGGTGGTCGATCCGATCAAGAACGGCAAGTTGCAATTGAACTGGCAGACGATTGAAAATCCGGCGACCCCGGTCGAGGAAGGCGACGTCATCTCCTTGCGCGGGCACGGTCGAATCAAAGTCCTCGAAGTCGGCGGTCTGTCGCGCAAAGGGCGCACAATTCTTAAAGTTGGCAAATTTGTCTAAAGGTCGGGAAGGAAAACGGCAAATATTGTCGAATTCACTTGCTTGACTACCTACACTTTTGGAGGTGCCTCGCAACCATGCGTTTGACTCCGCTGGATATACACAACAAGGAGTTTGGCCGCTCGCTTCGCGGCTATAACGAAGACGAAGTAAACGAGTTTCTGGATCGTGTGATCAAGGACTACGAAGGGCTGATCCGCGAAAACCGCAACCTCGAAGAAAAACTGGTGACGATTGAAGAGCGTCTGGCTCATTTTCAAAATATCGAAGAAAGTCTGTCCAAGTCGATCATCGTCGCGCAGGAGACCGCCGAAGAAGTCAAAGCGAATGCGCGCAAAGAAGCTCAGTTGATTGTCAAGGAAGCGGAGAAAAACGCCGACCGCATCATCAACGAAGCGTTGACCAAGTCCCGTCGCATGGCGATGGAACTGGATGAAGTGCAAAAGCAAGCGGCCGTCTTCCGAGCTCGCCTGCGTTCGATGGTGGCTGCTCAGTTGGAACTGCTCGACAGCGACAAATGGGAAGAAGTGCTGGAAGAGAAGACGATCCGGATCGCGACCGAGGAATAAAACGGCGTCCGTTTGACAAGGCTAGTCAGCGTGGCATATAATGATCCTGAAATTTTTCCATACAAGACGTTGAACGGGAAGAGTACGGTCTGAAGAACTTTGCAGCGAACCGGGGTTGGTGCGAGCCGGGAAAGGGAACAGACGGGAAAATCACCCGGGAGTCGTGTCTCGAACCTTTTTCCGATGGAATGGAGAAGGCAGTAGGCGGCACCGCTTGACCCACGTTACCGGGTTCGAATGAGCGGTCGCCCACGGGCGGCAATCAGGGTGGTACCACGGGATACTTAAAACAAAGTCTCTCGTCCCTATTTTGTGATGGGGATGGGAGACTTTTTTGCGTTTCACAGCACTGGAGGGACAGCAGATCATGGAAAAACCGGACTACAGCAAAACACTCAATCTGCCGGAAACCGAGTTTCCGATGCGCGGCAACCTGCCGCAGCGCGAACCGCAGATTCAAGACAAATGGAACGAACTGAACATCTACGCAAAAGTGCAAGCCAAGCAAAACGGCAAGCCGAAGTTTGTCCTGCATGACGGTCCGCCCTATGCAAACGGCGACATTCACATCGGGCACGCGATGAACAAGATCCTCAAGGACATCATCGTCAAGAGCAAGACGATGGACGGCTTTGACGCTCCGTACGTACCGGGTTGGGATACGCACGGTATGCCGATCGAGCATGCGATCATCAAGAGCAAAGGCATCAACCGCCACGAAGTGCCGGTGACCGAGTTCCGTCAGATGTGCTTTGACTATGCGCTGGACTTTGTCGAGCGTCAAAAGGGCCAGTTCCAGCGCCTTGGCGTGCGCGGCGACTGGGAAAACCCGTACATCACCCTGCAACCGCGCTATGAAGCGGCGCAGATCCGTGTCTTCGGCGAGATGGCGAAGCGCGGCTACATCTACAAAGGCTTGAAGCCGGTCTACTACTGTGCGGCTTGTGAAACGGCACTGGCCGAAGCGGAAGTCGAGTATGCGGACAAAACGTCGCCTTCCATCTATGTCAAATTTGCAGTCAAAGACGGCAAAGGCGTGCTGCCGACCGAACATACATCCATCGTCATCTGGACGACCACTCCGTGGACGCTCCCGGCCAACGTGGCGATCGCATTGGGTCCGGACTTTGAATACAACCTCGTCGAAGTAAACGGCGAGAACCTGCTCGTCGCCAAAGAACTGACCGCCGCCGTGCTGAAAACGGCAGGCATCGAAGGCGAGCCGAACATCGTCGGCACGTTCTTGGGCAAAGACCTTGAGCGCGTCGTCGCCAAACATCCGTTCATGGACCGCGAGTCGTTGGTCATCCTGGGCGACCACGTCACCTTGGAGTCGGGCACCGGTTGTGTGCATACCGCTCCGGGCCACGGGATGGAAGACTACTTGGTCGGTTTGAAATACGACCTGCCGATCTTGGCACCGGTCGATGGCCAAGGCAAATTTACCGCAGATGCGGGCAAATATGCGGGTCAGTTCTACATCAAGGCAAACAAAGCGATCGCAGCTGACCTGCATGAGAGCGGCCACATGTTGGCGGAGAAGTCGCTGGATCACTCCTATCCGCACTGCTGGCGTTGCAAAAATCCGGTCTTCTTCCGCGCGACCGAACAATGGTTCGGCTCGATTGACAAGTTCCGTGAACAATTGCTGGAACAGATCAAAGCGGTCAACTGGGACCCGCATTGGGGCGAAGTGCGCCTGCACAACATGGTGGCCGACCGAACCGACTGGTGCATCTCCCGACAGCGCAAATGGGGCGTGCCGATCCCGATCTTCTATTGCACCGACTGCAACACGGAGATTGTGACCGACGAGACGATCGACAAAGTCTCCAACCTGTTTGCCGAGCACGGTTCGCAGGTTTGGTTTGAAAAAGAGGCGCATGAACTGGTGCCGGAAGGGCTGACCTGCTCCTGCGGCGGCACCCATTTCCGCAAAGAGAGCGACACGATGGACGTGTGGTTCGACTCCGGTTCGTCGCACATGGCGGTCTGCGAGGCACGCGAAGAGCTGCACTGGCCGGCCGACCTGTACCTCGAAGGCTCCGATCAATACCGCGGCTGGTTCAACTCCTCGCTGTCGACCGGCGTGGCGGTTCGCGGCCAGGCTCCGTACAAGATGATCCTCTCGCACGGCTTCACGCTGGACGGCGAAGGGCGCAAAATGTCCAAGTCGATCGGCAACACCGTCGACCCGCTGAAAGTGATGAACCAGTACGGCGCTGACATCCTGCGCCTGTGGGTGGCATCGGTCGACTTCCGCGCAGACACCCGCGTGTCCGATGCGATCCTCAAGCAAGTCGCCGAAGTGTACCGCAAAGTGCGCAACACGTTCCGCTATCTGCTCGGCAACTTGAACGACTTCGATCCGAAGACCGATAAAGTGGCGCCGGAGCAACTGCTGGAAATCGACCGCTTTGCTTTGAACCGCTTCACTCAGGTGAGTGACCGCGTGCACAACGGCTATCGCAAATATGACTTCCACACCGTCTATGTGGAGATCAACAATTTCTGCACCGTCGACCTGTCGTCGTTCTACTTCGACGTGTCCAAAGACCGGATGTACACCGTGGCACCGTCCGCTCTGGAGCGTCGTTCCGCGCAGACGGCGATGTACGAGATCCTCGTCGGCCTGACCAAACTGGTCGCGCCGATCCTGTCGCACACCGCCGACGAAGTGTGGGGCTATGTGCCGGGTGCGGAAGAGGAAAGCGTGCAGCTGACCGAGTGGGACGATGCGCCGGTGGCGTTCGATGCAGAACTCGACCGCAAATGGGGCGCGGTGCTCACCGTTCGCGACGAGATCCTCAAGGCGATGGAAGTCGCGCGTCAGGAGAAGGTCATCGGCAAATCGCTGACGGCTGCTCTCGACCTCTACCCGAACGCAGAGACGCTGGCTGTGTTGCACTCTGTGCCGCGCCTGCATGAGGTGCTCGGCGTGTCGCAAGTCAACGTGCACGAGGCGGGTGCGGACGTGCCGGGCGATGCTGTTGCCTATGCAGGTCTCGCGATCCGCGTCAAAGCGGCTGCAGGTGAGACGTGCGAGCGTTGCCGCGTCGTGACGACCGAGGTCGGTACCGACCCGAACCATCCGACGATCTGCCCGGTTTGTGCGGGCAACGTCGTACACTTCCTTGGCTAGTACCGGTTTGAAGTAAAAGAAAATCCCCTTCGCAGTCCAGGCTGTGAAGGGGATTTTTTGTGATTATCTCTTGTAGGGGTAGCCGCCGTACGGATAACCGCCACCGCCATACGGGTAGCCGCCGTAGTATGGGTACGGGTACGGGGTCGGGATGGGAGCCGGGATCGGGACCGGGACCGGAGCCGGGAATGGAACCGGTCCGTAGAACGGAGGGCGACGACGGCGACGACGGCGGCGCGGGCGACCGCCCGGGACCGGGACGGGCACCGGGACGAAACGATAGTCGCCCTGCGGTGCTTCAAAGTGCGCCGGCACTTCTTGTTGCGGGTCGTAGTCGTATTCTACTTGCGGAGATTGCGGCAGGTAACGGGTATCGATTTCATGGATCTCCGGATCATATTGATAGTACGGGATCAGGCGGACATCCGAATCGTTGCGATACTTTTTGCCCACAGGGGTCAGCTCCTTTTGTGCGTTTGTCAGGGTGTTACCGACATCTAAAGGATATGTGCGGAGTTGATGTGTGGTGTCGGATCGTGGAAAAACGGGCGTTTGCCCAGAAGCAAGATCAGGGAGAAAGGTCGAGAGAATCTAGCATCATGAGCCGATAGTTTCACATAAACGCGGGAAACGTCACATTTTGTTTGAAATGTTGCTTTGATCTCCTGCAGGTGTCATGGTATGATTACTCCTGTCGCCGCGAGAGACAAGCGGTTGACGGGAAATGAATACGCGGAGGAATGTCCGAGTTTGGTCGAAGGAGCTTGACTCGAAATCAAGTAGGCGGGAAACCGTCTCGGGGGTTCGAATCCCTCTTCCTCCGCCACCATGAGTCATTAGCTCAGTTGGTAGAGCAGCTGACTTTTAATCAGCGGGTCGAAGGTTCGAGTCCTTCATGACTCACCATGTTTGTCTCTTTTTTGATTGATCCTTGAAAACTAAACGAGTGTTACGAGATCGATTTTCGAGCCAGCGATTCAGTTCGCTATGAACCAAACTTTTATTGAGAGTTTGATCCTGGCTCAGGACGAACGCTGGCGGCGTGCCTAATACATGCAAGTCGAGCGGACTGAATCGGAGCTTGCTCCGAGGATGTCAGCGGCGGACGGGTGAGTAACACGTGGGCAATCTGCCCGACAGACCGGGATAACGCTTGGAAACGAGTGCTAATACCGGATAGGCTCTTGAGTCGCATGA
>NZ_JAPMLT010000012.1 GCF_026410385.1 Tumebacillus lacus
GGAGAGTTGACTTGATTCTCCCGTTTTTCCTTTTCTGAATTCGCTATGAACGCTCGGCCATATTATCCGTCAACCTTTGGACATTAGACGCAGTCAGTTTTCGGACAATATAGGGCGGTAATAACAGATACTCCATGAATAGTTCGGAATCACCAGACGACTTGTAATAACCTATCAAAAATTTGTAAGACAGATAACGTATATCTTTTTCACACTTATTATCATCTGCAACTGCCCGTGCATTCTCTGGAGAATTACGCAGAATGGAAAGAAGCAACATGTTTTTTGCCTTCAGCTTTGGTAATTCGTAGCCTTCAAGATCGGATAGTGCTGACAAAATGATATCTTCTGCCTCCGCTTTCTCACCCAGTTTGATCAGGCATTTTGCCAGTTCTTTTTTTGCTATGAAAGAAGAGATTGGATCTTGCTGTAGTTCTTCGAGAGCTAACACTAGCAAGTGCCTAGCCTCTTTATACTCCCTTAGCTTGAATTCGAAGTGAGCCGCGTTGATGAGGGCTCTGCCGATGACGTTTGAATTATTTGACGAACGTGCGTACTTCAATGAGTCATAGGACACTTCTCTTGCTGTCTGGACCTCGCCTAACGACTCTAAAAGCTTTGATCTTGAATAGGTGAGGGACGCGGATTTGATTGGGGTTGTAAGAAAATAATCTTCAACCATTGCCAGCAGTTCTGCGGCCCTTGTAAAGTCCTTGCGAATGGTGTAGGTGGTGACAAGGTTGCTGATGATGGAGTATAGAAGATCCGTTTCACCGTACTTATCATAAATCGCCTTTGCGAGATCGTACGCCTCTAACCACGCCTGATGAGCCGGTTCGTACTGGTGCAAATTCTTATGTGCCTGACCCAAGTAAAAAAGAGTTTTGCACCTTTCAGTCATGCCGATGGCGACTGATTGTAAGTGATTTGCTATCTCCAACGCTCGCTTGGGATCTCTCCCTTCATGCTTTAGCAATTGTTGAAGTTCGGAGAGCATCAACCAGGTATCTTGTTGTTTGATACGTTCGACGGACAGTTTCAGATCAACACAAATCTTCTTTACTTCAAAATCATAGATCTCTCGGCCGCCATGCAACATCAATCGTAACGTTTCACGAGATACTCCTATGCGTTTTCCCATCGCTTGATGAGAGTAGGCGCTCCCCTTCTCTTTCATAATTTCTGCAATTCTTCTTCCCAAAGGAATATCTAAAGAGTCTTCACTCACTCTCATTATGAACCTCCCGCATTAGAAAGGCGACCTCTATATAACACGTTAGTAATTATAATGCATATTTATTTTACTGTACATGTATTCGGATTATCGCCTCTGGCAGAGAATTTCTTTTGTAGGCTACTCCATCATGTATCCGTTATTTTATTTCTACACATGGTCGCGGCAAGCACAGCGTCTCCAGCGATTCGTATATGTCATCTCCAAATTTGGAAATATGATAGCCTGTCATTCCGAAAAGTTTTCCGCTTTCAGAAATAAACATGATCATATTACCCCGGCAAGCTTCACCTATCACGACCAGTGATTCACCGATTCTGTCCTCAAACTCTTCAAAATCCTCGTACTCATACGCATCTCCCAATGCTCGATGAGGATTGAAATGAAAACTCTCAACAAAATCATTGAGAGGATATGAAAATTCTATACCCGCAAACATCTCCAGAACTCTCTTCGCAGCAGGAAAAACCGGGAACCCCCTCCCTTCGAGGAATTCTACGAAATCGGAAATGTCACGACTATGATTTGATGACCACCCCGAATCAGAAAGTACACGTATCGTTTTCTCTGAAATTCCACTCATTTCAGCACCTCCACCTGCTCGTCCTCAGAAAGTGAAAAGCCCTACATCGGTCTTTTTGTGTACCAGATTTTATCGAGGTGTTTGGTCACGAGCACTCAACTCCAAAATATCTGATGCAACTCTGATTTAATCTGATCCACTGCCTTGTTGGCTTCGATCCGGGTATCAAAGTCTTCGTCCCATAGATAGAAATCTGACAGACCTGCATGTGGAACAGTCAATCCGCGATAAGTAGAAAATAGCTCTTGAAAGAGAAGATCGTCCGGAAGGTTACGCTCTTCTATCAATGCAAGAGAATGATGAACGTTTCGCAGTAGATATTTTGCCTGATCTGAACCTTCCTGCTGAAGAATATCTGTTAGTTCCAAGTACAAGACGGACAACCGTTCAATCTTTTCGCGCATACGCACTCCTCTTCGAGTGTTTTTCCATTATTATACGTCTTTTCAACACCAACGGTTTCACATGCATATAAAAGAGCCTATCTACTCGATGCAGAAAGGCTCTTCCTCATTTTCTTACAGTTTGCTGACGATAACGCAAAAAATCCCCTTGCCGAATAGTCAGGGGATTCAGTTGCTATGACGCTTCCCTAACCTGCCATCACTAGATTCGGGGGAACGTACTCTGCAATTTCATAATCGCTACTTGAAAATGGGTTCGGTGGAACGTACTGGGCATTATTTGAAGCAACGTTTAAGGCAGCCAACCCCATCCCAAATACTACGGCGCAGATCACTAGATACTTTTTCACCTATAATTCCTCCTCATCTAAAATATCATCGACACTTAACAGTGTACTGTAACACCTTCTGCGAGTCACCCGCTTCTACGTACTGTTTCTTAAAATCTTGCAGTCAGTCTTTGTGAGGTCATGTGAAGTGTCTTGGGTGGCCACTGATGAAAAGAGCCTTCTCACTCCATCGAGTGGAAAGGCTCTTATTTTTCCTACTGAATCGATCTGACCATGATCTGCGGTGCCGCTTTATCCCCAGTCGTCGATTGTGCAAGCGCACCTGCCGTGCCGAGTTTCACCAAGAAATAGTCGCGGTTGGTGGTGGCGAACGTTTCGGTGTATCCGCCGAGTACGTAGCCGCCGTCTGCGGTCTGGTTCAAAGTGTAGAGGAATTCGCCCAGATTCCCGCCGTATGCGTTTTGCCACGAGATGGCACCGGTCGAGGTGGTCTTCACCAGATACATATCGAAGTCGGTGTAGTCGAACGAGTAGTACCCGCCGAGCAGGTAGCCGCCGTCGCTGGTTTGGAAGACGGTGTGCGCCGCGTCAGTGTAGGACGAGCCGCCATAGATCTTCTGCCATTGCGAATTGCCGAACGTGTCGGTCTTGATCAGGTACGCGTCGTTGGACGTGCTCGTTTGATAGCGGCCGGCGATGATGTAGCCGCCGTCGGTCGTTTGCTGGACCGCGTTGCCCATGTCGGTCTGCGTGCCGCCGTATGTTTTCTGCCATTTCAGGTTGCCGTATGCGTCCGTTTTGACCACGTACACGTCGCTGGTGTACGGCTGAGTGGCATACGACCACGAGGTGCCTGCCAAGATGTAGCCGCCGTCGCTGGTTTGTTGCAGGGCGTTGTCAAACTCGCCCGGAATGTCGGCTTTGGCCCCGCCGAACGTTTTTTCCCATTGGAAGTTGCCGGTTGCGTCCACTTTCAGCAACCACATATCTTCCCCGGTCGCAGAGCCGTTGTTCACGTAACCGGAGACGATGTAGCCGCCGTCTTTCGTCGGTTGGACGGTGGAAGCACGACGAGCTTGGGCAAATTGCTGCTCCCACAGGAGCGTGCCTGCATCGTCGTATTTAGCAAGATACGCGTTGTTGCCCAAGTATCCGGAGACGATAAAACCGCCGCCGCTCACTTTTTTGATGCACATCAATTCAGCCGCGTTCTGGACCGCCCAGACCAGATTGCCAACGGCGTCCGTCTGCATCAAGTAGTTGCCCCCGACACCTGCATAGCCGCCATCCACCGTTTGCACCACGGAATGGAAATGCTCATAGCCGCCTGCATCATACGAGGCGCTCCACTCGACCGCAGGCGGGGTGGCCGCTTGAGCGGCGGTCGTTCCGACCACGAGACTTGCTGTTGCCAGTAAGGAAATCGCGAGCTTTTTCGTAAACAAAACACATCAACTCCTCTATGATTATTTCTGTTTGTAATAATACTTTTTATATAAATAATAGCCAATGATGTTTTATATAAAATAATAATGATAAAGACATAATGTCAAGAAATCGAAACAAATAGACCTCTCTGCTCATATGCAGAATGGCCTTTCACCTATTTTCTTACTAGTCGAGGTACTCTAAGGATGCAGTACACAGGAAAAAAGCCCTTCTACTTGGATGTAGAAAGGCTTTTTCTCTTACTTCTTACCCAGCAACCCTCGCCGCCAGTTTCAGCACTTCTTCTGCCACCAGACTCCCCATCTCCGAGGTGGTCACCGCTTCGGTGCCCACCTTCGTCATGTCGCGGGTGCGGTAGCCTTCCTCCAGCACGCGGAACACAGCCGCTTCCACCGCGTCTGCTTCCCACCCGAAGGAGTGGCGCAACATCATCGCGGTCGAGAGGATCGTCCCAATCGGGTTCGAGAGCCCGAGGCCCGCGATATCCGGTCAAGAGGCGCCTTTTTCACCAGTCAATACAACAACGAAAACCTCCAAAACGTATCCCACCCGTGAATGTCGACCTGCTGACGTTTCATCTCACCAGTCCTAGTATCCACAAGGTACCGTTTCGCTGTATCCGGTTCCCCTTTCGCAATCGAGATGAACGACACCTGCTGACCGGGCAGCCCGATCAATTCTAGATTCGTAAAATGTTCCGCTGTCGTTGGCAACAGAGTCCTGACCTGCCGAGAGTCCAGGTCCATCGTGTCGATCTGCCCATCGGTTCCATTAAAATCACGATACCTCAAAAATGCCACTTTCTCCGAGCCTGGCACCCACGTCACTCGCCCGATGGCACCATCCTTACCATCCATTGTATAGATTCTTTGTGACGCACCTTTCTCCAAATCGAGCACCCAAATTCCTGACCCAAGAAACAATTTCTCCCCTTCAAATGCACTGTCCCGGCAGAGTGTCATACTATACACGATCCGCTTTCCATCGGGTGAGACCATCGGCGCGGAGATCTTCACATACAGCCTAGCCCCCACCCTTTTGAGCGGCACCGATGACCCGCCGTGTCGTTTGATCAACTCATCCAATTCCAGCTGACTTTGTAGGCTCTTGCCAGTCCGCCATTCATCCGTTGAAGCCATATTTGCTGGCACGTACCAATGCCCGCCCTGCACCAGATCCCTGATCTCCCCAGTTTCCGCATCCAACATCCTGATCTTCTGATACCCATAACTATTTTTCAAATCGTTCGTCACAAATAACAGACTCCGACCGTCAGACAACCAAGAGACATACAGCACATCAAACGGATCTTAGACATCCCGAAAATACTCCCGAGTCGTCTCCTCTTTCAACGACCGAACCACCAAATAGCGATTCCGATCCGTCTTCCACTGCGTATAGGCGGCATACCGACCATTTGGGCTGACCGCGCCGTAATTATTAGCCGTATAATTTTCGAGCTTCAAAATATCCTCCGTCACATTGTGAACAGGATCGTAAGCCACAAGCACACTGTCGTTCGGGTTTTCCTTTGACACAGGCATGATCCCGGTCAGCCACCCGCTGTAATGGACAGGTGCAGTCGTTTGGAAAGTTTGAAGCCCGAAAAAGAGACCAATGGACAACAGAACAATACCCAACAAAAAAAACCAGCGATACCTTTGCAAGTAAATTTCAAAACCCTTTTTCATGCAAATTCCTCCCCAAAAATACATCAGAGGCCATTACATGACAAAATACTCATTGACTTTCCCATAGAACCCCTCCGTTTATAAATATATAAATACTTAGTAAGACATCAGTATCCTTCTGTTTTTTCCTAATAAATTCGAACCTATATTTATAACAGCTTCCAAACTATATCACTAACTACTCATATCGAGAATGAACTAACCTCCGCATGAAAGTATAGCCGCTCAATATCCCTGTCGGGAAAACAGAGCGACTATCTCATTTTCAATGGCGGAGAAATTTATGATAGATTGTCGCATGCTAGATAAAAGCAAACCCGCCTACGCTAACTTTTAATCAATGGGGCCCACCGATACCCCTGTATGAACCCTGCACGATAAACGCAATGATCGTTTTTGATGGACCTCATGCAGATTCGTTCACCACATGAAAAAGAGCCCTTCTACTCGATGTAGAAAGGCTCTTTCCTCTTACTCTACTTTTTACCCAGCAACCTTCGCCGACATCTTCAACACTTCCTCCGCCACCAAACTCCCCATCTCCGAGGTGGTCACTGCTTCCGTCCCCACTTTCGTCATGTCGCGAGTGCGGTAGCCTTCCTCCAGCACGCGGAACACAGCCGCTTCCACCGCGTCTGCTTCTGCTTCCCACCCGAAGGAGTGGCGCAGCATCATCGCGGCCGAGAGGATCGTCCCAATCGGGTTCGAGAGCCCAAGTCCCGCGATATCCGGTGCGGAGCCGTGGATCGGCTCATACAGGGACACGTCCGGGCCGAGCGATGCAGACGGGATCATGCCGATGGAGCCGGCCAGCATCGACGCTTCGTCGGAGAGAATGTCGCCGAACAGATTCTCCGTGACGAGCACGTCAAACTGGCTCGGGCTGCGCATCATCTGCATGGCGGCGTTGTCGATCAGCAAGTGGTGGACTTTGACATCCGGGTACTCCGGAGCGAGATCACCCACGATCTCCCGCCAGAGGCCGGACGTGGTCATCACGTTTGCTTTGTCGACGGAGTGCAGGATCTTGCGGCGTTTCTGCGCCGTTTCAAATCCGGCGCGGACGACGCGCTCGATCTGGCTGGCGGTGTAGGTGCAGGTGTCGTACGCCTGCCACTCGCCGTTTGCTCGGCTACGGCCGCGCTCGCCATAGTAGATGCCCGCGGTCAGTTCGCGGACGATGACGAGGTCGGTGCCTTTTGCGAGCTCCGGGCGCAGCGGGCAGTAGGACAGCAGGACGTCGTGGACGCGGACGGGGCGCAGGTTGGCGTAGACGTCCAGATCTGCACGCAGCCGCAAGATGCCGCGTTCCGGTCGTTGCTCCAAGGGCAGAGCGTCCCAGCGGGGACCGCCCACCGCACCGAGCAGGATGGCGGACGAACGGCGGATGCCGGCTGCGGTCACCTCCGGATACGGGTCTCCGCACTCGTCGATGCCCGCACCTCCAAAGGGATAGCTCTCGAACGTCATCTCCCGTCCATAAGCCGCTCCTACCGCCGCCAACACTTTTTTCGCCTCGGCGATCACTTCCGGTCCGATGCCGTCACCCGGCAACAGTGCGATGGATTTCATAAGGGTCTCCTGCCTTTCTCTCTGTGGTTTTAGATCTCGAGTCCGTAGAACTTGATCGCGTTCGGGCCGTACATCAGGTCTTTCGCCTCTTGGGTGATGTCGTCGCGCTCGCGGATCTCGTCGAACGTCTCGCCCAGTTTGCCGCCTTCAAAGTGAACGTGCGGGAAGTCGGCCGAGCCGAGGACGCGGTCTGCACCGACGATTTCCAGGAAGCGCGGCAGGTCTTTCTCGTCGCCTTCGCAGGTGAAGTACAGCTGATGATCGCGGATGTACTCCAGCGGGCGTTTCTTCGCTTGCCACGGTTGTGCGGTCGGGGTGTCGTACCAGTGTTCCATGCGGTTGAGCAGGGACGGGAACCAGTCTGCGCCGCCTTCGATGAACCCGACTTTCAGATCCGGGAAGCGGTCGAGGATGCCGCCGCCGACGAAGGAGTAGAAGCCCATGACCATCGACAGCTCAAACGCGAGGATCATCGCGGTGCCAGCCGATTCGCAGGATTTGTGCAGGCCGGTGTGTGCCCAGCCGACGTGTACGGTGACCGGCATGCCGAGCTTTTCAGCTTCTGCATAGAACGGGTCGAAGCGGCGGTCGTGCAGCAGCACGTCGCCCGCGGTGCCGAGGATCATCACGCCGACAGCACCCAGTTCTTTGACGCGACGCATTTCTTTGATCGCTTCTTCCGGGTGACGCATCGGGACCGGAGCAACCCACTTCAGGCGTTCCGGCGCTTTGGCACAAGCGTCAGCCATGAAGGAGTTGAACGCGCGCATGAGAGCTGCTTCGTACATCAGATCGTTGGTCAGCGGTTGCAGGAACAGGGTCGAGTAGATGACCGACACGTCCAGCTTGACTGCGTCCATCGACTTCAGGCGCTCGTTTACATCGGTGATCGCTTGCGATTCGACGTTGATCGGCTTCGCTTTTGCAAAGTCGGTGACCGGCGGCGAACCGTGGCAGGACGCGCCGTAGCCCATCAGTTTCGGGAACATCTCCCCGTCGATCATCCAGACGTAGTTGCGGGAGGTGTTGTGGGTGATCAGTTCGCCGACGTTGACAGCCAGCGGTTTGCGGTGCGCGTATTCCGGCTCCAGGTAGTCCCAAATAGCCGGATGATCTTCGATGTGGGAGTCTGCGTCGATGATGAAGGTTTTGGTTTCGATAGTCATGATAAAATACCTCGCTTTATATAGGAATGTTGGGTGAAAAACGGATTAACGGTTGAGATCGGCGACCACTTTTTCCATCAGGCCGCCCTGCTCGATCAGGGAGAGGATAAACTCCGGGAAGGGGCTCGCTTGGAACTCCAGCCCTTTGGTGACGTTTTTGACAACGCCAGACTTGAGATCGACTTCGATCTCGTCGCCCGGCTCGGTCACCTCGTAGATCCCTTTGCATTCGAGGATCGGCAGGCCGATGTTGATCGCATTGCGGTAGAAGATGCGCGCGAAGCTCGGCGCGATGACACAAGACACCTCTGCCCCTTTGATCGCCAGCGGGGCATGCTCGCGGGACGAGCCGCAGCCGAAGTTTGCATCGGCGACAAAGATGTCGCCCGGCTGGATCCGCGTCGACAGCGTCGGGTCGAGATCCTCGAAGATGCGGGATGCCAGCACTTTCGGATCGGTCGACGCCACGTAGCGTCCGGCGATGATCACGTCGGTGTTCATATCGCGCTCAAAGGTGTGCGCGTTGCCTTTCAGGTTCATGAGCTTGTCCTCCTCTTACAGCACCGGCTCGTGTGCGACTTCGGCCGGGTGGGTGATCTTGCCGGTCACAGCCGTCGCCGCTGCCACGCTCGGGTTGGAGAGGTAGACTTCGGCGGTCGCCGCGCCCATGCGGCCGGTAAAGTTGCGGTTGGTCGTCGACAGGCAGCGGTCGCCCGGAGCGAGGATGCCCATCGAGCCGCCGAAGCACGCGCCGCAGGACGGCGGGCCGACCAGCGCGCCCGCTTCGAGGAAGATGTCGATCAGCCCCTCGCGCAACGCTTGTTGATAGACCGCTTTCGAGCCTGGCACGACGATGGTGCGCAGGTTCGAATTGACCTTGCGACCTTTCATGATCGCAGCGGCTGCTCGCAGGTCGGAGATGCGGCCGTTGGTGCAGGAGCCGATGTAGACTTGGTCCATCGACAGCCCTTCGACGGAGGACACATCGACCGTGTTCGACGGCAGGTTGGGCTTGGCCACCTGCGGCTCCAGGTCGGAGATGTCCCACTCGTAGACCGCCGCGTACATCGCGTCCGCGTCGGCAAACGTCGGGCGGTACGCCCGCTTGGCACGTCCTGCGAGGTAGCGCTCGGTCACTTCGTCATAGGAGACGATGCCCGTCTTGCCGCCTGCCTCGATCGCCATGTTGGCGATGGTCAGCCGCTCCTCCATCGTGAAATCGAGCAGCGCTTCCCCGGCATGCTCCATCACCTGATAGGTGACGCCGTCCACGCCGAGCTGGCGGATCAAGTAGAGCACGAGGTCTTTGCCGGTAAAGAACGGACGCTTTTTGCCGGTGTAGACAAACTTTTGCGTCTCCGGCACTTTCATCCACGTCTTGCCGGTGACCATCGCCGCCGCCATGTCGGTCGAGCCGACGCCGGTGGCAAACGCCCCGACCGCACCGTAGGTGCAGGTGTGCGAGTCAGCCCCGATCACGAGATCGCCCGCGCCGACCAGCCCTTCCTCCGGGATGATCACGTGCTCGATCCCGTAGCCTTCCGGGAACACGGTCACTTCCGGGTAGCGGTCGGCAAAGCGTTTGGTCAACTGGATGTGGCTGGCCGTGTTGATGTCTTTGGCCGGCGAGTAGTGCGAGAGAGCGAGGTAAATTTTGCTCGGGTGCGCGACTTTGTCCAGCAGGCCGTACGTTTCGATCTGCTTGACGGCAATCGGCGTCGATGCGTCGTTGCCGACGATCAGATCCAGCTCGACATCGACCATCTCACCCGGCACGACGCCCGTTTTACCCGCGTGCGCCGCAAGGATCTTTTCCGCGATTGTTTGCCCCATCAAAAGTCACCTACGCTTTCACAGCCGACTCGTCGACCAGCACGGAATGGTAATAATTTTGCAACTGGGTCCACATCTTCGAGCCGTTCGCCACGAATTCCAGCGAGCGTTCGGCAAAGCCCGGCGCTTCCGCCGCGTATTTTTTGATCAGTTCGCGAGCGACGTTGCTGTGCTCGACGTCCGCTTCCGAGTGGACGAGGAACCATTCCAAGTCGTGGTCGCTGACGCCAAACCGCTCGGCAATCGCCGTGTGCAGTTTGATCGCGCTCTCCGACGTCTGGCTCTCGTTGACGTAGATCGCGAGGATGCCGTAGAGGAAATGCTCGTTTTTGCAGACGCCGAGCAGGTAGTCGAGGAACTCCTGCACCGGGCCGCCGACCGGCGTCGCCGCGATCTCTTCCTCGGTCGCGCCCATCGCAAACGCAAAGCGCTTCATCAAATTGTAGTGCGTGTCGGAGCCGTCTTTGATCCCCGTCTCTTCGGCGATCAGTTGATCCATCTCGTATTGGCGCACGTCTTCATACGGCGCGTTGGCATGGATCGCGGAGAACGCTCGGTTTTGGTCGTAGGTTTGGAAATATTTCTGAATCGCCCAACGCTTCAGACCTTCACGGGTGACGTTGCCGCTGACGACTTCGGTGACGAACGAGCCCTTGCTGTATTTGTTCGCTTGGATGATCGCGTCAAATTTTTCGAAATCCGCCAGATTAGACATGCAGCACTTCCTCCTTGAATTTGGTCAGGGACGCGTGGATCATGTCGTGATTGACCCCTTGGCGTTTGTAGGTAAAGTTGGTCAGGTTGACGATGGTCGTCGCCAGTTTCGCTTCGTTGGCGTATTTGGCTACCCCCATGTCGAGGTAATAGTCGACGCCGTTGACGATCTCCGGCTGCACGTCTTCAAAGCGATAGTTGTTGCCGTGAGCGGAGACGTTGCCCGACGATGCGACGAGCAGGAAGTCTTCTTTCAGCCCCAGTTTGACCATCTCTTCAATAAACTCGCCGGTGTGCAGGAAGGAGGCGATCGTGCCGTCCTTGGTGCATTGCGAGAGGACGTACTCGGACAGGCCCGCAAGGAGTTTGGAGTTCGGGTTGATCTCGTTGACGACCGCAAGGGTCGTATGCTGCGAGATGTCCATCATCCAGTCCATCAGACGCGGGTCTTTGAGCTTCGCCACGTCTGCGATCACTTCCGGGGAGCCGACGGTGATGCACGGGTTGGAAGCCGGACGGCCTTTGATCTCGTACATTTTGCGGATCGACTCTTCGGAGTGGCCGATCAGACCATACCCGATGTCGCCTTTGATCAGGGCGAGACCGCCGTCTTTGATCACGTTGTACGCTTTTTCCACTTCTTTCATATCCACGGTAAAACCGACTGTCATGATAAGTAAGCACCTCCTAATTAGACTTGCCTGGCAATACCGGCACTCACGCCTGCATCGTCTGTTGCTCCAACCCCAGATAGTGCTCGACGAGCACATCGGTGTCGTTGTAGCGCTCCAGATCTTCCGCTTGCATGATGTGGTCGTACAGCGCCTCCAGCAGGCGGTTGTCCACCTCGATCCCGCGGCCTTGCAAACGGCCGCGCAACACGTTGCGGCCGGAGTGGCGGCCGATCAGGATCTGCCGTTCGCGACCGAACAGATGCGGCTCGACGTACTCGTAGGTGATCGGGTTGTTCATCATGCCGTGCTGGTGGATGCCCGCCTCGGTGGCAAACACATATTTGCCGATTACCGATTTGTGACGTGCCACCGGCAGATCGAGCAGGTCGATCAACCGCTGGCAGGCGGCATAGACGCGGCTGCGGTCAATCGGCGTGTCGGCGCCGTAGTAGTCGCGCTTGTACGACAGCACGGCTGCCAGCTCTTCAAACGCGGTGTTGCCGGCACGCTCGCCGATGCCGCACAGCGTGGTCTGCACTTCGTCAGCCCCCGCATGGACTCCGGCCAGTGCGTTGGCCAAGGCGAGGCCGAGATCGTCATGGCAGTGGATCGACAGCTTGACACTGTCGCCGACCCACCCTTTCGCCGCCTGCACGAGCCGGGCAAACTGATGCGGCAACGCGCAGCCGACCGTGTCGGCGATGACGACGGTGGTCGCCCCTGCTTCCACGCCAGACGTGATCAGGCG
This sequence comes from Tumebacillus lacus, assembly GCF_026410385.1. Taxonomy (GTDB): domain Bacteria; phylum Bacillota; class Bacilli; order Tumebacillales; family Tumebacillaceae; genus Tumebacillus; species Tumebacillus lacus. The sequence continues at coordinate 12,359 of NZ_JAPMLT010000012.1, forward strand.
TTGCAGATAGTCATAGTCGCCGCGCGACGCGTCCTCCACGCCCAGCGAGATATCGGTGACGCCTTGGGCGCGCAGGTAGCGCACCGCGTCGGTCGCTTCGAGGATCGCCGCTTCCGCCGTCATCTTGCGCTTGTGCTCCAGATGGATGTGGGAGCCGACAGCCAGCGTCTGGATCTGGAAGGAGTGAGAGTCCTGCAGCGCACGAAGCGACGTGTCGATATCGGCGCGATTGGCGCGGACGAACGCACAGATCTTGGAGTGGCGCGCCATTTTCGACAGCTCGCGCGTCACTTGAAAATCGTACTCGGTCGCAGACGGAAATCCGCTCTCGATCAGGTCAAATCCAAGGTTGTCGAGCACAGTAAACATCTCCATCTTCTGCTCGAACGTCATTGAATTGCCGGGCGCTTGTTCCCCGTCGCGCAACGTCGTGTCAAAAATGCTCAAATGGCGTGCGTTTTCCATGTAGCCACCTCCGTTTTGACATCACATACGGAAACTTTTTATAAGAAAAACTCTTCATGTTTGAAACAAATCATGTTATAATCATTCTGAAAGAAAAGCCCGTCTCACATCTTCACTTTCTATTTCTTGGAGTTTTCGACAAACTGCATGTCATAGAGGCTGGCTGCATCCAGCGTCTTGACCGCTTCGTTTTTCGGGTCGTACGCTTTCAAAGCTTCGAGGTTGTTCTCGACCGCTTTTTTGGAGACGACGCCGTCTTTGGAGATCGCCGGTTGCGTATGGGCAAAGGATTTGAGGTACAGATCCTTGTCTTTGCCGACCACATCGGCCGGCAGTTTGGCCACGATCTCTTCCGCTTTGTGCGACGCGATGTATTTGTTGCTCTTGATCATCGCGTTGACCATGCGTTGCGCGACATCCTTTTTGTTGTTGATCACATCTTCGGTCGTCAGCAGGCCGGTGAACTGATAGCCGCCTTCGGTGAAGACCTGTTTCGTGCCCGCGTCATCGCTCATGTCGATCAGCGGGAAGGTGTAGCTCATGTCGGTCAACTGCGTCGAGGTCGGGTCAAACACCATGCCCGCGTCGATCGCGTTGTTTTTAAACGCGGCGATAAAGTTGCTCGCCGAGCCGATCGGCACGATCTGCACGTCTTCGGCCGTCATGCCGTTTTTCTGGAGCACGTAGGTCGTCAGGATGTGCGTGCCAGAACCGACACCGGTAACACCGATTTTTTTGCCTTTGAGATCCTTCACCGATTTGACCGAGTCTTTCAGCGAGGAGCTGACCAACAGCGTGTTCGACGGTTTGTCGGTAAACGACGCGATCATCTTCAAGGTCTTGTTTTGCTCACGAGCCTTGATCGCATGATCGACCGCGTTGACCGAAAAGTCGATCTGACCGCTGACCAGCGCGCCTGCCGATTCGGTACCGCTTTTAAAATAGATCACGTTGGCGTCGAGGCCTTCTTCTTTAAAGAAGCCGAGCGCCTGGGCGACTTCGATCTGGATCGCGGTCACCGCGCCTTTCGAACTGGAGCCGACGTTAACTTTGACCGTCTTTTCAGCAGCAGCAGTGCCGCCCGCGGTCGTTTCTTTGGTATTCGTACCGCCGCCGCATGCGACCAATGCAAAGCTGAGCGTAACAGCGGTCAGCAGGCCGAGCGACTTTTTCATCGTGTGAGCTTTCATCGAGCGTTTCCCCCTTTTCACTTCTAGGCTTGTCCCCGCCAAGCGGTCAGCTTTTCCTCCACCCGCTGGATCACCACGTCGATCACCCAGACCAGCAACATCAAAATGATCAGCCCGGAGAACACCCCGGTCGTGTCAAAATTGGCCTGTGCACTGGCGATCAGATGACCGACGCCGTGCTGGGCGACCATGTACTCGCCGACGACCGCGCCGATCAGCGCATAGCCGATGGACGTGCGCAGCGAGGAGAAGATCCATCCGAGGGCACTCGGGAACAGGACGTGCCGCAGCACGCTCCACCGCGATGCACCGAGGATGCGGGCGTTGTTGATCAGATCCTGGCTGACCTCTCTCACCCCTTGATAGGTGTTGAAAAAGACGAGGAACAGCACGATCACCACCGCCATCGCCACTTTTGACGAGATGCCGATCCCGAACCAGATGATGAACAGCGGACCGAGTGCGAGTTTCGGCATGGCGTTCAACACCACAAACAGCGGATCGAACACCGCCGCCAGCATCGGCGTGCGGGCAAAGACAAACCCCGTCACCATCCCGATCAGCACGCCGATGGCAAAGCCGAGCAGCGTCTCGCCGATGGTGATGTAAATGTCGTAGTAGATCTCTTGGCCGGACAGCCAAGCTATGATCTGCGTGTAGATCTCAACTGGCGAAGAGAAGAAAAACGGGTCCAGCCAGCCGAGTCTTACCGCGTACTCCCACGCTCCGAAAAACAGAACGGAGCAGAGGATGCGCAGTCCCCAAACCAACGGCATGTTCAGCCGTTCACTCGTGCCCATGACCGGCCACCTCCTCCCGCAGATCGCTCCAGATCATCTGGTAGATCTCCGGAAACTTCGGCTCAAACTTGATCTCCGCCACGTTGCGCGGATAAGGCAAGTCGACCTCATAGACCGCTTTGATGCGACCTGGGCTTTTGGTAAAGACCACGACGTGCGTCGACAAGGCGATCGCCTCTTCGAGGTCATGCGTGACAAACACCACCGTGCGGCCGGAGCCGCCCCAGATCTCCATCAGTTCGTTCTCCATCCGATTGCGCGTATGCACATCGAGCGCAGAGAACGGCTCGTCCATCAAAATGACCTCCGGATCGTAGACAAACGTCTGCGCCATCGAGACACGCTTGCGCATCCCGCCGGAGAGCTGATGCGGATAGTGATGTTCAAACCCTTTCAGGCCGACCTTCGCAATCCACTCCAACGCCCTTCTGTTCGCCTCCGATTTGTCCACGCCGCGGAACAGCAGCGGCGACTCCACATTCCCGAGCACCGTCTTCCACGGAAACAGCACATCTTTTTGGAACAAAAACCCCATGTTGTTTTGCACGTCGCGAATCGATTTCCCTTCGATCAACACATCGCCGGTCGTCGGTCCCGACAGCCCGGAGATCATCGTCAACAAAGTCGATTTGCCGCACCCGGACGGTCCGACGATGGAGACGAACGACCCTTTTTCAATCGTCAGCTCGATCTCGGTCACGCCGGTGAACACGGTGCCTTTTTTGTTGACAAACTGCTTGCTTACATCGCGGATTTCAATGTACGGAGCGAGGGCTTGGCCCCGCTGCTCCGCACGTACGTCAGGTTGTGATGCGCCTCTCTCTCGTACCGTCACATCCATCCCCCTTTTCCCTACATCGACGCCTCGCGATTCCCTTCCAGCGTGTTGCCGGTCGACTTTCCAAACGTCAGGAACAGGATCAACAGCAACATCACATACAGTCCGGCCATCGCCAACGTCAACGGCTGGAAGCCAAACTGATAGATCACATAGCCGCCGGCCAGCAGCAGCGATGCGTTCCAGACCCCGTACTGACGCTCCATCGAAGAGAGCAGCGCCGTCCGTTGTGACGGTGTCATCTCCGTCCGGTTCAGGTTGGAGATCGTCAGCGGTCTGACCCCGCCGGAGGAGAGCCCCATCAGCGTGATCGCGATCAACCCGGCCCACAGTTGGTCAAAGAATCCAAACAAGAGCATCGAAACAAACAACAGCCCCATCGCCGTCATCGTCATCGTCCGGGAGCCGTACCGCTCACTCCAACGCACCATATAGCGCGCCGAGATAAACGCGGCCACCGAGAACAGACTGAGCACCACGCCGAACCAGTACAGGCTGACCTGCAACGTCGTAAAGAAGAAGAACGGCAGAAACCCGACAAACGGTGCCAGCGCGAACGCCCGGGAGAGCGAGTAATAACTCATCCAGAACTTCTGCGTCGACGTAAACGATTGCTTCGGCAGAGCGGACGCGCCGGTCGACGCAGCCGCCGGTTGCACAGCCGCTTCTTCGCGGATGGCGAGGATCATACCGATCGCAACGACGTTGGCCGCCATGCCGGCGTAAAACGCCCAGTGTTGTTCATAGCCGAACAGCACCGAACCGACGATCCCGGCTCCCAGCGCAGCGAGAAACATATAGCTCGCCGATCCGGACTCCACCTTTTGGTAGATCCCTTGCTCCATCTTTGAGCAAACCTGGCGCAGCAGAGCCGAGTCGGTGCCGGCTGCCAGCGAGTAGCCGACGCCGGTGACGATCTGCCCGGCGAGACCGAACCAAAAGTTCGTGTCCCAGATGATGATCAAGAGGCCGAGGCCTTTGAGCAGTTCGCCGAACGCGATCACCTGCTTTTGCTTCATAAACCGCATCAGGGTGACGCTCACCTGCGAAGTCAGCGAGATCATCACGCCGTAGACGGCGAGCAGGATCTCGATCTGCCAGACCGGGATGCCCACCATGAAGAAATAGACGAACAGCACCGGCAGATGGAAGTAAAGGCGCGAAGTGATGCGATACAGATAGAAAAAGCCAAGATCCCGTTGCATCCTTTTCTCCCCTTCTACGACCTCATCGCTTCGACGCGGGCAGCCAGACGCTGTTTGTACGCCTCCGTGTCCTCGTTCAGCTGAGGGATCAGCGCAGACAGTCGCTCGACCGGGATCACCCCGACGCGCACCACGAAGGGCTGTTCAAACGTCAAGTCGATGATCGAGTTGCTTTTGTTCGCCACATCGAGCTCCGCCGCCGCCGACTCAGAACCGGCGTCGATCACGAGGTCGACCTGCTCACCGATGTCGAGCACCGCCTTGTCCAGATCGACAAAGATATCGCCTTGCCCGGACAGGTTGGCCGACGTGCAGGCCACCGGCGCACCGAACGCTTCCACGATGGAGTGCAGCACCGACTCGCCTTGGCAAGCCACTGCGAGCGTGTGTGCGCCCATGGTCAATTGCGGCGGGAATTCATATTCCTTTTCAAAGATCACCGTCAACTCCCCCGGCCACAACTCTTGCAGCACAGAGCGGTCGAAATACTCTGGATATTTCACATAACGATCCGCTTGCTCCGCATGCGAGATGGCGAGGGTGAGCGGACCAAATTTGGTCCGCTTCTTCACATCAAACACCTTTGCAATCGCGTCCGCATTCGTCGGATCGCAGATGAGGTTGTAATTGGTCCGGGTCGGCGTGATAACGAGCCCGCCGTTTCGCAAGATCGCGGCCGCCTCGCGGATCACTTCCTCACTTACCGGTTTGACGTTCTCCCTCAACATAAGAGACCGCCCTTACACAGCAACCGCTGCGGACAGCGCTGCTTCTGCGATCGCCATATCTTGCGTATAGTGACCGCCGGAGATGCCGATGCCGCCTACCAGTTTGCCGTCGATCATGATCGGGAAACCGCCGCCGACGACAGACAGTTTGTTGACCAACGGAAGACCGGTCAGCAGTTGTTGATCGGTGGAGATGAAGTTGAACACTTCGTGGGTCGGCATGCCGAAGCCCGCGCCGGTGTACGCCTTTTCTTTTGCGATCTCGATGCTCAGCAGCGCTGCGCCGTCCATGCGGCTGAACGCCTTCAAGACGCCGCTCTCGTCGACGATTGCGATCGAGGACGGAACGCCCATTTCTTTCGCTTTTGCTTCTGCTGCTTCGATGATCTTTTTCGCGGTATCAGCCGAGATGCTTGCTTTCTCAAACGTCATTGCCCTTACCTCCAATAACCATTGTTTGTTTTGAATCCTTACAATAAGAGTTCTAATGTAAAAGATCCATCATTTACTGCTCGTTTATACTGTATCATAGGTCATTGTTTCGTGTCCACAAATAACTAAAGCTTATTTAGCGAAATAAATTATAGTTTCTGCGATTAGTTTAGTTTAACTAAAAAACAGTACAGTGTTCATTCTTTTGAATTGCTACAAGATCAGGTCCCTGAGGAGGTTTTTGACAAAATACACCGAATAAGAATATTCAGTATTATTACATTGATTTTTCAGAGGAGAAGGCCGCACAATGACAAAACACGTTTATAAGTTGTGGTCCATCACGCTGCTCATCTCCACGAGTTTGATCGGCCTCTTTCAATTGGTTTTCCATGAATATCCCTACTTTTGGATCGTCTTCCCCAGCCTGTCGATCTCGTTGTTGCTTTCGTTGTGGATTGACCGCCGCAAACCTTCATGGGGAGCCCTCGCACTGTTTTTAAACACGCTGATGATCTCGTTTGGGATGTACTGGCTGTTCCATTATGATCCGCGGTTGACGACTCTGCTGTACTTCCCGCCGCTGTTCACCTTGCTGTTTCAAAACCGGCGCTATTTTATCTGGAGCGTTCTCTTGACGGTCTTTTGGCATACCTTTACGCATCGCGGTGAGTTGGACATCCAGTCGCACGCTGATTTTGCGCTGATCTTTCTCGTCTACTCCCTGTTGCTCTTCTTCGTGATGCAAAACGTCTCACGCTCCGCCTCGGAAGCAGCCAAATGGAAAGAGCGAGTCGACGTCTTATCCAAAGCGATCGAAGCACGAGACTCTTACACGCAGGGTCACTCCCGCCGCGTAGCGCTGTACGCCGTGGAGATCGGCCGTCACGTGCCGGGCGTCGACATCGAGGAACTGCGCGTTTCCGGCGACCTGCACGACATCGGCAAGATCGCCACGCCGGACAGTGTCCTGCTCAAACCGGGTCGCCTGACCCCGGAGGAATACGAGATCATCAAGCGCCACTCGGTCGACGGGGCCAACTTGCTGCGTCAGTTCGGCATCGGCGGTCCGATCCTCGACGGCGTGCTCTACCATCACGAGCGCATGGACGGCAGCGGTTACCCCGAGCGGTTGGTCGGCGACCAGATCCCGCTGTTCGCCCGCATCCTCGCCGTCGCCGACACGTTCGACGCGATGACGACCACCCGCTCCTACCGCGTGGCCTTCCCGCCGCAAAAAGCGTACGACGAGATCGTCTCGCTGTCCGGCCGCTTTTACGACGCCGAGATCGTCAAGATCTTCTGCATGGTCTACCCGCAGATCCTCGCCGTCTTTGAAAAGGAAGAGGGGGAACGAATGATAAACACCTCATCAGCCGGATGATAGGCTGATGAGGTGTTTTTCTGTATACTACAGAGAGCAAGGAGCGAGACTGAGCAAAAGGAGCCCCCACATGACCTACCGTACGCTGAAGATGTTGACCGTGCTGCTGCCGACCTTTTTGATCGGCGGCTTTGAATACATGCGCCATGAATATTTGCTGTCCTACCTCTCGATGGAGATGGGCAACTTTTTGATCACGATGTTGACGCTCACGATCTCCTTCCTGTTTGCCACGTGGATGTTCCGCACGATCTCGCGCATCCACGACCGACTCGCGGAGGAGCAGGCCAAGCGTGCCGTCTACGAAGAGCGGGAACGGCTGGCCCGCGCTCTGCACGACGGCATCGCGCAGAGCCTGTTCTATTTAAACGTCAAACTGAAGCAAGGCAAAGTCGAGGACGCCCGCACCGCCGTCTCCGCCATCGACAATCAGGTCCGGCAGGCGATCTTCAACCTGCGCCAGATCCCCGAGGAAAGCGGCACGTTCCAACAGCGCTTGGAGACGTGGCTGCAGGAATGGAGCGGGCTGACCGGCATCGAGATCGAGACGTCGCTCGACATCCCGAACGGGCAGTTCACCGCCGCCGAAGAAGTTCATCTGTTTGGCATCGTGCAAGAAGCCTGCAACAACATCCGCAAACACGCCGTCGCCCGCCACGCCAACGTGCGCTTTGTGCCGAGCGACTGGAAAGGATTTGAGCTGTTGATCGCCGATGACGGCAAGGGCATCACAGGCACAGCACAGCCGGACACGCAGGCCAAATACGGCCTGAAGATGCTCGCCGAACGGGCAGCCGCCCTAGGAGCCGAATGGGAGATTCAGAGTGGCCCGGACGGCGGCACGATCCTGCGCCTGCATAAAAAAGGAGGCATCACCCGATGATCACCCGCTACAACGTCCTGATCGCCGACGACCACCCGCTTGCCCGTGACGCGATCCGCTCCCTGCTGGCCGACGACTCCGCCTTTCGCGTGATCGGCGAAGCGGTTGACGGCCTCGATGCCGTCCGGCTCTGCCAGGAACTCCACCCCGATCTCGTGCTGATGGACATCAACATGCCGGGGCAGAGCGGTCTCGACGCCACCAAGCAGATCAAAAAGATGTATCCCGACATCAAAGTGGTGATCCTCAGCGTCTCGGACGATGTCGCCGATCTGTTCCATGCGGTGCAGTTCGGCGCGCAAGGCTATCTGATGAAAAACCTCGAACCGGACGACTGGCTCAACTACCTGCATGCCTTGCTCGACGAAGAGGCCACCGTCTCCCGCGAGATCGCCGGCCGGATGTTTCACCGCTTCCGCAGCGAGAGCGACACCCACCCGGAAGAGCCAAACCCGGACGTGCTCACCCCCCGCGAGCGGGAGATCCTGCTGCATGTCGCGTCCGGCCACACCAACCGCCAGATCGCCGAACATCTGGTCATCGCGGAAAACACCGTCAAAAATCACATCAAAAACATCCTCGACAAACTCACCCTCGACAACCGTGTCCAACTGGCTTCTTACGCCGTCCGCCACGGTCTGTTGCGCGATTGACAGACAAAAAGCACCCCTTTCTCGCGAAAGAGGTGCTTTTTTTCGTCTTCCATTCCCTTTACGACAGCCAAAGCCGGAACAGCCCTTGCGTCACGCCAAGGTCATACATGTAGTACACACCGAACAGCGTGCTCACCGCGCCGGTCACCGACGTCAACCTGCGCTGTGCGGCGGGCTTTGCGCTGCTGAGCAGAAACGGCAAGCCGATCGCCGTCGAGCACAGCAGCATGCCGAAGACCGTCCCGACACCAAACACCGATATGTAAGCGGCCGCCTGACCTGCGCTTTCGACCGTCTCCATTGTCAACAGCAGCATCGCGCCGCTGCCGGCCAGCCCGTGTACAAAGCCGATCAACATCGACTTGATATAGAAAAAGCGCCGCGCATGCCGATGTTCGTGGAGTTCCCCTTCGCGGTGCGAATGAAAATGTCGATGCACCGTGCCGTCATGCTGATGCTCATGGACGTGCACCCCGCCGCGACGATACGCGTAGAGGCTGTTTGCCCCGAGTGCCACCAGCATGATGCCGACCGCAAACTCCAGCGACATCTGCCAGCCTGCGGGGATCTCCTGCTTGAGCAACAGCAGGGTGACGCCGACCAACAGCAACGTCAATGTGTGGCCGATGCCCCAGTACACGCCAGCCAGCGCTGCCCGCCACCAACGGCGGCTCTGGCTGGCGATGGTCGAGACGGCGATCACGTGATCCGGTTCGATCGCATGTTTAAAACCAAGCAACAGACCGAACAGCAGGATTGAGATAAACCCCCATTCCATCGTACTCCTCCTCTCGCCTTCTTATCTTCCGGCACTTTCCCTTACCCGTCAATCCATGTGTCACAGATTTGCCACGCAACCGCAAAAAGATAGCCCTATCTAGCCATATTGGACGACAAACGATTGGTGTAGATTGAATGGGTCCTATTCAAATCGAAGTCAGACGGAAAGACAAAAGAGGTGATCCCGATAACCCGCACTCGACAGATGAAAAGATCGATCAGCCCGCTGCTCATCGTGTTGCTGCTGCTGTTTCTGACAGCCACGACCGCCGATGCCCATGCCAATCTGCTGTCGGCCGTGCCCGCCAACGGCGAAGTCACGGCCGACAGCCCGGCCCGCATTGCGCTGACATTCAGCGAACCGCTGGAAGCCGACCTGATCGACCTTCTCCTATATGATCCCGCCGGAACGAACATCCCGTTGGACCCGCCGCAACTGACAAAAGGCGACGCCGCTCAGATGTTTGTCGAGCCGCTTCCCCTCGCCGCCGGGAGCTACACGGTGGTGTGGACGGTCGTCTCCGAAGACGGTCACCCGATCACCGACCGCTACGCCTTTTCGGTCGGACAGCCGACGCCGGGCTTTGCGCTCTACACAGGCGATACCGGCGACACCGCGCGAGACAGGTCGCTCTCGCAGACCCTGCTGCTCGTCGCCCGCTATCTCGCCGAAGGAATGCTGCTGTCAGGCGGCGGCCTGTACGCGGTCGGCCGCATCGCCCGCCGCTGCGAGTTTCCCTCGACGAGCGACCTGCTCGGACGGGCCCGGCCTGTGCTCTGGGGCCTGTTGCTCGCCGCCACGCTGACCGAATGGCTGGTCTACTCAGCCGGGCTGCCGACCTCTCTCGACTGGCATGCGCTGTTCCAGTCTTCGTTTGCGACGATGGTGTCGGTGCAGACGCTCTTGCTCCTGCTCCTCGCCCTTCCCGGCATGGTCTCCGGTTGGCAGTCGCTGATCTGGACGCTGCTGGTCGGCAACCTCGCGTTCGGCGGCCACGCCTTTGGCATCGAGCCCATCTGGCTGGCGTTGACTCTGCGCGTGTTGCACCTGCTCGCGACCGCCCTGTGGATCGGCGTCGTGCTCTACCTGTTGCTCATCGCCTTCCAAAACAAACGCGACGGCGCATCAGCCATCCCTCAAGGCGCGTTTCGCTCGCTGTTTTTGCGCGTTGTCCTCAGCGCCTCGCTTTTGACCGTGCTGACCGGCTTGCTGATGGTCGGCATCCAGACCGATTGGGCGACCCTGTTGCCTAGCACCCTGCTCTGGCGCGATCTCCTGCTGATCAAAGGGTTGCTGACGATTGCCCTGTTCCTGATCGCCTTTTTCCAAACCAAACGCTGGCGGACAAACGCCTCTTCCCTGTCGCGCACCCTGTTGCGCAGGGAATTGCTCGTCTTTGCCGCCGTGATCCTGCTGGCCGTGTGGCTCAGCCAAATCGAATATCCGCTGCCCCATTAGAAGGAGGAACTCCACCATGAAAACCAACAAACTCGTCCTGTCTGCCGCTCTCGCATCGGCCGTTCTGCTCTCCACCGCAGGCATCGCCAGCGCGCATGTTACCGTCTTCCCCAAAGAATCCAAAACGGACGCCTATGAAAAATATTCGGTCCGCGTCCCCGTCGAAAAAGACCAAGCGACCACCAAAGTCCGCCTCGAATTTCCGGAAGGCGTAAAAGTTTCCACCGTCGAACCGGAGCCGGGCTGGACGTACGAATTTGCCAAAAACTCCGAGGGCCGCTTCACCGGCATCACCTGGACCGCGCAAGGCGACGGCATCAAACCGCACGAGTTTGCCGAGTTCGCATTTGTCGGCAAAAACCCGTCTGCCGCCACCTCGCTGGCATGGAAAGCGTACCAGACCTACGCGGATGGCACCGTCGTCGAGTGGACGGGCGACAAGGAATCCAAAACGCCTGCCTCCGTCACCGCCATCGCCCAAGCGACAGCGGGCGCGGATCATCACGGCGGTACCGCATCGACCGGCCACGGAGCAGCCGCGCCGAAAGAATCGACCTCGGCTCAGACCACAACCGCCGAGAGCAACACCCTGCCGTTGATTCTCTCCGGTCTTGCCCTGCTGCTCTCCGCCATCTCTCTCTTCCGCAAACGCGCCTAAATCAAACACATCAATCAAAAAGGACATCGGCTATCCAGTCGATGTCCTTTTTCATTAGAAAACCCTTATATCATGTACTGTTTATTTACACAATGTCTTCGAAATGTGATACGATACCTCTATCTGATTTAGTGTTAGGAATTTTCTGTTTAATAAACCCGGAAAGGATGTCCCCCATGAAAAGAATCCTCTCGATTCTGCTGCTGCTCACCTTGATGCTCGCTGCGGCCGTCCCGGCATCGGCTCATCCCAACTCGCTCGCTTCCTCCAAGATCACATTCGAAAACAAACGCATGGTGGTCAGCTTGCTCGTCGACCAACCGTCTGTGCTCGAATTGGACAAGGTCGATCTGAAAGTTAAATCGTCCTACACCGAAGAAGAACTGACCTACGTCATGAAAGAAAAACTGTTCGCCTACATTCAAAAAGGATTTGTCGTCAAAAACAACGGTGAACCGATGGCGGTGGAAATGGAAAATGTGTCCCTCGCCGCCGGCAACAACTTGCAAGTCGACCTCGTCTACTCGTCCGAACAACTGATCGACAAGGTAGACCTGGAGTACAACCTGTTTTTTGAAAACTCCAACACCCACAAAAACGTGGCAACAATTGAATCGGGCGAGACGAGCAGTGAATTTATCTTCGCCGAAAAGTCCCGTACCCTCGGCATGGAAGCGGGCCTGGAAGTACCGTTCCTGACCGCCGTGAAACAGTTTATCATCCTCGGGGTCGAGCACATCCTGACCGGCTATGACCATCTGATGTTCCTCTTTGCCCTCGTTCTGCTGGGCGGCACCTTTAAAAACATGCTGAAGATCATCACCTCGTTCACCGTCGCGCACTCGATCACGCTGATCCTCGCCGCTCTGGACATCATCGTGCTGCCGGGCCGCCTCGTCGACATTGTCGTCGCCGCTTCGATCCTCTACGTCGCAATTGAGAACTTCGTCGTAAAAAACACCAACTACCGCTGGGTGCTCACTTTCGTCTTCGGTCTCGTGCACGGCTTTGGCTTTGCCGGGGCGTTGGCGGAGACGCAGATTCCCAAAAACCATTTTGTCTCCTCGCTGCTCACCTTCAACATCGGCGTCGAGCTCGGCCACATCATGGTCGTCGCGGTCCTGCTGCCGATCATCCTGTATGTAAAGCGCTTCGACTGGAACCGCCTCTTCGTCTACGGCATGTCTTCCGTCGTCGGTCTGTTCGGTCTTCTGTGGCTGGTGGAGCGTGTGTTCGACCTCAGCTACATGCCGATGTAAAACAATCACATCCGACCCAAAAAGCCCCTCCGCCGTTCGGCAGAGGGGCTTTGCTGTGCGTATGGATATCGTTCGGGAGTGTTTACTTGACCGGCGCAGCGTCTTTGAGGAAGCCGCTTGTGCGCAGGTCGTGCAGCAGGTTGCTCAGTTGCGGCAGATCGAGCTGCTGTTTCGCGTCCGACAACGCGACAGCCGGCTCGTTGTGCGCTTCGACGATCAGGCCGTCCGCGCCGACGGCAATGGCCGCTTTGGCGATGGGGAACATGATGTCTTTGCGCCCGGTGGAATGCGAGATGTCGACGATGACCGGCAGATGCGTCTCTTGCTTGAGGATCGGCACCGCCGAGATGTCCAGCGTGTTGCGGGTCGCCTTTTCATAAGTGCGGATGCCGCGTTCGCAGAGGATGATCTGGGAGTTGCCGCGGGATGCGATGTACTCCGCCGCATAGACCAGTTCCTCAATCGTCGCCGAGAGACCGCGCTTGAGCAGGATCGGCTTGCGGACGTTGCCCGCCGCCTTGAGCAGCTCAAAGTTTTGCATGTTGCGTGCGCCGATCTGGATGATGTCGAGGTACTCGCACGCCATCTCGACGTCTTCCGGCGCGACGATCTCCGACACGCAGACCATGCCGTGACGCTTGGCTGTTTCGCTGAGCAGTTTCAGCCCTTCCACGCCAAGGCCCTGGAAGTCGTACGGCGAGGTGCGCGGCTTGTAGGCACCGCCGCGCAGCAGCACGACGCCTTCTTTTTTCAGATGCGAGGCGACCGCCTCCATCTGCTCCGGCGTCTCGACCGAGCAAGGACCGGAGATGATCACCGGCGACCCGTTGCCTATGGTGAGCGGGCCGACGGTGATCACCGTGTCGGCCGCTTTGGTCTTGCGGGAGACCAGCAGCGATTTCTTCTCTTCTTCTTGCAGGTTGAGCGATGCTTGGAAGATCTGTTTGAACAGGTGACGGATCGTGTCATTTTGGAACGGACCTTCGTTCGCAGCCACTACCTTGTCGAGCATCTCCTTCTCGCGGATCGGGTCGAAACGCTCCGTCGTCTTGCCGTTCTTGAGCAGTCCGATCTCCGATACCAGCTCGGCCCGGCGGTTCAAGACCTCCAAAATCTCCAAGTTCACCTGATCCAGTTGTTCGCGAAGTTGTTCAAATCTTGCTTTGCTCATCCTCAGCTCTCCTCTCCTCGTCTCAAAACAGACCTGTACTTTAGATTGATGATTTGTTTCTAGATCTTACACCTTTTGATTCAGCCTGAAAACCACTCGCTTCAGAGCTTCCAGAAACTTGCTGTTTTCCTCCGCCGTGCCGACCGAGATCCGCAGGTACCCCGGCACGCCGAGCGCAGTGCCGCTGCGGGCGATCAAACCCTCGTGCAACAGCGCTTGGAAGATCTCTTTGTCGTCCGTCTTCGTGTCGAAGATCAGGAAGTTCGCCTGCGTCGGAATCACCGAGTATCCCAAGAGCTCAAGGCCCGCCGTCAACTGCGCGATGCCGTCGCGGTTCACTTGGCGGCTCGCCTCGCGATGTTCCTCATCGGCGAGCGCCGCCACCGCCGCCGCTTGGGCGAGCAGATTGGCGTTAAACGGCTCGCGGGTGCGCTCGATCGCTCCGATCACAGCGGACGGGCCGATCGCATACCCGAGGCGCAGCCCGGCCAGCGCATACAGTTTGGAGAAAGTGCGCATGACAATCACATTATGTCCGCCGTGCAAGAACTCGATTCCGTTCGCGGCATCTTCTGCCTCCGCGTACTCGATATACGCTTCGTCGAGCACGACGAGAACGTGTTTGGGCACGCGCTCCAGAAATGACTGCATCGCCTGCTTTTTGATGTAGGTGCCGGTCGGGTTGTTCGGCGTGCAGAGGTAGACCAGGCGGGTGCGCTCCGTCACCGCCGCCAACACCGCGTCGAGATCAAATTCAAATCCCGCCCCGAGCTCGACGGTGACCGTCGTCCCGCCCATCACCTGCGCGCCGAACCAATATTGCGAAAATGTCGGAGCCGGGATCACCACTTCATCGCCGGCATGCAGGAACGTCTCGGAGATCATCTTGATCACCTCGTCCGATCCGTTCCCGACGAGGATCTGCGACGGCGTCACCCCGTTCCGCTCGCAAAGCGCGACCTTCAGATCCCGCGCACCGCCGTCCGGATAGCGATGGATGTCGGCCATCGCCGCCACGATGGCGTCCTGCGCCTTTTTCGACGGCCCGAGCGGGTTTTCGTTGGACGCGAGTTTGATCACTTCCTCGAGACCGTACTCGCGCTTGACTTCCTTCATCGGCTTGCCCGGCACATAGGGCTCGATCTTGAACAAGTTCGAGCGCACATTGCGCAAAATTTCTTCTGACATTGTTCCGTTGCCCTCCCGAACGCATGTAGAACATGGTAGAATGTAGCTATACTTTCTATCCTACTTTACTAAACTAAAGGATGCAAGCGGGGAAAGGCATTTCCCGTCGTTTTCATATCATTTACAATCGTTTTTGTTACAGAAAGGGTGTATCGGTTTGCTGACACAACAAGACTTTTTGAAAGCGCAGGAAAACCTCAAGGGGGTCATTCACTGCACACCGCTGGACTATTCGAAGACGTTCAGCGATTTGTCGCAAAACCAGATCTACCTTAAATTGGAGAACCTGCAAAAGACCGGCTCCTTCAAGATTCGCGGCGCGTTTCACAAGATCGCCTCGCTGAGCGAAGAGGAGCGCAAAAACGGCGTGATCGCCGCATCGGCCGGCAACCACGCGCAAGGGGTCGCCTTCGGTGCAGCCAGCGCGGGCATCCCCTGCATCATCGTGATGCCGGAGTCTGCCCCCCTCGCCAAGGTGGAAGCGACGTCCGCCTACGGAGCACAAGTGATCCTGAGCGGCAAAAACTATGACGAAGCGTACGCGCGCGCTTTGGAACTGCAAAAAGAAAAAGGCATGGCCTACGTCCACGCCTTTGACGACCGCGACGTGATCGTCGGTCAAGGCACCATCGCCTTGGAGATCCTCGAACAACTGCCGGACGTCGACGTGCTGGTCACGCCGATCGGCGGCGGCGGCCTCGTCGCCGGCGTGGCGGCGGCTGCCAAACTGATGAAACCGGAGATTCAGATCGTCGGCGTGGAAGCGGCAGGTGCAGCCTGCATGCGCCATTCGCTCGACCAAGGCTGCCTGACAACACTGGAGTCTGCCGCGACGATCGCCGACGGCATCCTCGTGCGCCGCCCCGGCACGATCACCTTTGAAATGACGCGCGCGCACGTCGACCACGTGCTCACCGTCGAAGAAGACGAGATCGCCAAAGCGATGCTTCTGTGCATCGAGCGCAACAAAATGGTCGTCGAAGGGGCGGGCGCGACCGGCCTTGCCGCCGTCATCTATGACAAACTCCCCTTTAAAAATAAAAAAGTCGCCGTCCTGATCTCCGGCGGCAACGTCGACGTCAACTTCCTTTCCCGGATCATCGAACGAGGTCTGGTCGAAGCGGGCCGCTACCTGCGCATCGCGACCAAAGTGCCCGACAAACCGGGCGTTCTCCAAGACGTGCTGAAGATCTTCGCCGACGAGCGGGCGAACATCATCGGCATCCAGCATCACCGCATGGGCAACCACGTTATGCTCGGTGAAGCGGAGATCGAGATCGACGTCGAGACGCGCGACCTGCGCCATCAAGAGCTGATCCTGCAACGCCTGCAGGAGATGGGCTACGGGGTGACCACACGCTGATGGAACCGATATTTGCGCTCGACATCGGCACCCGCTCCGTCGTCGGGCTGGTGGCGGAGCACACGCCGGACGGTCAACTGCGCATCCTCGCCACCGACGTGCGGGAACACACCACCCGCTCGATGCTCGACGGGCAGATCCATGACGTGGTCGAGGTCGCCGAGATCATCCGCAAGGTCAAGACAGGCCTGGAAGAAAAAACAGGCCTGTCTTTGCGCCACGTCGCCGTCGCGGCGGCCGGCCGCGCCCTCAAGACGGTGCGCACCCGGGTTGACCGCGATCTGGAGAACGACCGCTTTTCCGAAGACGACGTGCTCGCCCTCGAACTGACCGCCGTCCAGCAGGCGGAACGCCAATTGGTCGAACTGACGCCCGATGCCGCCCGCTACCACTGCGTCGGCTACACGGTGCTGCACTACCTGCTCGACGACAGCGTAATCGGTTCGCTGATCGACCAGTGGGGGCTGAAGGCGAGCGTGGAGATCATCGCCACCTTCCTGCCCCGCGTCGTCATCGACTCGCTGCAGATGGCTTTGGAGCGGGCCGGGCTGTCGATGGCCGCTCTGACGCTGGAGCCGATCGCCGCGATCAACGCGCTGATCCCGCCGACGATGCGCAAATTGAACCTCTGCCTCGTCGACATCGGCGCCGGCACGTCCGACATCGCGCTGACGGCGGAAGGCACCGTCGTCGCCTACGGGATGGTTCCCGTGGCAGGCGACGAGATCACCGAGGCGCTGTCTCAAAAATACCTCCTCGACTTCCCGGTCGCCGAGCGGGTCAAGCGCGATCTGATGACCGAAGAGCACGTCTCTTTTACCGACGTGCTGGGCATCCCCTATGAAACGCCCGCCCGCGACGTGATCGCGTCCTTGCACGAAGAGGTGAGCAAGCTCGCCACGCTGATCGCCCGCGAAGTCAAGATGCTCAACCAAAAAGGTCCGGCGGCCGTCATGCTGGTCGGCGGCGGCTCGCAGACGCCGATGCTCCCGCCCCTGCTCGCCGCCGAGCTCGGCCTGCCCAAAGAGCGGGTCGTCATCCGCGGCACAGACGCCATCGGACAGCTGGCAGCCCAGCACGAAGGCTTGTCCGGCCCGCAGGCGGTCACGCCGATCGGCATCGCCTTGGCCGCCCTGCATCACCCGGTCTCCTCCGTTGCCGTCAAAGTCAACGGCCACTCCCACCGCCTGTTCGAGTTTCGCCGCATCACCGCCGGTGACTGTCTGCTCGCCGCCGACGTCGACATCCGCAAGCTCCACGGCCGCCCCGGACTCGCGCTCACCGTCGAGGTCAACGGCCGCCTGAAAGTGTTGCGCGGCACGCTCGGTACCCCGGCACAGTTGCTCGTCGGCGGCCGACCGGCCAAACTGGACGACATCATCCAGCACGGCGATGAAGTCGAAGTGATCGGCGGCACGTCCGGCACCGACGCGTCCGGTACCGTCGCCGACGTGCTCGACGACAGCGTGCGGCCGTTCGCCCTGACCTTTGCGGGCCGCGAGCGGCTGTTGCCGCCGGTGATCCTGTTGAACGGCGTCCCGGCTCAACTCGACACGCCGCTGACAGATCGTGCCAAGATCGAAACGCGCATGCCGCAGACCGTCCGAGATGCGCTGCTCTTGCTCGACCTGCCGCAGGAGGAGCGCGACATGCTGCTCGATCCTCCCGTTCTGCGCGTCACCGTCGACGGCCAGTCCGTCTCGCTGCCCGCTGAACGCCTGCGCCTCACCGTCAACGGCGAACCGGCCGCACTGACCGCTCCACTCCGGGAAGGCGACGTCCTCGACATCGAGGATCTGCCGCCGCAGCATTACCCGATCCGATTCTTTTATGACGAATCGCTGCATCCGGCGCAAAGCATCGGCGTAATCGTCAACAACCGCCCGGTGACCGTCGAAGGCCCGCGGCCGCCCGTCTACCGCAACGGACAAAAAGCCGCGCTCGACGATCTCGTCGAGGACGGCGACAACCTCGTCTTCCAGAGTGGACAGGCCCTCTCGCCGCACGACGACTGGCAGCCGGTGCTCAGCGATCTGTTCCGCTACATCGCCATCGAAAAGGAACGTCCGGCGCACGCGATCGACCTGAAACTGTCTCTCAACGCCCTTCCCGCCACCTTTACCACGCCGCTTCATCACGGCGCGGTCGTGACGATGGAATGGGTCTAGCTCAAGGGATCACAACGCCCCACTTTTCCACCATCGCGTTGAAATACAATTGCACACCGGCAATCGACAGTCCCATCAGCGCGACGAACAGGATGATCCATCTGTCCCGCGCCCGCATTTTCCTCGCAGGTTTTTTCATGGTTGCCATACGCCTCCTTTTTTTGATACCTTTCCCAATTGACCTGCACAAAAAACGCCCGTCCCCAAAGAGGACGAGCGTTTTTTGTGTATCATTCAATTGGTCTGGCATGTCGGACAGACGCCGTAAAACTCCAGCCGAAACGAGCCCAGTCGGTAGCCGGTCGCCAGCACCTCCGGAGAGACGATCAGTTCCTGCGCCGGACTCGGCACATCGCGGACCTCGCCGCAGGACTCGCAGACCAGATGAGCGTGCTCCGTGTCGTTGCCGTCGTAGCGGCTCGACCCGTCGCCGTATTTCAATTCGTGGATGACTCCGAGTTCCTTCAGGCGATGCAGCGTGTTGTACACGGTCGCCATGCTGATGCCGGAAAACTCCTCACAGACCCGGTTGTACACCTCATCAGCTGTCGGATGCTCGTGCGTCTCCTTCAGATAGCGCAAGATCATCTGCCGTTGCGGCGTCAGGCGCACACCGCGCTCCTTCAAGTCAGCCAGCGCCTCTGGAAAGCTGCTTCTTTGCATCGTGTACGCACCTCACCCTGTATCGCTTCGCATCCTGTAGATGCCGCAGATTCACATATTGATACTAATATTGTACTGAGACTTATTATCACGTGTCAACCGTCACAAAAAAGACCCTCGTCCAATCTGCGAGAGTCTTTTTTCAAAGCTTGTCCATCCAATGGTCAGGAAGCATGTATTTTGTTCGAACTCACTTCTTGGCAGTCGCCGCACTGTCCGTAGTATTCCAATCGATACGAACGGACGGTGAATCCTTTAGCTGCCAGTTCCGGCGTCTCCAACTGCGACTGCGGCGGGCACTCGATGTCGATCAGGCCGTTGCAGGTCTGACAGACCAAATGCGCGTGTTCCGCGTCGTTTCCGTCAAAACGGCTGGACATGTCCCCGTAAGACAATTCACGAATCACACCCAGTTCTTTCAGCATGTTCAACGTGTTGTAGACGGTCGCCAGCGAGATCCCCGGAAACTGCTCGCCGATTTTGTGATACACCTGCTCAGCGGTCGGATGTTCAACCGTTTCTTTCAGATACTGCAGGATCACTTGACGCTGCGGCGTCAAGCGAATCCCCCTGCTTTTCAAATCAGCTAACGATTGACTATAATTTCTCTTTTGCATGACCCTTCCCCCCGTCTCTAAAGCAACGTTAACAAAAAAGGCTACCCATTTGCTTTAAATTTTACTAACTATTGGGAAGGATGTCAATTCAGTTTGGAAATCATTTGTCGAGTTTTATCTGATTTTTTCTGAAGTTTAGTACTAAATATGATAGGAACGTTACAGTTATCAAACCCCAGAGGTAAAAAGCGTACGGAAGATAGGTCGCGGTCGCAATGCCGATTGCTGTCGAACAGAGGATGCCGTGCAGATTCCACGGGATCAACGGCGAGCTCACGACGCCCGAATCGGCGATGGCTCGCACCAGATAACGCGGCGGCACGCCCATCCGGTCATACGTGCCGCGCAGAGCCCGCCCCGGCACGATCACGGAGATCGACTGGTTGCAGCCGAGCATGCCCATCGCGACCGACATCCCCATCGTCAGGAGCAGCAGTGAGCCGATGCGTCTGATCCGCTCCAGCAGGCGACCGATGATCGTCTCCAGCATGCCGCTAAGCTCCATCACGCCGTTCATCGCACCGGCGAACAGGATCAACAGCGCCATGTTCAGCATCGGCCAGACCCCGCCGCCGTGCAGCACCGTCCGGCCCTCGGCCGTCAGATCGTAGCCGAGCCAGATCGTGCGCAGTGCGTCGGGCAGCGAAGCGTCCTGTACCGTCACCGTCAGCAGCACCCCGGCGAAGATGCCGACCGACAGCGAGCGCAGGATCTTCACGCGAAACAGCGCCAACGCGAGCACCACCGCCGGCGGGACGAGCACATACCACGGCATGGCAAACGTATCGAGCAGCACCAATACCAAGGGGTTGGACAGCGGATCGCCGCCAGGGCCTGTCGCTTTGCCGTATCCGAGCCACGCAAACAAACCCGCGCTCACGATCAGCATCGGAAACCCTGTCTGCCACATCGGTCTGTAATTGTCCTCCGCTTTCGTCCCGGTCATGCCCGCCACGAGGTGAAACGTGCCGGAGACGGGCGACACCCGGTCGCCGATCATCGCGCCGCAGATCAGCGCGCCGCCGATGAGACCGGCCGGGATCTCAAACGCTGCGCCGATCCCGGCCAGCGCCGCCCCCATCGTCGAGAGCGTGCCGACAGACGAACCGAGCGCCATCGACCCGATCCCCGTCAATAAAAAGACGGTGACGACCAGATACTCCGGACGCACCAACTGAATGCCGTACCAGATCATCCCCGGCACCGTGCCTGACGACATCCACGACGAGATCAGCGCGGCGATCATCAACAGGATCCCGATCACAAAAAACGTGCTTTTCAACCCCCGATACGTGCCGACCCCTGTCGACCATACGCCACGGCCGCACCAAAGGGCGATCGCGCAGGCGACCGCCCATCCGGCGACGAGTCCGACATACAAAGGCACGTCCAGCCAAAAATGGGCCGCGAGCAGACCCGCGACCACCACCGCAAACGGCAACACCGAGAGAGAAAGCGGGATCGGAGCGGCCGTTTGCACTTGCTTTTGATCGATCATTTCCCCGACATGCCCCCCGACAGGATGAAGCGCATCGCTTCCTCCGGCGACACGTCGAGCACTTCCACATGCTCTTTGGGCACGAGGAACGTGATCCCGGCCACCTGAAACGTCTGCGGCACATAGATCGCGACGTGATCCTGCAGCGAATCGCTGAGGGCGGCCACATCTTCTGTCGTAATAAACCCGACCATCTTCATCGGGTTGTTCGGCACGGTGATCAGCGCCACTTTGGAGAACGATTTTTTCTCGCCGAAAAACGACTCGAACGTCTCTTTGATCACTTTATAGAGCGTTTTCACAAACGGAATGCGCGACACGATCCGCTCGATCCAGCGGAAGAACCACGAGCTCAGCCAATGCGTCGCCAGCCAGCCGACAACGGTGACCAGCACGATGGTCAAGAGCAGGCCGAGGCCCGGCACGTACATCCCGTCGCCGATCTCCTTGCGCAACAGATTGCCCAGCAGGCTGTCGAGAAACTGGAAGATCTGCACGACGACGTAGACCACCAGCGCGATCGGTGCCAGCGTCAAAATGCCGTTCACGAAAAATTTGATTAGATTTTTGAACAAGAACGTTCCCCTCCTCTTCTCTCCAGTTTACCGCCGGATCTTTTTCGAGTAAACTGGAGACAACCATTTTGAAACGCAAGAGGTGTGATATGGACGTCAAGCTGCTCGCAGCCCTGATGCGCTCGCAAATGATGTCGAGCTCGATCTTCTCCGATTCGAAAACTTCCGGGAGCGATTTCGCCGCCCTGTTCTCCACCCTGCTCGCCGACACGACCGCATCCACCGGCGGCAAGCTGGCGCAGACCGCTCTCTCGACCGTTCTGCCGGGCGCTGCCCCCCTGTCGCTGCAGCGGGCCCTCTCGCCGCAGGGCCGCTCCCAACCGAGCGAGTACGACGCGATGATCGAGGCGGCCGCCGCGCAGCACGGTGTCGATCCCAACCTGATCAAGGCGGTCGTCCGTCAAGAGTCCGGCTTCAACCCCTACGCCACCTCCAAGGCGGGCGCAGGCGGCCTGATGCAACTGATGCCGGCCACCGCACGGGGCCTTGGCGTCGAGAACGTCTATGACGCCGCACAGAACATCGACGGCGGCACCCGCTATCTCAAGCAGATGCTCGACCGCTACGACGGCGATGTCCAGATGGCCTTGGCCGCCTACAACGCCGGCCCCGGCAACGTGGACAAGTACGGCGGCATCCCGCCCTTTGGCGAGACCCGCCGCTATGTCTCGAACATCATGAGCCGATTGAACTGATCTCCACACCAAAAAGAGCCTGCCCCGCATCCGGGACCGGCTCTTTTTTCTTGTTCTTGCTCTCACTCTAGAGATAGTAGAAGCCAAGGCCGATGATCACATAGGCACCCAGCGCCATCGCGCCTTCCAGCCAGTTTGACTCGCCGTCCTGCGCGAGGAAGTTGATCAGCAGCACCGACAGCGCCATCGCCGCCAGTTCCGGCCACGAAAAGACCAAAGACATCGGGTTGCCGAGCGCGAGGGAAGCAAAGACCAGCACCGGCGTGACGAACATCGCGATCTGCAAGGACGAGCCGACGGCGATCTCCAGCGCCACGTCCATCTTGTTTTTCCACGCCATCAGGATCGCCGAGGAGTGCTCCGCCGCGTTGCCGACAATGGCGACGATGATCACGCCGATAAACACTTCCGACCAGCCAAGCGTCTCGGAGACGCCGGTGATCGTGTGGACCAGCAGCTCCGACTCATAGGCGACGGCAGCGGTGGCGACGGCGAGGATCGTGATCGCCTTGCCCATGCTCCACTCCGCCTCTTCTTCTTCCATGTCCTCCGTGTAGTTGAACAGGTTGCGGTGCGTGTACAAAGAGAAGAAAAGTCCGAGGAGATACAGGATCAGCACGACCACCGACACGCCGATCGACAGGCTCATGTCGATGCTCGGGTTGGAGAGATGGAAGATCGCCGGGATCACCAGCGCCACCACCACGCCGAGCAACATCATCGCCGAGTTGGTGCCGGCGATGGTCTGGTTGAATTTTTGCTGCGGATACTTGATGCCGCCGACGAGGAAGGACAGCCCGGCGACCAGCAGCAGGTTGCCGATGACCGAACCGGTCAGCGACGCCTGCACGACAGAGGTCAAGCCTTTTTGCAAAGCGAAAAAGGCGATGATCAGCTCGACCGCGTTGCCGAACGTCGCGTTCATCAGACCGCCGATCTTCGGACCGCTGTGGATCGCGATGCTCTCCGTCGCGCGTCCCATCACGCCGGCAAGCGGAATGATGGCGGCGCAGGCGATGGCAAACAGAGCCACCTCGCTCCAGTGCAGCATCTCGCCGATCACGCTGAGCGGCAGGAAGATGATCAACAAAATAAGTAAGATTCGTTGCATAGAGGGAAGATTCTCCTTTCCAGTCATTCATTTTGACAGTATCACGCTGTAATTGGAAAATCAAGCCACCCATTTTCTAAGCTTTTTAGTTTCAAAATTTACTTGCACGCCGAATGCGTATATACTGGTAGTATCGAAACAAGAGGAGGTGACGCCTGTGGCAAACCAAGAGACCAGCACGCGCCGATCGATCATCACCATGCTGCGCACCGAAGGACCGCTGAGCGCGGGTGATCTGGCGGAGCGCATCGGCATCACCGAGATGGCGATCCGCCGTCACATTGCAACGCTCGAACGCGATCATCTCATCTATCCGACGACGATTCGGCAACCGATGGGGCGTCCCGCAAAAGTCTATCAACTGACCGAGGAAGCGGACGACCTCTTTCCGAAAAACTACCACGCTCTGATGCTCGACCTGCTCGACGACCTCGTGCGCGTCGACGGCGAAGACAAGATCGGCCAGCTCTTTGCCCAGCGGGAAGAACGCCTCGTGCAGCAATACGAAGCACTGCTGGCAGGCAAGTCGCCGGAGGAGAAAGTCGCAGCCATCGCCGACCTGCAAAACAGCAAAGGCTATCTGGCCCGCTATGAAGCAAAAGACGACGGGTCCTTTGAGATCATCGAATACAACTGCCCGATCGCCCAGGTCTCCAAGCACTATCCGCAGACCTGCTCCTGCGAGACCAACGTGTTTCGCCGCGTGCTCGGCATGGACGTCAAACGCTCCGAATGCCTGGCTGAAGGGGGCAAGAGCTGCGTGTTCAAAGTCAGCCGACTCGAACAGGCTGCCGAATAACCACAGGGCAACACCTTGGAAAATGCGCTCTATACAGGGCGCGTTTTGTGTTAGTATGAGCTTCCAGTTCTGGTCTCATTCACCCAGACGCCCCGCCCCCGGCAGCAGGCAGACCCGCTCGGCCATCGCCAGCTTCTGCGCCCGCGTCAGCCGCTTGATCTCGATCTCGCGGCGCAGGGCGCTGGAGCGGTCCGGTTGCAACTCCGCATAGCGCAGGAGCAAAGGCCCCCGGCCGCGCGTATATTTGGCACCCTTGCCGGATGCGTGTTGGAGCAGTCGGCGCCGCAGGTCGGACGCGATGCCCGTGTACAGCGTGCCGTCGCCGCATTCTAAGAGGTAGACTGTGACCATACATATGACCTCGATGGATTGATGGAGTACCTGAATTATAGCCAAAAGGAGCGGACCATGAAACCATTTCTTACTCTTCGCGAGTTTATCTATGCCCACCGCCGCGAATATCTGCTTGGGATCTTCTGGGTCTTCTTTGTCGACCTGCTCGGACTGGTCACGCCCCGCCTGCTCGGTCACCTGATCGACGATCTGAAGGCAGGCGGGCTCGACAAGGCGGGCGTACTGTACTACGTAGCACTGATCCTCGGCATCGCCGTGCTGGTCGCCGTCTCCCGCTACTACTGGCGGATCTACATCATGGGCACCGGCCGCAAAGCGGAGATCTGGCTGCGCGACCGTTTCTACGCCCACCTGCAAAAACTGTCGCCAAACTTTTTCAATCACCACAAGACAGGCGATCTGATGGCCAACGCCACCAACGACCTGAACGCGATCCGCATGACGCTGGGACCGGGCCTGCTCTCGGCGGTCGACCCGACGTTTGTCCTGACCTTCACGATCCTGATGATGCTCTATACCGTCGGCTGGAAGCTCACCCTGTTCGCCTTGCTGCCGATGCCGGTGATGGTGATCACCGTCACGCTGTTCGGCCGCCTGATCCACAAACGATTCGGCGAGGTGCAAGCCGCCTTCGGGTCGCTGACCGACCGCGTCCAAGAAAACTTCGCCGGCGTCCGAGTTGTCAAAACCTTCGTACAAGAAGACGCGGAGATCGCCAAATTTACCGCTGAAAATACGAACAACTACAACGCCAACCTGCGTCTGATCCAGGTCAACGGCATCTACAACCCGCTCGTGCAGTTTGTCGGCGTCCTCTCTTTCCTGATCGCGCTGTCCTACGGCGGCATCCTCGTCGTGCGCGGCGAGATCACGCTCGGCGAGTTCGTTGCGTTTAACACCTACCTCGCCTTGATGACGTGGCCGATGATGGCGATCGGCTTCGTTATCAACCTCTACCAGCGCGGCGCGGCCTCGATGGAGCGGATCAACGAGATCCTGCACACCGAGCCGGACATCGCCGACGCCCCTTCGACGCTGGAAAAGGCGACGCTGGAAGGCAGCATCGAATTCAACCGTCTCACCTTCACCTACCCGGGCACAGCTACGCCGGTGCTGAAAGACATCACATTCCGCATCGAGCCCGGTCAGACGGTCGCTTTGATCGGCCGCACCGGCTCCGGCAAATCGACGATCCTGAACCTGCTACTGCGCCTCTACTCCCCGGAGCCGGGTCAACTGCTGCTCGACGGTGTCGACATCCGCTCCATCCCGCTGGCCACCTTGCGCACCGAGATCGGCTACGTGCCGCAGGAGAATTTCCTCTTTTCCAAGACGATCCGCGACAACATCGGTTTTGCCGGGCAGCCGAGCGGCCAGCCGTTCACGCAAGAGCAGATCGAAGCGGCCGCCGCACTCGCGCAGGTGCACGGCAACATCACAGACTTCCCGCACAGCTATGACACGATGCTCGGCGAACGCGGCGTCACCCTGTCCGGCGGGCAAAAGCAGCGCGTCTCGCTGGCCCGCGCCGTGATCAAAAATCCGAAGATTCTGCTCCTTGACGACTCACTCTCCGCCGTCGACACGCACACCGAGGAAGAGATCCTGCGCGGACTGAAGCAGGTGATGGAAAACCGCACCTCGCTGATCGTCGCGCACCGCATCTCGACGATCCAGGAGGCGGATGAGATCCTCGTCCTCGACCAAGGACAGATCGTCGAACGGGGCCGCCACGACGACCTGCTCGCTCGGCACGGCATCTATTATGAAATCTACCAAAAACAACTGCTCGAAGAGCGCATCGCACGGGAGGTGGACTGAGTGGCAAACATCCATGAAGAGGAACAGCTGGAAAAAAGCTACGACGGCCGCCTGATGCGCCGCTTGCTCGGCTATGCCAAACCGTTCAAGGGCATGATCTTCCTCTCGATCCTCCTCCTGCTGGTGATCACCGTCGCCGACCTCGCGCGGCCGCTCCTGATCCAGACCGCCATCGACGATCACATGAACGTCGTCGGAGCAAAGTTTGTCCCGTCGCAAAACGGCGAAGAGATCAACCTCGAAAAGAGCTACCGATACAGAGATCTGCTGCTCGTGCGCGAAACGGATCTCACCGCCGAGCAGAGAGCGCAGGCGGGAGACCGCCCCCGCTATCACATCGAAGAGCCGTCCTCCGGCCAGTACGTGATGGTCCACTCCGGCACGGGCACCGCCATCCCGATGAGCACAGACGAGATCAACGCCTTCAAAGACAAAGAAGTGAACGCCCTCACCCGGATCGGTCTGATCTATCTCGTTCTGATCGTCTCCTCCGCCGTCCTGAACTACATTCAGACGATCATCCTGCAGCGCACCGGCCAGCGGATCATCTACAACATCCGCCAACAGCTGTTCACGCACCTGCAGCGGCTGTCGATCTCCTTCTTCGACAAAAACCCGGTCGGCCGCCTCGTCACCCGCGTGATGAACGACACCGAGGCACTCAACGAGATGTACTCGAACATGATGGTCACCCTGTTCAAAGACGTGTTCATCCTGCTCGGCATCGTCGTGATCATGTTCAACAAAAGCGTCGAGCTCGCTCTGATCTCGCTGGTCTGCATCCCGCTGGTCGTGATCACCTCGCAGATCTACCGCTACTACGCCCGCTCCGCCTTTCGCGACACGCGGGTCAAACTGGCGCGGATCAACGCGACGCTCGCCGAAAACATCGCCGGAATGCGGATCATCCAGATCTTCCGTCAAGAAAAACGAATGCACGGCGAGTTTGACGAGATCAACCAAGCGTATTTCCGAGCTTCCTGGCGCGAACTGATGACGTTCGCCGTCTTCCGCCCGTCGATGGAGTTTTTCTCCGCCCTTGCCCTCGCCATCCTGATCTGGTACGGCGGCGGCAAAGTGCTGGACTCGACGCTGCAGATCGGCGTGCTCTATATGTTCATCACCTACATCCAGCAGTTCTTCCAGCCGATCAACGACCTGTCGGAGAAATACAACATCCTGCAGTCGGCGATGGCCTCCTCGGAGCGTCTGTTCCAACTGCTCGACACGCACGACACGATCCCCGACCCGGCCGCGCCCAAGGGGCTCGCAGGGGTCAAAGGCCGCGTCGAATTCAAAAACGTCTGGTTCGCCTACGATGGGGAGAACTGGGTGCTGCGCGACGTCTCCTTCACCATCGAGTCGGGCGAGACGGTGGCGTTCGTCGGTGCGACAGGCGCGGGCAAGAGCTCGATCCTCTCGCTGATCTCCCGCTTCTACGACATCCAAAAGGGCGAGATCCTGATCGACGGCGTGAACATCAAAGACGTTCGCCAAGAAGATCTGCGCCGCTTCATCGGCGTCGTGCTCCAAGACGTGTTTCTCTTCAC
Organism: Tumebacillus lacus; assembly: GCF_026410385.1. Classification (GTDB taxonomy): domain Bacteria; phylum Bacillota; class Bacilli; order Tumebacillales; family Tumebacillaceae; genus Tumebacillus; species Tumebacillus lacus. The sequence continues at coordinate 40,666 of NZ_JAPMLT010000012.1, forward strand.
CGGCACCGTCCGCGACAACATTCGACTGGCCAACTCGGCGATCACCGACGAGACGATCGACCGCTCGATCCGCTACGTCAATGCCGACTCGTTCATCGAAAAGTTGCCCGGGAAATTAAACGAGCAGGTACTGGAGCGTGGAGCCGGATTTTCCGCCGGAGAACGGCAACTGCTGGCATTCGCCCGCGCCTTGGCGTTCGATCCGGCGATCCTCGTCCTCGACGAAGCGACGTCAAACATCGACACGGAGACGGAGAGCCTGATCCAAGACGCGCTGGTCAAACTGACGCACGGCCGCACGACCATCGTCGTCGCCCATCGCCTGTCGACGATCCAGCACGCCGACAAGATCATCGTCCTGCACAAAGGCCGCGTCCGCGAGACCGGCAATCACCAAGAACTGCTCGCCCAAGGCGGCATGTACTACAACCTCTACCAACTGCAATACAAAGAGGCGTTCCAACCGGCGTGAAACCGGTAAAGATTGTCAAAAACCTGCCCCCGTTGGCAGGTTTTTTTGTGCCCTCACTCCGAAGCGGCGTGATATAATAAAGTTCGCTAAAGAGAGGAGGCACACCATGACGATGAAAAAATGGCTGTGGCCGCTGTTGATCCTCGCCACCGCACTGGTGCTGTACGGCATCGTGCAGGTGCAAAACTGGGGCGTCGGCTGCGTCGTGTTGATCCTGCTCACCCTGATCGGCGTGAAGCATGACCAGACCGACATCCCGTGGAAAAAGTTTTTGCCCATCGGCTTTCTCGCGCTGTTCTTTCCGTTTGCGATGTACAACTGGGCCGGCCCGTTCTGGAGCATGGTGACCGCTTGGCAGACGGAGAGCCTGCAGCATTATTTTAAATGGAACGAATGGTTTGCCTCGATCCCGTACAACGATGCGGAATGGCTGCGTTTTTACACCCCGGAGTGGCTGGTGCGCGGCATCGGCTGGATCTACTGGTACGGCTTCACACTGTCGTTCTGGGCCTGCATGATCCGCGCGTTCTTCACCAAGGACGCGAAAAAGATGCTCCACTACGCGCTCGCCGGATTTGTCCTGCAGACGCCGTTGATCCTGCCGTTTTACAACACGATCTTGCTCGAAGAAGTCTGGTACGTCTACGGTCAGCCCGACATGCTCTCGCCGTGGTATCGCACCTTGGGTGCAGACGCCCCGTCGTGGGTCTTGAACTGCTTCCCGAGCATGCATACGTCGATGGCGTTTGCGATGCTGTTGATGGCGCGTCGCGAGAACTCCCGCTATTTCCGTAGGTTGATGGGCACCTACTGCTCGCTGATCATCTTCTCGACGATGTATCTGAAGATCCACTGGGTCATCGACGTGATGGCCGGCATGCTCTTTGCATACGGCGTGGTCAAACTGGCCGACGGGATCATGCACCTCTTGGGACGACCGGCCCGCCGCAAACTCCAACAACAACAAAAAGAAGCTGCTCTCTGATCGAGATCAGCTTCTTTTTTCATACACGAGAAACGTGTGCGGATGCGGATTTTTCTCATCGACTGTGCCTTTTGTCTCCGAGAGCAGCGTCCATTCCGACAGATCGAGCGACGGAAAATACGTATCGCCTGCAAACCGTTCGTGAATGCGGGTCAGATACAGTCGGTCTGTCTTCGGCAGCAGCATCTGAAAAATCTCTGCTCCGCCGATCACAAACAGGTCCTCCCCCTCGTGCAACGCGATCTCCTCCACCGAATGAATCACGTCGCAACCGGGCGCCGCGTACTCTTCCTGACGGGTGAGCACGATGTTTTTTCGCTCCGGCAACGGGCGTCCGATCGACTCATACGTCTTTCGTCCCATCAGCACCGGATGGCCGAGCGTCGTCCGCTTGAAATACTTCAGGTCGGCAGGCAGATGCCACGGCATCTTGTTGTCTTTGCCGATCACGCCCGCTTCATCCATCGCCACGATCAAAGAGATCATACGGCCACCGTCCCTTTGATCGCCGGGTGCGGATCATAGCCGACCAGCGTGAAGTCCTCATATTTGAAGTCAAAAATATCTTGTACAGCCGGATTGATCTGCATCGTCGGCAACGGGCGCGGCTCGCGGCTCAGTTGCAGGCGGATCTGCTCGACGTGATTGGAATAGATATGCGCATCGCCGAGCGTATGCACAAACTCCCCCGGCTGCAGGCCGCACACCTGCGCGACCATCAGGGTCAGCAGCGCGTAAGACGCGATGTTGAACGGCACGCCAAGGAACACATCGCCCGACCGCTGATAGAGCTGGCAGGACAGTTTCCCCTCGATCACGTAAAACTGGAACAGCGTGTGGCAAGGTTGCAACGCCATGTCGCTCAGCTCACCGGCGTTCCATGCGCTGACGACCAGCCGCCGCGAGTCCGGGTTGCGCTTGATCTCGTCGATCACGTTTTGCACCTGATTGATCACCCGGCCGTCCGGGCTCTCCCATCTCACCCACTGCTTGCCATAGACCGGGCCGAGGTCCCCGTTTTCGTCCGCCCATTCATCCCAAATGCGGACGCCGTTTTCTTTGAGATACCGGATGTTCGTCTCACCTTTCAAGAACCACAGCAATTCATGGATGATCGACTTCAGATGCACCTTTTTCGTCGTGACCAAAGGGAACCCTTGTCCCAGATCAAAGCGCATTTGATAGCCGAACACGCTGTAGGTGCCCGTCCCGGTGCGATCTTCTTTCTTTGTTCCGTTTTCCAGAATGTGCGCACAAAGGTCGAGATATTGCTGCATCACTCACGCCTCCTCTGGCTCTATGTTGTCTCTATCTTACATGAAAAAAATCCTCCAGCATATACTGGAGGATTTTTTCTCTTAGTGATCGACCGCGCTGCTGACACCGACCCCGGTGTTGGCACGGACGACGATTTCGTCAAAGTTGTCTTTCTCTTGCTTGTTCGCGAAGATCTTCGCCCCGAGGTACGCGCCGAGGAAGCCGAGCGGCACCGAGACGATCGCCGGAGAACCGAGCGGGAAGATCGCCGATGCTTTGTCCATGACGTTCGGCGAGATCAGGATCAGGCCGACCGACCCGATCAGACCGGTCAGCATGCCGGTGACTGCGCCGCCGGTGTTGAACTTCTTCCAGAACAGCGTCAGGATGATGACCGGGAGGTTTGCCGACGCCGCTACGCAGAACGCCAGCGCGACCAGGTAGGAGACGTTCATCTTTTGCGCGCCGAGAGCGAGCAGGATCGAGAAGACCGCCATGCCTACCGATGCCCAGCGCGCCGCTTTGATCTGCTGTTGCTCGGTCGCCTTGCCGCCGCGCAGAACGTGCGAATAGAAGTCATGCGCAAACGCCGAGGCTGCCGAGATGACGAGGCCCGCGACGACCGCGAGGATCGTGGCGAACGCGACAGCCGAGATGAAGGCGAGGAACAAGTTGCCGCCCAGTTGTTGAGCGAGCAGCGGCGCTGCGAGATTGCCCGCCGCGTTTGCTTTCGAGATCGCGTCCTGGCCGACGAAGTACGCAGCACCGTAGCCGAGGATCGGAGTCATCAGGTAGAACAGGCCGATGATCCAGGTCGCGTACACGACCGATTTGCGAGCGGTCACCGCGTCCGGGACGGTGAAGAAGCGGATCAGGATGTGCGGGAGACCGGCGGTGCCGAGCACCAACGCAATGTTGAGCGAGATGCTGTCGAGACCGGCCGCAAACGTCGTCGGGGCAGGCGGCGTGAGCGCTGCTTGGCCGACTTTTTCCGAGACCGCGTTGAAGAACTCAATCGGGTTGTACGAGAAGTGAGAGAGCACCATGACCGACAGCGCGATCGTGCCCCCCATCAGCAGCACCGCTTTGACGATCTGGACCCACGTCGTCGCCAGCATGCCGCCAAACACGACGTAGACGGTCATCAGGATGCCGATGACGATGATCGACGTCTGGTAGTCCCAGCCGAGCAACAGTTTGATGATCGCGCCTGCGCCGACCAGCTGCGCGATCATGTAGAAAGTGGAGATCGCCATCGTGTTCAGCGCCGCCACCGAGCGGATCGTTTTCGTGTTGAAACGCGTGGTCAGCGCGTCAGCCAGCGTGTATTTGCCGAGATTTCGCAGCGGTTCCGCCACGACGTACAGCACGACGAGATACGCCACCAGATAACCGATGGAGTAGAAAAATCCGGAGAACCCTTTCAGCGCGATGGCACCGGCGATGCCGAGGAAGGAAGCGGCCGACATGTAGTCACCCGCGATGGCCATCCCGTTCTGCCAGCCGGTGATGCCGCCGCCCGCGACGTAAAAGTCGGTCGCCGAACGGTTGCGGCGTGCGGCCCACCACGTGATCAAAAGAGTAATGCCAATAATCAGACAAAAAAAGATAAAGGCCGAAGTGTTCACAGGTACCCCTCCTATTTGCCGCGCAGAGCCTGTTGCTTGATCTGCTCTGCTTGTTCGTCAAACTTGTTCGCCTTTTTGCTGTAGGTCATGCACAGCACCCACGTCATGATAAACTGTGCAAAGGCGAACAGATACGCCCAGTTCAGCGCGCCGATCGCCTTTTCGTTCAAGAACGTGAAGTAGGCGGTCGACACAGGCAACGTCAGGTAGAAGATCATAAAGAAAATAACGTTCGGAACGATAAACTTTTTCTTCGCGCTAAGCAGCGATTTGAACTCATTGGAATGGGCGATTGCACTCCAATTTGGCTCTGCCGCCTCTTGACGCTTGGCTGCGGACGACTGTTGACCGGCCACAAGGATTCCCCCTTTTACATGAAAACGATAACTTGCAGGTTTACTGTCCAGTTTAGTATACCAGACAACTCCCCTTCGCAACAATAAATATTCAGAAATTTGTAATATATAACGCAAAAAACCCGCCGTGAATGAGAGCGGGTTTTGAAAATATGACTCGTTTCACTTTTCTTTTTTCTCTTCCGCTTCCCGGCGAGCCGCTTCCAACTGCAAACGGATCGTGCGGCGAAGCGGATCTTCCGGGACGATCACTTCCGCGTCGCCGTTTACGACACACTGGCACCCGAGCCGATAGCCGTCCTTGAGCATCTGCTCGCTGAGCATGTGCTTTTCCATGCGGCTCAGCGGAGCGGGCTGTGCCTCGGTGCGGATCTGCACTTTGCAAGCGGTGCATGCGCCGCGACCGCCGCATTTGCTTTGCAGCATCACTTTGGCATGCCTCGCCGCCGCGAGGATCGTCGTGCCGTTGCGGGCGACGATCGTTTTGTCATGCGGTTGAAAATGCAGCGTGCTTTTAAACGAATTACTCATCTGTGTCCTCTTCCTCTCCTGCCCACGGCTCGGTCGGCAGCGGCGTGCCGTCGAGCAGCCAAAGACGGATCGGCTCGATCCCGAGCCGCGCCACCTCCTCGCGCTCCATCTCGACACAGACCGGGATGCGCGCGAGACTGCTCTCCAGCCAGGCCAGCACATGCTGCACATCCAGCGCGCGAAACTCCGGCGCATACGGTTGCAGCAGTTCCATTGCTCGGGCAAACAACGCCCTTGCTCCGGCGATGTTGCCGACGCGCAGATGGTACGACCCGACCGCGACCTGGATCAGCCCTTTGTAAAAGTTGATGCGCTCGCTGTGCCAGTAACTCTCCAGCACATCGTGGGCTTCATAATATTCTTCTTCGTTCACATATCGGATAAAATGGAGCATTTCCTCCGGGTGTTGTTCCCTCATCGCTGTCGAACTCCCTGTCCTTCAGACTTTCCCTTTCCATTATAACAGGAAAGAACAGGAACAGGGATGCCCCTGCGCGCAGGCGGGCACCCCTGTCTCCTCACACCTCTTTGCCAAACACATAAAACGAATGCTCTCTCGAATGGCCGGTGCGAAAATTCGCCCGCAGCGCGTCTGTCAGCTCGCGGTCCGCCCCTGCGAGTTGGATCGTGACCCGCTCGCCCGGACGTGCCATCCGCACCGCGCCGGCCGCTGCCGCCACTCCGGCGTCTGTCGTCGCCGCGACCAGTTGCAGCACGCGCAGCTCGCCCTGATGCACCGCATAGAGCGCGATCCCGGCGACCTCCTCGTCCTGCTCGGCGACGACCACGCCTTTGCTCCGTCCCTCGTGCTCCGCCAGCTCCTCAAGCAACGGCAGATCGAGCGACACCGTCTTGCGAAAATCATCCGGACAGGTCACCGTCCCGTGCGACGCCAGGTGGCCGTCCTGAGGGCGCAACCAGCGTTGCACCGTCTCTGCGTCGTCGGTCAGATACACATCGTCGACCAGCCTCACCAACCGGCTCGCCCCGTCGCGGCGCAGGCCGCTCCACCGTGTCCACCGCACCCGCGCCGTAAAGCCGAGACTTTGCATCATCTTGCGCACCCGCTCGTTGCCAAGCCTCGTGTTCAGGCGGATCACCTCCGCTCCCCTGCTCATCGCCTGCTCCTCGACATACGCGGTGAAACGGGTGCCAATGCCCGCCCCCTGCCGCCTCGGCGCGATCCGCATCCATTGCAGCCACGCCTCGCCTTTGCGCGGAAACACCGCTTGGCAACAGCCGACCACTTCGCCGCCGCTCAACGCCACATACCAGCCATCCGGGTCGGCATGGTAGCGCTCCCGCATTCGCTTCTCTCGCTCCTTTTGCGGACGCTTCGTGAACAGCGGCGCCATCGCCGGCACATCGCGCAGGGTCGCTTCACGAAAGTGCAGGCCCCGCATATACGCACCCCCTTCTCGTCTACACACTATGGACGAACAGCCGGATTGGTGCCTCCTACATTTTCCTTTACATTCTGCGGAAAAATTAATAAAGAGCAGAAAATGTCTTCAAAAATGCTTAGTTTAGGTGTAAGATAAAGAGAAGCTTATGTCGAACACCGTCGATTACTATTCTTTTCCATTTTTATACCCGACTTATAACCCGCTTACACTCATATCCATTTCTATTTGGCAGGTGACCCCTATTGAAAATGCTCCCCCTCACCGAGATTTCGGAAGCTCATACCTTGGCTCGCCCGATCTACAGCCCGGATCAGCAGATTCTGTTGAATCGGGGTGCGCGCATCAAGGCCGCCTATAAAAAACGCTTGGAAGAGATCGGCGTGCTCAGCGCTTACGTGGAGGACGAATTTTTAGGCACGATTGAAGACATCGACCCGATCAGCGACGTCGTCCGTCTGCAAGCGATCTCCACCGTGCGTGAAGCGTTTACCCGTGCTGCTGCGAAGAAACCGCTGAACATCGACGACCTGCTCAAAGTGGCCAACGGGATCACCGACGATCTGCTCGCCAACCGCGGCTGCCTCGTCCAGTTTCTCGACGTGCGTGCGAAAGAGATCTACCGCTACGCTCATTCGGTCAACGTCTGCCTGCTCTCGACGTTGACGGCGATCGGTCTTGGCTACGACATGCTGAAAGTCAAACAGGTGGCCATCGGCTCCTTGTTGCATGACATCGGCTACGCGACCGCCAAAGAGGAGAGCGACCACCCGATGGAAGGATTCAGCTTGTTGCGCAAATACCCGATGATCGGCGTGCTCGGCGCGACGATTGCCGTGCAGCATCACGAGCGCATCGACGGTACCGGTTACCCGCGCGCCCTCAGCGGCGAACAAGTCCACGAGTACGCGCAGATCTGCGCCCTCGCCGACATGTACGACCACCTGACCAACGGCGAAGACGGCACCCGCACCTTGCCGCACTACGCGCTGGAAAAGATCATGTCCGAGATGGGCGCGTACCATGAAAAGGTGATCACCGGATTTATCCGCAACATCGCCCCGTACCCGGTCGGCACCACCGTCAAGCTCAATGACGGTCGCACCGGCAAAGTGATCGCCGTTCCGCGCGGCCTGCCGTTGCGCCCGGTGGTCAAGCTGTTGGCAGACGGCGAGATCTTGTCTTTGCTCGATCATCCGACGCTGTTCGTGACCGAAGTCATCGACGACCTCAGTAAGATCAGCGCCTGACAAACGTGACAAAAAGCCCTCCACGCTGGTGGAGGGCTGTTATTTTTATTCAGATATCGATGCAATCGCTTTCAAAGCGGTTATCTTTTGCCCAGGTAGCTCAGGTAGATGTACCAGTCGTACTCCTCTTCCAGACCATGGGACTCCAGTTCGCGGTAGTACGCGAGAAACTCCTCGCTCGTCATGCCAAAGCGCTGTTCGCACTCCATGACATACGCTTTCATTTCCGCCGTCTTTTGTTCCATGTATTGTTGCATTGGTGACATTCCCCTCTCCGTTGTGTTCAATCTGTGGTTTGAGTATATCACATTCTATGCGGAATCGTCGATATATGACATACTATTTTCGTCACCAATTTTTGGCCGCCTACATACGATGAGGGGAAGAAATCTCGCAGGTTGGGAGGACGATGCATGCACCCGCTCCAACAGGAAAACTATTACCTTCGCCAGCGCGTCTTCGAACTGGAGCGCGAGATCCAGCACATCCGGCTGATGCTGGCGGCCAAGACGCTGATCGTGGAGAACATCGAGATCCGGCTCGACAAGATCAAGATCGACAATCTGAGCGGAGCCTTGCAGATCGGGCTGACGCATCAGGTGGAGCAGATCAACGACAACAGCATCCACCTGCCTTCGCTCAAAGACTGCGGACCGAGGCTCCGGCTCTGATCCTGAAGAGAAGCGAGGTGACAAGACGTGGCGGACACCGCCGGACAGCGGCTGCTCGTCGCCCTCGGCGATTCGATCACCGCCGGGGTGGGCGGCAAGTGGAACAAAGGGTATGCCGAGCATCTCCATGAGTTGCTGCAACGGAAGCACGGGGAGTTGAAATTGGTCAATTGGGGGATACCGGGACTGACCATCCCGCGCCTTCGCAAAGCGATTGCGAAGGGAGAGCATCTGCATGACACGATCCAAGGGGCGTCGATGATCGTGATGACCATCGGGGGCAACGACCTGCTCGGCACGTTGCCCAAAAAGATGCCTGCCGATCTGGAAATGCTGGCGGAGCGGCCCAATCGGCAGTTTGCCCGCGACTTGGACGAACTGATGTTGACGATTCGGTCGTTGACGCGGGCGCCGATCTATCTGGGCGACCTGTACAACCCGTTTCCGCAGTCGGAGTATGCGGCGCGATTGATCGGCATGGTCAATCGGATCTATCTGCACCCGTTGGCGGATCGGTACAGCGGCGTGCACATCGTGCACTTGAACGACGTGCTGCGAGGTCAGGAGTCAACAGTGATCCAATACTACAAAAGCGGCACCCTGCGCGACCTCAAGCGCTGGTGGCGACGCCCGATCCACCCCAACGACACCGGTCACCAACTGATCGCCCGCGCCTTCCACTCCATCATCCGATCCACCGAACCACCCAAACCCAAACAAAAACCCAAACAAAAGTCAAAATCAAAACCAAAATCCCCTACCAAACCCAAAAATCAAAACCCCTACCGCCCACGCCACTAACCCCACTCCCATCCAACCACACCCTCTCTACCCACCACTCACCCAACCAAACCCTCTCCGTCTTCCCCCCTCCCCACGCCAAGCGACCCTCTCCGTTGCGGAGAGGGTCGCTTGGTTTGCTCGTCAGTTGTTGTTTGAGTTGCCAAAAAACTGCATCGCCATCTTCATCAGACCGTCCAGATCCATGCCGCCGCCTTCTGACGACGCACTCCCGTCAGCTGCGGGCGGCGTCGACTGCGGGCCCATGCCAGGCATCATGCCGGGCATCCCCGGCATCATCCCCGCCCCCGGATACGGACGCGGCCCCATCGGCCCGCCCCACGGCTGGCGCATCGGCATCATCCCCGGCATGCCGGGCATCCGCGGCGCACCGGTCGCAGCGGCCGATGTGCCGCTCTCTTTCCCGCTGCCGACCTTCGACCACACGTTGCCGATCACGCCCTTGAGCATGTTCAACATCGCCGGATTGGCCAAGATCATCTTCAACAGCCCGCTGTCGAAAAACCCCGCCGGCACCACCGACGACGTCCGCATCATCTCCGACACGTTCACAGCCAGCCGCAGATATTCCTCTTCCGACAGCTTGGCCTTCATCGCCTCGCGACGGATCAACCGGTGCAGGTTCTCGTCCATCACAAAAGCACGTTTTCGCGCGCGCGGCACCGCCTTTTTCGCCGTTCTCCGTCGCACGGTTCGCTTTTGCATCGCTCCTCCTCCTCTCCTGATCGTAAACGAAAACCGAGAGGCAGCCCTCTCGGTTTTCGCACCGTCCATCATGGATTAGTAAGCGACGCCGTACGGAACCAACAGGAAGAACAGAACGAAGATGATCAGGAACACAACAGCCCAACGCGTATACCCGCCAAACACACCGTACCCGTACCCAGCACCTGCAACGTTACCTGCCATACTGAATTCCTCCTTTGTGTTGTCATGCCATATTCTATACAGCATCCCCCACGGTTGACTGGACACCTGTCCCTCCCTTGGAAAAAATGTGTACGCGCCCACGCCGGACAGGTATAATAGAGCAAAATACACTCTGACCACAGGAGGTATCACTCATGCCCTTTGTCCACATCGAATGGCTGGAAGGCCGCACCCTCGAACAAAAGCGCGAACTGGCCAAACGCATCACCGACGCCGTTTCCGAAGTCGCAGGCTCGCCGCAACAAAACGTCCACGTCTTCTTCACCGACATGAAAAGAGAAGACTACGGCTTTGGCGGCGAACTGACCCTCGACCGCCAGCAAAAGTAAGAACCGCAACCGCCAAACAAAAAAAGCCCCCGGACATCGTTCCGCTGGGGCTTTTTTTCAGATCCATTTTTTCGTGCGAAACACCTTGAGCATCCAATACGAGATCCCCATCAACCCGGCAAAGATCAACACCGTGGAGATCGGATTTTCCGAAAACGGCAACGGTACGTTCATCCCGAAAAACCCGGTGATAAACGTCAGCGGCAGCATGACCGTCGAGATGACGGTGAGCACCCGGATCGTGTCATTCGTGCGCGCCTGCACCAGCGAATAATACGTCTCCATCGCACCGCTGATCAAATCGCGGTTGGACTCGACCGCGTCGGCGATCCGCTCCAAATGGTCGACCAAGTCGATGTAATACGGAATGTTGTCTTCCCGGATCTCGAACGAATAGCGCCCGTTCACATTGGCGAAGATGCGCTTTTGCGGCTGGATCACGCGACGGATCAAAACGATGTTCCGTTTGAGCGCGAGGAACTCCTCCGTGATCTCATGCGCCGGCTCGACGTAGATCTCGTCTTCCAACTCGTCGATCCGCGCGGCCAGACGCTCCAAGATCGGGAAGTACTCGTCGGTGATGCCGTCGACCATCGAATACAGCAAAAATTCCGGTCCGCGTCGCATATACTGCGAGCTGCGGAGCGAAGAGGAAGCAATCCGCCCAATCGACTGCAACGGCTTTTTATGGATCGTGACCAAATAGTTTTTGCCAAGGAAGATGTTCAGCTCCTCGGTCGTGATCTCGATCTCTTTTTCCTCGTCATAGCGCAAGGCGTGAAAGACGAAAAAGTAATAGTCTTCGTAATTGTCCACCTTCGACCGGGGGCTGTCATGCAAACAGTCTTCAATCGCCAACGGGTGGAAATCAAAGATGTTGCCGATATACTTCAACTCTTCCGCTGTGCAGTTGTACAGGTCGATCCACAGCAGATTGTCCGAATCCTGCAACAGGTCGGCTCGTCGCGTCAAATCGACGTCATGATACATCTTGTTTTCGAGGTGGTTATAAAAATACGTCTTGATCATAGCGCAGCCCTCACAATGTCGTTCCCTCTCACTGAATCGTCGATTCTGATACGATTATAGGCTTCTGATCCCTCACCGTCAATGCACTACACCATATGCGTGCGGCTGGGCAGATGTACCTAATGAATCATCCCCGTCTGCAAGATGCGGACGTTGACTTTCACATCGATCTTTGCTTGTTTGTACAACTCCCGCCACTTTTCTTTTTCCAGTTCTTTGATGAACCCTTTGGCACGGTACATTTCACCCAATCCCAGTTGATCGGTTTCAAAGTCTTTTTGCAATTTTTTGATCAAAGCGGATAACTCCTGCTGATATTCCTCGGCAAACTCCTGCTCCAGCTTTTGAATCTCCTGCTTCTCCTCCAAGTTGTGTCCGCCCGTGTACTCGCTCACCGCTCCTTGAATGAGAACGTTCGCCTGAAACACGGGACGTCCCCCCGAATGGCTGACGTCCCACTTTGTGCTTGTTTTGATATACATCAGAACCGCATGTGCATGTACCCCTTGCCGGATCGTCTCTTTCAGCGTCGCTTCCAGCTCCCCGGTGGACGTTCCCTTGCTGCTGATATAGGCGAGATTTCGCGCCTCCTTGGCGTTGAGCAGTCCGATAAACTTATCGTCATGAAACACGGCCAGCCCGTCGACGAGGATGTCCTCTTTGCCCAGCCGCAAATAGGGCAACACCGGGTCTTTGCCCTCGTCGTACACATCGCGGATAAACGTGTGCAGATTGGTCTTTGGCATCGAGCGTTCCGACATCTCCTTGCGCAACATGCGGTAGAGGTAGATATCGATTGAAGGCTTGTCCGGGTAGCGTTTGGTGAAAAAGTTGATCGCCCGTCCTTCCACCACCGCGAGCACGATCTGCGACCCGATCTCCGAGTCGCGAAACAGCGTGTCGCTGAGCGGCAAAATGCCTGTTCTCGACAGTTCCTCCCCATATAAAACCACGCGAATCTGACCGGACACCAGCTTTCGTTCGCTCATCCGCGACATGTTGAACCGCAGTTCCTTGCTCGTATGCCCGGTGACGGAGAGCACGTCGACTTTCTCCTGTCCGGTATCGGTAAAGTTCGGCAACACCGTGGTGCCCAGCAGATCCCCGCCGTCCTCCGCCAGATCATAGCCGACCGCTGAGACGACCCCGAGTTCTTCCAACACTTTGCTGCGGGTGATCGTGCAGCCGGGCAACACCACAGCCGACAGCAGCGCGAGCGTCAAACAGACCGCAACGCTACGCTTCATGATGCATCCCCCTTTCGCCGCAGGATGAGTGAGATCAACCACAAAAGCAACGGATAGCCGATCATCAGATAAAAGCCGGACTTGGACAGGAGATTGAGCAGCAGGTTCATCTCCGCCCGTCCGTTGATCATCTGCGAGAGCGGCAGCGTCGCCGCCGCGATCAAGCTGTAAACGATGCCTTTTTTCAACGGGATCGCTTTGCGAACCCCTTCGATCCCCGCCCACAGGTAGGTGCCCGATGTGTTGACCACCTGCACCAGCCACACCGCGATGATGATCGTCTCAAACCGCTCGATAAACGGCACCTGCACATGTTTGAACATCGTCAGCATCGGCCAGATCGTTTTCCCCAACTGTCCAATGCTAAAAAAGATGATCGTCACGACCGCGATGACCGTGTAGACCAGAATCGTCGACCAAGAGGCGATCGACGCAGCGGGGAGTACGTCTTTTTTATACGCCACATACGGGTAATAAACCAGCAACAACTCGACGCCGAGCAACGACAACGCCGAGAGCAAACTGCCTTGAAACAGATCGTTGAGCCCGACAGACCCGATGGGAAACAGATGCGACAACGTACCGGTGGAGAGTGGAAAATAAGCGAGCAAAATGATCCAAGCGGTCAAGAAAAACGCGGAGATGGCGTAGCGCCCGAGCAGTCGGATGCCGCAAAAAGCGCTGTAGACGATGGGGATCATGAACAACAACGTCAACAGCCACACCGGAGTCAGCGGAAACATCCAGGTGTTTACCAATTCCACGAACGTGCGGATCGTCATGAAATACGCAAACAGACAGTAGACGGCAAACAGCAACGAAAACACGCTGCCCATCCATTTGCCGAACAAGCGTCGATGAATGTCATAGATGCCGAGCGTCTGAAAACGGCGAAGCAACAACCAGGAAAAAAGCACAGCGGCCTGCGTGTACACCCCGGACAGCAAGATCGCCAGCGGTGCGTCATGTCCCGCCTTGTCTGCCACAAACCGCACCAGACCGAGAATGCCGACGCCGATCGGGACGGTATGGATCAAGAACATCAACTGTATCGAATTCAGCGTGTTCGACGGTCCCTGTCGTTCCACATCCAGTTCCTCATTTCCGCTTGAGAGATGTATTGCCCGCCTTTTTGTTCTTTTGCGCACGAGTCATCGCCGGTCGAGTCGTCAACAGTTGCGTCGGCACGCGGATCATCGTGTCTTTGAGGTCGGCAAGTCGCAGCGAGGCATAGGGCGACATGTACGGTGCCCCGATGGAGGAGAGATTCAAGAGATGGATCAAGATCGTGACGAGCCCGACGGAGAGGCCGATAAACCCCCACAGCCCGGCGATCAAGATGATCGGAAAGCGGATGACCCGCACCGCGTTGCCCATCACATAGCTGGGTGTCACAAAGGAAGCGAGGGCGGACAAGGACACGACGATGATCATCACATTTGACGTCAATCCGGCCGACACGGCCGCTTGTCCGATGACGATACCGCCGACGATGCCCATCGTCTGACCGACCTTGGTCGGCAGCCTGACCCCGGCCTCGCGCAGGACCTCCAGCGTCAGTTCAAGAAAGACCGCTTCATATAAAGGCGGAAACGGCACGCGCGCCCGCGATTGGGCGATCGTCTTCAACATGTTCGCCGGGATGATCTCGTAGTGATAGGTGAGCACCGCCACGTAGATCGCCGAAAACGTGATCGACACCACCACTCCGAACAGGCGCAACAGCCGCACCAGCGACGAGGACATCCAGCGATTGAAATAGTCTTCCGGCGAATGGAAAAACTCGATAAAACTGCTCGGACCCATGCAGACATACGGCGTGCCGTCGATGAGCACCACGACCTTGCCGTCGATCAGTCCCGAGCAGGCGCTGTCCGGTCGCTCGACCAGATTGAACTGCGGAAACGGCGACAACGGCTGGTCGTCGATCCACTGAGCCAACGTGCCCGAGTCGATCAGCGCATCGACGTCGATCTTGCCGATCCGCTCTTTCATTTCTTCGACGTACTCCTCGTTGGCCACGCCCTTGATCGACAACACGATCACGCTCGTCTGCGTCAGTTCGCCGACCTTCATCCCCTCGACACGAAGATTCGGCGTGCGCAGCCTTTTTCGGATCAGCGAGAGATTGGTGTCGATCGACTCGGTAAATCCGTCCTGTGGCCCGATGACAATCGATTGATTTTCCGCCTTGCTCACGCCGCGCCCCGGCACCTGCGACGTTTTAAACCCGTACAAGCCTTCCTCGCCCGGCATCGCCACCAGCGTCCACCCGGAGAGCAGATAGGCCACCGCTTCATCCAGGCGGACCACCTTGTCGCGCTCATTGATCGAGATCGTGTCGCGCAGTTGTTCGGTGGAGCCGCCCTTGGAGACAACCAGATGCATCGGCTTGATCACATCGCGCTGTTGCACGTTGAGGTCGACCAGCGATTTGAGAAAGATGAGGTGAATCGTGGAGCGCCCTCTGCCGATCCGGTGCGTCTCCACGTCCTGCGCATGGGAGACCGCTGCCAACACGCGGCGTACTTTCTCCTCGCCGTCTTCGGTGCCGATCCTCTCGTTCGCCACGTCGTGGTCTGGACGCTCGTCGTTCTGACCCTGACCGGTGCTCAACTTCTCGATCAGTTTGCTGAGCAGCAACTCCTTGAGTATCTTCACCCTCCCGTCCCGTCCTTTCACGTGGTTCTGTTTCCTTAGTCTTTCGCTGGCAGATGTTGTTTATGTAGAGAAAAAAAGCCTGAGCGCGTACAGCGCTCAGGCTTTGGGTATCCTTGCTATGGAGTTGCCGGATCAGGCGAGTTGAGACACTTCTTCCTCGTCTTCGTCGACCGATTTGAGCCGCTTGAGCATCAGTCGCGTGACGCGCAAAGAGTCCATCTCGGCGATGGTGACTTGGTAGTTGTCGACCGTCACCCGGGCACCGACGTGCGGTGTCGGGACTTGGGCGTAGATCCAGCCGCCGATGGTGTCGACTTCGTCCGACTCGATCTTGAGATGAAAATGCTCGTTGACCTCGTCGATCAACATGCGCGCATCGAGCGAGATCAACTCGCCGTCCACCTCGATGAACGGACGCTCCTCGTCAAATTCGTCCTGGATCTCGCCGACCAGCTCTTCGAGAATGTCCTCGGTGGTGACGATCCCGGCCGTGCCGCCAAACTCATCGATGACGATGGCCAGCTCGGAGCGGTTTTTCTGAAGGATCTTCAGCACGTCCTTGATCGGCATCGACTCCGGTACGGTGACCGGCTTGCGGGCGATCGTCTCCAGCGAGATCCCTTCATGGTCGCTCAAGGCGAGACCATAGAGGTCCTTGATGTGGACGATGCCGACGATGTTGTCTTTATCCTCTTTGCAAAGCGGGAAACGGGTGTGCTTTTCCGCGTCCGCCTTGCGGAAGTTGTCATCAAAAGAGCGGTCGAGATAGAGACAGCTCATATCGGTGCGCGGCACCATGATCTCACGGGCCACGCGGTTGGTAAAGTCAAAGATGTTGTCAAACAGATCACGTTCCGCCTCGTCGATCACACCGCTCTCGTGACTTTGCGTCACGAGCATGCGCAGCTCTTCCTCGTTATGGGCCAATTCCGCCTCGGACGCCGGCCGGATCCCGATCAAGCGCAGGAACTGGTTGGCCGTGCCGTTGAGCAGCCAGATCGCCGGAAAGGCGAGTTTGTAGAAGAACATGAGCGGACCTGCCGTCCACAGCACCGTGCCTTCGGAGCGCTGGATCGCCAGCGACTTGGGCGCGAGTTCGCCTAAGACGATATGCAGGAATGTGATGATCGAGAAGCTGACCACAGCCGCGACAGTGTGTACGACAGCCGAGGAGAGCCCGAATTCGGCAAACAAAGGCTCAAAGATTTTCGCGAGCGTGCCTTCCCCCACCCAACCGAGTCCAAGCGAGGACAAGGTGATGCCGAGCTGAGTGGCCGACAGATAGGCATCGAGCTTATCGGTCACATCTTGAGCAAACTTTGCCCGTTTGTTTCCTTCCATGACCAGCTGCTCGATGCGCGTCGAACGCACCTTGACCATCGCGAACTCAGCCGCAACGAAAAAGCCGTTCAACAAGACGAGAAGCAAAATCACCACCAGGTCAAACACAGATACCGCGGAACTACCAAAAGGGTCTTCCAAGTTTCGGCTCCTGACAATACAAACTCTCGTACGTCAGGAATCCACCTCCCAGAAATAATATAGTTGTAGATGAGTATAACACAGGTTGTTGGTTTCTTCCACCTGCCATAAGAAATGCTTATGCGCGTTCTCCTCCCGAAAATGACCGAAAAAGAGCGTTTTCGACGATGAGTTTCACGCCACGTTGTCATGTTCTGCCTCACTTGCTATAATTGGTATGATTTCAGATCGAAGTAGCAGGAGGTTACCATCATGGCAAATGAATTGATCGTAAACGCACTGGTCGAGATCCCGGCCGGCTCGCAGAACAAGTACGAATTTGACAAGAAGCTGAACCGCTTCGTCCTCGACCGCGTTCTCTTCTCCCCGATGCACTACCCGACCGAATATGCATACATCGAAGACACCCTCGCGGAAGACGGCGACCCGGTCGACGTGCTTGTCCTCACCTCGTTCCCGACCTTCCCGGGCGTTGTGATCGAGTCCCGCGTCATCGGCGTCCTGATGATGTCCGACGACAAAGGCAAAGACGAAAAGCTGCTGGCTGTTCCGACTTCCGACCCGCGTTTCAACGACGTACATACGCTGGAAGACGTCGCACCGCATCTGCTCAAAGAGATCTCCCACTTCTTCCAAGTCTACAAAGACCTCGAAAACAAAAAGGTCTCCATCGACGGCTGGGAAGGCGTGGAAACCGCTGCTCGCCTCGTAAAAGAAGCGATCGAGCGCCACAACAACACCAAGTAATGACGAAAAATCCTGAGTTGACTCAACTCAGGATTTTTTACAGGTTTCTTTCATTGCGCCGGGCTCTTAGCCGAACATCTTGAAGCCGCGCGCTTGCAGCGTGCGAATCGTATAGGTGGCGACCACGCCGCCGATGATGATCGGAGTCACGAGCAGGAGTTTAAAGACCAGTACTTCCATCGAGATAAGGAAATAGATCGACAGGCCGACGGCGATCACAGTGGACGACCACGGTTTGCCTTTGATCAGCATGTTGATGATAAAACCTACGCCGAAGGAAGCGATCAGGAACAGAAGAAACACAAAGATGTACAGTGCTGCGCTCATAGCGTCACCTCATTTTTCAATCATACCCGTGTATTGTACCACCAAAGAGTTGGGAGGGGCAACCACAGTGTCAACGCAGCGCATCATTTCAATCTGCCCGAGCAACACCGAGTTGCTTCATGCGCTCGGGCTGATGGACCGGGTGGTCGGGATCGACGATTATTCAGATTGGCCGCCGGAAGAGACGGCCGCTCTGCCCAAGCTCGGACCTGACCTCAACATCGACATGGACAAACTGATCGCGCTCCGGCCGGACCTTGTGATCGCGTCGCTCTCCGTGCCCGGCATGGAGAAAAACGTCGACCGGCTGGCCGAGCGCGGCATCCCGCATCTCGTGCTCAACCCGAAGTCGATCGACGACATCTACGAGGACATCCGCATCCTCGGCCGCGCCTGCGCCGTCGAGGAGCGGGCCGAAGCGCTGATCCTGGAGCTTCAAGGCAAGGTCCGCCGCGTGCAAGAGCGGGTCGCCGGCCGCACCGAGCGGCCGAAATTGTACTGGGAATGGTGGCCGCGTCCGCTGATCTCCCCCGGACAGCTCAACTGGCTGACGATGATCAGTGACCTCGTCGGCGCCCACAACCTGTTTGCCGACAAGCCGGGCGACAGTTACACCGCCGAGCACAGCGAAGTGATCGAGCGGGCGCCTGACTACGTGTTTGCCGTCTGGTGCGGCGTGCATGCCGACAAGGTCAAACCGTCGATGATCACCGAGCGCGAAGGCTGGCAGACGGTGCCCGCCGTGCAAAACGGCCGGGTGCTCGTGCTGGAGGAAGGGCTCTATTGCCGACCGTCCCAACGGCTGTTCCAAGGCTTGGAAGAGCTGGCTGATATCTTGGAAGCGAGGTAGAAACAATGGCAGAACGCGGAGACATCTGGCTCGCCGTCGCGGGCATGGTCGTCCGGGACGGCAAAGTCCTGGTCGTCAAAAAATCATACGGAGCCACCAAAGGGCTGTGGACGCTGCCGGGCGGCTTCGTCAACGCGGACGAGACGCTCGACATGGCCGCCTCCCGCGAAGTGCGGGAAGAGACCGGGATCGAGGCCACCGCAGAGGCGATCCTCGCCGTGCGCAGCGGCGTCCTGCGCAAAGGCAAGCACGACACCCTGCTCGTGTTCCGGCTGCGCTATGCGGGCGGCACAGAGACGCGCTGCGAGCGCGAGATCGACACCATCGACTGGCTGACACCGGACGAGATCGCCGAACACCCCGACACCACCGAATTCCTCGCCAAGATCGTCCGCGAGGTGCAGGCCAAGGACGGCCTGCAAGAACACCCCATCGAGCATACTCGCGACTACGGGTACTCGGTGTACAAGATGTTCATGTGACACACGCCAAACCCCCTCTCCGGCACACAGGAAGGGGGTTTTTTGCATGAAAAAGACCCCGGCGTCGCTTCCGGGGTCTTTTTCCGATACGTGTAAATTATTGCGAGATCTTCGGCTCGTTGCCTTTTTTCAGCTCGCGGCGCAGGATCTTGCCGGTCGAATTTTTCGGCAGTTCCGCCAGCACATCGATCTCCGCCGGCACTTTGTACGGCGCGAGATTTTCTTTGCAAAATGCGATCAGATCTTCCGCCGACACGCCGTTCTCTTGCTTCAGCGCGACAAACGCCTTCACCGCTTCTCCGCGGTTCATGTCCGGGATGCCGACGACAGCCGCTTCCGCCACAGCCGGGTGCTTGAACAGCACCTCTTCGACTTCGCGCGGGTAGACGTTGAAGCCGCCGACGATGATCATGTCCTTTTTGCGGTCGACGACGGTGACATAGCCCTCTTCGTCGATGGTCACGAGATCCCCGGTGTACAGCCAGCCGTCGCGCAGGGCGAGAGCGGTCTCTTCCGGTTTGTTCAGATAGCCGAGCATCACGTTCGGGCCGCGGCAGATCAGCTCCCCGACTTCACCCGGTCCGCACTCGCGGCCGTCTTCGCCGACGACGCGCACTTCGACGCTCGGGATCGAGACGCCGATCGTGCCCGGTTTGCGCTCGCGGTCGAGCGGGTTGAAGGTGACGACCGGAGACGCTTCCGACAGACCGTAGCCTTCGGAGACCATCACGTTAAACTTTTGCTCAAACGCCTTCAGCACCGCGACCGGCATCGCCGCGCCGCCGGAGATCGCCAGACGCAGCGATTGCAGGTCGGACGGCTCGCACTCGGGATGCTGGAGCAGGTAGTTGTACATCGTCGGCACGCCTGCAAACACGGTCGCTTTCGCCGTCAGGATCGCCTTCGACGTCTCGGTCGGCGAGAAGCGCGGCAGCACGAGCAGGGTCGCACCGCGATAGATCGGCGCGTTCAGGCAGACGGTCATGCAGAACACGTGGAACATCGGCAGCACCGCGACCACCGTGTCGGTCTGCAGGAATTGCAGGAAGTCGCCCGTATACTGCGCGTTGGAGCAGACGTTGCGGTGGGAAAGCATCGCGCCCTTCGGCTTGCCGGTCGTGCCGGACGTGTAGAGGATCACCGCGACATCGTCGTCTGCGATCCCCGGCTCGATCAGGCCGGTGCTGTCGGCAAACACTTCGCCAAAGCTCAGGAAGCCCGGTGCCTCGCCGCCGACGAGAATGACATGTTGCAGAGCGGGCAGCGTCGGTTTCATCATCTGATACGCCGGAGCCAGCGGCGCGACGGAGACGACCGCTTCCACACCCGCATCGGCGAGGATGTACTGGATCTCACCCGGCGTGTACAGCGGGTTGATCGGCACAGACACCGCACCGAGGCGCGCAATCGCGTAGTAGGCGATGATAAATTCCGGGGAGTTGCCGAGCAGCATCGCCACGCGGGAGCCTTTTTTCAAACCGAGCTGAGCCAGGCCGGCCGCAAAGCGGTCGACTTGCGCGTCGAGATCACGGTATTGGATCGTCTTGTCGAGGAACAGAATCGCCGCCACATCCGGATGGTTGGCAGCCGCGCGGCGCAAATTTTCACTCAAATTCACAGGGATCACCTCGAGAGTAGGGTAGGAACGCAAAGCACACAACCAAACGGTTGGTCGAAACTTGGTAAAAAAAGAGGCGGTGCCTCTCTTTTCTTAACGATGCTTAAACTTCGCCTCGCGCTTTTCGAAAAAGGCGTTGCAGCCTTCCACGATGTCTTCGGTCTGGAACACTTCGTCGATCAACTCCGCCTCGTAGAGAACGCCGTTGACCAGATCCATCTCCAAACCTTTGTCGACCGCCTTCTTGATCCGAGAAAGCGCTGTCAGCGTGCGCGTGCGCAACACGTTGGCCATCTCCATCGCCGCGTTCATCACCTGATCGTCCGGGACGACCTTGTTGACCAGCCCGATGCGGTGCGCTTCCTGCGCGTCGATCGGATCGCCCATGAACATCAGCTCTTTGGCGCGTCCTTCGCCGATCAGACGGGGCAGACGCTGCGTGCCGCCCGCACCCGGGAACAGTCCGAGCTTGATTTCCGGCAGGCCCAGTTTGACGCTCTCCCCGGCGATGCGGATGTCACAGGTCATCGCCAGCTCAAGTCCTCCACCGAGCGTGATGCCGTTCAATGCGGCAATCGTCGGCTTCGGCAGATAGTCGAGTTTGTTGTAGGTGTGGAAATGCTCCAGCGCCATCTTTTTCGCTTCGCCGGGTGCCATCTTCGACGGGAACTCCTTGATGTCCGCGCCCGCCATAAACGCGCGTCCTGCGCCGGTGAGGATCAGCACGACCACTTCTTCGTCATACTCGATCTCATGCACGCATTCACGGATCTCCAAGCCCACTGCTTCGCTCAGCACGTTGACCGGCGGATTGTCGATCGTCACCACGGCAATGCCGTTTTCTTTTGTCCAGTTCACATATTTGCGAGCGCTCATCGCATACGCCTCCTGATACCGTCACATACGGTCAATCTATTTCTTCTACATGTAGACAGGAGTTCCTGCCTGTTCTTGCACTGACTGGTCAAATTATCGAAAATTTCGTCTCCAACGACCAATAAACAAAATCAAAAACCAGATCCCGGCGAGCGCTGTCACCCCGAGCGCCACCTTGGTCGCCACCCCAAAACCAAACCGCGTGTTCAACCAATAAGAAAGTTCTCCTAGACCGACTAAGATCGCGACCATCAACCAATTCGGGAAATTTTTCTCATTCCACATACGGCTTCCTGCCCCTGCCCTTTCTGCAACCGCATAATTATAGATCTACTCTTTATTTTCCGGCAAATCGACCAAGAACACAAGACTTGTCATGCTGTCTTTAGAAGATTGATTTCCATTTGCACAATACTCCGATTACCCTTATAATCCATATATGGTTACTTGGAATTGAGGGGAGCTGAGCCCATTTGGCTACGTTGAGCAAAGAAGAACTGCTGAAAATCGAAAAAGACGGACTGGACGTCCTCGCAGATATTCACCGCTATGCAAAAGAAGGATTCGACGCGATCGATCCCGGTGACTTTGTACGTTTTAAATGGTACGGCATCTACCAGCAAAAGCCGAAGACCGACCCGTATTTCATGATGCGCGTGAAGATTCCGGGCGGCATGCTCACCTATGAGCAAGCGGTCGTCGTCGCCGAACTGGCAAACCGATTTGGCCGCGGCCTCGCGGACGTCACCACCCGTCAGGCGATCCAGTATCACTGGCTCAAGATCGAAGACATGCCGGAGATCTTCGACCGCCTCGCAGCGGTCGGCATGTCGCCGATCCAAGCGTGCGGCGACGTCGTGCGCAACGTGATCTCGTCGCCGGTCGCCGGTCTCGACGCGAAAGAGCTGTTTGACGTGCGCGATCTCGTGTGGGAAGTGGAGAAAAAGTTCCTGTCGAACAAAACCTACTCCAACCTGCCGCGCAAATTCAAGATCTCCATCGCAGCCGACCCCCGCGACCTCGGTCACCCGGAGATCAACGACCTCGCGCTCGTCCCGGCCAAACTCGGCGAGGAAGTCGGCTATCACATCCTCGTCGGCGGCGGTCTCTCCGCCAAGCCGCACCTCGCGCAAAACCTCGGCATCTTCGTCCGCCAAGAAGAAGCGCTGGAAGTGATCGAAGGCGTCGTCGCCGTCTACCGCGACCACGGCTACCGGGAAAAGCGCAACCATGCCCGCGTCAAGTTCCTCGTCGCCGACTGGGGCGCTGAGAAATTCCTCGACGTGCTGGAAGCGCACATCGGCCGCACCTACACCCGTGGCGGCGAACGCCAGTTTGAACCGTGGAACGGCGCCTACCTCTACGGCGTGCACAAGCAAAAGCAAGCGGGCCTGAACTTCGTCGGCCTCTCGTTGCCGGTCGGCCGCATCTCCGGCGACATCCTGCTGGAGTTCGCCCGCATCGCCAAAAAATACGGCAACGGCGACCTGCGCACCACCAACACCCAAAACATCATCATCCCGAACGTGCCGGACACAAACGTCGACGCGCTGCTGGCCGAGCCTCTGCTCCTGCAGTTCCCGCCGCAGCCGACCGCCTTTGTCGGCCACGCCGTCTCCTGCACGGGCAACGAGTTCTGCAACCTGGCGCTGGTCGAGACCAAGGAACGCATGAAAGAGATCGCGTACCACCTCGACGAGACGTTCCCCGGCTTTGACAACCCGGTCCGCCTGCACGTCAACGGCTGCCCCAACCAGTGCGGCCAACAGGCGATCGCCGACATCGGCCTCGCAGGCGCGCTGGTCCGCATCGAAGGCAAAATGCAGGATGCGTTCGACATCTCCATCGGCGGCGGGCTCGGTGAACACGCCCAGTTCAACCGCAAAGTGGTCCTGAAAGTGGCAGGCGACAAAGTCAAGTACGCGATTGAAGCCATCGTACGCCACTACCTCGCCCACCGCACGGAAGGCGAATCGTTCCGCTCCTTCGCCGCTCGCGTCTCAGACGACGAGATCAAAGCGCAAGTGGCCGCCCTCACGATCTAACGCATGGCAGGCAGCAACGAGACGGTGTCTTTTTCCAAGACACCGTCTTTTTGTTACAATAAAAGCTGGAGGTGATCGACGATGATCCGAACACTCGCCTTGATCAAAGCGAAAGGCTTTGTCAAAGACCTGCCGCTCTCGAGCCTCTCCGGCCCGGACGTGCTCTGGTACTGGGTCGATTTCAACCAACCGGACGAAAACGAGGCGCGTCTGCTCGCCGACCCTTTTCATTTCCATCCGCTGGCCATCGAGGACTGCTATCATTTTCTGCAGCGACCGAAGATGGACTACTACGACGGCTACCAGTTCTTTGTGCTGCACGCGCTCAATCCGCTGACCTTGCACGCCGAAGAGATCGATCTGTTTCTCGGCCCGAACTATGTCGTCTCCTTCCATCTGATGCCATTGCGCGAAGTCGAGGAAGTCTGGAGCCGGATCATGCAGGACAAAAAGGCCAAAGAGCGCGGCCCGCTGTTTGTCGTCTACCAGATCATGGACAAGCTGGTCGACAACTATTTCCCGATGATCTACCAGATCGAAGACCATCTCGACGCCATCGAGGACAACACCAATCGCCAGTCGGTGTCGGCGCTGATGGATCAGGTGTTTGACATCCGCTCCGACCTGCTGAAGATCCGCCGCACCGTCGTGCCGATGCGCGACCTGCTCTACCGGATCTTAAATTCGTCGCATATCCAAGATCACAAGCTGCACCACGCCTATTTCACCGACATCCACGACCATCTGCTCAAGCTGACCGAGATGATCGAGTCCAACCGCGAGATGACAGCCGACCTGCGGGACTCCTACCTGTCGATCAACTCGAACCGGATGAATCAGGTGATGATGACATTGACGATGATCACGACGATCTTCATGCCGCTGACGTTGATCGCCGGGATCTACGGCATGAACTTTGAGAATATGCCCGAGCTGACGACGCGCTACGGCTACTACGTCGTGCTCGGCGTGATGCTGACAGCCGGGAGCCTGATGTACCTGTGGTTTCGCCGCAAAGGATGGTTTGACGAACCCCGCAAATGAGCGGGCGTCAAAACCATCTTTTCTTTTTGAAATAGGTAAACAAGGACAGAGCGACGGTCACCATCACGCCCCACATCACAAAATAACTGTACTTCCATTTGAGTTCCGGCACATACTCAAAGTTGGTCCCGTAGACGCCGGAGAGGAATGTCAACGGCAGGAAGAGGGCGGAAAACAAAGTCAGCGTCTTCATGATCTTGTTCATGTGATCCGACTTGAGCGACATCTGCAGGTCGAAAATCGCCGCCATCCCCTCCCGCAACGAGTCATATCCGCCGACCGCACGGCCGAAAGACTGATCGAGATCTTTCAGATAAAAAGACGTCTCTTCATCGGCGATCCAGTGCAGATCGGGAGCGGCGAGCAGTTGCACGATGTTTTGCTCCTCTTCGGCCACCCGCCGCCAGCGGTGCAGGTGCCGTTTCCAGCGAAACAGGTCTTTGGAGATCTCATTTTCAAACGGGTGCAAAAAGACGCGCTGCTCCAGGTCTTGCACTTCCAGCACGACCCGGTCGACCAGCGACAGATAGGACTCGACCAACGTGTCGAGCAAAAGATAGAGCAGATGACCCGACCCTAGCAAGCGAGGCGACGCATCCTGCAACCGCTGACGAAACGCGGCAAACACCGGCTCATCCGTCTGCTCGGTCAGCGTGACCAGATAGCCCTCGCCGATCAGCACCCCGACCTCCCGCTCCTCCGGGTGGTGCGATTCGTCGAGCACAAAAAAGGTCAGATACACATGATCGCGAAATCTCATATACCTTGGCCGGTCCCCGCCGCCGTCTCCGGCTATCTTGACGGCCAGATCATGGGCTCCGTACACATCTCCCAACACCTGCTGAATCTCCGATTTGGACGGAGCCATCAGATGCACCCACACCATCTCGCCGTCCTGCGGGCGTCTCACCGCCTGCTCCCTCGAGGCCTGGTGATCTTTCTGATCCGACCAGACCCACAATCGTTCTCCCTGCTGCTCGTTCCCACGCAAAAAAATCCCCTCCGTCCGTCGGTGTCTTTGGACACTAGCGTTCGCGAGGGGATCTTTTGCTATGCGTATGACGTGAACTACATCAGGCGCTTTTGGGTAAACAGGAAGTCGGTCAGCGCGTTTTTCAGCTGCTCCAGCTTCTCGTTTTCCTTTTTCAGCCCTTTGTAGAGATGCTTGTTTTTGCCGACGCCGAGCTTTTCCAGTTCGGTGCCTTCTTCCGCCCAACGCTGCGCCTGTCGCTTGAGCTTCGACATCTCGCGTTGGTTTTCGATCACCGAATGCTGCAAAGCGGTATGGATCTGCTGGATCTGGTCGACCGTCAGCTTCACCGTGTACCAGTCGTTGTCGGTCAAATGCTCCTGCTTCGTCAGTTGCAGGTCGACGACGTACGGTTTTTTACCGTCGGGAATCAGCGGGTTGACCCACGCCTCATCCTTCTTGTTTTGATCGTCCGACATCTTACTCTTCGTCCCAGTCCTCGAAGTCATCTTCGTTCAGGCCGAGGTTTTTGCCGGATTTCTTTTGGTAGTCGAGCAGAGCCGCTTTGAGAGCTTCCTCTGCCAGAACGGAGCAGTGCATCTTCACCGGCGGCAGGCCGTCCAGCGCGTCTGCGATAGCACGGTTGGTCAGGTTGAGCGCTTCGTCGATCGACTTGCCCTTGATCATCTCGGTGGACATCGAGGAGGTCGCGATCGCAGCGCCGCAGCCGAAGGTCTTGAAGGTGACGTCTTCGATCACGTTGGTTTCATCGTTGATCTTCAGGTACATCTTCATGATGTCGCCGCATTTCATGTTGCCGACTTCGCCGACGCCGGAAGCGTCTTCGATTTCGCCTACGTTGCGCGGGTTGGTGAAGTGGTCGAGAACTTTATCAGTATACATGGAAGGTATCCCCCTTGTTGTTTGTAAAAATAGGATATGAAACTGTGAAACGGACGGTCTTAGTGGATCGGCAGACCTTTTTGGAAACGTTCCCACACCGGCGACATCGCGCGCAGTTTGTCAACGATCGGCTTCAGCTCGGTGATGACATAGTCGACGTCTTCGTCGGTGGTGGAGTGGCCCAGCGTCATGCGCAGGGAGCCGTGTGCGGTGGTGTGGGTCAGGCCCATCGCCATCAGCACGTGAGACGGATCGAGCGAGCCCGAGGTGCACGCGGAGCCGGAAGAGACCGCCATGCCCTTCATGTCCATCGACAGGATCAGCGCTTCGCCTTCGATGTACTCGATGGAGATGTTCGCGTTGTGCGGCAGACGCTTGGTGCGCGGGCCGTTCAGACGGGTCTCTTCGATGGAGCCGAGCACGCCTTCGATCAGGCGGTCGCGAAGCTTTTCGAGGCGAGCCGACTCAGCCGGCATCTCAGCCACTGCGTGCTCGATCGCCACGCCAAGGCCGACGATGTTTGCCACGTTTTCGGTGCCCGGGCGCAGTTTGCGCTCTTGGCCGCCGCCGTGATACAGCGGCTGGACGCGGACGCCGCGACGCATGTACAGCGCGCCGATGCCCTTCGGACCGTAGATCTTGTGACCGGACAGCGCGAGGAAGTCGCAGTTGATCTCCTTGACGTTGACCGGCACTTTACCGACCGTTTGCACCGCGTCGGTATGGAACAGGATCTTGCGCTCGCGGCAGATCTTGCCGATCTCTTCGACCGGTTGGATCGTGCCGACTTCGTTGTTTGCGTGCATGACCGAGACGAGGATCGTGTCGTCGCGCAGGGCGTTTTGGAACTCTTCGACCGAGACCGCGCCTTCGCCGTCAACCGACAGATAGGTGACTTCAAAGCCCTCTTTCTCCAGCGACTTGAAGGCGTCCAGCACCGCGTGATGCTCGACCACGGTGGTGATCAGGTGCTTACCTTTTTTCTGGTTGGCGCGTGCGCCGCCGATGATCGCGATGTTGTCCGCTTCGGTGCCGGAGCCGGTGAAGATGATCTCTTTGGGATCAGCGCCGATCGCTTGAGCGACCTTTTCGCGAGCTTCTTCGATCAACTTGCGAGCCGGGCGGCCGAACGAGTGGATCGAGGACGGGTTGCCAAACACTTCGGAATGGACTTGCATCATCGCTTCAATAACTTCTTTACGAACCGGCGTGGTCGCGCCGTGATCGAGGTATACTCTACGCATGTAGGGGGTCATCTCCTTCAACAGTTCAACTTTCTGCATGTAAGGTTAATTTGCTGCTGCCCGTGATAATATCGTGCAACGTGATGTCGTCGAGCACGGCAACCATCGTATCTCGTAGTTTCTCCCAGACAACTTTCGTCTTGCAGTTGTCTGTCTTTGAACAGCAAGCCTCCGGGGTATCCTCCTGCGAATGCAGGCATTCGACCGGAGCGATCTCGCCTTCCAAGGCTTTGACCACCTGGCCGACGTTGATCTGTTCGGGCGGATGTCCGAGCTTATAGCCTCCGCGGGCGCCGCGTACACTGGTCACCAGTCCGGCCCTGCGCAAGTCGACGATGATCTGCTCCAAATATTGTTCCGGGATCTCTTCAGCCGCTGCGATTACCTTGATCGGGATCGGCCCATCGGACGCCTTTTGAGCGAGATAGGTGATCGCCATCAACCCGTAATGACCGCGTGAAGACAGTTTCATGTGTACGCACCTCCTTCCGGGACAGATCTCCGATTGAAATTGGCATTTCTAATCTTGACTGTGTGAGTCAGGATTATGTGCCGAAAAAGGATCAGGATCGTTTTTTCTAATCCTGATCTCTTAGGTCAACTTTATTATAGTCATGACGATTCCCGTCTGTCAACCTTAGCCAAACCATTTTTTCCATTTGTCAAGAGTCGTTGAGAAACTTTCTCAATCTTTTCTCAAGACGGGAGTTCAGTCCTTTTTCGGACGGTTGTCGATGATCACCGGCGCGGCCACCGCCGATTGATTGGGGCGGTTTTCGTACTTCATCAGTTTTTCCACCGCCGGTGCTGCGACGATCTCGATCTCCTTTTGGATCTTCTGGGCCAGGTCAAAGCGGCCCTGACTTTCGAGATACCTGCCGACCTCCCACAGGTCGTTGTAGCGCTCCATCTCCTCGCGGGTAAACAGCCCGCGCACCTGCACGCTCATCGGTCTCATCTCTGCATCTCCCTTTCTCGTTAGAAAAGCTCCATCTGATCGGTCGGCAGCGGCGCACGCACGACCGGCTGACCGAGCAGTTCCATCATGTCAAAGGCGTTTTGTATCGCATAGTTGGAAAAGTTGTTGTTCATCAACACTTGCACGCGGGCCGCCTTCTGCCGGACCTCCTGAATCTCCGGCAGCAGAGCGGCCAGTTCCTCGCGGCTGTATTTGTAGCGAAACCGCTCGCCGGCGTGCTTCGCG
This sequence comes from Tumebacillus lacus, assembly GCF_026410385.1. GTDB lineage: Bacteria > Bacillota > Bacilli > Tumebacillales > Tumebacillaceae > Tumebacillus > Tumebacillus lacus. The sequence goes on from NZ_JAPMLT010000012.1 coordinate 70,008, forward strand.
TCCTTGATGTACCACGTGTCTTCATTGCGCCCGTGCAGGCGCAGGATCGCAAGTCGCGGGTCGGTCACTTCCACGATGCGCGGGATGCTGGCCTCGCCGAGCTGCGGCTCGTCGACGATCACGTTGACGATCTCTTCCCGCTGCAACAGAGCAACGGTGCGCTCGATCACGTTGTCATCCTCAAACCACGAGCGATGGCGAAACTCCACCGCCACCGTCAGATCGGAGAAAAACTCGCGGGCGCGGCGCAGATACTGCACATTGTCCCACGTCAGCGTGAACCACGGCGGCATCTGAAACAGCAACGCCGACAGTTTGCCGCTCTCGACCATCGGCCGGATGGCCTGGCGAAACGCGGGAAAGAACTCCATTCGCTCTTCGGGCGACAGACTGCGCTCATGTCCGGTCATGCCCTTGAACACTTTCATATTGAAGGAAAAGTCTTTGGGCGTCTCTGCAGCCCACCGCTCCACGTACTGCGGATTGGGGATCGCGTAAAAGCTGGAATCCACCTCGACGAGCGGAAAATAGTTGGCGTAATACATCAGCCGCTCGCTTGGCTTGACCTTTTTCGGATAAAAATCCTCATGGTCGCCCCAAGCGCACGTACCGCACAGAACTTCTGCCGCTGCTGCCTGTTGCACGATATCCAGCACCTCCTATGTATACGATCATCATACAAAAAGAAAGCACGCCGCTCAACCCGAACGGCGATGCTCCTCTGCTGACAACGCCCACTGCTCGCGGGCTTTGCGGACAAATTTGGGTGAGGCGTTTTTGTCGGCGACCACGCGGTTGTAGTAGCGCACCGCCTCATTGCGCTCTCCGAGCCGACGGTACATCTCGCCGATCAGGAACGGCAGACGGCCGCTGTCTTCAATCGAGCTGTCCGTCTCATACGCGTGGACATAAAACTCGATGGCCTCGCGCAAAAAGCGCTCTTCCTCCGCTCGGTGACCTGTCTCCCGGTACAGCCATGCCGCCTGCAGGCACAGTCCCCCGACTGTGCGCGACGGCTCCTCGACATATTGTGCGCAAAAGATCGCCAGTTTGGCTGCGACCAAAGCCTCTTGCACCGAACGGCCGCCGGTCAGGTCGTGCCCTCCCCAGCGGGACGCCACCTCCTCCTGATAGAGGTGTTTGCGGCGTTTGGTGAGCTTGGGCTCCGTCTTGTCGAGGAAGGAGTACCCGCATCCCGGACAGACGTTGATCAGGTAGTGATTGGGATTCGGACCCTCATATGTCGTATAGAAATCGCTGTCGACCGTCGAGATCTTGATCGCTTTCGACAGGACTTTTTTCGTTTTATAGTCTGTTTCACACATTGGACACCGGACTTTTTTCTCATAGAAGATATCAGTCAAGAACATGATGTCTCATCCCCGCTCCCCAAATACCAGTACTTTACTCATACTCATATCATTGCATGAAGCGGCGATTTCGACAATATACTGTTTTCGTTGACGAATCAGATGCAGGGGGAGCGATATAACGGATGATGTTGAAACCGCAAGTACAGGAGCACATTCAACACCGGGTGCATGAGGCGATGCTGCAACGCCAATCCTTGACGATTGTCGTGGAAGAGACAGACGGTGAGCATCAAGTCGAAGGCCGCGTCGTCGGCTATCGGCCGGACTCAGACAGTGTGCAGATCACGAACGTATGGGGACGTTTCCTGATCCCGATCCAAAGCATCTTGCGCGTCCTGTAAGCGGAACAGAGAACAAAAAACAGAGAGAACAAACGAAGAAGTGGCACGCCGGCGAGGGCGTACCACTTTTTTTTATTTGACCGTTGCCGTCTTGGCAGACGTCGCCGCCGACCGCTCCGCTTTCGCAGCCGGGCGGTGGTTGAGAAACAGGTTGAGCGTGACGGCGGTGACAGTGCCGGTGACGATGCCGCTTTGCAGGAACATCTTCGCCACCGTCGGCAGTTGGTCGAACATCTGCGGCACGACCGCCGAGCCGAGGCCGACCGCGATGGAGCAGGCGGCGACGAGCAGATTTTCATTTTTCTTGAAGTCCGCTTCGGAGAGGATGTGGATGCCGTACGCGACGACCATGCCGAACATCGCGACCATCGCGCCGCCTAGCACCGGATTGGGAATCACGGTGGTCACCGCCGCGAGCTTAGGCAAAAGTCCCAGCACGACGAGGATCACACCGCCGACGACGACCACGTTGCGCGTTTTCACGCGGGTCATCGAGACGAGACCGACATTTTGCGAATAGGCGGTGTACGGGAAGGCGTTGAACACCCCGCCGAGCATCGTCGCGATCCCTTCCGCGCGCAGACCTTTGACGATGTCCTCCTCCTGCACGTCCTGACCGACCACTTTGCCGAGGGCAAAATAGACGCCGGTCGACTCGACCATCGAGATCACGCAGACGATGATCATCGTCAGGATCGCCGTGAGGGAAAACTGCGGAGTGCCAAAGTAGAACGGCTGCGCGATGCTGACCCAGGACGCGTCATGGACAGCGGCAAAATTGACCATGCCCATGAAGTAAGCGGCGACCGTGCCGGCGACCAGACCGAGCAAGACGGAGACGGAGCGGATAAATCCGGTGAAGAAACGGTTGATGAGCAGGATCAACAGCAGCGTGCCCAGCGCGAGCAGCAGATTGCGCGGCTGACCGAAGTCGGGAGAGCCTTGACCGCCTGCCGCGTTGTTCATCGCGACCGGGATCAAGGACAGGCCGATGATCGTCACGACCGAGCCGGTGACCACCGTCGGGAAGAAGCGCAGCAGCTTGCCAAACAGGGGGGCGGCCAGCAGGACGAACAGACCGGCGACGATGATCGAGCCGTAGACGGTCGCCAGATTGGTCGACGAGGCGATGGCGATGATCGGGCCGACCGCCGTGAACGTGCAGCCGAGCACGACCGGCATCTTGATGCCGACATAGCGGGTGCCGAGCACCTGCAGCAGCGTCGCGATGCCGCAGAAGAACAGATCGGCGGCGATCAGGTAAGCCATCTGAGCCGGGGTCAGATGCAGGGCCGCCCCGATGATCAGCGGCACGACGACCGCGCCCGCGTACATCGCCAGCACATGTTGCAAACCGAGAGCAAACGTCTTTTGCGGGGTCATTACACCAACGCCTCCTCATTTTCCGTGAGAGTCTCTTCAATAAATGTCACGCCCGTCTCCGGAGACATCGACCGGATGCGAGCCAGCGAATGAATCTCGACACCGGCCGCTTCCAACTTGGCGCGTCCGTCTTGGAAGCTCTTCTCGACGACAGCCCCGACGCCGACCAGCGTCGCGCCTGCCTGACGCACGATCTCAACCAGCCCGAGCAGCGCGTCGCCCGTGGCGAGGAAATCGTCGACGATCAGCACGCGGTCCTCCGCGTTCAGGTAGCGTTTGGACACACTCACTTGGAACGACTCCTGCCGCGTGAAGGAGAACACCTCCGTCGTGTAGAGGTCCTCGGTGAGCGTCACCGCTTTTTTCTTTTTCGCGTAAAGAAACGGCACTCCGAGCGTGAAGGCGGTCGCCATCGCAAAATGAATCCCGCTCGCCTCAATCGTCAGCACCTTCGTCACGCCGGCCGACTCCGCTTTTTGAGCAAACGCTTTGCCGATCTCCATCGTCAACATCGGATCGACCTGATGATTCAAAAACGTATCGACTTTCAACACCGTCTCGGTCAACACCTGACCGTCTTGGCGAATGCGGTCTTGCAACAGTTTCATCTCGCTCATCTCCTTTGTCTGATTCGACCGGGGTAAAACAAAAAAAGCCCAGATCGACAGATTTATCCTCGCAGCGAAAACTCGCAACAAAGTGAAACCTGTCCATCTGGGCTTTTCTCCCTCTGGTGTCACGCACAGCACAACGCCATGCGCTCGCGCCGCTCGGACCAGCTCTCTTTTTGACAATGGCAAAAGAGACGGAACCCTAGACGCGCTTCCACTCGTAGTCAGACAATTTACGGTCGTCTGGTAGAGACTTGTGGGCCATATCCCCACGAATTATACGAGCTGTTCAGTTGTGTAAGATAACGCCCTAAATCTATCATATTATTCGACAGAGAACAACCCTCACATTCTTGGAATTCGTGATATACTAGAGATCGATTCTGCATAAAGGAGTTGGACAGTACCAATGAAACCGACCACCATCAAAGTCATCTCCATCATCCTCTCGCTGGCCATGATTGTGACCTTGCTCCCGCTGGCGTTTTCGATTTTTTAAAATAGAAGGCAAGAACCCCGTCGCCGAAGCGACGGGGTTCTTTTTTTACGATTCAAATTACTTCCCTTGCTCTTCCTGCTTTTTCTTCTCATGCAGGCGGATGCGTTTGGCCACGCGTTCGTAGTACTCGTCCGTGTTTTTCTCGCCGGAGTGCCATTCCGGGTCGTCGCGGTATCGTTGCTCCAGCCACGGGTCGGCGTAGAGATGATAGCCGCGCTCTTCCCAAAATCCGGGCTTGTCCTCCGCCACGAACTCGATGCCGCGCACCCATTTCGCGCTCTTCCAGAAATAGAGTTGCGGCACGACGAGGCGCAGCGGCCAGCCGTGGTTTGGAGTCAGCGGTTCGCCGTCGTGCGTGTGGGCAAACAGCACGTCGTCCATCAGGAGGTCGGTCAGAGGCAGATTGGTCGTCCAGCCTTCCTCCGCATGGATCACGACAAATTTGGCTTCCGGCGACACGTTGACCAGCGCCATCACGTCGCGGAACGACACGCCGTCCCACGTGTTGTCGAGGCGCGACCACGTCGTGACACAGTGAATATCCGACTTCGAACGGTACGCCGGGAGCGCGTTAAACTCGTCCCAGTTCAACACCTTCTCCTCGTCGACTAGACCGAAAATGCGGAAATTCCAGGTGTTCAGGTCGATGCGCGGCACCGTGCCGGCGTGCAGCACCGGCCATTTCTCCGTCAGATACTGCCCCGGCGGGACGCGATCTTTCACTTCTTCGTTCATCTGTCCAGTCACCCTTTGCAGCAGTCGTTGTAGGTTCATCATGCCTCTAGACTAGCACGATGATGCAAACATTTCCACTTTCGCTCAGAGTCTTCCCGACTCTCCCATCTGCCACGTTGCAGAACGCGTTGACAATATTATGAAAATCAAGATATTCTGCATCTGACAGCGACTGTTTGGCAAAAAGAATCAAAAAATCAAACCATCCAAAAGGAGGCGCCCCCATGAAACTGCCGCTGTTGCTCGCGGGACCGATCATTCGCCGCGCCGATTACCGCCGCATCTGCATCTGGGTGGCCGTCCGCCAGGCAGGCACCGTCCGCGCCGACCTGTTTCACGCCGACACCGGTAAAAAAATCGGCTCCGGCCGCACCGCCACGCTCCCGCTCGGCGACCGCCTGCACATCGCCCTCGTGCCGATCACCCCGGAGGACGGCGACACCTTTCCACGCGATGTTCTGCTTACCTACGAAGTCCTCCACAACGGCAAAAGCATCGTGCGCGATCATCCGGATCTCACCTACGACGGTCTCGCGCTGCCTTCCCTCTTCCTCCCCGGCGACCGGCCGCCGCTCCAGATCCTGCACGGTTCCTGCCGCAAACTGCACGGTGAAGGCGAAGACTGCCTCGCCGCAGCCGACACCTTGATCGCCCGCCATCCGCGCGATCTCAAGCGGCGGCCGAGCGTCCTGTTTCTCAGCGGCGACCAGATCTACGCCGACGACGTCGCAGGCCCGCTGATGCCGCGCCTGACCGCCCTCGCCCGCCAACTGACCGGGTGGCACGAACCGCTGCCCGGCCTCGACACCCCGCCGTCCTTCCTGCCGATCTACGGGCGGGACGCGGCGACGGGGCTCGCCGGATTTACCTCCTCTCACCCGAGCAATCACCTGCTCACCTTTGGTGAATACGCCGCCCTCTACCTGCTCGCGTGGAACGGCGAGCTGTGGCCGGACGAATGGCCTGCCAGCGAAAAGGTGATCCCGCTCCTTCCGGACGGCGGTCACCGCATCGCCCTCCAGAAAAAATACGACAAAGAACTCGCCCATCTCCAACGCACACGCGCCGCTCTCCCCGCGATACGGCGGGCACTGGCCAACATCCCGACCTACATGACGTTCGACGACCACGAGATCACCGACGACTGGAACATCACCGCCCTGTGGCACGACCGCGTCTCCCGCTCCCCGCTCGGCCGCCGGGTGATCGCCAACGCCCTCGCCGCCTACTGGGCGTTCCAAGGCTACGGCAACGACCCCGACCGCTTTCAGGCACCGTACGCCGACCTCCTCCCGACCTATTTCACCGCCAAAAGGAGCGCCGACCACGACCTGCAAGCCCGCTTCGAACAGACTTTTTGGAGCCGCGCTTCCTTTAGCTATCACGCTCCGACCCGACCTGTCGCCTTCGTGCTCGACACCCGCAGCACGCGCCGGTACGACAGCCCGGAAGGCCCGTCCCGACTGCTCGGCGACCCGGACGCGCACCTCGCTGATCTGGCGGCACGCGCCGGTTACCGACGCGGCGATCCGCTGCTCCTGATCTCGCCGACTCCGATCTGCGGCTACGAGCCGGTCGAGCGGCTCCAGTCGCTGATCGCCCCGCTGATCGGCCCGCACCGCCTCGACGACGAAGCGTGGCGATCCAACCTGAACGGCTACCTCGACCTGCTGCTCGCCCTCTCCCGGCAGCTCGCCCCTCGCTGGACGGCCGTCTTGTCGGGCGACGTGCACTATGCGTTCAACCTCGACTATACGTTTCACGGCCCGGACGCTCTGCCGCCGCTGCACCTGCTCCAACTGACCGGGGGAGCCTTGAAAAACACCGGCTTCAAGCCCCGCTTCCTCGCCGGGACCAGCACCGCCTTCTCCCTGTTCAACGACGGCACCGAGCGGTCGAGCATCCGCTTCCAGACCGATCTCCCCGACGCCGCATGGACCTTGCCGACCAGATGGACGGAGACCAAGACCCTTCTCCCCCTCGACGGCCCGACCACCTCACCGCTCATCGGCGACAACACCCTCGGCTGGATCACCCTCGAACGAGGTCATCGCCGCCTCATCCACCGCCTCCTGCTCCGCACCGAGGACGGCGATCAAATGGCGACGGCGCGATTTGAATTGCCAAAATAAAAAGGTGTACCCTCCCCCCTGGACGGTACACCTTTTTCCTTTATTCTCTTGCTTCTCCCGCAAACTGCTGCCGGTACAACCCGGCATACACCCCGCCTTGCTCCAGCAACTCCGCATGTTTGCCGCTTTCCACGAGGCGACCGTCTTCGATGACGAGGATCTGATCGGCCGCCAAAATGGTCGACAGCCGATGCGCGATCACCAGCGACGTGCGCGATTTCATCAATTCCTCCAGCGCCTTTTGAATATACGCCTCCGAGTGTGAGTCAAGAGCGGACGTCGCCTCATCGAGGATCAGTATTTTTGGTGACTTAACTATTACCCGGGCAATAGCTAACCTCTGCTTCTCCCCGCCCGACAGTTTGTGCCCCCGTTCACCGACCACCGTGTCATAGCCCTCGGGCAGCGACGAGATGAAATCGTGAAGATATGCCGCCTTTGCCGCCGCCACGATCTCCTCGTCGGTCGCGTCCGGTTTGCCGTAGCGCAGGTTGTCGCGGATCGACGCGTGAAACAGGAACGTCTCCTGCGTCACCATGCCGACCTGCTCCCCGAGTGACCGGAGCCGAAGATCGCGCAGGTCATGTCCGTCGAGCAGCACGCGCCCCTCCGTGGGATCGTACAGGCGGGGGATCAGGTTGGAGATCGTCGTCTTGCCCGCCCCGCTCGGTCCGACCAGCGCGACGAGCTGTCCGGGCTGGATCACAAAGTTCAGATCGCGCAGCACCGCCCGATCCTCCCCGTAGCGGAACGACACCCCCTCAAACTCGATCCGCCCCTTCACCTCGCCGAGTGCCTTCGCATCCGGCCGTTCCTCGATCTCCACCGGCATGTCCAGATACTCAAACAGCCGCTCAAACAACGCCACCGACCCGTAAAGATTTACCTGCAGATTGGCGAGCGACGCCACCGGCCCGTACAAGCGACCGAGAAACGCCGTAAACGCGATCACCGTCCCGAGCGTGACCCCTTCGTCGATCACCAGATGACCGCCGTACCAGTAGAGGATCGCCGGTCCCGCCGTCGAGACGATCGTGATAAACATAAAGAACCACCGCCCGATCATGCTCTGCCGGATCTGCAGCCGCATCAACTCGCGGGACATCTTTTGAAATTTGTCCTGCTCCTCCTCCTGACGCACAAACGCCTTGACCAGCAACGCCCCGGAGACGGACAGCGTCTCCTGCATCATCGAGGACAGCTCGCCGACTTTCGCCTGCGATTCCTTTTTCACCTGATAGTTCAGCCGGCCCACCCGCCTCGTAGGCAAGATAAACAGCGGCAACATCACCAGCGACAACAACGCCAGCCGCCAGTCCAGCACAAACATCGTCACCAGCGTCGTCGACGCGATCAACAGATTGTTGATCGACGACGCGAACGTATCGGTCACCACCGACTGCAGACCGTTCACATCGTTGTTGACCCGCGACATGATATCGCCCGTTTTCGTCGAGGTGAAAAAGCGGATCGACATCCTGTGCAGATGCCGGTACAGCTCCGTGCGAATGTCGTACATCACGCTCTGCCCGATGTGCGAATTCAGATACGTCTGCCCCACCCCGACCAGCCCTTGCAAGATCGCCGCCGCCAGCATGCCCAGCACGAGCAAATTCAACAGCCCCGTGCGACCTTCCGGGATCGCCGTGTCGACCACCCACTTGATCAGCAGCGGTTGGAGCAGCCCGAGCCCTGCTGCCGTCAGGATACAGACGATGACCAGCGCAGCCCATTTCAGATAAGGACGAAAATAGCCCAAGATCCGTAGCAGCGACTCTCGTTTCATCTCCGGCTTCGGCTTCCCGTTCTGCCCCCAATCATACGTCGTGTGCATTCTCATCCCGCTCATTCCTCTCACTCCACCCCGTCTCTCTTCCTGTATCCTCCATTATAACAAAAACACCACCCCGTCGACGGAGTGGTGTGTCCCTTCCTTTATATCTCGGCCAACGCCTGCTCCAGATCGGCGATGATATCCTGGGCAGCCTCGAGGCCCACCGATATCCGGATCAGCCCATCGGAGATCCCCATCTCCTCGCGGCGAACTTCCGGCGGCACGACCGAATGCGTCATCGAGGCCGGGTGCTGGATCAGCGTCGTCGCCTCTCCGAGCGACACCGCCAACTGGGCGAGCCGCACGCTGTTCAGCACCTTCCGTCCCGCTTCCAGCGTCGCCACTTCAAACGAGATCACGCCACCTGGCCCGCGCATCTGCCGCTCGGCCAACTCCTTCTGCGGAAAATCAGCCAGCCCTGGATAATCCACACGAGTCACCTTTTCATGACCCGCCAAATACTCGGCCACCTTCATCGCATTCGCACAATGCCGCTCCATCCGCACCGGTAAAGTCTTGAGCCCGCGCAGGATCAGCCATGCCTCCATCGGAGCCATCACCGCGCCAATGTCTTTCAGCGTCGACATCCGAACCTCATCGAGGAACGCCTTGCGTCCCACGGCGACCCCGGCGATCAGATCGCCGTGTCCGCCGAGATACTTCGTGGCGCTGTGCACGACCACATCCGCACCGAGCAATAGCGGCTGCTGCAACGCCGGCGAAAGAAACGTATTGTCGACCACCAGTTGCGCCCCGTGCGCGTGCGCGATCTCTGAAACCGCTTTCAAATCAACCAACTTCAAAGTCGGATTGATCGGCGTCTCCACATACACCACCTTTGTCTCCGGACGCATCGCGGCCGCCACTTTCGCTGGGTCGGACATATCGATCAGCGAGAAATCGACTTTAAATTTCTGCTTCAACATCGCCAGCAGCCCGTACGTACACCCGTACAGCCCCTCCGAGCAAAGAATATGGTCGCCCGACTCTACCATCGCGATCAGCACCGCCGAGATCGCGCCCATCCCCGAGCCAAACGCCAGACCTGCCTCGCCCTGCTCCAGATCGGCGACCGCCTGCTCCAACACCGCCACCGTCGGATTGCCCAGCCGCGAGTAGATCATCCCGTCCTCAAGGCCCGCAAACCTCGCCTCACCCGCCTCCGCCGTCGGAAACACAAACGTCGACGACAGATACAACGGCGGCGTCAGCGACCCGTGCACCTCTCGCTTCGGCTCCATCCAATGAATACTTCGTGTGTCAAACTCTCGCTCCATCTCGTCAATCCCCTTTTTTCTTAAGAGTATTCATGTTCTATATTGAATTGTACCATACAAATAAGGCGTCTCCTCAACAGGAGACGCCTTTTTTCGATTAAATTATTAATTAGGTTTATACACGTACTGTAAACGCACCGCCGCGAGCCGAACCCTCTTCCTCGATGCGGACCAACGAGTTGAACTTGCGTGCCAAGCCGCGCAGCAACCCGAGGTTAAATTTGGACGGATAAGGAGTGTCACAAATGACTTTGAACGTTTTCAGGTCTTCCTGCTGGACCTTGTATTCACCGATGTTGCCGTTGCGATGGTTCATTTTATACGCGATGTCCAAGGACAGCAACGCCTTTTCGAACGAATTGATCTCCGGCGGGAACTGCGCGTTTTTCGGCGCATACTTGCCGATCTCCACGAGCACGTTCGGGCCAACGCTCTTGGCCAACTCCTCCGTCACCGCAAGGACGACCTCCAGATCGTACCATTTGCCCGGATCGATATCGGAAATCCCCTTCTCGGCGAGCAGTGCTTTGACCCGGTTCTGGAAAACACCGCAACCTTCCACAATATTCTGAACACTAGAACCATGCGCTTCAATTTTCGCCATTGTGAACAACCTCCTCAAAGACGATTGCAGTTTTTCCAAGCTTTTCTTGTACAAACAATACCAAAGCTTCCATGAATATGTCAATCATAAATTTAATATATTTGACTCAGTTTAGAAGAGTGCAAGGAAAGTAAAATACTTCTTAACGAATCATAGAAAGTAAAAAACTGCCGAGCTTTTACCCGGCAGTCACATTTATACCACATGCATCACAACGACCAGTCCCAAACTCACGCCAAAACTCAGGAAGAAATTTTTCGTCACCCGCATCAAAAGCAGGCACAGCGCACAGGCCGACAGTGCCAGCCAGTCGAACACAAGCTCGCCGTCCTTTTGAAACAGCGACGTAAAGATCAGCGCCGCAAAGATGCCGACCGGAATGTACTGCAACCCGCTGCGCACCCGCGGGGACAGCGCATCCGCCTTCATCCGCAGCAGTGCCCGACGCGTCAGATACGTCACCGCCATCATCGCCGCAAACAGCAACAGGATCTCAACGCTCATCCCCGCTCGCCTCCTTCTCTCCGGACAGGTCGGACGCATCGCCCGCCTGCGCCTTCGACTGCTCGTTCGACCGCTCCGGCAGCAGATAGCCGACCGCAAACGCCGCCACCCCGGCTGCCAGCAGATGCAGCCCGTTCGGCAACACCCCGGCCAGCCACACCGCCAACGCCCCGCAGACGACAAACGTCAGGATGCGCAGCCACGAATAGAGCTGGTAGTACGCCAGCGCGAGGAACATCAAGGTAAAGCTCATGCCCAGCCCCAGCGCCTGCGGATCGGGAATCCACTTGCCCGCCGCCGTGCCGAGCACCGTCCCGACATTCCAACATCCGTACAGCATCAGCCCGACGGCTGCGATATACCCTTTATTTGGTGCATGCTCCCGAAACCGGTTGAGCATGATCGCATACGACTCATCGATCAAGAAAAACGCCATCCCGCTCGTAAAGCGACCGGAAAAAGACTTGTAATAGGGAGACATCGACAATCCGATCAAAAAGTGCCGTGAATTGATAAAAAACGTCGCCAACACGATCGCCCAAAACCCCGCATCCCCCGACAGCATCGACAACGCCGCAAACTGGGCCGCTCCCGCATAGACGATCAGCGACATCGCGAGGCTCTCCCACGCCGTGAGACCGGCCTGCAGCGACAACATCCCGTAGATCGCGCCAAACAACAAAACGCTCATCGCAATCGGCGCCGCATCCAAGACCCCTTGCCGCCACTCCGATCCCGACGGGAGCGACCGCGCCATCCGACCGTCGACTCGCCCTTCCATGCTTCTCAACTCCTTTACAGATGTACCATGATTCGCGCTTGCCGGGGTGAATTCCTCCCGTTCTAATGTTACACTGTATGAAAACGCGATATAGAAAAGGTTGATATACATGAATCTGGTATCTGTCATTTCCCTCACCAAAACGTATGGGGAGAAAGTCCTCTTCCAAGACCTCACCTTCGGCATCGACCAAGGCGACCGCATCGGTCTGATCGGCGTCAACGGCACCGGCAAATCAACCCTGCTCAAAACGATCGCCGGCGTCGACCACGCCGACTCCGGCCAGATCGTCACCGCAAACGGCATCTCCATCGAGTACCTCCCGCAAAACCCGGTGTTCGACGACTCGCTCACCGTCCTCCAGTCGGTCTTCCAAGGCGGCTCGCCGCTGCTGCGACTCCTCGGCGAGTACGAGCAACTGATGAGCGACCTCGAAGCCCGTCCGACAGACGAAGCCCTGCAAGCCCGCCTCGTCAAACTCTCCCAAGAGATGGACGCAGGCAACGCCTGGGAGCTGGAAGCCAACGCAAAAATGATCCTCAACCGCCTTGGCATCACCGACTACTCCGCCATCGTCGGCCACCTCTCCGGCGGCCAGCGCAAACGGGTCGCGATGGCCCGCGCCCTGATCCGCCCGTCCGACCTGCTGATCCTCGACGAGCCGACCAACCACATCGACAACGAAACGGTCGAATGGCTGGAGAGCTATCTGGCGAAAAGCAAATCGGCGTTGCTCCTGATCACCCACGACCGCTATTTTCTCGACCGCGTCGTCAACCGGATCATCGAGCTCGACAAAGGCAAGCTCTACAACTACGCGGGCAACTACGCCACGTTCCTCGAACACAAAGCGGCCCGTGAAGAGCAAGCCCTCGCCAGCGAAGACAAGCGACAAAACCTGCTGCGCCGCGAGTTGGCGTGGCTCCACCGCGGAGCCAAAGCCCGCACGACCAAGCAGAAAGCCCGCGTCGAGTTTGCCGAAAACCTGCGCGATCAAAAAGTGGAGAAAGCGGCCGCCAAAATGGACATCGCCATCGGCTCCCAACGCCTTGGCAACAAAGTGTTTGAGCTGGAGCACATCTCCAAATCGTACGGCGACCGCACCTTGATCCGCGACTTCTCCTACCTGATCGGCCCGCGTGACCGGATCGGCATCATCGGCAAAAACGGCTCCGGCAAATCGACCCTGATGGACATCATCGCCGGCAAGATCACGCCCGACAGCGGCACCGTCGGCACCGGCACCACCGTCAAGGTCGCCTACTACACGCAGGAGAGCATCGAGATGAACGACGAGCAGCGCGTCATCGAGTACATCCGCGACGCCGCTCACTACATCAAGACCCTCGACGGCGAGACGATCTCGGCCGGTCAGATGCTGGAGCGATTCCTCTTTCCGCCGCACCAGCAGTGGACGCCGATCTCCAAGCTCTCCGGCGGTGAAAAGCGCCGTCTCTATCTGCTGCGCACCCTGATGAGCGAGCCGAACGTCCTGCTCCTCGACGAGCCGACCAACGACCTCGACATCCAGACGCTGACAATCCTCGAAGACTATCTCGACCACTTCGACGGCACCGTCGTCACCATCTCCCATGACCGCTACTTCCTCGACCGCGTCGTCGACAGGCTGATTTGCTTCGAAGGCAACGCTGTCATCCGCCCCTACCTCGGCATGTACTCCGAGTATCAAGCGGAGCGGGAAGAGCACGTCCCGGAAAAAGTGGTCAAACCGGTAAAAGACGAGCCCAAACCGGCGGACGACGCCCCCGCGAAAAAGCTCAAATTTACCTACAAAGAACAAAAAGAGTATGAGACCATCGATGCCCGCATCGCCGGCCTCGAAGACCAGATCGCCGCCGTCCAAACGGAGCTCGCCAAAGGCGGCACCGACTACACCCACCTCCAAGGGCTCACCGCAGAAGAACAACGTCTGCAAGCCGAACTGGAAGCGGCCGTCGAACGCTGGGCCGAACTCAACGAAATGGCCGAAGAGATCGCGAGAAACAAAGGGAACTAAACGAAGTACGCATGCAAATGCAAAACCACCATTGAAACATCCCCAATACACAGAAGAAGACCAGGCCCTCGCACACAGCCTGGTCTTTTTCATGCGCTTGTTTTCACTCAACCCCTGCTTGCCGCTTCACTTCCGCCTCCACGAGCCGTTTCAGCTTTCCGAGCGAGCGGCGGGTCACCGCGTACATCACCGGCGTCATCAGCCAGCTGTCGAACAGCACATGCAGCGGCCGCTTCAGCTCAAACCGAAACGCCGACCGGACCACCGTCCGCTCCTGCCCGTCCCGGATGTACGTCCACGATCCGCTGCCCGACGCCACCGGCACGCCGTGCGCCTGCACGAGCCGCACCACCGTCTGCCGATACGGGTTGACCGTCAGATACTCCATGTCGAAGCGATACGGCAGCAGCATCCTCCCCGCCACCGTAAACGTCGCCCCTTTCATCGGCACGCCGTCCTTTGTGAAGCGACCGCGCGTCACGCGAAAATCCCACTCGCCGCGTCGCGTCGGGTCCTGCATCACCGCCCAGACCCGCTCCACCGGCGCGTCGATCTCCACCTCACAGACGACCCGCGCCATCGCGATCCACCGGCACCTTTTTCTCCAAGGCCTCCACCAGCACATCCGGGTCCGGGAACCCCTGCAACGACAGAAAATACGGCTCGTCCACATTTTTGCGCTCGATCATCAGCCCTTCCGCCCCGCCGCGCGCCTTCGCCCGGTACGAGACCGACAGACCCGCGTACGGCATCTGCACATCATCCAGCCAGACCCGCTCCACTGTCAGCCCCTTGTCCCCGACCACGATCCCGCGGATCAGCAGATAGTTGCGGAACACCAGCACCATCGCGATCACATAAAACACGATCGCCACCACCATCTTGATCTGCACATCCCGCATCGCAAACTGTTCCTTGTCAATCGTAAAGATATACCCCAGCAACGCCGCGACGAGCAGCAAACTCCAGATCGCGCCCTTCCACGGCAACCGTTCAAATCTCATCTCCCATACCTCCCTGAAAAATAGAAGAAAAACCGCTCCTACCAGAGCGGCATCCCTTCATCTGCTATGTACATATCCCGTGACTAGTCGCGAGCCGGGTGCTGCACTTCCAGATCACCGTTGCACTCGACTTGGCAACCGAGGCGATGACCGTCGTCTAGGCGGAACAGCAGATAGTCGATCTCGTCTTCAGACGGCTCGTTGAGGAACTCCTCGCCCTGCAGGACCTTGACCGAGCACTGGCCGCACTCTGCGCTCGCACAGCCCCACTCCATCTCGATGTGACGCTTTTTGCATTCTTCGAGCAGGTTGGCACCTTTGGCGACCTCGATGGTGACCGTCTCGTTTGTCTCTTCTAAGTGAATGGTAACTTTTACCGTATCAGCCATTGGAAAAACCTCACTTTGCAATAGAAATCATGGTACACAACGAACAGTTTACCACGATCCCCGACAGAATACACGAAACACCGCTTACAGAAAAGCCATTTTCTTTTTGCTAAAGAGGTTTTCCCCTGAAAAAAACCGAAATACATATACAATATACGTCAAATTCAGACAAAAAGGATGAACCACATGAGCAACCTGTCCTTCCACGTCAAACCGCTCTCCTTCCGCCGCCGCAAACGCCGGCCGTACCTGCGGATCGCCCTGATCCTGCTCGCACTCATCGCTCTCATCATCCCGTCCGTCTCCGGCTACGTCGCGTGGAGCCTGACCCACCCGGACAAAAAACCGCTGGCCGCCACACCGGACAGCGTCGGCCTCACCTATCAAGACATCGAATTTGCATCGGCGGACGGCACCCTCCTGCGCGGCTGGTTCCTCCCCGCCACAGGCAGCGCGGCTACCAACGACCGCCTGATCGTGCTCGCCCACGGCTACCGGGGCAACCGCCTCTCCGACAAACCGTCGCTCCCGACCGCCAAAGCGCTCGTCGAGAACGGATACGCCGTCCTGATGTTCGACTTCCGCAACTCCGGCCTCTCCGACGGCACCCTGACCACCGTAGGCCTCTTGGAAAAAGACGACCTCCTCGCCGCCGTCCGCTATGCGGAAGGGCAAGGCTACGGCTCACAAGGCATCGGACTCCTCGGCTTCTCGATGGGCGCCGCCACGTCGCTCCTGGCCGCCGCAGACGCGCCGCAAGTGAAGGCACTGGCGGTCGACAGCCCGTTCTCCGATCTCAAGAGCTACCTGCAGGAAAACCTCCCGCACTGGTCGCACCTGCCCGAGTTCCCATTCACCCCGGTCATCCTGCGCGCCATCCCGCTCCTGATCGGCCACGACACCGGAGAAGTCTCCCCCATCCAAGCCGTCGACCGCCTCAAAGACCGCCCGATCCTCTTCATCCACGGCGGCAACGACCAAGCGATTGCCAAGCACCACAGCGACAAAGTGGTGGAAGCGCTGGCAAGGTCGAAGGAAGAGATCTGGAGCGTACCTGCTGCCGGGCATGTGGGGACGTATGAGTTGGAACCGGTGGCGTATGTGGAGAAAGTAGTTTCGTTCTTTAAGGTGCATCTGGGAAGCCAGCAAGAAGAAGGCACACCGTCGTTGTAACGGTGTGCCTTGTCCTTTTCCTATGGGTCGATCAGTCGATCACATACACATTCATCTGCTTCCGTCCAAACTGGATCGCCGCATCGTAGCTGTTCTTAAACAGATCCACCCTTGCAGACTTGATCGCCCCTCCCGTGTCGCCCGCGATGCCGTAGCCGTAGCCGGGGATGTAGAGGTGCGACCCGAGCGAGATCTGCGTCGGGTCGACGGCGACCATGCCTTCGCGCACCGTCATCCCGATGTAGGTCAGCGCCCCGCTGTGCGTGTACGCGGTGGCTTCGACGGGCTTGTGGTTCATGTACGGCAGCGTACTGCCGCTGCGGCTGCTGACCGCAACGCGCTGCGTGCCCTGCGGTCGGTTGACCACCGAGCGGTTCAGCAGGGCGGCCACGTCCGCGCGGGTCGCCGTATCCTTCGGGTTGAGCTCCCCCCCGGTCGTGCCGCGCACGATGCCCTGCTGGGCCGCGTACGCCATCGACTTCACCGCCCACGACGAGATCTGCCCCCGGTCCACATACGGTTTGATCGCCGTGCTGTACGCGCTGTAGCTCATCCGCCGTGCCGTCTCCGACTCGCGGCCGAGCGCACTGACCGTCATCTTGACCATCTCTTCACGGGTCAGTTGTTTTTGTGGAGCAAAAGAGCCTGCGCTCACTCCGCTCGTGACCCCCAGCCGATAGGATAGTTCCACATAAGGCGTGTACCATTCTCCC
Organism: Tumebacillus lacus; assembly: GCF_026410385.1. Taxonomy (GTDB): domain Bacteria; phylum Bacillota; class Bacilli; order Tumebacillales; family Tumebacillaceae; genus Tumebacillus; species Tumebacillus lacus. Next base: position 87,378 of record NZ_JAPMLT010000012.1, read on the forward strand.
CGCGGGGTGTCGCGAAATACACCTTCAAACGTACCCGGCAACGGGATGCCCTTCGCCTGTACCAGCAACTTCGCATACTCCGCGCGCGTCACCGGCTTGTTCGGACGAAACGTGCCGTCCCCGTACCCTGTAATGATCCCTTTGTTCGCCAGTGCCAGGATGTCCTGCTTGGCAAACGTATTGTCGATATCCGTAAACGTAGCGGCCTCTGCATTGTTCGTCGCCAACAGCAACCCAATCACCGCTGCAGGCAGACTCAAATTCATCTTCTTCATCTTCTCCTCCTGCTTTGTGACTCTCAAATTCTCTTGCCCATGCCACAACAAAATTCGTAGATTACCAGTCTTTTGTGTCGTCTGGGGAAGAAAATTTTCCGGTGACAAATCATGGTGCCTTTTTGTCGGATGATGTCGAGAGTAAAGGATTTCGCCTTGTCAGAGAGGAGTCCCTGCTGAAATTGGCTTGCCGCATTTTGGGAGGAGGGAGTTTTCGTGTATAATGGAGAAGAGTTTGTCCCAGTTTGTACCTAAGAAAGGTGATGACTACATATGAAAAAAGCAATCATTGAACTCGAAAAAGGCGGCACCATGGAATTCGAACTGTTCGACACCCACGCACCGGGCACCGTTGAGAACTTCGAGAAGCTCGCAAACGACGGCTTCTACAACGGCCTGGCCTTCCACCGCGTCATCCCGGGCTTCGTCGCTCAAGGCGGCTGCCCGCACGGCACCGGCACCGGCGGCCCGGGCTACACCATCAAGTGCGAAGTCGTAGACAACCCGAACCAACACAAGCGCGGCGCCCTCTCGATGGCACACGCTGGCCGCAACACCGGCGGTTCCCAGTTCTTCATCGTCCACGACCGCAAAACCACCGCTCACCTCGACGGCAACCACACCGTCTTCGGTCAGATCCTCTCCGGCGAAGAGTTCATCGACTCGATCGGCCAAGGGGACAAGATGAAGGAAGTTAAGGTAGTAGAGGCTTAAAAAGATGGAAAAAGGTGCTCTACCCAATGGGTAGAGCACCTTTTTCCTAATTGTACATCACAGTCGATAAAGGCTTCATTTCGGCAATCTTCGTAAAATATATCCCATCATGCTTCTTTTTTATCTCAATTACCTTAGCAAATTCGAACTTATTCAACTCGTTCATTAGTTGCTTCATTGTCAGGCCTCGCTGTGTTTTCAAAACATGTTTATGAAGATTTATAACTCTAATTGGCACCCCAATCTCCGATTGCCATATAAAACGACCAATACATTGCTCTACTTTTCCTTCCAGGTGTATCCTCGAGATTCTCTCAATGTTACTTACTTCCTCGTTAATAGTTTCTGATAAATTCTTTATTATTTCTGACAAAGTATTATTATCAACTCCACTAAACCTTTTTTTCTTCATTTCCTCGACCAATTTCTCCGGGTCTAGAATGTCTTTAATTTGCCCAAATACCTTATTCGGATCTGAACTTCCTTGATCCATAAGACTACTAACTTCTCTAATTTTTTCATCAACCGCGTGATCTCTTCGAATACCAATTAATGACACGACGATACCTAAGCCCAACAACAAAGTAACATCATTTGCTAACGATAGAAAACTCTTATTCGTTATAATTGTGTATAGATACGGAATTACTATTATTGAACAAACAGCGAAAAATTGAAAAGTAGACATCGCCCAAAAATATAGTTTGCCTGAATCAAAACCTAACTTTGTCAATTTCTTCACCTTTAGTTTTTGACTCCTATCATAGTTATAGTACCAAAAATCAGCTAAGGTGAAGAAACATGCAGAGAGCGAGAAACCAAACTGTGATACGGGATCAAGTGTAGTAACACCAAAAGCTCGGCACATCCCAATGAGTATCAAACAAAAACCGACATATTTAGTAATTGAGTCACTCTTAAATATATCTCTAAAAGACATGTATTTACTCCTCTCCACAAGACGAAATTAGGTTATAAATATAACACTTCTTCAGGCCGACGCGCTTGAACCATAGAATCATACTCAAAATCCAAGCTTTTCAAGAATTCCTTAATATCCAGAAACCCTCGCTCATGGGCCATCTTCATAACCTCTTGTGCTAACCGCAAACCATTTACAAGCAAGAGTGGGTAACCATCTTCAATAACTTCACGTTGCACAGGTTGGGAGAAAAAACTAGTCGTTACGTAAACACCGATCCAGCCCCTTTTGAGGCGTGCAACAGTTCTGGCAATATCTTTTCCATTCGTCGGAGAATCGAACTTTTCACATTTTGCTTGTCCGAGGACAATTAATTTTACACGATTGAAGTCACTTCCAACATCAAGCCGACCAACGAAATCCGCTCCTCCATCCCCAGAAGATGGAGTAACCCAACCCTCTACGTATTGTCCGGTTGACTTTCCTAATATGGCACCTGCAACTTTTGCTGCCAATGCTTCAAAACGAGATCGTTTCTGGTAATAAGCGTATATCTGATCCAATACAATTCTTTCTCTAGTCCCTACCAGTGGCCGTTGTTCATCTGGTTTCAAAGTCATTAATTTGGAAACACGTCTTCTAAGGCGTTCCCTGACTCCGGAGCCACTTCTGATCCATATCTTCCATGATTCTGGTGCGTATACCAATGACTCTTCCAATGTAAGTGATGAATCACGTCTCTTTGATATCCAATCCCAATTGAATTTTTCGTTCTCTTCCACAATACTTAGCACAGTGAAATCAAATACGTAATTAGAAAAAGTACGACCTAACCGTGAATCATATTGAACGACCTTCTCAGCACGCTCCATGACCCCAAAACCTTTGAATTGTACGTTCCCTTTTACCCTACCATCTACTTTAACCCGCTCAAAGAAAAGGATCGGCACTGAATTCTTCCGAATTTTAGGGTCTGGCGAATTATGTATCTCAAATTGTTCCAAAAGGATTCGATTACCTTGTGATTCTTCTGGTCTTACTTCTGGTCGTTTGTTATCTCCAAAATAACGGATATGTCCATTATCAACATCGAAAAAATCCTGCCAGGGTGTCTCATGAGTTCCAATTTTGTTAGGACTGCTTGAGATTAGGATCGCCGCACGCCGTTCCCCTTCAGAGGTTCGAATACTTCCAATAGGATTAATACCTGACTCTAACAATGGTAACTTGCAATTAGGCGTATAAGTTTCGTGAAAGAAGTTTACAAGACCATCCTTTATTTCAGGGTCAGGGGAATACGGGCGTGAATAACGAAAAATTTGTCCAATATACAATCGATCACCTTCTTATAAACAATGAGGATAAAATATATTTTATCATTGTTTGTATAAAGAATACTAGATATATAACTGAACAAACAGAGCGAATAATGTACCCTAATTATAAAAAAAGGCGGGGTCATTTCGACCCGGCCTTTTTCCCGTACATACTCTTCTTAAACCCCGAAGCCTCATAGTCCCTCGTATCAAAGTCGCGAACAAACTGAGAAATACTAAGCTCACTTTGTCCGGCATACAGCAACCAAACTTGCTTTTTCGCCCTAGTAAGCGCGACGTAAAGCACCTTTTTCTCGTCGTTTATGATTTCATCTTCATCTTTCTGATACGTTTCGGACATACGATCTTTGTTTAGTTGATCAAGCGCCTCAATCCTCTGTTGGCTCGGATAGTGCAACCTGTCAAAATGAAGAATGAAAACATAATCAAACTCAAGTCCTTTGACACTGTATGCATCGGTAAAGAACAATGGCTTCTCCCGGCTGTTCAAGTTGAAACGGTGCCCATATTGATCCGTGGTTATGAGATCAAATTCCCTTGCCAATGCAGCTCTGATAGGAGAATTCTTTATCTTGAAATAATCATCATCATATCGGTGAATCACAGCAATAGTACTACCGGGATCGGCCTCTCTGATCTTGTGAACTTCGTTGACCAGCCATTTGTTCAACTTCTGAACATTTGAGTAATATCGAATCTGCGGTTTCAATCCTTCACGGACAAAGTTCTTTTCCGACTCACGATCGTTCTCCGTATCCAAAAACTGAAGTGAACCAGCAAGTGCCATGATTTGTTTGGTTGATCGATAATTGATTTTCAAACGTCTGTTCCTCTTACCTTCGACTTCCACACCCAACTCCTTGTAGGACAATGGATTTCGTTTGTAAATCCGTTGTTTAGGGTCCCCGGACAAAGTGAGTGTTTTTTTACACAGTTTCGCGAGCACCATGATCTGCATTGGTTGCAAGTCTTGTACTTCGTCGATGAAAATGTGATCGTATTTCAGTGACTCTGGAATGCGGTCGAAGTACCTGAGAAGCAACAACGCATAGTCCTCAGCATCTAATTCTCCGTGGTATTTCTCCTCCCGAACTCTGTTGTACTCCTCATACAGTCGGAAGATCGTTTTTCGCTGTTCTTTAGTAATACGGGGGTTATTACCACGCCCTGTTCGTTCTACCTCCAGATACTTTTCTTCATAGATAAATCCGTTGGCTTTCATCCACAGGATCTCATCCATGAAGAATGATTTCCTGTGGGTTTTATATAACTGCTGTTCTTTCGGCAGACTCTTGTGTGTTTCACTCTCCATAAAATTGTCGATAAAAACGCCGGTATGGGTCCTCATTACTTCCATTTTGTGATGGACGTCCTTCGTGGATGCACGAAACTTTGGCACTTTTATACCAATCTGCCATAACAGTTCCTTTGCCATATTATGGAAGGTGTGAATGTGCGGGTCATGACCAGCATTCTTCAGCTCCCAAAACTTCGGTGACGAACTCAGCCGTTTCTGTGCATCTTGAATCAGCGTCACGTTATATGACACGTACAAGACGCGGCTCCCCAGTTTTTCTTCATGCATCGCCTTCATCATACGATATACGAGTGCGATACTCTTCCCGCTTCCGGCCGAACCGTTTATTAGCAATGTATCTTCATCCTGTTGCACGACAGCCAACTGATCAGGGCTTAAAGTGATATTATCAAGCCACCTCTGCACTTGATCATCCGTTACAACATACGTGCTCTTCTTTCGTCGCGCTTTCGCCGATTTCGAATCTGTCCAGTATTCTGATATTTTGCTCCAGAACTCAAGATCAATCCTCCGCTCTTCCAACTTGCGTCGCCTCCGTTAGAGTTTCACTTTGCTGAACAGGGTTTCGTCCATCTCCTCAATGAAACGCGATGGAGCGCCGGAATACAGCATGTACAACTCGTGCTTTGCTCTGGTCATCGCTACATAGAGCAACCGACGTTCTACTGCGATATACTCATCGTCTTCATCCTCATCGCCGCGCACCGCAGGGATGTTTCCTTCTCTTACTTTTACAACGAGAACGATGTCAAATTCCAAGCCTTTTACGGAGTGCAACGTGGTCAGTTTCACTCCAGGTGTATGAACGTTGCCCTCCTGTTTCTGGATCATCTCGGAGAGTATGTCTGCGTCGGCGAACAAGTTCTGCATTCTTTTGACGTGTTTCCACCAGCGGGTGACTACGCCAATCGTCCGATCAGGCGAACGGTCTCGCAGGGCCTTCACCATTTGCACCAACATCCGTTCCTCATCCTGAACTTTGCCACAATCTATCACTTGAGGTTTAGAACCGTGAACATCGGGATAAAGCGGCTCGATATAGTCTTCATCTTTTGCCTTCACGATCGGGTCATTCTTTTGCAGACTGTGTGCAAGTTCAATAATTTGCCGCGTGGAGCGGAAAGTATTTTGTAACACTTTTGTCCGTCCGCCTTGGATGTTAATGCCAATGTCTCGCCAAGCGAACGAAGTATTGTAGATTTTCTGACCCTTGTCGGCCGCCACGATCATAGACTTTCGTGCTGCGATGCGCAACACTTGAAGTTGCGCTTGTTGCAAGTCTTGCGCTTCATCCACCAAGATGTGGTCGATCTTAACTGAATCCGGGAGTTCAGCCTGTATGTCCAAAATCCTCGGCGCGTAATCGTCGTAGTCAAGTTTATTTTCTTGTTTGAGAAACTTTTGATACGTCTCCAAAAGATCAAAGATCTTTTCGCGATCGGCTTTCGTCACACGCACATTCCCAGTGCGTCCGATACGCTCCACTTTGAGATAAGCGTCTCGCTGTTGCAAATTCTTACCCTTTATCCAACTGATCTCTTCTTTTAGAAACGTCTTGAAGCGTTCCTGTTTGAAGAAGCGATGCTCACTTCCGGTACCGGCCTTTGAAAGGGCCTTTTCGAATAACTCATCTTGCATGCTGTTCCATACGGTGTTGGTTCTTATGTTTAACGCGCGAAGTACTTGTCCGGCCCAACTATGGAAGGTATAGACTTTCACACGATTGGGATTGATCAGATCGGCCAGATACTTTGCGTAGGCCGCCAACGTAGCGTTATAGGTAAACAACGCGACCGTAGTGCCTTTTTCCTCAGTCACAATTTTCAAGGCACGACGCAACAGAACCGTTGTCTTACCGCTTCCTGCAATTCCCTTTATTAACATGTGCTCGCCTTTGTAATCCACTGCCTCCTGCTGTTTCGGTGTGAGATCATGTTCCAAAGCAGCTGTCTGTTTCATCTTTCCACCCTCTTAAAAGAAGTCATCATCATTTTCATTTTCACCAAATATCGCTTCCAACGCTGACGGGATTCGGCGGACCGTCTCATGTTCATTCAAAACTGCCAGAACAGAGTGCACAACTTGTTCGGCCGTGTCTTCGATGTGCGCTTGGAGTTCTTCATCGTCCCCTTGTGTCCATGCCGCTGCGATCTGGTTCCAAAAACCAATGTCAAATATCATCTTAGTGCCCCCGTCATCGATCATCCGCTGAGTAATGCCCGTCCGGGCATTGCGGCAGATGCGGGCAGTAACGGCAGTACTCGCCAGGGATAGATTCCATTTGCATATCTTCATGTCGGACTTCCTGATTGAAAGCCTCAGTCGTCAAACGAGGCTTCCCTCGCAAGTAACTCGTATTCAAAAACTGGAATCGTTCTCGAGCCCTGAGATACTCGGAGCCGTCATACCGATCAAACTGCATTCGAACAGAACGAACATATATCAACGCATGTTCTCTCAACTCTTGCTTCTTCAGATTTAACCAGTGCGGGAACAACTGCGATGTCTCTTGGAAAGCCTCTTCTTCCTCACGGTCTGTCAGCGCGGCAGTCACCGTTACGAGATTAGAGAAGAGAAACTCATGATGGAACGGCTCCCGGAACGTTGCAAAATCTTGTGTCAGGAAACTGTAGTAGAACCGGCGCGGGCACAGTTGATATTCCTGTCGTGCATCCGACGGATACTTAAACATCAGTTGCACAGCTTCGTCAACATCTCCGGAAATGCGCTTCTGCTCGTCTAAGTGAATTTCTTCGAATACATCCTCAACCAATTTCGGTTTGATACCGAGCAACGCGAGATACATCGACTCTTCAAGCTCTTTACCTTGCCATTCACGCATCCACGACAGCGTAACCTGCGGATGGAAAGCAAGCAAAGAATAGAACAGGTACCGAGTAATCTGGGGAGCCATCTGTTCTCGCAGCAAGATCGTTTTGAGCTCTTCCCTCTGTTCTGCCAATGCTTCCAAACAATCGCGGCTGAGCGGCCACGGCACACTGGATGCACGGTAGGGCAGACTCTCCTCATCGAGTCCCACAACGTGGATTCGCTTTTGTTGCAACAACGCGGCCGCGTCCAATTCTTCGAACTTTCCGATCTTCCGTCCGTTCGGGTTATCAGGATCGTCATCCCGCTCCTCTTGTTTGTCATCGTTAAAATCACCGCCCAGGTACAGAGCCAGCGCTTCTGAGAGATCCTGCAGACGGAATTGTTCCTGAGCATTTCGCTCGGTCATCAACTGTTCTTTTAAGAAGCGAATTAAATCGCGCTCCAATGGAAGAAGCTCACTTTCTGGCACCTTCTTTTGCAATAACTCATCGATCTTCGCGAAATGGTCAGCCAACGTGACTCGCACTTTTCCGTCTCCAAAGAGCTCTTCAGCGATACGCAACAGTTCCTCGATCATTTCAAAGACGACGAGCATGTCCTCCTCCCCTAATTTAAAGAACGAGAAGCGCAACAATGGATTTTCCATCATTTCATGAAAGCGCTTCGTCTCTGGCGGCGCATCGATCCCGCGAGTGAATGCACCGGCCACGTTCCGACGGGCCTTCATTAGATGATCAATCCGGTTTCTCCATTGACTCAGAGACCCGCAGCCTTCAAAATACGGCAACAAATCTCGAAGTGCCAGTGTGTACTGTCTCGCATTTTTATCCCCCACTGTTAGCCAGCCGGATGCAAAACATTCAAAAAGGCTCCGCTCGTCTAGAATCAGTTTTCCTTTGGCTTCCTTCCACATGCAATGCAAGTGAAACAGAAACTGACCGATCGGATACGAGAGCAGATGACGATCTTTGAAATTTTGCGGAAAATACTCCTTCAACCGTTCATTGATTTGCTCATGGGCAGGAGAGAAGTATTCGACTTCCCCATCTTTGGAATTCGGATGAGCGCTGTACTCTCGAAGAAGTGCATAAAAGTCTTGGTACTCCAGCACCTGCAAAGTATTTTGATCAGGAGACACGGAAGTGTCCACTCTAAGGTGTGCCTCAAAAATTCGGGCGAGTAGGTCGCCAAATGTATTTTCAGGGCCGAAGGATTCCGGCACATGCCAGTTTTGATCATCTGGCACCCATCCCTTGATAAAAGCTCTTACTGATTCAAAAGTGCCTTGATAGCGCGGATCATACAGGTTGACAAACACCAGTTCGATGCCTGCGTTTTCGAGTAAGGAGAAAAATTTGTGCTGTAACGGGGTGATGAAGTAAAAACCATGCAGGACGACCCGCTCAATACGGTCTGGTACAACGGGTCGGTCGTCGTTGATCACCCCAAACGGTATGCTTCGAATTGCGTCCGGTAACACCTCGTGAAGACTTTTCGGATTTTCTAATTCAACATTCATCCGTTTGCGAATTGATCGAAAGTCCGGGTTATTTTCTTCCATCTGTTTCCACAGCTGTATAAAAATCTTCTCCTCTTCCGTTTGCGCATGGGGTTTGACCGAATCAGGAGTCAACCCGATCTCGGTCAACGTTCGCATCGTTTTCAGCACATCTTGCTGGTTCCGGCGAAACGCGACCTGACGCTTCCCCCGAACCGGATCATCTTTAGGCAAAAGATCGATAAGTTCGGATAAATGGGCGTACTGTCGCAGTTTGGTGTCGGGGGACGCCCAACCATCGAGCAACCGTTCCATGACAAGACCTGCACCCACAATGCGGCCAGTAAGAACAGATCTCTCCTTCTGATAAAAAGTTTCAACCCCGTGACGCAGGCTGTCCGTTGCACACATATGAACATCTCCGAGATATGGTGCAAATCCGGCGAGATCATTAATCTTTGTGGGGTCACTGTAGGCGATCATTCTTGCAGTCACCAAATTCACACTCCTTCTCCTAAGAGAGCAGACCAGCTATTCACTTTGTCTCCCCACGCATATTTACGATTGTTTAGCATCCAAAGTTGCTTCTCGCAGCGTGTCATTGCTACATACAGCAGGCGTGCTTCCTCTCGAATGACCTCTTCTCTTTCATTCTCCGCCAGCTCTGAGTACTTCGAGTTTTCCCATGTTACCTCACCGTGCCTGATCAACCAACCAGCATTGATCCCATCGCTTTCCCGTTTGAATAGCAATTCACTGAAACTATCATTTTCCTCCCACCGGAAACTGCGTTCCGTGAAAGGAACGATAACCGTGTGAAACTCCAACCCTTTCGACCGGTGAACCGTCATAATCTGAACACGGCCGTCTCTCTCTTCATCAGGGAGTTTCGGTTCATCCACATCACGGTTGATCGCTTGGTTCAACTTCAGCCATTTGTTGAGGGAGTATAGCGTGAGGAAGTCATTGCTAAAGACATCATGAATCATTTCAAACAGCTGATTCAGGTTGCGACGATATTGCTTTGCCCGCTTCAGTGCCTCAGCTTTGTATTCAGTTTCATTCGAATTCACGGTAGAAATGATCTGCTCCTGACGCATCCGATATCGGGAGTATGGGTTAGTTTTTTCAATGATGCCTCTGAGGACAGAAAGAATCGGTTCCAATCGAATCCTTTCTTTGACACAATCCTTCCACTCCGGAAACGGTTGATGTTGGTGCAATATCTCCAGCAAACGCTCACGTTCACCATTGCAGGGAACCAGCGCTATCCAATCAATCTGCACCTGAGAATAGGAGGTCGCGTACAGATTAAGCATACTTTGCGGGTTGGTCGGGTAAAGCAATGCTTCTACCAAACTCGCGAAATCATTCACCGCATCGCTGGTGAAGAAAGTGCCCCCAATCTCCAAATCAAAGAAGATCCCAGCGTCTTCGAACCACTCCTTCACTCGTTGCGCTTCTCGGTTCGTACGTACAAGAACCGCCACCTTTGGTGTTTCCTCACTTTCTTGGAGACGCTCTTTTTCTTTGCGCACATCTTCAAGGGCCTGGCGGACCAATCGAATCGTGTGAACGGGGTGTCTGGCATCATCTTTGTCGTACGACACCCGTTCGATGTTCAGCGAATGAGCATCGTGTTTCATGCCAATTAACGGAGTCTCGTATACGAGATACTCCTTTTCTCCCCATCCTGCAAAGATCTTGTCGATCTTGCCGAGCAGCTCTCCTGCCGTTCGATAGTTTTTGACCAGCGGATAGCCTGTCATCTTTTGACCGTTCTGCTCCTCCAGCATTTCTTTCAGCCATGTGAAAGCCGTGTAGTTCGCCCCGCGAAACCGATAGATGCTTTGCTTAATGTCACCGACGACAAACAACGAACTGTCAAAAGCCCTCTGCAGGGAAGTGATCAGGCGGATTTGTGTGTCATCGGTGTCTTGAAACTCGTCAACAAACAAATATTGAATCGGTTGCGCGACATTACGGAAGTCGATGGTTGATCGAGCGATCATATCGATTTGTCTGGTCAAATCGTTCAAAGAAATCGCGTTTTCCTCTTCTTTCAGGTTCTGAAAACGTCGTTCGCACTCAGCAAACAAGGTTTGAAACATCTCTTGAAAACCCGCACTCTCCCCCGCAGCAGTTCCCCATTGTAATTGACCGATTTCCTCGCGGGAAAAACCTTTTCGCTCCATCTCCTCCCAGAAATCAACGACTTTTTTTACGAGTTCATATAATCGAAGGCCTTGAAGTTTTTCCGTCACAGGATATTTTTCCATCCATTCTGCCAGAAACTCATCCAAAAACCCCTCAATCAATCTTTTTCTCTCCAAACCGAACGAGCGGATCTGAACTTTGGTACCAAATCCATGAACGGAACCGAGTTGCTGAACAAGTTTTTTGGCAAAAGAGTGAATGGTCGAGATTTGCATCGTATTCAACTCTTCAATGAGTCGAATGTATCGTTGATTGCCTGTCAATTGAAAACGGCTGAGAAACTCTTTTCGCAATTTGCGAAACATGTTCTTAGCCGCGTCTCTGGTAAAAGTAATCATAACGATGTCCTTGAGTGTTACGTCAGTCATGTGCAGCAAAAAGAGAATTCGTTGCACCATAACGGTCGTTTTCCCTGTCCCCGCGCCTGCTTCTACAGACAGATGTTGCTCAGGCGGAGCATGTTCAATCCGATATTGCTCTACGTTAAAAGACGGATTTAATTCTGCTATTTGGTCAAGGCACGATTCGACATCACCAAACTGACCATCTACCACTATACAGGGTGTCGGCACAGTCGAGTGGTTGAGTTCAGCGGAAATAAATACGGACAGCAAATTGCTCTGCTCAAAACGCTCCAATCCTTCCAATGTCGGAGAACCATCCAGGAAGAGAATTACTTTGACCCCATTCTCTAACAACTGGAGTACTCGATCCCTGTATTCATCAGTGAATGGAGAGCCGTAGTTTGCAAATAAGAGGGAATATTTCGGCGACAAGGACTGAAGTTCCATCTGTTTTGAACCCCTTTCAGATATCGAAACACTTCTAAAAGTCTATTTCTTCTGCTTAGAAGAAAGTTCGCATATAATTAGCACTATTGATATATTGATACATAACCACCATACCTGTCAAATGAAGTAAACATTCGAGATGTTTTACTGTCGGTTCACCAAAGATGAATAGGTTTACGGGGCAAGAGTTACTATATTTTGTAAATCCCTTAATTCCCCCCCCTCCTGTCTGCTTATCAAAATGTTTCCCATTTATACTTAGTAGAGTTATACTCTCACTGAATCACAAATTTTCTATAACGATTTGCTACGGTTGCATACAGATTTCACTGGAGATAGCAGTTGAAGAAGACGGTGAACCATACCGCGCCTTGCAGATATGATCGAGGAAGTCAATCGCTGCACGAAAGAAATACTGTTAGCACGAGGAATTGGAGCCGCCGAGTGCTTGTGCGCATCCTAATTTTTTTCGAATATGATCCTTAAAATAACCTCATAAGGTCATTTCCTATTTCTGTTAGCAGGATATAATATGGATGAGTTCAGGATAAATATGAAAAAATTTGGTGATCTGTATGAGTGAAATGAGGGAGCATCTCCCCCGGAAAGAAACTGTGCAAAAACTCCTGCAAAAGATTCTTGTTTGGAAGTTCATGGGCAATATGACCAGAGCTCTGAAGCAACGCAACCTTACGCACACAGAACTGAGCAAAGCCGCCGGAAGAGTTGCCAGTGCTTTTAACAAAACGATCAACCAAGTCGAGGACCTGCGCCTGTCATCTTTTCTTCGATACTGGGTCGTGATTTCGGAGCTTACGGCAGATGACAACCTCCATGAAAAAATCGTTTTTGAGGAGTTGATCGATGAAGAGATTCGAAGAATGATCGCTGTTCTCTCAGACCTTTCCTACGAGGACCAACCTTCGCATCTTCTGATTAGCGAAAGGGAGTTTTTCATCGGTCTTCGGGTACATGTGGAAGGCCTGAAGAAAAAACATGCTCTTGGGCCGGAGGAGTCCGAGACGTATGAGCTGATTGCAGAGTTGTGCGAGAGGATTGATTAACTTGGCAAAAGAACGAAAAGTTTGGTTCATTACCCGTCCGGAGCGCGATCCAAAGTTTCACGATGAAGCGATGGCCGCGTTGCAGAAAGCAACAGACGACTTTTCTGTAAAATGGGCAAATAACCGCGAAGCTCACAAACAGTTTGAGTCAGTGTTGAGTCAGTCCGGCCTGAAGCGCAATAACATCAGTGATTCCGGTTCAGGCGGCCGCACTTGGGCAGCCATGCTGAGGACATTTGCTTATTGCTACACAAATGAGGATGGGTACCTCGTGCCTACAAAGGCAGGACGTAAACTCATCGAGGGTGAGAAAGTTTTTGATAACATCAAAAAACAAATTCTCACTTTGCAAATCCCGAACGCCTATTTTCTTGAATCGGGGTTTCGACCGAAGTTTGAAGAAGACTTCAGCATCAGACCCGCCAGATTTCTGATCAAACTGACCAATCAACCGGATCTGAACTACTATGTGACCAAGGAAGAAATTACTTATTTTGTCCTTACGGCGAAAAAGGACAACGAGTTGACCTTTATAACAGAGAAGATTTTGGAGTTTCGCCATGCCACCGATATCGGTAAACAGGAGATTCGTCAGCACACGGCAGAAGTGTACGATCACCGGGAGCGTTCTGACAAAGGTGCGAGAGATTTTGAAATGGCACACTCCGATGTGGCACACACCTTTATGCTGATTTCCGATTATACCGGTTTGGTCGAGTATATCCGAGGCGATTCGCTTCGGGCCATCCCCGCGGACAGCAAAAAAGTCTCTGCGGAACTGGCGTTTTTCGATGAACGCTACCCGTTCAACAATCGGTACAAAATCTCTCCGCAGCGAATGGCTGAGAACAACGGCCTCGATGTGGACAGTTTCAAAGCCAGCGGCTATGGAACGGAAAAACCGGCAACCAGTAAAAATAAGTTAGAGAACAAAATCAAAAAAACCTTGGAATCCTATCCGGCAGTCGATACACTCAGCACGGATGAGATCAAGGAAATCCTGCAAAAAGTATTGCCTCCACGAGATGCTGAGGCACAAGCGTTTGAGTTGAAGGAACGGTCCTATGGTGCTTTGAACACCGACTTCGTGGAGGCTTATTTAAACGAAAAGGACCCTCTCGCGTTTGAAGATAAGACCGGCGAGATCTTCAAAGCGATAGGGTTCGATGTCATGATGAGGCCTAAGCCCCATACCCCCACCACAACGAAGATCGAGATTCTTTTGAAGTATGGCGACAAGGAATGCGGCATTATCGATGCAAAAAATCATAAGAAATTCAACCTGTCGGCAAGCCTCGCCTCACACATGGTGACCGAGTACCTGCCGCACTACGATGGAATTGACGGCCGGGATGTTCAATTCTTTGGATATGTCTCCGCTACCACTTTCAGCGGTGAAAAAACCCTGAAGAAAATCACAGAGAAGATCAAGGATAAAATTCCTGACCGCGAGATCCAAGGCATGATCATAAGTGCTCCGGTTCTGCTGGCATTCCTCGATTACTGTCTGGAAGAAAATCTGTCTAAACAAGAACGAGTCGCATTGTTCTTGAAGGCATTCAACAACACCGGTTACGACAACTTCGGTAAACTGCTGAAAGCAGTCAACAATTAATCATGATCACGCCGTGATCGTCCTCATTATGCAAAAAAACAGGAGGGCATCTGCCCTCCTGTTTTTTATACTTTCAAACTGAGTTGAGTCTCTGTTTCGAAATCGATTCCGAGTCCCTTCCACCAGTCGGACTGTTCCAAGGCGTCATACTCCATCCCGGCGAAAGTCTTGAAGATCGCCTCGAAGATCACTTTGGAGCCCTGCGGAGGCACAGCCATTCCGATCTGTTGACGGACCTTTTCCTTCTTGCCTAAAAACTCAAAGGTATCCGGGAAGGTCTGAAGTCTCGCACGCTCACGATTGGTCAAGGCGCGCGGTTCCGCCCAATGATAGACATGCGTGCCTCCGCCGCCACTGCCTGTCACGGTGTAGGAAGGCTTATTGGGATGCAGACGCTTGTAGATCTGGCTCAATTTTGCACCCTTGACCTTCAGGCGAAGATGCTCCGGCACGCCTTCATACCATGCGTTTTCACCTGGCGGGATGTGGTTCAGCATCTGAATGACTTTATCCGAATGCTTTGTAAACTCGTGATTGAACGCATCATCAGGGATGGGCGGGTTCTCGATGGCCTCACGCGCAGTTACAAAGTTGCCGCTGTGAGTCGGTACCGGGATTTTAAAATCCAGTCCCAGATCTTTTCGAATCCCCACAATGATGATCCGATGACGTGCTTGCGGCACGCCGTATTCTTCAAATTTGTAGAGATGAGGAGTCAGGTTGTAGCCTCTCCCTGCAGATGCCAGATCGCGAAGGATGTTGATGAAGGCCTTCCCTTCATTCGCGCTCTGCAGGCCACCCACATTTTCTGCGATGAAGAACTTGGGGTTGTGATAGTTGATGACCTTTACACCGTATGTGTACAGTGGACCGTAATCGCCGGTCATGCCCCGCTGCTCACCGACGATGCTGTAATCGTTGCAAGGAAATCCAAAGGAAAACGCATCAATATCGGCCAGTTCATGAATATTTAGTTCTTGAACAGGCTGATTGTAAACGATCGCTTCCTGATGATTCTTCAAGATGTTGTGTTTATAGGTAGCGCAGGCGCTCTCGTCGATGTCGTTCGCCCAAACGTGTTCCACTTTATATTCTTCTCCCGAACGGTCCGTGATCGCAGCCATTTTTGCACCATAGGCCAAACCGCCGGGACCGTTGAAGAACTCTCCCATTCTGAAAATCACAGCCGAAACACCTCTCTATTCATCTCCATACAGTCGCTCGCACGCTGGATAGATGATCAGGACATACTCTACTAGAATAGTATTTTTTCGTTTTCTTTTCTACAGCACTCGAATGCATTTCGACAAGCTATCTCCCGTTCCTTCTTACACACTTTGTGTACCTTTGGTTTTCGAACCTAAGAGTATAGGGAAAAGAGGAATCTGGGAAACTCACGGCAAGCAACATCCGGAGGAGGAAGTCAGATGGCCGACACACTTACGAAAGAAGCCCGCAGCCGCAACATGAGCGCAATCCGTTCAACCCGCACAAAGTTGGAGAATCGCGTAGCGAAGGAACTATGGAAGCGAGGTTATCGGTTCCAGCACAACGTACGTGACCTGTTTGGCAAACCTGATCTGTCCATGAAGAAGTGGAAAATCGCTGTTTTCATAGACTCTTGCTTTTGGCATGGGTGCGAACTACATGCGCAAGTGCCCGCAGCAAATCAGGAGTTTTGGCTTAAGAAAATAGCCCGTAATAAAGAGAGAGACCTGAATGTCACACAATACTATCAGGACGCCGGGTGGACGGTGCTTCGTTACTGGGAGCATGATATCAAGAAGGATTTTGAAAGGGTTATTGAAATGATCGGCGAGCATGTGTATCTGGCTAAGAAAGAGAAAGGCTCGCTCTAAATTGAATCAAATTTGTCCATGCGGGGCGTGTTGCAACGGCACGCCCCTCATTATTTTCGTGTTTTTAAGACTCTGACAGTGGAAATCTTTGAAAGTGCAAGTGGTGACGAATGCAAATATTGATGTATAATTACTACACGAAATATTTTAACGTAAATGTTAATGTGATAGCTCCCCGTATAATAAGGAGGACAGTATATTGACTCCCGGTATTTCAATTCCACTTGGAAGACGCATCTCAGAGATCCTGCACGAAAAGGGAATCTCCCCCAATGCATTCAGTCAGAGAATCGGAATGGGCAAAGACACTTTTTACAGCTGCATCAAAGGCGACCGTTATATCAAACCTTCCGAACTCGCCCTTATGGCATCCAAATTGAACCTTACCAGTGATCGAATTCTACAGAGAGACAACGAAAAAGAATTTCTGGAAGTACGCTCGCTTCTGGAGCGAAAAGTGAACATTCAACGTGCGCTGGAATTAGCCCAACACCTCTTTCAGAGTGCCCTTGGATGGACTGAGAAGTTCGATCTGTTAAACGATATCGGGACAGCTTATCATCATCTGAAGGACTACGAGCAAGCACACCGCGCTTGGGTGGCCGCTCTGCCCTACGCGGAAAAGATTCATTCGGCCTACGGAGAATACGAACGTCTTTTTCGAATTACAAAAAACCTGATCATCTCCTATACCCAAAGAAACGATTTTGCCAAGTTGACTCAGATCCTGGCAGAAATGGAGCCTTCTTTCGAGAATTCAAATCCGGACTATGCGGGTGCTTTGAGTTATTCACACGCGATGGTAGCCTTAAAGTTGGGCGACAAGGAACTGTGCCGGGACAAGCTGTACCAGCAACTTCGATTCAATCAGATGATGAATGTGACGAGAGCGGTGGGGATTGCCCATCACAACGTTTCTTATATCGAGTACCTGCTTGGGAACTATGAGGTGGCAAGGTCGCATTCTGAGAAAGCAATGGATCTGCTCATTGATTTTCCCGATCTTTATTTCGAATCGGTTAAAGATTTTGTCCGCATCCTGTGGCATCTGGATCAATTCGACCTTGCAAAGGAAAAAGTCGTAACTTCGCTCGAATCGGTGGAACAATTCAACCTACCGGAAGCACGGGCGAAACTGCTGGTCTTGAAAGCTTTGACTCACAACGATGCAACGAGTGCGGAATCCATTTTTTCAATAGGCGGACTAGATGAAAAGCTCTATCTCCTTGCTTGTCATTTCTTACTGGACTTTTGCAGAACGGCGAATGACGCAGAAGGGCTTTTGAGATATTATAAAATCATGAAGAGATACGATAAATCACCGTTGTCCGTTTGGGAGGGTATTTAATGAAGAAGAGAATGTTCTGCTTTTTGGTCGCCTTTGCTTTTCTTGTTGGCGTGTTTGGTCCGATTTCCACCACAGAAGCAAGTTTCATTCCGCCCGATCCCTCGATTGTGCTGAATGATAAGAATTGAATTTTGGTACTGCCTTCCGTTTTTGACGGGAGGCTTTTTTATTTTATTCGAAAGAAAAATTACCTTCTGATGCATGACTTGTAAATCGTATATCCCTTCCTTTAGAACAGTTACTATGATTACAAACATGATAAAGTCAAGGAGGTTTTATAGTGAAGATCCATGATTCCAGCACACAGCCCTTCTCCCTCGGCCGCCGCATTCGCGAACTGCGTCTGCGTAAGGGGCTCACCCAAATCGATCTCGCCGCAGGGCTTTGCACTCCGTCGATGATCTCGCAGGTCGAGTCGGACCGGGCGCGTCCCTCGTACAAAATGCTTTACTCGATCTCCGAGCGGCTCGACGTACCGTTGGAGCGGCTGCTCGTCGATGTCGAACTCAATCTGGAGGTCGTCAGCGCTTACAAGATGGCGCGGGCGATGGTCTTGGCAAAGGAATACAGAGCGGCGATCCCGCTCCTCGAAGACTTGATCCAGACACCTCGTGCTGCGGTGTCGAGTGTGGATCTGTATCTGGATCTCGGGCAGTGCTATCTCCACACGGGGCAGTTGACCGAGGCGGAGCAGATGCTAAAACATGTCCGGGAACTCGCCATCATGCGCAATGACGCGCTGGTAAATGTGCAGGTGTTGCGGTCGCTCGGGGAGATTGAGTTTCAGCGGAAGAACTACACGCTGGCGTTGTATCAGTGGCAGGGTGCGTTGGAGGAGTCGGCGGCACTGGAGCGGGAAGATCCGTTGCTCACCGGGCAGTTGTATGTGCAGATCGGGTCGGCGTATACGCAGCTCGGGCGCGTGGAGGAAGCGCTCGGGGCTTATTTGCAAGCTGTCGAACGCCTCCAAGGGACGGAGAGTGTGCAGGAGATCTCCGGGGCGTATCTGGCGTTGGCAGACGGGTATCGGAAGGTGGACGATTTTGAGAAGAGTTCCTCCTATGCGGAGCTCGCCATCGGCGGGTATGCGGCGTTGGAGAATCTGCGGATGACGGCGACGTTGCGGCGGATGCATGCGGTGGCGCGGGGTCAGGCCGGGCTGGTGGATGAGGCGATGGCGGATCTCGTGGCGTGTGTGGAGGAGTTTCGCCGGTTGGGAGACGGTGTGGAGGAAGGCGTGGCGTGGGTGGAGTTGGCGAGGTTGCAGGTCGTCGCGGGAGATGCGGGTGCGGCGGAGGAGGCTTGTCGACGGGCACGGGCGTTGTTGCCGGAGTTGCATGTGTATCAGGCGTGGGTGCAAGAGGTGCGGGGGCGGATCGCGCTGGCGGCCGGAGACCGGCCGGAAGCGTTGCGGCGGTTTGCGTTGGCCGCAGACGGGTTCCGGCAGCGGGAGGCTGTGAAGGAGTGGGTAGAGACGATGCAGGCGATGGCGGGGCTCTATGAGGCGGAGGGTGACATGACGCGGGCGGTGCAGGTGTTGCGCGAGGTGACGCGGTATACGGGGCAGGTATTGGCGGAGCGTGGGATTGTGTTGTAGAGCGCGATCACACGGACGCAAGCAACACTTCGATCGTCGGCAGGTCGGCCGGTGCCCAGTCGAGGGTGGGCAGGTCTTGGATGGGCAGCCATGTGAGTTTTTCATGCTCGGTGGCTTGCGGTGTTCCGTTTACCACTGTGGCGTGGTAGGTGATGAGGCGGACGGTGATGGCGGGGTATTCGTGGGTAGCGTCGGCGACCAGCTCCCCGACCTCGATGTCGCAGCCGAGCTCTTCGCGGATCTCCCGGCACAGACTCTGTTGCGGCGTCTCGCCGGGCTCGATCTTGCCGCCGGGGAACTCCCAGAGGCCGGGCATGGACATGGTTTGTGAGCGAAGTGCGCAGAGCACTTCGTTTTTTTCATTGCGAAGGACGGCGCCGACGACGTCGATTTTTTTCATGGGGGGTGGGGGCTCCTTTTGAAAGAGATATAGGTAGTATGGCACAAAGTTTTGAACAGGAAGCTTATGTGGCTTATTGAATTATCTAGAAACGACAGAAAGGTTCATCTCGCAAATTATCGATATTCAGACGAACCCATGTACTTTAAACGGTTTTCTTGAATCACAACGTCTCGATGGTCCCCTACATACTGGAAATTGTATCCTCCTCTATCTTCGTAACCCCTCAGGCAATGCTTCTTTTTCGGCTATGCCGACTCAATTATAGTCCGGCGTTCATCACATCTATTTGAAAACAAACAAGTATCCACATCAGTTGCAGGTTCATAGCCAAAGCGAATTTGCGGGATCTCGTATTTGTTTCTCAGGTTGTGGAGGTCATGCTGAAGTAACGTCATACACACATCTTAATCGAATCTTCCTTATCCTTCCACTCCCCTACATATCTTGTGAGTTTCCCCTCTTTTCATGAGCAGCCGAGCGGCGCACTTGCCCGCTCGGCTTCTTCTCTTTCCTTGCATATCATGGTAATCTAAAGACAGAATCTCAACGGATCGAACGGAGGAATCCCAGATGACGCAACTGCGCATTGCCCTGCTCCAAATGGACATCGCCCTCGGGCAGCCGGAGGTCAACCAAGCCAAGGCTCGCGAATGGGTGGAGAAAGCCGCAGCTGCCGGCACCGATCTGATCGTGCTGCCGGAGATGTGGAACACCGGCTACTCGCTGCAAAACATCAAAGAGGTCGCCGACCGCAACGGCGAGCAGACCCGGGCGATGATGAGCGAGCTCGCTCGGACTTACAACGTCAACATCCACGCCGGGTCGGTCTCCGATCTGCGCGACGGTCAAGTCTACAACACCACCTATCTCTTCGACCGGAAAGGCCAAGTGACGGGCACGTACTCCAAAGTGCATCTGTTCCGCCTGATGGACGAGGAAAAATACCTCCAAGGCGGCGACCGACTCGGCGAGTTTACGGTCGACGGCGTGCAGATCGGGTCGATGATCTGCTACGATCTGCGCTTCCCGGAGCTCTCCCGCACGATGGTGCTCAACGGCGCGCAGGCGCTGTTTGTCCCGGCCGAGTGGCCGCATCCGCGCCTGAACCACTGGCGGCACCTGCAGATCGCCCGCGCGATTGAAAACCAGACGTTCGTCATCTCCTGCAACCGCGTCGGCTTTGGCGGCGAGACGGAGTTCTTCGGCCACTCGATGGTGATCGACCCGTGGGGCGAGATCCTGCTCGAAGCGGACGAGACAGAAGGCATCCACCATGTCACCATCGACCTCAGCGTAGTGCCGGAGATCCGCAGCCGCATCCCGATCTTCGAGGATCGCCGTCCGGAGCTGTATAAGTAAGAAAATAAGAAAAACCTCCCGTCCGCCGGCGGGAGGTTTTCTCTGTGTTCGTTTGCTACAGCAGGTTGTGCCACTCTTTGTTGACGGCGATGACCGAGTAGCACTCCGGGCAGAGTTGGCCTGCCGTGTCGATGTAATGGGAGCGCTCGTAGGACGGAGTGTCAGCCTCAAACTCCGTCTCAGCTTGGCACAGGCAGCAGCAATCATTCTTTTTACTCATTTCATTTCATTCCTTCCTAGTCGCGATCTGTTATTTAGAATTATACCAAAGGGAGACGGGAATTCAAGTGAATTATCGAAAAATTTTGTGAATATTTTGTGAGGAGGCGACACACTTCGTCCCCCACAGGCACCCGATGGCGGAAACGGATTTTTTCAACAGGTTTAGAGTACGTCGAGACGCGGTCCGGTATGCAAAAAAGAGAGCCGTTCGCAAAGAACGGCTCTCTCGGTGTTCGTTATTTCGTCAAAAAGGACACGATCTGCCCGGCCGTCTGTTTGCCCTGCCCGATGGTGTCAGGGATGCCAAGGCCGGTAAATCCCGCTCCGGCGAAGAACACGCCCGGCAGGTCGCGGGCCGCCTGGTCGACGAACGTTTTCACGCGGTCGAGGTGGCCGACGGTGTACTGCGGCATCGAACGACGCCAACGGGCGACGCGGGTGAACATCGGCTCGGCGGTGATGCCCATGATCTTTTTCACATCGGCGCGGACGCGGGCGACGATCGTTTCGTCCGACTCGTCGACGATCGCCTCTTCCCCGGCGCGGCCGACGTAGAAGCGCATCAGGACTTTGCCGTTTTTCGCCGTGTGCGACCATTTGCTCGACGTCCAGGTGCACGCGGTGATCGTGGTGCCTTCTTTGTGCGGGATGACAAATCCGGTGCCGTCCAGCGGGTAGTCGATGACGCCTTTGTCAAAGGCGAGAACGCAGGTGGCGACCGAAGCGTACGGGACTTGGGTCAGGTGCGAGCCGGAGACGAGCTCCTGCGGCAGGAGCTTGGCCGATTCGAAGGTCGGCGCGGTCAGCACGACGGCGTCTGCGGTGAGGGTCTCCCCTGCTGCCAGCCGCACGGTGTAACCGCCCTCCTCACGCGGGGTGATCTCCTCGACGGCGGTGGAGAGGCGCACGTCGGTCTGGGTCAATGCGTCCGCGATGCCGCGAATCAGGCGTTCGAGGCCGTTCGGGAAGGTGACAAAGACGGAGTTGGGCAACGGCTTCTGCCCGAGCTCCGGCTGTTGCGGCACGGCCGCTTTCGCTTTGGCTTCGCGGGCTTGGGCCAGCATGCCGCGCACGAGGGAGCCGTAGTTTTGCTCCAGTTGCTCAAACTGCGGGAAGGTGGCGCGCAGACTCAGTTTGCGCAGGTCCCCGGCGTAGATGCCGGCCAGCAGCGGTTCGGCCATGTGGTCGACGACTTCTTTGCCGAGGCGGCGCTCCAGGAAGGCACCCAGCGACTGATCGCCTTTTTGCTGGTGTTTCGGCAGGACGAGGTCCAGCCCCGCCCGCAGTTTGCCGCCCATCGACAGGAGGCCGGTGGTGGCAAACGGCATGAACTGGGTCGGGATGCCGATGTTCAAGCCTTGCGGGATGCGGTGGAGCTTGCCTTCGTGGAGGATGTAGGTCTTTTTGTTGTGCGGGTTGGTGCCGACCAGTTCGCCGTCGATGCCGAGCTCCCGACAGAGCTCGACCGCCTGCGGTTTGCGCACGAGGAAGGAGTCCGGTCCCGCCTCGATGACAAAGTCGTCGATCTCATCGGTCTTGATCTTGCCCCCGAGGCGGTTGTCCGCCTCCAGCAGAGTGATCGTGAGGCTGTGGCCTTGTGCGCGGGCCGCCTGCTCCAGATAGTAGGCGGTGCTAAGGCCGGTGATGCCCCCGCCGATGATGACGACCTGTTTGCCGTTCGCTTTGTCTGCCATGCGTTCTCATCCCTTTTTCGCTTGTTGCAAAACGGCCGTGGCGACTCCTTGCAAAAATTGCGATTCGTCGTTCGGCGAGGCGGGGCGAACCAGTTTGACGCCGAGTTCCTCCGCCAGTTTTTGCGCTTCGATGTCGATGTCGTAGAGGACTTCCAGATGATCGGAGACAAAGCCGATCGGCGCGATGATCAGGCCTTTGATGCCCGCGTTCGCTTGGAAGCGGATCACGTCGAGGATGTCAGGGCCGAGCCACGGCTCCGGGGTGCGCCCTGCCGATTGCCAGGCGGTCGACCAGTTGCGGTGGCCGATCTGCTCGGAGACGGCAGCACCGGTCTCTTCGATCTGTTTCGGGTACGGGTCGCCGACTTGGAGGATGCGCTCCGGGAGGGAGTGCGCGGTGTAGAAGATCTTTACCGCGTCACGCTCTTCGGGGGCAAACTGCTCCAGCGCAGCCTGCACGCGTTTGGCGGTGGAGTCGATGAAAAGCGGTTGCAGATGCCAGCTCTCAACGAACGTCATCTGCGGGCCGCCGTGTTTTTCGATGGACTCCTGCGCGTATTTGATGTAGGTGCCGATGCTCATCGTCGAGTAGTGCGGCGCGAGGACGACGCCGATGGCCGTCTCGATGCCGTCGGCGACCATTTTCTCGACCGTCTCTTCGATGAACGGGTGCCAGTGTTTCATGCCGGTGTACATCTTGTATTCGGTGTCCGGGTCGAGCTCGGTGAGAGCGCGGTGCAGGCCGTCGACTTGGTCGGCGGTGATCTTGTTCAGCGGCGAGAGGCCGCCGATCGCCTCGTAGCGGTCGATCAGGTCCTGCAACTGCTGCGGCTCCGGAGCGCGACCGCGTCTGATGTGCGTGTAGTAAGGCAAGACCTCGTCGATGCTGCGCGGGGTGCCGTACGCCATGACGAGGATGCCGACCGGTCGTTTCGACATTAGCGGCTCAACCTCCGGGCGGAGTATTCATGAACAAAGTCGGTCAGGCGTTTGAGCACGTCGACGTCCGCCTCCGGGAAGATGCCGTGTCCGAGGTTGAAGACAAAGCCCGGCTGAGCCATGCCCATGTCGAGGATGCGGGCTGCTTCGGCAAAGCGCACGTCTTCCGGTGCCAGCAGATAAGCCGGGTCGAGGTTGCCTTGCAGAGAGAATTTGCTCCCCACGCGCTCGCGTGCTTGGTCGAGCGGGACGCGCCAGTCGACGCCGATCACGTCGACCGGGAGTTCGCTCCAGATGCGCATCAGTTCGCCGGTGCCGACGCCAAAGTAGATCTTCGGCACGTTGAGTTCTTGCAGGCCGGTGAAGATCTTTTTCATGGTCGGCAACACGTAGGTGCGGTAGTCGCTTTGGGAGAGCGAACCGACCCAGGAGTCGAAGATCTGGATCGCTTGGGCACCCGCTTCGATGTGTGCCTTCATATAGGAGAGGATCATGTCGGACAGTTTGTCCATCAGCGCGTTCCAGACGTCCGGGGCGCTGTACATCATCTGCTTGGTCTTGTAATAATTGCGGGACGGGCCGCCCTCAATGATATAGGAAGCGAGGGTGAACGGCGCGCCTGCGAAGGTGATCAGCGGGACTTTCAGTTCGCGGACGAGGATCTCGATGGTCTCGATGACGAACGGCAGGTCTTCTTTGGCGTTCGGGACGCGCATGGCGTTAACGTCAGCCAGAGTGCGGACCGGGTTGGAGATGACCGGGCCGATGCCCGCTTTGATCTCGACATCGATACCCATCGGTTTGATCGGGGTCATGATGTCGGAGTAGAGGATCGCAGCGTCGACGCCGAGTTGCTCAATCGGCGCGATGGTTACTTCGGCGCAGAGTTCCGGTTGCTCGGTGATCTGTTCGAGCGAGAATTTTTCTTTGATTTTACGGTAGCTCGGTTGGTAACGGCCGGCTTGGCGCATGTACCAGACTGGGATATGGTCGACCGATTCTTTGCGAATCGATCGCAAGAAAGTGTCGTTAAAGGTCATGTGGAGTCACCATTTTCTACTATGTATTTTTTGTCAAAGTCATCATACCGCAAGGAGTGGGCAAGATCAAATGAATGAATTGTGTCTCGAAAAGGAAAACTTTGTGAGCGCGTGGAGGGCGACGCCGTACAGGGCGTGCGCGGCGAACCACCACACGAGCGGTCGGAGTTGCCCGGAGAGCTCGGGAGCGGCCAGCGGTTGGAGGACAAAATAGATCAGGGACGTGAGCAGACCGTAGAGAGCGCCGGTGATGAAGTTGGCCGGAAGGACGCGCAAATAGATGTAGCGATACGCCATCGCAGCGATGATGGCGACGAGGAAATGCAGGAGCCATTGGATGATCGGGGTATTGAAGGTGCTCAAGACCGGGATATAGGACAGGTCGAGCAACACGACGTCGAGCGGGTCGCCTGTAGCTGTTGCGAGGAGGACCAGGAGCAGACCGAGCAACACACCCGTGACGAGACCGATGACAGACAGACGAAGCATAAAGATCACCCCTTGAGAATGATGGTCGAAGATCAATTCCGCTCCCAGATGTGATAAAAACCACCCGCCAAAGACGGGTGGTTTTTCGTGTCGCGAATTAGAAGCGTTCGACGACGGTTTTTGCTTGGGTGAATTGGAGCAGGTAGTCGTAGCCGCCCGCTTTGGAGTCGGTGCCGGACATGTTGAAGCCGCCGAACGGTTGGACGCCGACGAGCGCGCCGGTGATCTTGCGGTTGAAGTACAGGTTGCCGACGTGGAACTCGCGACGTGCGCGCTCCAGGTGGAAACGGTTGTTGGAGATCACGCCGCCGGTCAGACCGAACTCGGTGTCGTTGGCGATGTCCAGCGCGTCGTCAAAGTCTTTCGCTTTGATGACGGCCAGCACCGGGCCGAAGATCTCTTCTTGCGAGATGCGGGCGTTGCGGTCAACGTCTGCGATGACGGTCGGCTGGATGTAGAAGCCGTTGCCTTCCGCTTTGCCGCCGCCGACGAGGACTTTGCCTTCGCCTTTGCCGATCTCGATGTAGTTCAGGACGTTTTTGTAAGCCGACTCATCGACGACCGGACCGAGGCCGAGACCTTCTTCGTGCGCCGGGCCGACTTTGAGTGCTTTGGTCAGTTCAACGATCTCGCCGACCACCGCGTCATACACATCCTGATGGATGATCGCACGGGAGCAAGCGGAGCATTTTTGACCGGAGTAGCCAAAGGCGGACTGGACGATGTACGCCGCCGCTTCTTTGACGTTGACGTCGTTGTCGACGACGATGGAGTCTTTGCCACCCATCTCCGCCACGACACGCTTCAGCCATTTCTGACCTTTGTGCACCTTCGCTGCCCGCTCGTAGATGCGGCAGCCGACTTCTTTGGAGCCGGTGAAGGAGATGAAGCGGGTCTTCGGATGGTCGACGAGGTAGTCGCCGATCACGGAGCCTGCGCCCGGTACGAAGTTGACGACGCCGTCCGGCAGACCGGCTTCGATCAGCACCTCGACGAATTTCGCTGCGATGACTTGGGTCGGGGTCGCCGGCTTGAGCAGCACGGTGTTGCCTGCGACGATCGCCGATGCGGTCATGCCGACCATGATCGCCAGCGGGAAGTTCCACGGCGGGATGACGATGCCGACACCCAGCGGGATGTAGGTCAGTTCGTTGTCTTCGCCTTCCCAACGGGTCAGCTGTTGCTCTTCGGACAGGCGCACCATCTCACGCGCGTAGAATTCCAGGAAGTCGATCGCTTCGGCAAACTCCACGTCCGCCTCCACCCAGATCTTGCCGGATTCGTACACCATCCACGAGAGGAACTCGTAGCGGCGGCGCTGCATGATCGCCGATGCTTTCAGGAGCACGCGAGCGCGCGCTTTCGGATCGAAGTCTTTCCACCAGGAAAACGCGTTGAGCGCTGCGGTCATCGCTTCTTCCGCCAACGCCGTGTCCGCCTTGGAGATCAGGCCGATCACTTGGTCTTTGTTGGACGGGTTGATCGAGGTCGATTTGTCGTCGGTCTTGATCTTCTTGCCACCGATCACCAAATCGTATTCACGGCCAAAGTCTGCTTCGACCTTTGCAAGTGCAGTCAGCATTTGTTCACGAATCTCCGGCTGTGCGAAGTCGAGGAAATGCTCATTTCGGAAAGTCCCTACTGCCATCTATGAAACCCCCTGTTCACTATGTAGGTAACGATAACAACCCTCATTGTAACCAACTTGCAAGGGGGACGCAAGCAACCCCGGCACAGAACAACAGCGGGTGTCTGCTGAAGACACCCGCTGTTCGTTTTCTTTTAGTAATAATACGGCCCTGGTATCGGCAACGGCAAGGGAACGGGCAGCGGAACCGGCCCGACAAAGGGCGGATACGGGTACAGGAAAGGTCTCGGACGCGGATAGAAGGGCGGCGGATAGGGGTAGAACGGACGCGGCGGAGGCAGCGGGAGGAAACGGTCGTCTCGGTCGTGGCTGACAGCCACAGTCTCTTCGTCGCTCCCCGCTCCCCCGTCGCGATACATCGGCACATGGTAGTAACCGGGATACTGGTCGGTCGGCAGCGGCCATTGCCACGGCTGCGGCTGGATCGGCGTCGGCGTGACGACGCCTCCGGGCACGGTGACGACGGTGCCGCCGGTGATCACATCGGGCGGATACCCCGGCACGGTCGGCATCGGAATCGGCGGGATAATGTTTGGATTGACGATGGGGATCGGACGCCCGTCACGGGCATCATAGAAATACGGAATCGGCTGAACGGCCTTGCGTTTACGTCGGGAACTCATAAGGTTTTGGTCTCCTCCCGATATGGAACTCGCTCACGATACCTTATGAGGCATCCGTCCCGGTTGCCCGCCCAATTTTCATCGTTCGACAACGTTCACGGTGTTGTCAAAATCTATCTCATCTGTGATATACTAATGATGGATTTGTCCATCAGAAATATTATAAAAAGTAGTGATTCTGGTCATTAAAGTGAGGTAGATTTCTGTGTCTCTCAGTCGAAAGATCGTCCTCTCCGTCGCCGGCAACTCGTTGGTAAGCGGATTCATCAAGAAATATGGCATGAAACTCGGCGCGGCACGCTTTGTCGCGGGCGAGACGCTGAAAGAAGCACTCGAACAGGTCAAGCTGCTCAACCGCGACGGCCTCGTCGTCACGCTCGACCACCTCGGCGAGTTTGTGTTCAACGAGGATGAAGCATGGGCTTCGACCCGCGCTTGCCTCGATGTCCTCGACGGCATCAAAGCGAGCGGCGTCAACTCCAACATGTCGCTGAAAATGACCTCGCTGGGTCTCGACCTCAGCAAAGAGCTGTGCATGAAGCATATGCGCATGATCCTCGACAAAGCACGCGAGTACGACAACTTCGTCCGCATCGACATGGAAGACTACGCGCACATCGACGTGACGATGGAGATCTTCAACGAACTGCGCCAGGAATACGGCAAGCACGTCGGCCTTGTCATCCAGGCGTACCTCTACCGCACCGTCGACGACATGAAGCTCTTGGAAGAAACCTACGAAAACCTCAACCTCCGCCTCGTCAAAGGCGCCTATCTGGAATCCCCGGAAGTCGCGTACCCGAACATGGAGGACGTCAACAAAAACTACAAGAAGATCATCGAGATGCACCTGCTCGCAGGTCACTTCACCGCTGTGGCTTCCCACGACGACGTGATGATCAACTTCACCAAAGACCTCGTGAAAAAGCACAACATCCCGAACTCCCAGTTCGAGTTCCAAATGCTCTACGGCGTCCGTCCGGAGACGCAGCGCGAACTGGTCAAGGAAGGCTACGCAATGCGCGTCTACGTTCCGTACGGCAACGACTGGTACGGCTACTTCTCCCGCCGCATCGCCGAGCGTCCGGCCAACGCATTCTTCATCATCAAGAACATGTTCCGCAAATAAAAAAAGGAAAGCCCCGCTGCCGGTCGGATCGGCAGCGGGGCTTTTTTTAGTCGTGCGAGAGAATCCAGTCGGCCGCCTTGGCCAGCGACGGCGCGGAATGATCGGCCGGGGAGTGCGGGTCGCCGATGAAGATCGTTTTGACGCCCGCCTTAAGCCCTGCGATGACGTCGGTGTCGCGGTCGCCGACCATGTAGGACCGGGAGAGGTCGACGTCGTATTTTTGGGCGAGGTCGAGGATCATCTTCGGCTCCGGTTTTCGGCAGGCGCAGCGGGCGTGGGGTTTGTGGGCGCAGTAGGCGATCTCGTCGAGGATCGCCCCGTCTCGCTCCAGTTCCCGCTCCATTTTTTCGTGGATGAGGTGGAGGTTTTCCTCTTTCATGTGGCCAAGTCCGACGCCGCCTTGATTGGTGACGACGAACACTTTGTAGCCGGCGTCGTTCAGTCTTTTGATCGCCTGTCCCGCATCGGGGAACAGGATCAGGTCTTCCGGTGTGTTGACATAGCGGACGTGGTCGTTGATCACGCCGTCGCGGTCGAGAAATACGGCTTTGGTCGCCATAGGGGGCAACGCTCCTTTTTTGCTCTAGAATGCGCAGAACGGGAGATGCGTAGACCAACATTTTCTGGGGCACTCTACAACTGACATTTTTGGCGCAGAAGGGAGACTGTATGATGAGAGCTCGCAACAAGAAATGGCTGTCCCTCACCCTGTCGCTGGCGGTGCTGCTCGCTCCCGGCGCAGCGATGGCGGAAAACAACAACGACCAACTCTCCCCGAATGAACACCGGCAGCTCCGGCAGATCACCGAACTGTCCGGCGGCACGATCTCGATCCAGTGGGACCAAGAGCGCGGCACGCCCCGCTCGATCTCCGGCCGGCTGTCGAAGCCGCTGAAAGGCGAACCGCTCGACATGGCGTATACGTTCCTCGGCACGGTGAAGGAACTGTATCACGTCGAAGCCCCGCGAAAGTCGTTCCGCCTGCGGAAGGTCAGCAAGGATGAGCTCGGCATGACGCACATCCGCCTCGCTCATATCGCCCGCGACATCCCGGTCTGGGGGGATGAGATCATCATCCACATCGACAAAAACGGCGTCGTGCGCTCGGTCAACGGCCAGTTCACGCCCAAGATCGAGGCCAATTCGGAGCAGTTCACGGCGGCCAAGATCGACGCGGCGAAGGCGATTCAAAATGCGCTGGCCGATGTCAAAGTGGAAAAGCCGGACGCGCCGCCGACGGCGATGCTGTATTATTTCCCCCACCCCACCCCCGACTCGGTGACGCTGACCTACATCGTGACGATCCTCGACCAGAGCGCACCTGCCGAATGGAAGGTGTTTGTGGATGCGGTGAGCGGCGATGTGGTGCATAAGTACAATAATATCAAGTTTAAGCAAGGCTTGAAAAAGCCGAAGCAGCAGTAGTTGAAACAGGCGACCGCCACCCTGCGAGTCGCCTTTTTCATGAAAAGAGAGCGCCGTCCGCGAGTGGACGGCTCTCTCTTTTTTCTGGCATATCGCCCTACTTGGCCGACATCCCCGCATACAGGTCTTTGATCTCCTGCGGGATGATGATGTCGGTCACCGCGTTGTAGTCGGAGAACGTGACGTCAATCGTCGTTTGCGCGTCTGCTCCATGATCTTCCACGATGTGCATCTGCTTGAACTGATGCGTCGTGCGGTCGATGACGAACGTGTAGATCACGTTGGTAAAGATCGCCTCTTCACCGCCGCTCGCCTCCAGCAGGTCCGGCGGGAGCAAGGACAAATATTCGCTGCTCGACGGCTTGCTGGTGATCGTGACGGTGTTTTCCGCTTCGTTTTCCGCGACGGTCGAGTACGCGGCCAGGTAGCGGGTCGGTACCGATTCGACCGAGGAGAGCGCACTCGGCCCGACGTTTTCTTCTGCGGTCAACTCGACGGAGACCCACTCGCCGCCCACGCCGCGCATGAAATTGTAGCCTTTGTACACGTACGACTCGACCGGTTCGCTGACCAGCGTGCCGGTGCCATCGGGCGCCGTGACGGTGCCGGTGATGCGCATCGTGTACTCCGGTTTGACGATCACTTCGTTGATCATGTCGGTGTGCATCGAGAAGTCTATCATCTTCACCGACATGCCCATGTTCAGCTTGTACGACTCGGCTGCGTTTGTGACCGCTTCCGCTTGTTTGAGGTGGTCGACCGCTTGGCGAATCGTCTGAAATTGGCCTGTGTACGATTCGCGGTTGTTGTAAAACTCATAAGCGAGACGGGCGACCGCTTGGCGAGCAGACAGACCGCGCGGCATAAAGGAATACCCCGTACTCGACGCCGAGCCTTTGAGAAAGCCGACTTTCTGTGCGAGGGCGACGGCGTTTTGCGCATAGCCGGTCACCTGCCCCCGGTCGATGAAGGAAGACGGCATCGCGAGGTCATTCGCCAGCGCTTCCATGCCAAAGCCGCGAATGAAAAACACGGCGAGCTGCTCGCGGGTGATGTTTTGCATGGCTCCGAACTGGGTGGCGCTGACGCCTTGTGTCAGACCGGCTTTGACCAACGCACCGACGTACGGACGCGCCCAAGGCGCCACGTCGGTAAATTTGGCGGCCGCTGCGGCGTCGCCCTCCAGTTTCATCGCCTTGGCGAGCACTTTCGCAAATTCCTGACGCGTCATCGAGGCGTTCGGGCGGAACGTGTTGTCTTCATACCCGGTGAGGATGCCGTCGGTGACGAGGATCTCGATCTCTTGCTTGGCATAGGCCCCGCCGATGTCCCAGAGTTTGGGCGGTTGGGTCTGCGCAGCGGCCGGATCGGCGACTGCGAGCAGCGTCGCAGTCAGAAGGAGTGCGGTAATCTGTTTGTACATATGAGTAAGAGTCCTCCTTGTGGCGATTCTGTCTGTAAGGTGCTCCCAAATGCAAAAAACGATTCCTTTCCCGGCTGGGAAAGGAACCGTTGGATGGTGCAGGAAACGAACGAGGATCAGACGCGCTCGACGAGCAGCGCGACGCCCATGCCGCCGCCGACGCACAGCGTGGCGATGCCGCGGTCGAGGCCGCGATGGTGCAACTCATGGACGAGCGAGACGGTGATGCGGGCACCGGTCGCGCCGACCGGGTGGCCGAGAGACAGACCGGAGCCGTTGACGTTGACGATGTTGCGGTCGAGGTCGAGCAGTTTTTCCACGGCGATGTACTGCGCCGCAAACGCTTCGTTGATCTCCCAGAGCTGGATGTCGTCTTTTTGTAGACCGGTTTTGGCCAGCAGTTTGTTGACGGCCGGCACCGGGCCGTAGCCCATCAGCTCCGGCTCGACAGCGGCGACGGCCGACGCAACGATCTTCGCCAGCGGTTTGACGCCGAGCTCGCGGACTTTCTCCTCCGACATCAGCACGAGCGCGGCCGCGCCGTCATTGAGACCGGATGCGGTGCCTGCGGTGACGGTGCCGTCTTCGCGGAACGCCGGTTTGAGCTTCGCCATGCCTTCAAGGGTGACGTCGGCACGCGCGTGTTCGTCGCGGGTGACCGTCTGCGTTTTGCCCCGTCCCAGCGGCACGTTGACCGGCACGATCTCGCGCTCAAACAGCCCGGATTCGATGGCGGCCATCGCACGGCGGTGCGATTCGACGGCCAGTTCGTCCTGCTCTTCGCGGGAGATGTTGTATTTGTCGGCGAGATTCTCCGCCGTCACGCCCATCAGGATGCCTTGGAGCGGATCGGTCAGCACTTCCCAGACCGAGTCGTAGATCGTTTTGTGCTGCAGGCGTGCGCCCCAGCGGTTTTCTTTGAGGATATACGGCGAGGAGGACATCACCTCGACGCCGCCTGCGACGACGATGTCGGCGTTGCCGGTCTGGATCTGTTGCAGACCGGAGATGATCGCCTGAAGGCCCGACGCGCACTGGCGCTGGATCGTCATGCCCGGCACATGATCCGGGAACTCCGCTTTGAGCAGCGCGGTACGGGCTGTGTTCGGCTCGTCGGTGCGCTGGATGCAGTGGCCGAGGATAACCTCCTCCACCTGCCCTTTCTCGATGCCGGCGCGCTCGACGGCCGCCGCGATCAGATCGGCCGCGAGCCCGCTCGGCATCATCGACTTGAACGATCCGCCAAACGACGTGATCGCCGAACGGACCGCGCTTACAATGTATACGTCTTTCATCTTTTTCCCCTCCGTCAGAAGCATCAGTTAACTTCATGATAGTCCTTCCGACCGGTCGGTGCAAGGTTTTTTACGAGATCTGCTCGGCCCATGTCTGCCAATTTCCGTTATACGGAATCCGCGCCGTCTTGACCGCATCGTGGAAGATCCGCATGTTGCTCCAATACCCCACGTGCGCGTATCCCCATTTCTGACCGTTGTCGACCTGCACGTTCGTCACGCCTTTGTAGAAATCGAGGGGCCCTGAGATCGGGTCTTTCGGGTCCCAGTAGTTGGTCCAGTTTAACGAGGTGAGGCAGTCGCGGACGGTGCTTTGAAAGACGACGTCCGGCGCGGCGGGCAGTTCGGCGTCGATGCGGCGGAAGGCGTTGACGTTGTTGAGCACGAGGCGTTTGACATAGTCGCTCTGCGGGATGTGCTCGCGGAAGAAAAAGGCGACTTTGTCGAGCGGCGAACCGATGGAGATGAAGTCGGTCAGTTTGTCCGCATGGCGGCGTAGCGCTTCGTTGTCGTTCATGGAGAGATTGATGCGGTTCAACGCGTCGTAGGCGATGACGCTGCCGAGGGAGTGGCCGACGAGGATGATCTTCTCGTAGTCGTCGTCGAGCAGAGACGTGATCTTTTGAATCGCCCCTTGCAGGACGCGCTGACGGACTTCGTAAAATTTGGACTTCATATCGCTCGACGTGTAGATCGCCACGTCGCCGAGGTAGTCGATCAAAAGTTGCGTCGGTTTGCCGATGAACAGCCGGAGGATCGGGTCAAGAACTGCCGGCATCAGCCCGTGCGTGACCAGGCCCATTTTATAGAGACCGCGCAGGACCCAGCCGAGATGCTTGAGGTACCAGCGCTTTTTAAATTTGCCGTCTTCAAACGCTTCATAGCGGCGGACCAGCTCGTTATTGGCCTCGTAAAATTTTTCAGCGCCGTCCGACGCTTGGATCAGCCAGTGCACGATCTCTTGGAACGAGATTACGTCTTTCATGTTGTGCGCCCAATAGTATTCGTGGACATCGAGGCGAACGGTCGGATCGTGGCTGCAGCAGACTTCCACATAATCCTCCGTCCCGTCCGCCAGCTGAGCGCGGCTGTGCGTGAGGGTGATCTCATCGTCCGGGCGGCTCTGACGCAAAGAGTCGACGAGGTTGCGCGTGAACAGGTCCAGCGTTTCATAGACGTTCTGCTCCCCGATGCCGTGAATGATCAGGATGCAGATCTTGCGGGTGTTCGTTTGGTTCAGGGTGGTCAAGTTCATGTGTGATTCCCCTCCCTCTCGTCCGGTGATACCTAATAGAGGGGGAATATTCTGACATTTAACAACCCAATCAGTAAAAAGACCTCGGGTTAACGAGGTCTGTTCTCCGTCAGTTCGTCGGTCAGCCGAGCGGCCAGCGGTTCCCGGTCGGTGACGGTGCGCTCGCCGTAGCGTTCGTCCATGTACAGGTCGGTCAGTTCGCGCATCGGGGCGGCGAGCTCCGGGCGCTGGACGGCGACACGGCGGATGTAGGCGAGGGGCGTCTCGCCGGGATGGCGGCCGTAGCCGTCTTTTCTCATGGCGTGGAGGAAGCGGCGGTAGAGGCGGCGCATCCGGGTCAAGGAACCGACCGGGACGCCGCCGCCCCGCCGGGTCGGCGTCTTGGCAGCGGTGCCGCGGATGAACTCGCGCACTTCGACGATGCCGCCTTTGGGTCGGCCGCGATGGAGGCGTCCCCGATGGCGCAGGTAGAGGAGCAGGACGACGAGGACGGCGATCAAGAGGAGGGTCATGATCGTGCCTTCGACGATCAGCGGGTCGACGGCTCCTTGCAGGTTCCCGTCGATCTCGGGCAGTTTGGTGAGTTCGCCTTCGCCCTCTTGTTTGCCCGACCGGCCATGAAAGTCACCCAGTCCCAGCCACGCCAGCAACCAGCCCACGCCGTAGACCAGCGGGGTCAGCACATAGCCGATCGCCGTCCAGACCGCCTTGAACACCGGCACGCCCACCGCGTTGAGCAGCCAGGCGCCAAGCAGGGCACCGCCGACGACGAACAGCGGCAGGTTGTTTTGCAGGCGGTTCAGCGCGGACGGGGTGCTGTCGATGCCGCGCATCCACTGCGCAGCCCACGTCAGGGCCAGCAAGCGCAGGAACAGGAAGAGGATGAAAAACGGAAACATCTGCGACTGCCAGCGCGGGTCACCTTGCAGGATCAGGGTGAGCACGGCGGCGACCACGATCATGGCGATCTCCTGCCGGTAATGGCGTTGGAGCGCATGGCGCAAATAGGTGCGGTCGTCGACCGCCTCCATCATCCGCACCCACATCAAAAGCCCTGGGATCAGCATCGTCATCACCGGGTAGAGGATGTGTTCCGGCGGCAGGAGCAGCACGGAGAGGATCGTCGCCGCGATCAGGAAAACGATCCCGAGAGCGAGCAGCAGGAGCTGTTTGTCGCCGCTCTCCTCCCTGTGCTCCCCGAGCAGAAAGCGGGTGTATGCCACGCCGCCGAGGATCGCAGCGGTGAGCAGATAGCCGGGCACGTAGGCGGTGCCGTTTGCATAGAGGCCGCTCAAAATGATGAACAGGACGCTGTAGCCGACGGCATAACTGCCGATGGTCGCGAGGTAGACCCGGTGGAGCAAGCGGATCATGCGGACACCTCCTGATCGAGCGTGGCTTGTTCTGCGTCGTCCTCGTCTTCCTCGACAGCCAGCACCGTGACCGGGATGCCCGGCGGCAGTCCGTGCAGGGAGTCGGCGACACGCGGAAAGGCGAAGATCCGGATCGTGTGCCCTTCGGCGCGCAGATGCTCGACGGCGAGGGCGGCGGACGGACTCCAGTGGGCGGTGAAGATCACCAGCGTCGTGCGGTCGCGCAACCGCCCCCGCAGCTCGCCGAGCAGATCTTCAAACGGAGCGGCCGCCCGGTGGCTGAGCCCGCCGAGTGCCGCGAGCAAGGTCTCAAAGTGATCCGGCCGGTCGTTCGGCGGGATGTGCAGAGAGCCCGCCCCCGTCCAGCCGGCGTTGGTGGAGAGGGAGATCGACAGGCCCTGCTCCGCCGCCGCTTGCAACCAGGTGGCGGCGGCGCGGATCTCGTGCTCCAGCAGGGCGTGGATGCTGCCCGTCCAGAACGGTTCGAAAAATTGGCCGTTGATCACGACGCAAAAGTCGGCTTGCGACGTGGTCTCGAACTGTTTGATCATCAGTTCGCTGGTGCGGGCGGTCGCCGCCCAGTGGATCGCTTTGTACGGGTCGCCGAGTTGATAGCTCCGCACGCCTTGCAGACGGGACGCGTCTTCTTGGTACCACCGTTGCACCGCCCGCTCGCCGATCAGTTCGTCCAGCCGCACGTGCAGGTCCGCCTCCGGGAGCAGGCGCGGACGGACGAGGATCGAACTCATGTCGTGGACTTTCTCATACGCGTCTTTTAAGCCAATTCCGTCGCCATACCGCAGTTCACCCGATTCAAATCGATGCAGACCCCGCGCTGCAAAGCGCACCGGCACACAGCGCTGCATCCGCTGACGAGGAAGCAGGAAGGAACGAAGGACGAGCACATCGCTCCACTCCCCGTCTTCATTTCGGGCGAGCAGTCCGTCGCAAAGCGGCTGCGCAAGTTCCAGCCACGGGAGCGGAAACCAAGAGGTGTTCTCCAACACCACCCAGATCTCGCCTTCGTCTCCGGCGGTCCGGATCTCCTCCGGCAGTCGGATCTGGTAACGGATCTTGCCTTCCGTCCCTGTCTCCCAGAGCCGGGAGTAGGCGTAGATCATCAGCAGCAGTCCGCCGATGAACAGCAGGGCGGTCATCGGGATGCTCCCGCCGCGTCGTCCTCCACCGGTACCGGGACGATGTCTTCGAGGATCTCCGCGAGCAGGTGATCGGCCCCTTTTTGCTTGATGCGCATGGACGGGTCGAGTGCCAACCGGTGGGTCAGCACGGGTGCCGCCAGCTCTTGAATATCGTCCGGGATCACATAGTCGCGGCCGCGAATGCCGGCCAGCGCTTGAGCGGCCGCCCCCAGCGCGATCAAGCCGCGCGGGGAGACGCCGATGCGGATGCCGTCGTGCTCGCGGGTGCGGCGGACGATCTCGAGCAGGTAGTGCTCCACGTCGGGAGCGAAACGGATGCGGCGGACGTCCTCCATCGCCTGGACGATCTCGTCCGGGGTGACGACCGGCTCCACCGTCGCCGAGGAACGGCCTTCGCGGGAGTAGCGGAAAATGGTGCGCTCCTCTTCCAGCGTCGGATAGCCGAGCGATATTTTCATCAAAAAGCGGTCGAGCTGCGCTTCCGGCAACGGGAACGTGCCGTGCGACTCAATCGGATTTTGCGTGGCGATCACAAAGAACGGGCGGTCGAGCGGGCGCGAGGCTCCGTCGACGGTGATCTGTCCCTCCGCCATCGCTTCCAGCAGCGCGGCTTGCGTGCGCGGGATGGCGCGGTTGATCTCGTCGGCGAGCACCAGTTGGGAAAACAGCGGACCTTGGCGGAATTCAAACGAGCTCGTCTGTTGGTTGAAAACGGTCGTGCCGACGACGTCGGACGGCAGCAGATCCGGGGTGCATTGCAGGCGGGTAAATTCACAGCCGATGCTGGCGGCCAGCGATTTGGCGAGCACCGTCTTGCCGACACCCGGCACGTCTTCCAGCAGGACGTGGCCCCCGGAGAAGAGGCCGACGAGCAGCAGATCGAGCGTATCTTGTTGTCCGACGATCGCTTTTGCGACCTCTTGACGAATTTTATGGGTGACTTGTTGAATTCGATTGTTCATGTCACACTCACACCTCTCTATTTTCTGAAGAATTAGTCACTTCGGATCGGAAAAAGTTACATGTTCTGCAAAAGAAAAAAGACGGTGCAAAGACCGTCTTTTTTCAGCCGTTGGCTTACCGGTTGATCCCGCTCATCGCTTCGAGTTGGAGCAGGATGACCGCGATGTCTTGGTCGCCGTGTCCGTTCGCTTTGGCGGCGACGAACGTCTGGTGCGCAGCCGACGTGGCCGGGAGCGAGGCTTCGGCCGTCTTGGCCGCTTCGAGGGCGAGGCCGAAGTCTTTTTCCATGTGCTTGAGCGCAAACGCCGCATCAAAATGGCCCGCCAGGATGCTCGGCGTTTTCATGGCAAGAATCGGCGAGGCGATCGCCGTCTGGCCGAACATGTCGAGCACCGTCTGACGGTCGAGGCCGGTCTTTTCCGCCAGCACGAGCGCTTCGGAGAGACCTTGCATCGTGATGCCGAGCATCAGGTTGACCGCCAGTTTGGCGTTGGCACCTTGGCCGTTCTCCCCGAAGTGGTAGGACGCTTTGCCAAGGGCACGGAAGATCGGCGAGCACGTTTCATAGAGCTCCTTGTCGCCCCCGACGAGGATGACGAGCGTGCCGTCTGTCGCCGGTTTGACCGAGCCGGAGACGGGCGCGTCGAGGAAGCCGATGCCCTGTGCACGAAGACGGGCGCCGATGGAGCGCGACGTCTCCGGGGCGATGGTGCTCATGTCGATCAAGGTCTGCCCGGCCCGCATCGCGGCGGCTGCCCCCGCTTCGCCAAACAGCACCGCCTCGACGGTCGCCGAGTCGGTGAGCATCGTGATCACGATGTCGACGCCGGACACGAGCTCCTGTGCCGTGGACGCCACCTGCGCCCCTTTGGCGCGCAATGCGTCAGCCTTGTCCAAGGTGCGGTTGTAGACGGTGACGTCATACCCTGCCGCCAGCAGGTTGGCCACCATCGGAATGCCCATGTTGCCAAGGCCGATCCAGCCCAGTTTCGGAAGTGCCTGCGTCATCCTAGCGACCCTCCCCCGGATACTTCGGCTGGGAGACCAGCGGCATCAGGTTGCGCTTGTGCGCGCTGAGGGCGTAGAGGCGGTCGATCTTCGCCTTCGTCTCCGCGTCAGCCTCGCCGGTGATCAGGTAGGTGTCGAGCGCTTCGTAAGTCAGACCGAGCTCGTCCTCGTCGGTGTGCCCTTCCCAGAGATCGGCGCTCGGCGCTTTGGTGATCACAGGAGCAGGCATGTCGAGGTGTTTGGCGAGGATGCGGATCTCCGCTTTGACAAGGTCGCCGAGCACGGAAAAATCGCCCGCTGCGTCGCCGTATTTGGTCTCGTAGCCAACGGCCGTCTCCGACCAGTTGCAGGTGTTGGCGACGCGGTGTCCGAGCAGCGCGGCCATCCAGTATTCGGCGTTTTTGCGGAAGCGGGGCTTGAGGTTGCCTTTGACCAGCGGGTTGTCCGCGCCGATCTTGATCTCGGACGGCAGCACCTCGGCGCTGTCCAGCATCACGTCATGGAATTGGTTGACGATCTGGCTGAAGTCCACCTGGAGAAAGCGAATGCCGTACGCGTCGGCGACGCTCTTCGCATCGCGGTGATGGACGGAGGAAGACTCCGCTCCCATCCACATGGCGACGACCGCGTCCGGGCCGAGCGCTTTGGCGCACAGAGCGGCGGTGACGGCCGAGTCGATGCCGCCGGACAGCCCGAGCACGACGCCTTTGCCGCCGGTACCGGTCACCTGTTCGCGGATAAACGCCACGCGGCGGTCGATCTCTTGTTCGATGCGCGCTTCAAAGGCGCGGAGATGCTCTTCCATAAGCTGGTTCATCAGGTTCTTCTCCTTTGTCTCTGTTCCGTATGTATCATCGTCCTCAATTGTATCACAAAAAAAGGCCGCCCATTGGCAGGGCGCCCCTTTTTTTCCGCTGTTTCTCTCTGTTTCCGCCGACCCTTGCCCGTCGGTCTATTCCTCGTCGATCGCGACCAGTTCCTCTTGGGAAAGAGTCACGTCGAGGTTGTCCTTGACTTTGAGCTGCATGAGCACCGACTGCGGGTCTTGCAGCGTTTGGTACAGTTGTTGGCCGTCGCCGATCACCTTGATCGTGAACGGAGCCTGCACGCGCCGATCCTGGATTTCCATCAGCGTGCCGTGCGTGATCACCTTGGTGTACGCGCCGACTTGGATGCCGTTGATCGACACCAGTTGTCCGCCGTTTGTGTACAGTTCCTGCACGAGGCGGTAGATGTCAAAATTGGACTCCAGATCGTTCGCGAGCACGCCTTTGCGCACGAGGGCGGAGTTTTGGTCGTGGATGGTGATCTCCACCCCTTCCCCGATAAACTGGCCGTTGTTGTGCGGGATCACTTGGCGCAGCAGCCGCTGTTCCCGCTGCGCTTTTTTCAGGGCGATCTCCTCTTCCTTTTCCTTGACCGCAAGCGAAGAATGCGGTGCGCCCGACCCGGAAGTCACCGGAGTTTGCGGTGCTTCTTGCAGACTCGGGAGCAGGGCCACCGTCAGGCAGGCGGCTGCGACGGCACCGCCGATGGAAAGGAAGGTGCGGATCGCAGACGAGGACAGCCGGCGCTGTTTCGCAACGGCGGCCGCCGCTTCTTCCTGCCGAGCTTCCGCGAGGATGCGGGCGAGCATCTCCTCTTTCAGACCTTGGCGCGGTTCGATGGCGGGCAGGTCGCCCACCGCTTCTTGAAGCGGGTTTTGAGATGATCCTTTTTCACGGAAGATCATGTGCCCACCTCCTTCGACGGCAGATCCGGCAACAGGATGGGAAAGCTCGGATCTGCCGAAAGCAACGAGCGTAATTTTCGCAACGCACGAAAATGCGTCACTTTGACTTTGGTCTCTGTGCATTCCATGATCTCGGCCGTCTCGCGCACCGAGAATCCGTGCAGACCGCGCAGCACGATCACCGTTTTGTAGGTGTCTTTCAACATGCCGAGCGCCAGTTGCAGTTTGGCCATCGCTTCTTTTTCTTCCAAGAGATCGGCAGGTGTGCTCCCGTGCTCCGGGAGTTGCCACAAAAGTTCGTCCTCGGTGAGCGGCAGCGGTTTTTTCCGCACCACCCAGTTGCGAACGGTGTTGCGGGCGATCGCAAACAGCCACGTGCGCACTTCCGAATCCCCCC
Organism: Tumebacillus lacus; assembly: GCF_026410385.1. Taxonomy (GTDB): domain Bacteria; phylum Bacillota; class Bacilli; order Tumebacillales; family Tumebacillaceae; genus Tumebacillus; species Tumebacillus lacus. The sequence goes on from NZ_JAPMLT010000012.1 coordinate 128,342, forward strand.
GGAACCGGGCCAGGCCGCGATACGCTTTCACAAACACCTCTTGGGTCAGGTCTTCCGCATCCTGACTCCGGCCGACCGTATAAGCCACAAAATTATAGACGTCTTTGAAATATCGGTCATAGAGTTGATGAAACAGTTGCTCAAGCTCTGCGGAGCGCCCCCCTGAACCTTGCAAATCGATTCACTCCTTATGATTAGACCCCCGTATGAATCGCCGGTTACACGTATCGCACAAATTTTTGTATTGAATTATTCGCAATTGCCAGTCCAGATTCCTTTATTCAGAAAATAAAAGAGGTGTTGATCTGGGATCAACACCTGATACTTCCAATTTAATTTGCGAGTCGGCGCTTGGCTCGCCATTTCATGACCACCCCGTGCGACGGGGAGAAAAGGAAAGCCAGCAGGAACAGCGTCCCGGCTGTCGTCGTCATCGCCCCGGCGATGGAAGCGTTGAGCAGCACGGCCGCGTAGTAGCCGATGACGGCGGTGACGATGCCGATGATGCAAGACATTCCGAGCATGATCCCGAGCCTATCGGTGAGCAGATAGGCGGTCGCGCCGGGCACGATCAGCATCGCGACGACGAGGATCGCGCCGACGCTCTCAAACGCCGAGACGGTCGTCATCGAGACGAGCGTCATCAGGATGTAGTGCAGCAGAGTGACCGGCAGACCCAACGCGGCGGCGAGGGCCGGGTCAAAGGATGTGATCTTGAACTCTTTGTAGAGCAGCCCGATCACCGCCAGCGACAGCAGAAACGTGCCGCCGACCATCCAGACGGCGCGCGGTCCGAGTTCGACGCCGCCGACGACCAGTTGATTCCACGGCACGTAGGCGATCTCGCCGTAGAGCACGTGCGCGAGGTCGATGTGCACATCACGGGCATACACCGAGACGAGCACGACGCCGACCGCAAACAAAGAGGTAAACGTCACGCCGATCGCGGCGTCCGACTGCACCCCGCTCTGGTGCAACGTCTGCACAAGAAACGTGGTCAAAAGGCCAAACACCGCCGCGCCGATCAGCATCGCCCACGAGTCGAGCGAGTGTGAGATCAGAAAGGCGATGACGATGCCGGGGAGCGCCGTGTGTGAGATCGCGTCGCCGAGCATCGCCATCCGGCGCAGGATCAGCCAGCACCCGATAAATGAACAGGAAGACGCGACGAGCGCCCCCGTCAGGATCACCCACAGTTCATAGCTCATGCGCGTCCACCTCCCGCAAAGGTCAGGCGCGGCTTCAACTCATGGGCGTCGAGCAGCCGGTCGACTTCCTGCAACACCTCGGGCGGCAGTTGCTCCGCGAGGCCGCCCTGACGGCCGTCCCATTTGAAGGAGCCGAGCACGCCTTCGTACATATTGAAGATCTCCCACATCCGCTGGTGCAACGTCAGCTCATAGGCGAGCTCGCCGCCTTTGTCGGTCAGCATCCAGCGCGTCTCAAGTCCCTGCGCGGCCCCAACCCGTTTGACCAGACCGTCCCGATGCAGGCGACGCAGCGTGCGCAGCGCGGCTTTGGGAGCGGTCGGACGGCGCTCGATCAACTGAGCGATGCGATAGCCGATCCCTGGGCGCAGACGTCCGGCCAGCAGGTCTTTTTCGGCGAGATCGTACAGCGACTGAAGCAGATTTTCCTCGGCGATCCGCGAGCGCAGCTTGATCCGGCGCATCCCCTTGACGGCGAGCCCGCGCTGCGGCGCGACGATCAGCGAGAGGAGGAACAAAGCGGTCGCACAGAGCACGATCACAGGGCCGGTCGGCATGTTGTACGTCAAGCTGGAGACGAGTGTCCCGGCCGCTCCGGAGAGAGCGCCGAACAGCCCGGCGAGCACGATCATCCGATCCAGCCGCTCCGTCCAGTAGCGGGCAGCCAGCGCGGGGATGATCAGCATCGCCGCCATCAGCACCACGCCGACCGCCTGCAGCCCGATCACGACGGCGAGCACGATCAGGAGCATCAGCAGGGCGTTGAACAGCCCCATCGGCAGGCCGAGCCCGCGGCCAAAGCCCGGGTCGAAGCTCAGCAGTTTAAACTCCTTGAAGAACAGCCAGCAGACGAAGAGCAGCACAGCCGCCACGCCCATCATCACCTTTACGTCCGTGCCGACCAGAGAGGCCGCCTTGCCGAACAAAAACGAGTCGAGTCCGCTCTGGTTGCCGTTGGCGCTCTGTTGAATCTTCGTCAGCAGCACGATGCCAAAGCCGAAGAAGACGGAGAGCACCAGCCCGAGCGCTGTATCCTCTTTGATCCGCGAGTATCGGGTGATCGCCTGGATGCAGGCGGCGGCGAGCAGGCCGGCCACCACGGCGCCGATCAGAAACAAGGTGATCGATTTGCTGCCGACCAGCATAAAGGCGATGCAGATCCCCGGCAGCGCGGCATGTGCAAACGCGTCGCCGAGCAGACTGTGTTTGCGCAGGAGCGCGAAGCAGCCGAGCACGCCGCTGGAGAGTCCGAGCAGAACGCAGGCGGCCAGTACCCAGCGCGTGTTCGGGTCGGAGAGTATCAGCCATAAGGATTCCATCAGGGACACCTCCTACGCTTTGAAGGCGGACAGGTTGCCCGACTCTTGGAGCAGAGACAGTCTGCCGCCGTACGTCTTTTGCAGATTTTCAGCTGTGAACACTTCTTCGGTAGGGCCAAACTCGATCAGGCGAATGTTCAAGAGCAGCACCCAGTCGAAGTATTCGGTGACCGTCTGCAGGTCGTGGTGAACGACGAGCACCGTCTTGCCTTGATGTTTCAGTTCGGTCAAGAGCGCGATGATCGCTTTTTCGGTCGCGGCATCGACGCCGACGAACGGTTCATCCATGAAGTAGATCTCGGCATCCTGCGCCAGTGCGCGTGCCAGAAACACGCGCTGCTGTTGGCCGCCTGACAACTGCGAGATCTGGCGGTCGGCATAGTCGGCCATGCCGACTTTCTCCAGCGCACTCATCGCCAGTGCCTTGTCTTTGCTGCTCGGACGGCGGAACCAACCGATGTGGCCGTAGCGCCCCATCAGCACGACATCCAACGCCGACGTCGGAAAGTCCCAGTCGACCGACTCGCGCTGCGGCACATAGCCGATGCGGCGGCGTTCTTGCTTGTATGGTTTTCCGAAGATTTGGACCTCTCCGGATGCGCGAGGGATCAGCCCGAGAATGCTTTTGATCAGCGTCGATTTGCCTGCGCCGTTCGGGCCGACGATGCCGATCAGTTTGCCCTTGGGCACAGAAAATTCGACCTCTCGCAGCACCGGTTTTTGATGGTAGGCGACGGTGAGGTTTTCGACCGTAACCGGATGTTCCATTGTGCTTCCCCCTCCTTTTCTCTGATGCGGCAGGCTATTTCAACGCCTTCACGATGGAGTCGACGTTATGGCGGACCATGCCGATGTATGTGCCTTCTGCGGTGCCTGCGTCTCCGAGCGCGTCGGAATACAGTTCGCCGCCGATCTGGACTTGGTGATGTTTCGCGTTTGCCCCTTGGACGACCGCTTCAATCGCCTTTTTCGGGACGCTCGACTCGACGAACACCGCTTTGATCTTTTTCTCGACCAGAGCGTCGACGAGCTTCTGCACGTCTTTCAGGCCGTATTCCGAATCGGTGGAGAGTCCTTGCAGCCCCATCACCTCAATGTCATAGGCGCTCCCAAAATAGCCGAACGCATCGTGGGCGGTGACCAGCACGCGATTTTCTTTCGGGATCGTGGCCAGTTGCTCCCGGGCGTAATCGTCCAGCTCTTGCAGTTGCTTTTTGTACGCGGTCGCGTTGGCCTCGTACTGCTCCTTGTGCGCCGGATCGGCCTCGATCAGGCCATCCTTGACCCGGTCGGCCGCCTTCATCCACAGCTTGACGTCAAACCAGACGTGCGGGTCGTGCTGGCCGTCGAACTCAGCCGGTTTGTGCAGCTCTTGCTCGGTCATGCGCTCGCTGACGGCGATGGCCGGCTTTTGCTTTGAGATCTGTTCAAAGACGTCGGTCATCTTGCCTTCGAGGTGCAAGCCGTTGTAAAAGACGACCTGCGCTTGGCCGAGCTTGGCGATGTCGCCTTGCGACGCTTTGTACAGATGCGGGTCCACCCCCGGACCCATCAAAGATTCCACCGCGACGTGCTCGCCGCCGATGTTGTGCACCAGATCGCCGATCATGCCGGTCGTGGCCACCGCACGGATCTGATCTCCGTTGGCAGAAGTGCCTGTGCCCGCGTCGTTGCCGCACCCGGTCACGAGCACCGCAAGCGCCGTCATCAATACAATGGAAATTCGTTTTCGTACCTTGCTAAAAAGCATGTTGTCTGTCCCTCCTTAAAAAGTTTTATACAGGCAATTATTTTGCGCTAGGTAAACAAGCTTTCGTCCGGCTAAAAAAGTTTCCTTAGACCAACTTTACCGTATGCTGTCAGATTCCGTCAAGTGTTTCCCTAGAGAAACTTTGTTGGGCTCAACCCCAGAATATGCCGTCCAGCCAAATTTGCTACTGCCGTCACACGGATCAGGAAACACAAAAAAACCGCCGAAGCGGATTCGGCGGTTTTGTTGGTTATGTGTTTGTTGAAGAAGATTACTCTTCCCAGCGAACGGATTCGGTCGGGCAACCGTCTTTTGCGTCGAGCGCGTCGGACAGGAACTCTTCCGGAACTTCTACGAAGCCTTCGAGACCGCCTTCGAGTTTAACGAATGCGTAGCCGTCGTCGTCGGACTCATATACGTCCGGGCAGGTGGAGTAGCATGCGCCGCAAGCGATGCAGGTATCTTTGTCAACCCAAGTCTTAGCCATTTGGAAATTCACTCCTTCTTGTCTTATGAGAGAAATTATAAACGATATCTCCCTATTCTGCAATCAAGTCCATGCAGAAATCTCCTGTCCTATTGTGTCACAAAAGGGCAAGAGTATGACTCTAAAGACAAGAAGTACGAGTATTCTTCTGTTTTCATGAAATTAGACCCTTCTTTACCTGTCTTTAGTATAGCACAACCAGTTGATAATGAGAATAGTTTTCATCGGGATTTTATACAGGTTTTGTTCGCCACACGTTCAGCCGGTAGGAACCGTCCCGCAGCACTTCCACCTCATAGGTGGCGACATGCGGACCGTGCAGCATGTCGTCTTTGTGATCTTGCTCGACCGTCCACGTCCACTTGTTCTTTTTGAAAAACGCCGCCGGTTTGTCGGCGTCGAACACGCCGGGATACCCGTCGCGCGGGATCAGTTGGATCGCGCCGTTTTTGGCCTCGTAAAACTCCTCGGTCAGCGTGCGGGCGATGTCGGGCGCGTATCCCTTTTTGCGCAGGAGTTCGGCCACTTCGTCCAGCGTCTCGACGTCCTCGACGCGGCCGCTGCCGTCGTGCGGCAGAGAGTAGCCTTTCGGATGCGTCATCCGTGCCAGTTTCTCCCGGATCTCCTTTTGGATCTGCTCTTCCGACTTTTCGCCCGCCTTCTCTTCCGTCCCGCCATTCGGATCGGTGCCCGAACCGCCCGAACCGCCCGGACTGCCCGGCTGCTGTCCGGGCTCGCTCGTCTTCGGCGGCGGCGTGCTCGGCGGTGCCGGGTCGTCTGCCGGCGCGGAACACGCGGTCAGCATCATCGCAGCCGCCACGAAGATCGGGATCGCTTTTTGCATCATGCAGCCCCCTTTCAGATGGACATCCCTGAGACCATCTTATGGGACAACATAGAAAAAGAGACCCGTTAGTTCCGGATCTCCAGCCGCTTGATCGTCTGCCATTGGTCAAAATTGTGTTTGCCTGTCGGTTGGCCGTCGCCCTGTGTCTGATCGGCGACCTTCCCCGGAGCGGCAAGGGTGATCAGGAGAGTCATCGCGGCGAGCATCCATTGGTGTTTGCGCATGATGCATTCCTCCAAAAGCTCTTGATGGTCTTAGCATGCACCATGCGCAGACATTTCATGTGTCAAAGCTTGTCAGGGCTGCCGTCCAGTTTCCAAGTGCCGTCGTTGTCGCCCGACAGGTGAAACCGATACTGACTGCGGGACGATTCGTAGCTCCCGTGCGGCCCGGACATCTCCACATGCGCTTCGACGACCAGCGTGCCGAGGCGAACGCGCTCAGAGAGTACCAGCAGTTCGCTGAAGCTGTGGATCACGCCGGCCTCCTGCTGGCCCCGGAAATAGTCGAGCACCGGCCGCTCCTGCGGTCCCGGCTGTTCGACAGGCAAGGCCCGGGCGATAAACGCCGGTTTCCACAGGCCGCCGTCTCCTTGCAGATACGGCTGCGTCAGACCGACCACATAGCGCACGCCGCCTTGTTCGACAGCCACGCGGTCACGAACCTGCGTCCCGCTGACCTGCGCGTTCCAAGCAAATCCCAACTCGCGCAGATGGCGGGAGACGACCCGCACCGGATCGGTGACGTAGCTGTAGCGGGCCGGGTCGGACTGCGACTTGCTCTGCATCGCCTCATCAAGAATGTCGAGCGACGGAGCATCGCCGACGCGGGGCACCGCAGTCGGCTGTTCGACAGGCACGCTCGACTCGTCGATCACGTTGCCTTCCGGGTCGGTGAACGTAACGGTGGTCGTGTCGTTCGATGTATGCGGCGCGTTCAGTTCGAACACCGCCACTTCGGTGCCGCCTTGCGTGCCGGACAGCGGAGCGAGCGTCACGATGACACGGCCGCCTTCGATCGTGACGTTGATCGGCGTCGAGTTGACGGTGACGACGACCACGTGGTCGTTGTCGTTCGGCAGCGGTTCTTCGTCGACGCTGGCGATACCGCTCGTGTCGCCGTTCTTTTCAGCAGGCGGGCGAGGCGCGTCCTCTTTGCCTTTTGCAAGGTCTTCCGGGGTCACGGTGACACCTGTTTGCTCCTTGACTTGGTCGAGGTCGCTCGGGGCGACGGCGACCGCACGCATCGGCAACTCTGTCTCGACTTTTTCCCGGATGATCAGCCTTGGCTCCGACTGGGTCGATTTAAGTTCGACAGTCAGCGCGGCGGTGCTTTCCTGATCGGGCGGGGGCTTGATCTCCGGCGGCTCAGGCAACAGCTGCCCCGTCGGCCCGTGAGTCGGCTCCTGGCCTTTTTCCGGGAGCAGAGCCACGTGGTCCGGTTGACCGGTCCCTTCCTGATGGTCGAACCAGCCATTCGTCATCGGGATGGACAGACCGACCCCCAGCACCACCGCAGCGGCTGCCGGGACGGCTCGCTTCCAGAGCGGAACGACGCGGCGTTTCGGCGCAGCGGGCGCGGCTCCTTCCACAGTTTGGCGGAGAAGTTCCGGGGTCATCTGCATGGCGAAGCTCGTCTCCGGCCGGACTTTGCTCAATTTGGCAAGGCCCGCCGCCAACGACATGTACTCGTCGTACTCGCGGCGGCATTCTGCGCACGTCTCGATGTGTGTGTCCAAGACGGTCTGTTCCGCCTGCGAGAGGTCTTCGTCGATGGCGCGCTGGATCAACTCGCGGTAAGCTTCGTGCGTCAAACTGGATCACCTCCATAAAACAGCGTTCGTAGTTTCTCGCGGCCGCGAAACAGCCGCGTTTTCACTTGTGCTTCGGTCAGTTCAAGCGCTTCGGCGATCTCTTGATAAGACATGTCATGGACATGCCGCAACACCAACACTTCCCGGTAGTTGACCGGGAGCATCGCAATCGCTTGGTAGAGGCTTTGCTCGGTGAGCCTCGTCTCCACCTGTTCTTCGACAGAAAGGTCGCTCGACTGCCACGCCTCGTCCAGCTCAACGGTCGGCGTTTTGCGCTTTCGCAACTGTTCGCGGAACGTGTTGACCACGACGCGATGAATCCAGCCGCGCAACGAGCCCTCACCCTGAAACTGATTGAGCGAGCGGCAGACTTTCCACAGGCTCTCCTGCGTCACGTCCTCCGCATCGACTTTTTTTCCGGTCAGGTAGTAGGCCGTTTGGTAGATAAACGGCTCCACCGTACGCAAAAATTGCGAGAGCGCTTCCTGACTTTTCAAAGCGTCTGCCACAATCTGTTTGTCCTGCATCGGCCTTCCTCCCCTTACTATGTAACGATGCTGGTGAGAGGTAAAAAGTTTCACCAAGGTCTTAAAAAAGCATCGCTTCTATTATAGCAGGGAAAAAAGCCCTTTCAGTGAAGAAAGGGCTTTTTCTTGTGATTAGATTCTGATGTATGACGTAGAGCTTCGAAAATTCTTTAGGAATGATCGTGCAATATCATCCGGTACATTCTGATTGTTAAAGTTTAACGGCAATATATTTGTGATTGCTGTTTCTATAGAAAACCACAAATCACTTGTGGGACCGCTTGTTGCGTCGTCAACCCCCAACAAACAAATGCCGTAACTCCGCTCTCCCCAAATGGCCCATTTCAATGAAGGAGACAGCCAGATTACAACCTCAGAGTTAAACAAAATCGCATCAACTGGGCTCCCGTTAGGACCTTGTTCAAGCATTTCCCAGTAATCTTCAGCAGTAGTTCCTCTGGACAGGATGCACCAATTGTACTGCTCAAACTCTTTAAAAAAGTATTCGATCGGATTCGGGTCTAACACAGCCATAAGGATAAAAGAATCACCTGCTGCATCAGCAAGCCGCGTCAATTCAGTCCAAAAGGAGTCACTCAAAGCCCTGTCAAATTCGCAAACAGATCTATTTCGAACCGGCATTTTGAAAACTTGATCGGGTAAACGGCGTGTGTGATGAAACGCTTTTTCAACCATAGACGACGCTTGCTCAAATTGCTTCCTATCCGTTATAGATGTACTTTTGAATCTGATCTTTTCTTTTTCCAGGTATCTCCTCCAGTTGTTGTATAATCGTTCCACATTCGCTTCTATTGTCTTGTACAGAGGTTGCTGTGCAGGCATATATCGAACAAATTCAGCGAGTTCCTCAGGGTAATCGAAATCAGCATAAATGATTTCAACCATTCCAAGAGGGTCAGGATCTTGCTCTTTATGCTCAAACAGCCAATTCAGAAGCAAATACAAAAACTTGTCTTTCGGGCTGTAACCACCTTGGTCTGAACAATCGCTTGATAACTCATTCAAATAGGAAAGTATCGACTCTTCACTATTTTCCCAAGCTAATTCCAAAACTTTTTGAGAGGGTTCTTGCTCTTTACCAATCACATACACGGCATGTTCTATAACTGCCATTGTCGTCATATAACCATGATCAACTGCAAATAAAAGATCACTCCAAGTTCGGGTTATGTTGTTGCGGCCGATGCTAAATGCCCAAAAGCTGACGCTATTGCCTGTCCAAAGATTGACGGATATAATGACCACCGTACATATCCTAGAAAAGGAAAAGGACGCCTCTGAATGATGTGCCACTGTATC
>NZ_JAPMLT010000013.1 GCF_026410385.1 Tumebacillus lacus
GGGAGAGTTGACTTGATTCTCCCGTTTTTCCTTTTCTGAATTCGCTATGAACGCTCGGCCATATTATCCGTCAACCTTTGGACATTAGACGCAGTCAGTTTTCGGACAATATAGGGCGGTAATAACAACAAGTATAGCGAGATACATGAAAGGTATATGATAGGTCAAATCACCAAAGAGGAGTTTTTGGAATGGTATCGAAATCCAAATAACTACAGACCGGAAAGCCCTTCAGCAAACCGAAGTCATAAATATGAATAATATGGAGGTGGCTAATGCCTACAGAAAAGGCGGATATTTTTACACTGGCTAGGTTTGGGAACTTGGAAACATTCAGGAGAACGCTTGATATTAGCGAAATAAATAAAAAGAGTGAGGGTGGTTCTAGCCTACTGCACTATGCTATCTCAGCTAGTAAGTTTGATATTGCGTCATTCCTTATTAATAATGGGATTGACTTAAACCTCACAAATTCTGATGAACAGACAGCACTCCATCTAATTTGTGTTAACCAAAGCATCTATGTTGCAAAAGAACTGTTGCAAAATAAGGTCGATATTAATATAAGGGATAGATTTGGTAATAACGCAATGTGGACGGCTGTATTTAATTGCAAGGGCATGAACTATGAAATGGTAGAATTATTGATGACCTTTAATCCCGATGTTATGACCAAGAATAATGCGGGTAGGTCACCCTTGGACTTTGCTATGCAAGTCGGCAATGAGAAATTGATAGATATTTTGCTAAAAAAATAACGTTATTACCAGCAACCTTGATTGGCTTCGCGCCTTTCAAGGTTTCTTCTTTTCGTGGGGACTATCCAGTACCGAACGAACTCATCATTCAGCCATGAATACGTACAACGTCGCAAATCCACCGCAGACAGGGTGACTTTGAACGGGTGACGGACGTACTGGAAAAGATGCGGGCAGCAGTGTTTCAGGCTCTGGCAAAGCGGGGATCGAACGGTGAGTTCATCGTCGCGGCAAATGACTGTAAAGGGCCTTTTAATTGTGCTTAATCTGGAGGTTCGTTGTTGCAGGAGAATCTCGCGGGGCGGTCGAAATGGAACATGATGGATATCAAGCGGTAACAATGGGGGTACGGGGATGTTTGAGTCGTGGGGGAATGTGTCGTTGGCTGCCAGTTTGGGGTCAATGACGGTGGCGTTGTTGTTTTTGGTGTTGTCGTTGAAGTGGGGGAAGATGATCAAGGGCGGGCTTTGGATGTTGGCTTTGGCTCTGGTGTTTCTCGGTGGGGCGGTGTTGGATAAGGACAATCTGTTGACTGGGAAGCGGCCGGTGCAGGCGGCGGTGCAGACGCAACCGGTGGCGGTAGAAGAGCCGCCGAAGGAGGAGGCTCCGGCGGACCCCGCACCTCCGGCTCCGGCCCCGGCTGCGCCGGCAGCAGCCGAGCCGGTGACCACTCCGGCACCTGCTCCTGTTGCGCAACAGCCTGCGCCGCAACCGGCTCCACAACAGCAGGAAGCGCCGCAACAAGCGATCGCGTCTGACAACATTACAGGGGATGAACCTCTCCAAAAAAATGAGAACGGCGTGTTCCGCGTCCGCAGAGGGCAGATGGGTGTGCTGGGCGAGTTTACAATTTACAATGGATATGGTGATCGGGTCGTGTATTATCCGGAGCGCGGGATCGGCTATTCGTTCAGCAAGGTGGTCGTAAACGGCCTCACCAAGGAAACGCGGGATCTCGCCAACCCGACCTACTCGGGCCCGATCAAGGAGCTCCGGGATGCGGAGGTGTCCGTGCCGCTGCTGGATCAGGTGCTGACCTTTTTGCCCGGCGAAGAGCATACGTTCCCGGTGCATCTGCAGGTCGCGCCGGAAGCACGCCTTGGCAAATATATGGCCTACGTGACGGTGAAACGGAAGCGGTCGGGTGATTTGGCGTTCGTTGAGAAGGAGATGCAGTTTGAGTTTGAGATCGTGGAATAACAGATAGAAGAAGAGACCTCGGAGAAGTTTCCGAGGTCTTTTTTTTCCTCTTTAGTTCAGCACCGGGAGCATTTCGACCATGTCGTCGTGGGCGTTGGTGATCAGTTTGAGGCCGAATTGCGCTTGGAGGACTTCCATGACGCCGGCGGAGACGAACTCCGGCGGTTTCGGGCCGATGCGGACGTCTTTGATGCCGAGGGAGAAGAGGCCGAGCAGGATGGCGACCGCTTTTTGTTCGAACCAGGACAGGACGATCGAGACCGGGAGATCGGCGACTTCGCAGCCGAGCGCGTCGGCGAGGCCCATCGCGATCTTGACGGTGGAGACGGAGTTGTTGCATTGACCGAGGTCGATGTAACGCGGGATGGTGCCGTCGATGGTGCCGAAGTCGATGTCGTTAAAGCGAAATTTGCCGCAGGAGGTGGTCAGGATGACGGTGTCTTGCGGCAGGGACGATGCCAACTCGCGGTAGTAGTTGCCGCCCGGACCCGGTGCGTCGCAGCCTGCGATGACGAAGAAGCGGCGGATCTTGCCGTCTTTTACCGCTTGCAGGATCTCGGGAGCGAGGCCGAGCACGGTCTCGTGGTGAAAGCCGGTGGTCAGGGTCAGTTCGGACGGGATGTCGACCGGAGCCAAGGACAGCGCTTTTTCGATCACCGGCGAGAAGTCGAGGTCGGTGATTTTCGCGACGCCTTCCAAACCGGCAGTCTCGTAGGTGAACATGCGGTCCGCATACGTGCCGCGAATCGGCATGACGCAGTTGGTGGTCGCGAGGATCGCACCCGGGAATTCTTCGAACAGGCGGCGTTGGTCAAACCAGGCTTTGCCGACGTTGCCTTTGAGGTGCGCGTATTTTTTCAACTGCGGATAGCCGTGAGCCGGGAGCATCTCGGAGTGGGTGTAGATGTTGATGCCTTTGCCTTCGGTCTGCTCCAGCAACGCTTCCAGTGCGTACAGGTTGTGACCGGTGACAAGGATGGAGCGGCCTTCGATTTTATTTTGCGAGACGGTGATCGGTTGCGGGATGCCAAGGTGCGTGGTGTGCGCTTTGTCGAGCAGTTCCATCACACGGATTGCAGCCGAGCCGACTTTCATCGCCATGTCGAGGTGTTCTTGCAGGTTGAAGTTGGAGTTGGTCAAGGTCAGGTAGAGCGCTTCGTGAGTGATCGCGTCGACTTCCGGGTCGATGTAGCCCAGTTGGCGAGCGTGCGTTGCGTAGGCTGCGATGCCTTTGAGCGCGAAGATGATGGTGTCTTGCAGGCTGGCGATCTCCTCATTTTTGCCGCAGACCCCGATGGTCTTGCAGCCGCCGTGCGGCGTTTGTTCGCATTGATGACAGAACATGTGTGATGCCTCCCTTTTTTCGTGCGATTTGATGTCTTCAGTATAGGAGGCAGGGAGGCACTTTCGATATCGGGAGATTCCCTGAATCGGGGAGGGGGTTTCCCTGAATGTGAAAAAAGCCCCTAGAAGGGGCTTTCCAACTCGCGCAACAACAAGGGCAACCGCCGTTCCAATGCGGCACGGTCGCCGATGCGCAGGACGGTCTCTTCGCTGATCTCGCCTTGGAGGAGTTTATAGTGTCCTTTGGCGAGAGACAGCAGGTGCAGATATGACTCGCCGAGAATCGCGCGACGCAGCTGCGCATCGCCGCCCGCATACCCGGCCAGATAGCCTTCCGCTGCGGCGGCGAGCACCGGGCGGTGCAGGTGAAAGTTGTGCTTCTGATAGCGCGGCGCGTCGTGGAGGAGCGGGAAGTAGACGCGGTAGAGATTGACCAGATGGCCCGCGAAGACAAGACCGCTGTAGAGATACGGGAAGGGGTCGATCACACCGACCCGGCCGTCGTGGAAGATCAGGTTTTCCGGTGAGACGTCGCGATTGGTCAGCGTGATCGGGTGCTGGTCGATGTTGCGCCGGGAGAGGACAGCGTGCAGGGTGGCAGAAACGCGCTCCCGGTCAAAGACGAGCGGAGAGCGCAGGAGGACTTCGAGTTCTTCGAGATGTTCCGCGTGCTCTTCGCGCAGGTTGTCGCGAGCGTCGCCTGTCAGCTTTCCTTGCAGGTAGGTGCCATTCCAAGTGATCGGGCCGAAGCCGGTCAGGTCGGTCGGGATCTCGTGCAGAGCGCGGAAAAAGTCACCGAGTTGCCGTCCGATCTCAAACGCCGACGCTTCCGTCCATTCGGAGAGGGGCAGGTGACGCCCGAGATAGGACTCGACGGTGTACGTCAGCTCCGGCGAGACGCGGAAGTGGTAGTCTGCCGGGCAGATGCCAGGGCGGGCTTGATTGGCCGTTTGATAGAAGAGACCGACAGTTGCATAGTCACCAGTCAGTGTCTGCTCGTCATAGACAAAGGGCTTGCCGTATGAAACTTTCTTTGGAAATCGCACGACCAGCTGTCGGTTGTCTTGCAGGGTCGCCAAATACGCTTCGTGCCACGCGCCTTCACCTAAAAAGCGCACGGCATCAGGCCCTGCAAGCGCGGGAAATCCGCACTCTCGCAAGGCCGATTGGACATGATCATAGCGTGACAATCAATGAAACCTCCTGAGGGACAGATCGAGTAACTGATCGGTGCATGCGGGGCGGGGAAAGCGGGCGGAACGCCAGCGGCAGCGATGAGTGCAGACAGGATGATCTTCTGGGTGCTGCTCATATGCTGCGCCTCCTGTAAGTAATTGGTTTTCTTATATCGAAAATCCTCCCATTGTATCTTGCCACTCTTTGGATGCATAATAAAAGCAGAGAGTCGAACGGTCAATTGATTGACTAGGAGAGGAGGAGTCCGAATTTGCGCATCGAACCTTGGAAGCGAAATCTGTGGGTGCTGTGGGGTGCGGTGCTGATCGCCTCTTCCAGCTACACGCTCAGCGTGCCTTTTTTGCCGCTGTATCTGATGGAATTGGGCGTGCCGGAAACTCAATTGGAACTCTGGGCGGCGGTGTCGTTTTCGATCACGTTCCTCATCGGGGCTTTGCTCGCGCCGTACTGGGGAGCACGAGCGGATCGGGAGGGTCGTCGCCGGATGATCATCCGAGCCGGGCTGTCGCTTGCGGTGGTGTATTTTCTCGGTGGTCTCGTCCAAAACGAGTGGATGCTGCTCGGCGTGCGCGTCCTGCACGGGATCGCGTCCGGCTTTATCCCAGGGGCGTTTGCGCTCGTCTCGACGAACATGCCGGAGGAAAAGATGGGCTACTCGCTCGGCTTGCTTCAGACGGCAGGAGCGACGGGCGGCATCCTCGGTCCGCTGTTCGGCGGCATGTTGTCGCATGCGTTCGGGATACGGCTGGCGTTTTTCTGCGCCGGATGGATCATCCTCTTGGCGACGTTGCTCGTGTGGAAGTTTGTGACGGAAGAAAAGAAAGGCACGGGCAAGGCAAAAGGAAACATCTGGGCGGACGTGCGAAGGGCTTGGACGCATCGGCAGTTGCTCTATGTGCTGTCGATCACCTTGGTCGTGCAGATGTCGGTGATGGCGATCGAACCGCTGCTCACCTTGTACATCGCCGACCTGCAAGGGGCGGAGGGAGCCGCGCTCGCCGCCGGGTTCGTGTTTTCGGTCGGCGGGGTGGCGACGATCCTCGCGGCGCCGGTCTTTGGCCGGATCGGGCAGAAGATCGGGTACCGCCGCATTTTGTTTCCGGCGTTGTTTCTCGCCGGGGTGCTGACGGCGGCGCAGATGTGGACGGACGGGATCTGGACGCTGACCGTCGTGCGGTTTGTCACCGGGCTGTCCATCGCGGGGGTGATGCTGGCGGTCAACGCATCGATTGTGGAACACACCGACGCACAGTTTCGCGGGCGAGCATTCGGGCTGTCGACCAGCGCCAATCACCTCGGCCTGATGATCGGTCCGCTGTTTGGCGGAGTGCTCGGCGGGGTGTTGCCGATCCAGGGTGTCTTTTTGATCACCGGCGTCGTGCTCTGCGGATGGGCCGTCTTTGCGGCAGTGCGAACGCGGACTAAATATGTGCCTGTCCTCGGACACTCGTCCACACCGAATCCCAACCTTCCTTCATAAGATAGAACAAACAGATGAAGTGAGAGGTGGAAGAACAAGATGAAGAAAAAGCGTGTCACCGCAAAGCGTGCATCGCGCGCTGCGAAACGGGTGCACAAAATCGACGGGCATCAAGTCTTTGCGCCTTTCGGTGGGCTTGGCGGATTTGGCGGCATCGGCGCGGGCGTGGGCGTGGGTGTCGGGGTCGGGGTCGGGGTCGGAGCCGGCATCGGAACAGGTTTCGGATTTGGCGGCCCGTTCGGGTTTGGCGGCCCGTTTGGGTTTGGCGGTGTCGGAGTCGGAGTCGGCGCGGGTATCGGCTATGGAATCGGAACCGGATTTGGATTCGGAGCCCCGCTCGGCTTCGGATACCGCCGTCCGTACGGAAGATTTCTCTTCTAACAGGCACGGACAGAATGCAATGGCAAGCAGATCACTCAGCCTCTGTAAAGAGGTTGGGTGATTTTGTTTTTATTAACTGTTTGTATTTGTAACGTTGTTGACCAGGTGTATTCATCTAACTTATAATTATTTATAAAGTCACTGGTTTGGGAGGGGGTGAAATTTTGTCAGTTCAGTTCTTGGATAATAAGTTATATAAAGAGATAAAGAAAATGCAATTAAATGCCGGCCTGCGATTTTTGGATCAGTATACGGTGCAAGTGATCTGCGATATCTTTTCGCGGCTCGATCTGTTTACAGACGGAGAGCGGCCGCACAGCATCGGCGAGGTGATCGCCTCCAAAGGGTATCAGGCAGAAGCGTCGACCAGACCGCTGGAGTTGATGTGCAAATGGCTGACATCGGCCGGTGTGCTGCGCGAGGAACTGCGAGGCGAGGTGCCTTGCTACGCGCCGGTGACCGAGATGCCAAGGCCCGATCTGGACAAGCTCGAGCAGCACATCATCGCACGCGGGTTCCCGGCGGGGACCAAGCTGTTGCGGATGGCGACGCAGCTTGCGGAGGCGGTATTTCGCGGCCAGAATGTCGGCGATCAGTTGTATGCGCCGGCGACGGTGCCCGACTGGCAGGCGTATTTCAGCCATCCGGGGATGCATATGCCGTCCAAGATCGCTGCACAGTATGTGACCGACCGACTGCGGAGGGGTGGCCGTCCGGTGCGGTTTCTGGAAGTCGGGGCCGGTTCGGCGTCGGGCACGCGGGCGCTGTACGAACTGCTCCGGGAACGGGGGGAACTCGATCTGGTCGAGCAGTTTGTCGTGACCGATGTGACAGACGGATTTGTGGAAGGGTCGCGGACGATCCTGCAGGGTCTCTATGGAGAGCAGAAGCAGTTTGTCTTTCGCAAATTGGATCTCAACGCGCCGATCCTCTCGGAGACTTTTGCGCCGGAGTCTGTCGATGTGATCCTTGGGGTGAACTGTCTGCACTATATCCGCGATGAGGGCGAGCAAGTGCCTCAACTCAAATCCTTGCTGCGCGAGGGCGGTCTGTTGATCTCCGCCGGGTTCCGCCGCAAGACGATGGACAAGCCGTTCCATATCGAGTTGCTCGGCAGTTTCTTCCGCGAGTACTGGGATGTGGTGATAGAGCCGGAGGTGCGCCCGGAGTTTGGCATCATGCCGCCGGGTCATTTTGCAAAGGGGCTCCAACACTTCGGATTCGCCGAGGTGGAGATCTGGCCGCAGCCGGACATGTGGGAACAGGAGTTGCCGCTGGATTTTTATTGCGGAGTTGTTGTTGGAAAAAACTAAAAATACAAAAAATAAAACGGGTAAAGGGGAAATTTAAAATGACGCAAGTAATGGCTCTGGAAGAACAGGTAAAAGCAATGATCATCGAACGTCTCGGGCTTGAGGTCGACGCGAGCACGGTGGATGTCGACGCCCCGATCTTTTCTTCGTTTGACGCAGAGGGCGAGGGCCTTGGTCTCGACTCGATCGACGCGCTGGAATTGGTCGTCGCGCTGAACGAGACGTTCGACATCCAAGTGGGTGACGAGGACATGGCGGTGTTCCGCTCGATTCAGACGATCGCCGACTTTATCCGCGAGAAAAAAGGCGAGTAAGGGCGATGGCGGCGTACAAGCATCGCGTTGTCTTGACGGGGCTTGGTGTTGTCGCTCCGAACGGAAACAACCGGGAGGCGTTTTACGAGGCCTTACGTGAGGGACGGTCAGGGCTTGGCGACGTGTCGCTGCTCGACATGTCTCTCTATCGGACGCAGATCGCCGGGGAAGTGGAATTGCAATTCTCCGAAGAGGTGGCGGCGACCGAACATAACTTTGACCGCACCGTGTCGCTGGCGTTCCAAGCGCTTGATGAAGCGCTGCTGGACGCCGGTCTGACGCGTGACGATATTGAGGGGATGGGCAACCGGGCGGGGCTGGCATTTGCCACTTCGCTCGGGGGCAACTCCCGGATGATGGAGCATATCAAACAGGAGTTGGCAGGCGAGGCTCCAGCGCCGGAGTGGTTGTCTGATCTGAATTTCTTTACGAATTTTGTGGCGCGCAAGGCGGGGATTCAAGGCCCGGTGTCCACGACCGCTTCGGCGTGTGCAGCCGGTTCCGCCTCGGCGGGGGTGGCGCTCGATATGATCCGCTTCGGCCGCGCCGATCTGATGGTGCTGGGCGGGGCTGATCCGTTGACCGACCTCTCCATTGGCGGTTTTCACTCGCTGAAGTCGCTGTCTCCAAACGGCTCGAAGCCGTTTGACCGCAACCGCGACGGGCTGGTGATCGGCGAGGGCTCGGCGATGTTCGTGCTGGAGCGGCTCGATCATGCGTTGGCGCGCGGGGCGCACATCTATGCGGAGATCCTCGGCTACGGCATCTCCAACGACGCCTATCACATCACGTCGCCGGACCCGGAGGGCGGCGGCGCGATCCGGGCGATGCGGATGGCGTTGGAAGATGCGGGCATTGAACCTGGCGATGTCGATTACATCAACGCGCATGGCACGTCGACGCTGGTCAATGACAAGATGGAGCTCGGCGCGATCACGGAGGTGTTCGGCGAGCATGCGTACTCTGTTGCGATCTCGTCGACAAAATCGATGACCGGGCATTGCCTTGGGGCTGCCGGCTCGATTGAACTGGCGACGGCGATGCTGGCGATCGACCGCAATTTCCTGCCGCCGACGGCGACACTGGACGACCCGGAAGAGGCGTTTGAAGGTTACAACCTGATCAAAAAGCAAGGGGAGGACGCACAAGTGCAAGTGGTGATGTCCAACTCGTTTGCTTTTGCCGGGAACGCGGCGTGTCTGATTCTCGCACGTCACGACAGGGGGAGATAGGATGCGGGAGTTGGATGCGGACGTGATCGTAATCGGTTCCGGGATCGGCGGCCTGTCGTTTGGCGGCTCGATTGCCAATAAAGGCTATAAGGTGCTGGTCTTTGAGGCGAGCCATGTGCCGGGCGGCTACTGCCAGTCGTTCGGACGCAAGGGCTACCGATTTATTACGTCGGTGCATAAGATCGGCGGGCACATCCCAAAGGAGATCATCAACCGTTACATGCGGACGGTCGGCGATGAGGAGCCGATTGACTGGTATGACTTTGACGAGTATCTGCGCGTGGGGCCGGAGTTTCGTGTCAACTCCGGCTCGCATGATTTGGAGCAGATCCTCATCGAGGCGTTCCCCCATGAGAAAGCCAACATCGTACGTTTTTTCACCGACATGGATGTGTTTTTGAGCGAATTTTTGTATCTTCAGCGCTATAAGAATAACTTTTCCAATTTCAATCCGCGCCACATCCGCAATTTTATGAAATTTACGCGGATCACAATGGAGCAGATGCTTGACCTGTATTTTGAAGATCCCAATCTGCGCGCCTGCGTGTACGCACTCGCCGATGGACGCCCCGGGCATTTTGCTTTGGAGATGGTCGTGACGCTGAAGTTTGGCGAAGGACCGGTGTCTGTGCCGGTCGGCGGGGTGGAAGTACTGCTGGAGCGCTTCTTGAAGATCATCGAGAAAAACGGAGGTCGCCTGCTCATGCGGTCGCCGGTGGAAAAGATCCTCGTCGAGGAAGGGCGAGCGGTCGGGGTCGAGGTGA
This sequence comes from Tumebacillus lacus, assembly GCF_026410385.1. Lineage (GTDB taxonomy): Bacteria > Bacillota > Bacilli > Tumebacillales > Tumebacillaceae > Tumebacillus > Tumebacillus lacus. The sequence continues at coordinate 9,984 of NZ_JAPMLT010000013.1, forward strand.
ACGGGCAAACGTATTACTCCCGCTATGTCGTCTCGAATGCGGACATCCGCACGACCTATGCCGATCTGATCGGGGAAGAGCATCTGCCTGCTCCCTTTCTCAACAAACTGCTCAAAAAGTGGCGTCCGAGTTCGTCCTGCTTTGGCATCTGGCTCGGACTGGATTCCCCCATTGAGACGTTTGGATGGAGCGGGGAGAATGTGAACTATTTCCGTTCGTTTGACCGACTGTTTGAGCTGAAGGCCGATCTGATCAAGAACGGCGGGACGTTGCCAAGCGATACGGGGTGCTTTATCGGAACGTCGGCGTCGAAAGATCCGCTGCTGACTCCGGCCGGGATGTCGCAGGTGACGATCGGGGTGCCGATCGCCAGCGATTATGAGAACGGCTGGGGTGTGGACGAGAACGGCAAGCGAGGGAAGCGGTACCGCGAGACGAAACAGCGCGTGGCCGACCGGTTGCTCGACGTGGCGGAGGACCTGTTGCCAGGTCTGCGCGATCACGTCTCGGTGATGGAGATCGGCACGCCGCTGACGTATGAGCGGTACTCGCGCAATCGAGGCGGGGCGTATCTCGGCTTCAGCGTGGTGCCCGATTTTTCGATGGACAAGGACCGCCCGGAGTCGCTGGGCAAACTGCCCGGTCTGTTTATCTCCAGCAACTGGAGCACGACAGGCGGCGGTGTGATCAACATCATGATGGAAGCGATGAAAGGTGTCGACACGCTGCTTCGGATGGACGGGCGTGACGACTTCTATGAGTTTGATGAACAGCAAGTGTTGCCAAAGCTCGAATCGGCGATGAAAGTCGCGGTTCCGCAGTAAGGCAGGAGGATGCAGCCGATGTATGATGTGATCGTGTTGGGCTCGGGGTTGACCGGGCTTGCGGCAGCGGCGTTGCTGGCTCGGGATGGTCAGCGCGTGCTGCTGATCGGCGATGGGCAGGAAGCGGAGGCGGAGGCGTGCTTTCCGCTGTATCACAATGATGCCGAGCAAGGGGTGCTGGCGATGCTGCTCGACCGATTGGGCGCGGACGTGACGCGCACGCCGTTGCCGGTGATCGACCGCATCCTGTTGCCGGGATCGGGTGTGGAACTGCGGCGTCCGCGTGTGTTTGCCGCGTATCGCGAGGAGTTGGAGCAGCGCTACCCGGAGGCGAGAGACGCGCTGGCGAAATACTTCGATGTCGTCGAAGGGCTCGGACGCGAGTGGCTGGGCGTGCTGGCGGGCGACCTGCGGATGGTGCCGCAGGATGTGCCGTATTGCATGCGCTATTTTTCGCTGACCTATGCCAAGTTTGTGCAGAAGACGTGCGGAGAGTACCCGCAGCTGGCCGCCGTGCTGTCGGCAGGATTGCCAACTGCCGATACGGCGTTGACGGTGATGGCGGGCTATCTGTATGGGCAGGTGTTCGATGCGTGTGTGCTCGATGGCGGATTGCCGGCTGTCAGGCGAGCGCTCGATGAGGTGCTGGAGAGGTACGGCTGCGAGCGGGTCACGACGCGGGAGCCTGTCGAGCTGTTGCCGGCAGCGGAGGGGCTCGGCGTGCGGTTCGCAGACGGGAGCGTCTGCCGGGCTGGCTGCCTGCTCGATACGCGCGGTGACGGGGAGGAGCCGGGTCCGGCCGATGCCAGGCTGTCGTTTTTCTCGGTGTTGATCGTGTTGCAGGAACCGATGACCCGGTTGCCGGGGGCGGAGGTGTGGCACGTGTTGCCTGAGAGGGATGTCAGCGGGATGCTCAGCGCTTTGGAAACGGGCGATCTGCCGGACGAGGTGCCGCTCGTGCTGTGGAACCCGGATGCCAGAGCGGGGCTCGCGGAAAAAAGGCGGTTGCGGATCGATGTGCCGGTCGCCGCGTTGGGGTCGGAGGCTGCGTACGATGAGCTGCTCGGGAAGGTGATGGCACAGGCGGAATCATGCCTGCCCGGGCTCGGTGCACGCATCGCGTCAGTCACAGCGGTGACACCGGAGGAGCACGGACGGCAGACTGGCTGGGACGGCGGCAGCGGCACCCGCTGGGCGTTTTCGGTGAAGCGGGTGATGAAGGACCCGCTGAACATGGAAACGCAGCGGACACAGCTGTATGACACGAAACAATGGGGATTTGCTTGGTTTTCGGCGGCGTATGTCGCGGCCCGGCAGATCCGGCTGCAAGGGAACAGGCCGCTGGCCGAATCTTGAGAGGAAGGGATGTGCCCGCGTGCAATTGCAATTGGCGTTACGCAACCTGACGCGCCGCAAGAGCCGGACGATTCTCACCGCGATCACGATCATGCTCGGGGTGATGATGATGTTGCTGTCGATCGGCTACAACAATGGGATCGACAAGCAGATGACCGATCTGGTCACGCGCAATCTGACGGGCGATCTGCTCGTTCAGCCGCAGGATGCGAAGTTCTACGACGTGTTCAAACCGGCGAAAGCAAACGGTCCGGTGATCCCGTCGCTGGCAGACACCCGCAGCAAACTGGGTGCGGTCGAAGGCGTGGAGCAGGTCGCTCCGCGCAACCGTGTCGGCGGACTGATGCGCACGTCAGAGAGCGATGTCGGGCTGATCATGATCGGGGTGCTCGCAGATGCGGAGGCCGCATTTAACAAGCATCTGCAGGTGATCGAAGGCGAGAGTCTGTCCGCCTCGGCTCCGCAAGGCGTGTTGATCTCCGACACGATCGCAAAGGAGCAAAAATTGAAGGTCGGCGATACGGCCGTCTGGACGTCCAGTGACAAAAACGGCGCGATGCAGGAGAAGCAGCTGACGATTCGCGGCATCTATGAAGGCGATGCATACACGTCAAACCAACTCTTCGCCGGGATCGGTCTGTCGCAGCAAGTGCTGGGGCTGAAAGCGGACGAGGCGCAGGAACTGGCTGTGATCCTCAAAGAGAACAGCGATACAGAAGCGGCCAAGACGGCTGTGGCAGACGCCGCGAAGAGCGGGTCTCTGCCTGTGCAGGTCTTTACGTGGCAAGAAAAAGGCGGCTTTTTCTCCGGCATCGTCTTGGGCAATGGGGTGTCGTTTGGCGTAATGGTCGGAATTTTATTTGTCGCGATCATCTTTGGCCTGATGAACTCGGTGGTGATGACGATCAAGGAGCGCACCGGCGAGATCGGCGCGATGATGGCGATGGGCACGCCGGGAGGGCAGATCCTGCGTCAACTGATGCTGGAGCAAACTTGGCTGACCGGGATCGCTGCTCTCATCGGCATCGGCCTCTCCTACGGCCTGATCTCGTGGCTCGGTCAAGTCGGCATTCCGGCGCCCGCACCGGCCATCGAGTTTGCATTTGGCGGCAAGGCGCTGTATCTGACGATCAGTTGGGTACATCTCGCACTCACGTTTGTGACTGCGCTGGCGGTGGCTTTGCTGGCGACGTTGTTCTCGGGGTATAGCATCGTACGGATGAAGCCGGTCGATGCGCTGCGGGAACTTTCCTGAGGAGGAGTAGGATTTGAGATCGATCATAGGGATGGCCTTTCGCAACATCTTCCGTCAGAAGCGTCGCACGTTCTTGCTGGGGATCTCCATCGTGCTGGGCACGTTTGTGTTGATCCTCGGCCTGTCGTTTGTTGACGGGATACAAAAGCAACTGTTTGAAAATATGCTGGTGCAACAGACGGGGCACTTTGTCGTCCATCACGAGTCGCATCCGGTCGACTCGTCGCCGATGGCGAAACCGGACACCGATCTCGACCACGCGTTGAGCGATGATGCGGCTTTGGAAAAAGAGATCGCCGGGATGCCGGGCATCGAACGGGTGATCAAGCAGACGACGTTCGCCGGCTCGCTGGCGAACGAATCAGGGGTCTCGGCGGTGACGGTGATCGGTCAGTCGGGGATGAACGGTGAGCCGTTGGCCGACATCGTGAACGCGACGGCCGCGTCTTCCGATCCAAAAAGTGAAGGGCTGTATCTGCCGAAGTCGCTGAGCGAGGAACTGGACTTGTCTGTCGGCGATGAGGTGACGCTGTTTGTCCGCAACGACGCGGGCGAGATGCGGCAGGAATTATTTGCTGTCAAAGGGGTTTTCGACTCGGTGGCTCCGTGGCTGAGCAGCAACGCGTACATCTCGCTGGAGCGGGCTCAGCAAATGCTCGGCAGCGAAGGCAAGAGCATGGAGTGGCTGGTCTACGGTGAAAAGAGCGCGGACCTGGCAGCGCTGGAAGCGGCGCTCGACTCCAAAACGGCGGCGAAAAGCGGCTGGCAGGTCGCGACGGCTGAGGAAGCGGGCGGGTTTTACGCGGGGGCGACGCTGGGGTTTAAGGCGTTGCTGATCGTGAATCTCTCGTTGATTTTCATCGTCGTGGCGATGGGGATGACCAACCTGATGCTGATGGCATCGCTGGAGCGCACCAAAGAGATCGGCACTCTGCTGGCTCTGGGCACTCCGCGTGCAAAAGTGGCATGGCTGCTGATCTTGGAAGCGTTGATCATCGCTCTGCTGGCGACGGCTGTCTCGGCGGTGCTCGGGGTGGCGACCGTTTCGTGGCTGGGGTCTGTCGGCATTGATCTGCAGGTGGAAGCGATGAAATACAGCATCGGCGGGACGAAAGTGTACCCGGTGCTGTCGGTGACCAATCTGCTGCTGACGCTCGGTGTCGTGACGGTCGTGATCTTCCTCGCGGCGCTGTATCCGGCGGTGAAAGCGTGCCGCTGGTCGCCGATCCGCGCGTTGCGCGGGCAGTATTAGGAGGGGTGACAGGTGTATCGACCGTTTGTGATCGAGATCGTCCCGCGCTTTAGTGACACCGATGCGTATGGGGTGGTCCACCACAGCAATTATTACAAGTGGATCGAGGAAGCCCGCTTTGCGTTTACCCGCGAGGTGTTGCAGTTTGAGATGCAGGACTTCGAAGAGCGGGGCTTGCGTATTTTCGTGCTGGAGAGCTCCTGCAAGCATAAAGTTCCGGTGCGCTACGGTGACCGCCTGCGGGTCGAGTTGTTGATCACGATCAGCAAGGTGGCGAAGTGGGTGTTCCACTATCGCGTCGTCAACGCGGTGACCGGGCACCTGCATGCAGAAGCGATGACGTCGCACGCCTATGTGACGCCGGACGGCAAGATGCTGCTCAACCACCCGCAGTGGCTCTGGGAGCGGGTCGAGCGGGCGTTGGAGGAAGATCCGGGCAAGTATGTGAAGGACGTGCAGCGGTGAGGGGAGAGACATCAATGGCGAAGGCAGTCTTGAAAGTGGAAGATGTGAGAAAGGAATTTGTGCTCGGCTCTCATCGGCAGACGGTGCTCAAAGGGGTGAACATCGAGGTGCTTTCAGGTGAGTTCGTCGCGCTGGCCGGTCCGTCCGGATCGGGCAAGTCTACGCTGCTCAACCTGATCGGCTGCCTCGACGTGCCGGACGGCGGCTCCATCGAGATCGACGGGGTGGAGGTCGGCCGGCTCAGCGCGAAGGAGCAAGCGCGCATCCGGCGGGAAAAGATCGGCTTTGTGTTCCAAAATTTCAATCTGCTGCCGGTCTTGACGGCTGCTGAAAACGTCGAGTACCCGCTGACTCTGCTCAAAGTGAGCGCAGCGGAACGCAAAGAGCGAGTGCGCAAAGCGCTCGATGTGGTCGGTCTCACGGAGCACATGCACAAGCGCCCGACGGAGATGAGCGGCGGGCAGCAGCAACGCGTCGCGATCGCCAGAGCACTGGTGACGGAACCGACGGTGATCCTCGCCGATGAGCCGACGTCGCATCTTGATCAGGAAAACAGCGAGATTGTCGTGCGCCTGATGCAGCGGCTCTCCCGGGAGGAAGGCGTGACGTTTCTGTTCACGACGCATGATCCGGGCGTGATGGCGGAGGCGAGTCGGGTGATTCGGCTGCGCGACGGGCTGATCGACGCTGGAGCAGCGTCCGAAGCGGCGGCTGCCTCTGCCGTAGACGGGAACTAGGAGGCGGGATCGATGAGCACACCGCGTTATACCTTTCCCCGCCTGATTCAGTTCGGGCAGCCGACGGAACCTGTCTGGCTGAGCGGGGTGCGCAACAAATTGGCGGCGGACGGACTGATGCTCAGTTCGCCGCTGCTGCTGTTGCTCTGTCAAGGGCTGGATTTTTATTATCGCAGCGCGCGTTCCTTGCAGGCGCAGGAGGGACTGCTCGCCATCTCCGGCAAGAGCACGATGCTGTGGGCCAATCTGTCCGCGACGCTCGGGTTTTATTTGGAGGACTACCGGATGCGGAACCTCGATCATTTACGAGAAGAGATCAACCGCAATGTGATGATGCGGGTGTCGCCGCCGATGATCGAAATGGACGGGGTGCTGATGCTGGCAGCCGGGCTGGCCGACGAAAAAGAGTCGGTGATGCTGATTCATCCTGAAAAGAATGAATATTTTAAAGTTTCCTACGAAGAACTGGGGAAGCGGGGGATCGAGACATCCCGTTTGCCAGGCAGCGAAGGGCAGACCGGGGTGCGATGGCTGATGATCAATTCGCCGTCGTTTGCCAAGCCGGTCTTTCCGCCGCTGCATCAGGCGGTGCGGTCGGCGCTGGAAGTGTGGGCGCATCGCACGTTGCACATGCCGGATCTGCCGGAGACGTTCCGTCTGACGGGGCGGCAGGCGTATGCGGTATGGGCAGAGGATCTGCGCGAACTGGCGACGGGCAAGGCGGGCTGGCAGCGGCAGGTGGAGCAGGTGCTGGCGATGTCGAGAGCGGATTTCGGCCCGGCATGGGGGCGCGATCTGTGGGCGGCCGCGTTGCGGGAAGCACAGTCGTTGATCGGGACAAGCCTGGAACCGGTGATTGCGAGCTATGAGCGGTCTGCGGACATGTGGGTGGAGTGGACGGCCCGACTGGCGGCGGTGGAGCAGGACGCACCGGAGCGGTTGGCCGAGGCGGCCGATCTGTTTGACGATCTCGCGTCGCGGGAACTGGAAGCGGCGGGGCTGCTGACCCTGATGCTGACCGGTGAAGAGTTGCGCGAGACGGTGTGAATGGAGGAGAGGGGGCAAGGGTGGATGGTGTTGCTGGAGGATTTTCAACATCGGCTCAGCGTGACGTGCCGAGCGGGAAACATCCGCGATGTGCTGGCTTATAAAGGCCACTCGATGTCGGAGGCGATGGTGTTTGGCGTCGCCAACTCGCTGTCGTTTTATTATGTGTTGCCTGACGAGACTTTGGAGCGGTCGGAGTACGTGCTGATCTCGGGCAATTCACACCTCGGTCTCGAAGATGTGGCGAGCAATCTGTCGCTCAGCTACGAGACGTGGCTGCCGGAAAGCGAAGAGCAGAAGTGGAAGCATGTCCGCGAACTGCTGGAGGCGGGGCATCCGGTGTTTATGGACGCGGTGCTCTCGATGTACATGCACCATCTGCGGGCGACGCCGCTGTTTGGAATGGGCGGCAGTGCGGCGGAGCGAGAGGGGTTTGTCTCGAACTGGGACGACATGTTCTCCCGGCTGCAGATTCCGGCGGGGACGCATCTGGCGGTGGTGATCGGGCTGGATGAGGAGAAGGGCGAAGCGTATATCATCGAAAATAATTTGAGCGGCATCCAGACGGTGCCGATCCGCGTGCTGGCAGAGGCGAGCAATCCGAAGATGGATGTGACGCTGCATCCTCAGGGGCGATATTCCATCTACAACATCCCGCAAGAGCTGCCCGCGCTGGCTCAGACGATCTCGCGAGCGATCCCGATGACGATGCAAAGCTTCCTTGGTGGTGACTTCCCGTGGCGGGGTATCGGCGCGCTGGATCGGCTGGCTCGCGATCTGCGGCATTGGCCGGAGATGTTGCCGATGGAGTTCGTGGAGAACTCCATGCACATGATCTATTACGTGTCGGAAGTGGCGAGCGGCGGCGGACTGTATCGCCGTCTGTACAGCCGCTATTTGAAAGAAGCGGCCGCGATCTGCGGTGATGACCGGCTTGCGGCCGTGTCGAAAGAGTATCAAGTGTTGGCGAAGCAGTGGCGCACGTTTACGAAGGGGCTGTCAGACGGAGCGGGGAGAGCGGCGGAGACTTTGCGCTCGGAGTCGCTCAACGATCTGATCGGCGAGATCGCCGCACAGGAGCGCAAAGCGGCGGAGACGCTCGCGGAGTGGCTGCCGGGCGGGGAGTTGGCACGATGAAGCGGTTGGACGATTTTATCGAAGTGAACCGGCTCGGTTCGCATTGCGGGTCGTCCGCGTTGCGGGTGATCATGCAGGGCAACGGGTATGACTTGTCGGAGGATATGTGCCTCGGGCTCGGGAGCGGCCTCGGTTTTATTTATCAGCGTTATCTGACGGTGGACTATTACTTTTTCACCGGCCGCAACGAGAGCTTGCAGGAAAATCTGGCGGGGGTGCTCGGCGCTCGTCTGGAAGCAGGCCGCACAGATGACCCGGAGGTGGGCTGGTTGCAGGCGAAAGAGCTGGTCGACGCGGGCATTCCGGTGATGCTCGATCTCGACATGATGTACCTGCCCTATCTCGTGGAGCATGCCAAACTGGACAGGCCGTTTCATTTCGGCCTGCACAATGCGATCCTCGTCGGCTATGACCAGAGCAGAGGGACGGCTCTGTTGCTCGACTATCTCTGGCGGGAACCGAAGGAAGTGCCGATGGAGCAACTGACCGCCGCCCGCAACTCGCAGACGGCGCCGATCAAGCCGGAAAACGCGTGGAAGGCGCTGATCATGCCGATGGAAAAGCGCGACCTGCACACGGCCGTTCGCGAGGCGATCGACTTGAACGTCCATCGGATGCGCTATCCGTTTGCGTTTAAGATGGGTCTGCCGGGACTGAAGATGTTTGCCCGGGAAATCAGGAAGTGGCCGGAGCAGATGACGCCGGATGAACTCATGAACAACGCCTACATGGCAGCCGAGTTGTTTGAGCGGATCGGCACGGGCGGGGGGAATTTCCGTCGGATGTATGCGCGGTTTTTGAAAGAGGTGTACTGGCTGACGGGACAGGAGATGTATCAGGATTGTTCTGCGGCGTATATGGAGTTGTTCCGCAGATGGCGTCGCGTCGGCAAGCTGTTCGAGGAGGCGGCTGCTGATCCCCGTCAAGGGATCTTTGCAGACGATCCGGCTGTGGATGAGGAACTGCGTGAATTGGTCGATCTGGAGTATGCGGCGATCGATCGCTTGGAGTTGGCTGTTCGCTCTTACTAGATCAAGGGGGTAATCAGGGAATGTTGGGTATGCAGGAAATCATGCGGGCCTTGCCGCACCGCCATCCGTTTCTGATGGTGGATCGCATTGTGGAAGCGGTACCGAACGAGCGATCCGCCGGGTACAAGCACATTTCGGTCAACGAACCGTGGGCTGCCGGACATTTTCCGGACGAGCCGGTGTTTCCCGGCGTGCTGATCATCGAGACGATGGCGCAGATCGGCGGGTTTGTCTTTTGGACGGAGGAAGGCGGCACGAACCAACTGCGCGGCTATCTGAGCGGCGTGGACAAGGTCAAATTTTTGCGTCCGGTGCTGCCGGGTGACACGCTGCATGTCGAGGCCAAATTTGTCGCGCGCGTCGGGCAACTCGCACAGGTGAAATGCGAGGCAAAGGTCGGCGGTGAACTGGTGGCGTCTGCGGTGGTCTCCTATGCGTTCAAAGGGGCCGGAGCGTGACGATGTGCGGGACGAATTTGATAAAAAAGGGGGATCAGTCATGAAACGAGTGGTCGTGACGGGCATGGGTATACTCTCCAGCGCCGGGGTTGGCGTGGAGCAATTTTGGAACGCGCTGCTGACAGCCGGGCGGGGGATCGCGGAACCTGTGCGAAAGGTGGAGATCCCGCAGGTGTTGAAACCGGGGCTGGCGCGGCGGATGGACCGGTTTTCTTACATGACGCTGGCGGCGGGGAAAATGGCGCTGGAGGACAGCGGCATTTTGGCAGCGGAGCCGGATCTGAACCGGGTCGGCACGGTGTTCACCACCGCATATGGCGCGCTGGCGAGCAATGTGGAATTTGCCCGCAAGCTGCTGACGGCGGGGCCCAATCTGACGTCGCCGACGGTGTTTGCGTCGACGGTGGCGAACGCGTGCATCGGGCATACGTGCATGAACCTCGGCCTGAAAGGGGCAAGCACGATGTTGATGGGCTCGTCGGCGGTCGGATATGGATTTGATGTTCTTCGTGCCGGCCGAGCCGATGCACTGTTGGCGGGCGGGATCGAAGAGTATCACGAGAGCGTGGAAACGTCGTTCCGGCAGAAGGGGTTCCTCGAAGCTGGTCTAGAGCCGGGCGTGGTCGTGTGCCGCCCGCTGGATAAAAACCGCCAAGGCGTCGCGTTGCGCGAAGGGGCGGCTGTGCTGGTGATGGAGACGCTGGAGCACGCAGAGGCGCGCGGGGCGAACATCCTCGGCGAAGTGCGCGGCTATGGCGGCGGATTTTCGGCGATCTCGCCGGAGCGGGCTGTCGAGCCGATCGACAGCAAATCGTTTGCGGATGCAATGCTGACGGCGTTGGCCGATGCACAGATTACGCCGGAGCAGATCGACGCGGTGGTGATGGCGGCAGGCGGCTCTCGCGGCGGTGACTATGCGGAGGCGATGGCGCTGCATGATGTGTTTGGCGAGCGGGGCCGCACGATCCCGGTGACGACCAGCAAAGGTCTGACCGGCGAAGCGATGGGAGCGACTGCGTCGATGGGCATCGCGACGGCGATCCTTGCGGTGGCGCATCAGACGTTGCCGCCGACGGCGGGCTATGCCGAGGCGGATGAGCGGCTGCAATTGAATGTGGTCGCTGGCACGCAGCTGTCCGGCGAGTACCGCTATGTGCTGGTCAACGGCTTTGACATCGGCGGGAACATCGCGTCGTTGGTCTTGGCAGCAAAGGAGGGGCAGGTATGAAGCTGACAGGGAAAGTTGCGTTGGTCACCGGCGGGTCTCGAGGCATCGGCCGTGCCATCGCCGAGCGATTTGCCAAGGAAGGCGCGACGGTCGCGTTGACCTACGTGCATGGCGAAGCGGCTGCGGCAGATGCGGTGGCGGCGATCACGGCAGCGGGAGGCACTGCCCGCGCCTATCAGGTGGACATCGCTGACGAGGAGCAGGTGCGGATGCTGATGAAGGCGGTCGCTGATGATTTTGGCCGCATCGACATCCTCGTGAACAACGCTGGGGTGACGGCAGACTCCTATCTGATGATGATGAGCAAGACCAACTGGGACAAGGTACTCGACACCAATCTTGGCGGCATTTTCAACGCCTGCAAGCAAGTTCTGCCGCTGATGCTCCGTCAAAAGGGCGGCAGTATCGTCAATGTCACCTCCGTATCCGGTCTCGTCGGCACGCCAGGGCAGACCAACTACTCGGCAGCGAAACACGGGATCATCGGCCTGACCAAATCTCTGGCGCGGGAGATCTCCGGCAAAAACATCCGGGTCAATGCGATTGCCCCCGGATACATCGAGACCGACATGCTGAGCAAAGTGCCGGAGAAGATGCGAGACGAGTATGTGACGCGCGTCCCGGCCAAACGGTTCGGCCAGCCGGATGAGGTGGCAAAAGCGGCAGCGTTCCTCGCGTCGGATGAAGCGAGCTATATCATCGGACAGACCCTCGTCGTGGACGGCGGGCTGCTCAGCTAAGGAGGGCTCGTGATGCAACAGGCAGGAAAGACGACGTTGATCACCGGTGCTGCGGGCGGTCTTGGCGCGGCCTGCGCCCGGTTGTTTGCGGCGCAAGGGGGCAATGTGGTTCTGTTCGACCGCTCGTTGGATGTGAGGCAGGTCGCGGAGGAACTGGGTGATTGTGCCGTCGCGTTCGTTGGCGATGTGATGAAGGTGGAAGATCTGGAGAGCTGCGTCCAAGCGGGCATCGAGCGATTCGGCCGCATCGACAACCTGATCGCGTGCTCCGGTATCGTCCGTTCCGGCACGGTGACGGAGACGGCGTTGGAGGACTGGCAGCATGTGATCGATGTGAATCTCACCGGCGTCTTTCTCAGTTGTCAGGCGGTGTTGCCTGTGATGGTGGAGCAAAAATACGGCCGCATCGTCACTGTATCCTCGCATTTCGGACTGGTCGGCGCGACGAAACTGGCCGCGTACTGCGCAGCGAAGGGCGGCGTGATCCAACTGACCAAGTCGATCGCGCTCGACTACGGGCGGGTCGGCATCCGCGCCAACTGTCTCGCGCCCGGCATGATGCAGACGAACATGCTCAACGAGATCATGAGTCAAGTCGGGATGTCGACCGACTGGGTGGCGATGATGCGCGGACTGCCGACCGGCATCCCGAAGCCGGAGCAGGTGGCGCAGTCGGCGCTTTATCTCGTCTCGGATGCGACCGAGTCGATGACCGGCTCCGTGTTGACGGTCGACGGCGGCTACACGGCGCGCTAAGGGGGAGAGCTTGTGCCAGAACAAGGGCAAGGGAAAGGGAAAGGGAAAGGAAAGGTCACGCGTCAGGATGCAGCGGCGGTCTGGCATTGTTGGAATCAGATGGAAGTCTATCTCCAGCAGATGTTTACGGTGATCGACGATGCGGAAGGTGTGGAGATGACCGATCAGGACGGAAAAGTTTATCTCGACGCGAACTCCTCGCTGTGGAATGTGAACATCGGGCATCGCAATCAAAAGGTGATCCATGCGATCACCGAGCAATTTCAACGGCTCGATCATGCGTCGTTATTTTTGTCCACGAACTCGCCAGCCGTCCATCTCGCAAAGAAGTTGAAAGAGATGACCGGGGATCGGTACGGGCACGTCTTCTATACAAACAGCGGCTCGGAGGCGACCGACACGGCGATCAAGATCGCCCGGCAGTATTTCTACAATCGAGGGGAGACGGAGCGGTACAAAGTGATCTCGCTGCATCGCGGGTATCATGGCAGCACACTCGGGGCGATAAGCGCCTGCGGGATTCCCTATGACAAGCGGGCGTTTGGGCCGTTGATGCCCGGTTTTTTCCAAGCGGTGGTGCCAGATCCTTTCGATGCGCCGGAGGGCATGACGGCCGATGAGTGGGCAGAGGTTTGCCTGGAGGAGTTGCGGCTGTTGATCGAGCAGGAAGGCCCGGAGACGGTCAGCGCGTTCATCGCCGAACCGGTGCAGGGCTCGGAAGGCGTGTGCGTGATCCCGGACTCGTACTGGCGCGGGGTGCGCGAACTGTGCGACCGCACGGGCATCTTGTGGATCAGCGATGAGATCGCGACCGGATTTGGCCGCACGGGGCGGATGTTTGCGGCCGAGCACAGCGGGATCTGGCCCGATCTGATGCTGCTCGCCAAAGGGATCACATCAGGCTATCTGCCGCTTGGGGCGGTGTTGGTGCCGAAGATTGTCTTTGACGAATTTCTCGGCTCGGTTAAATTGGAGCGCGAGTTTGTCCACGGCTTCACGACCAGCGGGCATCCGGTGGCGTGTGCTGCTGCTCTGGCAAACATCGAAGTGATCGAGGAAGAGGGACTTGTCGCCAACTCGGCAGCGGCAGGGTCGTATTTGTTGGAAGGGATGCTCGCATTGAAAGAGAGGTTCCCGAGCATCGTCGATGTGCAGGGGAAAGGGCTGCTGCTCGGCATCCGGCTGGCGAAGTGGACAGGCAAATCGCCGATGACGGCAGAGTGGCCGCCTGCGATGCTGGCGATGAATTTTCTGGCCAAGCGCGGGCTGATCACGCACGCGGCCGGAACCCATGCGGTGGTGCTGGCTCCGTCGCTGACGTTTACCGCCGAACACTGCGACCGCGTGTTGCAGGCGTTCGCACAGGTGTTGACCACGCTGGAGAAGATCTGGGGGCGAGAGAAATATGTCTCAACTTGATGTTATCGTGATCGGCGGCGGCATCGCCGGGCTGGCGAGCGGCGCACGGCTCGCGGATGAAGGGTATCGGGTGCGGGTGTTGGAGCAAAGTGAGAGCGTCGGTGGCTATGCGGGGTGTTTTGAGCGCGGTGGCTACCGGTTCGACACCGGTGCTCATCATATCGGGGGCTTAGCGGAAGGAGATGTGCTCGACCGTCTGCTCACGCGGCTCGGCGTGCGGGAGGAGATCGAAGCGATCCCGTCGCCGCCGTTGCAGGCGACGTTTGGAGGCGAGACGGTGCCTGTGCCGTTCTCGATGGAGGAGTTGCTCCGCGTCTTGACCGAAGCCGCGCCCGGTGATCGGACGGCTCTGCTGGGGATCACAGAGGAGATCCGTGCTTTTTCGCGGGCATTGATCTCGAGCGATGGCAACGCGATCTATGAGTTCTTTAAAAAATGGAGCTCGGTCACGTGGGGCGCGTACCTGGCTGACCGGATCACCTCTTTGCAGGCGCTCGGCATCCTGTCTGCGCTTGGTCCCGGATATGGCGGCATCACAGCAAACGGTTCCGCTTTGGCGATGGCGAGTCTGTTGGCGACGTATCATGAGGGCGCCTTTTATATCAAAGGCGGGACTCATCGCCTTCCCGACCTGTTAGCCGCCGCAATTGAACAGCGCGGCGGCGAGGTTTGGACCGAGGCGTCGGCGGAGCAGATCCTCGTCGAGGACAAGCGCGTCACCGGAGTCGTGTGCCGCCGCGGGGAGGACGTGGTGGAGATGCGAGCACCTGTCGTGCTCGTCGCGTCTTCGCTCCGGTCGGCGTATCAGATGATCGATCCGGCTGCGATCGGCGACCGTTTCAAACAGCGGCTCGGGCAGATGAAAGTCGGGCCATCCGCGTTTCGTTTGTATCTGTCTGCGAAGGAAGGGTACAAGCCTGTGGGCAACGATCTGCTCTATTTCCCGGGGTGGGATGCCCGCCAATGGGATGACGATGTCTTCTACAGCACGTTCCGCCACAGCGACGAGCGGATGCCTGCGACGCTGGTCTGCTTCCCTTCGATGGTCGACCGGTCGCTCGCCCCGCCGGATGCACATGTGATGTTCATGACGATCCTCACGCACGAGACGGAGCAGACGGCAACGCCGGAGTTGCAAGAGCGGATGCTTCAGATCGCCGAGCGGATGGCGCCTGGCATTCGCGGTGCAGCTCTGCATTACGAAATCGCCGTGCCGCAGACGTTCCATCGCCGCACGCGCAACGACCGCGGCTCGGTATTCGGCTGGGAACGCTCACCGGAGCAGAGCCTGCGCACCAACGCGCTGGCACCGAAAGGCGCGCTGTCAGGCCTGTATGTCGCCGGACAATGGGGCCCGAACAACGGCATCTACGGCGGGGCACTGACCGCTGAAGCAGCGGCGGTCGCGATTCTCAGC
Organism: Tumebacillus lacus; assembly: GCF_026410385.1. Taxonomy (GTDB): domain Bacteria; phylum Bacillota; class Bacilli; order Tumebacillales; family Tumebacillaceae; genus Tumebacillus; species Tumebacillus lacus. The sequence goes on from NZ_JAPMLT010000013.1 coordinate 25,106, forward strand.
GAGCGAGCCAAACTCGCTCTGTAAGTCGCTTTGTAACTCGCTCTGTACTGTTCCTGCCACTCTCGACATATATGGTATCCGAAAGACGATACGATTTACGGGAGGGGACGCACATGAGCGAACAACAGAAGCGCGGTCTCGGTTGGTATTCCCGATTTGTCTACCCGTTGCTCGTCTTGATCTTCGCCTTTGTCTTTGCCTATTTTGAACGCCTGCGCCTAGATGTGGGCAACCAGCAGATCCCGCGCGAACAGTATATCGCCGATCATCAAGCGATCGCCCAAGACTTTTACATCTGGGGCGGCGCGATCTTGATCGTCGGCATCATCTGGGCGATCTGTGTGGCGCGGGACAAGAAAAAGTATCCGGAAAAGTACAAACGCTATTTATAAATAGCGGGATTCGAGCAGGGCGTACGCTTTTTGCAACGCTTTGAACCACTGCGGGTCGCCGCCTTTGTCCGGGTGGTGGCGCGCAGCGAGGGAGCGGTAGGCGGCGCGGATGTCGGCCCATCTCGCGCTGGCGGTCATTCCCAGCACTTCGTAGGCCAGATGCTCCGACTCTTTGCGGTCATCCCATGGCGTGGAGGCGCGGCGGACTTCGGTCAATTTCATCGCCGACCGCAGATCGTCCAGCCGCTGTGCTCGGGTGTCCGACGTCATCTGCGCCCAGAGCCGGACGACGTTCGGGTCTTCGATGTCGAGGAGGATCAACAGCGGCGTGTACTGCGGCGCACCCTGCAACACCTGCGGGGTGAGCCGCGCTCCTTTGAGCAGGAGCCGGATCGTCCGCATGTCCTCCGGCGGCATCGCCTTCCACCATTTGGCGGCACGCTCCCACGCGACATCGGCGGTCAGCGCGTCGAACTGCCCCCGGGCGTTTTGCAGTCCGTCGTGGAGTGCCGCCAGCTCCGTTTCGGACAAGGCGGCGAGGTCGAGCGATTGCAGGCGGCGGATGATCTCGTCAAGGCCGGACAGCATGGCTGACACCCCTTTCCAAAATTGGTCTCTTTGCGATGATCTTAGCATTTTCGTCACGCAAACTACAAATTTGCCAATGAAAGAGTCTTGCGTCGGCAAGTCTTTTTTTTTATGTTAAGAAGAGACGTTTTTGCTAGAGAGAAGGTCGAGAGATGAATCGATGGTTAAAAGGGTTGGCGATTGCGGCGACACTGATCATGTTTCTGGTGATGATCGCCGGATCTCTGGTGACAAAGACAGAATCGGGCATGGGTTGCGGCAGTGATTGGCCGCTCTGCAACGGCAAGTTTGTACCGGAATATACGCTTGAATCGATGATCGAATACAGTCACCGCCTCGTGACCGGCGTCGCCGGGATCGTCGTGCTGGTGTTTGCGGTCGCCTCGTGGTGGACGCACCGGGGCAACAAAGAGGTGCTCGCGACCGCGTGGTTTGCCGGGTTTTTTATCATTTTGGAATCGATCCTCGGCGCGTCGGCCGTCATCTGGCCGCAGTCGTCGTCGGTGCTGGCGTTGCACTTTGGTTTCTCGCTGCTGGCCTACTCCGGGGTGTTCCTGCTGACGGCGTTTATCCTCCAGCGGGACCGGACGAAGAAAATGGTCAAGGCGGCCGTTTCGAAGGGGCTGCGCATCTACGTGTGGCTGTTGGCTCTCTACGCATACGGCGTCGTCTATCTCGGCGCGTATGTGCGCCACACTGACTCGTCGCTGGCATGCTACTCCTGGCCGACCTGCCGACCGGGCGAGCTGATCCCGCCGCTCACCGGCGGCATGGAGATCCAGATGGCGCACCGGTTGGCGGCGATGCTGTTCTTCTTCCTCGTGGCCGGGTTGTGGTTTAAAGTGCTGGAGTTGAAAGAGACGCGACGCGATCTCTTCATCGGCACCACGACGGTGTTGGTGCTCGTCGTGCTTCAGATCTTCAGCGGGGCGCTGGTGGTGTGGTCGGAACTGCATCTGTACTACACGATCCTGCATTCGGCGATCATCACGATCCTGTTCGGGGTGTTGTGCTATCTGTGCGTGCAGGTGTTGAAGAAGCCGGAATCGAATAGGAAATAAGAAAACCAGACAGGCTCATACGGGAGCCTGTCTTTTTCATAGCAGGAGAGGCAAAGGGGGACGGAGGCAGTGCCGAGGATCGAGCGGGAGTTTTTGATTCGAGCGCCGATCGAGGTCTGTTTTGATCTGGCTCGGAGTATCGACATACATATGGATTCCACGGCGCAGACCCGGGAGCGTGCTGTCGGCGGCCGCACGTCCGGGCTGATCGAGCTCGGGGAGTCGGTGACGTGGGAAGCGGTGCACTTTGGGATACGCCAGCGGTTGACCGCCCGGATCACGGAGATGGAGCGACCCTTTCGATTTGTGGATGAGATGGTCAGCGGCGCGTTTCATTCGTTCTATCATGTCCATGAGTTTTACGAGGTGGAGGAGGGTACGCGGATGGTCGATATTTTTGAATATCGATCACCGTACGGGTGGCTCGGCGTGCTCGCCGACCGGCTGTTTCTAACCGCGTATATGGACCGCTTTTTAACGCAGCGCAACCTGCATATCAAACGTGTGGCGGAGGCGAAGGAATGAGTCAGATGATGGAGCCGATCCGGACAGAAGAGCGGATCGGCGCGGTCGATATGATGCGCGGGTTTTTCATTTTGTGGATCTTGGTGGTGAACATGCTGTTGTACGGCGCTCCCTATGAACTCTCGGGACAGTGGGAGTGGGCGTGGAGCGGCGATGTGTACGCGGAGATGTTCATCGAGGTCTTTGCGGCGGGGAAGAGCATCACGATGCTGTCGTTCCTGTTTGGCTTTGGGATGATCATCATGAAAGAGCGGGCGGATGCGCGGGGGACGGCTTTTTTCCCGGTCTATGCCCGGCGGATGCTGGCGTTGCTGCTGTTTGGAGCGACGCATGCGTTTTTGATCTGGTACGGGGACATCTTGCTGTTCTACGGGATGCTCGGGATCGTGATGTTGCTGTTCTTTTCCGGTCGCACGGCTCAGACTTTGCTGATCTGGGCGCTGGTGCTCACGGGGCTGACCGTGGTGGTGCTGTTGCTGTTCACGGTGATCTGGTTGGCGATGATGGCGCTGGCGGGCGGTGAGCTGGAGGACAGTCTCAACCAGACGTCCGATCAGGTTCAGCTGTTGATCTCGGCTTACAGCGGCGGGTCGTGGAGTGAGATCTTCGCGGCACGCTACGAGGAATGGGTGACGTCTTTCGGCACGGCGATGATCTATCTGCCGGAACTGCTGGTGATGATGCTGCTCGGCGCATGGACGGCGAAGAAAGGAATTTTGCACAACGCCGCGGAGCATCTCGGCTTTTTCCGCAAGGTGCGGCTGTGGAGCTTGTTGGTCGGCGGGGTGTTGACGCTGTTGCCGGTCCTGTTGTATGTCCTGGCCGATGCGGGGGAACAGGGTGTGTTGCTCGCCCGGTTCTGGTCGACGATGATCGGCTCGCCGCTGATCGGACTGGTCTACGGCACGACGCTGGTGTTGCTGTGGCAGCGCGGTGTGTTCCGGCGGGGACTGCGCGTGCTGGCACGGGTGGGGCGGATGGCGTTCTCCGTGTACATCCTGCAATCGCTGCTGGCGACGACGCTGTTTTACTCGTATGGATTTGGGCTGTACGGCTCGATTGGACCGGCGAAAGGGCTGTTGATCACGCTGGCGTTTTACGCGGTGCTGATCCCGTTTGCCGTCTGGTGGACGGGGCGGTTTCGTTATGGTCCGCTGGAGTGGCTGTGGCGGACGATGACGTACGGGAAGAGACCGTAGAGCATAGACGAGCATGACCTCCTTGATTCTTGGGGAGGTCTTTTTTTATAAAAAGTTGGTCTGATCGAGTTGCTAGACTCATATGAATCCCTGGTAAAGGACGAGAACGTGACTGGACAGGGAGGTTGCCGATATGAGTCAGTGGATGCGATTGGCACAGATGGTGGCTTTGGTTTTGGTATTGGTGCTGTCTTGTTTCTCTTCGGCGTTTGCAGGGGCGAGCGGGCAGTTTGTGAGGGTCGGGCTCAATGACCGGCTGTTGCAGTTCCCGGATGCGAAGGCGGAGATGATCAACGGCAGCACGTATTTGCCGATCCGGTATTTGGCACAGGAGGCCGGGTGGGGGTTGGAGTGGGATGCGTTGACGAATGAAGTGACGGTGAGTGAAAAAAACAGGGGTATTTCCTTGGAAATAAATCGGACGAGTCCCCTGCTGACATATTTGAAAGACGATCGGACGATGGTGCCGTTTCGCTGGGTGAGCGAGAAGTTTGGCTATGAGGTGTCGTATCTGGAAGATGGCCCGGTGGCGAGGGCGAAGGATGCGAGCGCGGAGTTGAGCGATGAGCAATTTTATGAAAAATACAGAGCGGTGATCGAGGAAGAGAAGGCACGGCAGGAGCCTGCACCGCCGCCGTTGCGGGAGGAGCCGGCGAAGGTCGCGTATCTGACGTTCGATGACGGGCCGAACGGGTATACGGAGGAGATCCTCGATATCTTGCAGAGCAGAGGTGTGGAGGGGACGTTCTTTATGCTGTCGGGACAGGTGCAGGCGCATGCGGACATTGTGAAGCGCATTCATGCGGAGGGGCACTCGATGGGACTGCACGGGGTGACGCACGATGCTGACCGAGTCTATGCGTCGCCGCAAGCGGTGGTGAACGAGATGAACGCGGCCCAGGAGGCGGTGGCGGCCGTGACGGGGGTGCGGACGAAGTTGATTCGCGTGCCGTACGGGAGCAAGCCCTATATGAAGCAGGGCTACCGCGATGCGGTGGTGAGCGCGGGATACAAGATGTGGGACTGGAACGTGGACAGCATGGACTCCCGAGCGGCGTCCGTCCCGGCGGATCGCATCATCGCGCAGGTGAAGCAGCAGGTGTCAGGCAAAGACCGCGCCGTCGTGCTGTTCCACGACAAAAAGACGACCGTGCAGGCGTTGCCCGTGCTGGTGGACTGGCTGCTGGCGAGCGGGTACGAACTGATCGGACTGGAAGAGCATTTCACGCCGCATAACTTTTGGGGCGATACGAGGTAAAAAGGGAAAGGACCCCTTGCACAGGCGAGAGGTCCTTTTGTCATTTTGCGAGGGCTTACAGATCCGACGTGATGCCGACGTGCGAGGTGATGCCGCCGTCGATGACGTAGGAGGAGCCGTTGATGTAGCCGCCGTGCGGGCCGACGAGGTGGCGGACGAGGGCGGCGATCTCTTCCGGTTTGGCGATGCGTTTGACCGGGCTTTTGGCGAGGACGCGCTGCATGTAGTCGCTGATCTTGTCGGTCTGCACACCGAGCGCGGTGTCGACGTAGCCAGGGCAGATCGCGTTGCAGGTGATGCCGTGCTCGCCCCATTCAGCGGCGATCGTCTTGGTGTAGCCGATCATGCCGTGCTTGGACGCCACGTAGGTCGAGGAGTGAGCCGAGCCGTACAAGCCTTGGATCGAGGCGATGTTGACGATGCGGCCGAAGCCCTGCTCTTTCATCTTCGGCAGCAGGTTGCGGGTGAAGAGAAAGACGCTTTTTAAATTGGTGTTCATGATCCACTCCCACTCGTCGTCGCTGACTTGGTCGACGCGGTGGAACGGGCCGCCGACACCGGCGTTGTTGACGAGGATGGTGATCGGGCCGAATTCCTTTTCAACGGTGGAGATGGCATTCTCCACGTCTTCGCGCAGACCGACGTCGCATTTCAGGGCGAGGGCTTGGTAGCCGGCATCGCGGATCTGCTGGGCGACCGCTTCCGCTTCGTCGAGCAGTACGTCGAGCACGCCGACGGCGACGCCTTCCGAAGCGAGCATTTTGGCTGTGGCCGCGCCGATGCCGCGACCGGCGCCGGAGATGAGGGCGACATGTTTGTCCATATGTATGAGTCCTCCTACAGAACGCCCTTGGGGGGCAGGATCTTCACTTCGTCGATGCGGACGTGCAGCGGACGGCGGGCGATGTCGAGCACCGTCTCCGCGACGTCCTCGGGCTTGAGCATGTCGGCCGGGTCAAATCCTTCGCGGCCGTCCCAGATCTCCGTCCAGACCGCACCGGGCGAGACGGTGGAGATGCGGATGTTGTGGTGCTTGCCCTCTTCGTTGAGGATGTCGGAAAAGCCGCGCACCGCATATTTGGAAGCGCCGTATGCGCCGTTTTCTTGAATCGGGATGTAGCCGGAGACGGAGGCGATGTTGATGATGCGACCGCCGCCTTGGGTCTGCATGCGCTTAAACGCTTCTTTGGTGCAGAGGAAAAGGCCGGTCAGGTTGGTCTTCATGATCCATTCCCATTCCTCCAGCGTGGTGTCGACGACCGATTTGAACACGCCGACGCCGGCGTTGTTGACCAGCACGTCGACCCGGCCGTACGCTTCATCAGCGGCAAGGAACAGGTCACGGACGGAAGACTCGTCGGTGATCTCCAGACGGACTTCGCGGACTTCACCCGGCTTTGCGGCCTCCTGTGCGGACGGCTGCGGTCCTTTGCGCGAGGTGACCCAGACGGCCGCCCCTTCGCGGGCCATGTACTCTGCCATCGTCTTGCCGAGGCCGCGTGCGCCGCCGGTGATGATGACGATTTTGCCTGTCATAGAGCCTTGCATGGTGTCAGCTCCCTTCTGTGTGTCTGTCTAGTATTGTACCTCAAAGGGGAGGGGAAGGGAAAATCTTGGTTGACGATTGGAAAATAACGGGTTATGATTTCAGTGTGATAAGTGTACTGTTTGATATAGTACACATAGTACGGTTTTATGTGAAAGGGGGAGCGGGATTTGTGGTATGACGTCGACCCGAGGTCGAGCGTGCCGATCTATCAGCAGTTGGTGCAAAACGCAAAGGGTGCGGTGGCCAAGGGCGTGTTGATGCCGGGGGATAAGTTGCCTTCGGTGCGGGAGTTGGCCGCCCTGATCACGATCAATCACAACACGATCGCCAAAGCGTATCAGGAACTCGAGCGCGAAGGCGTGATCGAGACTCTGCGCGGGCGCGGCACATTTGTCGCAGCCCGGCCGGAGTCGGAGGCGATCTGGAAGGGAGAGGAGCGGAGGAAGATGATCCGGGAGATGATGAACCAGATTCTCGTCGAGGCGTTTTATATGAAGATGGAGGAAGATGAGCTGGTCGAGCTGCTGGAAGAGACGGTGCGCGACTGGTATCAGGAGAGGAGGGATGGGAAGTGAGTCGAGGGAGTCAGGATGGAGAGGGACTGGCAGAATCGGTGAAAAGACAAAGCAGTGGGGGTCCGAATCGGCAGTGCGATGAGAGTACGAGCGGGCGGAGCAGGGCCTTGCATGCGGCCGGTTTGGATGGCGTGGCTGATCGTGTTGGGCTCGCGATTGAAACGTTTGGATTGCGCAAGGAGTTCGACGGGGATGTGGCAGTCGACAGCGTGAGCCTTTCGGTGCCGGAGGGGAGTATCTTTGGGCTGATGGGGCCGAATGGGGCGGGGAAAAGCACGTTGATCGGTATGCTGCTCGGGATGTTGCAGCCGACGGCGGGCAGCGGGGCGATCCTGGGGCGGTCGATCACCGATCCGAGCGGTGCCGTGCGAGCGCAGGTCGGGTATGTGACGGACGCGCAGCATCTCTATCCGTATTACCGCATCGCGCAGGTGTTGGAACTCTGCTCACGTGTCTATCCGCATTGGGATGCCAAGCGGTGTGCCGCTCTCATGAAGGCGTTCGGACTGCCGCAGCAAAAATGGGTCTGGTCGCTGTCCAAAGGGATGCGCACGCAGTTGGCGCTGGTGATCGCGCTGTCGGTCAAGCCTCGAGTCCTGATTCTCGATGAACCGACTTCCGGGCTCGACCCGGTGATGAAGCAAGCGTTCAAGCAGTTGATCTTGGAGGAGGCTGCGACCGGCGACACGACCGTCTTTTTCTCGACCCACCATCTGCACGATCTGGAACGGATGGCCGATCACGTCGCGGTGATGATGGAGGGACGCGTTCTCTTTTCCAAAGGGCTCGACGAAGTGAAGGAAAATGCGCGGAAGATCCAAGCCGTATTTCCAGACGGACTGCCGGAGGAGATCAGGACGATGCGGGAGGTCTTGAAGGTAGAAGGGCAAGGGCGCGTGTATGCGATCACCGTCAGCGATCATTTCCACGAGGTGTTTGCGCGGGTGAAAGCGATGCAGCCGATCTATATCGAATCGGTCGACCTCGGCCTCGAAGAACTGTTCATCCACACGGTGGGAAAGGAGGGCTACTCCCTTGAACTCTTTGCAGAATCTGTTTCCGCTCAATAGGGCGTTGCTGTGGAAGGAATGGATGCCGTTTCGCGGCTGGTACGTCGCTGCGTTTGTCTTGTGGTCGCTGTCGGTGATCCTGTACCCGCTGGGGCTGTCGATCTATCATTTGTTCATATGGTGGGGAGATAGGTCGATCGTCTATTACTGGTCACAGGATCTCGCGCAGATGATGGAACATAATGAGGGCTCCTCCGTCGTCCTCGTCGGGATGCTCCTCACCGTCGTGCTCGGAGTGCTTCCGCTGGCTTCGGAGCGGTCGCCGAACACGATGCCGTTCCTCACCGCGATGCCCGTCTCCAGACGCGAGGTGCTGGCGGCGAAGTATCTGGTCAATGCGGCATTTTTGGTCGGATCGATGACGGTGATGTTTCTGATGATGGTGGCGTATTTGCTGGTGTTCCCGGATGTGCAGTATCAGGCATGGAAGATCTTGCCGTTCTTTGTTTTGACGACGAGTGTGTTTCTGCTGATGTACACGATCACGTTTTTCCTCGCCACAGTCGCGGGCAATCTGCTGTCAGCGATTCTATTGGCGGTGACAGCTCTATACGCACCGTGGGTGTGGTTTTACAATTCCGGGATGTCTCATGACATCTTCAATGGCTGGTGGACCGACTATGCGGTGCAGGCAGTGATCTTGCCGTGTTACAACGGGTTTGGCTGTGAATCGTATACGGCGGTTCATGCGCCTTATCTCAGTTCGCTCGGGTTGCTGGCGGTGACGATCGCTCTCTATGTGTGGTCGGTCCGCCTGTTCGAGCAAAATCAGATGGAGCACAACGGCCGTCTGCTGATGTTCACGAGCCTGACTAGGTGGTTGCTGCGCTTCGCTCCGGTGTTGATCGGGCTGGCGGCGGGCGTCGGCATCGCGGGAGACAGCCATTCGTTCCTTTTGGGGGTCCTGTCGTTCGTCGGCATCATGGTGGGGGTCTATGCCGGGATCGGCGGATTGCAACGCTTTTTGCGGCGTGCGGGCATACGAGTGAAATCATGACGGAAAAGGCCGCGATCTGCGGTCTTCTTTTTTTGGAAAGGGATTCCGTCGGCAAGCGCGAATACATGTTCCATCGAATTTGGGGGTGGGAGTATGTCTTCTTTTCGTTTTTTGCATGCGGCCGATCTGCATCTGGACAGCCCGTTCCGGGGGTTGGCCGGGCAGTTGCCGGAGCGGATCGCGCGGGAGGTGCGGCGGTCGACGTTTGCGGCGTATGAGCGGCTGGTCGAACTGGCGATCTCGGAGCGCGTCGACTTTGTGATCGTGGCGGGGGATGTATACGATCTGGCCGACCGGTCGCTGACGGCACAGGTCGCGTTTTTGCGCGGCTTGGAGAAGCTTGCGGAGCACGGCATCCGGGCGTATGTGTCGCACGGCAACCACGACCCGCTGGACGGAGCGCAGGCGCGGTTGAAATGGCCGGAGACGGTGCACATCTTTTCCGGGGAAACGGTGGAGTCGGTTCCTTTTGTGCGGGAGGGTGTGGAACTGGCCCGCGTGTACGGGCGGAGTTATCCGACGGCGAAATTTAAAGAGCGGATCCACCGCGATTATGTGCGGGAGGTGGATGTGCCGTTTGCCATCGGGGTGCTGCACACCAACCTCGACGGCGACAGCGGGCACGAAGCGTATGCGCCGTCCTCGCGGGCGGAGCTGGCAGCGGGCGGAATGGACTACTGGGCGCTCGGTCATATACACAAGCGGGCTGTGATTCAAGAGCGGCCGCACATCGTCTATCCGGGCAACCTGCAAGGGCGCAGTCGTAAGGAGACCGGAGCGAAAGGCTGCTACCTCGTTGAAGTGTCGCAAGGCAAGGTGGACGGGTGTGTCTTTCACGAGTTGGCTCCGATCCGCTGGGAGAAGGTCGAGGTCGATCTGACCGGCGTGACGGAGGAGGCGGACGCGCTGGAGCGGGCGGAGGAACAGATCTTGCTCGCACGGGAAAACGGTGGGCTGCGGCCGCTGCTCGTGGCTGTGGAAGTCACCGGCCACACGGAGTTGCACCGCAGCTTGAAGCGGGTCGAGGGCCGGGACGAATGGACACAAGCTCTGCAAGAGATCGCGGATGACCTGCGCCCGTGGGTGTGGATCGAGTCGGTCGAGGTGCGCACGCGGGAGGAGATCGACCGCGACGCATGGCGGGAGAGCGACCCGTTTCTCGGCGATTTTCTGCGACTCGTCGAGGAGATGCGGGAGAGCCCGGAGTTGCGCAGCGAGTTGGAAGAGCTGCTCGGCACGGTGTACAAGCACCCGAAATGGAAAAAGCATCTCGGGACTCCGGGGGATGAGCGGCTGACGGAACTGCTCGAAGAGGCGGAAGATCTGGTGCTGGCACTGTTTGCAGAGAGGAGGGACGCGCTGTGAGGATCGAGCGGGTGCAGGTGTACGGATTTGGCGAATGGCAGGATGTCGAGTGGCAGTTTGAGCCAGGACTGAACGTGATCTTGGGTCGCAATGAAGCGGGCAAGACGACGGTGATGGCGTTTGTGCGGGCGGTGCTGTTCGGATTTGAGCGGCGGTCTGCGCAGGCGTTGCATCTGCGCTATGAGCCGCGCGGCGGCGGAGGCTACGGCGGAGCGGTGACGCTCGTCGATGCGGCCGGGGCGCGGTATCGCATCGAGCGCACGGGGACGTCGCGGTCGGCGGGCGATGTGCGCGTATATCTGCCGGACGGGACGACGGGCGGCGAAGAGCAGGTGCACCTGTTGCTCGGCAAGATGAACGACAAGGTGTTTAAAAATATCTTCGCTTTCGGCCTGACCGAACTGCAACAACTGGAGACCCTGCAGACGGAAGAGGTGAACGGATTTCTCTACCGGGCCGGGACGGGATCGGGATTGTCCATTTTGCAGGTGCAGAAAAAGCTCGAAGGGCTGGAGGAGTCGTATTTCAAAAAAGGCGGCAAGAGCAAGCAGTTAAAATTGCTCACCACCGGCAAAAGTCTCGAACGCGAGCAAGACACGATCCTTGACTTGCAGCGGGAAAACGAGACGTACAACCGCTGCGTCCGCGACCTGCAGGCGGTGGAGGGTCGAATCGACGAGCAGACCCGGCTCGTCGAAGCGGGCGAGGAGCGGGTGAAGCGGCAGGACGTCCTTCTCCAGCAGGAGGAGACCTACGAGGCATGGAGGGAACAGGAGCGGCGGTTGCAGGCGTTGCCTGTGATCGCGGAGTTTCCGCAGGACGGTGTGGCGCGGCTGGAGCAGTTGCTGGAGCGGCGTCGCGAGGTGGAAGCGGAGATCGAAGGGCTGACGGCGAGGGAGCGGAAGGAGTCGGCGGTGCTCGACGGGCTGGTCGTGCGCGAAGACGTGCTGGCGGCACAGGAGCAGATCCTGCGGCTGCGGGATCAGGTGCCGCTGGTGCGGGACCGGGTGCAGTCGCTGCGGGAACAGAGCGTGCGGATCGAGGCGTTGGACGGAGCGTTGGCCCAATTTCGGCGGGTGACCGGACTGGATTGGGAGGAGGAGCGGATCGCCGCGTTCGATTTCTCCTTTGCGCACAAGCAGGCGCTGCAAGAGCAGGCGGAGCAAGAGCGCTCCTTGCGTGAAGCGGGCAACGGATGGGCGTTGCGCGAACGGGAGCTGCGGGAAAAAGCGGAGGACCTGCAAAAGCGGGAAGGCGAACTGCTGGAGCGGCAGGAGGCGTTGCCCAAAGTCATGTCCGACGAGGAGCGGGTACAGGCGGAGGACGCGCTGAACTGGCTCCGGGAGCAGTTGCCGCGGGCGGAGTCGCTGCGACAAAGTCAGGAGCATCTGGCGGAGCAGATCTCCCGGGATGAGGAACTGCTCGGCGGGACAGGGCGTACGGCGGCGAAATCAACGTTTCGAATGGGGCAGTCCGGGCGGTCGGATGCGAAACCATCGTTTGCGATGGAAAAATGGGTGCTGGCCGCGTTGGCTGTTTTGTTGCCGCTGATCCTGCTGGTGCTGGGGTCTTTGCTGCCGGCTCTGATCGTCTTTCTCGTGCTCGGTGCGCTGGCGGCTTTGAAATGGCGGACCCCTGCGCCTGGAAAAGCGTCGTCAGGGGACAGAGCCAGCATGCTGCGCGAGACGCTCGCGGGCAACCGCGCTCACTTCGAACGCCTGCGCCGTGAACAAGATGACCTGCAAGCGCAGGCCGCACGCCTGCTCGCACCGCACGGGCTCGCGTTCGTCCGAGAGAGTCTGCGCACACTCGAAGAGCGTCTGCGCCGCGATGACGAGCGGCGGCAAGATCGCCAGCGATGGGAAGAGCAATGGCGAGACTTGATCCGCGACCAAGACGTGCAGGACCTCGCCGTCGCACGGCTGAACCGCGACAAGGACGCGCACCGGCGAGAACGGGATGCGTGGCAAGCGAGCTGGACTTCGTGGCTGTCGGAGCGAGGGTTGCCCACCGAGTGGACACCTTCTCTGACTGAGCAGACGTTGCCGGAGATCGAAAAAGCGCGGGATGCGGTGCGCCAAAAGCGGGAAGGAGCCAAATTGGCCGCCGGATGGCGCGATTTTGTGGACAACCTCGAACGGGAAGCGCGCACGCTCGCCGAACGGCTTGGGGATAAAGCGGCGTTCTCCACAGATCTGTCCGCCATTATCCACAAACTCAGCAGTTGTCTACAGGACGAGGAACGGAAAGCGTCGCAAAGGGCTCATCTGACCGACAAGTTATCCACAGTTCGCGACGCGTTGCAGGAAAAACAGAACCTGTTGCGTGCGCACCTCGACGCGCAGGCACAGTTGTTCCGCTCAGCGGATGCAGCCGACGAAGAGACGTTTCGCCGCCGGGCTGCTCAGTTTGCCGAGCGCACACGCCGGCTCGACGAGCGGGACCGGCTCCACGCGATCCTGCTCCGTTCGGCGGGCGGTGAGGCGGCATGGGTGAAATTCTGCGCCGAGATGGAAGCGGCCGACGCCGATCAGCGGCGGGAAGCTTTGACTGCGGAAAAGGTGCGGCTCGCGGAGCTTCGAGCCGTGTTGCAGGGATTGCAAGAGGAGAAAGGCAGCCTCAAGCAAAAATTGAGCTCCCTCGAAACGAGTGAACGACTCTCCGAGGCCCGGCAGAACCACCGTCAATTGACCGCGAGGCTGGAGCGGGAGGCGGACGAATGGTCGGTCTACGCGGTGGCCCGGCACCTGCTCCAGCGGACGATGGGCATCTACGAAAGAGAAAAGCAACCCGCCGTGATCAAGCGGGCGGCCGACTATTTCCGCCGCCTGACGGAAGGCCGCTACACCGGCGTCTACGTCCCGCTCGGCGACAAGCGGATCGAAGTCGAGCGGCAGGACGGGCACCGCTTCGAACCGGCGTATCTCAGCCGGGGCACGGTGGAACAGCTCTACCTCGCGATGCGATTCGCCCTCGTCCACGAGTACCGGCAGAGCGTCGCCCTGCCGCTCGTGCTCGACGACATCTTTGTCAACTTTGACCCGGAGCGCACCAAGGCGGCTCTGCGCACCTTGGTCGAGATCGCCGGGGAGCAGCAGATTCTCTTTTTCACCTGCCATCCGCATATATCCGGCTGCCTGCGGGAGATGCGGGCGGAGCATCATCTTTTGTCGTTCGAGTCTTCCGAGCATGCCAAAACCCCCTACTCTGTATAGAGCAGGGGGTATTTTTTAGCCTTTAAACGCAGCCAGGCCGTCATCGACCATCACGACGCTGCCGTTGATCCCGTCCGCATCGGAAGAGGCGAGGAAGGCGACGACGTTGGCGACCTGCTCCGGCTCCAGCAGGTGGCGGCGCATGTGGTGACGCTTCATGTTCTCCTCCAGACCCATGTCTTTGTACCCTTGGATGATCGGCGTGTTGACGCCGCCCGGTGCCACCGCGACGACGCGGATGCCGTACGGAGCCAGTTCCAGCGCGGCCGACTGAGTCATCATCTTCACCGCGCCCTTGGCGGCGTGGTAGGAAAATACGCCCGGGCTCGCCAGATAGCTGTAGACGGATGCGGTATTGATGATCGTGCCTTTGATCTGCAGGTCCCGCATCTTGCGTCCCGCTGCGAGGATGCCGTAGTAGACGCCGTGCTGGTTGACCTGGACGACGCACTCGTAGTCTTTTGGTTCATGATCGAGCAACGGCGCGAAATGGCCGATCCCCGCGTTGTTAAACATCACGTCCAGCCGCCCGTACGTGTCGACCGCGACGTTGACCGCCGTCTCCACCTGAGCAAAATCGGATACATCGGTGCGGACAAATGTCGCCTCGCCGCCTGCCGCCTCAATCAAATTCACCGTCTCGCGCCCGGTGTCTTCGTTGTACTCGGCGATGACCACCCGCGCCCCTTCACGGGCAAATTTCAAAGCGGTTGCCCGTCCGATACCGCTGCCGCCGCCGGTGATGACCGCGACCGTTCCTTGCAAATTCATCGAGATCCCTCGCTTTCTCAGTCGAATAAACTGTCAATTCCAGTATCTGCTTCATAAGGTGAGTCAGTCAATACTCATTCTTTAAAATGGTATAAGTACAATGTAACAAAATGTCTTCTTTTGTCGTAAAAAAATTTAATGAATATTGCGTTTTTAGGTTTATTTTCCTATTCTTATCCGTTATAATACGGGAAAGGCGTCTCGGGGAGGCCTTTTGGGGTAGGGCAGATTTCCTACTAGGAGGAGACTGCTGATGATGATGAACAACAAAATGTTTGATGCGATTGTGGTGGGCGCTCGTTGCGCCGGGTCGAACACGGCGACCCGTTTGGCTCAGGCCGGTTTTGAAGTGTTGCTGGTCGACCGCTCGTTTTTCCCGAGCGACGTGATCTCCACTCACACGATTTTCAACAATACGGTGCATTGCCTGCGTGAGATCGGCGTGCTGGACAAATTGCTGGAGACCGACACTCCGGCGATGACGCACTGCCGTTTGCAGCATGACGATGTGGTCATCGAGGGCGTCATGCCCTCCTATCAGGGCGAGAGCAACAGCTACTGCTTCCGCCGCACCCATTTTGACAAGATCCTGCTCGACCATGCGATCAGCCATGACAACGTCACGGCGGTCGAAGGATTCCGCGTCACCGAGCTGATCCGCGAAGGCGACAAGATCGTCGGCATCCGCGGACGCGACCGCGAAAACAACGTCAGCGAGTATTACGGCAAGATCGTGATCGGCGCGGACGGCCGCACCTCGACGATTCGTCGCGAGGCGGGCGCGGTGCAGAAGACGGCGACCCCGACCGAGTGGGCGACTTACTACGGCTACTTCGAAGGCGTGCACAACTTCGACCACATCCAGTTTGAGATCTCCACCAACAGCGAGTACCGCGCCTACGTCTTCCCGACATCCGACAAGCAACACGTCATCGTCGCGAACGTGCCGCTGAAAGACACGCGTTGGATGAACGGCTTCAAGACCGAGCCGGAGCAGGCGATCCGCGAACTGTACGCCGAGTATTTCCCGCGTCAGGCGGAGCGCATCGCCGACAGCGTGCTGGTCGAACCGATGAAGGGCATCATCGCCTATGACAACTACTGGTACGAAGGCATGGGAGACGGGTTTGCGTTGGTCGGCGACGCTGTCTGCTTCAAAGACCCGGGCCTTGGCCAAGGCATGCACGACGCCGTCTTCGGCGCGAAGATCCTCGCCGAAGTCCTGATCAAACACCGCGACCGCGGCTGGGACAAGTCCTGGAGCGAGATGGCAGCCGAGTATCAGTCGACCCTCGAGGACGAATTTATGGCGCGCTACGAGGTGGCCTGCAGCCTGACCAAGGTGACCAGCCACACGCCGGAAGAGCTGGAGATGTACCGTCAGATCAAAGGCGATGAGGTGGCCAAGGAAAAGTACCTCGGCTTCTACAACTACACCGCCGATCACAACGACCTGACGCTGGCTTTGACCCGAGAGAACAATCAAGAGCACCAAGCTGTTTCCTAGAACGGTATGAGAATGCTATCCTGACGGCAGAGTCCTCGCGGCTCTGCCGTTTTTTGTGCAGGAAGTGGCAGGAGCTTTGTAGAACAGATACAGGTACGAGGGAGAGGATAGGAGGTTTCCCATGCGTGACTTCCAGCAGAAAGACATGGACATCGCGAAGAACATTCGCATGATCGAATGGTTAAAAGCGGAGTTGCTCGACAGCGTGTCGGGACTCTATCGCGGCTTTTTGAAGGGCAGCGAAACGGTGCTGCTCGACTCGATTTCCAACATCGTCGTCTTTGCGTACGTGCTCGCACGGCGCTGCGGCATCCAATTTCATGAACTCGACCGATCGGTGCTGTCGAAAGTGGAAAAGAGCATCGAACTCGGACATCAGGCGGAAGAGTGGTACGGAGACCTGTCCGGACTGCGCGACCATATCAAGCGCAAGAAGTGAGCAGACTGGTACCTTGTACGGGCAAAACCCTTCGCGGGAGACGCCTGTCAGGGTTTTTTCTGCATAGGACTCACTGATTTGTCAACACTTTCAATGCCGAAATAGACTAAAATCATGGTATAACTGATAGAAACGGAGGGTTTACTCATGAAGGTAGTATTCCTGCAAGACGTCAAAGGGCAAGGCAAAAAAGGTGAAGTCAAGGAAGTGTCCGCGGGCTACGCGCAAAACTTCCTTTTTAAAAAAGGTGTCGCTGTCGAGGCGACCGCTGAAAACGTAAACAAACTCAAGCAAGCGGAAGCGGGCGAAGCGCGCAAAGCGGCTGCCGTGCTGGCCGAAGCAAAAGAGCTGGCAGCGGTGATCAAAGAGACGACCGTCATCGTCAAGACCAAGTCGGGCGAAGGCGGCCGCGTGTTTGGCGCCGTCTCCTCCAAGCAGATCGCCGATGCGTTGAAAGAGCAAAAGAAGCTCAACATCGACAAACGAAAAATTCTCCTGGACGACGCGATCAAATCGCTCGGTACGACCGTGGTGCCGGTAAAACTCCACCCGGAAGTGACCACCGAACTGCGCGTGCAGGTAGTATCGGAGTAATCACACATGCTGAAGAAACTGCTTAAGAAACTGAACAAAATACCTGGCAGTAAGCTGCACGAAAAGTTGGAAAACGAAGAGGCGGTCCGCCGTCAGGTCACCGCATTGTTTGGCGTTCTGAGCAGTCTTTATGGACCAGACAAACTGGTGTTGCGGGCGGGCAAGCTGGAGGCACTCTCCCTGATGCGCTCCTCCTCGGTCGAGGACCGCATCATGGCTTTGCAGCGCATCGTCTTTGAAAACCCGGCGATCGAAGAGCGTCCGACCCCGGACCGCATCCCGGAGATTCTCAACGAGGTGGAAGAGCAGATTGCCAACACGCTTGCCAGAAAGAGCGTCGAGGAAGAGCTGGAACGCCGCGTGAACGACCGCATGCAGGAAAAGCATGAAGACTATATCAAAGAGATCCGCGGGCAACTGGTCAAGGAAAATGCCGGACCGGAAAACGCCCAGACTCTGAAAAAGTACGCCAAACTGGAAAAGCTCGACACGATCAAGCTGTCCAAATCGACCTATGAACTGGTGCGTCCGACCGAGATGGACCAGATCGTCGGGCAAGAGCAGTCCAAACGTGCGCTGCTCTCCAAACTGGCCAGCCCGTACCCGCAGCACATCCTGATCTACGGCCCGCCCGGCGTCGGCAAGACGACGGCAGCCCGGATCGCGCTGCAGGAAGCGGTCAAGCTCGGCTCGTCCCCGTTTGCCAAGGAAGCGCCGTTTGTCGAAGTCGACGGCACGACCCTGCGCTGGGACCCGCGCGACATCACCAACCCGCTGCTCGGGTCGGTGCATGATCCGATCTATCAAGGTGCGCGCCGCGATCTCGCGGACACCGCCGTGCCGGAGCCAAAGCCGGGACTGGTCACCGACGCGCACGGAGGTATTTTATTTATTGACGAGATCGGCGAACTCGATCCGGTGTTGCAGAACAAACTTTTGAAAGTGCTGGAGGACAAGCGCGTCTCCTTCGAATCGCCGTATTACGATCCGGACGATGCGAACGTTCCGAAGTACATTCAAAAGCTGTTCAACGAGGGAGCACCGGCCGACTTCATCCTGATCGGCGCGACCACGCGTGACCCGTCGGAGATCAATCCAGCACTGCGTTCCCGCTGTGCGGAGATCTTCTTTGAGCCGCTGGTGCCCGATCAGGTGGAGACGATCGTCAACGGCGCGGCCGACCGCCTCGGCGTGCAGATCGAAGGGGAAGTGGCGAAGACCATCTCGCAATACACCATCGAAGGCCGCAAAGCGGTCAACCTGCTGGCCGACGCGCACGGCCTCGCCGTGTACAAGACGCAAGGAGAGCTGGAAAACGTCACGATTGGGCAGGACGATATCGAAGAAGTCCTGCGCATGAACCGCCTCGTGCCGTATGTCAAAGAAAAGACGGAAGAGGTCAGCGAGCTGACCGGCAAGATCCACGGTCTTGCGGTCGCCGGATTTATGGGCTCGGTGCTGGAGATCGAAGCGGTGGCGTACCCGGCTGCAGAGGCGGGTAAAGGCCGTCTGCGCTTTAACGACACGGCAGGCTCGATGTGGAAAGACTCGATCTTTAACGCATCGGCCGTGCTGCGCCGGATCACGGGCAAAGACATCGCCGACTACGACATCCACGTCAACGCGGTGGGCGGCGGCAAGATCGACGGCCCGTCCGCAGGCGTGGCGATCACGCTGGCGATCTACAGCGCTCTGACGGAAAAGCCGATTCCGCAAAACCTCGCCATCACCGGCGAGATCTCGATCCAAGGCCGGGTGAAGCCGGTCGGCGGCGTGTTCGAAAAGATCTTCGGCGCGCGTCAAGCCGGCATCACCAAAGTCCTCGTTCCGCACGACAACCGCCGCGACGTCCCGGCCAATTTGGAAGACGTCGAGGTGCATTGCGTGCAGACGATCGATGAAGTGCTGAACATCGTGTTTGAATCGCAACAGGCGTTCGTTGCCAGCTAATAGAGGGGGTCAAGATCTTGATAGAGGAACAGGTAGAGCAACGGGTCCCGCCGCAGAATATTGAGGCGGAGCAAGCCGTCCTCGGCGCGATCTTGATCGAGGCGGATGCACTGACCACGGTCAGCGAACTGTTGCAGACGGAAGACTTTTACCGCAAGACGCATCAGATGATTTTTGAAGCGATCTTGAAAACGGCAAACAACGGCGATCCGGTCGACTTGGTCACGGTGACGGCCGCGTTGCAAAATGAAGGGCAGATCGATGATGTGGGCGGGGTCGCGTACCTCGCTCATCTTGCGAACGCTGTCCCGACGGCTGCCAACGTCGAGTATTACGCGACGCTGGTGCGGGAAAAATCGGTCCTGCGCCGACTGATCAACACGGCGACCAAGATCGCGTCTACCGGCTATGAGACGGGCGTGGACGTCGAGGACATGCTCGGCGACGCGGAGAAGCGGATCTTGGAGATCTCGCAGCAGGGCGCGCTTGGCAAGGGCTTTACCCCGATCAAGGACGTGCTGCTCGGGACGTTTGAGCGGATCGAGTTTTTGTTTAACAACAAAGGCAACGTCACCGGCATTCCGTCCGGCTATCCGGACTTGGATAAAATGACGAACGGATTTAACCGCTCCGACCTGATCATCCTCGCGGCCCGTCCGGCCGTTGGCAAGACGGCGTTTGCGTTGAACATCGCACAGAACATCGCGGTCCGTGCGCGGGAGACCGTCGCGATCTTTTCGCTTGAGATGGGTGCCGAGCAGTTGGTGCAACGGATGCTCTGTGCGGAGGCAAACATCGATGCAGGGAAGATGCGGAGCGGTTTTCTCGACGAGGATGACTGGCCGAAGTTGACGATGGCGGTCGGTACGCTTTCTGAAGCGCCGATCTATATCGATGACACGCCGGGCATCACCGTGCAGGATATCCGTGCGAAGTGCCGCCGTCTGAAGGCGGAGCACGGGATCGGCTTGATCATGATCGACTATCTGCAACTGATTCAAGGACGCGGCAAAGGGGACAACCGACAGCAGGAGGTCTCCGAGATCTCGCGTACGCTGAAGTTGATCGCCCGTGAATTGAACGTGCCGGTCATCGCATTGTCGCAGCTGTCTCGTTCTGTTGAGTCGCGTCAGGACAAGCGACCGATGATGTCCGACCTTCGTGAGTCCGGCTCCATCGAGCAGGACGCCGATATCGTTTCGTTCCTGTACCGTGACGACTACTACAACCCGGAGTCGGAGCGCAAAAACATCGTCGAATTTATCATCGCGAAACAGCGTTCCGGTCCGACGGGCACCGTAGAGCTCGTCTTTCTGAAAAACTTCAACAAATTCGTCTCCTTGGAGAGAGCGCCCGGAGCTTAAGGATCATGAGTGAAGACCTGAAAGACACCGCCTGGGAACTCGGCATGGAACTGCCCAGCCGAAAACTGACCCACGGCAAGAAAAAGAAACAAAAAGATAAACCACAAGCAAAAAAGATCCAAATCGAAGCATCACCGACCACAACCGAACGCGTCCAACAACCGGACGTGACTGCGAGATCAAAAGAACTCGCTCAACAACCTGAAGCGACTGCGAGATCAACCGAACTCGCTCAACAACCGGACGTGACTGCGAGATCAAAAGAACTCGCTCAACAACCGGACGTGACTGCGAGATCAACGGAACTCACTCAGCAAACGGACTTGACTGCGAGATCAATAGAACTCACTCAGCAAACGGACTTGACTGCGAGATCATTTGAACTCGCTAAGCAGCCGGAAGCATCTTTGAGATCAACCGAACGCGTGCAGCAGTCTGATCTGGCCCCTTCTGAGGCATTGGGGTTGCGTGCCGTTCCGGCGGGGGCGGAGGTGCCTGTGGTCTCTTTGCCTGTGTCTGAGGCGAGCACCGAGGAACCGGACACGGTCGTCGAAGAAGACGAAGCCCGCCCTTTTTACAGCCGTTGGCAGTGGGCGTTGCTGATGTTCTTCACCCCGGCGGTGATCCTGCTCACGCTGGCCTACGGACGGCTCGGCTACGTCCATGATGTGCCGGACCACGTGCGCTCGGAGGTGCCTGCCTACCAACAGGGCGAGGCCTTCCTCGTGCTCAAACCGTGGTGGTTCGGCCCGCCGATCTTCACCCTCGATGACTACAAAGTTCCGTCGTCCGACTATCCCTTGTCCCGGGCCGACTATTTTGCCCGCTACAAGATCGAACTGGGCGACTACGCCCGCATCGTCGACGGCCCGCGCGTCCTCTGGACGTTCCGGCAGGATCTGCTCAACTAAACGGATATACAAAAAAGCACCCTCGACAAGGGTGCTTTTTCGATGTCTGCTCTTGCAACCGCTTACTCTTTCGCAGCGGCCGCTTCCTGCTCAAACGAGCCGACCGCGACATGTTTATGCGCATCCGGCGTCAGATCTTCATCCACAAAATCAACCGGACGTTGAGTCGCTTTGTTGACCGTGATGTTGATCAGGTCCGGACGCGAATAGTGACCGGCCGTATCACAGATCATTTTCGCAAACGAGATCAGCTGCAGGTTGATGTCTTGGTAGAAGATACCCGCCTCATGCTCATCCGGCACTTGCATCAACGGAATCCCGTTCGGTGCAAACACCTGCGCATACCCGCCGCCCGTATGGAACAGCTGATGGTCGCGCTCGGTCACGTTGACGATATCGACGACCTCTTGCGTGATGACCGTCGCCGCATTGACGACGAAAGACTGGGTGCGGATCGCGTACGACTGCGCCATCGCAGCGTTCGCTTGCAGACCCAGCGAGAAATCCAACTCCAGGCAGAACGACGGCCATGCCGCAAAGTGAACCTGCTCGCCTTGCGCGCAGAACGCACCGTCCAGACCCGGCATCGTGTGCTCCCAGCAGAGATGTCCGCCGAGGACGCCCACGTTGTCCGTTTTGACGACCGTCAGGCACGCGCCGTCGCCTTGACCCCAGACCATGCGCTCAGCGCCGGTCGGCTTGATCTTGCGTCGTACGAGCGGGATGCGCCCTTTGTCGTCGATAAACAGCAGGGAATTATACAGCGTGCCCCCGTCTTTTTCATTGATGCCCATCACGACGTGAATGTTGTTGTCTCGAGCTGCCCGGCACAATTTCTGCGTTTCCCGGCTCTTGATCGTCAAGCTGTTCTCCACCAGGCGCGCCGTCAGCGGCATCGAGTCCGGCACCGCACGGAGCCAGACCCAGAAGGGGTAACCCGGCAACCAAGACTCGCCGAAATAGACCACTTTCGCACCATTTTTGGCTGCGTCTGCAATCAGTTCGCAGGCCTTTTCCAGAGAGGCTTGAAGATCAAGGTAAACAGGGGGGGCAGTGACGATTGCTATGCGATACGGGGCCGTTGCCATGTGTACTCCTCCTCAAAAAACCATGTTCAAATTAGCAGTATTGAAACGAACCTATAAACAGAATTATCTCATATAAACACTCTTGGGTAAATATGCCCAAATAGTTATTTTGCCAGCATTTCAAGTAACATTCATTCTCTCCGCAAATACGCTTTCCTCCCGGCATTTCAATTTTAGGGGTAAGACCAAAGTCATTTCGCAGATCAAAAAGCGAACATAAAACTCATATTTTAAACCCAATGTTCGGTTTTTTATTGACAGGAAGCGGAAAACTTGCTACACTTCTTTTGCTTGGCTAACCTTGCCTACGGGCGGGTATGTTAACAGTTGGAGGTGTTGCTGCATGGCAACGGTAGTCGTCGTCGGCACCCAATGGGGCGACGAAGGAAAAGGTAAAATTACCGACTTTCTGGCAGAAAAAGCTGGCGTAGTGGCTCGTTATCAAGGCGGGAACAACGCTGGGCATACGATCTGGATCAAAGGTATCGAATATAAATTGCATCTGATTCCGTCCGGTATTTTCTATCCGGAGAAAATCTGCGTCGTCGGCAACGGCATGGTCGTCAACCCGGCTGCGCTGGTGAAAGAGCTGGAGTACCTGAAAGACAAGGGTGTCTCCACCGAAGGGCTTCGCATCTCCGACCGCGCGCACCTCGTGCTGCCGTATCACCTCAAGCTCGACGAGCTCGAAGAGGAGAGCAAAGGCGATGCGAAGATCGGCACCACCAAAAAGGGCATCGGCCCGGCGTACATGGACAAGGCTGCCCGCATCGGCATCCGCATGATCGACCTGATCGACGAGGAAGAGTTTGCTGCGGCACTCAAGCGCAACCTCGCGCTGAAAAACGATCTGCTCGTCAAACTGTACGGCGCAGAACCGTTTGACTTTGACGCGATCCTCACCGAGTACATGGGCTACGCAGAGACTCTGCGCCCGTACATCACCGACACCTCGGTCGTGCTCAACGACGAGATCGACCGCGGCACCGACATCCTCTTCGAAGGCGCACAAGCTTCGATGCTGGACATCGACCAAGGCACCTACCCGTACGTCACCTCCTCCAACCCGGCGGCAGGCGGCGTCACCATCGGCGCCGGCGTCGGCCCGACCAAGATCGACAAGGTCGTCGGCGTTGTCAAAGCGTACAGCACCCGCGTCGGCGACGGTCCGTTCCCGACCGAGCTGCTCGACGAGACCGGCGACTTCATCCGTGAAGCGGGCCGCGAGTACGGCACCACCACGGGTCGTCCGCGCCGTTGCGGCTGGTTTGACGCGCTGGTCGTCCGCCACGCGCGCCGCGTATCGGGTCTGAGCGGCATGGCGCTGACCCGCCTCGACATCCTCACCGGGATGCCGGAGCTGAAAGTCTGCGTCGCCTACACCCTGAACGGCGAGACGGTGCGTGAGTTCCCGACCTCGCTCAAGGCGTTGGCACAATGCCAGCCGGTCTACGAAACGCTGCCGGGCTGGACCGAAGACATCTCCGGCGTCCGCAACTTCGACGAACTCCCGGAAAACGCCAAAGCGTACATCCGCAAAATCGAAGAGGTCACCAACGTACCGCTGGCGATCCTCTCCGTCGGCCCGGGCCGTGAGCAAACCATCCCGGTCGTCGAACTGTACGAGAGCAAGTAATCGCAAACAACACATCAAAAAGCCCGCTGTCCTCACGACAGCGGGCTTTTTCTGATGAAGGTCTTTCTTTACGTCTAATGATGCCCCCCGCACTTCTCGATCACTTTCAGGGCGCGTTCGACCTCGTTTTTCCCTACGATGGCGACCAGTTGGAAGTTGCGTCCCGTCACCATCTGCATGTCGCCGTCGCTCATCCCGGACACCACCGGGCTCGCCCCGAGCAGGATACCGGAGCCGCGCGAAGAGAGATCGTTCTCGCCGCCGACGATCGTCGCGTGCGAGGAGATCTCACCTGTGATCGGGTTGGAGATCACATCGTTGCCGTCGCCGGTGCCGGTGACCGAGTTGAACTGATCGATCTTCAGATTCTCTTGGGAGAGATTCATCGACTCTTTCAATTCCTTCGCCGCCTTCTCCGCATCGGACGCCGACTTGAAATAGGCGAGGATCGCCTGCTCATTTTGCCCCACCGCTTGGGTGCTCGCTTCTTTGTTGTTCAACTGCAAGATCCCTCCTTTTCCTGTGACTTAGTGTGTCTCGCAGGAGAGTGCGTGATACAATAACGAGTAAAGGAGTGATGACCATGACCTACGAACAGAAGATCCTCGTCGTCGACGACGAGCTTCCGATTGCTGATATATTGAAATTTTCGCTCGAAAAAGAAGGCTACCACGTCGTGCTCGCCCACGACGGCGAAGAAGCGGTGGACAAAGCGACCGCCGAAAAGCCCGACCTGATCCTGCTCGACATCATGCTCCCCAAAAAAGACGGCTACGCAGTCTGCCGCGAGATCCGCACCTTCTCGCAGACGCCGATCATCATGCTCACCGCCCGCGACACCGAGATCGACAAAGTGCTCGGCCTTGAGATCGGCGCGGACGACTACGTGACCAAGCCGTTCTCCACCCGCGAGCTGCTGGCCCGCGTCAAAGCCAACCTGCGCCGCCAAGTGCCGGAGCAAAAAGGCGAGCAAAAGCCCAAATACACCGTCGGCCAACTGGTCGTCGACACCGCTACCTACGAAGTCACCAAGCGGGACAAAACGCTCGACCTCACCCACCGCGAGTTTGAACTGCTCGTCTACCTGATCAAACATCGCGGCACCGTGCTCACCCGCGAGCAACTGCTCCAGGAAGTGTGGGGTTACGACTATTTTGGCGACGTTCGCACCGTCGACGTCACGATCCGCCGCCTGCGCGAGAAGATCGAGGACGACCCGAGCTCGCCGGAGTACATCATGACCCGACGCGGCGTCGGCTACACCTTGAAGAGGTAGCGGACGTTGCTGAAAAGTATTCAGTGGAAACTCGTCATGCTCTACCTGCTCGTCATCCTCGTCGCGATGCAGGTGATCGGTTTTTATTTTATTCAGAAGGTCAACGCCCACTTCCTCAATTCCTTCCAAGAAAAGATCACCGGCCAAGTGCAGGTGCTCACCGACGTCCTGCCGCCGTACCTCGCGCAGACGGGGGAGAAGAAAGACCAGCAAGGCGATCTGACCTACCTCGCCGAATCGTTTGCCAACGTCGCCGGTGCGGAGATCAACATCGTCAACGCCAACTCCGTGCTCGTCGCCACCTCGGGCAACATGGCGTTCCTGCACCAAAAGTCGGTGCAGTCGGAAGTCACCCGGGCCCTGCTCGGCGCGACCGTCGAGACGATCAAGGAAGACCCGAAGAGCGGACAGCGATATCTCTACCTCGCCTTGCCGGTCAAGCAGGGCAACCAGACGCTCGGGGTGGTCTATTGCAGCGCCACGCTGTCGTCCGTCTACCAGACGATCCGCGACATCACCGTGATCTTTTACACGGGCACCGCGCTCGCTCTGCTCCTCACCGCCGTGCTGATCATCTTCCTCTCGCGCACGATCACCAACCCCATCGTCGAGATCACCAAAAAAGCGGCGGCGATGGCCCGCGGTGATTTTGATCAGGAAGTCGAAGTACGGGGGGACGACGAGATCGGGCAGCTCGCCGTGATGTTCAACACGCTGCGGCACCGCCTCCGTCATGCCCTCACCGAAAACGAGCAGGAAAAAGAAAAGATCGAAGCGATCCTCCAGACGATGTCGGACGGCGTGATCGCCGTCGACGCCGCGCACCGCATCCTGCTCGTCAACCCGGCGGCGGCCAAGCTGCTCGGCACCGACGAGACCGAGGGGCTGCTGGATCGTCCCATCGAGACGATGATGATCCTCCAGGACGACGACGAAAGCCTGTCGCTCGTCGCCTCCACGCACGAATTTACGCTGGAGAGCTCGTCGGGTCGCATCCTGCACGCCTACTCGACGCCGTTTCGCGGTGACACCGAAGAGGAGCGGGGTGCGGTCATCGTCCTGCGCGACATCACCGATCAGGAGCGGGAGGACCGGGCGAGACGGGACTTTGTCGCCAACGTCTCCCACGAGATCCGCACGCCGCTGACGACCGTCAAAAGCTACATCGAAGCGTTGGAAGACGGCGCCATCGAGTCGCCCGACCATGCCAAGCGGTTTCTCTCCGTCATCTCCGGCGAGACCGACCGCATGGTGCGCCTCGTCACCGACCTGCTCCAACTGTCGCGCCTCGATGCCCAGCGCGAGTCGTGGGCGATCGCCCCGCATTCCTTGCGAGACCTCGTGCAAAAAGCGTCGTTCCGATTTACCATGCAGTTGCAACGGCAAAAAGTCGCCCTGTCCTTCGAGGTGCCGAACAACCTCGTCGTCAACGTCGACCCGGACAAACTGGATCAGGTCTTTGACAACCTGATCTCCAACGCGATCAAATACACCCCGGAAGACGGCCGCATCTCGATCACCGCCGCCCGCGTCTCCGGCAAACACGTGCTCGTCCAGATCACCGACACCGGCGTCGGCATCCCCAAATCGGATCTGCCGCAAATCTTTGACCGATTTTACCGCGTCGACAAAGCCCGCTCCCGACAGGCGGGCGGCACAGGACTTGGGCTGTCAATCGCCCGCGGCATCATTGAAAAACACGGCGGTCAGATCCGCATCGACAGCGAAGAAGGGCAGGGCACAGCCGTCTCCTTCACCTTGCCTGTCGCGACAGGAGGTGCGTAACCGATGCGGGAGAAATTGAAATCCGGTCTGCTCACCCTCCTCGTCCTGCTGTCCCTGACCTTGTCGCTCGGCATCTGGCGCACGACGCCGCAGTTCGAGGCGATCGACGGCCCGCAGTACCTCAGCAATGGCGTCACCGACCCGATCTACCAGCGCACCTTGCAGAGCGTGCTGCACCCGCGTCTGTTGGTCGTCCATTTCGGGGAGCAGCGACACACCGTATTATTTCCCGGGGAAAATGCGTATCAGGACGGCGTCGATCTGCTGCGCGACGCCTCCTTCTTCGACATCCGCATCACCACCGACTACGGCGAAGAAGAGTGGGCCGACATCGTGGGCAGAGGCCCGAGCCTCCAATACGAATTTGACGTCGCCATGTCGGCACCGACCATCGAACAGTCGAAGTTGATCAACTTCACGTCCAACCTCGACCCGTCGATGCAGGCGAAAACGATCTACCTGTTCCGCGCCCCGGAGGACAACGACTGGCGTGCCCTCTTCCACGGCGGGCCGGACAACCGCATGTACATATCCCGCGTCGTCCTGCCGAACGACCGGCCGAGCAAGCTGTTTGCCGATGTACAGGGAGGCGTGTTGTACGACCTGTTCGGGCAGAGCTTGCATAAAAATTTCTACCTGCCTGCCCAGCGGCGTCCGGTCGCGCTGTACACGGCGGAGATCAACGAAGCGCCGAATACCAAGCGGCTGATCGACACCTTCTTTGCCGACAGATCGCTGACCCGCCGCGTGCTCGAACGGGACGGCTCCCAGATCGTCACCGACGGCTCCCGCTCCGTGCGCGTCGGCAAAGCGGACGGTGAGATCATCTACCGCAACATCGCCGCCAACCGTCGCACCGCCCGTCAGGACGGCGACTCCGGCGTCGTGCAGGCGCTGAACTTTGCCAATGAACACGGCGGATTTTCCTCCACCGTCATACTTGCTCATGAACTGCGCAGCTTCCCGTTGAACAACGGCATCGAGGGACGTGTGTTCGATTTCCGTCAGCACATCACCGGCATCCCGGTGATCAGCGACATCTCGACGATCTACGTGCGCATCGTCGATCAGGAAGTCGGCGGCATGAAGCGCTCCCAGTCCACACTCGGCAAACCGTATCGCACCCGCGACGCGGATGTGCTGTCCGGACGCGAGCTGATCGAGCGGGCGACGGCGGACGGCGTGCTGATCGACCGCAACCGCATCACCGACGTCTACCTCGCCTATCTGGCCCGCAACGCGCGCGGAGAGCTCGTCGACCTCTACCCGGTCTACGTCATCGAACAGGCCGGCGAGCGGCGCAGCGCCGTCTTTGACGCGGTCACCGGAGAACAACTGCTGATCGAGGAGGGGAACCTGCGTGGATTGGAGTAAAGCCAAAACCTATCTGATCGTCGCCTTTCTCCTCCTCGACATCCTGCTCGGCTGGCAATACTACGCCGCCCAGCAGCAAGAGGCAGGCTACGTCCAGTCGTTTTCCACCCAACTGCAAGAGCTGCGCAGCCTGCTCGCCGAACGCCGGATCACCCTGCAGGCCGACATCCCTCGCGAGACGCCGGGCATGCGCTTCCTGCAGGTCTCCTCGCCGTCGCAGCCCGTGCCGGTCATCGTGCAGGAGACGCAGCGTCGGCCGCAGCTCGTCGAGGACGACAAAAGCAAAGGCACCGTCGTCTACCGCACCGCCGACGGCGACTTTCAGACCACGGCGGACGGATTTTTCCGCGTCCGCTATCTGCCGCCGGTCAAACTGGACGGGGGAGGCCCGGCCAAGGCCAGCGACAAGATCCTGCAAAAGATCGGGAACACCGTCTGGCGCAGCAGCCTCTACAGCGAAGACCTGATCCTCTCGGACGACGGTCTGCACCGCTTTTACCAGCACCACCAGAAACGACCGGTGTTCTCCGCTTCCCTCGAAGTGGAACTTCAAAATTCGGAGATCATCGGCTATAATCAAAAGGCGCTGGAGATCGGCGGCGAAGACGACATCGAACGCCGCGTCCTGTCAGCGGTGAGCGCCATGCGCTCGATGGTCGAGACCCTCGACCCGAAGACATTCCCCGCTGAAGGGGACGTCATCCGCGACATTCGCCTCGGCTACTACAGCCCCAACTATGACGATGCCGACGTGTGGTATCTCGCGCCCGTCTGGCGCATCGTCACCGACCGTACGGTCTACTATGTCAACGCCTTCACCGGTTCGGTGGAGAACGGGGACACGCAATAGAAGGAGGAACCGCGTTGATTCGCTTTAGCGTACTTTGCAGCGGGAGCACGGGCAACGCGATCTATGTGGAGTCGGAAGAAGCCAAAGTCCTGATCGACGCCGGAGTCAGCGGCAAACAGATCGCCGCCGCGATGGAAGAGATCGGCGTGACGGCAGACGGACTCGACGCGTTGCTCGTCACCCATGAGCACTCCGACCACGTCAAAGGGGTCGGCGTCATGGCCCGCAAATACAAAAACCTCCCCGTCTACGCCACCGCAGGCACCTGGGCGGGCATGGAAAAATACGTCGGCGACATCGCCGTGGAGCAACAACACACCTTTGCCATCCAGGACTCGCTGTCCTTTGGCGACCTGAAGATCGAACCGTTCCCGATCTCCCACGACGCGAGAGAGCCGGTCGGATTCAACTTCTTTCAAAATGAGACCAAACTCACCCTCGCCACCGACCTCGGCTACGTCAGCGACCGCGTCAAAACGGCGATCCAAGGCGCAGACGCCTATATCTTTGAGTCGAACCACGACGTCGAGATGCTCCGTGTCGGTCCGCACCCGTGGACCGTCAAAAAGCGCATCCTCGGCGACAAAGGCCACCTGTCCAATGAGATGGCAGGGGACGCGCTGACCGAAGTGCTCAGCGGCGATTCCAAAGACGTCTACCTCGCGCATCTCTCCCCGGACAACAACATGCCGGAGATCGCCGAGATCACCGTGCGCGGCATCCTGATGCAAAACGGATTTGACGTCGGTCGGGAAGTCGTCCTCCACGACACCTACCGGGACAAGCCAACGCCCTTGAAAGCGATCAAAAGAGTCTAAGTGCATACGAAATAAAAAAAGGGCCCATCTCAGATTCCGTGCGAGATGGGCTTTCAATTTAGAGAAGGGGGAGACAAAAAAAGCAAGCTGGCTTGCAGCTCAGTTGGCATACAGCGAACGATCCGACTCCAGAGAGAGATCCACGTCGAGCTGCCGGGCTTTCTGAATCACCTCTTGGCGGGTGAGCAGCCCCTTTTCCACGAGCAACTCCACCAGCGCCGTGACGACGAGCGTGTTCTTGTAGTCGACTTCCTTCAGATCGGCCAATTGCGCGACCACATCGACCCCGCCCGGCAGTTCCTTCAAACGTTTCATCATGATCCCTCCTGAACCTGTGCGGCGCGTTTCTGTGCCTGCCATGCTTATAGTTTGCTCCTTTTGTGGCAAAATAAACCTGCGGATCGCGAAAAACAATTACTGTGAAGAATTTTCAAACAATTTGCTTGAACGATTTGTGACAGACAGGGCTTCCCAGTTGTGAGGGCTGATTCGTCCTTTGTATAATAGGGATACCAGCACAGATACTCAACATACTCGATATGTTTATCTAAATAGGAGGTCACTGACTATGGGATTCTATGATGATTTTGAAACCAAACCGAAACGCCAAAAGAGCAACATGGCATCTTGGATCGCCGTGGCGGTCGTCTCCGCGCTGATCGGCTCCGGCACGACGGCAGCCCTCGTGCCGACCCTGATCAAGTCCAACGTCATCGAAGTCAACTCCGGCTCCACCGGCGGCGACAACGTCGTCCAGGCAGCGGAACAGATCAACGTCAACGTCCAATCGGGCGTCGTCGAAGCGGTCAACAAGATCAAACCGGCCGTCGTCGGCGTACTCAACCTGCAAAAGACCCAAGACTTCTTTGGCCGCACCAGCGCGGAACAGACGGCGGGCACAGGCTCTGGCGTCATCTATGACAAAGAAGGCTACATCATCACCAACAACCACGTCGTCGAAGGCGCAGACAACGTCGAAGTCGCCATGCCCGACGGCGAGCACGTCAAGGCGAAAGTCATCGGCACCGACCCGCTGACCGACCTCGCCGTCATCAAAGTGGAAGCGGACGATGTCAAAGACATCACCCCGGCTGTGTTTGGCAACTCCGACTCGCTCAACATCGGCGAACCGGCCATCGCCATCGGCAACCCGCTGGGCCTGAAATTTGCCCAATCGGTCACCGTCGGCGTCATCTCCGCCACCAAGCGCGAGATGCCGATCGAAGACCCGCAGACCGGCCAGACCGTCTTTACCGAGACCGTCCTGCAGACCGACGCCGCGATCAACCCGGGCAACTCCGGCGGTGCCCTCGTCAACATCAAGGGCGAGCTCGTCGGCATCAACTCCGCGAAGATCGCCACCACCGGCGTCGAAGGCATCGGCTTTGCGATCCCGATCAACGAAGCACAGCCGATCGTCAAGCAACTCATGGACTCCGGCAAAGTCGAACGCCCGGCCATCGGCATCGGCGGCGTGTCGCTGCAAGGCCTGTCGATGCGCGAACGCCCGGAAGTCCCGGTCGAGGAGGGCATCGTCATCGCAGAGGTGCAGGAGAACGCGAAAAACGCGGGCCTGCAAAAGCTCGACGTCATCACCAAGATCGATGACCAAAAAGTCACCGACCTGATCGACCTGCGCAAAGTCCTGTTCAAGAAAAAGCCGGGCGACAAAGTCACCGTCGAGTTCTACCGCGAGAAAGAAGTGAAAACGGTAGAAGTCACCTTGACCAAACTGAGCGGCGAGTAAGAGGATCTAGAGAAAAGGCGACCCGTCCACCGGGCCGCCTTTTTTTTTATCGTGTGAGCAACTTCTCATTCAACTCCGCCACATTGCTCATTAAGATCGCCCGCGACAGATCGCGCAGCTCCTCCGAGCAGCGAGCGGCTGCGAAGATCTGCGGCTTCATCATCTTCTGCCACACCGGCGGCAACAGATGTTTGTTCCGCACCATCCCGCCCTCCAGATCGTCGGCCACATGCAGCACCACACTGACCCCGGAGCAGATCAGCCGCGTCATGCACATCGGACACGACTCCAGCGACGTATACAGCCGGTAGCCGTCCATCGAAGTGACCCCCGGATGCTTGACTTCGAACCGATCCATCACCACCATCTCGCCATGCGCACCGCTCCGAAACAGCGGCACCCCGTCAGCCCGGCAAAACACCTCGTTAAACCCCTGTTCGACGAGTGAGCCATCTGGACCCACCAACACGCACCCGATCCCGAAATTGCCCTTCTCCACGGCCTCCAGCGCCAACAGCAGGGTCAGCCGCGCCACTTCATCATCCGGATACCGCTCCAGATCCGGCCGATACGACGCCAGCCTCGATTTGATCTCTTCCAACTTCAAATCCCCTTACCTCCTCTGCATAGATTTGTACAAAACCGGGAGAGACTGCTAGTATAGAGACACAACCCAAATGAGGTGGTCTAACACCATGTATGTAGTATGCAAAGAACACGTAGAAATCGCCCTCGACGAATTCGTCGACGAATACGAAGGCCAAGCCCCCGACGTCTACCTGCTGAAGGACGTCTCCTTCACCGCCTGGAACGCACCGGCAACGTGCGACCACTGCGACCAAGAGCCCAAGTATCTGATCGTCTAGGGGAGGAACCGGGATCATGCAAATCAACCTGCTTGCCGTCGGCAAGCTCAAAGAAAAATACTGGAAAGGAGCCGTCGAGGAGTACTCGAAGCGGCTCTCTTCGTATTGTAAAGTGAACGTGGTGGAAGTAGCCGATGAACCGACGCCTGACAATGCGTCTGCGGCGCAGGAAGAACAGATTAAGAAGAAGGAAGCGGAGAAACTGCTGGCGAAGATCGGGGACCGCGACTATGTGATCGCACTGGCGATCCAAGGCAAAAACCTGACGTCAGAGGAATTCGCCGACCATCTGGACAAGATGGCCAGTTCCGGCTACAGCACCTTCACCTTCATCATCGGCGGGTCTCTGGGGTTGCACGAGACGGTGCTGCAGCGCGCCAATCACAAGCTAAGCTTCTCCAAGTTCACGTTTCCGCACCAAATGGTGAGGGTGATCCTGCTGGAGCAGGTGTATCGAGCGTTTCGGATTCAGCGGGGGGAACCTTACCACAAGTAAGAACAAACTTTCCGAGCCCCACGATTTTTTAAACAATTTGAGATCCGGTTGGATTCAAAATCCGGATGGAAATCCAATTCAAATTAACTGCAAGAGAAACAAAATGGATGAGTAGTGGTAGCATGGCCGAGTTTCGGTCTTGTTTTTTTATCAAATAGTGGGAAGATTTGCAAGACATATGATTGCAATTGAAGGAGTTGGACAAGTGAGAGAGACAAGGACAAAGTTGATGCAGGACTTGCAAAGATTGGAGAAGGAGCGTTACCAGCTTCACGAAGGTGAGAGCTTGCAGGATTACGTAACTCCGATGCTGCAATATATCGGCGATCCGCAACCCGAATTGCGGGATGAACTGATCTTTTCGACATTCTATGAATGGATTTGCGTAGAAAACAAGTTTACTGAATTGGAATTGCGCAACCTCCTCACGGTTCTAACTGATGAGCAACATCTGTTTTACGGGATCGGCAACGCGGGTGATCAGACCGTATTTACAAGGACGTTCTCTGTCTTGCCTATCGCCTTGCTTGTATGGCGTCACAGGCAGCAGCCATTTTTGGATCGCGCTGATTTCCAGCACCTGAAGCATTCGCTGCTCCGTTATTACAAGGAGGAGAAGGACCTGCGCGGCTATCTGCCCGAAGGCGGTTGGGCTCACGGAGCAGCCCATGGTGCGGACGCATTGTTGGAATTGGTGCAGTGCCCGGAGAGCGATGCCGCGGTGCAACTTGAGGTTCTTGTAGCAATTCAAGGGATGTTGCATAACGGGGCATTCATTTTCAGCGAGGAAGAAGATGAGCGGATCGCTAGCATCGTGGATGCCATGATCGACCAGGAACTGCTTCCTCAGCAGGAAATCGCGGACTGGATAAGCGGTTTGGCACAATGCGCCGACTGGCCGAGAAGCCGTGTTCAGGTGATTGCCCGGGTGAACAGCAAAAACCTTCTGCGAAGCCTCTATTTCAGAAGGGCGCAGGAGTGCCGCGCAAATGCTCTTGCTGCCGCCATTCTTGCCGCCGAAGCGAAAGTGAACAAGTTTGTGGCAAGCAAGGTATGATTGCATTCAAATGATTGTGTTCATCGCACATATAAGTAAGCACAAGCTAGCCTCAGCCTGTTGTTCTTCATGTGTTAGAATAATGATGCAAGGGTGTCGGCTCAAATGGTATTCATGGGAAATAGATCGCGAGCGCCAACTCAAAGGGCGATCTATTTCTTTTTGTCTTGATTGTCAATCATATGTTTCATGATCGTCACGACCAATGTTAAAGCTGCTACGAGGAACAACCCGAACTGGAGCATGAGCGAGATGATTTCATGTGTCGATATTCTTTCATCCCCATTCATCAGGGTTCTCGTTTCTCCTCTAGAACCATGTGACTCTTTTGAATTGATCGGTTGTTGCGCGATCTGATATTATTAATTTGCTGTCCCGATAGACGCTTGCAATCACATTTTAAAAGTCTGAATAATCAAACGACGCGCGCACACAATGACGAGGAGTGGAGTTATGAAATTATTGCTTACATCTGCAGGCATCAATAACCAAAGCATTCATGACGCGTTGGTTGACATGCTGGACAAACCGATTGCCGAGTGTAGCGCCCTCGGCATATCCACTGCGTCGTACGCAATACCCGGTGGTGCAGCCAGGGCATTTGAGTTCTTCAGTGGACAAGCCGGCGCACCGATGTGTGAGCTGGGCTGGAAGTCCCTGGGGGTGCTGGAGCTCACGGCGCTGCCCAGCATTGATAAAGAGCTTTGGGTTCCGATGGTCAAGGAGACTGAGGTTTTACTCGTGAATGGCGGTGACCCGTTGTATCTGTGTTACTGGATGCAGCAGTCCGGACTGGCAGACCTCTTGCCGTCGCTGCGTTCCGTCTACGTGGGAATGAGTGCTGGGAGCATGGTGATGGCACCTAACATCGGGGAATACTTCGTTGGCTGGACTCCACCCACCGGTGGTGATAAAACGCTGGGTCTGGTCGATTTTGCAATGTTCCCGCATCTGGATCACGAGATGCTGCCGTATAACACGATGACCGCTGCAGAGAGATGGGCCGCCGGGATGCAGGGACCGGCGTATGCAGTTGATGATCAAACCGCCATCAAAGTGATCGATGGAGCGGTCGAAGTTGTATCCGAAGGGCATTGGAAACTGTTTACGTCTTGATCTTACTATGCTGCTAGCTTCTTGTGTGCAATCTCGAATGCACCGAGTACTTCAGATCAATGTTGAGGTATTCATAGGGATTCCGTTCAAGTACCAATGGCGGAGAAAACAGGTACATCGAGGTTTTCTAAAAATATTTTGCCATAGAAGAACCGAGAAGGAGCGTTCGTTCTTAAGATTGATATAAAAACTTTACTGGTTGGCGCTGTCAAAGGTGGAGATGATCGAACACATCAGGTTCCCCACACCCCCAATTAGCACGAGACTCTCCGAGCGCCCTTGAGGAAAACCGTATCATCGCGAAATGAGAAATAGGCAATCGAGAGGAGACCTCCCCCACATCTACATCTTGTTGGCGAGGTCTTCTTGTGTTTGTGCTTTCTTGCGTAAGGGTTTCCTTTTCTTTCGGGGTAAAATCTATTCATTCCATCTGCCACGAGCTATAATTTTCAGTATGGATAAAACGAGGGGAGAACATCATGCCGCAAAACATATTGCTGATCGAGGACGATACGCAAATCGTCGAAATGTTGCAAAATTATCTAGTCAAAGAAGGCTACGACGTCTCGGCGGCGTTTAACGGACTGGACGGAATCTCCCTATTTCGGCAAAGCGCTTTCGATATCGTCATTGTCGATCTTATGATGCCGAAGTTGGACGGTATCGAAGTGATGAAGTTGATCCGAGAAAACAGTTCCGTGCCGATCCTCATCATGTCGGCGAAGGACAGCGACATCGACAAGGCGATCGGGCTCGGATTTGGTGCCGACGATTACATTGCGAAACCGTTTTCCCTCATTGAAATGTCTGCCCGGATCAAAGCGGCGATTCGCCGCGCCACGACGTATTCGAATGCCGGATCGGCAGCAGATCAGGTGCCTTCGGCGGCCAAGGTGCTGACGTTTGATGCGCTGCGCATCGATTTGGACAATTTTTCAGCGCGGAAAAACGATGTCGATCTGAGGCTGACGGCCAAAGAATTCGAAATCCTGAAGCTGTTCGCTACGAACCCGCATCGCGTGTTCACGAAGGCGCAGTTGTACAGTCTCATATGGAACGATGAATATTACGGCGACGAGAACGTCATTAACGTCCATATTCGCCGGTTGCGTGAAAAAATTGAAGATTTGCCGTCCAAGCCCCGGTATATCAAGACGTTGTGGGGTATCGGCTACAAGTGGGAAGGACAATGACATGGTGATCGCTCTCGCTGTGCTCGTCTTAATTTTGCTTGTCGTGATTGCGTTCCAATACCGTGCAAATCGAGCAAGAAGCTCCAATCTGGAGCAAATTCATAACAAATTACACGAAATTATCGTGGAGGGCACCAGCGAGAAGTTACTCGTTTTTACGGAAGATCGCGCCTTGATACCAGTCTTGATTGAAATCAATCATTTGCTGGAGCACAATCAGCAAAGGGCAGCGAATTATCTGAAGATGGAGCAATCGATGCGGAAAATGATCTCAAATATTTCGCACGATTTAAAGACGCCGCTTACCGTCGTGCTTGGGTATCTCGAAACGATCAATCTAGACCCGGATATGAACGTGGAGGAAAGAATGGTTCTGTTGTCCAAGGTGTACACCAAGGCAAACGAGGTGCTGGAGCTGATCCGTCAGTTTTTTGATTTGGCGAGACTCGAATCGGGGGACAGGCCGATTCCGCTATCCCGGATTCACATGAACGATATCTGCGGGAAAAATATGCTGGCCTTCTACGACACGCTGACGGGCAAAGGTTTCGACGTCGCCATCGAGATCCCGGATAAGCCGCTGCTTGCGTGGGGGAACGAGGAAGCGCTGGACCGCGTCCTGAGCAATTTGATTGCAAATGCAATTCAGCATGGCGGGGAGGGAATGGCGGTCGGATTCACATTGCGTTGCGATGACGAGTTTGTGTACATGGATGTATGGGACAGAGGCAAGGGGATCGACGAACTTCATCAGGACCGGGTGTTCGAGCGGATGTACACGCTGGAGGACTCCCGCAACAAATCGTATCAGGGCAGTGGTCTCGGGCTGACGATTACGAAAAGGCTGGTTGAAGCGCAAGAGGGGACAATCAACATCCATAGCAAGCCTTACGAAAAAACGGTGTTTACAGTCAAGCTAAAACGAGTTGCCTTCACAGCTTAAGGAATTTGTAAGAATCGGGTAAGAAAAAAGCAAAGTTCGATGCTTACAATAAAACTTGTAACGAACGAAGGAGGCATCGAACGATGACGCATATCGTAAGAACGAAGCAGCTGACTCGGGCATACCGGGGCAAGGAAGTTGTTTCGAACGTAAATCTAAACATCAAACAGGGTGAAATATACGGCATGCTGGGTCCGAATGGAGCAGGCAAAACAACGGTCATGAAAATGATCACCAACTTGGTGAAGCCGACGGCTGGTGAAATCGAAATTTTTGGCGAACGGTTGACCGATACGTCGTTCCAACTGCTGGCGCGGATGGGCACGATCATCGAAAGACCGATTTTTTACGAAAAGTTGACGGCCCGTGAAAATTTGGAGTTGCACTGCGAATATATGGGCTACCA
This sequence comes from Tumebacillus lacus, assembly GCF_026410385.1. Taxonomy (GTDB): domain Bacteria; phylum Bacillota; class Bacilli; order Tumebacillales; family Tumebacillaceae; genus Tumebacillus; species Tumebacillus lacus. Next base: position 63,087 of record NZ_JAPMLT010000013.1, read on the forward strand.
TAACAAAAAGTCGATTGATGAGGCGTTTGAGCTGGTGAACTTAAAAGGGATCGAAAAGAAAGCGGTCAAGGAGTTTTCACTTGGGATGAAGCAACGGCTTGGCATCGCGCGGGCGATCACGACGAAACCGGAGCTGCTGATTCTCGATGAGCCGATTAATGGTCTCGATCCGATAGGCATCAAGGAGCTTCGCGATCTGTTCAAAATGCTATGCAAGCATTATGGGATCACGATTCTCATTTCGAGCCATATTCTTGGGGAAGTCGAGCTGATCGCAGACACGATCGCAGTCATGAACGATGGCAAACTGCTGCAGGAGGTTTCGATGGACCATGTCGCCAAGCAAACGGCGGAATATATCGAAATCACAACGAACGAAAGCAGTAAAGCTGCTTTTGTGCTTGAAAAACACTTGCATATCTCCAATGTTCGCATTACCGACGAAGGCCAAATCCGCATCTACGATTGCCCCATTCCGCAAAGCGAGCTGATGAAGGTTTTGGTGCTGCAAGATGTCGCGATCGAAGCGGTACATAAGAAAAAAGGGTCGCTTGAGGATTACTTCCTGTCCATCTTGAACGGAGGTGGCATCGTTGCTTAAGCTCATAAAGCTCGAAATGCGAAAGTTTCGCATCATGTCTTATATTCGGGCGGCGATGATCGCCAACGTCGTGATATTAGGTTTAATCTGCTTTATCAGCCTGAACACGGAAGCAAAGGACGAGATGCTTTTTTCGAGCTACGACATGGTGTTCTCCATCATTGATACTCTTGTTCGGGGTACGTATATCGTGTTCGCTTCGGTGCTCATTTCGCGACTTGTCATTGACGAGTTCCGCGAAAGATCGATCACGGTGCTGTTTATGTACCCGATCCCTCGAAAAAAGCTCATCGCGGCCAAGCTGCTCGTCGTCGTCCTGTTTACGCTGGTTGCGGACCTTGCGGCAAATCTGTTTGTCGGCTTTGGTTTTGCTGTATTAAATCTGTTCACGTCCGTGATTCCAGAGTCGTTGACGTGGTCGGTTGCAGCCAAATCACTGTTGACGGTCGTCATGAGCGCGCTGGCGACCAGCTTCCTAAGCCTGATTCCGTTGTACTTTGGCATGCGCAAACATTCCGGCGCGGCCACCATCGTGTCGTCGCTGATTGTCGTGGCGCTCGTCTGCCAGAACGTCGATGGATTCACCTTGTATTCTGTCATTGCGGTGCCGATTGGCCTGGCGCTTCTTGGCGCGGTCGTCGCGTATCTGTCGATCCGTAACATTGAGCATGTCGACTGCTAAAGTAGTGGAACAGGAGGAGAAGATCAGAATGATGAATCGAGTCGTAAAATGGGTATTGTTGCTTTGCGTTGTTTCGTTGGTCGTGAATGGACTGTTGTATTGGGGAACGGGAAATAGGGAAGTTCTCATCAACATATATGGTGCCCTCGGATTGGGCGTCCTGTCCGCAATCGGGTACCTGTTTGCGAGGAAGATGCGGTAAACGATAGATGAAGTATCGGGAGATAGTGAAACGAGGGCGGTCTCAACAAGGTTCATATGAATCTGGGGACAGCCCTCGTCGAATGAGCGGGACCTCGAGTGTGCAGTTTTCGGAAGTCATGGGTCAGCATTCATCGAATACCCTCAGTGTCGCCCCTACTGGGCTCGCACGAAGGGCAAGTTTGTGCCTGCTGCCGTTGAGGTGAGCCTTATCATAAATGAGTGTGAAATGAAGGGGCAGACCTCACCACTTTTGCCATCCTGGATGAGGTCTTTTTCTGTTTGGGGTCTTGCATAGGAGTTCTATATGGCGGTTGATCTTCTAAAACCATGTGACTCTTTTGAATTGATCGGTTGTTGCGCGATCTGATATTATTAATTTGCTGTCCCGATGTACTATAGAAAGTCAGAATATTAAAATTACGACGCGCACAATGACGAGGAGTGGAGTTATGAAATTATTGCTTACATCTGCAGGCATCAATAACAAAAGCATACATGACGCGTTGGTTGACATGCTGGACAAACCGATTGCCGAATGTAGCGCCCTCGGCATATCCACTGCGTCGTACGCAATACCCGGTGGTGCAGCCAGGGCATTTGAGTTCTTCAGTGGACAAGCCGGCGCACCGATGTGTGAGCTGGGCTGGAAGTCCCTGGGGGTGCTGGAGCTCACGGCGCTGCCCAGCATTGATAAAGAGCTTTGGGTTCCGATGGTCAAGGAGACTGAGGTTTTACTCGTGAATGGCGGTGACCCGTTGTATCTGTGTTACTGGATGCAGCAGTCCGGACTGGCAGACCTCTTGCCGTCGCTGCGTTCCGTCTATGTGGGAATGAGTGCTGGGAGCATGGTGATGGCACCTAACATCGGGGAATACTTCGTTGGCTGGACTCCACCCACCGGTGGTGATAAAACGCTGGGTCTGGTCGATTTTGCGATGTTCCCGCATCTGGATCACGAGTTGCTGTCGTATAACACGATGGCTGCTGCAGAGAGATGGGCAGCCGGGATGCAGGGACCGGCGTATGCAGTTGATGATCAAGCCGCCATCAAAGTGATCGATGGAGAGGTCGAAGTTGTATCCGAAGGACATTGGAAACTGTTTACGCCATGATCCTTTCAAACAATCCAAATGTATTGCAGGAACCTTATGCGATATAGACCCGCAATGTGATTTGAAGTCTCATCAAGGTCAAGGAAAGAATCATGCTACAAGCATGCCGAACAATAAAAGAAAACCATAGGTGCGGGAACACCTATGGTCGTTTGACACTACGGATACCCGTCAAGGGTGTCGGCTCGGATAACAAAGAAGAAGTAGACCTCCTAGGCCGCCAAGCTCAAGGGAGGTCTACTTCTTTTTTAGTAGGTTGCTAAGCGCTTCGTTCTTCTGTCTCAGTTTCTTGCGCCGTTCCAGCACCCTCGCATAGCTATCTCTTGTGCTTCGTCAATCACAACGCCAACGCCTCGTTCCGCCATGCTGAGGTTACGCTTTCAGCGTGGATACGATGTCGAGGAGATATGGTTTCAAACCCCCCAAGAAAAACTCGACAGCGATGACCATGACGATAAGCCCCATGATACGCATCAGTACGTTGTTCCCCGTTTCTCCAAGCCATTTCATGAGCCGAGGCGCATGGAGGAGAATCATATAGGTCAAGTAACAAATCACTGCGATCGAGAAGATGAGAATTCCTTTTTCCCACCAGTTGTGTGCGCTTTCCATAAGGACGATGGAGTTGGTAATCGCTCCGGGGCCGCAGATCATCGGGATAGCCAAAGGAGTGATGGAGATGTCCTTGACATAGTTTGAAACCTCGGGTTCTGCGATTTTCGGTTTGGTCAGTCGGGCTTGGAGCATGTCTTGGCCCATGAAGAAAAAAATGACACCACCGACGATCTTCAAGCTGTTCACTGAAATTCCGAAAAGCTTGAAAAGCAACTGTCCAGTGATGGCAAACGTCAGAAGCGTGAAAAAGGAGATGAGCAACGCTTTTTTCGCCGTTGATTTCACAACCTCTTGATTACACTCCGACATCATGGTCATGAACACAGGCATTACTCCCAAGGGATTGATCAAAGTAAAAAAAGAAGTCATGCAGAGAAGTGTAAATGATAGTTCGCTGCTCATCTTGAGTCCTTCCTTGTCCTAAATTCAGATTGCACTCATCATATCTCTACACTCAGCTACGAGCAAGCATGCCGTTTACCGCACATGCGTTTTGGTGTGTAAAAGCAGTGAAGAACTACTTGGCAAGGAATTGAAGTGCTGAAGACAGATAGACTCAAGATTTTGGGTGTTGATTCGATGGATTATGGGTAGGATACTGCCTCAGTAGACGTTGACAACAGTTGAGTGCGAACATACAATATTTGCAACAGTGCTCACCACGCCTCTCCACGATGCGTACCAGGGTGGGCCTTTTTTTACCTGCCACACGGACAATTGCAAATACCATTCGCGTTCTCAGCCAGGCGGAAGTTTCGCAGCAAGCCCACCGTGATTTGATCGAGAATCGTATGTAAGACACGAAAAACTTCTACAAATAAGGTATAATGTAAAAAGTGCTGAGCTATCGGTTTTGAGGATCAATATTTCTACTACTTGAAAGAGAGTGAAATGAATGGGCCGCAAGTGGAACAATATCAAAGAGGGCAAAGCGAAGAATGACGCGCAAAAGACTCGTGTGTACGCGAAGTTCGGTGTTGAGATTTTTGTAGCAGCAAAAAAAGGGGACCCGAATCCTGAGACCAACGCAGCGTTGAAAGCTGTTTTGGAACGGGCCAAGACATACAATGTACCGAGAGCGATCATCGATCGCGCGTTGGAAAAGGCAAAAGGCGGCTCGGATGAGACCTATGACGAGCTTCGGTACGAAGGCTTCGGGCCGAACGGTGCGATGTTGATCGTCGATGCTCTGACGAACAACGTCAATCGTACGTTCTCTGATGTCCGATCTGCTTTTAAGAAAAACGCCGGCAACTTGGGCGTGAGCGGTTCTGTCGCGTATATGTTTGATTCCGTCGCTGTTTTCGGTGTCGAAGGGAAATCGGAAGAGGAGATCCTCGAGACCTTGATGGAAGCAGATGTGGATGTACGTGACATCGTCGCGGAAGACGAGCAGGTCATCGTGTATGCAGAACCGGATCAATTCCACGCTGTGCAAGAAGCACTGAAAAACGCAGGGATTGCAGAATTCACGGTGGCAGAACTCACCATGATTCCGCAAAACGAAGTGACGCTTGAGGGGGACGCAGAAGTATCGTTCCGCAAGCTGATCGACGCGTTGGAAGACCTCGATGATGTGCAACAAGTCTACCACAATGTAGATTTCGGTGATGAGTAAGCTGTACTTTCAAGAGACCATGGAAAGCCGCCCTTATGGGTGGCTTTTTTGTGTAACTTGGTATCGGTTGGTTGAACCCCCCTCGCGCCTTATACTAGAATCATGACAAGGAACACCATTTGATGCAGAAACCATTCCGGGAAGGAATTCGTACGCATGCTTCCAATCGAAGAGACAGATCTTCAACGCATTCGCTCCTACTTTTCTGAGGCAATTTTGAATCGAGGATGGGGCTACTATCGGGGGCGTGCGGTAAGCCGTCTCCAGATGGAGGGACACTGTGCACGAGCCCTTGTAGCCGGGACAAAGTCCTATCGGGTGCAACTCGATTTCCATAACTTTTCCGCAAGTGCTTGTACGTGCCCGTATGATGATTATTGCAAGCATATGGCGGCTGTTTTATACGAACTGTCAGCACAGACGAAACCGGAAGTTCTGACGTTGCTCGCTCCGCATCACCAACTTGCTCTCGGCCTCAAACGGGACACGCAGCCGAGTGCTCCTCTAAGAGTGATGAACCCGCCTCGTGAGACGGAATCGGTCGAGGAATGGCATGAAAAAATAGACCGCATCTTGGACGAGGGGAAGGGGCGTAGCGGATGGGTGTCGAGCGAGGTGTTTTTGCGCAAAGGGGAAACTCAGTTGCTTCCATATGCGGAAGAGTGGGCTCCTGATATCCGGGCTTTGTATGTGTTGAATGTCGGGATGCATCTCCTAGAGGTGTTGGAGGAGAGGCACCGACAGCCTTCCTATCAATACTACGAAAGTCCCGGATACGTACGGAGCGTGACGGTACGGTGGATCGGCAACCTGTACGATCAAGTTGCAAAGCTACTGATGGAACGGCACTCAAGAGGCTATCGGGAGTGTCTGGAAGATACCATACGCGTTCTCAGTCGGGCGGCATTTCCACAGCTAGAGTCGGTTGCTGACTGGGCACAATTTTACCGGATGTTCTGGACGACCGTACCTGTCGATGAAAAAATGATCGAACAGGAAGTTCTGCGGTTGCGAGCAGAGCAGGAACGGTCCGCTCACACTTTTGGGCAGCAAAAACTGCTGCTGCAAGCACTGATTCATCTCTTGATCCTGACCGATCAAGACGAAGCGGCGATGAACGTAGCCGATCGGGAACGGCCCTTGCTGGTCATGGATGAAGTGTTCGAGTATTTGCGTTCTTTCGTTGTGTATCAAAAGTGGAGTCGTTTGTATAAATGGTTGAACTGGTTGAGGCTGACATCAAGAAATTTTCAGCCCGCCTTGGTCTATCAGTACGTCAATTGCTGGAGTGCCCTGAAACGGGAGGGGTACGTGGAAGACAAGGAATGGGAGCACATCCTAGCCGACCTGCTGCCGGTCAGTTTGAATGAGTACCTGCAACTCTTGCTTGAACAAGAACGATATCGGGAATGGGTGGACCTGCATCTCTGGTACGAATCAGACCCTTTGGAGTTGGCGAAGGAAGAGTTGAGGTTGGTGGCCGACGAGGATCTGCCCAGTCTGCTTCCGTTGTACCACAGGGCGACTGAGCGATGGATTCGCGAGAAAAATCGGGATGCTTACAAACGAGCGGTCAAGATCTTGAAAAAACTCAAATCACACTATCGCAAACTCAAGCAACTGCCGCGCTGGGAGCAGTATATCGAAGGGATCAGCAAGAAATACAAGCGTTTATCCGCCTTCCGAGAAGAATTGATGAAAGGAAAGCTACTTCCATGACGACGTTGGCAACGATCACGTTACAGGGCAAGAGGTCGTCTGTCGGCGATCTCTATCTGTTTGGAACAGATCAACAGGGGGAGCGAGTGGAGGTTCAAGAGTTGATCGACCTCTTGTTTGCCTGGGATCATCGCTCCTTTTTTGGAACGTTTATTGAAACTGTGGAATCGCAAGGTGAGAAGTTTGTGTGGCTGAGACCTCTGGAGGCGGTGCGCTTTCTACAGGAGCCACGCGCTGTTTTGCATGTGGCGATTTCGTGGAGTGAGGAACTGTGGCATGTGCAACAAGCAGCCCGGATCTGCTCAGACGCCCTGAAGGAAGGGTGGTTTGCTCCCTGTTTCGAACGGTGGAAAGCAGGTGCGTTCGGATGGACGATCCGCCTTCCAGAGCGGGATGACAGGGGCGAGCATTTGGCCGTCGCGAACGAATGGTTTCAGGACGTGATGGCCGACCTCTTGCAGCAGGAGCCTGAGGCAGCAGAGGCGTTTGTAGAACTTCGACGAGAGTACAAAGCGCTGGATGTACCAGCCGAACAGCAATCGCCTATTGCGACGGGAGAATGGATCGACGAAGACGACTGGCTGATCGCCATCGGTTGGAAGCAGGATGAAGCCCCGTTTCGGACGGTGATTGAGATTCAAGAGCCTAGTGAAGGACAGCCACATTGGCAGTTGCAAATGCTTTTGCAAGATCGCGACCGCCCGTCCGTGGTGATTGAAACGGACGAGACGGGTCATCCAAGGCAAGGGTCTCTACCCGATTCATGGCGGCCATATGTGGAAAGCCGTCTGGGTCAAGCCAGAAAGAAACTGGAGAATCTCGTTTCTTGGTTGCACGAGAGCGAACGGCAAGAATCCGGGCAATGGGTGCTCTCTGACGAACAGGCTTGGAAGTTTCTCTCGGAGGACAGCATCGCTCTCCTTCAAGCCGGGAGTACGGTGTGGCTTCCTGGTTGGTGGGAGCAGATGCGATCCCGCAGGCCGCGCATCAAAGCCAAGGTGAAATCGAACGGTGGAACTTCGGGGTCTGCTTGGTTGGGATTGCAGCAACTCGTGGAGTTTGATTGGAGATTGGCTCTGGGAGATGTGGAGCTTTCAGAAGAAGAATTTACACGCTTGGTTGCAGAACAGCGACGCTTGGTGCAGATACGGGGTCAATGGATTCACGTCGATCTCGAAATGATACAACATGTGATCCAGTACGTGTCGCGAATCAAGAAGAAACAGGGACTGCCCCTGCGCGATGTCTTGCAGATGTACTGGGCTGCCGAGGATCAAGTGCCATCTCCGGTGTCACATACGGATCACGATGCGCTGCCTGCTCGCTTAAACGAAAGCGAGTCTCCTGAATGGAGCCTCGACATCGAGCTCAATCGCCATCTGCAAGCTCTCGTCGATCAGTTGCAGGCAGTCGAGAAGATCCCGGCGATTGCACAACCGGCCGGACTGCATGCTGAACTGCGCGGCTATCAAGAGCAGGGGGTTGCTTGGTTGCTGTTCATGCGAAAGTATGGGCTCGGGTGTTGCTTGGCCGATGACATGGGACTTGGCAAAACGGTTCAATGTATTACTTATCTGCTTGGCATGCGCGAGGAAGGAGCAACCGGACCGGCTCTTCTCATTTGCCCGACATCCGTATTGGGCAATTGGGAGAAGGAGTTGCAAAAATTCGCCCCCGACCTGAAGGTGTATGTGCACTATGGTTCTCAGCGGACGAGGGGTGAGGAGTTCACGGTACGAGCGGCACACGCAGATCTGGTCATTAGTTCGTACTCTTTAGCGCAACTGGATGTTGAGGAGTTGCGCGGGGTGCAGTGGGAAGCGATTTGTCTCGATGAGGCGCAGATGATCAAGAATGTCCATACGAAGCAACGGACGGCGATCCTCCAATTGGAAGGAAAGCATCGCATCGCGATGACAGGAACCCCGATTGAAAATCGTCTGACGGAGTTGTGGTCGATTTTCGATTTCCTCAATCCAGGATATTTGGGCAGTTTGTCGTCCTTTGTGCAAACGTATGTCAATCCGATTGAGCAGCACGGCGATCCTCTCCGCATCGAGCAGATTCAGAAGTTGGTGCGTCCGTTTCTGTTGCGTCGCGTGAAGAACGACCCGGCGATCCAACTGGATCTGTCGAATAAATACGAACGAAAAGTATTTGTGACCTTGTCGGCAGAACAGGGGGTGCTCTATGAACAAGTGGTGCAAGACTTGTTCCAAAGTCTGGATACCCTGTCACCGATGGAGAAGAAGGGGCGGATACTCGCTGCGTTGACAAAGCTAAAGCAGATCTGCGACCATCCTGCGCTGTTCTTGAAAGAGGAAGAGACAACAAACCGGACGGGGCGTTCGCTGAAACTGGAGCGGCTCTTGGATCTGGTGGAAGCCGTGCGAGGACAAGGGGAGTCCTGTCTGATCTTCACGCAATATGTGGAGATGGGGCATCTCTTGCAGCGGGAATTGGAGCAGAAGCTCGGCGAGCCGGTGCTGTACTTGCATGGGGGTGTACCAAAACGTAAACGCGATCAGATTCTCGCACGTTTTCAAGAGCGGGCAGCGGATGCAAACGAGCGTACTGACATCTTGATCTTGTCGCTGAAGGCTGGTGGAACGGGGCTGAACTTGACCAGAGCCACACAGGTGTTTCATTTTGATCGTTGGTGGAATCCGGCGGTGGAGGACCAAGCGACAGATCGTGCGTATCGCATCGGGCAGACTCGAGATGTGAAAGTGCATAAATTCGTGACCATCGGGACACTTGAGGAGCGCATCGATGAGATGATGGAACACAAACAGAGCTTGAGCCGACAGATCGTCAGCAGCAACGAGCCGTGGATCACAGAAATGTCAACACGAGAACTGAGAGAGTTGTTCGCATGGCGGACAGAATCAATCGGAAAGTGAGGCAGGCAGTATGGCGAGAGATCAAAAAGGTACGACGAGGCCCTCTGTTCCACGCACGCGGAAGGTCAAACAACCGCACGTTGTTGAGCCGATATGTGAGATCAATCCGGAACTTCAGAAACAAGGCATGTCCAGCGCGTGGCAACAGTTTTATGCCAAAGTGAAGCAGGCAACCCAAACTTATTGAGACGCAATCTGCATCATGATGGAAGAGATTGTGGGAATCGGACAGATGGGATTTGAAGTCACAACGTTACTTATGATAGAATACTGTTACAAGCAAGACGTACAATAAAAAATGACCATAGGTGCGGGAACACCTACGGTCGTTTGACACAACTGATACCCGTCAAGGGTGTCGGCTCATACTTCTAGCTGAAATAGATCGCCAGAGGTGCTAACTCATGGGGCGATCTATTTCTTTTTGTTCTGTATGTCAAACCAATCCTTGATGATCTTCAAGACCAGCATAAGCGCTGAGACGAGGAACAATCCGAATTGGAGCATGAGTGAAATCACTTCATGAGTTGACATATCTCTCACCCCCTTTCAATAGGGAGTGAGCCGATCACCCTTGAGGAGCCTATTCAATTGTGTTGTTTGTATTCTAGCATAGGAGAATCTAAGTGGGAACTGCTGTGTTTTAGATGAGAATAAAAATTTCACGAGTATCCGACTGTCCTTGATTCTCCCTTTGTGTAATAATGAATACACAGAAACGCAATGGAGGTGTGGTTCCTATGATCGGAGGGGAGGCCTATCCGAACGGGGTGGCGTTTTACACGGATGAGGTCTGGGTGAAGGCGACACGGGGGCGTGATCAAAACATCCGCGTCGAGGTGCGGCGGAAAGTACTGTCACAGAGTCGGTGGAGGAAGAGAGTTGCTGCGATTCCCTTTGTCAGAGGATTGGCCCTGATGGGGGATCTGGTGATGGCTCATTGGCGGCTTTATATCGCCGGGTGTCTGGGCGGCGGGGTCCTGCTCTTCTTGATGGGAGACACGTTGCTGCAGAACGGGACGAGCGATTCCCTGCATACAATCACTTGGTATGGGGAATTGCTCATGCTCGCGCTGTTTCTGGCGGCAGTCGTTGTGATTCGGCTCACGGGCATCTCCCGCTATCATGGGGCCGAGCACCAGGTGGTCGCGGCGTATCTGACACACGGGGACATTGAGCGGGACAAGGTTCTGGCCGCTTCACGGGTTTCCTCACGGTGCGGGTCAAATCTGGCAGTGTTTCAGATCTTAAGCTATGGCTTGCTGACCTGCTTCCCGCTGTCCGTGTGGTTGAAGATTCTGCTGAGCTACATGATCGGATACGAGCTTTTCTTGTGCGACGAACGAGGAAGATGGCGGTGGGTGTTGTCTCCTTTTTATCGGATCAGTGGATGGTTGCAGGGACGACTTCTAACGAGCAAGCCGACAGACAACGAATTGGAAGTTGCAGAGTCCGCATTTCTCACGCTTCATCGGTTGCGAAAGGAAAGATAGGGCCTCACCGCGTGTATCATCGTGGTGAGGTTCTTTTGTATTCGCACCACCTGTAATAATCGATAATTATTTATTGCAAAACGATAAACGCCGTGCTATGCTCAGTGTGACGATAACCAAGTGGAGGTGCTAATATGAAACGGGAAACACTCTTTTTGAAGCTGGTTGTTTTTCTGATGGGGATTCCGATTCTTGCTCTGTGTGTGTTTTTGGTACCGGAACTGGCTCGATATGGATTTGAAGAACTGTATCCAGAGCTGCCTTATCTGCAATATCCCTTCATGATTGGTTTGTATGCAGCGGCGGTCGTGTATTACGTGGCCTTGTATCAAACGTTCAGACTGCTGAGCTATATTGACAAGAACATCGCGTTCTCGGAGCTTTCTGTCAGCGCTTTGAAGAACATCAAAAACTGTGCCATTACGATCAGTGCCTTGTTTGCGGCCTTGATGCCGCTCATCTATCTCATCGCGGAGAAAGACGATGCCCCAGGTCTGATCTTGATCGGGATGATCATTATCTTGGCTTCCGTTGCGATCGCAGCCTTTGCTGCTGTGCTTCAGAAGCTGTTGCGAAATGCCATCGATATCAAATCTGAACATGATCTGACGGTCTGAGGTGAAAACATGGCGATCATAATCAACATCGATGTGATGCTGGCGAAACGGAAAATGAGCGTAACGGAACTGTCGGAGCGGGTGGGCATCACGATGGCGAACCTGTCGATCTTGAAAAACGGCAAGGCAAAAGCGATTCGGCTGTCCACTTTGGAAGCGATTTGCAAAGCATTGGATTGCCAACCGGGGGATCTTTTGGAGTACAAAGCGGAATCCGAATAAGGTGCCGAACTGAAAGACAGGGTGGGATGTCCCATCCTGTCTTTTATGCTGATTTTTACCTCTTTTGTTAGTTGAAGTCTAGATATAAATAGACTACGATTTAGGAAATACTACGCGGAAGAGTTTCTTCAAGACATGAGGGCAGCCCGGGGAGGTAAATAACGGCAAGACCAAGGCCGTAACCTTCGCAAGCATTTGGGTCAAAGTATCGGTTTTTCTGCGTCCCTTGCGCCTTGCTCCCGGATTCCTCGATTTTTACCATAATTAAATGGCCCCTGATTCTAGAGTGTTACTATATATTATGGCTTAAAAGTACTTATAATAGACTTTGAGTATGGTATAATCGAAACAGAAATGGCGTGTTCGTAGGAGACATCTTGCTTATTGTGACACCTGAGCAGGAAGGCTCACTCTTTTTTGTAAACAAAAGGGAAAGGAAGGCTATCATGAGCAACGTACACAAAACAACAGACGTGATCTTAATCGGTGCCGGAGTCATGAGCGCGACTTTGGGAGCCTTACTGAAAGAGTTAGCACCGGAATGGGAAATCAAAGTGTTTGAGAAACTTGCAAACGCCGGGGAAGAAAGCTCGAACGAATGGAACAATGCAGGGACGGGCCATGCTGCATTGTGCGAGCTGAACTATACATCCGAGAAAGCGGACGGATCTATAGATGTCAGCAAAGCAATCAAGGTCAACGAACAGTTCCAGCTCTCCAGACAGTTTTGGTCTTATCTTGTAAAAAGCAACCTGATTCGGAACCCGCAGGACTTTATTATGCCGATCCCTCACTTGAGTTTGGTGCATGGTGAGAAAAACGTGGAATTTTTGAAAAAACGTTTTAAAGCGCTTTCAGACAATCCGCTGTTCCAAGGGATGGAGTTTTCCGATGATCCGGAAAAACTGAAAGAATGGATTCCGCTCATTATGGAAGGCCGCACGTCGGACGAGCCGATCGCAGCTACGAAAATCGATTCGGGAACGGACGTCAATTTTGGTGCGTTGACGCGCATGATGTTTGACCATTTGAAGACGAAACATGTAGAGATCAACTATAAGCACAGCGTTGAGGATATCAAGCGTGCCGGCGACGGCTCGTGGGATTTGAAAGTGCGCAATCTGGAGCGCGGTGTCACCGAAACCCATCGTGCCAAATTTGTCTTTATCGGCGGTGGTGGCGGCAGTCTGCCTTTGCTGCAAAAAACCGGTATCCCGGAGTCCAAACAAATCGGCGGTTTCCCGGTCAGCGGGCTCTTTATGGTATGCAAAAATCAAGAAGTCGTCGAGCAACATCATGCGAAAGTATACGGAAAAGCAAAAGTCGGCGCTCCGCCGATGTCTGTTCCGCATTTGGATACCCGATATATTGATAATAAGAAAACATTGCTCTTTGGTCCGTTTGCCGGTTTCTCGCCGAAGTTCTTGAAAACGGGTTCGAATTTGGATTTGATCGGTTCTGTCAAACCGAATAACGTCATCACGATGTTGGCGGCAGGCATGAAAGAAATGGCCTTGACCAAATACCTGATCCAGCAAGTGATGTTGTCGCATGAAAAGCGCATGGAAGAACTGCGCGAATTTATTCCGAATGCCAAGAGTGAAGATTGGGATATCGTAGTTGCGGGCCAGCGTGTGCAAGTCATAAAAGATACGGCGGCCGGTAAAGGGACGTTGCAATTTGGCACGGAAGTTGTGAGCGCGTCCGACGGCTCGGTCGCTGCTTTGCTCGGCGCGTCTCCTGGTGCTTCGACCGCTGTTCACGTCATGCTCGAAGTCTTGGAAAAATGCTTCCCGCAGCATATGATCGAGTGGGAAGAGAAGATTAAAGAAATGATTCCTTCATATGGCGTTTCCCTTTCGAACAGCCCGGAGCTCTTCGAAGAAATTCATACTGCCACCGCGCAGACGCTGGGTCTTGCTGATCATAAAGAACTGGCTTATCAGTAATTCTCTCATAGGATAATCGATCACAACAAAGACCTCGCCGCACATTATAAAGCGGGCGAGGTCTTTTTTTCGTTTCGACTCTCTACGGCGTATACGCAGAAATCAGTTGTCGGAGCGCTTGTTTCACATCGCCGTGAAAGAGGCCGCCGTGGTAGCAAATAATCTGTTCCGCGTCATAGTGGAGCAGTCGTTGTACGGAGCGGACGGCCTCATCCAGATCCAGTGTGTATTGGGGATTGGCGATGGCAAGTGTGCCTTCTTCGATGACGACAGCGTCTCCCGCTATCACTGTTTTGCTGGCCGGGATATACAAGGAGATATGACCTGGCATGTGGCCGGGAGTGTGGATGACTTCGATGCCGCCGCACCAAGGGAGACTCGCTCCGTGAGTGACAGTCCGGTCGACGGCAGCTGGCTCAATCGACTGTAAGAAGCGGATGAACTGTTCTGCATTCGGCTTGGCATCAGCCGGCAACGCGTCAAACGTGGATTCCGCCTGTTCGAGTCGCAATGACTTTTTCGTTCCCTCTAGATACGGCTTTTCCAGCTCATGGGCGATGATCTCGATGTGCGGGTATGTCCGCTTCCATGCAGCGAGCGATCCGATATGGTCCATGTCGTGATGTGTCACGATCAATTTTGTTATCGAATCGAGCGTGATACTGTAGCGTGCAGCCGCTGCTTCAAGCAGGGGGATAAAGTTTGGATACCCGCAATCGATGAGGATCGTATCGTGCTCATCATGAAGAAGAATCGGTGTGATGACTTGTTTTGTTTCGTTATACTCAAACTCGATATCGAGAAGATGACAGTGATTCAATACAGATACCCCCTGAATAAAACGGACTGGGAATGTATTCCTATTCTATCAGGTTCCGAGTGATGTTGACATCAAATAATGAGAGGAATATCATAAAATGAATGGAGTTTGTACGGGGGGCTTTGACCATGAATCTGGACGAGATGCGTCAGGAACGCAGCAAATACAATGCGGCGATGAAAGAGAGCGATCCCTTCTTCAAGGAGTTTGGTTCTTTGGATGACAACGTGTATGCGGAGGGTCACATATCCAAGAAAAACAAAGAGCTCATGGGGCTCGCGATCTCGGTGACAACAAGGTGCAACGAATGCATCCTCTATCACATGGATCAATGCCGAAATGCCCAAGCATCGAGGGAAGAAATCGTGGAAGCGATTAAAATTGGTGTGATGGCGGGTGGTTCGATCACCTATCCCAATGCGCGATTTGCGTTTCAGACTTTGGAGGAGTCTTTCTGAGGAGGGGTGCTGGAATGAAAATCGTCGAAATCCAACAAAGACCCGAATTATTTGATACATCTGTCGGTGTTTTTTGGCGTGAGTGGGGAAACGAAAAGAACTACAACTTTTATGAAGATGCGATGAGGAACTCTTGCCTGACAACAGATGAGATCCCGAGGTTTTACATCGCCCTGGAGGATGAATCCATCATCGGCACGTACGCCTTGATCAGGAATGACCTGAACAGCCGTCAGGATTTATTCCCCTGGCTCGCCTGTCTCTTTGTGGAACCCGGGCACAGGGGGAAACAGATCGGATCTCAACTGCTGCAACACGCCTTGCAAGAGGCCGCCAAAAAGGGATTTGACAGACTCTATCTCAGCACCGATTTGGACGGGTACTACGAAAAGTACGGGTGGACTCACTTCGGAGAAGTATACGGTGTGGGCGGTGGCTCTCTGAAGATTTATTCAAGATCTGTCGAATAACAACGAAACCAAGGAGGGGCATCCGTGACGGTCAAAATCCAAAAGATCACGACAAACTTGTGGTTTGATACGCAAGCGGAAGAGGCGGCGCAGTTTTACACATCGATCTTTGAAAACTCCAAGATCGACAGAGTCACCCGCTACAGCAACGGAACCGTCATGACGGTGGAATTCCAACTGGATGGACAAACGTTCGTCGCATTGAACGGCGGTCCGCAATATAAATTTACAGAGGCGATCTCCTTGATCGTCAACTGCGAGGACCAAGCGGAAATCGATACTTACTGGGAAAAACTCACCGAAGGCGGAGACGAGAAGGCACAGGTGTGCGGTTGGCTGAAAGATCGGTACGGCGTGTCGTGGCAAATCGTGCCGGCCGCGTTGTCTGAGATGATCAGCGGCCCCGACCCGGCGAGATCGGAACGAGTGATGAATGCCTTGCTCCAGACGAAGAGCAAGATCGACCTCGCCGCCCTGCTGCAGGCATACGAAGGATAGAAGAGTACATCGCCGGAGGAGCGAAGCCGTTGACAAAGATCCATAATGTGAAACACATGCCTGCTGAATCGACCGAGATCTGCGGGCCGATGAAGACGTTGTATCTGGGGCGTGCCGCAGGGAGCGAGAAGTTGTACGTGAACATCGACGATGTGGAGCCGGGTGCCAAGAGCACAAAATACCACAGTCATTCGGCGCAGGAAGAGTTTTTCCTGATCTTGAGCGGCAGCGGGATCTTGCGTATGAACGAGGCAGAGCATCCGGTGAAACAAGGGGATTTTGTTGCGAAACCTGCCGGGAAGGGGATCGCGCATCAGTTCATCAATACCGGCACGGAAGTTTTGAGCATTCTCGATTGTGGAACGGTCTCTCCCCATGATGTGACCGCGTATCCGGATGAAGACATCGTGTATGTGAAGCACCTTGGGAAAATGTTCAAACTCTCCGAGGACGTGAAAGACTTTTCCTCCGAACCGAATGAGTAAAACGAGCCACTCCGAACAGGGAGTGGTTTTTGTTTGTGAGGAGAGCGAGTGTTGTGTCTGCAGAGAAAGAAGGCGTATAATAAAGCCAACTTACAGAGGATCATGGCTCCGTTGGAAGGAGATAGACAATGAGCGGGAAGAACGAAGAATCCATGCTGATTCCTGACACAGACCGCAACAGTCTGGCAGGTGACTGTGAGAACTGCTTTGGCCTCTGCTGTGTCGCGTTGCCGTTTGCAGCTTCGGTGGATTTTGCGATGGACAAGCAGGGCGGGACGCCTTGCACGAACTTGCAGTCAGACTTCCGTTGCGGCGTGCACACGAGCCTAAGGCAGCGGGGGTTTCGGGGATGCACGGTGTATGATTGCTTTGGAGCGGGGCAGAAGGTATCGCAGGTGACGTTTGGCGGACGAGACTGGCGACAGTCGCCGGAGACGGCGAAGCAGATGTATGAGGTGCTCCCGGTGATGTGGCAGCTGCATGAGTTGCTCTGGTATCTGTCCGAGGCACTCACGTTGCAACCGACTCGGTCGTTTCACGGTGAGCTCCGAGCGGCTCTGGAAGAGACGGAACGCCTGACTCTGCTCGATCCCGACGCGCTGCAAAAGCTGGACGTGGCGGCACATCGGGCGGAGGTCAATGCGCTGCTTTTGCGGACGAGCGAACGGGTGCGGGAAGAGGCCCTTCGCCAGCTGAAAGGCCGTCCGGGTCGTCGGAAAAACTTCGGCCGGGGTGCTGATCTGATGGGGGCCGATCTCAAAGGCCACGACCTCCGAGGAGCCAACTTGAGAGGCGCCTACCTGATCGCCGCCGATCTCAGAGGTGCCGATCTGCGAGGTGCAGACTTGATCGGAGCGGACTTCCGGGACGCGGATCTGCGGGGAGCCGACCTCACCGAGGGCCTCTTCCTCACCCAGATGCAGATCAACGCGGCGAAAGGCGATGCCGGCACCAAGTTGCCGAAGTCACTCACCCGCCCGCCGCACTGGTCCAACTGACCGACGTTTTCCATAGAACAAAGGAGGAAATCATATCATGGCTGATTTGCCGAATTGCCCAGCATGTAATTCATCTTACACATACGAGGATGGCGGACTGTTTATCTGCCCGGAATGCGGGAACGAGTGGACACTGGAATCGGGTGCCGAAAGCGGCGAAGACGTGAAAGTCTTCAAAGACGCGAACGGCAACGTTCTGCAAGACGGTGACACGGTCATCGTCATCAAAGACCTGAAGGTCAAAGGCACTTCGTCCGTCTTAAAGATGGGCACCAAAGTCAAAGGCATCCGTCTGGTGGACGGCGACCACGATATCGATTGCAAGATCGACGGGTTTGGTGCGATGAAATTGAAGTCGGAGTTTGTGAAAAAGGCATAGACCGCAACTGCGGTCTTTTTTTCTGCCCGCACGGACCCCCTGAAAATTCCGCTTGCTTTCGCAGGTACTGTCTGATAAAGTCTTCTGAAATACCTGCGGGAGAAGGAGAGATGCACAATGGGGATTCATAATTATTTCAAGAGCCTGTCCGACCTCGAGGGCATCTTCCGTTGCCCTGGCAAATTTAAATATCAAGAGCACTCGGTGGCCAGCCACTCGTTTAAAGTGACGAAGATCGCCCAGTTTCTCGGCACGGTGGAGGAGCACCAAGGCACGCAGATCGATTGGCGGACCCTCTACGAGAAGGCGATCAACCACGACTATGCGGAACTGTTTACCGGCGACATCAAGACCCCTGTCAAATACGCGATGCCGGAGTTGAAGGAACTGTTCTCCCAAGTGGAAGAGACGATGACGCGCAACTTCATCGCGCAGGAGATCCCGGAGGAGTTCCAAGCGATCTATGAGCGGCTGTTCAGCGAAGGCAAGGACGACTCGATTGAAGGCAAGATCCTCGCGGTGGCCGACAAGATCGACCTGCTCTACGAATCGTTCGGCGAGATCCAAAAGGGAAATCCGGAGACGCTGTTCCTCGAGATCTATGAGGAAGCGCTGTCGACGATCATCCGGTATCAAGAACTGCATTGCGTGCAATACTTCTTGGAAAACATCCTTCCTGAGATGCTGGAGGAAGGCGTCATCCCCTACACGCAAATCAACAAGGTGTCCAAACACATCCTTGGAAAAAAGCAGTGAGCGCGGCTCCGTAGATCACCCACGCGATCTACGGCTTTTTTGTGCGAAGGGGCATTGACTCTGTGGTGCACCCCACAGTTTATGATGCAGGAGGGGGAGGGAGAGACGCGTGTACAAAATCAGCGAATTTGAGGAGATGACCGGTCTCAGCAAGGAGACGTTGCGTTACTATGCGGAGGTGAAATTACTCGAACCGGCAATCATCGATCCGGAGAATCACGATCGCTATTATGACGATGGCAGTTACTTTCTCGCCCTTCTGTTGGTCAAGTTGAGGAGATTTGGTTTTACGATACAAGAAATGATCGATGTGATGGCGGACGAGTCGTTTGCCCATTTGGAAGAGCTGTTGCAGCAAAAAAAGAACAAGATCCAGAAGCAGATGGAAGATCTGCGCCTGCAGGTGGAGGAGATCGATGAGTTTCTGGCGTCTGGGATGGAGGAAGATGACGCGTGATCCGGTGGAAAGAAGAAACGATCCTGGAGGCCAACATTGAACACGTGTGGGCACTGTTTTCCGATCAGAACATCAAGCGAATCATGCCGAAGGTAGAGGAGCATACCTTGGTCGAAAAAACGGAACGGGAAGTGGGCGCGAAACATCAGCAGACGTACCGTGAAGGCAAACGGGTCGAGACGTACATCGTGGAAACCACTGCGTATGAAGAGAGCGAGGACAAAAAGCGGAAGCAAACCAGCTTTGTGTTGGGAAAGGCGTTTGAGATCACGACGACGTTTACGTTGTACAAAATCGATGAGACGCACACGAGATTCGAGTACGAAGGGCAAAACAAAGGCGTCAATTTTGTCGGACGAGCGATGCTGAAACTCGGGAGCAAGGAAAGCAACAACAAAGTCGTGGAAGAGTTTATGCAAAGGGTTAAAGAAGAAGCGATGAAGTGAGCGGGAGAGGCGCGTGGCAGGAGAAGTATTTCCAGCAGGTGAAAGGGGCAACTTGGGAGATAGACCAAGGAGACGGGAGTGTCACAGGCGTGAAGATACGACTTGCTTTGCTCAGCGTGGCTGTCATGGTTGCCCTGAGCGGATGCGGAGATACGAAGGATGATACGGCGCAAAAGAAGCCGGAAAACAGCGGGCACGAAGGTCACACGGACCATGTTCCATCGGGTGACGTGCCGGAGGGTCTCAAAACGGCTGACGATCCGACCTTCAAAGTGGGCAGCCAAGCCACGATCCAAGACGGTCACATGCCTGGGATGAAAGGTGCGAAGGCAAACATCGCAGGGGCATACAGCACGACGGCCTATGTTCTGTCGTATACGCCCACGACCGGCGGGGAGCGGGTGCAACATCACAAGTGGGTGATTCATGAGGAGATCGAAAACGCCGGCCAAGACGCGTTTAAAAAGGGACAGGAAGTCACCCTCCTGGCCGACCACATGAAAGGCATGAAGGGCGCAAAAGCGGTGATCGAGTCAGCCGAGCAAACGACGGTGTACACGGTGGACTACACGCCGACGACAGGTGGCGAGACGGTTCGAAATCATAAATGGGTCACAGAGAGCGAACTGTCGGCTCCGTGATGAACGACAGATGCGCGGAACAGAGATCGCCGGGGTGCACGCTGCTCCCCGGCGATCTCTTTTGTTGTACAGATCAGCATTCCTTCGGCCTGTCTGATTTTGGTATGATGAGAAGAGTGAAAACAATCGTGGAAAGGGGTCATCGAAACGATGAGTGAGCCAAAACGTTTAGCGGAGGCATTTCTGCAGACGACCTATCAAGTGGCGGGACACAGCAAGCGGGACGTGCAGCAGTTGAAACAGGCGTTTGAAGCGGTGGACGGGGGGACGGCCAGCGATGTATACGGGTCGGGGCCGATCATCGAGGAGTTTCAACAGAAGATGGCGCAGTACCTCGGCAAGGAAACGGCTGTCTTTTTCCCCAGCGGGACGATGGCGCAACAGATCGCGTTGCGGATCTGGTGTGACCATAAAGGGATCAAGCGGGTGGGCTACCATCCGTTGAGCCATCTGGAGCTCCATGAGGAAAACGCGTTGCAAGAGTTGCACGGGATCGAGTCGGTGCATCTGACCGACAGGGACAGCGTGATCCGTCTGGAGGATGTACAACGTTTGCAGGAAGAGGTCGCGTGTGTGTTGCTGGAGTTGCCGCAGCGGGAGATCGGCGGGCAACTGCCTTCCTATGAGGAACTGGTGGCGATCTCCGCTCATTGCCGGGAAAAAGGGATCCACCTGCATCTGGACGGAGCACGGCTGTTTGAGATTCTTCCTTATTATCAAAAGTCGGCGGAGGAAGTGTGCGCGTTGTTTGACAGCGTGTACGTGTCGTTCTACAAAGGGATCGGCGGGATCGCAGGTGCGATTTTGGCAGGGGATGCAGCGTTCACGGAGGAATCGAAAGTGTGGAAGCGTCGCTACGGCGGGGATTTGATCAGCCTGTATCCGTATATCGTCAGTGCCGACTATTACTTCGATCTGCGGGTGGGTAAAATGGAGCAGTACTACGCCGATGCGAAGGAACTGGCGGCTCTCTACAACCAGTGCCACGCCGTCACCACGCGGCCGGAAGTGCCCGTCTCGAACATGTTCCATGTGCATGTCGCGGTACCGAAAGAAAAGCTCGAATCCATTGTCGCCTCGATCTGCGAGGAGACAGGCATCGGCCTCACTCATTATGTGCGCGAAACGGCTGAGCAGACCAGTTACTATGAGGTGGGTGTGGGCGACCGGTACGCGGCGATTCCAAAAGAGGAACTGCGGCATGCCTTCCAACTTCTGAACAAGAAACTGTCGGGTGTGGAGTAAGCGGAAGCGTGCAGGATGAGGGAGGCAAGGACGGGAGGGAACCTGCTGTGATCGCTATTCTGCTAGTTGTTGTCGGGATACTCGTCATCGCGTTGCTTGTTTTGAATGTGTATCCCGCCTTTGGTGCGAAGCCGGCCGGCAAAGGGAAGTATGCCAATCAGATCCCGACCCCGATGGGGATGGATCTGAAGACGACCGCTTCCTTGCTGCGGGATTTTATAAAAGGGAATCCAAGGACGAAGCCGACCGACGTGCTGCCGATGGGGACTTTGGATGCGAGCCGGTTGCAAGGGCATCAGGAGGCGAAGGTCACGTGGTTCGGCCACTCGGCGTTGTTGCTGGAGTTGGACGGCAAAACGCTGTTGCTCGATCCGATGTTCGGACGGGCTCCGTCGCCGTTTCCGCGTTTTGGCGGCAAAAGGTACAGCGAGTCGCTGCCGATCGAGATCGAAGACCTGCCCGCCATCGATGCGGTGCTGTTCTCGCACGATCATTACGACCATCTGGACTATGGCTCGATCAAGCGGCTGAAAGACAAGGTCGGACGTTTCTACGTCCCGCTGGGTGTAGGGGCTCATTTGCAGCGGTGGGGGGTCGAGGCTGATCAGATTACGGAGCACGACTGGTGGCAAGAGTCCGAGTGGGACGGGATCATTGTGTCGTGCACCCCGGCACGCCACTTTTCGGGCAGGAGTTTGACCGACCGGAACGCGACGCTGTGGTGTTCGTGGGTCATTGCGGGGCAAGAGACGAAGGTCTATTTCAGCGGGGACAGCGGCTACGGTCCGCATTTCCAAGAGATCGGGGACAAGCATGGCCCGTTTGACATGACGTTTCTGGAGTGCGGCCAATATGATGCGCGGTGGGCGAACATTCACATGCTTCCGGAAGAGACGGTGCAGGCGCATGTCGACCTCCGAGGCAAAGTGATGATGCCGATCCATTGGGCGGCGTTTACGCTGTCGTTGCATGATTGGAACGACCCGGTGGAACGGGCATGGAACGAAGCGAAACGGCTCGGCGTGGAGATGACGACGCCGCACATCGGCGAGACGATCCGCATCGGTTCGGAAGACTATCCGCACTCGACGTGGTGGCGATAAGGACAGAAAAAGGGAGGCGAGCCGAGAGGGGCTGCCTCTCTCTTTGTTGCACGGTATTCGATGAGGATCAATGCCGTGAATTATCTACTTCTGGTGAGCGACTGACAGAATGTAAGCTGGGCAACATTGGGAGGGGGGCGTGTTGTGCTAACGTGAAAGGGATCGCTTGGCGAAGAGAGAGCGATTCCTTTTTCCATTGGAGATACTACACATGATGTTGATACAGGAGGGAACTCGATGGCTACAGAGAACGAGAACAGCCCGAAACGCCTGCAGGACATTCCGTTGTCCGTTTTGGATCTGGCCCCGGTGATCGAGGGCGGCACGGCGGCGGATGCGTTGCGCAACAGTTTGGATCTGGCGCAACATGCGGAAAGTTGGGGATATACCCGCTATTGGCTGGCGGAGCATCACAATATGCTCGGCATCGCCAGTTCGGCGACGTCGGTGGTGATCGGGCACATCGCAGGCGGGACGTCGAAGATCCGCGTGGGGTCGGGCGGGATCATGCTGCCGAACCATGCGCCGCTGCAGATCGCGGAGCAGTTTGGCACGCTGGAATCGCTGTATCCGGGACGCATCGATCTCGGGCTCGGCCGTGCACCGGGAAGCGACCAAGCGGCAGCAAGGGCACTGCGTCGGGCGCTGCACAGCAACGGGGATGACTTCCCGGAACTGGTGGCGGAACTGCGGGGTTATTTCCATCCGCCGGTCGACCCGGAAAAGATGCCGGTGCGCGCGGTGCCGGGCGAAGGGCTCGACATCCCGATCTGGTTGCTCGGCTCCAGCGGCTTCAGCGCCCAGTTGGCCGGACAGCTCGGTCTTCCGTTTGCGTTTGCCAGCCATTTCTCGCCGAATTATACGATCCCGGCTTTGGAACTGTACCGACGTACGTTCCAGCCGTCCGATGTGCTGGACAAACCGTACGCGATGGTCGGCGTCAATGTGATCGCGGCAGAGACGGATGCCCAAGCCCGTTATCTCGCTACGTCGATGCAACAGCAATTCCTCAACCTGATCCGCAATCGTCCCGGCAAGCTGCGACCGCCGGTGGACGATATGGACGCGCTGTGGACCGACTATGAAAAGGCCGCGCTGGAACAGCAACTGGGCGGCTCGATCGTCGGCAGCCCGGAGACGGTGCAGGCGAGGTTGCAGAAGTTTTTGGACGAGACGCAGGCGGACGAGATGATCGTCAATGCGCAGATCTACGATCATCAGGCGCGGCTGCGGTCGTTTGAGATCGTGTCGCAGTTTATGAAGAAGGCGTCGTACTGATCCTGTCAAAAAACCCCGTCTGCAAACGCAGGCGGGGTTTCGTTGCGATGTGTGGTCAATGCTTCGGTTGCACGTCCAGCATGGGCTGAGGCTTTTTCAGGAAGAAGGAGAGCAGCATCCCGGCCAGTGCCAGCAGGGAGGCGACGAGGTAGGCGTTGTTGATGCCGTGGATCATCGCATCGGTCTTCACTTGAATCGGGGCGTTGTCGGCGGTGATCGTCATGACGGTGACGAGGATCGCGGTGCCGATGGAGCCGCCGACGGTGCGCAGGGTGTTGGTCATCGCCGAGCCGTGCGCGATCAACTGCGGCGGGAGTTGGTTGATCCCGGCGGTGGTGATCGGCATCATGACCATCGAGACCCCGATCAGGCAGAACGAGTAGGTGATGATGATCGAAAGGTACGACGTGGTGATCGTCAGGCTCGTCAGTTGGAAGGTCGAGACGGTGACGATGGCCATCCCGATGACGGCCAGCCAGCGGGCTCCGACTTTGTCGAAGATGCGGCCGGTGATCGGGTTCATGATGCCCATCAGGATCGCGCCCGGCAGGAGCATCAGCCCGGAGTCCAGTGCAGAGACGCCGCGCATCTGTTGCAGGTAGAGCGGCAGGAGCAGGTTGATCCCCATCATCGCGATGAAGACGATGGTGGCGATGCCGGTGGCGAGGGTGAAGATGCCGTATTTCAAAACGCGGATCTCCAGCATCGGGCGCTCCATGTTCAACTGCCGCCACACGAACAGGATCAGCGAGATCGCGCCGATGACCAGTGTCGCCAGCACTTCGGTCGCGCCCCATCCTTGGCTGCCTGCGCTGCTGAAGCCGTACAGCAGGGAGGAGAAGCCGATGGTCGAGGTGATAATCGAGACGGGGTCCAGTTTCGGGTAGGTGAGTTTGCCGACGTTTTTTAAAGCGACGGCAGCAAAGAGCAGGTCGAGCAGCGTGATCGGCAGCACGACGTAGAACAGCAGTCGCCACGAGTAATGCTCGACGATCCAGCCGGACAGGGTGGGGCCGATCGCGGGTGCAAAGGCGATGGCGAGGCCGACCATGCCCATCGCCGCGCCGCGTTTCTCACGCGGGAAGATAAGCAGGATGACCGTTTGCATCAACGGCATCATCACGCCCGCCCCCATCGATTGCACGATCCGACCGATCAAAAGGCCGGTGAAGTTGGTCGACAGGGCGCAGATCAAACTCCCGACGGCAAAGATGCCGATCGAGGTCAAGAACAACTGCCGCGTGGAGTACCGCTCGATCAGAAAGGCGGTGATCGGGATCATGACGCCGTTGATCAAGAGGTAGATGGTGATCAGCCACTGCGCGGTGTTGGTGGAGATGCCGAGGTCTTCGATGATCTTCGGCAGCGCGATATTGAGCAGCGTCTGATTGAGGATCGCGATGAATGTGCCGATCAAAAGGACGGCCATCATGACTTTGACGTTCAATTTTGGCGAAGATTCGGTTGTTTGGGCATCAGAACTCACAATTTCAACTCCTTTGATTCGGGGGGCGGGTCGGCAGGCTCCTGATGGTTCAGGTGTTCGACCGCTGCGGCCGCTACTTTTTCCAGCATGGTGATCAGCGAGATCGTCTCTTCTTCGGTGAGAGGGGAGGTCAGGACGTCCGCCCAGACGCCGAGCGTTTGAATGATGTCAGGTTTGATCTGTCGGGCTTTTTCGGTGAGGAAGACACGCTTGACCCGGCGGTCCAAGGTGTCGGTGACGCGGGTGACGAGGCCGGATTCTTCGAGGGTGAGCACCGCTCGGGTGGTGGTGGCTTTGTCGACGACGATGACTTTGGAGAGCGTGTCCAGCGAGACGCCGTCTTGATCGTACAAGGTCATGAGGACGGGCAACTGACCCGGTCCCACTTCGTAAGGCCGCAAGTTGCGCGTCATAAACATCTGACCGTAGCGGCTGAGGATGGAGATCCATTTGCCAAGAGGTACGTAGGGGAGTGTGTTCATGGTCAGACTCCTTTTTCGTTTATCGTTGCGTCCGCAACCAATATGCAGGATCATAGCATGAGGATGGTTGCGTTTGCAACCGGTACTTTCAGCTTCTTGTCCTAATTTGATACAATGGACAGCAAGTGATGCAAGCGGTGAAGGAGAGAATAGCGATGAGCAAGGATGCAAGCGCAAGGCGCGTGCTGATCCTGACAGCTGTCGAAGCGGAGCGGGAAGCTGTGCGGCGCGGGTTGCAGGGGGCGGCCGGATTTGATGTGGAGCTGGCGGGTGTCGGTCCGGTGGCGGCTGCGGTGAATGCGACGAAGCTGTTGGCGAAGGCGGACGGTCAGTATGGACTGGTCGTGATCGCAGGGATCGCCGGCGGATTTTCCGGTCAGGCGGAGGTGGGCTCGCTGGTGGTGTCCAGCGAGATCATCGCGGCCGACCTGGGAGCCGAGACGTTGGAGGGGTTTCGCTCTCTCGACGAGCTCGGCTTTGGCTCCGCTCGCGTGCCGGTCGATCCGGCGCTTGTGGCACGGGTGACGGAAGCGTTGCACATCGGCGGATTGCCGGTGACGGCGGGGCCGGTGCTGACGCTGTCGACGGTGACCGGCACTGCGGCATCTGAGGCCGAACTGACGGCGAGGGTGCCGGGAGCGGCTGCTGAAGGGATGGAAGGGTACGGTGTCGCGTATGCGGCGCATGACTTTGGCCTCCCTGTTTTGGAAGTGCGGGCGATCTCCAACGCAGTCGGTCCTCGGGATCGGAGCGCATGGCGGATCAAAGATGCTTTGCTGGCGCTGGAAGCGGCGAGTGCAAGATTGGCGGAGGTGTTGTAGATGAAAATCGCGTATTCTCCATGTCCGAATGATACGTTTGTGTTCCATGCGTGGGCGCATGGATGGGTCGAAGGCGCGCCGGAGTTGGACGTGTTGTTTGCAGACATCGACATCACGAACGGGATGGCGGCCGGTGAAAACGGCCTCGATGTGATGAAGATCTCGTATGCGGCGTTGCCGTGGGTGCTGGACAAGTACGCGCTGCTCCCCTGCGGCGGTGCCCTCGGCCGCGGCTGCGGTCCGCTGGTGCTGACGAATGACGGAGCGGCCGCCGGTCGCCCGGATGCGCTGTCCGGCAAGCGGGTGGCGGTGCCGAGCGAGCGGTCGACGGCGTATCTGCTGTTCCGGCTGTGGGCGGCGCAAAACGTGCCGGGCGGCGTGGGCGAGATCGTGGTGCTGCCGTTCCATGAGATCATGCCGGCCGTCCGGGACGGGAAGATCGATGCCGGGCTGGTCATTCACGAGGCGAGATTTACCTACCGCGAGTACGGCCTGACCCAATTGGTCGACCTCGGCAACTGGTGGGAAGGTGACACGGGTCTGCCGATCCCGCTCGGGGCGATCATCGCCCGCCGGACGCTCGACCTCGATGCGATCACCGGCTGGATCCGCCAGTCGGTCGAGTACGCGTGGAAGCACCCGGAAGCGTCGAAGGATTATGTGATGTGTCACGCGCAAGAGTTGTCTCCGGAAGTGGCGCAGCAGCACATCGATCTGTATGTCAACGAGTTTACAGCCGATCTCGGGGAACAAGGGTATGAGGCGATCACCGCTCTGCTCATCCGTGCGGCCAAGGAAGGACTCGTGCCGGCGTTTGATGTGGAGAAACTGCTGGATCGGAAATAAAATACGGGAGGCACCCAGAGATGGGTGCCTTTCCCATTCGCTTTTCCACTGCGAAGGAGGTGACTTTGCAACTCATCTCGAAACGTATTTCCTCAAGGGGGAAGTCAAATCATGAATTTTTTAAAATCTTACCTATACAAATACTGGCGAACGGCTTCTGTCGCGTTGCTGTTTCTGACGTTCGAGGCACTGTGCGATCTGATGCAGCCGACGATCATGTCGAAGATCATCGACGTCGGCGTGGCCAACCGGGATCTCGGCTATGTGTTTCGCATGGGCGGGCTGATGCTGCTGATCACCGCGCTCGGGGCAGCGGCCGCTTCGATTCGAAATGTGGCTGCCAGCCATGTGTCGCAAAACTTCGGACGGGAGCTGCGCGGCGATCTTTATAAAAAAATCTTGTCGCTCTCCGCTCGCAATCTGGACCGGTTCGACCAAGCGTCGCTGATCACGCGGCTGACCAACGATGTGTCGCAGGTGCAGATGTTTGTGAACGGGATGATGCGCATCTTCGTCAAAGCGCCGCTCCTGTGCATCGGCGGCCTGATCATGGCGACCCGGCTCAACCCGGAGCTCGCGGTGGTGCTGGCGGTTGCGGTGCCGGTCGTCGGCGTGCTGATCGTGATCAATATGAAGGTGGGATTTCCCTATTTCAAACGGGTGCAAAAGGCGCTCGACCGGGTCAACGGCGTGATGCGGGAGTATCTGTCCGGGGTGCGGGTGGTCAAGGCGTTCAACCGCTTTGACTATGAAGTGGCGAAGTTCAGCGGGGCGAATGAAGAATTTCAAGAACGCTCCGTCGCGGCTGCGCGGGTGATCGCGGTGTTCTCGCCGATCATCATGCTCACGCTCAATCTTGGTATCGTCGCCGTGCTGTGGCTCGGGGGCATCCGGGTCAACGAAGGTGAGATGCAGGTCGGGCATATCATCGCGTTTACGAACTACATGACGCAGATCTTGTTCTCGCTGATGCTGATCTCGATGGTGTTCAATATGTTCGTGCGGGCGCGGGCATCGGCCGGGCGGATCGGCGAGGTGTTTGCCGAGGAGAACGAGATGACATGGAAGGAAGAAAGGGCTGACAGTCTGGCTGGGAAGAAGGGAAGGGTCGATTTTGAAGGCGTGTCGTTTCAGTATGACGGCGAGCCTGTTTTGAAGGGAATTACGTTCTCCTGCCTGCCGGGGGAGATGGTCGGCATCATCGGTTCGACCGGCTCGGGGAAGAGTTCGCTGGTCGGGTTGCTGCCGCGTTTTTATGATGCAAATGAGGGCACGATCAAAATCGACGGCGAGGACGTGCGCACGGTCGACCCGAAGCGGCTGCGCGAGAAGATCGCCATCGTGCCGCAAAAGATGACGCTGTTCACCGGCACCATTTTGGAGAACATCAAATGGGGCAACGAGACGGCGACGCAAGCGGAGATCGAGCAGGCGGCCCGGATGTCGGAGGCGCATGAGTTTATCGCCAAGACGCCGGACGGCTACGACACGCGGCTCGGTCAAGGCGGTGTCAATCTGTCCGGCGGGCAAAAGCAGCGCGTCTCCATCGCCCGCGCCCTCGTGCGCAAACCGGAGATCCTCATCCTCGACGACAGCACCAGCGCCGTCGACGTGGCAACTGAGGCCAAGATCAAAGCGTCGCTGAAAGGGTACGCCAAAGGGCTGACCTGCCTCTTGATCGCGCAACGGATCACGTCGGTGATCGATGCGGACAAGATCGCGGTGCTCGATCACGGCGAACTGGTCGGACTCGGCACACATGAAGAACTGTTCACGTCCTGTGAGGTCTATCAGCAGATCTACCAGTCGCAGATCGGGAAGGAGGTGCTCTAGCATGGCGAAAGAAAAAGACCGTTCACCCTCGCCGATGATCGGAGTCGCGCCGAGACCGGGATTTGGCGGTCCGGGACGCGGGGCTCCGGTGGTGAAGGCGAAGAATTTTAAAGCGACGCTGAAGCGGCTGTGGCAGTACTTTGGAAGCGAGCGGAAGATGCTGGCGGTGATTTTCTCGTTTCTTTTACTTGACGCGGCGTTGATGTTGTTCGCCCCGTATCTGCTCGGGCGGTCCATTGATGCGATGACGGCGGAAAACGGCGGCGTGGACTGGGGTCTGCTGGAGATCACGGTGCTCCTCTTGCTGGCCGCCTATCTGGCGGACGGGGTGCTGACGTTTTTGCAGGGTTGGCTGATGGCGGGGGTGTCGCAGCGGATCGTGAAACGTCTGCGCGCGGCTCTGTTTGCCAAATTGCAAAAACTGCCGGTCGCGTTTTTTGACACGTGGACGCACGGTGAACTGATGAGCCGGCTGTCGAACGACATCGACAACGTGAGCACGACGATCTCCCAGTCGACGACGCAGTTGATGTCCGGGTTGATCGTGCTGGTCGGGACGCTGGTGATGATGCTGGTGCTCAGCCCGATCTTGACGGTGGCGAGTTTGATCACGATCCCGCTGGTGTTTTGGCTGACGCGGACGATTGCCAAGAAGACGAGGGTGTTATTTCGCAATCAGTCGGTCCAACTGGGCAAATTGAACGGTCACATCGAAGAGACGATCACGGGGCTGACGGTGGTCAAAGCGTTTAATCGGGAGGACAAGGTAATCGAGGAGTTCGACCGGGTGAATGAGGAACTGAGCGCGGTCGGGCTGAAGGCGCAGATCCTTTCCGGGTTTTTGATGCCGATCTTGAACGTGATCAACAACCTCGGCTTTACGGTTGTCGCCGTCGTCGGCGGGGTATTGGCGGTGAAAGGGCTGGCGACAGTCGGGGTCATCGCGGCGTTTCTCAGCTACTCGCGGCAGTTTGTACGGCCGTTGAATGACTTGGCCAACGTGTTCAACGTGTTGCAGTCGGGCGTGGCCGGAGCGGAGCGCGTGTTTGAAGTCCTCGATGAAGAGGAGGAGCCGGAGGATCGTCCGGGGGCGATGGAGCTGAAAGATCCGAAGGGGCACGTGGTGTTTGAAAACGTCAGCTTTGGCTACCGGCCGGATGTGCCGATCTTGACAGATGTCGACTTTGAATCGGTCGCGGGCACTTCGACGGCGCTGGTCGGGCCGACGGGGGCAGGGAAGACGACGGTGGTCAATCTGCTGACGAGATTTTACGATGTGACGGGCGGCACGATCTATCTGGACGGACGGGATATCCGGGACTATACGCGGGACAGTTTGCGCCGGAGCTTTGGCATCGTGTTGCAGGATACGTACCTGTTTTCGGGGACGATCAAGGAGAACATCAAGTACGGCCGGCCGGACGCGACCGACCGGGACGTGGAGGAAGCGGCGGCGATGGCGAACGCGGATGTGTTTATCAATCGTCTGCCGAAGCAATACGACACGCAGCTCACCGAGAACGGGAGCAATCTCTCGCAAGGCCAACGGCAACTGCTCGCCATCGCCCGCGTGATGCTGGCGAAACCGGCGCTTTTGATCCTCGATGAAGCGACGAGCTCGATCGACACCCGGACGGAACTGCACATCCAGGCGGCGTTGCTTGAGATGCTGAAAGGGCGCACGAGCTTTATCATCGCGCACCGGCTGAATACGATCCGGGATGCGGATCGGATCATAGTCGTCGATCAAGGGCGCATCGCGGAGCAGGGCAGCCATGAGGAATTGATCGAGAAGCAGGGCAGGTATCACAGCATGTTTGTGAACCAGTTCCAGAATCTTGAGGGAGCAGATGAAAACGAAACGAGTCGCCGCCTTTTATAAGGGCGCGGCTTTTTTTGTTTAGGAGTTGTGACCGATCGGAGCCGGGCGACATATTATTTTCCCGTGGGAAACACTTTTGCCTTCACTCAAAATAGAAAAAGGGAGTGCTTGAAAAGATGTTCGATTGGTTGCGAAATGGGAAGTATGCGGCGTTGCTTCTGACGTTGGTGCGGCTGTATGTCGGCTGGACGTTTCTGAGCGCGGGTCTGAAAAAGTTGACCGGCCCGAAGCCGTTTGATGCCACCGGATTTTTGCAGGGAGCGATCGAGAAAGCGGGCGGGGAGAAGCCGATCGTGCAGGGCTGGTACGGGGATTTTTTGCAGAACGTGGCGTTGGCGAATGTGGAGGTGTTCAACGTGCTGGTGCCGTGGGGGGAACTCCTGGCCGGGATCGGGTTGATCCTTGGAACGCTGACGACGTTCTCCGCTCTGATGTGCCTGCTGATGAATTTCTCGTTTCTGCTCGCCGGGACGATCAGCAAGAATCCAAACCTGATCCTGTTGGGCTTCTTCCTGCTGGCAGCCGGGGCAAACGCAGGTCGCTTCGGCGGCGACCGTTGGGTGTTGCCGTGGCTTCGTCAGCGGTCGCGCGCGGTGCTCGGACGTCGGCAAGAATGAAAAAAAGGACCTCGTCGCAGAACGTGTGCGGCGAGGTCTTTGTGTGCGTTACAACTGCTGACGGAGCAAGAACAGGTAGGTGTCGAGCGAGTGGTAGCTCAAGATGCTCTTTTTGATCTCCGGGAAGTCGAGCGAGTTGACTTCGATGCCGGTGTTGACTTGGTCGTAGCCCATGATGTGCAGCGGGGACTTCGGCACGACGTCCGGCTGGTTGTAGATGCGGAAGCTGTTCGGCACCAGAGTGTTGAACGTGGCGACAAACGTCTCATCACCCGTCATCGGAGCGGCAAACGTGTACAGCTCGCAGGCGAGGTGCGGCTGCGTGGCGGCGATCCAGGCACCCGTCAGATTGGCAATCGCGCCGCCGAGCGAGTGGCCGGTGACGGTGATGCAGGTCGAAGCGGGGAGCGATTGGACGTACGACTCCAAAGTCCGGGTCTCGGTCTCGCCCGGTTTGATGACGTTGGCTGAGCGGAACATCCGCGTGAAGCCCAGTTCGGTGCGGCCGCCGTTTTGGATGTCGGTGAAGTCGGTATGCTCCGCTTCAAAGTCGGCCAGCCAATCCATGACGCCTTCGGTGCCGCGGTAGACGATGCCGATCTGCGTCGGGTCGGCTGCCGATTGGACAACGAAGCCCATGAACTGGATCTGGGAGAAGAAACCGGCGACCGGATCGCACTGGATGTTCGCCAGCACGGTCCAGCCGTCCGGCAGGTCTGTCGGCACGGCCGGGTTGGTGTTTTGGGTGTCGGCACTGTAGGTGCTGTACGCGCTTTTGACAAGCTCGCCCCACGCGATGGCGGTCGAGACGGAATAGGTGATGGTGCTCATGAGCACTCTCCTCATAGATGAAGGTGGATTACACCTCCAGTATAGAGGATTTATTTAACCGCGCCCAGTCCTTTCATCTCCACGTCGAGCGTGAGATGGACATCCGCATCTGCGAACGCGTCAGGCCAATGATCCTGTACCTTTTTCCAATGCGAATACTCGAATGCCCGGGCATGAAGACCAAAGCCGACCGGGTCGACATGGTGGTCTTGCAATTTTTTTACGAGGGCTCTCGCATCATGCAGGAGTTGGGCTTGGACCATCTTGGTGATCTCGTCTACTTGTTTCTCGGCATTCATTGTGAACGTGCGCTCCAACAAGCTGGCCGAGATCTTCATCTGGATGTCAAAGCGAAACTTGCCGCGAACGAACGACGTTTTCACTTTCTGTTTGGAGCGCAGGTCGATGCTGACCTGTCCCTTGCCTGCCACCGGGATCGTGTAGGGCACCGAAGCGGATTCGACGTTCTCTTGCAGCGCTTGCAACAGGACGCTCTCTTTGCGGTCGAGCGAGACGATGTAGGTGGCTTTGTTGTTGAGCAGGGCGGTGCCGGTGACGATGATCTCATTTTTGCTTTTTTTGAGCTGTGTGATCGCGGGTGTGATGCCTTCTTCGAAGTACTGGTAATGAAATTGTTTGATTTCGGTGCGTGCGATGCTGCGTTTGTCGTAGGCGTTGTCGACCAGATCGGAGAGATAAACAGACAGATGGGTCTTGTCACGCGGCATGAAACTCATGATCTCTTCGATGCTGTCGTCAACGGCGATCACCCGCGCATTGGTGGCGTTTTTGGCATCACGAAATACGACGTCGATCAACGGCATCACATCTTTCTCCTGCAAGAGCCGTTTGCCGAGCAACAGGACCTGCAGTTTGCTGCCTGTGACCGATCCCCGGCTCATCGCGTTCAAGTTTTCCCGAGCGGCGCGCACAGAGGGGGCCTTCGTCGAGGAGGTGATGCTTTTTTCTTTGAGCGCCGTGGAGAAGAGGACTTGGTTGTCGATGACGAGCAGTTGGTCCTTATCCGTCCGATCGATGGCGATGCCGAGCACGATGTTGGTGCGCTCGAGATAATTTTGCTTGCCGCACGCCGTCAAAGGGAGCAACAGCAGGAACGAGAGAGCGGCCGGAAGCCATTTTTTCATGGAAAGCGCCTCCTCTTGAACCATTGAAACACGGCGATATAACCCCACAGACAGACGGGAAAGGCATAGGCGAAAAAGATTCCATACTTGCCCCATGCCGTCAGCAGTCGATCCAGGGAGGTATAGGAGGGGTTGTAGAAAAAAGCGATGAGCAGGAAGATCCCGGTGTACCAGCGCAAGTGGACGCGGTGGTCTTGTTTGCCCATCAGTTGGCTCGTCCCGAACACGGCGGTGAAGAGATAGGGGATGACCGTCATCGACAGCACGAGGAAATAGAACGAGAGAAACACGATCTCAAATCGCTCAATAAACGGCAGTTCGATGCGTTTGAGCAGGATCAGAGTCGGCCAGAAATACTCTGTGACTTCGGTGGGGCTGAAAAAGATGCTGGCCAGAATCTCGATCAGCAG
This sequence comes from Tumebacillus lacus, assembly GCF_026410385.1. Classification (GTDB taxonomy): domain Bacteria; phylum Bacillota; class Bacilli; order Tumebacillales; family Tumebacillaceae; genus Tumebacillus; species Tumebacillus lacus. The sequence continues at coordinate 97,209 of NZ_JAPMLT010000013.1, forward strand.
ATAGACCGCCAAGGAGATCGAATTGGCGATGATGATGCCTTTGTAGGCGGCTTTTTTGTTTTGCAGAAACGGGTAGAGGATGAAGGCCATTTCAAAGCCGAGAAAGGGCAGCACGGTCAGTTTGACGGCGCTCACGATCGGGACCCACCCGTCTTTGGCGATAGGCAGGAGGTTGAGCCAGTGGCTCTCTTTTAAGGAAAACAGCAACAAAGGATACATCCACACGGTGCCCAAGTAGACAAATTCCGCATAGCGTCCGAGCACGCGCAAACCGTTGCGGGTGACCGTATAGACCGGGATCATGAACAGGACGATCAGCAGAAAAGCGGACGAGTCCGGCACGATCCACATCCGTTCGATGAAGACAGAAGACAGGATGGCGAGCCCGGCGGCGATGGCGCAGTAGAGGATAAAGATCAGGGAAAGTCCGTTGCCGATCCATTTGCCGAAATAGCGGGGCAGAAGGTCGTACAACGTGTCCTCCGGGTGTTTGCTCATGATGAGAATGATCAGGCAACTGGCGGCGAGAGCGATCACATAGCCGAAGAGGATCGAGATCCAGGCATCTGTTCCCGCCGCCTCCCCGAGCGTGCGCGGCATGGTCAAGATGCCGACCCCGATCTGCGTTTTGTAGATGAAAAAGATGAACTGTTTGGTGGTGATTTCGTTGTAGGCGTATTTCTTCACTTGTCATCACCTCGGTTTTTTGCGGACGGTGATTGTCTGGTCGATTGCACCGGGTGCGCCGATTGGGGACGGTTGAGCATTTTTTGCAAGGGAATGCGGATAAACGTGTCTTTCCAGTCGCCAAAGCGGGCCGGTGCGAGGGGCGAACTGTAGGGCAAGCCCAGCGTCTCGGCCGCAATCAGGTGACCCACCAGCGTGGTGAGGCCGATGACGATGCCGATCATGCCGAACCAGGCGGACAGCAGCATCATCGGAAAGCGGATCAGGCGAATCGAAGCGGCCATGTTTTGATCCGGCAAGATAAAGGAGGCGATGGCGGTCAGCGAGACGACGATCACCATGATGTTGCTGACGATCCCGGCCTGCACCGCCGCTTGTCCGACTACGATGCCGCCGACGATCCCGACCGTCTGCCCGACGGGAGAGGGCAATCGAATGCCCGCCTCGCGCAACATCTCCAAGGTCAACTCCATCAGCAAGGCCTCCATGAGCGGTGGGAGCGGCACGCGTGCTCTTGACTCACCGATCGACATCAGGAGGCTGATCGGCAGGATCTCGAAGTGGAAGGAGATCGCGGCGATATACAGGGCGGGCAGGAAGATCCCGATCAGCAAGCCGGTGAAGCGCAACAGGCGGACGAAGGAGGCGACCATCCAGCGCGTGCTGTAGTCGTCCAAAGCTTGGAGAAACGAGACGAATACCATCGGGCCGATCAGCACACCCGGCGAGTTGTCGACGACGAGCGCTGCCCGGCCTTGGAGCAGGTGGGAGACGGCCACGTCGGGGCGTTCGGTGACTTTGTATTGAGGGAACGGCGAATAGGGGTTGTCCTCGATGAGTTGTTCCAGTTCGCCGGTGTTGATCACAGCGTCGATGTCGATCTTTTCGATGCGTCCTTGCATCTCCCGAATCACTTCCGGGTGGGTCACGTCTTCGAGGTAGAGCAGGTAGACGCGGGTCTGGCTGCGGCGACCGACGGTCAGTTGTTTGATCTTCAGGTTGCGATTGGCGATGTAGCGGCGGACCATCGCGATGTTTTGGCTGGCCGTCTCGGTGAAGCCTTGGTGCGCTCCTTTGAGGGTGGACTCCACCTGTGGCTCTTCGATGGCCCGCTGCGGCCAGCCGGCTGTGTCGAACAGCACGGCATGCGGCTGGCCCTCGAGGAACAAGGCGCTTTTTCCTTGAAAGAGCCCTGCTTCGACATCGGACCACCGGGATGCGGAAGTGGTCTTGCCGCCGTTTGGCACCGCGTTGCGCGGGGGAGTCTTTGCGTTCCCTTCATAGATCAGGGGGTGCAGGATGTGGTCGTTGATCGACAGTTTGTCGACCAGCCCTTCCAAGTACACGAGGACGCCGTGCTGACCGGTCTTCAGCGGCACAGGATGAATGATCAGGTCCGGGGTGTGCGTGAACAGGGATCGCAGGTGTTCGATATTTTCAACCAGTTTGTCGGTGATCTGCTTCGGTTCCATGACGCCAAGCCTCCGGTGGTTCTGTTTTCCTTTTTGGTTACACTTCCCTACTCGTCTGAGAGGTATCCACTGGTGTCATGAATGGAGGTTCAATGTTAATATAGATGGGAAGCATGACTTACTATTCCGAAGAGGAGGAGAAATGGAAAACATGGAAATGTTGCAAAGCATCGTCGGTGTCAGCAATGATATTCTCTGGTCCTATATTTTGATCGGCGTGCTCGTCCTCGTTGGCCTGTACTTCACGTTCCGCACGAAGTTTGTCCAATTTCGCATGGTGGGTGAGATGGTTCGACTGCTCGGTGACGGGGTCGGTGACTCGGTCAAGCAGAAGAAAGGGATCTCGTCGTTTGGCGCGTTCTGTATCTCCACCGCGTCGCGGGTCGGCACCGGTAACCTCGCCGGGGTGACGATCGCGATCGTGACGGGGGGACCCGGCGCGGTCTTCTGGATGTGGCTGATCGCATTGATCGGCTCGGCGTCTGCGTTTGTGGAAGCGACGCTGGCTCAGATTTACAAGATCAAGGACGGCGACGGGTATCGCGGCGGCCCGGCGTATTATATGGAAAAGGGTCTTGGCCAGCGGTGGATGGGGATCTTGTTCGCCGTGCTGATTACGCTGTGCTTCGGCCTCGTGTTCAACGCGGTGCAAGCGAACACGATCTCGGTGTCGCTCAATGCGGCGTACGGATTTGACCGCAACCTGATCGGTCTGGTGTTGGCGGCGATCAGTGCGTACATCATCTTTGGCGGCGTCAAGCGCATCGCCAAGACGTCGGAATGGATGGTGCCGATCATGGCGGGCGGCTATGTGCTGATCGCGCTGTATGTGGTGATCGTCAACATCACCGAGCTGCCGGGCGTGCTGGCGCTGATCTTCAAGAGCGCGTTTGGCATCGAGCAGGTGGCGGGCGGCGCGATGGGCGCTGCGATCATGGCGGGGATCAAGCGCGGTCTGTTCTCCAACGAAGCGGGCATGGGCAGCGCCCCGAACGCAGCGGCGACGGCCGAGGTGTCCCACCCGGCCAAGCAGGGTCTGATTCAGGCGCTCGGCGTGTTTGTCGACACGCTGATCGTCTGCTCGGCAACGGCGTTTATCGTGCTGCTGTCCGGCCAGTACGGCGCGTCCGATCTGACCGGCATCGAGCTGTTGCAGTCGGCGCTCTCCTCGCAGCTCGGGGCATGGGCGACCCACTTTGTGGCGGTGGCCGTGTTCCTGTTTGCATTCTCGTCCGTTGTGGGCAACTACTACTACGGCGAGACGAACATCGAGTTTATCAACTCGCACAAGGCGTGGGTGCTGGCGTTCCGCCTCGCGGTCGTCGGCATGGTGTTCTTCGGCTCGGTGGCAAAAGTGTCGCTGGTCTGGGATCTCGCCGACCTGTTCATGGCGCTGATGGCGCTGGTGAACCTGATCGCGATCTTCCTGCTCGGCAAGGTGGCATTTGCAGCGCTGAAGGATTATCAGGAGCAAAAGAAGCAAGGCAAAGACCCGGTCTACCGGGCAGCCGGCACGGAATGCTGGGAAGAAAAATAGGCAAGGGAAAACGAAGAGTGCAAATAAGAAAAGACCGCAGAGATCTGCGGTCTTTTTTTGATGCACTAGCCTCGGGACGGGAACTCGCCTTGGAGGCAGATGATGTAGTTCATCGCAAGGTACGGCTGCATGTTGTTGTGCGGCTGAGAGCCGCCTGCGACGTTGAGTGCGACCGGGGACATCGGGGTGTCTGGGGTGGGGTTGAAGAGGGGGATTTGCGTTTCCAGGCCCGGGAGACCTTCCGCGACGGACTGTGACCAGTAGCTGCCGGTCGGGTCAACGGTGGTCCCTTGGACGTTGATCGCTTGCGGCGCATGATTGTGCCCCGGCATCTCCGTGGTGAGCAGCGTGACGGTTGAGGAGCCGACTTTCTCGCCCACGGTGCGCGGGGTCAGGCCTTGGCCGCTCCCTTGGCCCATCGGAGCGTTGCCCATCAGGTTCGGCAGGGCGAAGGTGGTTTTGCCGTCGCCGCCGTACTGGACGCCGAGGATGGAAAAGAGCGCCGTGTTTTGCGAGATCGACATCAGCTGACCGTTGCACAGCGCCCAGCCTTTCGGTGCGAAGTTTCCTGCGAAAACGCGGATCTCGCCGATATATGCGTCTGCCATTGTGTTTTCTCCCTCCTTTTTAGTTCCGCGACGGGTAGATGCCTTGAATCGCGATGGCGAAGTTCGTCGCGAGATAAGGCTGCATGTTGTTGTGAGGCTGGCTGCCCCCTACTGTACCGAGTGCGCCGGCGTTCATCTGGATGAGCGTTGCAGCCGGATTGTAGAGGGAGACTTGGCTATTATCTTCATTCACTGCAACCGCCCACGTGTTGTTGACCGGTTCCAGAGCGGTGGCGTTGGCGGAAGATGCAGATACCTGATGGGTGTGCTGAGGCATTTCATTAGTGGTCAGGGTATGAGCGGCCTCGCCTTGCGAGGTGCCGAGCGGGATGTTGGATGCCACGTGGATCGGCACGCGGCCGCGCAGATCCGGAAGCGCGAAGGTGGTGGTTCCGTTTCCGCCGTATACGGTGCCAAGCAAGGAGAAGAGGGCTTGGTTTTGATTGATCTGGAGAATCTGACCTTCACAAAACATCCAGCCGCGCGGTGCATAGTTGTTTGCAAACATGCGAATTTCACCCAAGAACGGTTCTGACATGCTGATTCCTCCTATTCGTTTAGGGCTGAGGCGGGAAAACGCCGTAGAGCGAGATGATGAATGAGATCGTCAGCGACGGCATCATGTTGTCGTGAGGCTGACTGCCGCCTACCGTGGAGATGGAAGCGGGGTTCATCGCGGTCGGGGTGCCGGTGGTGGCAAACGTCGAGCGGGGGCCGGATGCCCAGACAGCATTGTTGGGGCTTATTGCTGTGGCCGTTGCATTGACAGTATTTACGGTGTGCGTGTGAGCGGGCATTTGGGTAGCTGTGAGCGTCACCGTTTCGGTGCCGCTTTTTGAAGCTCTCGGATAGGCGGTGCTCGGGTGGACCGGGACACGGCCTTGCAGATCCGGCAGGGCGAACGTGGTCTGTCCGTCGCCGCCGTAGGTGGTGCCGAGAAGTGCGAAGAGCGCTTCATTTTCGGCGATGGAGAGGATCTGGCCGTTGCAGAGCGCCCAGCCTTGCGGGGCGAAGTTGCCCGCGAACATGCGGATCTCGCCCAGATACGATTCACTCATTCTGATCACCTCTTGTAGAGTTTTGATGCTGCCATTCCAAAAAGTCGTACAGTTCATTGCCTCCAGTCTGTGTGAAGCCAAGGCGCGCGTACAGACGGCGGGCCGGGTTGGTCTTCAGGACGGAGAGGCGCAGCGGTTTGCCAAGTTCGGCCGCTTCACGCTGCAAATCTTGTAAGAGCGCAGTACCGATGCCTTTTCCCCGGTGCTCAGGCAGCAAGGTGAGATCGACGAGGATCACAGCTTGTCCGGAGCGCGAGATCAGGATGCGGCCTGCGCGGAGATGGTGATGGATCAGGATGCGATGATCTGCGTCCGGATATTGCGCGGCATAGGATTGCTGTTGGGCGGTCCATTGCATCTGCAGAAACGCTCGCTGTGTCGTCTCGTCCCAGCCCCAAGCACGCATTTCGTCTGCCCGGGTGCTGGCGTAGAGCTCGAACAGGAAGGGAGCGTCGCTGGGTGAGATTGGCATTGTGTCCAATGGAGCACCTCGCTTATGATAGGAAAGTATCAGAATCCTGCAATGCCACTTAAGCATATCACACCGAAGAACTTCAATCATATAGAACTGTCCATATCTTAACTTATTTAAAAATCATTCTAATGGGTAGTGTGTTTTAAGGTGTTAGTGATCTATAATGGTAGCGTAGGGGGAGGGAGGAATGGAATGAAAGGAAAGTCACGATCTTTTACTCGTTTTTTGAGCATGATGCTGGTGTTTTTGCTCCTGTTCGCATCGAGCGGTGCCGGACAATGGGCAGAGGTCGCGAGGGCGGCCGATGAACCCTGGGTGAACAAAGATGCCGGCACGACAGGCGGTTTCAACAAGGTGGCTCATCACAATGGGAACTGGATTGCGGTGGGCAACACCGGTTTGCTCCGCAAGTCGGGCGATGGGGAGACATGGTCGCCGTCCGGCAGTTATGCGACCTCGTTTTTTGGTGTGACGCATGGGCTGGGCTACTGGGTGATCGTTGGCTCTGGAGGTGTGCTGTACACCTCGGATAACAACGGTGATTCTTGGGTAGCGAGAACCAGCGGTGTCGCCGCAAATCTGAGGTCGGTCGCAGCCAACTCCACCACGCTCGTGACAGTAGGGGATGGCGGTAATATCGTCTACTCTTTGGATGGGCAAAACTGGACACCGGCAACCGGTTCACCGTTTGGCACCACACTGAGGGGAGTCACCTATGGCGGAGGACAGTTTGTCGCGGTGGGTGACAGCGGGAAGATCTACACGTCCACGGACGGTATCGCGTGGTCGCCGCAGACTTCCCCGACCACTCAGACTCTGCTTGAGGTCGCATATGCGGACGGCAAGTATATCGTGGTCGGCCTGAATGGCATGCTCCTTTATTCGGAGAATGGCACAGCTTGGGAGCAACAGACCGTTCCTTCCGGTGCGACGACGTTGTACGGTGTCACCTATGGACAAGGGAAATTTACGGTGGTTGGATTATCGGGTACGGTCATCCATTCGGCTGATGGCAAGCTGTGGGAGGCAGAGGCGTCAGGCATCGCGACTCATCTCACCCACATCGCCTTTGGCACCAACAAGTACGTGGCGGTCGGGGTTTCGGGCAAAGTGTATGTGAGGAACGCCGCCATGTCGACCAATGCCAACCTGAGCTCTCTCACGCTCAGCGCAGGCACGCTGTCGCCGCTGTTCTCCTCCAGTGTCGAGATCTACACGGCCAACGTGGCGAACGGCGTCACTTTCGTCGACGTCACGCCGACGGTGGAAGATGCAAACGCGACGGTGGAGGTGCAAGGGGCGTCGGTCACTAGCGGCACAGCTTCGACAGTGCCGCTGAGTGTTGGAAACAATGAGATCACGATCCTCGTGACTGCGCAAAGCGGCGCGACGAAGACGTACAAGGTGACGGTCAACCGCGCCTTGTCCGGCAACAACAATCTGAGCAATCTCACACTGAGCACCGGTTCACTGACACCAGGATTTGCGTCGGGCACGACGAGCTACACGCAAAACGTGCCGTACGCGGTGACCAGCGTCAATGTCACGCCGACTGTGGCGGACACGACGGCGACTGTGACGGTGAACGGGGCGGCTGTCGACAGCGGTTCGGCGGCGACTGTATCGCCGCTCGATCAGGGCGAGAACACGATCACCGTGACGGTGAAAGCGCAAAACAACGCGACAAAGACATACACCGTCAAAGTGACGCGAGGTGCTCCGTCGGCCAACGCCGATCTGAGCGGTTTGACGTTGAGCGCAGGTTCGCTTTCTCCAAGTTTTGATCCTGCGGAGATCGGCTATGACGCCAGCGTGGTCAACGGCGTGACCAGCGTCGACGTCACACCGGTGACGTCGGACAGCACGGCGACGATCACCGTAAAGGGGACTTCGGTCGCCAGCGGCAACTCGGTGAACGTACCATTGACCGTCGGAGCGAATCCGATCCCGGTCCTCGTGATGGCGGAAAACGGCACGACGAAAACCTACACCGTTACTGTGCATCGCGCGATGTCGAGCAACACGCAGCTCGCAGGTCTCACATTGAGCACAGGATCGCTGTCCCCGTCCTTCACGGGAGGGGTCAGGAGCTACAACGCCACCGTCGCAAACGGTGTGACGAGCGTCGATGTTACGCCCGACTACGCGGAGAGCACGCAATCGGTGAAAATCAACGGAACTCCTGTCAGCGACGGCGCTTCCAAGACGATCACGCCGCTCGCAGTCGGTCCGAACACCGTCACGGTCGTGGTGACGGCGGAGAACGGCGATTCCGACCAATATGAGATTACCGTGACCCGCGAAAAGTCGGACAATGCCGACTTGAGCGCTCTTTCTGTCTCGAATGGTCCGCTGAATCCGGGGTTTGATCCCGATACGTTGAGCTACGACGCGGCCGATGTGGCCAATGAAGTGACCAGCGTATCGATTACGCCGACTGTGGCGGACGACCAAGCAACGGTAACGGTTGATGGAACTCTGGTCGCTAGCGGCACGGCCCGCGCGGTCTCGCTGGGCACCGGTTTGAACGCGATTCCGGTCGTGGTGACGGCGGAGAACGGGTCGACGAAGACGTATATCATCAACGTGACCCGCGCCAAGTCGGCCAATAACGATCTGACCGACCTGACGATCAGCGAAGGCAGCCTCAATCCGTTATTTGCAACCGGTCAACAGGATTACACCGTTGAAGTGGGCAATGAAGTGACCTCTCTCGATGTCACGCCGACTTTGGCAGACACGACGGCGTCTGTGACGGTCAACGGCTCACCGGTCGCCAGCGGCAGTTCGAAGACGGTGACGTCTCTGGTTGTCGGAGAAAACACGATCACCGTCGCGGTGCGGGCGGAGAACGGGGCGACCAAGAATTATGTGATCGTTGTGACCCGTCTGAAATCGAGCAATGCCGATCTGAGCAACCTGACGATCAGCAAAGGTACGCTGACACCGGGGTTTGATGCGAGCATCGAGCAGTACACGGCGGAGGTCGGCAACGAAGTGACCTCCCTCGATGTCACACCGACCGCAGCGGACAGCACCGCGACGATCACCGTTGATGGGTCGCCGGTCGCCAGCGGAGCGTCGACGACGATCTCCTCGCTCCCGGTAGGCACGACAACGATCACCATCGCGGTGGAAGCGGAGGACGGCACGCCGAACGTGTATGAGATCAAAGTCACCCGCTTGCCGTCGAGCAACGCCAACCTGATCAGCTTGACGGTCAGCAAGGGATCGCTGACACCGACGTTCGATTCGTCTGAAGTGAACTACACGGTGGAAGTTGCGAACGATGTGACCGCTCTCGATGTCACGCCCACCGTGGCAGACAGCACCGCGACAGTCACTGTCAACGGCGATCCGGTCGTAAGCGGCACCGGCAAGACGATCTCTTCGCTGGCGGTGGGCACGCCTAAAACCATTACCGTCACAGTGAAGGCGCAAGACGGCACGGAGAAAGAGTACGAGATCATCGTGACCCGCTTGCCGTCGAGCAACGCTGATCTGAGCAATTTGACGATCAGTGAGGGCACATTGGCGCCTGTCTTCGCGTCCAGCAGTCAAAACTATACGGCAGAAGTCGGGAACGAAGTGACCAGCTTGACGGTCACTCCGACTGTGGCGGACAGCACGGCGACGGTCTCCGTCAATGGCGTTGCAATCGTCAGCGGCACTGGCAAGGCTGTTGCGCTGAGCACAGGCCCGAACACGATCACCGTCGCAGTGGAAGCGGAAGACGGCACGCCCAAAGAGTACGAGATCATCGTCACTCGTGCGAAGTCGGACAACGCAAACCTGAGCAACTTGATGGTCAGCGCGGGCACGTTGACGCCAGGTTTCTCTGCCGGTGAAAAGGCCTACACCGTGGAGGTCGGCAACGAAGTGACCAGTCTGACGGTCACACCGACAGCAGCTGAGAGCATGGCCGAGATCACTGTCAATGGCGTTGAAGTCGTCAGCGGCACCGGCAAGGCGGTCTCGCCGCTGGCAGTCGGCCCGAACACGATCACCATCGCAGTGACGGCAGAAGACGGCACGCCGAACTCGTATGTGATCACTGTGAATCGCGCAGAGTCGAGCAACGCCGACCTCAGCAATCTGACGGTCAGCGAGGGATCGCTGACACCAGCGTTTGCTTCCGGTGAAGTGAATTACACGGTGGAAGTCGCGAACGATGTGACCTCTCTTGATGTCACACCGACCGTGGCGGACAGCACCGCTTCTGTAAACGTCAACGGCGATCCGGTCGTGAGCGGTAACGCGAAGACGATCTCGTCGCTCGCCGTGGGCGAGAACACGATCACCATCGCGGTGGAAGCGGAAGACGGTACGCCAAAAGTCTACGAGATCATCGTGACACGCCTGCAATCGGGCAACAACAACCTGAGCAACTTGACGGTCAGCGCGGGTACGCTCGACCCGGTGTTCGCACCGGGCGAGATCAGCTACTCGGTCAGCGTCGGCAATGAAGTGACCAGCCTCGACCTCACGCCGACAGTCGACGATCTCACCGCATCGGTGAAGGTAGCCGGCGCGGACGTCGTCAGCGGCAATGCGCATACGGTCGCGCTGCATGTCGGCGCGAACCCGATCCAAGTGACGGTCACCGCAGAAAACGGGTCGACGAAGACGTACACTGTCACCGTCACCCGCGCTGCTTCGAGCAACAACAATTTGAGCAACGTGACGATCAGCCAAGGCACGTTGACCCCGGTGTTCTCCTCTGAGACCACCGACTACACGGCCGACGTGACCGCCTCGGTGAACAGCCTTGAGCTCACGCCGACTGTGGCAGACGGAACGGCAACCGTGAAGGTGAACGGCAAGGCGGTGACCAGCGGCAACGCGATCAAGGTGGTCCTGAAACCTGGTTCCAACACGATCACGGTGCTCGTGACCGCAGAGAACGGCTCGACGAAAACGTACACCTTGGTCGTCACCCGTCCGAGCGGCGGTGGCGGTGGCGGTGGCGGCGGGACTCCGTCTGACATCATCGACGGCGTGATTCGTGTGGTGAACGAAAACGGTCAGCCGCTCAACGAAAACGTCACCAAACTCCTCGGCTCCAACGTGCCGCTGACCGCCGCGATCTATGCGGCGGACGGCAAGACCCTGTTGCAAGCAGGGATCGACGTCGAAGCGAACGGGACTTTCAAAATGAAGCGCGTGACATCAGGCACGTACAAGATGTTCTTGTACCCGCTTGCACCAAACGGTGAAAAGCTGGCAGGAGCGGAAGGCACGCTGACGGTGCAAGAGTCCGCGTCTTCGTTGCAGATCGAAATGATCAATCCGTTCGGCACCGTTCGCGACTCGGTCACGAACGAAGCGGTGGACGGGGTAAAAGTCAGCCTGTACTGGGCGGACACCGAGCAAAACCGCAGCAAAGGCAGAACGCCGGGCACACTGGTGTCCCTGCCGCAACTGCCGGAGATGATGCCGGGGCAAAACGTCAACGGACAACTGTCCTCCCTCGAGGGGGAGTACGGGTTCCTGATGTTCCCGGAAGGCGCGTACTACCTCATCGCGGAGAGATCCGGCTATGAGACGTACGACAGCCGACTCGACCCGGAGACTGGCATCCTCTTGGTGGACCGCATCGCGGTGACGACAGACTTTAAGATGAAGGCGCTGGAAACCCGCGAACACCTGCCGTATATCCTCGGCTATGCGGACGGCACATTCCAGCCGAACAAAGGCATCACCCGCGCAGAACTGGCGACGATCTTGACTCGCTTGTTTGCAAACGGCGAGGTCGGTGCGCAGACCGCATCGTTCGGCGATGTGAACCACTCGCACTGGGCGGCGAAGTCGATTGCCTTCGTCCACGGCAAGAACGTGATGGTGGGCTATCCGGACGGCAATTTCTATCCGAACCGCGTGGTGACGCGCGCCGAGATGGCGATGGTGCTGGCGAAACTGAAGCAACTGCCGAACGCGGCAGGGACTTCCGCTTTCACAGACCTTGGCGATCATTGGGCGAAAGACGCGATCCTCAAAGCGGAAAAGGCCGGGCTGCTGAACGGCTTCCCGGACGGCACGTTCCGTCCAAACGCCGAACTGACCCGGGCGCAGACGGTCGTGATCCTGAACAAACTGCTGGAGCGTCATCCGCGGTCTGTGGAAGGTTCGCCAAAATGGTCCGATGTCGCGCCTGATTACTGGGCGTACAAAGACATCATGGAAGCGTCCGTTCGCCACAAGTATCATTTGGTGGACGGCGTGGAAGTGTGGATCAAGTAAAGCAAGCGTTCCTAACAAACGAGAGGAGCTCCCAAACCGGGGGCTCCTCTCGTTTTGTAAGGGTTATTACTTTAAATAAGAAAGCGACTTTCTATAATACTTGACATAGAGCAAAAGCGAAGCGGGAACCTTTAATGGATGTGAAGTGTCTCGAAGAGAGGGGTACCAACTATGGACAGCAAATTCCAACCGTTATTTGAGCCGTTTGCCCTGCGCAGCGGCGTGGAAGTGAAAAATCGCGTCGTCATGGCGCCGATGACCAATTTCTCGTCCAACCCGGACGGCACCGTCACCGATGCGGAAGTGGAATACTATCAGCGCCGCTCCGGCGGGGTCGGCCTGGTGATCACCGCCTGTGCGTATGTGACGCCAAACGGGAAAGGATTTCACGGCGAGTTTGGCGCGGATTCGGATGAGATGATCCCGAGCCTGCGCCGACTGGCGAGTGCGATCCAAGAAAAAGGGGCCAAGGCGGTGCTGCAGGTCTTCCACGGCGGCCGTTCTTGCCCGCCGGAGTTGGTGCCGGGCGGTGAGGTCGTCAGTGCCAGCGCGGTGCCGGAGGAGAAGGAAGGCGCTCCGACGCCGCGAGCGTTGCAGGAGGAAGAGATCACGCATATCATCCGCGCGTTCGGGGAGTCGGCCCGTCTCGCGATCTTGGCCGGGTATGACGGCATCGAGATCCACGGGGCGAACGGCTACCTGATCCACCAGTTCTTTTCGCCGCATGCCAACCGCCGCGAAGACAGTTGGGGCGGTTCGCTGGAAAAGCGGATGAAGTTCCCGCTGGCTGTGGTGGATGAGGTGCAGCGCGTCGTCGCGGAACATGCCAAGGAGCCGTTTGTCGTCGGGTACCGCTTTTCGCCGGAAGAGCCGGAGACGCCGGGGTTCACGATGGGCGATACGCTGGAGCTGATCGACAAGTTGGCCGACAAAAACCTCGACTACCTCCACGTCTCGCTGATGGAATTCTGGTCACAGCCGCGCCGCGGGGTGGAAGACCTGACCCGCCCGCGTATCGAACTGATCACGGAGCGTGTGGCCGGTCGCGTGCCGGTGATCGGCGTCGGTTCGATCCACACGCCCGATGAAGCGGTAAAGGCTCTGCAAGACGTGCCGCTGGTCGCCCTCGGCCGCGAGTTGATCATGGAGCCGGACTGGGTGGAGAAAGTGCAGGCAGGCCGCACCGATGAGATCAAGACTACGCTGACGAAACACGACCAAGAGCGTCTCGTCGTCCCGGACCCGCTGTGGAACGCGATCATGCACGCGCCGGGCTGGTTCCCGGTGGTGGATGCCAACTAAATAACAAACAAAGCCTGCCATCGGGATCGACGGCAGGCTTATTCAATTCTCGTAGACATACAGCTTGCCGTTGTCCGGGGTGTTGAATGTGGGACCGGTAAAGCCGCGTTTGAGCAGTTCTTTGCGCAAGGTCATCATGCAGGCGCCGTGGGAGACGATCAACACATCTTCGCTGCTCTCCTGCAGGATCTCGTCGAGGATGGTGCCGAGCCGCTCTTTGATGTCGGCTTGGTTTTCCAATTGGGATGGATGGTCGATCGCCCAAGCGATGCGCACGAGGATGCCCCAGAGGAGAAAGGGCAACCGGACGTGACGCTTAAAGAACGGATACGCTCTCAGTTCCCGCAGAGCGGTGCTCGTCTTGATCTCCCCGTGATAGATCGTCTTCGCCGTCTGCACGGCGCGTGGCAGGTCGCTGGCATAGCAGCGTTTCCAGTTCACGCCGCCCAGATCGACCGTGCCGATCTCGATGTCGGCTGCGTCGTATTCATCAAACCATTTCAAAAACTCGTCAGGCCCCACCAATCCTTTTGGGAAGCCCATCCGGACTTTAAAATGCCGCACCAGACCCACTTTCATCGTATCACCCGGTTTCTCGTTTTTGGAAAAGTATAACAGGGGTCTTGCCATTGGACAAGGGAACCTGCTATCATAATTTCAAATCACTGGAAGGTCATCTAGGGAGCCGACGTCCTGAGCGGGACGGTTCGAACCGAGCGATGGCAGGCATCCCGAGCGGGATGTCACACCGTAGGGATAAAAGACCTCGGAAAGTTCCATGTGCCTGTCTGGCAGGCGCATCGGGACGGACCGGGGTTTTTCTGTATATTTTAAGGGGGGATTCACATGAGTGAGCAAGAAACACGGCCGTCTTATCCGGAACAGTTCGAATCGGAGCGGCTGATCATCCGCTTCCCGCGGCCTTTGGAGGACGCGGCACAGGTCAATGCCGGCGTGCTGTCGAGTCTCGATGAGCTGATCCCGTGGATGCCGTGGGCGAGACAACCGTACAACTTGGAACAGCAGATCGAAAGTTTGGAAAAGGCGCGGCAGGAGTCGCTGGAGGGGGCCGATTTTCGTTTGTTGCTGTTTGCAAAAGAGACCGGGGAACTGGTCGGCTCCAGCGGTCTGCACCGGATCAACTGGAAGGTGCGCAAATTCGAGATCGGCTACTGGGCGGTCACCGCTCACAGCGGCAAAGGCTACATCACCGAAGCGGTGGAGCGAATCACGCAGTACTGCATCGAGGAGTTGCAAGCCAACCGGGTGGAGATCCGCTGCGACGCGTTGAACGTGAAGAGTGCGGCGGTGCCCAAGCGCCTTGGGTTCAAGCTGGAAGGCGTGCTGCGCAAAGACGATGTCGACCCGAACGGAGATCTGCGGGACACGTTCGTCTTTGCCAAGGTGCGTGGCGAAGAATTTTAAAGGGAAAGATAGGGGAGCCTCGGCAGGGTCGAGGCTCCTTTTTTAGTGGGATAACGTGGGAATACAGTACAGCGAACCCTTGCTAGAAGGGAGCGACAACGACTATCTTTTATATAAGAGGAGAGTGATTTCCAAGATGAGCGATCAAAACAAGCATGCGCACGAAAAAGGCATACATAGAGACTTTGCAAACGACATGACGTACGGCGACTACCTGCAATTGGACAAGGTGCTGTCGGCGCAGCAGCGGCTGTCCGATCATCACGACGAGATGCTGTTCATCATCATCCACCAGACCAGCGAACTGTGGATGAAGCAGATCCTGCATGAGATGGGCGTGGCCAAGCAGTGCATCCTGCAGAACAATCTGGAGCCGGCGTTTAAGATGCTGTCCCGCGTGTCGCGCATCCAGCACCAGTTGATCCAGTCGTGGGATGTGCTGTCGACGCTGACGCCGTCCGAGTATATGGAGTTTCGGGAGAAGCTCGGGCGTTCGTCCGGCTTTCAGTCGTACCAGAACCGCCTGATCGAGTTTACGCTCGGGCACAAAAATGCGCGGGTGCTCACCGTGTACCAGCATCAACCGGAGCTGTATCAGCGACTGGAAGAGACGCTGCATGAGCCGTCTCTTTATGACGCGTCGATCATGGCACTGTCGCTTCGCGGGTTGACGGTGGACCAGGCGGCGCTGGAGCGCGACTGGTCGCTGGAGTATGTCGAGAACAACAGCGTGCGCGAGGCGTGGCTGACCGTGTATCGCGACGTGGAGAAGTATTGGGATCTGTACGAACTGGCGGAGAAATTGGTCGACATCGACTCGCGCCAGCAACAGTGGCGGTACAACCACATGATCACCGTCGAGCGCATCATCGGGCACAAGATGGGCACCGGCGGCTCCTCCGGGGTGGAATATTTGAAGAAAGCACTCGAAGGCCGCTTCTTCCCGGAACTGTGGAGTTTGCGCACGTCTTTATAAACGAGAGACCCGTTTCGCCAGAAAGAGTGGCGGACGGGTTTTTTCGTGATTTCGGGATTGACGGGATTTCAAATCGTTGTTATAGTACGACTGTCGAACTATTTCACGGTCGAACTGTTTGATTGTACAACTACCGCCCGGAGAGGAGGGTATGTATGCATACATCTATGCTCAAAGAGCTGATTGATCGCTATGAATCGGCTACTTTTACTGTCAATCGCATCATGAACGCCAAAATCCGCGATCAGTTGCCGGAGAGCATCACGCTGGATCAACTGGGCATCCTCCGGTATGTTCGGGACCGCGGAGTGTGCACGCCGTCGGAACTGGCCGATTTTTTTTGCGTGGGGAAAAGTTCGATCACTGCGATTGTGAAGCGGCTCGCGGATAAAGAATTTATCAAGCGTCTGGCCGATGAACAGGACCGCCGCGTGACGTATCTGGCGTTGACAAAGAGCGGCGAGCAACTCGTCTTGGAGGTCAATGACAAGATCGAGGGGATGCTGACCGCTTTTATGAAACATTTTGAAGATCAAGAGGTGCGCACGTTTATCGGCACGTATGAAAAACTGGCGCAGATCTTGGTTGAGGCAGAAGGGGGGAGATCCAAGTCATGAAGACAGTGATCAAAATGCGCTGGCTGATCCTGATCCTGTGGCTTTGCGCAGCGGTGGGACTGTTCCTCGCCGCACCGAACATGGAAGAGCTGGTGCGCGACAAAGGGCAGATCTCCGTGCCGGACGGGTATTCCTCGTCGACGGCTGCGAAGATGGTCAAGGAGATGAAAGGCGACGCGAGCGGTTCGTCCAATGAGCAGTCGGCCGTGCTCGTCTTTCATAATGAGAAAGGCATCAACGCGAGCGATCTCGAGGAGA
Organism: Tumebacillus lacus; assembly: GCF_026410385.1. Classification (GTDB taxonomy): domain Bacteria; phylum Bacillota; class Bacilli; order Tumebacillales; family Tumebacillaceae; genus Tumebacillus; species Tumebacillus lacus. Next base: position 113,864 of record NZ_JAPMLT010000013.1, read on the forward strand.
TCAAACGCGGCGTGGGTCAACTGAAAGACGGGGAAGCGAAATACGGGATCACCGAGGTGATCACCCATTTGGACACCAAAGATCTGGAAGAGCAGATGGTGGCCAAAGACGGCAAGACGGTGCTGGTGCTGGTCTCGGCTTCGATGGAGGGCCGCACCCCGGCAGAAGCGCGCGATGCGCTGTATGAGGCGCTGGAAGGCGTGTCGGTGGAGCACTACTACACCGGCGACTGGCTGATCGGGGAAGACGTGATTCAGAGCTCGCAGGAAGGGCTGAAGAAGACGGAGTACATCACCGTGATCTTCATCCTCGCGATCCTGTTTATCGTGTTCCGTTCGGCGGTGGCGCCGTTTATTCCGCTGCTGACGGTCGGCCTCTCGTATCTGGTGGCACAGTCGGTGGTCGGATTTTTGGTCGAGTGGGTCAACTTCCCGCTGTCGAACTTTACGCAGATCTTTATGGTCGCCATCATGTTCGGGATCGGGACCGACTATTGCATTCTGCTGATCTCCCGCTTTAAAGAGGAGTTGGCACAGAGCGAGGACCGGACGGCGGCGATCTTGAACACGTACCGCACGGCGGGCAAGACGGTGTTCTTCTCCGGCCTGGCGGTGCTGGTCGGATTTGCGTCGATCGGGCTGTCGACGTTCTCGCTGTACCGCTCGGCTGTAGCGGTCGGCGTGGGCGTGGCGGTGCTGTTGATCGCGCTGGTGACGTTGGTGCCGTTCTTTATGGCGACGATGGGCAAAGCGATCTTTTGGCCTTCGAAAGGCACGCTGGAGCACAAGCCGAGCCGCCTGTGGGGCGCGGTCGGGAACTTTTCGCTGAAGCGTCCGGTGTGGGCGCTGGTGATCCTTGCGGTGGTCTTGGTGCCGTTCCTCGCCGCGTATCAAGGGGCGACGTCGTACAACTCGCTGGAAGAGATCGGCGACAAATACAACTCGGTCAAAGCGTTCAACGTGATCACCGAGTCGTTTGGCCCTGGCGACTCGATGCCGTCGAAGATCGTGGTCAAAGTCGATCAGCCGCTCGACACGCCGGAGGGCATGGCGGCTGTGGAGCGCGTGACGCGCGAACTGGATGAGGTCGACGGCGTGAAGACGGTGCGCAGCGCGACCCGTCCGAGCGGCGACCCGCTGGAAGATCTGCAAGTCGCCGAGCAAGTGAAGCAACTGGGCGACGGACTCGATCAGGGCGGCGACGCGCTGGGACAGATCAATCAAGGTCTGACCGATGCGAGCACCGCGCTGAAAGACAACCAGCCCAAACTGAACGAAGCGGTGCAAGGCGCAGGCCAACTGGTGGCCGGCACCAACGAACTGAAAAACGGTGTGGTGCAGCTCGGCGACGGGCTGAAGCAGATCGAAAAAGGGCTCGTCGACGGTTCGATGGGCGCAGAACAGATCTCGGCCGGCCTGAAGCAAGCGAAAGAGAGCGCCGACCGGTTGAAAGCCGGTTCGGATGCGTTGCTCGCCAACTACCAGGCGATGCATGGCGGTTTTGGAGAGATGGCGAAAGGCTATGCGTCGATCCAGCAAAACGTCAGCGGCCTGACCGCCGGGATCGCCGGTGTGGGTCAAGGGCTCGACGGGCTGGCACAGAAATACCCGGAGCTGATCAACGACCAAGATTTTAAAAATCTTCGCAGTTCGGTCACCGGTCTGGAATCGGGTGCGAAAGGGCTCGGCGACGGGCTCGCGCAGTTGAATCAGCAATTGGGCGGTGCTCTCGATGGGTTTAAGCAAGTCAATGACGGCTACGCGCAAGCCATCGAAGGGCAAAAAGCGCTGTCGGCAGGTCTTGGGGAACTGTCCAGTGCCCTTGTCGGTCTGCAAGCGGGTCTCGACCAGCTGGCGGGCGGTCAAAGCCAAATCGTCTCGAAAGTTCCGGCTGTCACGGGGGGCTTTGACCAGATCGCCAACGGGCAGAAGGAACTGCAAAAAGGGTATGCGGACATGAACGGGCAACTGGGTCAGTTGACCGACGGTCTGACCCAGAGTGCCGACGGTCTGGCGCAAGTGACCGACGGTCTGGAAGAGGCAAACGGCTATCTGTCCGATCTGTCGGCCGGACCGGATAAGCAGCTCACCGGCTGGTATCTGCCGCAAGAGGCGCTGGACAACGAAGACTTCCAAAAGGCGCTCGACGCGTACATGTCGGAGGACCGCAAGATCGCTTCGTTTGACGTGGTCTTTGCGGGCAACCCGTATGAGATCGACACGCTCGAACGCATGGACGATCTGACTGCCGCCGTCGAACGCGCGCTGAAAGATACTGACTACGCAGGTGCGGCCTTTGCGGTGGAAGGCGTCTCGTCGATCAACAACGATCTGCGCAACATCTCGGCGGAAGACTACTCCCGCACGGTGATGCTGATGCTGATCGGCATCGGGCTGATCTTAGTCCTGATGTTCCGCTCGATCGTGATGCCGATCTACATCATCCTGTCGCTGCTGATCACCTACTACTCGTCGCTGGCGATCGCGGAAGTGATCTTCGTCCGCATCCTCGGCTATACGGGTATCTCGTGGGCTGTTCCGTTCTTCGGGTTTGTCATGCTGATGGCGCTCGGGGTCGACTACTCGATCTTCCTGATGGACCGCTTCAAGGAATATCGCCATCTGCCGCCGCGTGAAGGCATCCTGCTGGCGATGAAAAACATGGGCAGCGTGATCATCTCGGCTGCGGTCATCCTTGGCGGCACGTTCGCCGCGATGCTGCCGTCCGGCGTGATGTCGCTGTTGCAGATCGCGACGATCTTGCTCTGCGGTCTCTTCCTCTACGCGCTGCTGATGCTGCCCTTGTTCATCCCCGTCATGGTGCGGACGTTTGACAAGGCCAACTGGTGGCCGTTCATGGGCGAACCGAAACGCAAGGAAGAAGCGAAACCTGCTGCCAAGACGGTGGAAGCATAACGTGGAAAGAAGAAAGGCCAACTGGAGACAGTTGGCCTTTTTTGCATTTTGCTCGCTAGTTCATTTGGCAGAGGATCTTGCAGACGTTGCGTTCGGCGGCCGGTTGCTGGTCCACAGGCAGTTTGCGGATCAGGTAGAGGGCGGCGTACGGGACTTTCAGCGCGTGCGGGTCGTTGTAGACCTGCGACCAATAGTCCGGGGCAAACAGCGTCTCAAACGGCGGGTCTGTGATCTCTGTGTGAAGGTACTCCTCCGGGATGCGGCGGTTGAGCTGCATTTGGATGCGATGGTTGTTCATGCCGCTCTCGGTCAGTTCGGGGTAGCCGAGGCGGGCAAATTCGTACAGGGCCTGCGCGTGGGTGAGACCGTGTTCCACCTCGCCGGTGAAGTGGTAGCGTTTGCCGTCGATGGTCGCAGACGGGATGATTCGTAAGCATTCGGTCAGCGCGCGTGCGCCCAGATCGTCCAAGGAGCGGTACTCGGGGATGTCGGTGACTTGTTTGAGGGTATAGGCGGAATAGTCGTCGAGGCCGAAGTAGCGGTTGCCGCTTCCTTGTGAGGAGTCGAGCAGGGTATTGAAGAAGCCGGTGACGATGCTCGGGAGGAGCAGGTCCGGGCGGTCTGTGAACGCCTTCAGAGCAAGAAAGCCATAGGCGAGACCGTGACCGGAGTTGCTGAGGCGGGCGGCGTTGGCACGAAGGCCTTCGATTATGCGGTTCAGCAGGGCCGGGTCGGGAGTTTCGTTTTCGTAGGGGACGAAGAGCCGGGGAGAGCGGGCGATGAATTGATCGGCCATCCGTTTGAGACCGCTGCGGACGTGGTCGGGCAGATCGTATTCTTGGTTCATGTAATAGGCGGCCAAGAGAGCGGCACCGAAGTGACCGCCAAACCAGCCAGGGTTGATTTCATCTGAACGGCCTAAGGCATGGAGTCCAAGCTCCAGATACGTTTCGTTGATCGTCATCAGGATCGCCTCCGTAAAAAGGATGGGATTTGATTCCAGTATAAGCGGTGTGTGTTACTTTGTATACAAAAATGTATGTTATATATAAAAATAGGTGTGAAAAAGAAAGAAGAGTCAACACCCGCCGGATGTTGACCCTTTGATTCAACTACTGAGGGCGGCCCCAAACCACTGTCACCAGTTCGGTGTTGAGGGCTGTCTGCTCCCGAATGATCCGCACATCTTCACGAACGTTCTGAATTTCGAACGCAAGACCGGCGATGTCTGCCTTGAGGTCAGCTCGCACCGCTTTGACCTCCGAGCGGACGTCTTGGATTTCTTCCGTGAGAGTCGCGATGTCCGCTTTGAGTTCCGTACGGACGGCTTGGATGTCCGCTTTGAGTTCGGTGCGGAGTTCTTGTTGGCTGGTTTGCAGGTCGGTAACGGCGGTTTGCAGGTCGGTGACGGTGGATTGCAGGGTATGGAGGGCGTCCAGGATGTGTGTGGCGAGTTGGTCGGTCATGGGTGGTGATGCTCCTCTCTGTATGGGGGTAAAGATCGAGGGTTGCACTGATGTGTAATCAGGAACCCGCGTATTTGTGTGAAAAGAGAGGGATGACGCAATAATTGTCCCTATTATAACACAAATGGAGAAAAGGCATAGTTCTCACTTTGCCTTTTCTCCATGAAAATTACTGACTGACAACCTCAACATCCGTCTTCTTCACGAAGGCGAAGCGATGGTTGAAGTGAATTTGATAATACTCGTCCGCCCCTGCCACCACACGGTAGGTGGACGGCGCATTGAACAATTTGGCGTAGAAGTAGTCGGAGGTCACCGCCTCTGTCGCCACATACGCCTGCTCGGCCGGGATGCGGTATTGCAACGCCGTGTTCAACCGCGCCGGGATGCCGGCAGCCGTGTAGGCGGCCGCTTCCGGGAAGGCCGACCCGTAGACCGGGATCGAGGTGAGCCCCGCTTTCGGCTTTACCAGCAGGCCGCTGCCAGGCGAGGTGTTTTTGCCGTTCGGGTCGTGCAGCCATGCTTTTTGGCCGCCGTAGTAGATCGCCGTCCAATCGCCTTGCTGATCCGCTTTGACGAATCGCTGTCCCGTCACCGCTTTGTTGCCCCAGTCATAGATCTGGTGGGTGCCCGGCGAGCCGTCCGGGTGCAGGGCCGGATCGCTGATCAGCGGCGCGTCAAAGCTCGGAGCGGTGTGCAGATACACAAAGCTCGCCGGTTGCGGCTCCAACTCGCGCTTGTTGTATTTCAAGTACGGCAGGTTGGTATGGAAGTTCGGGTCGATCGTCACAACGTTCGAATCGGCTGTCGCATCGCTCGGGTTGAACGATGCGCCGAGCAGCGAGAAGTAGTGCGCCCAGTCGAAGAACGCGCCCGGGTCCCAGTGCATGCGCGTCTGGTTGTACGGAGTCAGCCCCGGAATGTCGTCATGACCGATGATGTGCAGGCGGTCCAGCGGCACATCGTAGCGGTCCGCCAGATAGCGCACCAATTTCGCCGACGATCTGTACATCTGCTCGCTGTACCACGTCGCCCCTTCCACCGCAAAGCCCGAGTGCTCGATGCCGATGGAGTGCGCGTTGACAAACCAGTTGCCTGCATGCCATGCGACGTCCTTCGGGCGCACCATCTGCGTAACTTGCCCGTTGACGGAGTTTACCGTGTAGTGAGCGGAGACGTAGGATTTGGACAGGAAGGTCTTGATCGCCGATTCGTAGCTGCCTTCCACGTCATGGATGACGATGTAGCGAATGTCGTTGCCGTCTTCCGGACGGTTGGCGAGGTCGTAGTTGCCGTAGTCTGTCGCGCTGCCGGAGTACTGCTTGTACGCTGCCGGAATGTAGCGGCAGGCGAGGCCGTTCGGGCAGTCCGCGTCGGAGAGCGCAGCGTTGCGCAGGTGCAGCGGGTAGGCGGTCGCCGTATTGGGCGTGACCGCAGCGGGTGTCAAAACCGCATGCTGACCGCTGTTGGTGGTGCGCTCCATCCCTTGTTGGATCGTCGCATAGACCGCGTCGGCAAACTCGGTGGCGATCTCCGCCGTGTCTGTGCCGCTGTACTTGGCGACCGCTCCGTACCAATCAGCCGCGTCGGTCGGCAAGGTGCCGATCGTCTCGCGCGCGTACTGGGCCAGCAAAGCCGCGCCGCCGCGAATGTTTTGCGCCGGATCGAGTAGGAGGAAATCCGGGTCGATGCCGAGCAGCGCGGCCGCGGTGTCGAGCGTGTGCAGGGCCGGGTCAAACTCCTGCGAGGCGAACGACTCGTCCTCCCCTTTGGCAGCGCTTTCCCCCGCGTACCGGGTCAAATGCATCACGCCGTACCCGCCGGATGTGCTCGGCTCGCCGTCATGGTGCTCCCAACGGGATTCGTTGTACGCAACAGACATCAGGATCGGCAGCGGCACGCCAAACTCTTGTGCGGCAGACTCAAAGGCGGTTTGGAGCTTGTTCGGTTGATGCGGCTGCGAGACGGCAGTCTCCTCCGCATAGACAGCAGGGGTGAAGCCGGTCGGCAAGGCGAGCGCGCCCGCCATCAGCACGGCCAAGAACGAAAGCCGCGTGCGTCGACGCATGGACATGGTAAATTCCTCCTTCGTTGTTTCACGAGTTGAGAAGAGAACGTATTAAATTAATATATTGAAAACTCAGCACTTTCTAATAATAACAAGTACAGGAAAATCCATCAAGAACGAGTTAAGTCGGCAGGCTTCCCTTTTTTGTAAATTTTCTACTTGTCGAAGAACTCGATGTCTGCTACTGTTTATTCAATAGTTCTATTTGCAAAAATACATAGTAAATTTACTCAGAGGTGATTCTAAATGAAAAAGAAACTCGCTCTTCCGTTGGCTGTCGTCACGGCGTTTGCTGCTGTTGGCTGCTCCAGCAATACAGATACGGCCGACTCTCCGAAAAAAGATGCGGCTCAAGAAGTAAAAATCGCATTCCGCTCCGAGCCGGAAGTGCTCGACCAGTCGAAAGCAACCTCCGAAGAGAGCTTCACGATGGTCAACGCCTTCGGGGAAGGTCTCTACCGTCTGGACAAGGACAACAAGCCGCAACCGGCGATGGCAGCTGCTCTCCCGGAGATCTCTGAAGACGGCAAAGTCTACACGATCAAGCTGCGCGACAACGCCAACTGGTCGGACGGCTCGCCGGTGACCGCGGAAGACTTCGTCTACTCCTGGAAGCGCACGCTCGCTCCGGAAACCGGCTCCCAATACGCGTTCATGATTAACAACTGGGTCAAAGGCGCCGAAGAGTACAACACGAAAAAGGCACCGAACGCAGACGGCGTCGGCGTCACCGCGCTGGACAACAAGACGCTCAAGATCGAGCTGAAAGCGCCGGTCGCTTTCTTCACGTCGCAACTGTCCTTCCCGGTCTTCTTCCCGCTGAAGAAAGACGTCGTCGAGAAGCACGGCGACAAATACGCGGCAGACGCGGACAAGGTCGTCGCAAACGGCCCGTACACGCTCAGCAAATGGGACCATGAGCAAGAGCTGGAATTTGTGAAAAACGACAAGTACTGGGACGCGGCGAACGTCAAGCTGGAAAAGATCACGTTCCAGATCTCCAAAGACCAAAACTCGTCGCTCAACCTCTATGAGACCGAAGACGCGGACATCGTCGAGATCAACCGCGACCAAGTCGTCACCTGGAAGGACAAGCCGGACTACATCGCCGTACCGACCTTGTTCTCCTACGGCCTGCGCTTCAACCAAAAGACCGTTCCGGCATTCAAAAACGCCAACATCCGTCGCGCGCTGACGATGGCGATCGACCGTCAAGGCCTCGTCGACACCGTGCTTGGCAACGGCTCGAAAGCAGCGACCGGCGAGATCCCGTTCGGCACGTTGGACGGCAACAACGCGGAGTTCCGCAAGACGGCCGGCGACACGATCCTCAAATTCGATCCGGTAAAAGCCAAAGAACTGCTGCAAAAAGGTCTCGACGAACTGGGCATGAAAGAGCTGCCGAAGTTTAAGATGATCGGCGACGATGACGAAGTCGGCAAAAAGACGATGGAGTACATCCAAGCGCAGTACAAGCAATACCTCGGCATCGAGCCGGATGTGCAAAACCTCCCGAAAAAGCTCCGCGTGCAACAGCAGAACGACGGACAATTCGAGATGCTGGCACCGTCCCGTTGGGGCGCGGACTACAACGACCCGATGACGTTCCTTGATCTGTGGGAGTCGGACGGCATGTTCAACTACATCTCGTACAACTCCCCGGAATACGACAAACTCGTCAAAGGGGCAAAGGTGGAAGCCGATCCGCAGAAGCGCACGCAGATGCTCGTCGACGCAGAGAAGATCCTCATGAACGACGCTGCCATCGGGCCGCTGTACTTCCTCGGCCGCTCCTACCTCAAGCGTCCGTCGATTGACGGTCTGGTCTTCCCGGCGACCGGCGCGCAGTACGAGTTCCGCTGGGCATCGATCAAATAATCAGTTTGCAAAAGTACGGGGAAAGAGAAGCCGCAACATGAGGCTTCTCTTTTTTGTGCATACTCTTCACGAGGAACTATAAGGGAAGGTGCTTCCATCGTGAACAAGCAAGAGCCGTTACTTTGGATCAGTCAGTACGTTCACGACCTGTTGCAACAGAAATTCGGTCAGGAACTGAACCATTGCGAAGCGTTTCTGGGCGGTAGATATCTGGTGGTGTTTGTGCGCGGTTTCGTCTCGGCGATGGAGGGCGTGCTGTTGCGCCAAGGGCAACTTGACAAGGTGGCCAACGCGCGGGCGATGGTGATGGAGAGCCTGATCACCGAGTACAAGACCTATCTGAAGTTGCAACTCGCCCTGAGCGTCGACGAGTTTTACCAAGACTGGAGCTATGAAAACAACACGGGTGTGATCATTGCGCTCTTGAAAGAGGAGCAGGAGCATCCCGAACCGCCGGGTGACTGGCGGGGACTTGACGGTCTGGAAGACGAGGTCAACCGGATCAGCCACATCATCGAACAAACGCCGCGGTTGACCACGGTCGTCCCCTTGACGCCGCGCGTCTTGATCGTGCAGCGTGACGGGATTTTGATCCTGTTGGAGAAGGTGATGATCGCCAAAGGGTATGTCAAGGAGTTGCGGGCGACGAAGGCCGATGTGGAGAAAGACTATTTTCATCACCAAGCGAATTTTACGGCGATGGTCGGGCGTGAGTTGGAAGACCTGTTTGTCGATTGGAACTTTGAATCGGACAGGTCGATCATGTGTTTGATGTGGAAATGAGTCATGATATAATGGTGACTGCATATTCCAACTTTGACGCGCCCTGCCACCAAAGGGGAGAGGAAATAAAGCCTTTCTTTAAGGAGTGCTCGAAGCCATGGAAGACAGCAAGCAACAGATGCTGACGACGATCAGCAGTTATACGGGGAAGCTCTTGCGCGACCATTTTGGCAAAGGACCGGAGTCGGTCTTTGTCTCTGCCGGGTCGACGTATTTCAATATTTATATCCGCAATTTCCTGTCTCCGATCGAACGGGTGCTGCTGGAGCAGGGCCAGGAGATGGTCGTGCGTGAACTGCGCATGAAGATGATGGACAAACTGCTGCCCGAACTGCGCGAGTTTTTGGAAGAGACCACGGGGCAGAGGGTCCGGGAGCTCTACTATGACTGGGGATTTGTGAAATGCTCCGGCGTGATCTTTGGGATCTGCGATCGGCCGTTTGAGCTTTCGGACGAGGTGGACGAGCAGTACGCCGGTCGAAACGAACTGGATGCGCTGATCAATCAGATCTCCAAGGAGACGGAGAAGCAGCCGGAGTTGACCTATTCCTTTCTGTTGAACGAGCGGACGCTGATCGTGATCCGCAAAGGGATTCTCGTGCGGATCGAAGAAGAATTGATCCGCATCGGGCATGGCGAGATCTTGCGCCGGGTAAAGTCCAATCTGGAAAAGCGGGACCTGCAAAACAGCCAGCAGTTCGAGTTGATTCTGCACAGGCGGGTGGTCGATTCGTTTGTTGACTGGGATTTTGAACGGAACAAGAGCGTGATCATTTTGATCTTGCAACCAAGTACATGATGAGGTGGAAATGATCGGGACCTGAGTGTCAGGAGCCGGATCGTGAGCCGAGATGTGCAGACAGGAGACTGTCTGCGGATCTCGGCTTTTTCTATTTTGATCAGAAGGAGACTGAGCATGGATACGTGGAAGAGATGGGGAAACGAGACGGTGCGCATGATGGCGTTTGAGATCCGGGCTGAGATCACGCCGACGCACGGGTATTTGCAGGTGCTGGCTGCCGGCAGCGAGTGGGAGCGGGAGGCGGAGAGGCTGTACGGGCTGCTCGCGCGGCTGCAGATCGTGGAAGCGGTGCTGCGGGAGTTGATCGCCGGACGGATCAAGCGGCGGCCGTGGATCGCGCGGCAGGCGGTGTTGCTCGGGGAGGAGCTTGGCAGCGTGTATCGGGAGTTGCTGAAACTGCCGCTCGATCCCGTCTCCGAGCGACTCGCGGTGATGCTACAGGGGCTGTGGATGGCGGAACGCCTGTGCCGGGAATTGGCAGACTTGGCTGGTTAATCTAGAAAATGGTATAGTGGATTGGTTACTTTGCAAACACTGTTGTGTAGAACACGATCTTTGCAGAAGGGGTCTTTCCATGAGAATTAACAAATATATTTCCTCCACCGGCTTTTGCTCGCGCCGGGAAGCGGACAAACTGATCGAACAAAAACGCGTCACCATCAACGGCGTGCTCGCGGAGATGGGCAGCACGGTCGAGCCGGAAGAGACGGTCAAAGTCGACGGCAAGCCGATCGGCAAGGCCAGCGGCATCCGCAAGCGGACCGTCTACATCGCGCTGAACAAACCGCCGGGCATCACGACGACGACGGAGACGCACGTGCAGGGCAACATCATCGACTTTGTGAACCATTCGGAGCGGATCTTCCCGATCGGCCGCTTGGACAAGGAGTCGGAAGGTCTGATCCTGCTGACCAACGACGGCGATATCGTCAACAAGATCCTGCGCGCCGAGAACAACCACGAGAAAGAGTACATCGTGACGGTGAACAAGTCGGTCACGTCGCAGTTTTTGAAGAATATGGCGCAGGGCGTGGAGATCCTCGGACAAAAGACGTTGCCGGCCAAAGTCTCGAAGATCAGCGACACGTCGTTCAAGATCATCCTGACGCAAGGGTTGAACCGGCAGATCCGCCGGATGTGCGAAGCGCTTGACTACAAGGTCAAGAAATTGCAGCGCGTGCGGATCATGAACATCCGCTTGGAAAAATTGAAGTTGGGCCATTGGCGCAATCTGACGCCGAAAGAACTGGCCGAGCTCAAGGACATGATCAACGACTGAGCAAGGGATGTCATCGGACGTCCCTTTTTTCATGAATTTGAAAGAATCACAGTTGCGGACGGGGGCGAACAAGCGGTACGATTTTGATATAATCAAGAGGATCCGCTTGAAAACTCTCCGCTTAGGATGTGATACGCATGATGAAGACTCCGATTGGCCGTCTGCGTGTGATCGGATTTATTGAAGGGATCTCGTTCCTGCTGCTGCTGTTCATCGCGATGCCGCTCAAGTACATGTTTGACCGGCCGGAGATGGTGCAGGTGGTTGGGATGATTCACGGCGTGTTGTTTGTGCTGTTTATTTTGGCGGTGTTGCATGCGGCGGTCGTGCATCGCTGGAAGATGCTCAAGGTGCTGTTTGCGTTGATCGCGTCGTCGATTCCGTTCGGCACGTTTGTGCTCGACGCGCGGTTGCGCCGCGAGCAGCAGTAAGGTCTATAGGCAGAACGAAAAGGCTTCCCCGGCGGGGAGGCCTTTTTTATTTCGGTCGAGGCAGTTGGACGGAAAACGAGGTGCCGACACCTGGGGTGGAGACGCAGGTGACGGTGCCGCCGTGGAGTTCGACGATGGAGCGGGTGATCGCAAGTCCCAGACCCGCTCCGCCGTTTTTGCGGGTGCGGGCGGTGTCGATCCGGTAGAAGCGTTCGAAGAGATGATCGAGATGTTCGGCGGGAATGCCAGAGCCGTTGTCTTGGACGGCGAGCCGGATCTTCTGTCCGTTTTGTTTCAGCGACACGCGGATCGTGCCGGACTGTTCGTCGGTGTGTTGGACGGCGTTTTGGAATAGGTTGAGGATCACCTGTTTGATCCGGTCGCGGTCCAGTTCGGCCTCGATGCCGGCGGCGATCTCAAACTCGACGCGGCGTTCGCCTGCCAAGAGGCGCAACTGCGGCACCATCTGTGCGAGGAGGGTGTCCAGCCGGTCTGACGTCAGCGTGAAGTCCGGGGCCCGGTCGAGGCGGGCGAGCAGGAACAGGTCGTTGACCAGTTTGTTCAGGCGCGCCGATTCGCCGTGCATGGAGTGCAGGGCGTTTTGCAGTTTGTCCGGGTGAGCGGCCGCACCTCGGAGCAGGACTTCGAGAAAGCCGTGGATCGAGGTGAGCGGCGTGCGCAGTTCGTGGGACGCATCGGCGATGAAGCGGCGCATCAGTTCTTTGGCTTCTTTTTCGGCTTCAAAGGAGGTCTCCAGTCTCTCCAGCATGGCGTTGAAGGCGGCGGAGAGGCGGTCGGTCTCCAGTTGGCCTTGGTCGGTCGGCAGCCGTTCGTCGAGGTTGCCCGCGTTGATCCGCTCGACGGTGTCGACGACGCGGGAGAGAGGCACCAGCGTCTTGCGCAGAACGGGCAGGAAGGTCAGAAAGCCGATCAGCAAGGCGATGACCGACAGCGAGAGGAAGATCAGCAGTTGACGCAGGAGGATGTCCTGCATCGGGGCGATGCTGGTCGAGATCTGGACGATGCCGAGCGGTCCGCCGTACGAGACGATCGGCTGAAGCACGACCAATGTTTCTTGCCCCTCCGAGTCGGTGATGATCTTGTAGTCGATGAGCGGGCCGGTGCTCGGCTTGATGCGGTCCGGCTGGGCGAGTCGGATCGCTTGCTCGTAGTCGACACGGGACAACTGCGGTGTGGGTCCGTAGCGCGCGTCTTCGAACAGGGCGGTGAACGTGCCGTCCTTGGCGATGAAGGCGAGGCTCGTATCCGGCATGCGCATGGAGCTGAGCGGGCTGCGCGGGTCGTTGGCGACCGGGTCGGCGGCGAGCAAGGTCCACGCTTGGGCGGGGACGGTGCGGATCTGGCTTTGCAAGGTCATGGCACGGTTGCTGTAGAGAAACTGCTGCATCAGGACGTATTGCAAAAAGCCGATCAGAGCCAGAAGGACGGAGAGGATCAGCAGGGAGCGGGCGGAGATCTGAAAGCGCAAGGAGCGGGGCAGCCGGATCTGCGGGATCTTCATGGCAGATCCACCCGGTAGCCGGAGCCGCGCACGGTGCGGATGACGCGGTGTTCGCGGTCGCCGATCTTTTCCCGGAGCGAGCGGATGTAGACTTCGACGATGTTGTCTTGCCCGCCGAAGTCGTAGCCCCAGACCTTGTCCAAGATCAGGGCTTTGGAGAGCACGAGGCCGTGGTTGAGGACGAGGTATTTCAACAGTTCGTACTCGGTGGCCGACAGGGACAGCACGTCGTGGCCGCAGGTGATCTCTTTGCGGCGGTCGTTGATGCGAAACGGGCCGACGGCGACTTCGCTGAGCAGGTGCGGGAACTGGTTGCGGACGCGGGCATGGATGCGGGCGAGCAGTTCGTCGAAGGAGAACGGTTTGATCATGTAGTCGTCGGCACCGAGGGTGAGGCCTTTGACGCGGTCCTCGACTTCCTCTTTGGCGGTGAGCATGATCACGGCGGTGGGGGTCTCCCTATTTTTCAACCTCTTGCAGACTTCAAATCCGTCCAGGCCGGGCATCATCACGTCAAGGATGACGATCTGGGGGTGGAACTGTTCGGCTATCGTTAAGGCGGTTAGGCCGTCGGGTGCGGTTTCGACTTGGAAGCCTTCGTTTTCAAGGCCCATGACAAGGAATTGCAGGATGTTGGGCTCGTCGTCGACGAGCAGGATTTTGATGCTGTGGGTTGGATACATCGGAGTTCACCTCTCGTTCCCATTGTACCCAATCGAGAGCGGAGCGGGAGGATGTATTTGGATGTATGGGCAAAATAGTGTAGGATGAAGCAAGGAATAGAGCGAAGGGGTTGACCTCGTGGAGTGGACGGGTGAACGGATCATCCCGAAGTTGATGAAGCCGACGAACGGGATGCTGCTGGAACACATCGCGCGGTATTATTTTGCAGAACCTTATATACAGGGACGGGTGCTGGATATCGCCTGCGGGTCCGGGTACGGCTGTCATATGGTCGCCAAGGATCGCAAGCGGGAGGTCACAGAGCTGGTCGGAGTGGACAACGACCCGGAGACCATCGCCTATGCGAATGTGGAATACAATCACCAGAAAGTGAAATACATACAGGGCGATGCACTCGATCCTGAGCTGCCGGAGCGGCTGGGGCTGTTTGATACGATCTTGAGTTTTGAGACGATTGAGCATGTGGCGGACGATCTGGTCTTTATGGATCAGCTCTACCGGATGTTGAAGCCTGGCGGTACGCTGGTTTTGTCGTCGCCGTTTGGACGGGGGCGCGGGATGCAGACGTCGGAGCCGTTTCATGTGCATCAGTTGACGGCGGAGGAGTTTGAGTCGTTGTTTGCGCGGTATGCGTTTGATGATGTGGAGATCTATTATCAGCGGGGCGTGACGTTTGAGAAGCCGCGGGACGGTGTGCGGTATTTTATCGGCGTGGCGGTCTGCCGGAAAAGAAAAGATGAGGTGTTGGATCGATGACAGGTTTTCAAGAGTTGGGCGTGATCTCGGAGTTGTCCCGCGTGCTGACGGCACACGGGATATTTGAGCCGACGCCGGTGCAATCGCAGGCGATCCCGGTGGTGTTGGCGGGCGACGATGTGCTCGCACAGGCGCAGACGGGGACGGGCAAGACGCTGGCGTTTGTGTTGCCGATGTTGCAAAAGATCGATCCGTCGCGACCGGTGGTGCAAGGGTTGATCTTGTGCCCGACGCGGGAGTTGGCGTTGCAGGTGTCGGAGGAGATCAAAAAGTTGCTGGTGCTGCTTAAGGGCATCAATGTGCTGGCGGTGTACGGCGGTCAGGATGTGGAGCGGCAGATGCGCAAGCTGCAGGGCGGCGTGCATCTGATCGTGGCGACGCCGGGGCGTCTGCTCGATCATCTGCGTCGCGGGACGGTCGATCTGTGGGATGTGAAGATGCTGGTGCTCGATGAAGCGGATCAGATGCTGCACATGGGCTTTTTGCCGGAGGTGGAGGCGATCCTGCGCGAGGTGGCGGAGGATCGGCAGACGATGCTGTTCTCGGCGACGATGCCGGAGCAGATTCGCAAACTGGCCAATAAGTATCTGCGGATGCCAGTCGATGTGAAGATTGAGGCGGAGCGGCTGACGGTGAAAGATGTGCGTCAATTGGTGATTGAGACGACAGACCGTTTGAAGCAGGATACGTTGAAGATCTTGATCGAGGAGTATCGGCCGTTTTTGGCGATCATCTTCTGCCGGACGAAGCGTCGGGCGCAGGTGTTGAATGAGGCACTGCAGCAGGCGGGGTATGAGTCGGACGAACTGCATGGGGATCTGTCGCAGGCGAAGCGGGAGCAGGTGATGAAGAAGTTTCGCGAGGCGAAGATTCAGCTGTTGGTGGCGACCGACGTGGCGGCACGGGGGCTGGATGTGAGCGGCGTGACGCATGTGTTCAACTACGACATCCCGCACGATCTGGAGAGCTACGTCCATCGCATCGGCCGCACGGGCCGGGCGGGCGAGCGCGGCATCGCGATCACGCTGGCGTCGTCGCGGGACCGGGAGTTCCTGGCGATGATCGAGCAAGGGATCGAGATGGAGATCGAGCGGCACATGGTGCAGGGCGTGAAGATCCACCGCGCACCGCTGGAGAACTACAGCAAGGACAAGCCGTACGGCGAACGACGCGGCCGAGGCGGCAACGACCGAGACCGCAAAGGCGGCGGTGATCGTGACCGTCGCGGCGGCAACGACCGAGACCAAAAGGGCGGTTACGGAGCACGAGGCGGCAACGACCGCGATCAAAAAGGCGGTTACGGAGCACGAGGCGGCAACGACCGCGACCAAAAGGGCGGTTACGGAGCACGCGGCGGTAATGACCGCGATCAAAAAGGCGGTTACGGAGCACGCGGCGGTAATGACCGCGATCAAAAAGGCGGTTACGGAGCACGAGGCGGTAACGACCGCGACCAAAAGGGCGGCTACGGAGCACGAGGCGGCAACGACCGCGACCAAAAGGGCGGTTACGGAGCACGCAGCGGCAACGACCGTGATCAACGTGGCGGGTGCGGA
>NZ_JAPMLT010000014.1 GCF_026410385.1 Tumebacillus lacus
TCGGGAAGGGATAAGCGCTGAAAGCATCTAAGCGCGAAGCCCACCTCAAGATAAGACTTCCCACACGGTCAACGTGGTAAGACCCCTTGTAGACGACAAGGTTGATAGGCTGGAGGTGTACGCGCCGTGAGGCGTTCAGCTGACCAGTACTAATAGGTCGAGGGCTTATCCTAAGTGACTCATAGACACATTCGCATCCAGTTTTCAGGGAATACAAACCCTAACACAAAACGTCTCGTGACAATGGCGGAGAGGTCACACCCGTTCCCATCCCGAACACGGAAGTTAAGCTCTCCAGCGCCGATGGTACTTGGACCGCAGGGTCCTGGGAGAGTAGGTCGTCGCGGGGCGCAACACCCATAAAAAATGTCTCGTAGCAATAGCGAAGAGGTCACACCCGTTCCCATCCCGAACACGGAAGTTAAGCTCTTCAGCGCCGATGGTACTTGGACCGCAGGGTCCTGGGAGAGTAGGACGCCGCGGGGCATTTTTTATATCCTCCCGCAACACCCCACCAGACCAGATCCCAACCGATCTGGTCTTTTTCTTTACCCACTCAAACAAAATTAGCACCCGCCCCCCCTCACCTACAACAAACTCCTCAATCAAGAAACTCCCCTCCAACCCGGCACGGAAGAGATCCTCCCGATCCCCTTCTACAGACATCTCGCGCAAAAAGGAGACACACTTTTTCGCATCGCTCGCCGATACAGAGTCCCGGTGCAAGTCCTCTACGACTGGGCCTACGAATACGGCGAAGAATTCCCCGAAGACCTCATCGCCGGCGCCACGATCGTCAAAATCCCTCAATTCCGTTATAACTATTACACCGCAAAGCCAGGCAACACCGCCGTCAGCATCGCCAAATCGGACCGGAAGGACAAACTCCGGTGTCCTTCAAGGAGCGAGACCTGATCGAACGCTACCAGACGCTCGAACAAGGCCGGACAGACAGTGCCCGCATCTTGGCGGTCGCGACCAAACGAGAGATCCGGCAAGTCATCAAGGAAATGAAAGAAACCGTCTCATTAGATGCTGTCTACGCGATCACCTATGGTCTCGTACATAGAGTCACAGATGAAACTGGTGCTGGTCACAAGGCTGGAACTGGCCAAGACAGTCGCGTACAAAGTGGGGAAAACCGAAGAAGACATCATCGCCTTCATGCGAGACGAGCGTACGTTGCATGCAGAGGAAGCCATCGGGCTCCAACTGGCGCATCGCTTTGAGGAAAAACTCTTGCAAGGCGGTGATGAGATCATCAACATATAAAAAGACAGAGCAGGGCGCCCCGCTCTGTCTTTTTATATCGGATCACGTCCACGCCATCCAAAGCGCCAATGCCATCGCATGCAGCACCGTCATCGTGATCATCTTCATCTGATTCCCCGCCACATTGCGCAGATCATGCAGATTTGTATTCCACGAATTAAAAGCCCCCAGCAACGCGCAGACAACTGTAAGCAAAAAGATATGCGTCACCCGCAGCGTCGCCATCGTCCCCAGCAACACCGTGAGCAAAAAATAAGCAGCCGGCACATGACGAGCCGCTTCAAAACCGAACTTGCGAGCCGCCCACGCGACCGTCGTCCGCTGCTTCTCCGCTTTTCGCGCTGTCGTCAGATCTCCAAGGTGGTACTGCATCAGCCAAGCCACACAGAGCAGCGAATGCAGAACCGCCGCCCAGCCGATCACCGGCTCCCACGCATCGGTCAGAATATAATAGGTCCCAAGCGTACAAGCGGTAATCGCCGGAAACGCGAGATACCACTCCCCGAGCATGGACAGGTATCGAAACGGATGGCACGCATACGACAGCGCCGTCCACACCCCTACCAAGAGGAACAGTGTAAACGACCCGCTGGCCGTCTTGGCCGCATAGATCCCGAACGACACCGCCCCGATCAACCCCAGCAACCCGAACACAAACAATCCGCGATCACTCAGCGTCTTTTTCACACGAGCCGTCTCGGCTTTCGATCCCGATTTGCCGCTCGCTTTATGCTCTTGTACCGACTGGATCACGCCTTGCAACAACAGCACGGAGAGCAACAGCACCCCGAACATCATCCAATCCACCGCCGAAGCGGAACGTAGATCGTGCACAGCAAATCCGACCGAGATCGCCAGCGCGCTCAAACTCCACGAAAACACCGGCACAACACGCAGCAGCGGCAACGTTCTTCTCAACATGTGAAACATGTCGACCCCCACCTCTCACGCATGGTTCTTGGCACTCAGTATGCGCTTACGGCGTGTAAAAAATGTTTCGTTCCTGACAGAGTTGATCGAGGATTAAATTGGGGAATTTCCGCATCGACACATTCAAAAACTCATTGATCAAAAACGTATCGTGCGACGAAAAAGTCAGGATCATCTCCCCCCACCGCTCCGTCTCATACCGACACAGCATCCCCAGAACAAACATGATCATGTAATGCACCGAGATCTCCGGCAACACCAGATTACCTTCATGGGGAAAACGCAGATGCGGTTGGCCTGAAAAATCATGCAGGAGCAACGGATGATGCCGATCCTCATCCTCTTCCCCCTCAAACGCGATGCGCAACACCCCTGCATCATCCATCCCCTCCGGAAACGAAAACCGCAGCGACTCCGACCCGTGGTGATTGAGCAGATCCAGAAGTTCCTCCTTGGTCTTCTCCGAGCCGGCCACAAACTGCCGAGGAACGTGCCATGTCCGGTCTTGCACATCCAGCCGCGTCACCTGGGGCGTCCCGTACAGCCGCTCATACGTCGGGATCAGCTCTGGAATCACTGCCAGCAACTGCTTCATCTGGAAGCGGTGCTGCGCCTCGAAAGGCGGCCCGCCGAGGATGCGATGCAACACGTGGAAAATGCCGTCTTTCTGCACCCGCACCTCATCTTCAGCGAACGAGTAATCGTCCCGCTTCAATTTGCGCGTCGACAGCCCGTGCTTCAACACGGAAGTCGTCGACGGGTACTCCGGATCATACGACGTGATCAACGCCTTGCTCAGTGCCATCATTCCGTAATAGAGCAAGAGCGGTTTGGTCAAAATATCGCAGTGCTCAGCTGCGCGATAGTACTCGCGTGCCTGCTTGAAACTGAAGATAAACTTGGGCGTTGCTTGGTAGACGTGCCGTTGCACCGGGTCCATTCCTTGATCCGCGTATCGGCCGCGCAAAAACTCGCTGGCCGTCTGTTCGTTCTCGAAGTACACGAATGTATCCCACAATTTACGGTACGGTTTTTCCGTTGGAATGCGGACCTGCGTCTGCATCGGGTCCTGCAACCTCCTTCCTCCCTGAAAAGCGTGCTTGACGCGTAAAAACGGGATTGCTAAACTAGTCCATAATATCCACGGTCAAGGGACAATCTATACAAACACTGGAGGGCGAAAAGGAAATGTGGGAGAATAAATTCAACAAAGAAGGCCTCACGTTTGACGACGTCTTGTTGGTTCCGAGAAAATCGTCTGTTCTGCCTCGCGATGTCAGCGTCGGCAGCCAGATCACAGCCAAGATCCGACTGAATACCCCGATCGTCGCAGCCGGCATGGACACGGTCACCGAGTCGAAGATGGCCATCGCAATGGCGCGTGAAGGCGGCATGGGCATCATCCACAAGAACATGACCATCGAGCAACAGGCGGACGAAGTGGATCGCGTCAAGCGCTCCGAGTCCGGCGTCATCACCGACCCGATTTTCCTCACGCCCGATCATCACGTCTACCACGCGGAAGAACTGATGGCGAAATACCGCATCTCCGGCGTACCGATCGTCAACTCCTCTCATCGCCTCGTGGGTATCATCACCAACCGCGACCTGCGCTTTGAACAAAATTACGACCGCAAGATCAGCGAAGTCATGACTTCTGAAAATCTGATCACGGCTCCTGTCGGCACCACTTTGGAACAGGCAAAAGAGATCCTGCAACAGCACAAGGTGGAGAAACTGCCTCTCGTCGACGAAAATTACCAACTCAAAGGCCTCATCACGATCAAAGACATTGAAAAAGCAAAAATGTTCCCGCACGCGGCGAAGGACGCCAAAGGCCGTCTGGTCGTCGGCGGCGCGGTCGGCGTGACGAAAGACACGTTTGACCGTGTGGAGGCGCTCGTCAAAGCAGGCGTGGACGTGGTCGTCGTCGATACGGCGCACGGTCATTCGGTCGGCGTCATCAACACCGTTCGCGAGATCCGCGCCCGCTACCCGGAACTGCAGATTATCGCCGGCAACGTCGCGACAGGAGAGGCGACCCGCGATCTGATCGAGGCGGGGGCATCGGCTGTCAAAGTCGGCATCGGTCCGGGCTCGATCTGCACCACCCGCGTCGTCGCAGGCATCGGCGTGCCGCAGATCACCGCCGTGTATGACTGCGCGACTGTGGCGCGCGAGTACGGGGTGCCGATCATCGCAGACGGCGGCATCAAATACTCGGGCGACATCGTCAAGGCGCTGGCTGCCGGGGCGAGCGTGGTCATGGTCGGTTCGTTGCTCGCAGGCACCGAGGAGTCGCCAGGTGAGATGGAGATCCACCAAGGCCGTTATTTCAAGGTCTACCGGGGCATGGGCTCGATGGGTGCCATGAAACAGGGCTCGGGCGACCGCTATTTCCAAGAAGATGCCAAGAAACTCGTACCGGAAGGCATCGAGGGCCGCGTTCCTTACCGTGGAGCACTGGCCGATATCATCTACCAGCTCGTCGGCGGCATCCGCTCCGGCATGGGGTACTGCGGCGTCGAGAACATCGAGCAGCTCCAGTCTGACACGCAGTTTATCCGCATCACCGGCGCGGGTCTCAAAGAGAGCCATCCGCATGATGTGCAGATCACAAAAGAGGCGCCGAACTACAGCGTCTAAACGAAAATGTGAGGGTGTCTTGACAAACGTCAAGACACCCTCTTTTTTTCGTGAAAGGGACCTCCGTCTATGGTATAATCGAGAATGTATTTTTGGGGACAAAATTGGGGAATGAAACGATACAAAAACATTGTGACGGAGGACAAATGATGAAACGCCAGATGTTGAAAAAATACGTGTCGGGCGCGTTGATCGCCACGATGCTTTTGTCTGTGCAACTGCCGCAGACGTTGCAGATCCCGGGCACCACTCCGTACTTCGGGACGCAGATCGCACACGCGGAAGAAGCGGCGAAACTGCCGGCACTGGAAGTCGAATCGAAGTCCGGCCTGCTGATGGATGCCAAGAGCGGCCAGATCCTCTGGGCAAAAGACGAGCATGCCAAGCGCTATCCGGCGTCTGTCACCAAGATCATGACGATGATGCTCGCGTATGAAGCGGTGGAAAAAGGCGAGAAACAACTGACCGACATCGTGCCGGTCTCGAAGACGGCGTACGGTACGGAAGGTTCCAGCGTGTGGCTCGACCCGAAGGAAAAGTTTACGCTGGCGGAGATGATGGAGTTTATCACGATCCAGTCGGCAAACGATGCCTGCGTGGCGGTGGCGGAGTATATCGGCGGCAGTGAAGAAGGCTTTGTGGCGCGGATGAATGAAAAGGCGAAGGAACTCGGCATGAACGACACGCATTTTGCCGATACCAACGGTCTGCATCATCCGGAGCACTATACGTCGGCCTACGACATCGCGATCATGGCGCGCGAGTTGATCACGAAGTACCCGCAGGTGCTGGACGTGACCAAGGTGCAGACGAAGATGATTCGCAACGGCGCGTTTAAACTGGAGAACACCAACCATGTGCTCGGCCAGTTTGAGGGCCTCGACGGTTTGAAAACCGGCTTTACCGACCAAGCTGGCTATTGTCTGGCAGGCACGGCGGAGCGTGACGGCATGCGCCTGATCTCGATCCAACTGTTCGCAAGCAGCGATGCCAAGCGCGTGGAAGACACGAAGAAGATCCTCGACTACGGCTACGCAAACTTCAAGCAAGAGTCGGTGATCAAGCAAGGCGAAGCGGTGTCGGAACTCGCCCCGATCAGCAAGGGCAAGGAAAAAGAGACCGAAGCGGTCGCAGCCGGCGATCTGATGGTCGCGGTGCCGAAAAACGGCGGCGCGGTGGAGAAGAAGGTCGTCTTTGACAATGTGGAAGCTCCGGTGGCGAAGGACGCGAAGCTTGGCGAACTGCAGATCGTGCAGGACGGCAAGGTCGTGAGCAAAGTCGATCTGGTCGCCAAGCAGGACGTGGAGAAAGGTTCGTGGTTGCGCCTTGGCATGCGCGGCATCGGCAATTTCTTCTCCGGCATGTTTGGGGCGATCGGCTCTTCGATCTCCGGTCTGTTTGAGTAAAATAAGCCTAGGGCAAGTGAGGGATGACGCATGGAGCCGCAAATGACCTTTCCGATGTGGTATTTGATCACACCGTTGATTTTGTTCATCATTTTGATTCCGGGTGGCTTCTTTATGTTCCGCGCGTTTTTGCGTCGGATGGCGCCGGAGAAAGATAACCAAGGGAACCAGGGTTAAATACCCTGGTTTTCTTATATGATTTTCAGGTTATCAAGGGCGTTTGGTTGTCACTTGTGGCTGTGTTAAGGTAAAATGGTTCATTAGAAGAGATGCTTGTCCACTACCGATCTCAGGAGGGTTACATACAATGGTGCAAACGGGTACTGAACGCGTAAAACGCGGTATGGCAGAAATGCAAAAGGGTGGCGTCATCATGGACGTCATCAACGCGGAACAAGCGAAGATCGCAGAAGAGGCGGGCGCAGTTGCAGTCATGGCGCTGGAGCGCGTGCCGGCTGACATCCGTGCGGCAGGCGGCGTGGCTCGCATGGCCGACCCGACGATCATGGAAGAGGTCATGAAGGCCGTCTCCATCCCGGTCATGGCAAAAGCTCGCATCGGGCATTTTGTAGAAGCGAAAGTGCTGGAAGCGATGGGCGTGGACTATATCGACGAGTCGGAAGTTCTGACGCCGGCGGACGATAAGTATCACATCAACAAAAACGATTTCACCGTTCCGTTTGTCTGCGGTTGCCGTGATCTGGGTGAAGCGCTGCGTCGCATCTCGGAAGGCGCGTCGATGCTGCGCACGAAAGGCGAGCCGGGCACGGGCAACATCGTCGAAGCGGTTAAGCATATGCGCACCGTGCAAGCGCAGATCCGCAAGCTGTCTTCGATGGCAGAAGACGAGCTGGTGATGGAAGCGAAAAACATCGGCGCTCCGATCGAACTGCTGCGCGAAGTGCGCACGCTGGGCAAACTGCCGGTGGTCAACTTTGCAGCGGGCGGCGTGGCTTCTCCGGCTGACGCAGCGCTGATGATGCACTTGGGCGCTGACGGCGTGTTTGTCGGCTCCGGTATCTTCAAGTCGGAAAACCCGGCGAAGTTTGCACGTGCCATCGTCGAAGCGACGACGCATTACACCGATTACAAGCTGATCGCAGAGCTGTCGAAAAACCTCGGCGGCGCGATGAAGGGCATCGAACTGGCGACTCTGAAAGAGTCCGAGCGCATGTCCGAACGCGGCTGGTAAGAAAGAAGGCATCGGCGATGAAAATTGGCGTTTTGGCGCTGCAAGGCGCGGTGATCGAGCACGTCAAGAGCCTGAAGCAAGCCGGGGCTGAAGAAGTGGTCCCGGTGAAATGGCCGAAAGATCTGGACGGGCTCGACGGACTGGTCCTGCCGGGCGGAGAGAGCACGACGATCGGGAAGCTGATGAACAAGTACGAACTGATGGAGCCGGTGCGGGAGATGGCGAAGCGCGGGGTGCCGATGTTTGGGACTTGTGCGGGTCTGATCTTGCTGGCGAATCGGGTTCAGGGGCAGGATTGGGTGCATATCGGTGCGCTCGATGCGCTCGTGGATCGGAATTCGTTCGGGCGGCAGGTGGATTCGTTTGAGGCGGATCTGGATGTCGTCGGGCTGGAAGGTTCGGAAAAGTATCCGGCTGTGTTTATTCGCGCGCCGCATATCATGGAGGTCGGTGCAGGCGTTGAGGTGCTGTCCACGGTGAATGACCGTGTGGTGGCAGCGCGACAAGGGCACCTGCTGGGGGCGTCTTTCCATCCGGAGCTGACGGATGATGTGAGATTGCACAAGTACTTCCTGAGTATGGTGGAGGAAGCGAAGAAGGCGGCTGTGAAATAGGGTTTTGTTTGGGAAAAGGGAGCGTCATGTCGACGCTCCCTTTTTCATATTCTCAGGGAACATACACATTCGGCGGAGGTGGTTTGGGATGGTGAATTTGTGGGAGAAGAGCGTGCAGGTGATGAAGGAAGGGCAAGAGCGAAACGGGGCGTTTCCCGCTTCGCCTGCTTTTGTGACGTATCGGTATTCGTGGCTGCGGGACGGGACGTTTACGGCGTATGCGCTTGATGTGGCGGGGGAGCATGTGGCGGCTGCTAATTTTTATCGGTGGGTGCACGGGGTGGTACGGCACTATTTGTTTAAAGTAGAGGATTTGGTTGTCAGGCGAAGGGAAGGGAAGGCGCTGGAGGCGGGGATGTTTTTGCATACGCGGTATACGGTGGAGGGGGATGAAGGGACGGAGGAGTGGGGGAATCATCAGCTCGATGGGTACGGGGCTTATTTGTGGGGGGTGGCGGAGCACTTGCGGTTGAGCGGGGATGTGGTGTTTTTGGAGGAAGTAAGGGGGAGTGTTGAGGGGGTCATTCGGTATCTGGTGGAGTTTTGGGGGGAGCGGTGCTTTGATTGTTGGGAGGAGTTTGGGGATCGGGTGCATACGTCGACGTTGGCGGCGGTTTATGGGGGGCTGAGGGGGATTTCGAGGTATGTTGTCGTGGATGGGGTGCAGGAGGTGCTTGCGGAGATTAAGGGGTTTGTGGAGAGGGAGTGTGTGGTGGAGGGAAGGTTTTGTAAGTCGGTGGGGGATGAGCGGGTGGATGCGAATCTGTTGTGGGTGACGGTGCCGTTTGGGATGTTTGATGGGGAGGATGAAAGGGTTGTAGCGACGGTTCGGGAGATTGAGCGGGAATTGGTGACGGTTGGCGGGGGCGGGGTGCATCGGTATAGAGGGGATTCGTTTTATGGGGGCGGGGCTTGGGTGCTGCTGACGGCGTGGCTCGGGTGGTATTATGCGGCAGTGGGGAATGAGGAGCGGGCGCGGGAGTTGGTGGAGTGGGTGGAGCGACAGGCCGATGAGGAGGGGTATCTGCCGGAGCAGGTGGCGGAAGGGTTGATGGTGCCGGATGCGTATGGGGAGTGGGTGGGAAGGTGGGGGGAGTGTGCAAGACCTTTGTTGTGGTCGCATGCGATGTATGTGGTGGTGAGGAGGGCGTTGAGGGGGTAAAGTAGGTGACTGGCTGGCTGGGTTAGGTGCAGGGGGGGCGCGGGGATAGGTTACAGGTTCCCGTCAAAGGCCCCTCCCTTTGATTGGAGTTTTTTGAGGGTGGGGAGGGGCCTTTGAAGGTTACCTCTTCACCTATTCCCCGCGCCCCCTGTCGTTGATGGGCACTCGACGTGGTGGGAAGGGCATGGGGGGGCGGGCAAGCGTTTGTATGGGGGTGGGATTTTGTGTTAAAATAACGTTTGTACGCTCTCGTCATGGAGACGGGGGTTTTTTTGTAGGGTGAGAGTTGAGTTTTGTACATAGATGAAGGAGTGTTGTCGGGATGTTGGATCCGAAGTTGTTGCGCAGTGAACCCGAACGCGTTCGTGCGGCATTGGAAGGGCGCGGTGAATCGACGGCTGCGTTGGATGAGTTTTTGGAATTGGACAAGCGTCGCCGCGAGCTGTTGGTCGAGGTCGAGCAGCTGAAGGCCCGCCGCAACGCGGTTTCGCAGGAAGTGGCGAAACTGAAGAAGGCCGGCGAGAATGCGGATGAGATCATTTTGGAAATGCGTACGGTCGGCGACCGGATTAAGGACCTGGATGATGAAGTGCGCACGGTGGAGGAACGAACGAATTATCTGCTGCTTTGTCTGCCGAATATGCCGCATGAGAGTGTGCCGTCCGGTCTGACCGAGGATGATAATGTCGAGATCAAAAAGGTCGGGGAGCTCCGTTCGTTTGACTTTGAGCCGAAGGCTCATTGGGATCTGGCGAC
Organism: Tumebacillus lacus; assembly: GCF_026410385.1. GTDB lineage: Bacteria > Bacillota > Bacilli > Tumebacillales > Tumebacillaceae > Tumebacillus > Tumebacillus lacus. Next base: position 9,979 of record NZ_JAPMLT010000014.1, read on the forward strand.
CGATCTGGGGATTATTGATTTTGAGGCGGCGGCGAAGATCACCGGGGCGCGTTTTTCGTTCTATAAGGGTGCCGGGGCGCGCTTGGAACGTGCGCTGATCAACTTTATGCTGGATGTGCATACCGGGGAGCACGGGTATACGGAAGTGTTGCCGCCGTTTATTGTCAACCGGGCGTCGATGACGGGCACCGGCAATCTGCCGAAGTTTGAGGAAGATGCGTTTAAGGTGGCCGATTCGGATTATTTCTTGGCTCCGACGGCCGAGGTGCCGGTGACGAACTATTACCGGGATGAGATTTTGTCGGCCGAGCAACTGCCGGTGTACTTTGTGGCGTACACGCCGTGCTTCCGCTCGGAAGCCGGGTCGTCGGGCCGCGATACGCGCGGTCTGATCCGTCAACACCAGTTTAATAAGGTGGAGATGGTGAAGTTTGCGCATCCGGATCAGTCGTATGCGGAGTGGGAGAAACTGGTGGGCAATGCGGAGACGATTTTGCAGCGCTTGGGCCTGCCTTATCGCGCGCTGGATATGTGCATGGGCGATCTGGGCTTCGGGGCGGCGAAGAAGACCGACCTTGAGGTGTGGATGCCGGCTGCTGATCAGTACCGGGAGATCTCGTCTTGCACGAACTTTGAGGACTTCCAGGCGCGTCGCGCCAATGTGAGATTCCGTCCGGAACAGGGTGCGAAGCCGGAGTTTGTTCATACGATCAACGGTTCCGGGCTGGCTGTGGGCCGCACGGTGGCCGCGATTTTGGAAAATTATCAGCAGGCGGACGGGTCGGTTGTGATCCCGGATGCGCTGGTGCCGTATATGGGCGGTTTGACGAAGATTTCGAAGGCGTAGTGGCGATTTGATATTGGTGTGTGACCCCCTCCAGGTTGTGAGGGGGTTTTTAAGCGAGTGGAGGTGTTTGTTTTTGTTGTTTGGGATGAACAGGCGGCAGGCCGGGGTGTTTTGGGCGGTGTTTGCCCTTGGCGTGGCGTTGCGCGTGTGGATGGTGTTGGCGCAGCAGGATGAGTTGATGACCGTGTATGATGACAAGATGTATGTGGAAAGTGCGCAGCGACTCTTGGAGTCGGGGATGTTTACGTTTGGGGGCCATCATGAAAAGCCGACGGTGTTTATTCCGCCGATGTTTGTGCTGTATCTGAGCGGGGTGTTTGCTCTGTTTGGGTCGGGGGATGTCGGCCTGACGGTGGCGCGCCTTGGCGCGGTGCTGATCGGGTCGCTGGTGATGCTGCTGGTGGTGAAACTGGCGTCGCAGATGGGGCGCGTCTGGATGGGCGTGGCGGCGGCCGGTTTGGTGGCGGTGTTTCCGCCGCTGGTGCTGTCGAGCTCTGTGCTGTTGACGGAGACGCCGTTTGCGATGATGGTGTTGCTGTTTTTGATTTTGTTGTTGAAGGCGATCGAGTCGGGACGGATGAAGGATTTTGTCTGGGCCGGGGTGTTGCTCGGGCTGACGACGTTGACGAGGCCGACGATCGCTCTGTTCCCGATTGTGGTCGGGCTGTATCTCTGGGGGCATTCGCGGTACGGGTTTAAGAAGGCGTTTGTGGTGGGGACGGTGCTGGTGGTCACGCTGTTTGCGGTGCTGAGTCCGTGGATTGTGCGCAATTACGTGCATTTTGACCGGTTCATTCCGTTGACGAAGGCGAGCGGCAATCCGTTTTTGACCGGGACGTATATCAATAATGATGTGTGGGGGCAAGGGACCGACCCGGAGTTTCCCGATTATCCGCTCGGGTGGAAGAAGGTGCCGGGCGATCTGGTCGCCACCGATGATCTGTTGATGGAGATGGGGAAGAAGCGGCTGCGGGAGGAGTTTTCGAAAGATCCGCGGGCGATGATCGAGTGGTATACGGTGGGGAAGCTCAAACTGTTTTGGTGGGAGCCGTTTGATTGGAGCGATGTGCTGAAGGAGTGGATGGAGCCGATTACGGCGGTGCATCGGGTGTTGATTGCGGTCGGTTTTGCAGGGTGTGCGGTGGCTCTGTGGAGACGTGTGCCGTATGCGCCGCTGGTGGCGATGCTGTTTGTTTATTTGACGGTGTTGCAGATGGTGTATGTGACCACGCCGCGGTATGCGGTGCCGCTTTTGCCGTTTTTGTTTTTGTTTGTCGGGTACCCGTGGACGGGGGAGGAAAAATTTTTGTCGAAGGGTACACCCATAAATGAATAGGGTACTCTCGTAGGTTATAGCAAGAAACATAACCACCGAGAGGATGACAAATTGATGAAACTTACAAAGAAACTGATTTCTTCTGCTCTGATCGCTACGCTCGTGATGTCGCCGGTTGCGGCGCTTGCGGAAGGGACCGATGCAAGCACGACGACCACCACGGAGACGACGACCACGACTGAAACTGATACGACGACCGAAACCGATAAGACGGATGAAGGTGACATTCAAGTCGGCCTGACGCCGGATCGCTTCCTCTACTTCTTCAAGCAACTGGTGCGCGACATCAACCTGATGATCACGACCGATGATCAGAAGGAAGCGGAACTGCTGCTCAAGTACGCGAATGAAAAGGCTGCGGAGCTGAAAGTTCTGGCGGAGCAAGGCAACACCGATTACAACGAAGAGCAGATGGCGGAGATCGAGGAACTGCTGATCGAAGCGGCTGAACTGCTCGGCGCTGAAGACGGTACGGAGGAAGACGGTACCGAAGAAGACGGCACGACCACTCCGGAAGATGGCACGACCACTCCGGAAGATGCCACGACCACTCCGGAAGACGGTACGACCACTCCGGAAGACGGTACGACCACTCCGGAAGACGGCACGACGCCGCCTGCTGATGACACGACCACCCCGCCGGCTGACGAGGAAGAGCAAGAAGAGGGCTCGATGGGTCCGGAGCATGCGCTCGTCGTCCTGAAGGGTCTGCTCGATAAACTGCCGGAGCAAGGTCGCAAAGGCGTAGAGAACGCGATCAAGCAACTGGAGAAGAACATCGAGAAGAAGCAGAAGAAAGCGGCGAAGAAGAAGCAAAAGGGTGAGGAAGAGACCCAAGAGCCGACCCCGGCTCCGACTCCGGCACCGGAAGAGCCGACCACCGGCGAACCGAACACGACCGTCCCGGCTCCTGGCACCGTGACTCCGGACGCTGACACCACCACCGAGGGTGATGCGACCACCACGACCCCGGTTCCGGCTGCGATCACCACCGAGGTGAAAGTGGAAGGCGAAAAGAAAGAGAAGCAAAACAACGGCCTGCACAAAGGCCATGACAAGCAAGAAGAAAAGGGCAACAAAGAAAACAACGGCAAGTCCGAAGGCAAAGGCGAGCACGGCAACGGCAAGAACTAACGAATAACAGGAAAGCCCGCGACCTCACGCATCACGTGGTCGCGGGCTTTTTCTGCGGCAAGGGAAGAGCGGGAGGCAGGGCTCGACGGAATGCGAGATATACCGGAGAATTTCTTGCGATATGGAAGGATAGAGGTCGCGGGCGGCCGTCGGGAGAAAAGGAAAACCGCCGATGATGTGTCATCGGCGGTTTCTGCTCCCTCTGTGTCAGACGCGGAGGCGTCGGTTGCTTTGGGAGATGCGTTGGGCGACTTTGTCGAGGACGTGGTGGATGGACGTTTTGTCGTCGACGACGTCGTACTCGTTGATGTTGATCCGCACGACCGGGCAGGCCGTGAAGTTGTTGATCCAGTCTTCGTAGCGGTTGTACATCTCTTCCCAATACTCGATGGCGGTGTTTTGCTCCATCGGGCGGCCGCGCTCTTTGATGCGGGTCAGGACGTCGTCAAAGCTGCCTTCGAGATAGATCAGCACGTCCGGATGCGGGAAGTACGGGGTCATGATCATCGCTTCAAACAGCGACGTGTACGTGCTGTAGTCGGTCTGGCTCATCTTGCCTTGCTCAAACAGCATGCGGGCAAAGATGCCGGTGTCCTCGTAGACGGAACGGTCTTGGACGAACCCGCCGCCATATTCGAAGATGCGCTTTTGTTCTTTGAAGCGTTCAGCGAGGAAGTAGACCTGCAGATGGAAGCTCCACTTTTCAAAGTCGCTGTAGAACAGATCGAGATACGGGTTGGTGTCGACTTTCTCCAGCGAAGTGCGGAAGCCGAGCGTGTCGGCCAGCGCCATCGTGATCGTCGATTTGCCGACGCCGACCGTGCCGCCGATGGTGATCACCGCATCGCGCGGAATGCCGAATTTTTCACTGAGTGCGGAGTTATGCATGTGTAGGTTGCTCCTTCTTTAGGATTGCGTCGATCTGTTGGAAGATGAAATCCAGGTCCTCCGGCCGCTCCACAAAGTCGAGCTTGTCGCCGTCGAGCACGAGAATCGGCACGTCAGGATGCTCCACGGAGTAACGTTCCAAGAAGACTTCATAGTCATCGCGCAAATTGCGAATGTAGTTCGGGTCCATGTTTTGCTCGATGGAACGGTTGCGCTTGGCAATCCGGCCCATGATCGTCTCCACGCTGGCGGTCAAGTGGACGATGAGCGAAGCCTGAGGCATGTCGGCCGTCAGGATGTCGTAAATCGACAAGTATTTGTCTAACTCGCCGGCAGACAGCGTGCGGCGGGCGAAGATGGTGTTTTTAAAGATGTTGTAGTCCGAAACGACCGATTGGTCGCGCTGCAAGTATTGTTTGGAGAGATCGTTCAGCTGCTTGTACCGGTTGCAGAGAAAGAACATCTCAGTCTGAAAGCTCCACTCGTCGATATTGTCGTAAAAACGCCCGAGGAACGGGTTTTCTTCGACGATCTCCTGGAGAAGATGGAATCCGTAGCGCGCGTTGATCAGGCGGGCGAGCGAAGTCTTGCCCACTCCGATCGGACCTTCAACGGTAATAAACTGGGGTAACGACATCGAAGTCCCTCCTGCAAGCATTGTCAGGATGACATTGTAACATAGTCTCCGTATTTATTGAATGGATCAAAAGGTTGTCATTTCGAAGTTTGGCGAAAGAAGTCGACGTGGACAGGTTCTCACGCGCCGATTCGTCATGGAAGGACAGAATCGTGTATAATAGGCAGGTAGATTTTCAGAGAGGGGTCAGCAATCGATGGCTTTTTGGATCAATGTTATCTTGTTCGCAGTTTGCATGATCATACAGGCGATCGCGTTTCATCGCGTCGCGTTTGGCCGCGCGGTGTTCATCACGGTGGCGATGTTCTTCTTCACCGGCCTCGTCTTCATCGCGCCGAACGCGCCGCGCTTTTTGGTGTGGTTCCTTTACGCGGTCACGTGGGGCTATACGCTGTTCATGACGGTCTACGCCATCAATCGCCTGCGTCAACGCAACAAGTAACACTTGCAAATGAGGCGGAAATGATGTAATATAGAGCGCGGACACGGAGAGTTGGCCGAGTCGGTCGAAGGCGCTCCCCTGCTAAGGGAGTATACTGGAAACAGTATCGAGGGTTCGAATCCCTTGCTCTCCGCCATCCGTGCCCATAGCTCAGCCGGATAGAGCGTTTGACTACGAATCAAAAGGTCGGGAGTTCGAATCTCTCTGGGCACGCCATCTTTTTCGCAAGTATGAACCTCACCCGCCGGTGAGGTTTTTTACGCACCCGTAGCTCAGGCGGATAGAGCGATCGTTTCCTAAACGATGTCTTGGGGGGGTTCGAATCCCTCCGGGTGCGCCATACTGAAGGAAGAGGTGGGAAAGACGTGACGGAACATGAGCAGTGGATGCGAGAGGCTCTTAAGGAAGCTGAGATCGCAGCCTCCTACGGCGAGGTGCCGATCGGCGCTGTGATCGTCCGAGACGGAGAGATCATCGCTCGCGGCCACAACCGGCGCGAGACGTGGAAAGATCCGACCGCCCATGCCGAAACGATCGCGATCCGCGAAGCGGCCCGCGTGCTCGGCGGATGGAGATTGACAAACTGTCGGCTTTATGTTACTTTAGAACCGTGCCCCATGTGCGCAGGATCGATCCTTTTGTCCCGAGTGGACGAGGTGTTCATCGGTGCGATGGATGCCAAGGGCGGTGCAGTCGGTTCGCAGACGAACCTGCTCGACACCGACGCTTGGAACCACCGACCGGAAATTACCACTGGCATACTGGCGGATGCATGTAGTATGATGTTGAAGGAGTTCTTCCGGAATATGCGGAAGAAACGCTAGCAGTACGAACTGATCGTTTTTATCACGGAGAGATGTCTGAGGGGTCGAAAGAGCTCGCCTCGAAAGCGAGTGGGCCTTAACGGGTCCCGTGGGTTCGAATCCCACTCTCTCCGCCATTTTTTTGTCTCTGGAGAGGTGTCCGAGTTTGGTCGAAGGAGCACGATTGGAAATCGTGTAGGCGGGAAACCGTCTCAGGGGTTCGAATCCCCTCCTCTCCGCCATCAGTTTCAAAACTTAAAAGTTTTGTCGTGCTAGACGGGGAGGTAGCGGTGCCCTGTAACCCGCAATCCGCTACAGCGGGGTTGATGTCTGGTCGAGGGGCACTCTCTGTAGGGCCTGGGCTTGGCAAGTGGTGTTGAGGATTGGGTCCCACGCAACGTTGTCTCCTGAACCGTGTCAGGACCGGAAGGTAGCAGCACTAAGGGAATCGCAGCGTGTGCCGTGGGTGCGCCTGGTCTGAGCTAACTGCCGAGCGCCGTCTATAGAGGTGTTTCGAAGCCAGATGCACGACGATAATTTTTTCATAGGACAGGTCCGGCGTTTCGACGCGGGCCTGTTTTTTATTTATTTTTTTATCCGTCCTTTCTCGACAGGAAGAGACAGGCTTCATCAAAGGAGAAACCCCGGCAGGAGTAGAATTTTTCCCGTAATAGAGGGGAGGGATGTTCATGTCGGTAACAAAGTCTCCTGTTTTCTGTCTGGATGATCTGGTGATCGAATGCTATCGGGACGCAGCGGCGGTGATCGGGTATGATCTGCAACTCCTCGCTGCCAACAAAGCGATGGCCGATGTGCTGCCCGGTAACTTTGCGGACCGGTGCCCGCTGCCGTTGCAGGATGTGCTGCCGGCGGTGTATGAAGAGTACGGCTGGATCGAGCAGGTCGTGCGCGAACGGCACTGTGTGCACAATCGGGTGTTGAACTTTGTGCGGGGTGGCCGGACGCGGACGTATCTGGTCGGTTCGCATCAGATCTATGATCGCCAGGGGAAGCCGGTGGGCATCCTCGTGTTTATGAAAGATATCGGCAACGTCGTGTCGTTGGAACATACGGTGCATCACAATGAAAAGCTGGCGACGGTCGGCAAGATCGCCGCCGGGGTGGCGCATGAGATCCGCAATCCGCTGACGTCGATCAAGGGTTTTTTGCAGATCATGCGCCATGATCTGCTGGAGAACGACATGCACAAGGCGCATTCGTTTACCGATGTGATGCTCAGCGAGATCGAGCGGGTGAACGGGCTGGTCGGCGAGTTGCTTCTGCTCTCGAAGCCGCGGGAGATGAAGATGGAGAGGCTCGATGCCAAGGAACTGATCGAGTCGCTGGCTCCGCTGATCTCCAGCGAGGCGATCTTGCACAACATCGAGTTTCATCTGGGTCTGCAGTCGGTGCCGAAGATCATGGCCGACCGGGAACTGGTCAAACAGGTGCTGGTCAATCTGATGAAAAACGGCATCGAAGCGATGAGCGAGACGCAAGGCGGCACCCTTACGATCACCAATTCGTACGTGGCCGAAGAGCGGATGGTGCGCATCGAGATCCGCGACTCGGGGCCGGGCATCCCGCATTACCTGCTCGACCGGATCTTCGACGCGTTTTTCACGACCAAGGAGACGGGGACGGGGCTTGGTCTGCCGATCTGTCAGCGGCTGGTCAGCGACATGGGCGGTCAGATCAAGGTGACGTCAAAAGGATACGGGACGACGTTTGCCGTGTGGCTGCCGGTGGCAGGGGAATAAGAGGGAAACGAGACATCTGCGCACGGGAGCGCAGGTGTTTTTTTGCGGAGTGGCGTTTTTGCTTTCCGATGCCTTCTATGATAATCTGTAGGTTGGAACATTCTATGTAAAATCCTATGTATAACAAGGAAGGGAGGGGCTCGCTCTTATGGCATACATCGCCCTTTACCGCGAATGGCGACCCCAACTTTTTCGTGATATCGCCGGGCAAGAACATGTGACGCGCACGTTGCAAAATGCGTTGCGTCAACATCGTTTTGCCCATGCGTACCTGTTCAACGGTCCGCGCGGCACCGGCAAGACGTCGGCGGCGAGGGTACTCGCCAAAGCGATCAACTGTGAAAACGGTCCGGCCGAGGAGCCGTGCAACGAGTGCCCGGCCTGCATCGGCATCACCAAAGGCACGATCATGGACGTGATGGAGATCGACGCCGCGTCGAACCGGGGCGTGGACGAGATTCGCGACCTGCGGGACAAGGTCAAATTTGCCCCGACTGAGGTGCGGTCGAAAGTCTACATCATCGACGAGGTGCACATGCTGACGACGGAGGCTTTCAACGCGTTGCTCAAAACGCTGGAAGAGCCGCCGAGCCATGTCATGTTCATCCTCGCGACCACCGAGCCGCACAAGTTGCCGGCGACGATCATCTCGCGTTGCCAGCGCTTCGATTTTCGCCGGATCACGGGACGTGCGATCGTCGACCATCTGCGCCACATCGCCGATGAAAAAGGTGTCATCGTCGAAGAGGATGCGCTCTGGCTGGTCGCTCGGGCGGCAGAAGGCGGGATGCGCGACGCGCTCTCGATCTTTGACCAAGTGATCTCCTTTGGCGGCGATCAAGTGCGCGCGGAGGACATCATCTCGATGGTCGGCGCGATCGGCGCGGACGTACTGGCCAAAATCGCCCGCGGCATCTGCGAGCGGCAACCGGCTGCGGTGCTGGGCGAGATCGGGGACCTCATCGACAAAGGCAAGGACGTGGGGCAACTGCTCCACGATCTGGTGACCTATTTCCGCGATCTGCTCATGCAAAAGACGGTGCCTCATCTGGAAGAGGTGCAAGATCGCGCCAACTACGACCGCGAGTTTGCCGAGGTGGCGGACATGTATGAGACGGGCGTGTTGACGCGGATCATCGAACAGATGACGCAGGTGCAAAATGAATTGAAGTGGCAGTCGCAAGGGCGGCTGTTATTGGAAATGCTGATGGTGCGGCTGTGCAAAGCGCAGTCGATCGACCCGGAAGATATGCTGGAGCGGCTGGAGCAACTCGAAAGCAAGCTGTCCGGCGGTCTGCCGGGCGGTGGATTCCCGCCGTCGCCCGCGCCGCAGCAGGCCGGCTTTGGCGGGGCACCGGCATCGCCGGATCTGCTGCGCCGCCTGCAAGATCTGGAGCAAAAGCTCGCCTCCGCGCTGGCGGCAGGAGCGGTGGCGCCGAATGCGCGGCCGCAGCAGGCGAACGCTCCGGCACCAGGTCAAGGCGGCGGGATGCGCTCGGTCGGCGAGGTGATGCAACCGCCGCCGATCGACGGTCCGCCAAGCCGCGTGAACGCCGCGCTGGCACCCGCTCCTCACCGCGAGGAGCAGCCGCGCACGGTGATTCCGCCGGCCAATCTGCCGCCGTTGCCTGCGTCCGCTCCGACGGGCGGCGGGGCTCCTGCTCCGCGTCCGGCTGCGGCTCCGGCCGTGTCGGGCGGCGGCGGCTCCTCGCTGGCGAAGATCGTCACGAGCCCCGACCCGGATGCGTTTGCCCGCGTGCAGCAGTTCTGGCCGCGCGTGCTCGACGAGGTCAAGCAGCGCAAGATCACGGCGCAGGCGTGGCTGTTGGCCGGCAAGCCGGTCGCTGTCGACAACGGCTACATCGTGGTGGCGTTCACCTCGCAGATCCACGCGGAGACGATCATGAAGCCGATCCACCGCGAGATCATCGAGCCGGTGTTCACCCAGTTGATGAACGGCGTGCCGCATCAACTGTTTGCCGTGATGGAATCCGAGTGGATGCGGTTCCAACCGACCATCGGGGCGAGCGGCACAGGCCCCTCCCCGAGCGCCGACGGCGGCGACAACAACGAGGCAACATCGACCGAGGCAACTGCTGCGGCACCTGAACGGGACGAGCTGGTGGAAAAGGCGAAGTTCTTGTTTGGTTCCGAGCATGTCGAAGTCGTTGAATGACATATCCTATAGCATCGAGTCTAAGAACGAGGTGACCATTGATGAAAAACATGCAAAACCTGATGAAGCAAGCACAAAAAATGCAAGCTCAAATGATGAAAGCGCAAGAAGAGCTCGGCACCAGAACGGTGGAAGGCACTGCGGGCGGCGGTGTGGTAACCGTCGTCGTGTCCGGACACAAAAACGTGCAATCGGTCACGATCAAACCGGAAGCGGTAGACCCGGACGACATCGAAATGCTCCAGGACCTGATCCTCTCGGCTGTCAACGACGCGATGAAAAAAGCGGACGAAATGACGGCGAACGAGATGGGCAAGTACACCAAGGGCATGAACATGCCGGGCCTGTTCTAAACGGACATGTTGCATTACCCGGAACCGATATCCAATCTGGTCGACGGATTTTCCCGTCTGCCCGGCATCGGCCCGAAAACCGCCCAGCGATTGGCGTTTCACGTGCTGTCGATGAAAGAGGATGACGTGATGGATCTGGCCAAGGCGCTCGTCAACGCCAAACGTCACCTCCACCACTGCTCCGTCTGCTGCAACATCACCGACGTCGACCCGTGCCGCATCTGCAACGACCAGAGCCGCCGCCGCGACATCCTGTGCGTGGTGCAGGAGGCCAAAGATGTGATCGCGATGGAGAAGACCCGCGAGTTTAACGGGCTCTACCACGTGCTGCAAGGCGCCATCTCGCCCATCGAAGGCATCGGCCCGGATCAGATTCGCATCGCCGAGCTGCTCCGCCGTCTGCAAGACCCGGAGATCGAGGTCGACGAGATCATCATGGCGACCAATCCGACCATAGAAGGCGAAGCGACGGCGATGTACCTGTCCCGTCTGCTCAAGCCGGTCGGCATCAAAGTCACCCGCATCGCGGCCGGTCTCCCGGTCGGCGGGGATCTGGAGTATGCCGACGAGGTGACGCTGTCCAAGGCGCTCGAAGGCCGACGCGAGATCTAGACGGAGCCTGTTCCCATTTTGGAGAACAGGCTCTTTTTGTCATGTTTTCCGGACAGCCCCTATATACTTCTACTACTCATGCACGCGAGAGAAAGAGTGAGGGGGCGGCAACATGGCGACACCGAATCAAAAGAAATGGAAGCAGTTTGCCGACTGGCTGCGCGGACGGCAGACGGTGGATCGAGAGCTGACCGAAGAGGAAAAACTGAAAGCGGAGATCGATGCGGCTCAAAAAGAGTGGAAGATCGCCCGGGAGCATATCAACTATGTGTCCGATCCCGAGCTGATCGACCACGCCATCTTTTCCCTGGAAGCAGCGGAGAGAAAATACGGCTATCTGCTGCGGCAAGCGAAAAAACGCCATGCGCAAAAACAGGCGGTGGAGTTGGAAAAAACGGTCGGATAAAAGACTGTCAATTCATGAATGAATAAGGACGACCTCTGTTGAAATTAAAAAGGTTGTCCATTTTCATGAAAGTATTGTTAATCTTGTCAGACAAGTAAGAACAATACGATTGATTTAGCAGAACTCCACTTTTTCACAAAATGGATACATTTTACTGTGCATAAATCGGATGATTTCTGCTATACTAGAAAGTAACCAACCAAAGTTTAACATTTTGGATGGCCTCCCAGGGCGAAGACGGGGACGTTTTCGCTCCATTGAGCCGGTGACTGATACGCAGTCGCCGCTTTTTTTTGCTATCATACCTGCCTTTTCCGTCACATAGAGTAGTGATAGGACAAGGAGGGGGAACGTGTCATGTCAGCTTGGCAAGTGATCGGTATCTTAGTCGGCACGGTGGTGCTGATCTACATGGTGTCGCAGTTTTTGCGGGAGCCGGGACGCGCGTTGTTCGGCTTGTTGCGCGGGATGATCGTCGGCGTGGTCGCGCTGTTTTTGATCAATCTGGTCGGCGCATCGTTTGGATTTCACATCGGGTTGAATCTGGTGACGGCGTTGACAGCGGGCATTCTCGGTCTGCCGGGGGTGGCGGCGTTGGTCGTCATTCAGCTGTGGTTCATCGGATGACTGATAAACAGAAAAAACGCCTGTTCACAACTCATGGTGAGTTGCGCACAGGCGTTTTTTTATTCCAGCGTGATCAGGTACACGCCGGCGAGTATCACCGCAGCACCGATCCAACGGGTGGTGGGGATGGTCTCGGAGAAGATCAGCCAGGCGACGAAGATGCCGATCACGTAGGCGAGGCTCTGCATCGGGTAGACGACGGAGAGCTTGCCGTTGTTGAGGATGACCAGCCAGATGCCGGTGGCGATGACGTACATGAAGCCGCCGATGTAGACGCCAGGTGACGTGATCACGTTCAGCACGGTCATGCCGTTCATGTTTTGCAGGGCGTTTTTCCAGACGATCTGGCCGCCTGCGAGCAAGAGGATGTTGACGAGGAGCAGGCCGTAGAGGACAAATTTACTCATGCAGGGCGGTCTCCTTTTCGTGCGGCTGTGCGGCGTGTTCGCGCTGTTGGTAGATCGCCAGCTCTTGGGTGAGGCGCACGACGCGGTCGGAGAGCTTGGAGATGACCATCGTCAGGTGCAGGAGATAGGCGAAGACGAACAGGAGCGCGATCAGGAACAGAAGCGACGGCGCGTAGTAGATGCCGAGCAGGTAGGCGAGGCTGTCCAGCCAATGCGAGCGCACGGAGACGACGACGATGACGAGGCCGAGCAGGAGCCACATCAGCGAGTATTGTTCGCGCAGTTTGCGTTTTCGCACTTGGGAGAGCACGAACCAGACGAAGGCGAGCGAAAACAGGATCGACAGCGCGTAGATGATCGGGGTGTCAAAGATGGTCAACGAGTGGTCCTCCTTTATCGCGTCGCGGAGATCAGGACGGCGAGGCCGACTTTGATCATGTAGTAGGCCGATTTGATCGGCGTGATCGAGGACGTGCCGGCCTGCCGCTCGCTCATCTCGACGGAGACCTCTTGGAAGGTCAGGCCGCGACGGGCGATGTGGACGAGCACCTCGACCTCGGGATAGTCGACCGGGTAGTACTCGGCGAACATCCGGATGACGCGCCGGTCGGCCGCCCGGAAGCCGGAGGTCGGGTCTTTGACGGTGTGTTTGGTAACGAGCCGGATCAGGCTCGAGAAAAAGATCATGCCGATGCGGCGCATCGCAGACGAGCGGTACGCCGTTTTTTCCACGTAGCGCGACCCGACGACAAAGTGGGACTCGCCGCGCAGGATCGGCTCGATCACCGTCGGGATGTCGTGCGGGTTGTGCTGGCCGTCGGCGTCGATCTGCAAGGCGATGTCGTATTGGTTTTTATGTGCATAGAGGTAGCCGGTCTGCATCGCGCCGCCGATGCCGAGGTTGAACGGCAGATCGATGACGGCCGTCGCTCCCGCAGCCCGCGCCACGCGCACGGTGGCGTCCTTGGAGCCGTCGTTGACGACGACGGTGTCGATGTGAAGACCGGTGTCTGCCGCGACCGCTTGGATGCGCCGGATGACGTTCGCGATGCTGCCCTCTTCGTTGTAGGCCGGTATGATCACGAGAACTTTCGGTTGGTTCATGTCCGTCCGCCTTTACGAGTAGTCTTGTACTTTCCAGTATATCTATAACTCTCATATTTTAACGAACGAGAGAGGAACTGTCGAGACGGCTCTCCTCACACTTTTCCAAAAGGGCGCATATCCAGAACGTATAAAATTCTCTGAATTTGTTATACTGGGTTGATAGACAAGTCCGGATGGGAAAGGAGCGTGTGGCAGGATGGAAGAACAACAGCAAGGGCAACAAGGCGGCGCGTGCATGATCTGCTGCGAGCAGAAGGTGGAAGGGATTCAGATCCTCACGCAGTTTCTCTGCCACGAGTGCGAGCGGGAGATCGTCAAGACGGATGTGGAAGATGAGCGGTACGCCTACTACATCGACCGGATGAAGCGCATCTGGCTGGAGGCGATTTCTTGAGGAGGAGGGAGCTTGGGGCGAGTGCCCGGGGCTCTCTTTTTTTTGTATGGTGTTGTCTTACATAAAAGTGTCATAATCTCGTAGATTTGCCGCTATGCTTTATGCCGATAAAGAAAGTAAAATAGAAGGCGAACAAACAGGGGAGGAATCCGCCTTGAAAGCATTGACGAAATTTTCGATGAAGAATGTGGGTTTGATTTTTATCGCCATTCTTCTGGTATTTGGCGGCGGGCTGTACTCCGTTTCGAAGATGAAGATGGAAAGTCTGCCGAACGTCGACGTGCCGTATCTCAACGTGTACGTCGTCTATCCGGGCGCGACGCCCGATCAAGTGTTGGAGGATATCGCGAAGCCGCTGGAAAGTCAGTTGTCGGGGCTGAAGGGATTGAAAAATCTCTACGTTACGTCGGCGAACAACTACGGCAACGTGTTTTTGGAATTTGAAATGAGCAAGAAGATGGACGAGGCGGAAGCGGACGTCAACGCGGCGCTCGCCAAAGTGCGTCTGCCGGAGACGGCGCAAAAGCCGGAGGTTCATCAGCAAGGTCCGTCGGCCGACGATGTGTTTACGTTTGCCGTCGACGGCGGCGGTGCAGATCAAGCGGCGGTGCAACAGTTCCTGGAGGAAAAGGTCGAGCCGCAACTGGCGACCGTGCCCGGAGTGAGTTCGGTGGGCATCAACGGCACGGCGGAGAAAAAGCTGTTCGTGCGCATCGACCCGGACAAGCTCAAGGAGCACAACCTGACGCTTGAGAAAGTGAAACAGGCGTTGCTCGCCAACAACATCTCCGCTCCGACCGGGGAAGTGACGGTCGACGGGCGGACGATGAACGTGCAGGTCGGCAAGCAACTGACGTCGGTCGAAGATGTGAAAAACGTCAACCTGATCCTCGTCGAGCAAAACATGTCGGGGATGACCGACGCATTCCAGCAGGTCGGCGACGGGATGGGCCAACTCGGTCAGGCGGTCGGGCAGGTCGGACAAGCGGTCGGCCAACTCGGCGGCAGCGTCGGGTCGCTGGCGAAGTCGCAAGCCTTGATGCAACAGCAGATCCTGATCATGGGCGGCATCAATCAGGTGTCGCAACAGATGTTTGCGGATCAGATGCAGTTGAAAGAGCTGCAACTGAAAGAGCAGGCGAGCGCGATGAACTCGCAGGACCCAAAAGACGGGCAGACAGCGGGGCAGATCGTCGCTCTGGAAGCCAAGATCAAGGCGGAGCAAGCGAAGATCGCCGACCTGCAAGGTCAACTGACGCAGGTGCAACATGCGTTGCAAGCGGCGGGCGTGGAAACGCAGTCGTCGCTGCAGGTGCTCCAGCAAGGAGCACAGGCGAACGGCAGCGCGTCGCAGCAGGCAGCGGTGACAAAGCCGAATGCGGACAACGCGAAGGTCGCGCTGGAGCTAAAGACGCTCAAGCTCGGCGATGTGGCGGAGGTCACGTATGAGGTGGCGGACACCGGTTCCTACACCCGGCTGAACGCAAAGCCGGCCGTCACGGCCGGGATCGTCGCCAACGTGGGCGCGAACACGGTCGAGGTGGTCAACGGAGTCAAGGAGAAGCTCGCCGGGATCTCTCTGCCGGACGGGTACGCGATCACGGAACTGCGCGACCAATCGACGGAGATCAAGAAATCGGTCAATTCGATGCTGCGGGAAGCGGTGTTTGGCGCGCTCTTGGCGGCGATTGTCACGCTGATCTTCCTGCGCAACGTGCGGGCGACCGTCGTGGCGTTGCTGTCGATCCCGCTGTCGATCCTCGTGACGATGATCGTGATGAAGTGGATGGACTACTCGCTGAACATGATGACGCTGGCCGGGATCGCGGTGGCGGTGGGGCGCGTGGTCGACGACTCGATTGTTGTCATCGAAAACCTCTACCGCCGCATCCAGACGTCGCACCCGGACGAGCGGGATGACCACTTTGTCCTCTCTGCGACGATGGAGGTGGCGCAGGCTATCACGTCGTCGACGGTGACGACGATTGCCGTCTTTGGCCCGCTGGCGTTCGTACCGGGGATCGTCGGCAAGTTTTTCGCTCCGTTTGCGTGGAGCGTGGTCATCGCATTGGCGTTCTCGCTGTTGATCGCGGTGACGGTGGTGCCGCTGATGTCGCGCCTGTTCCTGATGAACCTCAAGCCGGTCGAGCACAAGGAGAGCGGCCTGCAGCGCGGGTATCGCCGCTTGCTGACTTGGTCGCTCGGGCATAAGACGATCGTGGTCGTCATCTGCCTGGCTTTGCTCGGCGGGACGGGGCTGCTCGTCCCGCAGGTGCCGGTCAACTTCTTCCCGAAGGAGGAGGTCAAATATTACTCCTTCCAAGCGGAACTGCCGATCGGATCGTCGATTGAAAAGGCGAACGAGGTGGCGATGAAAGTGGAGAAACTGGTGCAGGAAGCAGGGGCGACCGAAAATTACACGGCGACCGTCCGCCAAGGATCGGTGCGGATGCGGTTGACGATGAAGGAAGACTTTGACGCGCCGAAGTTTGAAGAGCTGCTGCGCGAGGGCACGAAAGATCTCGGCGAAGGCGTCGAGACGACGCTGACAGGCGTCGGCGGCACACCGGGCAGCGGCGGGGGCTTGTTCCTCGTGCTGAACGGGCCGGATCTGGAGTCGATGAAACGGGCGACCGATCTGATCAAGACGGAACTGGCCAAAGTCGACGGCTTGGCCGATGTGAGTTCGAACGTGGAAGGGGTGCGCCCGCAGGTGTCGATCGTCGTCGACGATGTGAAGGCGGCGGAGCGCGGTCTGAACACGGCGTTGATCATGGGCGCGGTCCGGGACATGATCAGCGGTTCGACGGCGACCAACGTGCTGATCGAAGGCAAGACGACGGCGCTCAACCTCGGCCTGCGGGTCGATGAGTTGAACTCGCTGGACAAGCTCGCCGAGCAGAAGATCACGAGCGTGACCGGCGAGGAAGTGGTGCTGGGCGACGTGGCGAAAGTCGAGATGAAAAACGGCGCGACGTCGATCCAGCGTCTGAACCAGCAGGAGTATGTGTCGATCTCCGGCAAATTCACCTCTCAGAACTCGTCGGGCATTCAAAGCGAGGTCGAGAAGGTGATGGAAGCGATCAAAGGGCAGTTCCCGGAAGGCGTCACCTATTACTTTGAAGGCGAAGCGAAGTTGATCGGCGAGGGCTTTACCAACATGTTTATCGCCATCGGCGTGTCGATTGTGCTCGTCTATGTGGTGATGATGGTGGCGTTTGGCGAGATGCTCGCTCCGCTGGCGATCCTGTTCTCGCTGCCGTTTATCTTTGTCGGGGCGATAGCAGGTCTCTGGCTGACCGACGAATCGCTCGGGATGCCGGCGTTGGTCGGCGTGCTGATGTTGATCGGGATCGTCGTGACCAACGCGATTGTCCTGATCGACCGCGTGATGCAAAACCGGGCGCACGGTTTGAACACGCACGATGCGCTGATCGAAGCGGGTGTGACGCGCATTCGCCCGATTCTGATGACGGCGGTGGCCACCATCGGGGCGTTGGTGCCGCTGGCGGTGACGTCGGAGGGCGGATTGATCTCGCGCTCGCTGGCGATTGTGGTCATCTCCGGGCTGTCGACGTCGACGTTGCTGACGCTTTTGATCGTGCCGATTGCGTATACGGTACTCGACAATATGCGTGCGGCTTTGTTTGGCAAAAAGAAGCGTGAGCAGGTGCAAAAACGTCGGGCGGATGTGCAGACCGACGGGGTGTAAATGGGTAAGGATCGATAATCTCCCCGAATTCTTTTTCACGGGGAGGTTTTTTCTTTTCGGGCAATCCTTTATGATGGAAGGAAATCGTGGTACGGAGGTAGATGCAGATGGGTATGACGCTTTCGTCTAAAATTACAGAGGCGATGGAGCGCGGCAGTTGGGTGCGCAAGATGTTTGAAGACGGCAAGAAGTTGAAAGACGAGTACGGCGTGGAGAATGTGTTCGATTTCTCGCTCGGCAATCCGATTGTCGATCCGCCGGCGGCGTTTCAAGCGGCGCTGAAGGAAGTGGTGGACGAGCCGGTGGCCGGGAAGCATGGTTACATACCGAATCAAGGCTTGCCTGCTGCACGGGCGAAGGTGGCGGAGTATCTGTCGGGGCGTTATGCGGCGGAGTTTGCGCTGGAGCGGATCGTGATGACGGTCGGAGCAGGCGGCGGGCTGAACGTGGTGTTCAAGAGCATCCTCGATCCGGGCGATGAGGTGGTTTTGCTGACCCCGTTCTTTATGGAGTACATCTCGTATGTGGAAAATCACCTCGGCGCGCCGGTGATGGTGCCGTTGGCGGATGATTTTTCGCTGGATCTCGGGGCGATTGAGCAGGCGTTGACAGCGAAGACGCGGGCGATTCTGATCAATACGCCGAACAACCCGACGGGGACGCTGCTGTCTCAGGACGATCTGGACGGGCTCGGCCGGGTGCTGCGTGCGGCGGAGGAGAAGTACGGGACGTCGATCTATCTGGTGTATGACGATCCGTACGGTCAGTTGTTGTATGATGCGCCGTTGCCCGATCCGTTCAAGGCGTACGGGCGGACGGTGTTTGCGTCGTCGTTCTCGAAGGATCTGGGCATCGCCGGCGAGCGGCTCGGGTATTTGGCGCTGGATACGAACGTGGAGGACGGCGATCTGCTGACGGCTACGTTTGTGTTTGCCAATCGGACGCTGGGGTTTGTCAATGCGCCGAATCTGATGCAGCGCGTGATCGCCAAGCTGGACACGCTGGAGGTCGAGCTGCCGGAGTATCGGATGCGGCGGGATCTGATGGTGGAGATCCTGCGCGAGGCGGGGTATGACTTTGTGACACCGCAGGGTGGATTCTTTATCTTCCCGAAATCGCCGATCCCGGACGACGTGGCATTTGTCGCGCAGGTGGCGAAAGAGCACAAACTGCTGCTCGTGCCCGGCACCGGATTTGCCCGGCCGGGGTACTTCCGTCTGTCGTACAGCGTGCCGGTCGAGCAGATCGAGCGGTCGCGGGAGTTGTTTAAAAAAGTGCTGGAGCAGTATCGGTTGCAGGGATAGACAGAGATGTGATAGCATAAAAATAACAAATGGAGCCGAGTTCCCGCTCGGCTCCACATGTAACAACTGACCTGGGGGCGTTCCTCCGCGTAAAGTTGTTGTTGCGGGGAAAGTAGCCACCAAGGGCGGTCAAACCATTGGGTGGCTACTTTTTTATTTCAAGACGACGAAGACGAACGTGGGCAAGGCAATGACTCATAGAAAAAGCTCTCTTCCTTCATACAGGAGAGAGCTTTTTTCGTGAGGTGCATTTAGTTTTTGTTCTTGTAGTCGCGGTAACGGCGGCGTGCCACACCGGAAGCGTAGGCGGCTTCGATGACGGCGAGGCGGACGTTTTGGACGACGTTTTTGTTGAAGACGGACGGGATGATGTATTCTTCGGAGAGCTCGTCTTCGCTCACGCAGGATGCGATGGCGTGGGCGGCGGCGAGTTTCATCTCTTCGTTGATGTCGGAGGCGCGGCAGTCGAGTGCGCCTTTGAAGATGCCCGGGAAGCAGAGCAGGTTGTTGATCTGGTTCGGGTAGTCGGAGCGGCCGGTCGCCATGACGCGCACGTGCGGAGCTGCGACCTCCGGGTCGATCTCCGGCTGCGGGTTGGCCATCGCAAACACGATCGGGTCTTGGGCCATCGACTTCAGATGGTCGACGGTCAGGACGCCCGGGCCGGATACACCGATGAACACGTCCGCGCCGACGATGACATCGGACAGGTTGCCTTTGAGGTTTTCCGGGTTGGTGTTCTGCGCGTACCATTGCCAGTTCGCGTTGGAGTACTCCGTGTCGCGGTTGAGCGCGCCTTCACGGTCGACGCCGATGATGTTTTTCACGCCGGCCAGTTGGAGCATCTTCGTGCAGGCAGTCCCTGCCGCGCCGATGCCTACGACGACGACTTTCAACTCGGAGAGCTGTTTGCCGGTCAGTTTCACCGCGTTCATCAGGCCTGCGAGCAGGACGACGGCGGTGCCGTGCTGGTCGTCGTGGAAGACCGGGATGTCCAGCTCTTCCTTGAGGCGCTTCTCGATCTCAAAGCAGCGCGGTGCCGAGATGTCTTCGAGGTTGATGCCGCCAAATGCCGGTGCGATCGCTTTGACGTGCGCAATGATCGCTTCGGTGTCCTTGGTGTCGAGGCAGATCGGGAACGCGTCGACGCCTGCGAACTGTTTGAACAGCATCGCTTTGCCTTCCATGACCGGCATTGCGCCGTACGGGCCGATGTCGCCGAGGCCGAGGACCGCCGTGCCGTCCGAAACGACGGCGACGGTGTTTTTCTTGATCGTCAGCTTGAACGCCTTGGTCGGGTCTTCTGCGATGGCGGTGCAGACGGTCGCGACGTGCGGCGTGTAGACGCGCGCCAGTTCATCGCGGTTGCGAACGGCGATCTTGGAGCGCATTTCAATCTTGCCGCCGAGGTGCATCAGCATGGTGCGGTCGGAGACGTTGAGGACGCGGATGCCCTCTTCGCCGTCGAGACGCTCGCGGATGCGTTTGCCGTGGTCGCGATCATAGACCATGACGTTGATGTCGCGGATCGCGGTGTCTTTTTCCACGTGGACCACGTCGACACCGATGATGTCGCCGTTTTCTTCGCCGATGTGATGAGCGACCTTGCCGAAGGTCGAGGAGTTGTTGGTCAGTTCCAGGCGGTAGATCAAGGAAAGACCGGCTTGTCGTTCTGTTGCCATGCGGGGGATGCCTCCGTTTCTGGTTTCCTAAAAATCAGACTCTATGATGACAAGAGTTGAATGGTCATATGATAGAAGTAGACACTATTGTAGCACTGTAACGAAGCTGGTAAAAGAATGTCAAGATAAAATTTCGTTGTATGGAGTGTTTTGGCAAGACTATAATAGGAAAAAGGAAACCAGACGCCATTTATCGAAATCAATAAGACATGGGGGTCTGTATGTTGTTTTCTGGTAAGATTCCCATTTTACATGCGATTCTCTCCCATTCGCGCAAGGTGCGGGCGGCGTATCATGTGCCCGGTCACAAGATGGGACGCGGGCTGCCAGGTGAGATCGGAGCGATGCTCGGCGCGGCCGGGCGGCTCGATCTGACGGAGATCCCGGGGCTGGATGACCTGCACGCGCCGGAGGGCGCGATCTTGCAGGCGCAACGGCTGGCAGCGGAAGCGTTCGGCGCGGAGGAGACTTGGTTTTTAGTAAACGGCAGCACGGCGGGCAATCTGGCGATGATCATGGCGGCAGTCAAGCCGGGTCAGCAGATCTTGGTCCCGCGCAATTTGCATAAGTCGGTGTTGAACGGGTTGATACTGGCACAGGCTCAGCCTGTTTTTTACAATCCGGATCTGGACGCGCGGTATGGGATCGCGTCGGGTGTCGACCCGGAGACGATCCGGGAGGCGGTACGAGAGCACCCGGAGGCGAAGGCGGTGTTTGTCGTGTCGCCGACCTATCACGGCATCTGTTCGGATCTGGCTGCGATCGCTCAGATCGCGCATGAGGCGGGGATGCTGCTGCTCGTCGACGAGGCGCACGGCGCTCATTTTGCGTTTCATGAAGACCTGCCGCCGACAGCGATGGAGAGCGGAGCCGATCTGGCGGTGCAGAGCACGCACAAGACGCTCGGTGCGCTGACGCAATCGTCGATGCTCCACGCGCAAGGCGAGCGGGTCGACCGGGTGCGGCTTCGCAAGCGGCTGCAACTGGTGCAGAGCACGTCGCCGTCGTATCTGTTGCTGGCGTCGCTCGATGCGGCCCGGCATCAGATGGCGACAGAAGGCCGTCACAGGTTCGGCAAGGCGATGCAGGCGCTGCGTGATGGAGTGGACAGGGTGCGGCGGGAACTGCCGGATCTGGAACTGCTGACAGACGCGGGCAAGTATCGCGTCGATCCGCTGAAGTGGACGATCCGCGTGGACAGGCTCGGGATCTCCGGGGTGCAGGCGTATGAACTGCTCCACGAGCGGGAACTCGTCACCTTGGAGCTGGCCGATCCGCGCAACGTGCTGGCGGTGTTCACCTACGCGGACACGCCGCTGCAGGTGAACCGGCTGGTGGATGCGTTGGGGAGGCTGGCGTCTGAAGGGAAAGGGCAGAATGCTTCTGATAAGGTCCATGCAAACGAGCAGACTGGACATGCAGAGCAGGTCTTGCCCTTTGCCCGCGAGCCTTTTCTTCTCCCTCCGACTCCTGTCATGGCCGTTTTGCCATATGAGGCGTTTGAGCGGGAGTCGGAGCCGGTGGCTCTGGCGGAGGCGGCGGGCCGGGTGGCGGCGGAGACGGTGATTCCGTATCCGCCGGGGATACCGGTGCTCGTGCCGGGAGAAGTCTGGACCGATGAGATGGTGAAGTACGTGCAGCAGTTGCGCGAGGCGGGGGTGCGCTTTCAAGGAGTGGAAGACACCGCCCTGCGGACTGTGCACGTCTTAACGTGAAGTGAAGGGAATGTAGGAGAGTGGGTCTGTTTTTGACGATGGAAGGCCCGGACGGCGGCGGCAAGTCGACGCAGATCCGCTTGTTGGCCGCACGTTTGGGCGAGTGCGGAATACGATATTGTACCACCCGGGAACCGGGCGGCACCCCGATCAGCGACAAGATCCGGGCGGTGCTGCTCGATCCGAGCCACGGCGAGATGGCGCCGAAGACGGAAGCGCTGCTCTATGCAGCCTCCCGCGCGCAACACGTCGCAGAAGTGATCCGACCGGCCTTGGCCCGCGACGAGATCGTGCTCTGCGACCGCTACATCGACGCGTCTCTCGCCTATCAGGCGACCGGGCTTGATCTGTCATACGAATACGTGCGGCGTCTCTCCGAAGACGCCACGGACGGACTGTGGCCCACCCGGACGTACCTGATCGATGTGCCGGTCGAGATCGGCATCGAACGGGTCTGCAAAAGCCGGGGGCTCGGGCTCGATCGGATCGAACAGCGCGACCTGACGTATCATCAGCGCGTTCGGGAACAGTTTCTGGAGATCGCCGCGTCCCAGCCGGACCGGGTGCTCGTCCTCGACGGCACCAAGTCGACGGCAGAGGTGGCCGAGGAGATCTGGCAGGACGTCCGCCGGTTCCTGTAAGGGAAAAAAGGAGGCGTTCCTCGATGCGACTCGTCATCGCGGTTGTACAGGATAAAGACAGTTATCGGCTTTCTGAGAAATTGGTCAAGCACGGGTTTCGCGCGACAAAGCTCGCCAGCACAGGCGGCTTTTTGAAAGCGGGCAATACGACGTTTCTGATCGGTGTGGAACATGACAAGGTGGACGACGTCCTCGCCTTGATCAAAGAAAGCTGCCACACCCGCGAGCAGACGATGACCCCGATGCAGCCGATGGGCAACAACGTCGACGCGTTTGTGCCCTATCCGGTGTCGGTGCAGGTCGGCGGCGCGACCGTGTTTGTGATCGACGTCGAGCAATTCGCTCATTTTTAAACGAAAGAGAGTTGTGCGGCAATGAAGATCGGGCAAAATCAAAGACCGTTCGTCGATACGCTCGGTCTTCGGGACGACAACAAGGCGGGAGTGAAATCTCCCGCTTTTCAAGAGATCTTCCAGCAGGCGGGGGCCAAACTGACCCGCGCCGAACTGGACAAGCTGATGGTGTCGATCGACGAGATGGGCAAACTGCTCTCCCGGCAGATGTCGTGGAAGTCGCTCATGGACTACAAAGAGCGCGTGCGCCGCTTTTTGGAGCAGATCGTCAAAGGCGGATTTTCCGCGACCGAAAAGCAGGGCTTTGACCGCCGCGGGCGGATGCGCCTCTACAAGATCATCTCGCAGATCGACGACCTGATGGCCGAACTGGCCGAGCAGGTCGTCAGCGACGAAAAGGACAACATCGAGATCCTCGCCAAGATCGGCGACATTCGCGGTCTGCTGGTGAATTTGTACTACTAAGTATAGTTTTCAAATACGCATCGTTTCGAACAAAGGGGGTCTGCTGCGATGACATGGCCTGTACCGGGAGGAGCTGCGGACATGCTCTCGCGCTCCCTGCAGACGGGTCGGCTGGCCCACTCGTATCTCTTTCTCGGGCCGGAGGGCTCGGGACGCAGAGAGACGGCGAGTTATTTTGCCAAGTCGATCCTCTGCATCTCCACCACGGCGGAACGCCCGTGCGGCGTCTGCACCCAATGCAAAAAATTTGAATCAGGCAATCACCCGGATGTGCTGACAGTGGAGCCGGACGGCAACGCGATCAAGATCGCCCAAGTCCGCGAACTGCAGCACGCGTTCTCGCGCAAGGGGCTGGAAGCGGACCGCAAAGTCTACATCGTCCGGCAAGCTGACAAGATGACGGTGGAAGCGGCCAACTCGCTGCTCAAATTCTTGGAGGAGCCGACATCGCCGGTCACGGCGATCCTGCTCGCCGAGTCGAAAACCAAGCTGTTGCCGACGGTCATCTCGCGCTGCCAGATCATTCCCTTCTCCCGCCGTTCGCCGCAAGAAGTCGAAATGCAGCTGAACGCAGAGGGGATCACCGGCTCCCGCGCCCGATTTTTGGCCTACCTGAAACAGAGCGCTCCGGCCGCTATAGAATTTGCCAATGGCGATAAGTTTGCGGAAATCTTGTCGCTGGTGGTACAATTGACGGAAGAAGTGACAACACGTCGAGGGAATCCCCTTTTGACTATACAGGAAAAAATCATCAAACCGAGCTGGCAGTCGGCGGAGATCGATGCGTTTTTGGATTGTCTCGCTTGGTGGTATCGTGATTTGATGCATGTGAGCCTCGGGCTCGTGTCAACCGTCGCTGCAGAAGGACAACTCGAAAAATATCGCTCCCAAGCCCTGCTGCTCCGCTCGGACCAACTCCTCGATGCGGTGGACACCGTATTGATGACCAAAAAACGTCTGCAAGGCAATGCCAACGTGCAACTGACGCTGGAACATATGATCTTGCGGCTGCAGGGGGTATCCTAAAGTATGTTTGCCGTAGTCGGAATCCGCTTTAAAAAAGCGGGCAAAATCTACTATTTCGACCCCGGCGACCTTCCGATTGAAAAAGGGCACTATGCCATCGTGGAAACCGCGCGCGGCGTGGAATACGGAGAAGTGGTCATCGGCAAAAAGTCTGTCTCCGAAGGAGACGTCGTCCTGCCTTTGAAGCGCGTGTTGCGCTTAGCCGACGCCAAAGATGCGGCCCAGGTGGAAGAGAATAAGGTCGCCGCGAAGAAAGCATTTACGATCTGCCAGCAAAAGATCATCGATCATTCGATGGAGATGAAGCTGGTGGATGTGGAATACACGTTTGACCGCAACAAGATCATCTTTTACTTCACGGCGGACGGTCGCGTTGATTTTCGTGAACTGGTCAAGGACCTTGCGTCGGTGTTTCGCACTCGCATCGAACTGCGCCAGATCGGCGTGCGCGATGAGGCGAAACTGCTCGGCGGGATCGGTCCTTGCGGGCGCATCCTGTGCTGCTCGAGCTGGCTCGGCGACTTTGACCCGGTCTCGATCCGGATGGCCAAAGACCAGAACCTCTCGCTCAATCCGGCCAAGATCTCCGGGCTGTGCGGCCGCCTGATGTGCTGCTTGAAGTTTGAGACCGAAGCATATGAGAGCGAGCCGGAGCAAACCGAAGTGCTCGATATCGGAGTGAAGGTGAAGACGCCGAACGGACACGGCAAAGTGACCGGCGTCAACACGCTGGAAAAGACGGTCCAAGTCGAGATGGAACGCTCCAAGCATGTTCGGGAATATTCCATTTATGATGTCCAGCGTTTTGCGGACTGATCCAAAGAGTCGAATGGCAATGCGGGGTGAACATGTTTGGACAAACAGGCCGTTTTTGCTCAAGTCGCCAATGTCGAGGAACGCATCGGAGAACTCTACCGCGAACTCGGCTCGCTGAAGCATAAGATCGTGGAATTGATTGAGGAAAACCAAAAGCTCCAGATGGAAAACGAAAATCTCCGCAAACGGTTGTCGGCCGCTGAGAAACACGAAGCGGAAGGCGCGTCGCCGATGCTCGGCGAAGGCTATGACAACCTCGCGCGGCTCTATCAGGAAGGGTTCCATATCTGCAACCTTCACTACGGGAGCCTGCGCACAGAGGGAGACTGCTTGTTCTGTCTGTCGTTTTTGCACAAATGATGAGTTACAGAGTTACACCTAGGTCAGTCATCCGTTTGGAGGAGGTGCGTTCTTCCTATGCATGAACAGGAAGCGTATCGCTCTCTTCGTCACAATGTGCGGATCAATACGATCCAAGGAATCTTCTCCGTCGTCGCGACGAACTTGACGACGGCGTTCATTCCGATGTTCGCGATCAAAGTGTTGGAAGCGTCCGATGTACAAGTCGCTTGGTTGTCGTCCTTACCGGCGTTAACCGGGATTCTCGTCTTGTTGCCGGGCGCTTTTTTTATTGATCGCTTGGCGGCGAAGAAGCGTTTTACCGGTACCGCCATCGCAGCGGGCCGAATGTTTTTCTTGATGATGGCGTTGTTGCCCTTGATGTCGATGTCGCCGGTGGCGATCGCGTGGGCGTTTGTGGTCCTGAACGCGTTGATGAATCTGCCGCAGTCGCTGGCCTTGCTGTCGTGGCAAGCGTTTATCGGCGATGTGATCCCGGCCGCCCAGCGGGCCAAAGTGTTTGGCATGCGCAATCGGATCACACAGGGAGTCGGGATCATCACGACGATCTTGACGGGGCTCTTGATCGTGCGGACGGGGGATCATGCGGCCTGGCCGTATCAGGCGGTGTTTCTGACCGCGTTTGCGGTCGGCATGCTGGAGGCGGCGTGGCTGATGCGCATCCGCGAGCCGTTTGTCGACCCGGCGAGCAAGTCGCAGACACCGATCTGGGAAACGGTGCGGACGTCGATGCGCTCGCTGAGCCGGGCCAAGCGGTTTTTGCTGTTTGCGGCCGCTTCGACGATGTTTCATTTTGGCTGGCAGATGGCGTGGCCGTTGTTTAACATCTATCAGGTATCGGAAGAGTATGTCGGCATGTCCGCTCTGTGGGTGTCGCTGATCTCGGTGTTCAACGGCCTTGCCGCCGTGCTCACCTACCGTCTGTGGGGGCGGGTGGCCGATCGGATCGGCAACGGCCTGACGCTGGTGATCGGCACGGCCGGGCTGTCGACAGCGCCTTTTTTGTATGCGCTGACGTCCAATCTGTGGCTGTTGCTGCTCTCGAACTTGTGGATGGGCATCTTTGTGGCCTGCACGACGCAGACGCTGTTCAACCGGGTGCTGGAACTGTCGCCGCATGACAACCGGGCCTTTTTCATCGCGATGCACTCGATCTTTATCGGAGTGACGGCGATCTTTGCGCCGCAGTTTGGCGTGTGGGTGATGGGGATCACGTCGATTGAGACGGCGTTTCATATCTCGTCTCTGTGGCGGCTGACCGGAGCGGGGGCGCTGTTGTGGGTCGCACTCTGGGAGCGCAGACGGCACCGCGCGGAGTCGGGACGGGGGATCGGTTTGTAAACATACGGAGGAGGACCTGTGCAGTGGCGAAACGGATCTTGTTGGCAGAAGATGAAGAGGTGCTGCGCATGTTGATTGTCGATACGCTGGAGGACGAAGGCTACGAGATCGACGAGGCGTGCGACGGTGAGGAAGCGTTGGAGAAGATCATGCAGCGGGAGTATGATCTCGTGCTGCTCGATTATATGATGCCCGGGATGACGGGCCTTGATGTGACGGAGAAGGTCCGTCTCATGCCGGAGAAGGCCGGGCTGCGCATCTTGATGTTGACGGCGAAGAGTCAAAAGTCGGATCAAGATCTGGCTCGACAGATCGGTGTGAACTACTTTATGGCCAAACCGTTTTCGCCGCTCGATCTGCTGGATCTGGTCGACCGGATCTTGAGTGAGGACCGCTAGATGGGAGCGCAAGTGAAAAAGAGCATCCTGCGGCAGATCTCGCTGTACATGGTCGTGATGATCGTCCTGATTGCGCTCGGTGCCTTGATGCTCTATGTGGTGGAAGACCGGATCCGCTCCAACTACGAGCGCGAACTGATCCTGATCGATCAAAAGACGGATCTGGCCATCGACATCCAGCAGACGATGAGCGGCGCGGTGACCGAACTGCGCGGGTTGATGGCGTTTCGGCAGGAAGAGTTTGTGGGGAAGATCAAGGTCCGCGAACAGGCGGTCAACGACGACATCGACGCGTTTGCCAAGCTGGAGCTAGACGCAGAGGGCAGGGAGTATCTGCAAAGGCTCCGCGTGTCGCGGGACCGATATTTCCTCGACATGGTGCCAGTGGGCATTGAACTCGGCCTGCAAGGTGACACCGCGGAGATGGTGCGCCTGTCGCGGGAGGAGAACTGGACGGAGTTTGTCGATCAATTTCGAGTTGAAAATATCGCCTACATCGATGTGCTCGACCGGCACGCCGATGACGCGCACGAGGAGCTTACCCGCGATCTGAAACGGGCGTCGGTGAGCTTTACCGTCTATCTGGTGCTGGTTGCCTTGATCGTCGGCGTGCTGGCGATCCGTCTGGCGAAAGACATCGGCCTGCCGCTTCAGGAGTTGGCGCGGGTGGCCAAACAGCATGACGCCGACCTGCTGCTCCGGCTGCCGTATGACCGACGTGCGGACGAGATCGGCAATCTGACCGTGTCGCTGAAGACGATGTGGCAGCAGATCCGCCGCAATGAACGGGAGATGATCGAGCAGAACGAAGAGCTGCAAGCTCAGCAAGAAGAGCTGATCTCGCAGCAGGACGAACTGACGGAGACGGTGGCCAAAATGCGCCAACACGAGCAGGTGCTGGAGGCGCAAAACAGACTGAACGCGTCGCTGATCAACACGTCGTCCCGCGACGATCTGCTCAAGAGCATCATCCAAAACCTCGTCACCATTCAAGGGGTGGACAAAGGGGCGGTCGTGCTGCTGGAGGCGGGCTACCCGCATGCGGCGGTGGGCCTCACCGAAGCGCAGACGGTGGCCTTTTTCACCAACCTTGACGAAGGCGTGCTGGCCCGGCTGCGGGAGGAGCGCGACACGCTGGTGATCGAGCGGGATGCGGCCGGAGCGGAGAAAGGGTATCATGACCTGCCGATCCGGCTGAGCGATCTGTTTGTGCCGATCTTCTCGCAGGAGGAGGACGTGATCGCGCTGCTTGTGATGACACGCCTTGGCCGGGCCTTTTCCAAAGAGGATCGGGCACAGGCGCGGGCGTTGGCCAATCAGGTGGCGCTGGCGATTGAGAAGTGGCGTGCGTACGAAGTGTCGGAGCGTGAACGCGTTGTCAATCAGGAGATCCTCGACTCGATCCGCGAAGGGGTGCACCTGTTTGACGAGCAAGGCGAACTGCGACAGGTCAACCATACATGGAAGACGTGGATGGCGGACGAGTCGACTCCGGCTGCGGCCGACAGACGGACGAAGGAATGCGTCTATCGCGAACTGCGGGAACGGGCCCTGCAGGCGGACGAGTTGATCGCTTTCATCGAAGGGGCGATGCTCGGCGAACGTGCGGACGGTGAGACGAGGATCTATCGTCTGAGCGGCGCGGAAGAGAAAGTGATGCAGGTCTATTTCGAGCGTATCTTCGATCAAAACGGGGTGTTGCGCGGCACGGTGTTTGTCCACCGCGACATGACCCGCGAGTATGAAGTGGATCAGATGAAGTCGGAGTTTGTCTCGACCGTCTCGCACGAACTGCGCACGCCGCTGTCCAGCGTGCTCGGCTTTACCGAACTGATGCTGCACAAGGAGCTGAAGCCGGAACGCCAGCGCAAGTATCTGGAGACCATCCACAAGGAAGCGGAGCGGCTGACCCAGTTGATCAACGATTTCCTCGACATTCAGCGCATGGAGGCGGGTCGGCAGTCGTACGACTTTGCAAAGGTCGATCTGGTGCCGCTGGCGAAGGAGTTGATCGAGACGATGGCGTTCCATGCGCCGCAGCATCGTCTGGAATTGGATGCGGTCACCGATCCGGCTCCGGTGCGCGGCGACGAGGCGAAACTGCGCCAAGTGCTGCTCAACCTGATCGGCAACGCGATGAAGTACTCGCCAAACGGCGGCGAAGTGCGCGTGATGATCCGTGAGGCGGGCGATGAACTGGCGGTATCGGTGACCGATCAGGGACTTGGCATCCCGAAGGAATCGCTCGGTCATCTCTTCACCAAATTTTATCGGGTCGACAATTCGGACCGTCGCAAGATCGGCGGGACGGGGCTCGGACTTGCGATCTGCAAAGAGATCGTCAAGGCGCACGACGGCCGGATCGAGGTGGAGTCGCAACTTGGAGAAGGCAGTGTGTTCACGCTTTATTTCCCGAGAAATCAAGCGGTGAGAGGAAACGAGGTGCGGCTGTCAGACGGAAACGGTCAGGAGATGCCGCGCCTGATGATCGTCGAGGATGACGACTCGCTGGCGCTCTTGCTGCAAGAAGAGCTGCAGGAGAGCGGCTTTGCAGCGGAGCATGTGCGGGAAGGCGAGTCGGCGTTGCAACGGATCACGGAGCAACTGCCCGACGCGATCGTGCTCGACATTCGTCTGGCCGATACGCTCAGCGGGTGGGATGTGCTTGAGCGGTTGAAAGCGGATGAGCGGACGGCGTCGATCCCGATCTTCATCTCGTCGGCGTTGGAAGAGCGCGAACGGGGGATGTCGCTTGGAGCGAACGACTACCTGATCAAGCCGTACCAACCGGCCAAGCTCTCCAATCTGATCTTGCAGACGTTGTTGCGCAAGGAAAAGACCGGCGTGATCATGGTGCCGACCGCGAAGGAAGGAGGAGAGGCGGATGAGCGACCACAGGGAGAAGCGTGAGAAGAATCAAAAACTGCTGCGCAAGACGCGCAAACTCTATGTGCAAGACCTCGGCAAGCAGATCGAGGAGTTGGAACTGTGTCTTCGCGAGCTGAATCAAGAGTTTGATCCGGAGCTGGCGAGCCAAGTCTACCGGATCGCGCACAAGATGAAAGGCAGCGCCCCGATCTTTGGCTTTGAGCGGGCGGGGCGGATCGCGGAGACGTTCCTCGTACTGTACGGGTGGGCGAACGAAGAGGACGGCATCGTGCCCGCCTCTCGGGAGACGCTGATCCACCAGAGCCGCGAGCATCTCTTGCAATTGAAGATGGAGCAGGAGGTCTGTGCCAAGGAGATCGAAGTGGATGAGCTCGATCTGCAGACGGTGCAGGCGCCGCTGGCGATGCAGGGACGCCTGCTGTTGATCGACGATGACGATCTGCTGCGCTCCTATCTCGTCAAACAGCTGGAATTGGCGGGGTACCGCATCGACGACGCGTCCGACGTGGAGACGGCGAAGGCCAAACTGCGGGAGTCCGCCTATGATGTGATCTTGCTCGATCTGATGATGTATCCGCAGTCGGGGTACGAGCTGTTCGATTTCTTGAAAGAAGACCCGACGCTGAAGTGGATTCCGCTCGTCGTGCTCTCCGGTCGCGATGACCTCGACGACAAAGTGCGCTGTTTGCGCCTTGGAGCGGACGACTATGTGACGAAGCCGTTCGAATATGAAGAGTTGGAGGCGCGGATCTTTTCGTTGCTCAAACGCTCGAAGCAGTTTGAGCAGATGGCGTTTCGCGATGCGCTGACCGGCGTGTACAACCGCCGCTATTTCGATCATCATCTGCAGATGGTGCTGCAATGGGTGCAGCAGGATGACAAGCCGATCTCGCTGGCGTTTCTCGACATCGACCGGTTTAAGAGCATCAACGACACGTACGGGCATCAGGTCGGCGACATGGTGTTGCAGGGACTCGGGCACCTGTTGCAGCAAAACTTGCGCACGACCGATCTCTTGGCCCGCTACGGCGGGGAGGAACTGGTGATCCTGTTCCAAGACACGACAGCGGAGCAGGCCGCGATCGTGATGCACCGCATCTTGGAAAAGGTGCGGGTGCAGCCGCTCGTGCGGGCGGAGGGACAGGGCACGTGCATCACGTTCTCCGCCGGGGTGGCGCAGTGGCAGCCGGGCCTGACAGAAAAGCGCTGGATCGCAATGGCAGACGACGCGATGTACCGGGCGAAGCAGGCCGGACGCGACCGGGTAGTGGTGGCGGGTGCGGAGGGTGCGCTCGAACTGCCGAGCGGCGAGGGACCGGCTGTGCCTCGCCGCCGCATCTTGATCGCGGACGACGATGTGATCATCACCTCGATCTTGCAGAGCAAACTGCGCGATCTGCCGGTCGACATCGAAGTGGTGAACGACGGGGAGGCGGCGCGTGAACACTTGCAGCGCGGGCTGTTCGATCTGTTGATCCTCGACGGCGTGATGCCCAAACTCGACGGGTTCTCCCTGCTGGAAAGCATGCGGCCCGAACTTCAGCAACAGGGCGTGAAAGTGCTGATGCTCTCAGCGCAAAAGCGGGAGGAAGACATCGTGCGCGGGTTGACGCTCGGAGCGGACGATTATATGTCCAAGCCGTTTTCCCTGCTGGAGTTGGAGATCCGGGTGAAGCGGCTGTTGAATCTGGAGGACTGACAAAAGAACAACAGCAACAAAAACTCCCGCCTACGGGGATTCGTGGGCGGGAGTTTTTTTCTTTGGCCGCAAGAAGAAGAAGAGCAGCACGGGGAACAGCACCTGAAACAGCAGGGCAAGTGCCGGCCAGGTGTGGTTGAGATTGACCACCTGCAGGGAGTTTTCGAAGAACCAAAAGGAGCAGACCAGCGCAAACACCGTCACCGGTGAGGCGAGCAGTTTTTCCGAGACGGTCGGCAGGCATCTTCTGATCCCGCGGCAGATCACGAAGACGGAAAATGCGACCTTGGTAAACATCGCGGATGCCCAGATCGAGACGAGGATCATGTCGAACCGGTCGAGGAAGTCGGTGAGCCGGATCTGCCGGGTCAATTCGTGATTGGGATACATAAACCGGGCCGAGACGTGCACCCCGAGGACGATGATGTTATACACGATCAGGATCACGAGCAGAAAGGAACCGAACAGTTGCGCGTAGGCGGCGGTGCGAAAATTGAAGGTCTTGGACTTGAACACAAAGGGCAGGATCAGCATCTCGCCAAGATAGGGAAAGGCGAGCCAAGCCCCTTTGGCGACATGTCCGGGGCCGCCGTCAAAGATCGGCAGCAGCGACTCCAAGTCGAGCTCTTTCAGCAAGACCAGCGGTAAAGACAGGATGACCAAGGCGAGCATCACGAAAAATATCTCGGCCACCCGACCGAGCACTTCGATCCCGGAGGCGACGATGGGGATGATCACGCCGATCATCAGCAACCCGATCACCGACAAGGGTGTCTGTTGCAGCAAGACGATATTTGAAAAGTCGATAAACATCCGCAGATCGCGTTGCAAGATCAGGAAGGTAAACAGGATCATCGAACAGACGATCAACCGTCCGATCAGCCGATACCGATGGGTCAGCGCTTCAAACAAATCCTGATCAGGAAAGCGCTGCGAGACTTTCGAGAGCAACCAGAGCATGGCCAAGATCAGCAGGGAAGCGAGCGGATAGGTCATCCACGCATCTTGCTTGGCCACACCGATGATCTGGGCGGGCAAGGAGATCAGCGTCGCGTCGAACGTGTATCCGGCTCCGATCAAAAACATCTGGCGTCTGGAGATCTGCTCCATCTGTCAGCCCTCCTCACTTCAGGATATCGAACGGTTGCAGCAACATTTCGAGGTAAACAGCCGGCCGCGGCACATGCATGGACACTTGCAACCAGACCCAAATCGCGCTGCTGAGCGCGTACAGGGAAAAAGAGATCAGTCGCGTGCTGCGCGTGCTTTTCCGGAGCGGGCGCCATTCCAACATCAAGATGATCGCAAAAACGAGGAGTGAGAGGATCAATTGTCCGATCATCGCGTGATCTCCCCGTCTTTGCGGCCGAAGGGCAGCGTGGTAAATCCGGTGTGTTCGATGTGGATGTTGGGTTCCACGACGACCTTCACGTTCGCCAGATAGCGGGGCCAGTCTTTTTTCATCCGATACCAGTCTTCGGTGTAAGATCGATACACGCGCAGGCCGAGGCCCATCGGGTCGGCGTGCAGGCGATGCGCCGCTTCTTCCACCGCTTCCTTGATCTCACTTTGAATCTTTTCTTGAACCAAGCGTTCGATCTTGATCAGATTGCCGTTGTAGCCCAGATCGTAGGTCGACTCGTTCTCGACGACCGACCCTTTGCCGCGAATGCGAATGTGCATCGTCACTTGATCCCCTTTGATTTCGGGGATGATCGTGGCGCGGTTTTCTTGGAAAACGACGGTGATGTAGCCGTCTTTGCTGGGTGCCAAAACGGTCACTTGCGTATTGCGGGATTGGTCCATCGCCATCAACAGACCCTGCGCTTTATCTTGGTAGAGAATGCCGGCCAACCGATTTTCCCCGTTAAAAACGGCCACACCGCTCATTTGCAGGTTGGTGCGCGACGGGGTTGCTTGACCGGGATGGGTCTTGGTGACGTGGACGACCGGAACCACCGGGTCGATTCCGTCGGAGAGCATCGCTTCCACCACATGTTTGATCATCTGCGGCCGCTTCATCGAGTTTTGCGCCAACTCCCGCAACATCTCGCCGGGAAATTGTTCGGTAGGAGCATCGGCGCTCAACACGTCACGTCCCAGCCCTTCCGCGATCAGCAAGAAACTGGTCAGGCGATTTTGCGGCACGCGGCTGACCACATCCATCACCGGGGCGATCCCTTCTTTGGAGAGATCCTCGCCGAGGACCAACACGCGGCGATGGGCGAAGTACAGAGCGCGGGACAATGATTTCTGCTGCTTGATGTTGGCATCCCGAATGTTTTTGCCGGCGGTGGAGTCGATAAACCACGGTTTTTCCCCGGAGGTGCCGCCTCCGCCGCCTGCGTTGCCGACGCTGCCCATCTGACCTGGCAGGGGGACTTGCACCGAAGCGATGTATTGATCTTCCTGTTTATCAAAGGCGGTGGCCACGACGAACGCGATGTCGTTGATCTCCCTGCGATCCCAGCATCCGGTCAGGGGCAGAGCAGTCAAGCCGAGCGTCAAGAGCAGCACCATCCATTTTCGCATCGAGATCACCTCGCCTCTTTCGGTTCGTTGACCGGTGGTGGTGCGGGCATCTGGTCCTCGCCCATCCGTTTGCGGTTGAAGTGAGAGATCGGGCGCGGTCGGAATATCATCTTCCAAAGAGGCAGGCGGGCGAACAGATCCTGCTGGGAGGTCTTTTCAAAAGGAGCCACCCCCGACAGATACGGCACGCCGAACGACCGCAGGCGGCACAGATGGGTGACCAGCCAGATCGTGCCGATCACAAGGCCAAAGAGGCCGAACGTGCCGGCGAGCAGCATCATCGGAAAGCGCAGCATCCGAATCGAGATCGCCGCACTGTAGCGGGGGATCGTGAAGGACGCGATCCCGGTCAGCGAGACGATGATCACCACCGGAGCGGAGACGATGCCCGCCTGCACCGCCGCTTGACCGATGACCAACGCACCGAGGATGGAGACCGCCTGCCCGATGTATTTGGGCAGGCGGACGCCGGCTTCGCGCAACGCTTCGAAGGAGATCTCCATGAGCATCGCTTCGATCAATGCCGGAAACGGGATGCTCTCACGTGCGGCTGCGACGGAGAGCAACAGGTTGGTGGGCAGCATGTCTTGGTGATAGGTGGTGACGGCGATGTAGAGGGCCGGCATGTACAGCGCGATCAAGAGAAACGTGTACCGCAACCAGCGGATCAGGTTGACGATCACATAGCGCTCGTAATAGTCTTCGCTGGCCTGCAGGAACTGCCAAAACGTGACCGGACCGCAGAGGACGAACGGTGTCCCGTCCACAAAGATCGCAAACCGGCCTTCGAGCAGTTGCGCCGCCACCGTGTCCGGCCGCTCCGTGTTTTGCAATTGTGGGAACGGCGAGATCGGCTCGTCCTCGATCAACTCCTCGATATACGCGCTCTCCAAGATCCCGTCGATCTCGATGGAGCGCAAACGGACCAGCACTTCCTCGATCACCTGCGGGTCGGCGGTCTCTTCGAGATACATCACCACCACGCTGGTGCGGGTCTTGGTGCCGAGCGTCAAGGGAACGGTGCGAAGCAGATGGCTTTTCAGTTTGAACCGCACGAGGGCGGTGTTGACGCGCAGGTTCTCGGTAAATCCTTCGCGCGGTCCGCGAATCGACGCTTCGGTCGGCGGTTCCTGCACCGAGCGCCTCGTGCCGCCGCTCACGCTGAGCAGCAGGGCTTCGTCTTGACCGTCGATCACGAGCAGGGCGTTGCCGTGCAGGATCGTGTCCACCGCTTCGTACAGGTTGGTTGTCTTGGTGACCTGTGCCGCCGTCAGACTCTGTTCGGCGACCATCTGGGTCAGATCGTCATAGCGGCGCTCCGACAAGGTGTTGCGGAGCAACGGCTGGATCGCGTGGAGCTCCAGCTCTTGGGTGTTGATCAGCCCGTCGAGATAGACGAGCAGGAGACGGGTGCCGCGACCGTCGGTCAGCTCGCGGAAAACCACATCGGATGTCAGGGTGAACAGGTCTTCCAGCCGCTCGCGATTTTCATCCAAGGAAGAGTGAAGCCTTTCATTTGGCATTCGACCTGTCTGCGCCCCTGATTTGGTTACATGACGTTGATCCGACCTGTTGTGTGAAGGAGGGTTCGCGTCATCGCTCGTGTCGTCCGCGTCTTCCAAGGCGGGCTGCTCCTGCGGAGTCAGGTCCTTCGTGTTTTTTTTCCGTTTGTTGCGCAGAACGCGAAGCCTTTTCCCCATTCCTCCCCCACCTCCATTCCGGTTATTGGGATTTTGCCCCCGTACTGGTGGAACTATGCAAACTGTAATTAGAATGAATACAAAAAAGTAAACAGAAAGAGAAAGAAAGGGGAAAACCATTTTCCAAAAAGGTAATTAAATGGAATTTTTAATTTGAACTATCTTTTTCATGGAGCTCAATGCTATAATGCTATCAAACTACTACTAGTTTAGATGGGGGAGACCAATGAAAAAGATCAATAAGCTCAATAAAGTATTGACTCAATCCGTTGCGTTGACGGCAGCGATCTCCGTGTCAGCCACGAACGTGGCATCGGCAGAAACCATCTATCGTGACCTGAATCAAGTGAGTGACTGGGCAGCAGAAGCTGTGACCATCATGCAAAAGGAAGGCATCATGATCGGCGACACCGCCGGGAACTTCCGTCCGCTGGACAAGATCACTCGTCAAGAGGTCGCCATCGTTCTGACCCGCACCTTGAAACTCCAAGTGGAAGATGTGACCACCTCCAGCTTTGCTGACGTGAACGACAACGACTCTGCGTTGAAATATATCGAGGCGGTCAAAAAAGCCGGACTGATGCTCGGCGACGGGAATGACAACTTCCGTCCGAAAGATTTCATGACCCGTGAAGAAATGGCTGCGACCTTCGTTCGCATTCACAACGTCGATCCGACCGGCAAAGGTCAATCGCTGAACGTCCAAGACAAGGAAGCGATCAGCGACTGGGCGAAAGACTATGTCGCCGCTACTTTGGAACTGGGTCTGATGAAAGGCGACGGCGCGAACTTCAACCCGAAAAGAGAAGCGACCCGCCAAGAGACTGCAATGGTTGCAAACAACAACATCCAGATCATCAAAAAGAAGGCGGCGGGCAGCGATCCGGTCATTGCCTTGTAAGTCTTCTTCCAATAATTGACCCGCAACTGGGAAAACATAGCATATCATGAACCGTTCCGAATCTATCGGCAAACGGTTCGTGATATGCTTTTTGGATTAGGAGGTCCTCTGTATGACCCTGCCTTCCCTGACGGCGTGCATTTTAACGTACAATTCGGAGTCGGGCATCCGGGAAACTTTAGAAAGCGTTCTTCCTTACGTGGATCAACTGGTAGTGGTCGATTCAGGTTCTACCGATCAAACGGTGCCCATCGTCCGCGCTTTTGGCGTGCAGGTGACGCCTTTTGAGTGGGCGGATGATTTTTCGAAAGCCCGCAATGTCGCCATCGAGAAGGCGACCGGCGATTGGATTCTCTTCCTGGACTCCGATGAGACGTTTCACTGGACGCATCCTGACCTTTCGCTCAAGGAGTTTCTGGCAGTGAATGATTCCTTTACGGGTGTCTACGCCCTGCCCTGCCGCAATATCGAGCAGGCAACGGGTGAATTGCAGACATGGAGCCATGCGGAGCGGCTTTTTCCAAGAGGTCGCTACACGTATCAGGGTGCGATTCACGAAGCATTGCAGGGATCGGGCAAAGTCATACGCCTGCTTCCAGACTGTTTCCTTGAACATGTCGGATATTCAGCCGACCGCATCGAAGCCAAGTCGCAACGAAATCTCAAACTCTTGCAGCAAGAGTTGGCACAGGACAAAGACAACGGCAGGCTGCACCGCTACCTTGCCAATGAATTTTTTAACGCGGGCCAATACCGTGACAGCATCCGGCATTGCCAACGGGCACTGGCGCTTTTGCCGAAGCATG
The DNA here is from genome assembly GCF_026410385.1 of Tumebacillus lacus. Taxonomy (GTDB): domain Bacteria; phylum Bacillota; class Bacilli; order Tumebacillales; family Tumebacillaceae; genus Tumebacillus; species Tumebacillus lacus. The sequence goes on from NZ_JAPMLT010000014.1 coordinate 48,248, forward strand.
AGACCTATACCCGGGCGCAGACTTATTTCTATTGGATGACCTCTTGGCTCTTGTTGGGCGAAACGGATCGGTCGATGCACATCGCCAAGCGAGCGATGGAGGAGATCCCATCCTACACAGATCCGTACGCGTTGGCCTTTGAAGTGGCGTCCCGGCAACAAGAGTGGCAAACCGCGCGTGACATGTTTGCACGATGGAACGAATTGAAGAGCGAGCAACGCTTGTTGCCGCAGCACCTTACATCTCTTAATCACCCGTTGGAAGGAAGGTCTGATCAGATGGGACTGACCGTTGCGTTGCTTGGACTCGATCACGACAACGACCTGGCCGAGGTCAAACGGCAACTGGACGCGATTCCCCTGCACAAACAGGTGGTGATCGTAGGAGAGTCTTTTTCAGAGGAAATGCGAAAGGCGGCTGCCGGGTATCGGTACGAACTGCACGAGGTCGCAACGAATCGTTCGATCCTTGAGAGACAACTCACGGCGATGCGGGCAGCACGTGAAGAGTGGGTGCTGTTCTTGGAAGGCCGTGAGCGGGTCGCCGATGCGGGTGATTTGGCGGAGTTGGTCGTCTCATCAGCGGAGGCGGCGTATGCGGCCGAGGTGCGCTATCAAACGGACAGGCTGCGTGTGTCCGTTGTGGAATGGAGGCTGTTGAAAAAAGGCACAGACCTGTCGCGGTTCCGACCGCTCGATGCAGCGGCTCCCCGATTGGTTCTGCATCAAGAGTTTTTGCAAGTCGAGGTGCCGGCACGGGCACCGGGGACGAGTCGGATGTCGGTCGCGGACGGCGCACAAGCTTCTCTCCCGGCTGCGGAAAAACGGATGCGCGATGCGTGGCAGGCGTTTTCTTTGCAGGAGTACGAGAAAGCGCTGTCAATTCTGGCGGACATCCAGCACCATCGACACGCCCCCTTTTTCATGATCCTGGCCGGGATCAATCTGGGACGGACTCATGAGGCGTTGCAACTCCTGCAAAATGTGATCAATGACGAAGAGGAGAACACAGCGAGTCATGAGTACGCCTATCTGTACGCCAGATTGATGACGGCGATCGACGATCCGGAGGTGAAGCAAGAAGCGATCGAACTGCTGATCGATGCTTTCTCTTCCGCAGACGGCGCGCAGGGGGTGTTTCTCGATCTGGCACCGGAGGATCATCTGCTGGCAGCCGGAGACTTGTACGGACAACTGGGTCGCTGGGAGCAAGCGAAAGACCTGTTTGCGGACGCTGTGGCGAGTTCCGGCTACGAAAACGAGCGGGCGGCCTACCGGTACGCGGATGCGCTCCGCCAACTGACAGAAGCGGAGAGTCGGCAGTCCGACCTGCCGCGCCTGCTGATGGCCGACCTTCCCAGTCAGGACCCGAAAGCAAAGCGTCTGCTCTATCTGCTCTACCGCTATCTCGGATTTGATGAGTGGGCGATCCTGTTCTATCCCTTCCACGAGAGTTCGCGCTATGAGCGTCCGCAGGGGGATGTGTCGGTCATACTGCCTGTCTACAACCAGAGCGACTACCTGCGCGCCTCCATCAAGAGCGTGCTCCGCCAGTCGCATACCCGCTTTGAATTGATCATCGTCGATGACGGATCGACAGAGGACATCAGCTCCGTTGTCGAGGAGTTTTGGTATGACCGACGGATCGTCTTTCATCGATTGGAGCGAAACCAAGGCTTGCCGGCAGCGTTAAACGCAGGACTGGCACTGGCGACCGGCACGTTTTTAACGTGGCACTCGGCAGACAACCTGATGGGGGAACGGATGTTGGAGCGGCTGGTCTCTGCGTTGGTGGCGGACGAGTCGAAGGCGGCCGCGTACGCGGATTACATACAGATTGACCAGGAAGGATTGCTGATCGAAAAAATACGGAATCGCCCGTACGAGATGAACGGTTTGGCCAATCCGGGACCGGCACTGGTCTGGAGGGCGACTGCCGGGCGGCGGGCAGGCGGTTTTGACACCTCGATGTTTGGGATCGAGGATCGGGACTTTGTGTTCCGGTTGCGGACGAAGGGACCGTTCGTCCATGTACCGGAACCGTTGTATTCCTATCGCATTCATAAAGAGTCTTTGTCGGCTGAGATCGACGATCAGGAGCGGTTTGGCGGCTGGGATGCGCTGCACGCACGGTTGAAACGGAAATGGTTCTACTGGCATTTCATCTAGGAGCCGGAGGTCAGATATGAGCGAGAACTCCCCACAGATTCGATTCCTTCAGGATCTCTTGCAGGCCAAGGAGCACGAGGTGCAGGCCTTTCAACAGGTGATCGCCAAACGGGTGCGGACGATGAAGGAGATCAAAGATCAGCAAGACGATGTGCAGCGGTTGACCGAAGTGGTGGAAGCGGAGATTCAGGCGAAGCGAAACGATGTGTCGCTGCTGGAAGCCCGTCTTCTCGAAACAGACCGTCTGCTGGAGGACCGTCAGTCCTGGACGCTGTATCAACGTGAGTATCAGGCGCGGCACCAGTACTACAGAGAATTTGCAGAAAAGGTCGGGGCGGAGGACGCTGGCGAACTGCGCACGCTGTTGCAACGAAAGGATCGTCCGCTGCTCATCTCCCCGGAGACGCTCCCGGCCTGCCGGGAGCGGGTGCAGGAACTGCTCCGGATCGGGGCTGCTCAAGGCTATCTCTGCATCGATTGTGTCTCCCGGGGGCCGGAGGAGCAGTTTCGGATCGAAGAGATCGCCCCGCATGTACACCGGATCAACGAAGAGGCGAGGCTCCTCCCCCTGTTGAGGAAGCGGCCGGTCACGGTGCTCAGCACGTGGGTGCTGCAAAAAGCATGGTACGATGTCCTGTCCGATGTGACGGTCTGGTATGACCTGTGCGCCGACCCGAGCATCCTGTTCGGACCGGACCCGGAGATGAGTCTGGAGCATAGGGAGCGCCTGCGTACCGCAAAGATCGTCTCGTACGCGGGCCTTGAGCACAGGGCACTCACTTACTTCCGCAAAGAAGACTCGCAGCAGTTGCCCGCAGGAGGTGTGTGACCGATATGGAGACGAAACAAATACGCGAGATCAAACGCTCTCTGGAAGCGCAGATCCAGGCGAAGGAACGGGAACGGCAAGCCGGACGCGTGCTGCTGGATCGCTATGCGGTCGACATCCGCGAAGCACAGCAAGCCCTGACCGATCTGGAGCAGACGTTCGAGCGGATGACAGCCGCGTCGGCTCAACTGGACGCGCAGGTTTTACATCTGCAAGGGGAACAAGAGCGTGCGATGAAACGGTTGCTGGCGGACAACGTCTATTTTCAGCACGAATACGAGAAGCGGGCGCGTTATTACCGGAGCTTCTTGACCGGGGATCATCCGGAATCCCGCCGGATCGCGAAATTATTCAAAGACCGCCGCTACAAAGGCATCGTCGTCTACCCGGCCGCCGTGCATTGGCAACCGATCCAACGGCCGCAGCATTTCCTGATGGAATTGGCGGCAAAAGGCTATCTGTGCTTTTTCTGCACGGCGGAGGGCACGGAGCATCTCCTGGAGGAACTGAAGCCCAATCTGTTTTTGCTCAATCGGGAGGAGTACCTGCTGCCCGTCCTGCAATCGATGCATGTGCTGGTCCTGAACACTTGGCTGATGCAAAACGCTTGGATCGACTGCCTGCCGCAAAAGACGGTCTGGTACGACATCTTGGATCGGGTGGACTTTTTCTCCGGGTATGACAAAGGCATGCTGCTCAAACACCACGAGGTGCTTGAGCAAGCGAAACTGGTCACTTACTCCGCCCGGAGCCTTCAAGAATTTACGGCGTTTCGCTCCGATGCGGTCTTGCTGCCGAACGCCGTTCGTCCGGAGGATTTCACATCAAAGACATCGCCTGCGGGAGTTCCGGACGATCTCAAGCCTGTGCTGCAAAAGCGCAAAAAGATCCTCGGCTATTTTGGTGCCATCGAGGAGTGGTTTGACGTCGGTCTGATCCGGCAGTTGGCGGCACAGGATGTGGAGATCGTCTTGATCGGTCACTGTGGCATCGACAGGGAGCCGTTCGGAGCGAACGTGCACTTCTTAGGAAAGAAACCGTATGAGTCGCTGCCCGATTATGCGGCGCACTTTGATGCGCTGTTGATCCCGTTCCTCGTCAATGATCTGACCAACGCTGTCTCGCCTGTCAAATTTTTCGAGTACTGCGCGATCGGCAAACCGATCCTGAGCACTCCGATCCGGGAAGTGATTCCTTTTGCCGGCCCCGGCGTGCATCTCGTCGAAGCGGGGAAGCGGCTCGACCTGAAAGCGATCCTCTCCGCTCCGCCGTCCTCTTTTCAAAATCGGTTGCGCGACATCGCCGTACGCAACACGTGGCGGGAGCGGGTCGAGCAGGCGGAGCAAGAGATGATGAAAAACATCGACTGTGCGCCCGTCTTTGCCAACAAAACGTTTGAAAACGTCATCGGAGTGTTTACCGCGACGTTTTTCAATTATCAGGGCACAGACTTTTACTCCGGCGGTGCGGAACGCTATCTGATCGACCTGCATGAGATCTGTACGGAGCTCGGCTACAAGATGGAGATCTACCAGTACGGCAATTTCCCTTGGTACCGAAAGTTTCGCGGGATCGATGTGTATTCGCTCGGGGACGGAGAGCGGCATATGGAGCAGCCGTTCACGGTGCAGTTGATGACCGATTTTAACATGGCCTACACGGGGCTTGCGGCGGAAAAATTTGCGTTGAATCTCTACTCGGCTTTCTTTCAGGCGTACCCGGAGGTTGCTCACCCGAGCATCGGGATCTCGCACGGTGTGGCGTGGGACAACGAACACAGCCAGTATGAAAACGGGGAGCAGTTTTGGCTCTCGAACCTGCGCTTTATCGAAGGGGCCCGCAACGTGGAGAAACTGATCTCGGTGGACACCAACACGCCGAACTGGTTGCAGACGGTCGACTACGAAGCGGCGCAGCAGACGGTCACCATTGCCAACTATGTGGAGGGGGAGGAGTTTTACCCGGTGGAGCGCACGGGGGACAGGCTTCGCATCGTGTATCCGAGGCGGCTGTATGCGGCCAGAGGGCTGTATCTGACGCTCGACATCGTAGACGAGGTGCTCACGCGCTATGAGCAGGTGGAGTTTCATTTTGTCGGCAAAGGGTTTGCGGACGATGTACGGGCGGTGGAGGACAAGCGGGAGAAGTGGCCGGGGCGGGTGTTCCGCTATCATCGTGATCCGGACGAGATGCATCAAGTCTACAAGGACGCCGATATCGTCCTGATCCCCACGCTGTACAGCGAAGGCACGTCGCTGTCGTGTCTGGAGGCGTGTGCCAGTGGCAACGCGGTGATCGCTACCCGCATCGGCGGGCTCACCGACCTGATCATCGACGGATACAACGGTCTCCTGATCTCCCCGTCACGCGAGGATCTGCTGACAGCGGTGTGCAAACTGATCGAGGAGGAGGCGCTGCGGGAACGGATCAGCCGCCACGCGGTCGCCGTCTCCAAGGCGTTTGCGAAGAAAGAGTGGAAAGAAAAATGGAAGCGGGTCATCCGGGAGAAACTGGGGGATCGGCAGGCGTTGCCGCCAGTGGCAGAGAAGAGAACGATGGAGATCCTGGTGCGGGGGCCGGAGCAGGTGCGACACGGGCGGGTCGCCGCACAAATCCATGCGGCCTTGCTGCGAGGGGACTCGGTGTTTGTGCGACCTGAGCAGGAGTTCGACGAGAAACGGAGCTTTTGTCGCTATCAAATCCTGCACCCGCAAGCGGAACTGACTTTCGTTCCGGATGAGATCGTGGATCTGCGAATGGAGTGAATGGGAGAGACATGATCGATGCCCTGTTTCTGATCGTATTTCTGGCGTATACGGATATTTGGATGAATCTATGGATACAACGCGCGATGGGCAGAAAAGCGAAGGTGTCGGCCGGGCAGGTCTCGTGGTCGTTGGCCGTCGCGTTTCTGCTGTTTCTGACGGTGTTGGTGCACCCGGCCGTGACGGCGGTGCTGCTGGCGGGGATCTATCTGTTGGCGTACACCAACCTGCTGCACATCCGCTTTTTCGGCAGTCTGCTGGGGTACGGGCAGCTCAAGCAATTTCTCGGTTCGTTCGACCAGCTCAAAAACAACAAAGTCGTCCTGCGCACAGGGGCGGCCAATCTGCGCAGAAAAAACGATCTCGGGGTGCTTCTGCTCTGGTTGTTAAACGTGGGGTTCGCGTGGTGGCCGAGCTTTGAGCTGCAGGGGGTGGAGCTTTTGGGACTGCTCCTGCTGGGCGGGCTGTTGCTCGCTTGGAGCGTCTGGAGTCTGGTGAACGCGCGCAAACAGCGGAAGACCGCCTATCTGTATTTTGAGCGACTCGGTCTGGTCGGGTACTACGCGGCCGCGGCAGAGATCAATGCGCGTCCGGCGCGTGAAGAGAGGATCGGCGAAGATTCTGTCGATGCCGAAGAGATCCGGTCGGAGAATGATCGTGCCCGGCAACATCCGCTGTACGGCCGCTATCGGGGGAAAAATTTGATCTTCATCCAATTGGAGTCTTTTCAGCAGTTTCTGCTCGATCGAAAAACGGTCGGACAGGAGATCACGCCCTTTTTGAATCGCTTGAAGCAACAGAGTATCTCGTTTGAAAACATTCACGCCCAATATGCGATGGGTCACACGGCCGACGTGGAACTGGTCGCGTTGAACTCGTTGTATCCGATGCGGCACGAGGTCGTCAATTTCACTCACTATGACAAAACGTACCGCGCGCTCCCGCATCTGCTGAAGGAGCAAGGCTATGCGAGCGCCGCGTTTCACGGTCATACCGGCGAGTACTACAACCGGGTGATCATGTTTCAAACGTACGGGTTTGATCATTTTTTTGCGGAGGATCACTACCAGGTCACGGAGAGGATCGGGCTCGGATTTCCGGATCGGCCGTTCCTTTTGCAGTCGGCTGACAAGATCGCGCAGATGACCAGGCCCTTTTTCGCCCATCTGATCACGTTGACCTCTCATTTTCCGTTTGAGATCGATCAGCGGGGACTGCCGGACGACCCGGATCTCTCGCCGATGTTGAACAATTATTTTCAGTCGGTGCATTACACCGATCAGGCGTTGGCGGCGTTTTTTGACGAGTTGGAGCGGGACGGGACTTTGGACGACACGGTGGTTGTGCTGTTCGGGGATCATGAAGGTGTGCCGTTGCAGCATGTGGACGAGTTGATCGCCTGGTTGGGGCGTGATCCGTCGCAACGGGCCTATCATGACTTTGATCTGCGCAAGGTACCGTTTCTGATCTGCGCGGGGGAGGCAGGCAGTTTGACTCCGCAGACGATCACGACCGCCGGGAGCACGCTCGATCTCCTGCCGACCGTGCAAAGCCTGTTCGGGATCGAGCGCACGAAAGTCCAGTATGGGTGCAATCTGTTTGTGAAAGAGGATGACTTTGTGATCTCGCGGGTCTACCCGGACGGCACGTTTGCCAGCGAGGAGTATGTGTATCTGGCTGACGTCACGGAGACGTTTGAGCAGGGGACGCTGTATGATCGAAAGACGCAGCGGCCGATCCCGTTTGATCACACGCATGAAAGTTACGAGCTGTTTGTGAAAGCGAAGAGGGCGGTGGCATCGTCTGACGCGGTGATACGGAATGATCGGATGCGGAGGGCGGACGGCATTTCAGCAGGTTTGCCTCCGCAGTTTGAATTTGAACTGAGCCCGGAATTGAGTGAGTGTCTGCCGTTGATGGAGAGGGATGCGATCATCCTGCCGTACACGTATGCCTTTGAGCAGATACAAAAGGAAGCGCAGGAGTTGACCGGAGAAGCGACGTGGCAAGAGCCGATCTGGGATGCCTTTTATGAACAGCATCGGGTGCGGCTCGCCTATTTGCATCAACTGGATCTGGAAGCGAACGGGCGGCCGATCTATTTTCAGGACAGTGTGTATCTGCCGTTTCTGAGCGAAGCGGGCTATGAGTTGGAAGTGGTGAAAGGGCAGACGATCTTTGACCTGATCGAGTCGGTGGATCGGTACAGCCTGATCCTCCTCGCGGTGAAAGACGAGGGATCGCAGGCGTTGTCTCCGAAACTGCGGCTGCGGTTGTCTGACATTCAGATCAAGGAGTTGAACCCGAGTCGTCTGCGTTGGAGCTATCTCAATGTGATCTTGAAGACGAATCGGTTGGATTCGCTCGATGAGAGGGCGGCCGACGAGCTGTTGGAACTCGATGTGGCAAAGGGTAGTAAAATCGACGGATTTACGATGCCGTTTGATCTCTCGGTCAAGAGTGCGGGGGCCTCGCACGGCAATCTGTCGAGCATCCGGATCGACGGCAGGGAGTATGCGCAAAACCATCGCGGGATCAACATCGTGGTGTACAGTCTGACGGAGAAACAGGTGGTGCAGAGCACCTTCGTCGATACGTTCAACACTCTCTATGCGCGACAGACGGTGTACGTGGCACGAAAGCACGAAAGGGGGTGAAGACGTGTACCCAGCGGTCGTTTCGCTGACGATGGGACTGCTGACCATCGCAGGGTTGTTTTTGCTCCGGGAGCCGAGGGCAACAGAGGAAAAGCGGAGACCGGCGGAGCAAGTGCCGGGACTGAAAGAGGCAGCTGTGCCTGCGGCACCTGCCCTGATTGGGCAGCAGGAAGCGGGGGACGTGCAGGAGTCGATGATCGGGCGGGAAACCGTGGTCTTTCCGGAGCCGGAGTTCGTGTCAGACCCGGTGGTCGGTCAGGGACCGGCGATGGTTGAGGAAGACGAGTGGTTCTTGCCGTATGAGATGGTCGAGCGACTTCCGCAACTGGCACCTTTTTCGGTGTTACTGCTGGGCGATCCTGTTTCGGAGGACGAAGAGGAGCAGCGGGAGTTTCGCAGAGAGCTGTTTGACGCGTATCGCCTGGATGTGGCGGTCTGGTCGGACTTCGATTTGTCGCGCAACTATGCGACCGTCTATTTTACAGACACGATGTTTCTGCCCCACTTCCATCAGCACGGCTACCACGTATCCGCCGTGCAGGGCCTGACGCTGATGCAGATCTTGGACGGGACCGAGCCGGATGACCTGATTCTTCTCTCGGTCAAAGACGAAGGCAGTCAGGCACTCACTCCTGAATGGGAGGACGAGTTGGCGGCCCACGGTATCCGTCAGTTGAGACGGGAGCACCTGCGACACAGCTACGTCAACATCATGCGCAAACGGGACGGGGAGCAGTACGAGCCGATCTTTGAGCGGAACGATACCGAGAAGATCACCGTATCTCCCGAGGGTCTGCCCGTCACCGTCGAGGTTCAGAGCGCCGGTCTGTCGGCCGGCAATCTGTCGAGCATCCTGATCGACGGACGCGAGTGGTCCCAAAACCACCGTGGCCTCAACATCGTGGTGCTGGATCGGCACGGCGAGGTCAAGCTCTCGACCTATGTCGATACGTTCGCGACGCTGTACGCCGAGCACACGCTGTTTGCAGCAGCGCGGCAGGATCGCGCCACCAACTGTGAGTGGGCGACCGACCATCGGTTGGTCGCGCGCGCGTTCGGCGAGATCGAAGACCGGCCGAACACCCACTGTCTCGAAGCGTTTCAACACCGGTATCTGCAGGGGTACCGGGTGTTTGAGGCTGACTTGGTGTTGACTCAAGACGGTCATTTGGTCGCGAGGCATGATTGGCAGCCGTACCTGTATGAGTATCTGATGCAGGATCTGCCGGAGGATCGAAAGGGAGAGCGGCTGACACGCGAGGAGTTCAAGTCTCTCCCCATCCTGAAACGGTACACACCGCTCGACTTCGAGGACATCTGTCGCCTGATGCGCGATCATCCGGACATGTACCTGATCACCGACACGAGAGCGGTCGAGAGCGACGAGATCCGGCAACAGTTCACGGTGCTGGCGGAAACGGCCCGCCGCATCGATCCGGCGATCTTGGATCGCATCATCCCGCAGTTGTATCATGAGCGGATGCTGGAGGAGGTGCGGGCGATCCACGAGTTCAAGTCGTACGTCTATACGCTGTATCAGACACATGCGACCGATGCGGAAGTGATCTGGTTTGCCTATCGAAACGGCATTCGGGCCGTGGTGATGTCTGAGCAGCGGTATACACCGAAACTGGTGGAGCAGTTGCAGGAAAAGGGGATCATGACGTATCTGCACACATTGAATGATCCTGTCGTCATGGCAAAATATTTCCTGCAGGGCGTGCATGGGTTCTACTCAGACCGGACGCCGCCGCACGATCTGAACAAGATGAAGATCCAATCGGAGACAAAGCGTGAGGTCCTGCTCGATATTTTGAAAGACTATTGGGCGCTGCAATACCCGGAAGAGGTGGTGTCGGCGCTGCTGGAGCAGGTGGAACGTATTCGTTCCGTGGACAAACTAGACAAAATCGTGTCGGGTGTGTTCAAACTGGACAACCTCGCGGGCATCAAAGACCTGTTGGCGACCGAGGCGGAGTTTTATGACGAGCGGACGTGACGATTCTCCCCTTTTTGACTTGGGATATGTTACCTTAAGAAGCGTACAGGTTGAGAAAACAGGAGCGAGCATTCGATATGACGTTTGAATTGCGTGAAGGAGAGCGCTTGGACGATCTGCAGGCCAAGGGGTTGCAGATCATTCAGAGCGACGAAGTGTTTTCATTTTCCCTCGATGCCGTGCTGCTGGCCCGGTATGCGACCGTCAGACGGCGCGACCGGGTGATCGACCTTGGCACCGGCAACGGCGTGATGCCGCTGCTGTTGACCGCGAGATCCGATCTGCCGCGCGGCGAGATCGTCGGCCTGGAGATCCAGGAGCGGCTGGCCGACATGGCGGAGCGCAACGTGCGGGGCAACGCGCTGGAGGACACGATCAAGATCGTGCACGGCGACACCCGCGAGGCGGTCGATCTCTTTGGCAAAGAGTCGTTCGACACGGTGATCTGCAACCCGCCCTATCGACCGGCCGGGGTGGGCGACCAGAGCGAAAACGAGCACGTCCGCATCGCCAAGCACGAGATCACCTGCACGCTCGATCAGGCGATCTCGGCGGCGGCCGGACTGTGCCGCTACGACGGTCGGGTGGCGTTCGTGCACCGGCCCGACCGGCTGGCCGACATCATCGCCTTGATGCGCCACCATCGGTTGGAGCCAAAGCGCCTGTGCCTCGTGCACCCGCGCCCGCACAAACAGCCGAACATCCTGCTGATCGAAGCGTTGAAGGGCGGACGTCCCGAACTGCGCATCGACCCGCCATTGATCGTGCACCGCGAGGACGGATCGTACACCGACGCCATCCTCGACATCTACGCCGGACGAGGAGAGTGGCCCCGATGATGAAGCACCGCTATTCGTTTCAGGAGCCGGACGGCAGCGGCACTTTGTACCTGGTCGCCACGCCGATCGGCAACCTCGACGACATGACCTACCGCGCCGTCGAGACGTTGAAAGCGGTGGAGGTGATCGCCGCCGAAGACACGCGCCAGTCGCGCAAACTGCTCAACCATTTCCAGATCGACGGTCCGCGCCTGATCTCGTACCACGAGCACAACAAAAAGAGCAAGGAAGAGGCGATTCTCTCCTTGCTCCGCGAAGGCCAAAGCGTCGCCCTTGTCACCGATGCCGGCACCCCCGGCATCTCCGATCCGGGAGCTGACATCGTGCGTGCGGCCGTCGAGGAAAATCTCCCCGTCGTGCCGATCCCGGGTGCGGTCGCAGGCATCGCCGCCCTGATCGCGTCGGGAATGCCGACCGACCGTTTCACATTCGTCGGCTTTTTGCCCCGTGACAAAAAGGATCGCATCGCCGAATTGAAAAAGATCCAGCACCGGCCGGAGACGCAGATCTTCTACGAGGCGCCGCACCGCATCGGAGAAACGGTGAAGGCGTTGCTGGAGGTGTTCGGCGACCGCGAGATCTCCATCGGCCGCGAACTGACAAAACGATACGAACAGTTCTCTCGCGGAAAAATTTCGGCATGTGTCGAGTGGGTCGCCGAGGAAAAACCACGCGGCGAGTTTGTCCTCGTGGTGGCCGGCGGGGACGGCGAACTGGAAAATTCCCATGTCGAATCTTCGTGGTGGGAAGGGCTAACTTTGTCGGAACATGTCGACAAAATTGTCGAAACAGGCGTCTCCAAAAAAGATGCGATCAAAGTCGTCGCCAAAGACCGCGGGCTGCAAAAACGCGATGTCTACAACGAAGTGATGACCTGATCCCGGCCCAGTTGCCAAAAATACACATGAAAAAGCCCTTGGCTCATCAGAGTCAGGGGCTTTGTCGTCTATGGAAAAAGAAACGGCAGCGACTAGCGGCTCATCTCGCCCACGCAAACGGAGCAGATGTTTTTGCCACGGAAATGGATGATATCGTCAGCGGAACCACAGAACACGCAAGCCGGCTCATACTTTTTCAGCACGATGCGCTCGCCGTCCACGTAGATTTCCAGAGCGTCTTTTTCCCCGATGCCAAGCGTGCGGCGCAGCTCGATCGGAATGACAACGCGGCCCAATTCGTCAACTTTACGTACAATCCCGGTAGATTTCATTGTTGCACTCTCCCCTGAGTCATTGTTATTTTATCGTCTCTTTCGATTCTACAAACTTCGACAAACTTTCGACATCCCTAGCGTACCAGTTACTCCCATAATAGTCAATAAGTTTGGAAGAAAAAGAACAGAGGGTTTCATCGAAGAGTTTCGATAACGTACTATATTTTCGAAAATGGTTAAAAAATCCTGCCCGTCTTGACATTTATTTGAATAACATGGTACGGTTTGGGTAAGATATATGATGCACGAACCATGTGTAACAAACGCGCAATGAAGGAATGAGTACCCGAAAACGGGCCCAACCAGAGAGCCGGGAGTGGTGGAAACCGGCAGGGAGACGAGCGGCGAAGATGGTTCCGGAGCGCTCGAAGTCGAGAGGCTGACATGCCTTGAGGCTTTGACGGGGTGGCCCGTTACAGCCGTGTGGTCAGCGACAGTGATGCATCTGACCCACTGAGGTCGTGGGCTGCGAGGCCCCGGCAAAGCCAGGTGGTACCGCGAGAGCACAGCTTTCGTCCCGGCAGACGGGATGAGGGCTTTTTTTATTTCCTAATTTTTCAGTCAAGGGGGCACCATCATGAGCAAACCTTCCTTCTACATCACCACCCCGATCTACTACCCGTCCGACAAGCTGCACATCGGACATGCGTACACGACGGTGGCCTGCGACGCGATGGCTCGCTACAAGCGGCTGCGCGGCTATGACGTCATGTTCCTGACCGGCACCGACGAGCACGGTCAAAAGATCGAGAAGCGCGCCAAAGACGCGGGTCTTGAGCCGCTGAAGTTTGTCGACAAGATCGTCGAGGGCATCCAGGCGCTGTGGACGAAACTGGACATCTCCTACGATGACTTCATCCGCACCACCGAACCGCGCCACAAAGACGTGGTGCAGGCGATCTTCCAACGCCTGCTCGACCAAGACGACATCTACCTCGCTGAGTACGAAGGTCTCTATTGCACCCCGTGCGAGTCGTTCTGGACGCAGCGCCAAGTCGAAGAAGCGGACGGCAAATGTCCGGACTGCAAACGCGACGTCGCGCCGCTGAAGGAAAAGTCGTATTTCTTCCGCATGCAGAAATACGCGGATCGTCTCATTCAGTACTATGAAGATCACCCGGGCTTCATCGAGCCGGAGTCGCGCAAAAACGAGATGCTCAACAACTTCCTCAAACCGGGCCTTGAAGACCTCTGCGTCTCGCGCACGACGTTTGAGTGGGGCGTGAAAGTGCCGTCCGACCCGGAGCATGTCGTCTACGTCTGGCTGGACGCGTTGACCAACTACATCACGGCGATCGGCTACGGCTCGCAAGACCCCGCGATGCAAGAGACCTACAACAAATACTGGCCGGCCGACGTCCATGTCATCGGCAAGGACATCGTCCGCTTCCACACGATCTACTGGCCGATCTTCCTGATGGCGCTCGACCTGCCGCTTCCTAAGAAAGTGTTTGGCCACGGCTTCTTCCTCTCCGGCGGGGATAAAATGTCCAAGTCGAAAGGCAACGTCGTCGACCCGGTACCGCTGATCGACCGCTACGGCCTCGACGCGCTGCGCTATTTCGTCCTGCGCGAAGTGCCGTTCGGCCAAGACGGGACGTTCACCCCGGAGGCGTTCGTCCACCGCGTGAACTCCGACCTCGCCAACGACCTCGGCAATCTGCTCTCCCGCACCGTGGCGATGATCGAGAAATACAACGACGGCATCATCCCGCAGCGCGGTGAGTCGACCGAGCTCGACCTGACCCTGCAAGCGCTCGCGTCCGACTCGGTCGTGCGCGCTGAAGAGGCGATGGACCGCATGCAGTTCTCGCTGGCGCTGGGGGCTGTGTGGGATCTCGTCTCCCGCACCAACAAATACATCGATGAAAACGCACCGTGGGTGCTGGCGAAGGACGACGCACAAAAGCCGCGCCTCGACACCGTGCTCTATCATCTGGCCGAGTCGCTGCGGGTGTCGGCGATCCTCGTCCAGCCGTTCTTGACCAAGGCTCCGGCGGAGATCTTCCGTCAGCTCGGCGTGGCAGATGCCAGCCTGACCCTGTGGGAGAGCGCGAAAGAATTCGGCGCGCTGCCGGCGGGCGTGAAAGTGGAGAAAGCACCGGCCCTCTTCCCGCGTCTCGATGTGGCGGTGGAAGTGAAGGCGATTGAAGACATGCTGGGAGGTACGACTGTGAACGCTGAAGAAACCACGCAACCGGCTGTGGAAGAGAAACAAGAAGGCAAGCCGGGTCAAGAAACTCCGGACCCGAAAGGCGAGGAGAAACCGGCCGTCGCCGCTGCCGATGAAAAACCGGAAGGCGTCGCCCTGATCGGCATCGATGATTTTGCGAAAGTCGAGCTGCGCGTGGCGGAAGTCCTCGAGTGTGAGCGCATCCCGAAAGCGGACCGACTGCTCCTGTTCCAACTGGACCTTGGCACCGAAAAACGCCAAGTCGTCTCCGGCATCGCCAAATACTACGAGCCGGAACAGTTGATCGGCAAAAAAGTCATTCTCGTCTCCAACCTCAAGCCGGTCAAATTGCGCGGCTACGAGTCGAACGGCATGATCCTCTCCGCATCGGTCGGCGAAGAGCTGTACGTCACCACCGTGGACGGCCCGATTGCCAACGGCGCGCTGGTGAAATAAGCATGACGACGCCGCACCTGTTTGACACACACAGCCACCTGAACTCGCCCAAGTTCGAGAGCGAACTGCCGCAGTTGATCGAAGCCGCCCGTGCGAACGGCGTGCACAACATCGTCATCCCCGGCTACGACTACGAGTCGAACGTGCGGGCGGTGGAGATCGCCGAGGCGAACGACGGCATCTACTGCGCGGTGGGCTATCACCCGTGCGACCTGAACGATCTGACCGACGATCACTACCAGCAGTTGTATACGTGGGCCAAACTCGACTCGGTCGTCGCCATCGGCGAGATCGGCCTCGACTACTACTGGGACACGACGACCAAGGAACTGCAGGATGAAATGTTCCGCAAGCAGATCGCGATTGCAAAAGACCTGAGCTTGCCGATCGTCATCCATGACCGCGACGCGCACGGCGACATCCTGCGCCTCCTGCAAGAAGAGGACGCCGCCAAGGTCGGCGGTATCATGCACTGCTTCTCCGGCTCGTGGGAGATGGCGCAGGAATGCATGAAGCTCGGATTTTACATCTCCTTCGGCGGCCCGGTCACCTTCAAAAACGGCAAACGCCCGGCTGAAGTCGCGGCCAAAATCCCGCTCGACCGCCTGCTCGTCGAAACGGACGCCCCGTACCTGACGCCGGAACCCTATCGCGGCAAACGCAACGAACCCGCCTATGTCAAGCACGTGGCGGAGAAGATCGCTGCGTTGCGCGAGATGCCGTTTGAGGAGCTGGCAGCGGCGACGACGGCGAATGCGAAGACGCTGTTTCGAATCAGCTAAAAAAGAAATGACGAACAAAAGAAGGCGTTCCAGGCAGGTACCGAGCGATGTAGGCTGGAACATCTACTGATACGACAGAATGAAATTTTTCAGCTTCTGAAACGACAGGATCCCGTATCCGATTCGTTTCAGAAGCTTTTTTATTTCCGGTTCAGTAAGTGAAAAGGGACGATCGCCTCTGCTCAAAAAAGAGAGGGGATCGTCGCCCGGCGACTAGTCTACACGCAATACAGCTCCCGTGTTGGCCGAGGTCACCAACTTTGCATAACGCCCCAGCCAGCCGGATTTGACCTTTTGTTCCGGTTGTTCCCACGCGGCGCGACGCTGTGCCAGCTCCTGCTCGCTCAGTTTCACTTCGATCACGCGCGTCTCGACATCGATGCTCACCCTGTCCCCGTCGCGCAGCAAGGCTATCGGCCCTCCCGCTGCCGCCTCCGGGGAGATGTGACCGACGGAGATCCCGCGCGATGCGCCAGAGAAGCGCCCGTCTGTGATCAGCGCCACATCGGCATCCAGCCCCATGCCGGCGATGGCGGCAGTCGGCGCGAGCATCTCCGGCATCCCAGGGCCCCCTTTCGGTCCTTCGTAGCGGATCACCACCACATCGCCTTTCTGGACACGACCTGCCAAGATGCCGGCCAACGCGTCTTCCTGCGATTCAAACAGGACGCAAGGGCCTTCGAAGCGAACGACATCGGTCGCGCCGCTTTTGATGATCCCGCCATCGGGCGCGAGGTTGCCTGTCAGAACGCGCAGCCCGCCCTGCTCACTGTGCGGGTGTTCCAGCGTGCGGATCACCTCCGGATCTTGAATGTCCGCCGCGGCGATGTTTTCACCCAGCGTGTATCCGGTGACTGTCGGCCGGTCGAGATGAAGCACGCCAGGTTTCCGGGCCAACTCTTTCAGGATCGCGCTGATGCCGCCTGCCCGATGAATGTCTTCCATATGCCAGTTGGAGGCCGGGCTGACTTTGCACAGGTGCGGCACGCGGCGCGAGATCTCATCGATGCGCGACATGTCGTACTGGATGCCCGCCTCTTGCGCGATGGCCAGCGTATGCAACACCGTGTTCGTCGAACCGCCCATCGCCATGTCCAGCGCAAAGGCATCGTCGATCGCCTCACGAGTCACGATGTCACGCGGCTTCAGATCCTGTTCGATCAGCAGTTTCAATTTCTCGGCCGCCTGCGCGATCAGCGTCTTGCGCGCCGGATCGGTCGCGAGAATCGAGCCGTTGCCCGGCAGTGCGATGCCCAGCACTTCGCAGAGGCAGTTCATCGAATTGGCCGTAAACATGCCCGAGCAGGAACCGCAGGAGGGGCAGCCGTGATCCTCGATGTCCTTCAGTTCCTCTTCGGTGATGCGACCCGACTGATAGGCGCCGACGCCTTCAAATACAGAGCTGAGGTCGACCACCTGCCCTTTCGACGTCTTCCCGGCCGCCATCGGCCCGCCTGACAGAAAGACGGTCGGAATGTTGATGCGCATCGCCGCCATCATCATGCCGGGCGTGATCTTGTCACAGTTGGGAATGCAGATCATCCCGTCAAACCAATGGGCGTTGACCACCGTCTCGACCGAATCGGCGATCAGTTCCCGGCTCGGCAACGAATAGCGCATGCCGATGTGGCCCATCGCGATGCCGTCATCGACACCGATTGTGTTAAATTCGAACGGAATCATCCCGGCTGCCCGCACCGCTTCCTTGACCAGACGGCCAAATTCGTTCAAATGCATATGACCTGGGATGATCTCGACAAACGAATTGCAGATCGCCACAAACGGCTTGTCAAAATCCTCGTCTTTCAGACCGGTTGCCTTCAATAAACTGCGATGCGGCGCTCGGTCGAACCCTTTTTTGATCGTATCGCTTCTCATGCGCTGTCCCCTCCTTTACCGCTCGATCCAACTCATCATCTCGCGCAGGCGTGCCCCCACCGTTTCAATCGGATGATGCGCTTCGGCCTGTTTGATCGCGTTGTAGGACGGTCGTCCGGCTTGATTTTCCAAGATCCATTTTTTCGCAAACTCACCGCGCTGGATCTCGGCCAGCACGTGTTGCATCTCCCGTTTCGTCTCGTCCGTCACGATCCGCGAACCGGTCATATAGTCGCCAAACTCCGCCGTGTCGGAGATCGAGTGCCGCATGCGGGACAATCCCCCCTCATACATCAGGTCGACGATCAGTTTCAGCTCATGCAGACATTCAAAGTAGGCGATCTCCGGTCGGTACCCCGCTTCGGTCAACGTCTCAAATCCCGCCTTGACCAATGCGGTCACGCCGCCGCACAGCACCGCTTGCTCACCGAACAGATCGGTCTCCGTCTCTTCGCGAAACGTCGTCTCGATCACGCCGGCACGGGTGCAGCCGATGCCTTTTGCGTAGGCGAGCGCCAGGTCTTTCGCCCGCCCCGTCGCATCCTGATGCACGGCGACCAATCCGGGCACACCCGCCCCTTGCACATACACCCGGCGCACCAGATGACCCGGGCTCTTGGGTGCCACCATCGCCACATCGACATCTTCCGGCGGTTGGATCTGCCCGAAGTGGATGTTAAAGCCGTGCGAGAACAACAACATCTGGCCTTTGCGCAGATGCGGGGCAACCTCCTCCCGATACGTATGGGCCTGACTCTCATCCGGCAGCAGCATCTGCACCACATCGGCCGCTCTCGTCGCCTCGGCCACCGTCATGACTTCAAACCCGTCTTGTTCAGCCCGTGTCCACGACTTTCCACGACGGAGTCCAACGACGACGCGGACACCCGCATCGCGCAGATTTTGCGCTTGCGCATGACCTTGCGATCCATACCCGACCACCGCTACCGTTTTCGCTTGCAACAGCCCGAGATCCGCCTGCTGGTCATAGTACATTTCCATAATATTAAAACTCCTTTGAATATTATTTTAATTCGGAAAATATTCGACCTTGATCACGTCGATCAGCTTGTTCAGTTGTCTGACAAATTGCCCGCCTGCCCTTTCATCGATCCCGACGACGATGGTCATCTGCGCCATGCCCGGCTCTTCCGGCTTTTGACGGGATGTCAGCGAGACGATGTTGTACCCGCGCCTGACAAACTGTCCGGTCACCCGCGCCAGAACGCCCGGACGGTCATGGGCGGTGACGAAGATCGATACGCTCATTCCTCCCACCCCCTCAGCAAGATCTCATGATTCCCTTTCCCCGGCGGCACCATCGGGAATAAATTCTCTTCTTCCTCGACGAGGAAGTCGACCACCACCGGCCCTGGATGCGCCAACGCTTCGACGATCACTTGACGCGCTTCGTCCGGCGTCGTGGCTCGAAGCCCCTTTACCTTGTACGCTTCCGCCACCCGGACAAAATCAGGCGCACCGATCCGCGACTCGGACAGCCGATTTTCATAGAACATCTTTTGCCATTGGCGCACCATGCCCAAGAAACGGTTGTTGATCACCATCACCTTGACCGGAATGTTTCGTTCGGCGACCGTTTGCAATTCCTGAATGTTCATCTGGAACGATGCGTCGCCGGCGATGCAGACCACCGTCGCCTCCGGGACGGCCAGTTGTGCGCCGATCGCAGCCGGAAACCCAAATCCCATCGTGCCGAGTCCGCCCGAGGTCAGAAACGTGCGCGGTCGTTTGGCGCGGTAAAAATGCGCCGCCCACATCTGATGCTGGCCCACCTCCGTCGTCACTATCGCCTCCGAGCCGGTCATCTCATTCAGCAGATCGATCACATACTGAGGTTTCAAGCTCGATTCGTCCTGCGAATAGGTCAAAGGATGCTCCTGCCCCCACGCCTGTACTTGAGCCAACCAACTCGCGCATGTGCAGGGCGGCGACATCGACCGCAACGCTTGCAACGCCTGTTTGGCATCGGCGATGACCGGATAGTCCACCCTCACATTTTTCTCGATCTCAGCGGGATCGATCTCGATGTGCACCTTTTTCGAGTGCGGGGAAAACAGTTCCAGCTTGCCCGTCACCCGGTCGTCGAAGCGGACACCGCACGCGATCAGGAGATCGCACTGCTGCACCGCCAGATTGGCCGCATACGTGCCGTGCATCCCGAGCATCCCCAGAAACAGCGGATCATCCGGCGGGAAGGCTCCGAGCCCCATCAACGTGGAGACGACCGGAATCCCCGTCTGCCGAGCGAACGCCCGCAGTTCCTCTGATGCTCCCGCGCTGACAATGCCCCCGCCGATGTAGAGCAACGGACGTTGCGCCTCCGTGATCGCGGCACAGACTCGTTGCAGTTGCAGCGCATCCGGCAGTGTGGGAGGATGATATCCCGGAATCTCCACTGCCTCCGGGAACACAAAGGGTGCCACTTGGCTCGATACATCCTTGGGGATATCGACCAATACGGGGCCGGGACGTCCGGTACTCGCGAGATGATACGCTTCGCACAAGACGCGCGGCAGATCTGCCGTCTCTCGCACCTGATAATTGTGTTTGGTGATCGGCATCGTGATCCCGACCACATCGGCCTCTTGAAATCCGTCGCGACCGAGCAGCGGAGTGGCTACCTGCCCGGTGATGATCACCAGCGGCGTGGAATCCATAAAGGCATCGGCGATCCCGGTCACCAGATTGGTCGCGCCAGGTCCTGACGTGGCAAATACGGTCCCTGTGCGTCCGGTCGCCCGCGCATATCCTTCCGCGGCATGGATCGCGCCTTGCTCATGCCGTGTCAACACATGGTCGATCGAACTGCCGTGCAGCGCATCGTAGATCGGCAAGATCGCCCCGCCCGGATAGCCGAACACCGTCTCGACGCCCAATCTCTCCATGCATGCGATCACCATCTGCGCTCCTGACATCGTGGTTTGCGCGTGATTTGTGACGTTTGCATTCACAGTCATCACTTCCTTTCGGGATGGATATCAGATTAATTCAGGAGCCAGCCCCGGCACCTTGACACCGCGCTCTCTCGTCAATTTTCGAAACTCTTCGGTCAGCAGGAGCGTCGTCGCGCCGGGGGTGCCGTCCCCGATGGTGCGGGAGTCCACGTCGACGACCGCGATCACCTCGGCAGCCGTGCCGGTTAAAAACACCTCGTCGGCCACGTATACATCGTGGAGCGTAAACGGCTTCTCCTCGCAGGGGATGCCGTGCAGTTCGCACAGCTCCATCACCGCGTTGCGCGTGATCCCTTCGAGCGCGCCCAAGTAGGTCGGCGGCGTTGTCACTTTTCCGTTTTTGACGAGAAACACGTTGTCGCCCGAACCTTCGCACACATACCCTTCATGGTTGAGCATTAGTGCTTCCAAGACACCAGCTTGTGCGGCTTCGATCTTGACGAGGATGTTGTTCAGGTAGTTCAAGGACTTGATCTTCGGATTCAGCGCATCCGGCACGTTGCGCCGCGTGGGAACCGTCACGATCCGCAATCCCCGGTCGTAATTTTCCTGCGGGAACAGTTTTAACTGCTCGGCGATGATGATCACGTTGGCCTGCTTGCAACTTCTCGGGTCCAAGCCGAGATCGCCGACTCCCCGCGAGACGATGAGCCGGATATACGCATCCGGGTAGCGGTTGACCCGCAGCGTTTCCAAGACGGCCTGTTCCATCTCGTCCGGTGACATCGGGATCGTCAAGAGGATCGACTTCGCAGACTCATACAGCCGTTTGATGTGCTCGTGCAGGCAAAACACGTTGCCCGCATAGCTGCGAATCCCCTCAAAGATCCCGTCGCCGTACAGGAACCCGTGGTCATAGACAGACACCACCGCCTTGTGCTTTTCCACAAACTCGCCGTTCAGATAGATCAACTGCTCACTCATTCTCCACCACTCCTTGTTTTTTTGTGTTCTTGCAGGGGTCGGGAATAAAAAATTCCCTCGCCCCAGTCTTGGAATCTCTCGTAGGAGAGAATTATTCCAAGACTGGGGCGAGGGAATCGCGGTACCACCCAGTTGCTCCATCTTCTCACGAAGATGGACTCTGCGAGTTTTTGAAAAAACTCCGGCCTGATAACGAAGGCCCTCCGTCGCCCACTACTCGGACGCATCCGCGTCCTTTGGCAGGCAAAGCTCCAAGGTGATTTTCAACGTCGAGATGGTCACCGCCCTCCCAGCCTAGGGGCAGCTCTCTGACACCAGCGCTCACGTCTACTCTTCCTTTTCTACGCCTTTTAT
The DNA here is from genome assembly GCF_026410385.1 of Tumebacillus lacus. Lineage (GTDB taxonomy): Bacteria > Bacillota > Bacilli > Tumebacillales > Tumebacillaceae > Tumebacillus > Tumebacillus lacus. Next base: position 70,260 of record NZ_JAPMLT010000014.1, read on the forward strand.
TTGGTTGTCTGAAAATAAAAACGCCCCAGTCATCGGAATGCCGATGACTGGGGCGAGGGGATCGCGGTACCACCCAGTTGCTCCATCTTCTCGCGAACATGGACTCTGTGAGTTTATCAAAAACTCCGGCCTGATAACGAAGGCCACTCCGTCGCCCACTACTCGAACGCATCCGCGTCCTTTGGTAGGCAAAGCTCCAAGGTGATTTTCAACGTTGAGATGGTCACCGCCCTCCCAGCCTAGGGGCAGCTCTCTGACACCAGCGCTCACGTCTACTCTTCCTTTTCTACGCCTTTTATTTTGTTGTCTGAAAATAAAAACGCCCCAGTCATCGATTTTTCGATGACTGGGGCGAGGGATCGCGGTACCACCCAGTTGTTCCATCTTCTCACGAAGATGGACTCTGCGAGTTTCTCAGAAACTCCGGCCTGTTAACGAAGGCCACTCCGTCGCCCATTACTCGGACACATCCGCGTCCTTTGGCAGGCAAAGCTCCAAGGTGATTTTCAACATCGAGATGGTCACCGCCCTCCCAGCCTAGGGGCAGCTCTCTGACACCAGCGCTCACGTCTACTCTTCCTTTTCTACGCCACGATATCGAGTGCGATCTGCTCGTTTACAGATCACATCAGGTTTGTTGAGTTCAATACTAGGCAACTCATAACCGAAAGTCAAGCCCCTTCGATGAGAATTTTTTTGGTCGGGGTGAATTTTGTATTGGGTACTCCTATTTAACAATACGACCAAGAAAGGGAGCGGGGGCTGAGGAATATCATTTAACAGATAAATGCAAACCATACCCTGATAATTGTAGTGTTCTTGTTGTGGAATACTCGAATGAATTCACACTTTACTGTAAATGTTTCCGTAACGAATCCTTCCTTTTTTTACTCGTAGGTAATCAAAAATTTGTATGTTAATGAATGACTTGTGCAAAACCCACAATGAAAACCGATTGACAAGGGGCTACCTGAAAAAGGTGAACCTCCAGGCTGGGAAGCACAAGGGAGGTCTATTTCTTTTTACATGATCATTCCTTCTGCCGCATATCTTTCAATTGGAAGGAAATCCTATTCCGACGCACAACTGTAACCCCTTTTTCACAGGATGTTTGCTATAATGGTACGGACTCTATAGAAGTGAGGAAACGCAGAATGGGGACTTATCATTCTCGATGGTATAAAGACTTAGATTTGTTCTTGATCTTTGTCGTGCTCGCGATCTGTGCGGCGAGTGTCGTGGCGATCTCGTCGGCGACGCATACGAGCGGCAATGGGTATGCGATCAAGCAGATGGCGTTTATCGGCATCGGGCTGGTCGCGATGATTTTCTTTATTCGGACTGATTATCGGCTGTTGGTCAGGCATGTGGAGATTCCGTATTGGTTTGTGATTCTGCTCCTGATCGTCGTGTTGTTTCTGCCGGAGATCAAAGGGGCGCATGCGTGGATTCCCATCGGGCCGTTCTCGTTGCAGCCGTCGGAGTTGTTCAAGGTCGTATTTGTTCTGATGATGGCGAAGTTTCTCGCCAATGAGGATGAGGACGAAAATGGGCATCGACCCGACCCGCTTCGAAATTATCTCTTCCTGGCCGCTTACGGCATTCTGGGCATCGGCTTGATCGTCATCGAGCCGGATCTCGGGCAGACGATGATCTTGATGGCGTTGATCGGTTCCGCCATGTTTGTCCATCTGCCGTCGAAGGTGTTCTGGTCGCTGGCGTTGGTCGCTGTCATCTTTATCGTGATCTTTTTCTCGGTTGTGGCGGTGTACCCGGATGAAACTTTGGCGATCTTTAAGGCGTGGAATGAAAAAGGCATTTTGGAAGACCATCAATACAAACGTTTCCTTACGTTCATCCACCCGGAGGACGATCTCGCCGGGGGCGGCTACCAAGTCTATCAAGCCAAGGTCGCCATCGGCTCCGGGCAGTTGTTCGGGAAGGGGCTCTACCAAGGCTCGCAGACGCAGGGCAACTGGGTGCCGGAGCAGCAGACCGACTTTATCTTCACCGTCATCGGCGAGGAACTCGGCTTTGTCGGTTCGGTCGCGGTGATCTTCCTCTACTTCCTGATGTTCTACCGGATCATCATGAACGGCCTGCGGGCCGGGGACCGCACAGGGATGTATATCTGCGCGATGGTAGCGGGGATGTTTACGTTCCAGTTGTTTGAGAACATCGGCATGAGCTTGCAGTTGATGCCGATGACCGGCGTCACCCTGCCGTTTATCTCCTACGGCGGCTCGTCGGTGCTGGCGAACTTCATGTTGATCGGCATCGTGCTCAACATCGGATTCCGTCGCCGCAAATTGAGTTTCCGCAACGCATGACCCATTTTAAAATACGTGTCGAGGAAGAGCGTCCGAACCAGCGGCGCTCTTCTTTTTCTTTCGCGACCGCATACTTGCCGAAAAATGACAATATTGATAAGGTTGTGCATGGATGAAGTCTACATCATCGCATCAGTCAGAGGAGGTCCTGCTGCCATGGCTTTTCTGCACGGATTTTTGTTGGCTTTCGGCTTGATCCTGCCGCTCGGTGTGCAGAATGTGTTCGTATTTAACCAAGGCGCGACGCAGCCACGCTATGTAAAGGCGTTGCCGGTGGTGCTCACGGCCTCCTTGTGCGATCTGCTCTTGATCTTGCTCGCTGTCACCGGAGTGTCCGTTCTGGTGCTGCAGTTTGCATGGTTCAAATACATCCTGCTGGTCGGGGGCCTGCTGTTTCTGCTCTATATGGGGTGGGTGACGTGGAAGAGCGGAGCCGCGCCGAATGAGGAAGACTCGGAGGCTCCCTCCGCGACCCAGACGGCACCCGTCTCCGCGAAAAAGCAGATCTTGTTCGCCGCCTCCGTCTCGCTGCTCAACCCGCACGCGATCCTCGATACGGTCGGCGTGATTGGCACGTCGTCCTTGCAATACGCCGGTGCGGACCGGGTGTGGTTTACGGCGGCATGCATCGCGGTGTCGATCCTGTGGTTTTTCTCTCTGGCGGCGGCCGGGCATTGGGTCGGGCGGCTCAATCCGAATTTCCTGCCGATGCTCAATCGCGTCTCGGCACTGGTCATGTGGGGAAGTGCGGTGTATCTGGCCGTCTCGCTGGCGTAGCGAATACCGCTCCATGTCCGTGGGAAAACTTTGCTATAATAAGATCAAGCAAACTGCGAGTCTCCGTATACGAGACTCGTTCTTTTTTGAAAAGAGGGAATCCCGAGTGAAGATCAAAGAAGTGATCGTCGTCGAAGGCTATCACGACAAGCAAGCGATTGACGCAGCGGTGGAGGCAGACTGTCTGCTGTCGAATGGCTCGGAGGTCAGTGAGAGCTTTTTGAAACAGGTGGAGCGCGCCGCCAAGGAGCGCGGTGTGATCATCTTCACCGACCCGGACTCGGCCGGCGAGCGGATCAGACGCCTCGTGTCCCGCCGGGTGCCCGGATGCAAGCACGCCTTTCTGTCCCGAGAGGAAGCGCGGGCGAAGGACGGCGACCTCGGCATTGAAAACGCCAACGCCGACTCGATCCGCCGCGCGCTCGAGAGCGTACGCACGGAGTGGACGGGCAGCGAGCCGGAGTTTTCCTGGGTGGAGATCATCGAGTATGGCCTGACCGCTCACCCGGCGGCTGCGCAGCGTCGGATGGCGATCGGGGAGCGGCTTGGCATCGGCTATGGCAATGCGAAGACGTTTTGGAAAAAGCTGAACATGCTCGGCGTCTCCCGCGCAGAGTTTGAAAGGGTGTACGCGGAGGTCGAACCTGACTATGTCCCGGAACCGCGTCCGGAATAGGAGGAGTACATACGGTGAACAAACGATTGGTCAACCCGTCGGTCACACGCGAGATCGTGAACCGTTTTGAGTTCCAATTTAAAAAATCGCTCGGTCAGAACTTCCTGATCGACGGCAACATCCTCGACAAGATCGTCGAAGCGGCCGAACTGGACAAAGAGTCCGGCGCACTGGAGATCGGGCCCGGCATCGGGACGCTGACCCAAGAGCTGTGCGAAGAGGCGGGCCGGGTGCTGGCGGTGGAGAAAGACAACCGCCTGCTGCGCGTGCTGGCCAAGACGCTGGAAGACTACGACAACGTCCACGTCCATCACGCCGACGTGCTGGAGGCGGATCTGCATGCGCTGTTTGCCGAGCACTTCGCAGGGCGCAAGGTCAGCGTCGTGGCCAACCTGCCGTACTACGTGACGACGCCCATCGTCATGAAACTGCTGGAGGAAAAACTGCCGCTGCGCTCCATCGTCGTGATGGTGCAGCGCGAGGTGGCCGACCGCATGGCAGCCAAACCGGGCGGCAAAGACTACGGGGCGCTGACGATTGCCGTTCAGTATTACACCGAGCCGTCGATCGTCTGCCGGGTGCCGGAGTCGTCGTTCATGCCCGCGCCAAACGTCGAGTCGACGGTGATCAAGCTGAAAGTGCGGGAGACGCCGGCCGTCGAGGTGGCGGATGAGCGCTATTTCTTCCATCTCGTCAAAGCGTCGTTTGCCCAGCGTCGTAAAACGCTGCTGAACAACCTGCAAAACAACCTCCAGCCGAAACTGGAAAAAGACGCGCTCCTCGCCGCTTGCGAACGCGCCGGCATCGAGCCGCAACGTCGCGGTGAGACGCTGTCTCTGGAAGAATATGCAAAATTGGCAACGGAACTGAAAGCAGCCCTCGTGTGAGGGCTGTTTTTGTTTTATAATGGATGTAAATATTTGGGCGACACAGAAGGGGGCGAGCTATGTGAAGGAAACGAAGTTTCACGAAACACAACCGCCGTATCTGTCAGAAGCTCCAGACCGGGAATCAGCCCTCGACCCGCAGATCGCGCAGTTGCAACGCATCGAAGCAGGCGGCCTGCTCAAACCGGTCCAGTTGAGCACGATGCCAAGGTGGTTGCGGATCGGGGGCTATGTGGTGCGGGCGATTTTTGTGATGATGCTCCTGTTTGGGTTGTATATGAGCTTGACGGGCCATTGATCGAGAACAAATAAGCTTATGATGTATTCTTACATCTGCCGGGTGATAAATAGGCACTCGTCTACATGATCCCTGCCGTTCCCGAATAAACTAGGGGCAAAGGCGGTGAGATCATGGACTTTGTGAACGCAACGAAGGGCAAGCTCAGCCTCCCTCTGGTCGTACAAGACATGCTGTCCTATATGCGCGAGGCACCGGATGCCGAATACAAGATCACGATCGGCTCCGATTCGCAAAACAAAGAACAGCGTCGGCAAACGACGTTCGTCACGGCGGTGATCGTGCATCGCGTGGGGAAAGGGGCCCGCTACTACATTCATAAAAAGTCACGGCCTCTGTTCAAAGCGATGCGACAACGCATGTATACGGAAGCCTCCATGTCTCTCTTGGTCTGCTCCAAACTGCAAGAACTGTTTGAAGAACTGCCGCAACAATCTCCCAACCTCGAAATCCACCTCGACATCGGCCAGAACGGCGCCACCCAGCCCCTGATCAAAGAACTGCTCGGCTGGGTCGAAGGCAGCGGCTACGAGGCCAAGATCAAACCGGATTCGTTCGCCGCTTCGAAAGTGGCCGACCGGTATACGCGCGTCTGAAAAACAGCCCGTCTCTCCACGAGATCGGGCTGTTTTTTTATCGTTGCGGTGCTGTCCTCGAATAGTCGGTCAGATCGCGCGGGAACCATTTGACGCCGATGCTGCCGCGTCCGGTGTGATCCGGTTTGTTGACTTGGTACTCGTCGGCCGACAAAGGCTTCATGTTGACCAACAGATGCGTTTTCTCCGGGTCTTCCACGTAGAAGGTCAGGCCGCGCACCTTGTCGAGCACGAGCGGTTGCGGACCGAACAGCGGGTCTTGGATCGCGGTGATGTTCAGCCAGGTCTCGCCGTCCTTATGAGCGACGGCATACTGGACGTATTTTTGCGCGACCGAGTAGTTGAGCAGGCGCGACGTGCGGGCGACGAGCACATGGCCTTGCTCTTGGTAGCTTTCCAGCATGCGCAGGGTCTGGACGCCTTTTTCGTCGAACGGGAACCCGATGTTGTAGCCGCCGAGATGTTGGCCGATCACGGCGTATTGCTCGTTCTCGATCAGGGCATCGAGGCGTTCCTTGGTGATCTGACGGTGTACCTCGCGCGGGACCCATGTCCAGTCGTGGGCTCGATTTTTTTGCTCGTGCGTGTAGCGGTGGATGCCCCAGATCTTTTGCCCGTCGCGCAAGGAGATCTCAAAGATCGGCGAGTCGTTGCCAAATTGGGACTCGCCCTTGGAGTTCCAGACGAAGTGGACGCCGTTTTTGATTGTCAAGTCGGTGTGGTAGTTCGGTGATTTGGGGTTGTCGCCTTCTTGGTATTTGGAGAACTGCTTCGGGTGAAAGGCACCGAAAGCATCGACGTTGGCTTCGTTGCCGTGGTTGATCCAGACTTCACACTGGATGCCGTTCGCCTTCATTTCCTCCCAGGCTTTGACTGCATACTCGCGCTTGAACACGACGTCCTTTGGATTTTTGCGGGAGAAATCGCCGAACGTGTGCATCGAGTCGATCCAGCCGGACTGCCAGTAGTGTTTGATCAGGTCTTTGTAGCGGTATTTCGTCATGTCGGTGTAATCGAACCACGTCATGATCCCTTCAAAGCCGTGACCCGATTTGTCGGCGATGTTCGGCTTGTCATTGGCGAGGTAGAACCACATCGAGTCGCCGACGTCGAGACCGACTCCCGGCCCCACGCCGGGGATCTCTTCCTTTGTATTTAAAAAGCGATGGTATTCGGCGAACTCCTCCGGTGTCGTATCGTCGATGTCGGACGCGAACGCCAACATGCCGCGATACGGGTGCGGAAATTTGCGCAACTGGCGCTGATTGGCGGGAACAGACCGTTGCAAGGCGGCTTTGAGATCTTCCGGCACGGCCACCGATCCGGCCCGCTGTCGGAACAAGATCGCGTCTTCCAGATGCGGCGGGTAGAACGCGGGCGTTTCCGCTTTGAAAGAAAGCTCAGTCCCAGGCTCCGTGCTGGTCTTCTCCGCAGCCGGAACGCAGCCGCTGACCGCAAGCATCACAATGAGACTGGACGCGAACCCTGCTTTTTTTATGTGTTTCATCCCTTATCCCCCCCAGGTCGGCTTCCTCTTCATTATCAGAGGAATCCCAATTTTTGTCTATTGGTAATTTGATGTTTATTTATTGAAGGTAATATTTACATATCTCCGAAGTATGATAAAGTAGGGGTAAGAAGCGATCCTTGAAATCGCATACAAAGAGGGAGGAATATTTATGAAAAAAATTCTGAAGATTACAACAGCGGCAGCGATGCTGGGTGTCTCGCTGGCTCCGCAAGCGGTGATGGCGGCGGCTCCGGCCCCGATCTTGCACAATGACAACGCAACGTACAAGTTTGGCGACTGGTACCACGGGGCGATCCCGCCGAACGTTGATTCTAACAAGCCGGTCATCCTTTTCGTTCAGGGGCTGCACTCCGACTACACGACGTGGTACAACTCGGACGGTTTTTATGACGCCGCGTACAACGCAGGCTACCGCACGGCGTTTGTCCAACTGAAGGACGCGGACGGCGGCGGCGGCAACATGTGGACCAACGGTCCGGTGCTGGCGAACGTGATTCAGAAAGTTCGCACCTACTACGGCGTGAACAAGATCAACATCGTCGCCCACTCCAAAGGCGGCATCGACACGCAGACGGCGTTGGTGCATTACGGCGCGTATCCGTACGTCAACCTCGTGCACCAGCTCTCCACTCCGAACAAAGGCTCGGAGATCGCCGACATGGCGTACAGCTCGTGGACGTGGTGGCTGGCGGCGATCATGGGGCAGCGCGATGACGCGGTGTATTCGTTGCAGACTTCCTACATGAGCAATTTCCGCAATCAAACGGATGGTCGGTCGGAAAACAACTACACCCGCACCTACATGTCGGGCGGCACGGGTGATGACGGGTTCTTCTCGGCGACCTATTACTCCCGCGCGTTCCTGCCGGGCGAGGATGACGGCGCGGTGGCGATCTACTCCGCGTTTGGCCTGCCGTACGGGTACTACGGATTTACAGACAACGGGTCGGACCGCCTGTCGCACACCGAGATGCGCTACGCTTCAGAGACGTGGTGGCAAGTCAGACCGCGCCTGACCACGACTTCCTACTACGGCGCAGTGGCACCGAACATGCTGGCTTCGAAGGATCTGATCTCGCCGACCGCATCGGTGGAAGAGAGCAGCAACTACATCCTGCGCGGCGGTGAGATCGCCGGGACGGCAACCGACACCTTCACGCTGGAGAGCGGCCTGAACGCGATCCGTCTCGACCTGATGACCGCGTCGAAAGCGACCCAAGTCACGCTCGTCTCCCCGTCCGGCAAAACGTACACCGGCACGGCGTCTGACGGCTCGACTGACGACCTCGCGTTTGCCAAGGCGTCGCACAACCTCTTCTCTATCGACAAGCCGGAAGCGGGCACTTGGACGGTGCAGATGGAGGGCGCGAACGACGCGTACTTTATGAACGCGGTCCTCGAAGGCGGCTCCCAAGTAAAAGTGAAAGCGAACAAAAAAGTCCACAGCAAACAAGACGCGACCGTCTCGCTCTCCCTCGCCCTCGACGGGGCGAAAGTCGACGGTAAACAGGTGAAGATCGCCAAGCTGAACAAAGCGGAGAAAAACGGCACCTCGAAGAAGAGCGACGTCGAACTGAAAGCCGACAGCAAAGGCGGCGTGACCGCAACCTTCGTCAAGCCGACCGAAGCGGGCGTCTACAACCTCTCCTTCGACGTCGTCGGGACGAACGCAAAAGGCGAGGCTGTGACCCGCTCGGTCAACTACAACTTTGCCGTGACCGACGAAGCGGGCAATCTGCCGAAGTAAGGAAAGGAATAGGAAGGCAACGAACCCCTGTGCGGATGCACAGGGGTTTTTGGGGTGGGGGGAGGTTGGATCGGGGAGCATTGCGGAGGTTACAGCAGATTTGAAGGAATGTTGCAGTAAACATTTATTGGAAGCCGTTGTAAAGTGATGGTAGTATTGGATTACACCAATTAGTCATTTTTTCGAGGTGAATCCTGATGAGTCGCATGATTGATACAGCAAACATACGAGTCGGTGCGCGAAATTTTTACGCGGCGGCACATGAAATGCACGGGAATGCCAAGCATTTGGATCACATCTATCAGAACCTTTCCAGCGGTCAAAACGGGTGGAAAGGCGAAGGGGCAGAGGCGTTTCAAACGGTGAACAATCAGATGCGGGATGACTGTTATGCAGCGGCCCGGGCGTTTGAACGCACCTCGTCTGTACTGAGTACGTTGGCCGGGATGTTCGATCAGGTCAACCAATTGCGTCAACAGGCTGACCATCTCGACCGGCAGATCGATTCTCTGGAGTCGCAACTTTGGGGTGCGGAAGAGACCCGTCGGTCCTCGTTGCGCAGTGAGATCACGCAGTTGCGTCATCGGAAGTCTTCGCTGGAGCATGAGGCGGACTCGCTGGAGTATCGGGCTCATTCGGCTGCTTCGTCGCAATTCCAACAGATTGAGGCGATGGCCAATCGCTTGCATTACGGGCCTGGAGGCTCTGCTCATGCAGAAGAAGGGGGCCTGATCGACAAGACGAAAAATTTCCTTGGCGGCTTATGGGATTCTGCAAAAGAAGCCGTGGACGAGATCGGAGACAAGGCCGAGGAGTTTGGTGACTTTCTCGAAGCCAAAGCGGGAGACCTTGAGCACTTCGTCGAAGAGAAAATGGATGAGTGGCTAGATGATGAGATGGAGTACTACGCCCGGATCGCATGGGGCAACTTCGGCGATTTTGCCGAGGGGGCTGTGTGTTCATTTGCGAACAATATGACCTACGGGTTGTTTGAAGAGTATTTGCTTGATGACGATCCCTCGCGCGGACAAGCCTATTTCCTCGGCCGCATCGGCGGCGATGCGGCCGCCGGCGCGGTAGGGGCCGCACTCACAGAAGTCGGTTTCGGCGCCGCATCCGGCGGTGGCTCGACCGCTGTCGCCGCCTTGGCAGGAGGCCCGGCAGGCTGGGTCGTCTCCGGCGGAGCTCTGGTCGTCGCAGGTGTAGGCGTCGCCGGCATGGCATACGGCGGGGGCGTGGCTCTCCATTCGGCTGCACAGGCCTCGAAGGACTGGGATCTTTTGATGCGGGCACAGGGGAGCGGTGGAGGAAAATCCGGTGGGAACGGTACTGTTGAAAAGCCTGTTAGTTACGACCGTCCATCTGGTTTCAGAAAAGGAGTTCGTGACAAGGTATGGGATAATGCAAAAGACGCGGATGGAAAAGTAAAAGATCCGCTAACCGGTCAAGAAATGGATAGAGGCCAGCCTTGGGATATGGGGCATAAGCCAGGTTTCGAGTTCCGTAAACATAAGGAGAGCGCAAAAGAACGTGAAATCACACGTAAAGAGTTCTTGGATGAATATAACGAACCGAATCATTATCGACCTGAATTGCCAAGCTCTAATAGAAGTCATAAAGGGGAAGACATGTCAGATGATTACTTTGGGCCATGATACGTCGAGGAGGAATTGTAAATGACAGTATCCATTCAAAAGAAACAGATCGCAAAAGCTGCCTTTCAAGTCTTTGGTGGCAAGCCTTCTGTCTTCAAATATTGGGATAACCAGCAAAAGAACGATGTCGACATTCTTTCTTGTCCGGACCGCCCGCAGGCGGGGGTGACCTCCTATTCGACGATTGGACTGTCGGATGCGTCGATTGGCCTGACTTCGGATGAAGTCCCGTTGCGAGTGGAGATTGTGGGGGCTTGCGGGAGTGCGTTTGCGGGATATGCGAATGTATTGGCGACGTGTGCGTTTGATGTGATGGAAGCGAATGCAGAGTGTCGACCGGGTGCTGTTCTTCGCGATGCGGTGGCGGTGAACGTTCCGGATGTGGAGATGAAGCATGTGTGGCTCGTTCCGCCGTTTTTATGGGAAGAGGAGCTAAAGACGCTGGAGTTTCCTTCGATGAAAGTGGCTTGGTTGCTTGCTGTGCCGATCTCAGAGGCGGAGCGGGCCTTTGCCGAGGAGCAGGGGGCAGAGGCGCTGGAATCTTTGTTTGAAGAGAAGCAGATCGATCTGTTTGATCTGCGCCGTGCGTCCGTTTTATAAGTTTCATGGAGGAAGGAGCCGTTGCCGGGTGCAAAGGCCCTTTTTCTTTTCATTGACGCCCCGCCGCCTGAGGGTGGATAATAAAGCTAAATGTGCATTACGGAGAGCGGTTTGTACTTTATAAAAATTTGTAAACGGGAAGAAGGAGCGAGGGTGAAAAAGGTCGGGATCATCTATCTGCTGATGCTACTCGTGCCGCTGTTCTGGGGCGGGGCGTTTGGGGCGGGGAAGCATGTGGTGACGGAGTTGCCACCCTTTACGACGGCGGCGATCCGGTTTGGGATGGCCAGCGTGTTGCTGGTGATCTGGTTGACGGTGCAGAAGGGCTGGGATTGGCAGCTGATGCGGGAGCGGTGGAAGGGGCTCTTGTTCGTGTCGGTGACCGGGATCTTTGCGTACAACGCGTTTTTCTTCCTCGGGCTCCAGTACACGTCCGCGACGAACGGGTCGCTGGTCGTGTCGATGAATCCGATGACGACGACGCTGCTCGCCGTGCTGTTTCTCGGCGAGGTGTGGAACCGGCAGATCGGGTTCGGGATGGTGCTGTCCTTGCTCGGGGTGCTGACGGTCATCTCCGGCGGATCCCTCGATGTGATCCGCACCTTGTCGTTCAACGTCGGCGATCTGATCTTGATCGGGGCGGTCCTCTGCTTCTCCACGTACGGGATCGTCTCCAAGGCGGTGCTCAAAGGCGTGCCGTCGCTGCTCGTGACGACGGTGACGATGACGATCGGCTCGCTGTTGCTCTTTGCCGTCTCGCTGTTTGAAGGCGGCTGGGGGCAGGTGCCTGCGATCTCCGGGCAGTCGTGGCTGGAGTTGGTCTACATGGCGGTGTGCGCGACGGTGGTGGCGTTTGTGATCTGGAACATGGGCATCGCCCGCCTCGGACCGAGCAAAGCCAGCGCGTATGTCAATCTGGTGCCGATCAATGCGATGTGGATCTCGTCGGTCTTTTACGGCGAGTCGCTGCATCTGTCGCAGTTGGTCGGGGTGGTACTGGTCATCGGCGGTGTGGTGCTGACGACGCGTGCGCCGGGGAAAAAGACCGCGCCGCTCCCGCAAAAAGGAGCAGAGGTGTAGTTTTCAGGCAAGTTTTGGGACAGGATAGTAGATGAACCGTTTCCATCGCGATCTCATATCCTATATAATAATGTTTGATTCTGTAGACAGGCGCGATAGGGTTTATTTGTAAAACGGAGCCAGTTCAGGTTTCAATATAGGATGGTGCAGCTTTTCCATGAATTTTGCAGAGACGATAGCGAAGATGAGAGGAGAGCACAACCTGGTGCTCTGTCATGATCAGGCTGACAGCGACGCCATCGGCGCCGCCTACGCGGTGTCCCGCTACATCGGGGCCGATGTGGGCGTGCCGGGGGCGGTGGCGACTCATGCGTACCGCCTGATGGACGAACTGGAGCTGGAGGTGCTGATCGCACCCGACCCGAGCCGCTACGACAATGTCGTGATCGTGGACGCCGCTTCGCCCGTGCAGTTGAAGGAATCGCTGCCCGACAGGTATTATTTTGTCGATCATCACCCGGAGAACACGTTGCGGGAGAAGGCGCTCGGCGGCCTGTATGATCAGGTGTCATCGACCTGCCAGTTGGTCTACCGCCTGCTGTGCGAGCTGAAGGCACCGCTCGACCGCAAGACCGGCCTCGCACTGGCGGCGGGGATCATGACCGATACGATCAATTTCCACAAAGGCGACTCGGAGGCGTTCCGCTCGTTCGGCGAGATCTTGGCGACGTGCGGGCTGACGTACGAGGAGATCCAGCGGCTGTACGTGGTCGACGAGCGCAAGGATCGCGGCGCAATCTGTCAGGCTGCGCTCGATGCGCAGAAGTACACGTTCAACGGCTATCACGTGCTGGTGACGACGATTGAGTCGAACATCCCGACGTTTGCCGCCCGGGCGCTGTTTGACCTCGGGGCGGACGTTTCCATCGTCGGGCACATGCGCGGCGAGGAAGCGGAGATCCGCATGTACATCCGCCAAGAGCTGTCCCAGAAATACAACATCAACGCGGCCCATGTGTTTAAGGCGGCACGCGGGATGGACGGAGGCGGCATCTGGGGCTACGCGCTGTTTGCCGGCTACCGGGCAAAGGGCGATCTGAAGGTGCTGCTCCCGAGCATCATCGAGCAGTTTTCGACGCTGCTTGGCGACGAGGAGTAAAAAAGCAGAAAAGAGGTTCTGTCGCAGATGACAGAACCTCTTTTTTTTATGTGCGGGTGAGCGAGCGGGCGAATCGAGCCAACAAGTCGAATCTCCGCTCGGAGTCGTATCCGTCAAAGAGGCGGCTGTGCAGGCGGCGACTGCGCGGGCGGCCGTCGAGGTAGCAGAACGCCTCCAGGTGGTCGCCGATGATCGTCTCGCGGATCTTCGCATAGTGCTCCGGCCCTTTGTGTGCAGAGCCGAGGCGCGCGTGCGGGATGCGGGCGAGGGCGTCGAGGTGCAGACCGGCGCGCGCGGCGTAGGCGAGCACGAGCGGCGGCTTGGCGAGGAAGTCGAGCGGGATGTGGCGCAGGAGGGCGCGGGAGACGATGTGCGGGCCGTGAGCCGGGTTGGAGAGCCCGAGCCGCCCTTCGAGGCCGAGCCGCCGGGCAAGGTCGCGACGCAGGGCGAGCAGCGGCTCGCGGGCGACGTCGAGGCCATGCGCGGTGCCGTAAGGATCGGTGAGCGCGAGGTCGAGGGAGAAGCGGCGGGCGCTGTCGATCAACTTGCCCAGTTCGTCGCGGTGGGGGCCGATCAGGTCGCCGTCGTAGAACAGCACGTGCTCCGCCCCTTTGCGGTAGGCGTAGGCGGCCCCGACGGCGCGGGGGATGTCGACGCCGAGCGCCTCGTCGAAATGCAGAAGGGTCAGGCGGCCGTCCTGCAGGGAGGCGGCGACGTCTCTCGTGTGATCCTGACAGCCGTTGACCACGACGATGAGATCGCGAAGGCCGGCCTGCCGCACGGTCTGGACCGCCTGCCGCAGACGGGTGCCTTCGTTGCGGGCGGGAATCACTGCGTACACGAGTCATCACCTCCTTGTACCTCAGTCTATGCGGCATGTGACCAAAGGGCACTGATCGGAATACACTGGGAGAGCACAGGAAAGGAGGGGGCTCGCACATGTGGAAAATCGGTGATCTCGTCACGCGCAAATCGTACGGCAAAGACATCTGTTTTCACATCGTCGAAGTCGAACCCGACAAAAGCGTGGCCACGCTCAAAGGGATCGAGGTCCGCTTGATGGCCGACGCCCCGCTCTCGGATCTCGAACGGGTGACGGAGAACGAACTGCGCCATTATCGGGAGAGCTACACGCGGGAGGAAAACGACTGCCTGCGCTTGATCCGAATGCGCCGTCTGGTCGAAGAGGAAAAGCGGATGATGCGTTCGGATGTCAAATTTCGCGCCAGCCACGATTTTTTTGAAAAGCCGGGACGCGTTCTGCATGTGGACGGGGATGTAAACTACCTGGACAAATGCTTGATGTTCTATGAAGAACTGCGCATCCCGGCGGTGGGTCATCATGTGAATGAGGCGCGGATGGCCGAGGTGTTGCCGCATTTTCTGGAGGAGTACCAACCGGACATCCTGATCCTGACCGGCCACGACGGGCTGCTGCGCAAGGGGCAGGATCTGGGCAACCTCTACAACTACCGCAACACGGAGAAGTTTATCAAGGCGGTCAAAGCAGCGCGGAAATATGAGCGCAGCTTTGACGATCTGATCATTTTTGCCGGGGCTTGTCAATCGCACTACGAGTCGCTCCTCGACGCCGGGGCCAATTTTGCTTCGTCGCCGCACCGGATCTTGATCCATGCGCTCGACCCGGTGTTTATCGCGGAGAAGATCGCCTATACGCCGATCAACCAGACGGTGAATATCTTCGACGTGGTCAAGTCGACGATCACCGGGACGGACGGTCTGGGCGGCTTGGAAACGCGAGGGAAATACCGGATCGGACTGCCGCGATCTCCGTATTAATCGCGGGTGTGGTTCTAAAGGGAAAGTAAGGCGAATGAAAGAGCTAAACTGACTTTTCAGACAACATTCGAGATTAATCCCTATTTTTTCTTTGTAAAGGTCGTTGACAGGTTTTTCGAGTCGCTGATATAATAGTTCGCGTCATTTGACAAAGTTCGTCATACATGCTACACTATGTACTGGAAAGAGGTGGTGTGTATGACAGCGAAAAACGCACTGAACGAGATCAAGCGCAGCCTCGACCGTCATGTCGGCGAGAAGATCTTGCTGCGCGCTAACGGTGGACGTCGAAAAACCATTGAGCGCACTGGCGTTCTCGAAGAGACATACCCTTCTGTTTTCGTCATCAAGTTGGATCAGGAGAACTCTTTCAAACGCGTCTCCTACAGCTACGCAGATATCCTCACCGAAACTGTAGAGCTTATGGTCTGCAATGATGATGGTGAAGTACGTCTGGCTTACGAGCCGGGATACTTAGAGGCATAAAATACAATCTTGACCCTGGAGCTTCTCATAACACATGAGAGGCTTTTTTCTTTTTTCCGGAATGGAGCATACTACCCCCATACGCCGGAACTCAAAAGGAGGAAGCACCTGTGGGACGCAGACGACGGGGCGGTGTGATGTCGGAGTCGTTGAAGTATGAGATCGCAAAGGACATGGGCATCCTCGATACGGTACAAAAGGAAGGCTGGGGCGGCATCAAAGCGAAGGATGCGGGCAATCTGGTCAAGCGGGCGATTGAGATGGCGGAGCGCTCCGTTTCGGATCGTCCGTAGCGTGATTTTGACAGGATCAGGGCGGTCGGTCTGGCACCGATTTCGCCCTGATTGTCATTTTGAAAACAAAACGGATGAATAACCGCTCGCAACAAGAGGGAAGACTGTCATCCTGAAGCAGTATTTCCAACTCCTAACAAGAATGAGGAGGCTATTCGTTTTGAGTATGCGAGGAGGCAAGTTGGTCATCATCGGCGGTGCGGAGGAGAAGCAGAACGATTGTGAAATTCTTCGCGAAGTGGTCCGTCTCGCGGGCGGCAAACATGCGCGCGTGGTCGTGATGACCGTTGCGACCGAATTGCCGATCGAGGTCGGGTCGGAGTACATCGAGGTCTTTGACCGGATCGGCGTGGCCGACGTGCGCATGTTCGACGTGTCAACGCGGGATGCGGCCGACCGTGCCAGCGCGATCAAAGCGATTGAGGACGCCACCTGCGTCTTTTTCACAGGCGGTGATCAGGTGCGCGTGACCAAACTGCTCGGCGGCACCAAAATGGATACGACCCTGCATAAGCGATATCAGGAAGATGGATTGATCCTCGCCGGGACGTCTGCCGGCGCATCGATGATGTCCAGCACGATGATCGTGACCGGCCTTGGGGAGACCAATCCCAAAGTCGGGATCGTCGAGATGGCGCCGGGGATGGAGTTTATCTCGGGCGTGGTGATCGATCAGCATTTTGCTCAGCGGGGGAGGTACGGACGTTTGTTTTCGGCGGTGGCTCAATACCCGCACCATATGGGGCTCGGCATTGATGAAAATACTGCCATCGTGGTGGAGGGCCAGGAGTTTCATGTGATCGGAGCAGGCGCGGTCTCTGTCATCGATGCGGCGCATCTCACCTATTCCAATCTGGAGCAGGTGCGTCATGGCGATGATCTCGCGCTGTTTGGCATCAAGATGCACATTTTGCCCCGAGGGTCGCGCTTTCACTTGCGCGACCGGGAACCGATTCCAGAAGCGGACACGGCGAAGACGTCCGAACGAACACGAGGAGTGGACAACGAATGAAAATCGAGGATATTCGGTTCATTCCCGGACCGAATCTCTATTTGCATCGGCCGGTGATGGTGATGCGTTTACATTTGGAACAGTATACAGGCACAGAGTCGTATGAACTCGCAGGCATGACGGAGCGGCTGCTCGGCGTATTGCCGGGGCTCCATGATCATCATTGCGCAAAAGGCGAGCCCGGCGGGTTTGTGGAGCGGCTCTACGGCGGTACATATATCGGACATGTGATCGAACATGCCGCGATTGAGATGAGTCAGCTCGCAGGACTCACCGCCAATCGCGGACAGACGCTGTACGCCGATGAGGGCGTGTACGATGTGATCGTCGAATGCCAGAACGAAGCGGCGATGGAGCATTTGCTGCGCAGCGCGTTCGATCTGATCGAAGCGATGATCGCAGGCGAGCCGTACTCGGTGGAGGCGGCTGTCGAGGAAGCGAAGCGGTTGATCGGCCGCACCGGGCTCGGAGAGAGTACGCGCTCCCTCGTGGAAGCGGCGGAGAAGCGCGGGATCCCGTGTTTCCGGCTGAACGGAGCCTCGCTGGTGCAATTGGGCAGTGGACGGCATTTGAAGCGCATCCAGGCGACGATCACTGAGCAGACGTCCTGCATCGGCGTGGACATCGCCGGCGACAAGGATCTGACGAAGGAGTTGCTCTATCTCGCCGCCATCCCCGTGCCGTATGGCCGGGTGGCAGGCGATGCGGAGGAAGCCGTGGAGATGTTCCGCGACGTCGGGGCCCCGGTGGTCGTCAAGCCGCTCGACGGCAATCAGGGCAAAGGCGTGTCGCTGAATCTCGTCACAGAGGCGGAAGTGCGCGACGCGTATGAAAAGGCGTCGTATTACGGCCCGGATGTGATCGTGGAGAGCTATCTGGAAGGCCGTCATTACCGGGTGCTGGTCGTCGGCGGCGAAGTGGTCGCGGCGGCGGAGCGGATGCCGGCCAGCGTGGTCGGCGACGGGGTGCATACGATTGAGAAACTGATCGCGCTGGAAAATGAGAATCCGCTCCGTGGCGACGGTCATGAGAAGCCGCTGACCAAGATCCGCATCGACGAAGCGGTGATCACCAAGCTGGCCCGCGCCGGACTCGCCATCGGCGATGTGCCGCACAACGGCGAGCAGGTGATGCTGCGCGACAACGCCAATCTGTCGACCGGCGGCACGGCGGCCGACCGCACCGGGGAGATCCACCCGAGCGTCGCCGATGTATGCAAGCGGGCGGCGAGGATCGTCGGCCTCGACGTGTGCGGGCTCGACCTCGTCTGCCCGGATATCTCGAGGCCCTTCGATGAGCGAAAGAGCGCGATCATCGAGGTCAACGCAGCGCCCGGCATCCGGATGCACACGCGTCCGAGCACCGGGGAGCCCCGCGAAGTGGGCGAGCGGATCCTCGACATGCTCTATCCGCCGGGGAGTGAGTCGCGCATCCCGGTGATCGCGATCACGGGCACCAACGGCAAGACGACGACGACGCGGATGATCGGGCATGTGATGCAGCAGACGACAGGCAAGACGGTGGGGATGACGTCGACCGACGGCATCTACATCGACGGGACGTGCATCGCCAAAGGCGACACGACCGGCCCGCGCTCTGCGAGGGCGATCCTGTGCGACCCGGGCGTCGACATCGCGGTGCTGGAGACGGCACGCGGCGGGATGGTGCGCGGGGGCTTGGGATTTGACTGGGCGGACATCGGCATCATCACCAACGTGCAGCCGGATCACCTCGGGCAGGATGGCATTCACAAAGTCGAGGACCTGCTCGCAATCAAATCGCTGATCGCCGAGCGGGTGCGTCCGGGCGGCACGGTGATCCTCAACGCGGACGATCCGAACATCCGCGAGCTGCCCAAGCACCTGAAACCGCGCCACCGGGAAGGGCGGCAGTACGTGTTCTTCTCGCTCGATCCGCAATCGCGCATCTTGCGCCGTCATCTGTCGGAAGGCGGGACGGGGTATTTCCTGCGCGACGGGGTGATCTTCGAGGCGGTCGGCGACACGGCACAGCGGATCATGCGGGCCGACGAGATCCCGGTGACGATGCACGGAGCGGCACTGTTCCACGTTGCCAACGCGATGGCGGCGATCGCAGCCTGCCGGGCGTACGGCCTGTCGAAGGAAAAAGTGGTCGAGTCTCTGCGCGGATTTCGCAGTGATCTGCACAATCCGGGGCGGGTCAATCTCTATCAGGTCGGACGCGGCTACGTGCTGGTCGACTACGGGCACAACCCGCACTCGTTCGCCGCGATCTGCGAGATGGCGGGCCGGATGCCGAACCGCCGCGTCACCGGCGTCGTCGGTGTGCCGGGCGACCGCAACAACGAGATCGTCTCCGAGTCGGGCCGCGTGGCGGCGAGCGGCTTCCACCGCTTGTTCGTCAAGGAGGACACCGACCTGCGCGGACGGCACAAAGGCGAGGTGGCCGACCTGCTGCACCATGCGATCCGGCGCGTCGACCCAAAGAAGGAGTGCCGGGTGATCCACAACGAATGCGAAGCGCTGGAGACGGCGTTGCGCGAGATCGAGGACGGCGAGCTGATCGTGGTGTTTTATGAAAAGCTCGCTCCGGTCCTCGACGTGCTCAAGCGGCACGATGCTGTTTCCGTCTCGCACATGTCGCTGTTTGACCAGGGCGGGGTCTTGAAAGCATAACGAACGGCGCGTCGGGAGGAACAGGGAAAAAGCGTCTTGGCACGCTTTTTTTCCTGTTGACGGGAGGAAAATGACCTATTGCATGGAACAGTATCGTGAAAAGAAGGAACAGAAGCGATGAAAGTAGGTCATTCTTATGTGGACTGAAAAAGCACAAGCGAAAATCAACCTCACCCTCGACGCGCTCTACAAACGCCCGGACGGCTACCACGAGGTGGAGATGGTGATGCAGACGGTCGACCTCTCCGACCACCTGACGTTCACCGAGCGGGAGGCGGACGAGATCGCGCTCTCCTGCACCGCTCCGTACATTCCGCTCGACGAGCGCAACTTGGTCTACCAAGCGGCGAAGTTGATGAAAGAGACGTTCGGCGTGCAAAAGGGCATCCACATCCACATTGACAAGCGCATCCCGGTCGCAGCAGGCCTTGCAGGCGGCTCCAGCGACGCGGCGGCGACGCTGCGCGGATTGAACAAAGTCTGGAACCTCGGCCAGTCGCTCGACCAACTGGCGGAGCTCGGCGCAAAGATCGGCTCGGACGTCCCGTTTTGCATGTATGGCGGAACGGCGGTGGCGAGAGGACGCGGCGAAAAGATCGAGCGGCTCCCGAACACCTGCCCGATGTGGGTCGTGCTGGTCAAGCCGCCGATCGCGGTGTCGACAGCAGAGGTCTACGGCCGTCTGCGCACCGATGAGATCGAAAAGCACCCGAGCACGAAGGCGATGGTGGAGGCGCTCGCCAAAGGCGATCTCCGACAGATCTGCGCCGAGATGGGAAATGTACTGGAAAAAGTGACGTTTGCGATGCACCCGGAAGTTGAGCGGCTCAAGTCGCAACTGCTCAAATTCGGCGCACCGGGCGCGATGATGTCCGGCAGCGGCCCGACGGTGTTTGCGCTGGTGGAACGCGAGGAAAAAGCGCTGCGCATCTGCAACGCCCTGCGCGGTTTCTCGCGGGAAGTGTATCTCTGCCGATTCTTTTAATAACAGAAGATGAGGGATCTTCGTGATCGATGCAATCGTGATGGCGGGCGGCCGTACAGACCGCCTGCCGCTTCCATATAAGGCGGACCTGACCCTCGGCGACCGGAGGATGGTCGACTATGTCGTCGCCGCTTTGCAGGCGGTGCCGGAGATCGGCGACGTGCGCGTCCATCGCGGCACTCACAAGGATCTCGTGCCCAATTTGCTCGATGCGCTGACCGATGTGGCCGACGACAGCCGCTATGTGCTGGTCGTCTCCTGCGACATCCCCTTTCTCACGCCGGAAGCGGTGCAGGATTTTCTCGGCCGCTGCGACGGGACGGCCGACGTGTACTACCCCATCATCTCCCGCGACGCCTGCGAACGGCAGTTTCCCGATGTGCGACGGACGTATGCGCGGCTGCGCGAAGGGACGTTTACGGGGGGCAATCTGTTTTTGATCCGGCCCGGCATCCTGCCGCCCCTGTCCGTGCGGCTGGAGCGGCTGTTTGCGTTGCGCAAGAGTCCGCTGCGGCTATCGAAGGAGCTCGGCTACGGGGTGATCGGACGATTTCTCCTCTCCGCGCTGTTCCGCACGCTGTCGGTGCACGCGCTGGAAGCGAGAGTGGGTCGGATCGCAGGTCTGCGGGCCAAAGCGGTGATCAGCGACTACCCGGAGATCGGAACCGACATCGACAAGGAGAGCGACCTGATCCTCGCCCGGCGAGTTCACTTGCTATAAACACGAAAATGGTGATATATTCAATGAATCAATGTTCGTGTTTTTGAAGGGAGATCAGCTTTGTGAGTAAAATGCGACGCAGTGAGCGCATCGTGCGATTGACCCAGATCCTGCTCGAACAACCGCATCGCGTGCTGTCTCTGACCGAGATGGCAGACAAGCTCTCCTCCGCCAAATCTTCGCTCAGCGAAGACCTTGCGATCATCCGCGAGGTGATGGAGGCGGAGGGCTTGGGCACGCTGGAGACGCAGGCGGGCGCGGCCGGCGGTGTGCGCTATGTACCGGGGTACCGCCGCGATCTCGGCTTGCGGTTTATTGAAGGGATCTCCGAGACCCTGACGGACGGCGATCGCATTTTGCCGGGGGGTTTCCTCTATATGTCGGACGTGCTCGGACTGCCGGAGGTGCTCGATACGGCGGGCAAGCTGTTCGCGTCCCGCTTTCGAGAGTCGGGCGCGGACTATGTGGTCACCGTCGAGACCAAGGGCATCCCGCTGGCGGTGGCGACCGCACGTTTTCTCAACGTGCCGATGGTCGTCGTCCGCCGCGATCACAAGGTGACCGAAGGCTCGGCCGTGTCGATCAACTACGTCTCCGGCTCGCGGCGCATCCAGACGATGTCGTTGTCGCGACGCTCGTTGCCGCAGGGGACGAAAGTGCTGTTGATCGACGACTTTATGAAAGCGGGCGGCACGTCGAAAGCGGTGATCGACCTGATGCACGAGTTTCATGTCGACGTGGTCGGCATCGGTGTGTTCATCGACACGGCTGAACCGCAGAACAAGATCGTCAAAGAGTATCTCTCGCTCGCCACCTTGCAAGAGGTGGACGAAGAGACCCGGCAGGTAAAAGTCGTGCCGGGCACGTATTTTGAAGAAGACGCATCTGAAGGAGGACGTTAATCTCATGGAAAAACAAATCATCTCCACCACCAACGCGCCGGCTGCCATCGGCCCGTACTCGCAAGCGGTCAAAGCGGGCAACATGATCTTCACCTCGGGTCAGATCCCGCTCCTGCCGAACGGTGAACTGCTCACCGGCTCGATCCAAGAGCAGACGCACCAAGTCTTCAAAAACCTGCAAGCGGTGCTCGCGGAAGCGGGCGCGACCTTGAACGACGTCGTCAAAGCGGGCGTCTTCATCGCCGACATGAACCAGTTTGGCGAGATCAACGAAGTGTATGCCCAATACTTCGGCGACCACCGTCCGGCTCGCTCCACCGTACAAGTGGCGCGCCTGCCCAAAGACGTCGGCGTCGAGATCGACCTGATCGCCATCGTCAAATAACAAAGCCTGCTGCACCATCGAAAGCGCCCCTGTTAACCGGGGGCGCTTTTTATTCGTTTAAGAGGTTAATAACGACATGACCCGGTTTTCGTATTTGCAAAAATAAACTAAAGTAGACCTGACAAACTTTTTAAAAAATTTTCTGTAGTAAGCAGGAATTAAGTCCCGAACCGTGGTATTATAAAAGTAAAGTTAGGCAACACGTACTACATCCATACTTTCGAGGTGACCAATTGTGCAAATTACAGACGTACGTCTTCGCAAAATGAACACGGAAGGCCGCATGAAAGCGATCGCCTCCATCACGATTGACCATGAGTTCGTCGTACACGACATCCGCGTGATCGACGGCAACAACGGGATGTTTGTGGCGATGCCGAGCAAGCGCACGCCGGACGGTGAGTTCCGCGACATCGCGCACCCGATCTCTTCCGAAACGCGGAAAAAAATTCAAGACGCTGTCTTGGACGCTTATTACCAAGCGGACGAAACCGAAGAAGTTGTCGAGGAATCGACGATTGCCTAAGCCAAATCGGCATACGTAAACAGACCTTGCATGCTCCCCCAGCGTGTCGAGGTCTGTTTTTTTTACGATATTTTGAAGTCGGTTGAAAAGGGTACCCCTTTAAGATATAGTTTGAAATGGACAACCTAAAGATCGTGTAAACTCTTCTACTCTTACATAACCGTTTTTTCGGAATCCTGATGGGAGGATTGTCAGATGGCAGGAACTTTTGCGGTGGTCCTCGCGGCCGGCCTCGGGACACGGATGAAGTCCAAGACGCACAAGGTGCTTCACCCGATCTGCGGCAAGCCGATGATTCAGCACATGCTGGACACCTTGAATACGACCGGATTTGACCGCAAGATCGTGGTCATAGGCAAATTGAAAGAACAGGTGATGGCGGCGCTCGGCGAAGGCTACGAGTACGCCGTCCAAGACGAGCAACTCGGCACCGCGCACGCGGTGATGATGGCACAGCCGCAGCTGGCAGGCGAGGACGGCACCACGCTGGTCTGCGCCGGTGACACGCCGATCATCCGTCCGGCGACGATTGAGAAGATGCTGGCGGAGCACCGGGCGAGCGGCGCGGCTGTGACCGTGCTGACCGCCATCGTCGACAACCCGTTTGGCCTTGGGCGGATCATCCGCGACGAGGAGACGGGCGACGTGCTGCGCATCGTCGAGGAGAAAGACGCGACGGAGGCGCAGCGGCTGATCCGCGAGATCAACTCGTCCGTCTACCTGTTTGACAACCGCCTGCTCTTTGACGCGCTCTCCAAGATCGATAACAACAACTCCCAAGGGGAATACTACCTGACGGATTGCCTGGAAGTGCTGCGCGGTGCAGGCCACAAGGTCGGCGCGTTCATCACAGATGATCCGAAGGAGATCCAAGGGATCAACGACCGCGCCCAACTGGCTGTGGCGAACGGGATCATCCGCGAGCGCATCGCGCTGGAGCACATGAAAAACGGCGTCACCATCGTCGATCCGGGCAACACCTACATCGACGCAGGCGTTGTGATCGGCGCGGACACCACCTTGCTGCCGGGCACTGTGCTCGAAGGCAAGACGGTGATCGGCGAGGGCTGCACCGTCGGCCCGAACGCGCACCTCAAGGACGTGACCGTGGGCGACGACGTCAAGATCCAGCACTCCGTGCTGACCGAGGCAGTCGTCGAAGATCTGGCGACGGTCGGCCCGTTCGCGTACCTGCGCCCGAAGGCGCACATCGGGAAAAAGGGCAAGATCGGCGATTTTGTCGAGATCAAAAACGCCCGCATCGGCGAAGGGAGCAAGGTCTCGCACCTTTCCTACATCGGCGACGCGGAGGTGGGAGCCGGTGTCAACGTCGGCTGCGGCACGATCACGGTCAACTATGACGGCGTGAACAAATACAAGACGATCATCGGCGACGGCACCTTCATCGGCTGCAACTCCAACCTCGTCGCGCCGGTGACGATCGGCAACAAAGCGTACATCGCCGCCGGTTCGACGATCACCGACGACGTGCCGGACGGTTCGCTGGCGATCGCCCGCGAGCGTCAGACCACCAAAGAAGGCTATACCGACAAATTAGATGCCCGTCTGCGGCAGAAAAAATAGTGAGGAGCTTAGCGCATGCCATACATGGATAACAAGCTGAAGATTTTCTCGGGGAATGCGAATCCGGAACTGGCAAAGGAGATTGCAGATCACGTCGGCATCGAGCTTGGCAACGCGAGCATCGTCCGCTTCTCGGACGGTGAAGTGCGGATCAAGATCGAGCAGAGCGTTCGCGGTTGCGACGTGTACGTCGTCCAGCCGACCTCCGCTCCGGCCAACGAGCACATGATGGAACTGTTGATCATGATCGACGCGCTCAAGCGGGCTTCGGCCAAGTCGATCAACGTCGTCATCCCGTACTACGGCTATGCACGCCAAGACCGCAAAGCCCGCGCCCGCGAACCGATCACGGCCAAGTTGGTCGCCGACCTGCTGTCGACGGCAGGGGCGCAGCGCGTGATCACCATCGACCTGCATGCAGGCCAGATCCAGGGCTTCTTCAACATCCCGGTCGATCATCTGCTGGCAGAGCGCATCCTCTCGAACTATTTCCTCGAAAAGAACCTCGACGACGTGGTCATCGTCTCCCCGGACATGGGTGGCGTGACCCGTGCGCGCACGATGGCAGACCGCCTCGGCGCCGGCATCGCGATCATCGACAAGCGTCGCCCGGAGCCGAACGTCTCCGAGGTCATGAACATCATCGGCAACATCGAAGGCAAGACGGCGATCATGATCGACGACATGATCGACACCGCCGGCACCATCGCCCAAGGCGCGAAAGCCCTGATGGAGCGCGGTGCCCGCGAAGTCTACGCGTGCTGCACCCACCCGGTCTTCTCGGGCCCGGCGATCCAGCGTCTGCAGGACTCCGTGATCAAAGAGGTCGTCGTGACCAACTCCATCGCCCACTCGGCGGAGGACTTCGAAGGCTGCGACAAGATCACCGTCCTCTCGATCGCACCTCTCATCGGCGATGCGATCATCCGCATCCACGAGGAAGTGTCGGTTTCGACGTTGTTCTAAATTAGCAAAAAGGACCTGGCAACTTTACGTTGCCGGGTTTTTTTATTCTCCTTTTGGGCATCCTGTTCAGGTAGAAGCACCGACAGTTTTGGAAAGAACGGGAGGAACTCGCAAATGGCTACCAACCGCATCACACTGGAAGCAGGGCGCAGACTTGCGCTGACCAAAGGCGAAAAGCGCCAAATCCGCAACCGCGGCGACGTGCCGGGCGTTCTGTACGGCAAAGACGTGCCGCCGCAAGCGATCTACATCAAGCATGAATCGTTCAAGCAGATCAAAGGCCACGGCCGGATGCTGGTGGACGTGAACATCGAGGGCACGAACCGCATTGCGGCGTTGATTCAAGAGATCGACCGCGACATGCTGAACAAATTCCCGGTGCACATCGACCTGCACGCCGTCGACCTGCGCGAACCGGTCAAAGTGGAAGTGCCTGTCATCCTCGACGGACTGGAAAGAGTCGAGAAACAAGGCGCGGTGATCCAACAACTGATGCGCGAAGTGGGCATCCGCTGCCTGCCGACCGAAGTGCCGGAGTTCATCACCCACAACATCGCCGACCTCAAAATCGGCGAAAACCTCACCTGCGCACAGATCGTGCTCCCGAGCGGCGTCGAGCTCAACCAAGAAGGCGGCGACGTCATCTGCATGATCGTCGAAGCGAAAAACGCACCGCCGGAAACCGAGATCGAACCGAAAGAACCGGAGATCGTCCACGACCAAGAAGGCAAGGGCAAGGAAGCGATGGTATAAGAACCAAATAAGATGTTCAGAAAAAGTACCGACCTTACAGGTGGGTACTTTTACTATTTAATAAAATAATAAATGACCATGTCCGAACGATTGACCTTTGGGATGATCGAACCAATTAAAAGGGGTGATCAAAGATGATGAAGAAGATCACAATCGCTACTGCCGCGCTCCTATTGGCAGCAAGTACTTTGCATATCACAGGCAAAATGCTGGCAGCGGGGATGTCGATTGAGGCACCAACGTCTCCTGGAAAAATCAAAGAGAGGGAAGCACTTGAAAGTGCCAAGCAACAGTCCCCTGGTTGGGCACGGGACGCCAAGGAAGTGAAAGTAGAGTACCACTTGATGACAAATAAACGGTACCAAGGATTTTCCGAGGAAGCATTGGAGAAGAACGCAAATTTAAAAGCAAACAAGCACATGAACAAGACTCCAGTATACATCGTCTCGTTTATAGGCATGGAGTACGAAGTCGGTGCACCCATCAAGTACAAAGGTGAAAAGATAATCCATCATGAATACAACGTTGTGGTCGACGCCACGACAGGAGTTCCTTTGATGGGGTTCTCGCATCGATAAGAGAGGGATCATCCATCTCTTTTTATTTGCATCCCCTACCCAAAACGGGTATCGTAAAGGAATAGGCTACCATCAGGAGGAACGCCCCGCATGAAACTGATCATCGGACTTGGCAACCCGGGCAAGGAATACGAGATGACCCGGCACAATATCGGCTGGATGGCGCTCGACCGTCTGGCGAAAGAGTGGAACATCGACGTCACGAAAAGCAAATACCGCGCGCTGTACGGCGAAGGCACGGTCAAAGGGGAAAAGGTCGTGCTGCTCAAGCCGATGACCTATATGAACTTGTCCGGCGAATCGCTGTCGCAGGCGATGCAGTGGTACAAGCCGGATCTCAAGGATATCGTCGTGCTCTATGACGACATGGACATCCCGCTTGGCAAGCTGCGTCTGCGCACCAAAGGCTCACCAGGCGGGCACAACGGCATCAAGTCGCTGGTGCAGCACCTCGGCACGCAGGAGTTTAACCGCGTGCGCATGGGCATCGGCCGTCCGCATCCGGGCAGCGATGTCATCAAACATGTTCTGACAAATTTCCGCAAAGAAGAAGTCGAAGATGTCGAAAATGCGGTCTCAAAAATCGGCGACGTCATAGAATGTATCATCGACCAAGGCTTCTTGATCGCGATGAACCGGTTTAATTAGGCAGGAGATGCTCATACTAGTTGGGAGCACACACAAGGAGTGATTCCCAATGCGTATCATCTACTATTGCAGACACTGCCACACCAACCTCGGGGAGATCGACGGTCAGCGCGTCGACGAAGCAAGACTCGGCTTTCGTTCCTTGACGCCTGAAGAAGCGGCCGATATAATTACTTATAATTCCATTGAAAATTCAACCTACGTTAAAACGGTCTGCGAACATTGCCAAGAAGCACTCGATGCACATCCGGAACTGAATCTGCTATCCAATCCGTTGCAATAGACCACCAATACTGAAACTGACAAGGCCTTAGCAGACGGCTAAGGCTTTTTTTGCTCTTGCGGAGGGGATGTCTTTGTTTTCATTGATCAACATCTTGCATACGGACGCTGAGTATCTGCGCGTCATCAACGGCATTCGCGAAGGGCTTCGCGAACAGCTCGTCACAGGACTGACAGGCTCCTCCCAGCACCTCTGGTTTGCCGGGATTCGGGGCTCTTTGGCGCGTCCGATGCTGATCGTCACGCACAACACCAGCCGTGCCCAGCAGGTCTACGAAGATCTGCTGGAACTTCTGCCAAGCGAAGACGTGCGCCTGTTCCCGGAGCGGGAGATCGGATTTGCCGACATCATGGCCTATTCGCCGGAACTGGCGGCCACCCGCCTTGCCGTGCTGGAAGCGCTGGCAGCGGGTCGCGCCCCGGTCGTGATCGCACCGGTGTCGGCGATCCACCAACCGATCTCGTCGCCGACGGCGTTTCGCGATGCATTCCGGGAGCTGGCGGTCGGTGACTCGGTCGACCTGAACGAACTGATCTCGCATCTGATCCTGCTCGGCTATGAGCGGGTTGACATGGTCGAGGCCAAGGGCGAATTTTCTCTCCGGGGAGGCATTCTCGATCTGTTCCCGTTGACCGGGGAGGATGCGATCCGAATCGAGTTCTTCGACGTGGAGATCGACTCGATCCGGATGTTTGACGCGACCAACCAGCGCTCGAAAGAAAAACTCGACCGCGTCACGCTCGCTCCGATCCGCGAAGTGTTTGCCGAGCCGGAGCGTCTGCAAGCGGCAGGTCGGGCCCTGCGTCTGCGCCTCGATGAGCACCTGACCAAACTCAAAGATCAGGAAGTGGCCGACAAACTGCGCGAAAATCTCGGTGCCGATATCGAGCAGATGGAGCAGGGCCTGAACTTCCCGAACCTCGTCCGCTATCTGGAACTGCTCGATCCGCAGACGCCGAATCTGCTCTCCTACCTCTCGCCGGACGCGCTGTTGCTGTTCGACGAGCCGGCCCGCCTGCGTGAGACGATCAAGATCATCGAGCGCGAGGAATCGGAGTGGCTGACCACCGCCCTCGAATACGGCGAGATGATCCCGGGCCTCGTCTCCGAGCGCAACCGCGCCGAGATGATGAGCGACAAGTCCAAGCAAAAGCTGATGTTCTCGCTGTTCACCCGCGCCATTCCGGGGCTCTCCCCGCAGGCGATCATCAACACCAGCGTGCGGTCGATGCAAAACTTCCACGGCCAGATGAACGTGCTCAAAGCCGAACTGGAACGGTGGGGCAAAATGGGCTACCGCGTCGTCTTCCTCGCCGCCAACCAAGAGCGGGCCGAGCGGATGCACCGCGTGCTCGAAGACTACAAGATGGAAGCCGACCTGCGCAAAGACTGGGACGGACACGGGCTGCGTCCGGTCATTTTGGAAGGCAACCTCGCCACCGGCTTTGAAAATACGGGTCTGAAACTGGCGGTGATCACCGAGACCGAGGTGTTCACCAACAAAAAGAAAACCCGCAAAGTCCGCTCCTCGATGTCGGATGCTCAAAAGATCAAGTCGTACCAAGATCTCAAAGTTGGCGATTACGTGGTGCACATCAACCACGGCATCGGCAAATACATGGGCATCCAGACCAAAGAGATCCTCGGCATTCATAAAGATTATCTGCAGATCAAATACAAAGGCAAAGACGAGCTCTTTGTCCCCGTCGAGCAGATCGACCTCGTGCAAAAATACATCGGTGCCGAAGAGAAGGAGCCGAAGATCTACTCCCTCGGCGGCACCGACTGGCAGCGCGTGCGCTCGAAAGTCCAGTCGGCCGTCCAAGACATCGCCGAAGAGCTGATCAAGCTGTACGCCAAACGGCAAGCGACGCCGGGTCACCCGTTCGGTACTGATACGGCGTGGCAGCGCGAGTTTGAGGCGATGTTCCCGTACACAGAGACGGACGATCAGATGCGCTGCATCGAAGAGATCAAAAAGGACATGCAAAAGTCCCGCCCGATGGACCGCCTGCTCTGCGGCGACGTCGGCTACGGCAAAACGGAGGTCGCCGTGCGCGCTGCCTTTAAAGCGGTGATGGACGGCAAGCAGGTCGCCGTGCTCGTGCCGACGACGATCCTCGCCCAGCAGCATTACGAGACGTTCAAAGAGCGTTGCTCCGGGTTCCCGGTCAACGTCGAGCTGATCTCCCGCTTCCGCAGCAAAGCGCAGATCACCGAAGTGCAAAAAGGGATGAAGGCAGGCTCTGTCGACATCGTCATCGGCACGCACCGCCTCTTGTCCAAAACGTTCGGCTTCAAAGACCTCGGCCTGCTGATCATCGACGAAGAGCAACGCTTTGGCGTCACGCACAAGGAAAAGCTTAAGCAGCTCAAGACCAACGTCGACTGTCTGACCCTCACCGCGACGCCGATCCCGCGCACCCTGCACATGTCGATGATCGGCGTGCGCGACCTGTCTGTCATCGAGACGCCGCCGGAGAACCGCTTCCCGGTGCAGACCTACGTCGCCGAATACAGCGACGCGGTGGTTCGCGAGGCGATCGAACGGGAGCTCGGACGCGGCGGGCAGGTGTATTTCCTCTATAACAAGGTCAACGGCATCCAAGAGATGGCCGCCCACCTGCAGATGCTCGTCCCCGATGCAAAAGTCCTCGTCGGCCACGGCCAGATGAACGAGGATGAGCTGGAGCGGACGATGATCGATTTCCTGCAAGGCGACGCCGACGTGCTCGTCTCGACGACGATCATCGAGACCGGTCTCGACGTGCCGAACGTCAACACGCTGATCGTGCACGACGCCGATCACCTCGGCCTCTCGCAGCTCTACCAATTGCGCGGCCGCGTCGGTCGTTCCAATCGCATCGCCTATGCCTACTTCACCTATCAACGGAATAAAGTATTAACAGAGGTGGCCGAAAAGCGTCTGCAGGCGATCAAGGAGTTTACGGAGCTAGGCTCCGGTTTCAAGATCGCGATGCGCGACCTCTCGATCCGCGGTGCGGGCAACCTGCTCGGGGCGCAGCAGCACGGCTTTATCGCGTCGGTCGGCTTTGACCTGTACTCGCAGATGCTCGGCGAGGCGATTGAAGAGCTGAAAGGCGAAAAGGTCGAGCAACTGCCCGATCCGACCGTCGAGCTGTCGGTGGATGCGTACATCCCGACGCATTACATCATGGATGCCATGCAAAAGATCGAAATCTACAAAAAATTTGTGGGCGCACGCACGCTCGAAGAAGTGCGCGATCTGGAGGAAGAGGTCGAGGACCGCTTTGGCGACATCCCGACCGAGGTGCGCAATCTGCTCGCCGTCTCCCGCCTGAAAGCGTACGCGATCCGCTACAAGATGACCGAGATCAAGCAGACGCACACCGGCGACGTGCTGATCAAACTGCATGAGAGCGAAAACGGCAACGTGGACGGGGAAAAACTGTTCTCGCTTTCCCGCGAGTTTAAAAACTTGAAGCTCACCGCGCAGCAGCAGATCGTCATGACGTTCAAAGTGAAAGGCTTGAAAGAGGATCAATTGCTTCAAATGCTGGAGAAATTCATGGAAGCCTACAAGATCGTGCCAAAGCACAGGGAGGTCTTGGAGAATGTCACCGGGTAACAGATGGCGTTCCTTGTCCTGCGCCTTCGTGCTGGCGGCGTCGCTGTTTTTGACCGGTTGCACCGATGGGGACACCGAGAACAAAACGGCGGTCGTCGCCACGTACCAAGGCGGGCAGATCACCGCCGCCGAGTTTGAAAAGCAATTTCACCTCGGCCGCGATCTGATCATGCCGGATTTCCAAGTGAACGAGGAGAACAAGCGCAAATTTCTCATCGAGTACATCACCTTGTACAAAGTGCTAACCAAGCAAGCGACCGACGCCGGGATCAAACCGGACGAAGCCGCTCTCGACGGCCAGGTGAAAGAGTACAAAGAACAGGTCGCCGCTCTGGTCTACAACGGCGACCAACAGGCGTTCGAACAGCGGCTGAAGCAATTTGCGATCCGCGACGAAGACATCAAGGAGCTCGCCCGCCAAGACGAACTCCTGCGTCTCTACAAATCGGCGAAGATCGGCGAGATCAAGCCGACCGAGGAAGAGCTCCAGACCTATTTCGGGCAGCACAAAGGCGCACTCTCGACCGGCACCGTCTCTCACGTACTCGTGAAGACAGAAGCGGAAGCGAAGGCGGTCAAAGAGCGCCTTGGCAAAGGAGAGGACTTTGCCGCCGTCGCCAAAGAACTTTCCCTCGATCCGACAGCCAAGGAGAACGGCGGCCGGATGGCGGACGTGCAGTTTGACCTGTTTGTCCCGGAGTTTCGCGATGCGGCGGCCACGTTGCCCCTGAACACGCTCTCCGACCCGATCCGGACCGAATACGGCTGGCACATCCTGCGCGTCGACAGCCGCCAAGAGCCCGCCTTCGACGCGGTCAAAGCGGACGTGATCCTCAAGGTCAAAGAGGTCAAAGAGAACGCGATCTGGAACGATATCTATGAAAAAGCGCAGGCAGAAGCGGAGATCAACGTGAAGATATAAATCTCGATCTGTCTGCCGCAACAGGAAAGCCGCCCCGACTCGGGCGGCTTTTTCTTGTGCTGGCAAATGATGAATAAATGGGCAAATCCCGCCCCATACTATCATCACTTTCCCCACAAAAAGGAGGGCGGACGCACGGGAGAGACGGCATCCCACCAACAGTTTCCTTTGGTAAAAACGTTGACAACGGGACAAGATAATGCCAACAACATAACTGCTGACCCAGCCAATCCATACACCATTCATACCCCATTCTTCCACGGAAAGAGAGGTCGAATCGAAGAAATGAAAGCAACAGGTATTGTACGTAGAATCGACGATTTGGGCCGTGTCGTAATTCCGAAGGAAATCAGAAGAACCCTCCGCATTCGCGAGGGCGATCCGCTGGAGATCTTTGTCGACCGCGACGGAGAAGTCATCCTCAAGAAATACTCGCCGATCGGTGAGCTGGGCGACTTCGCCAAGGAATATGCAGAATCGTTGTCCGAAACGCTGGGTCACATCTGCCTGATCACCGACCGCGACGTCATCATTGCCGTATCCGGCACGTCCAAGAAAGACTTCATGGAAAAGCCGATCGGCGCAGACGTCGAAAAGGCGATGGAAGACCGCAAGACGGTCGCCACCTTCACCGCCGGTGAGTTTGGGATCACCCGCGACAAAGCGGAGGCGTTCTCCGGGCAAGTCATCGCCCCGATCATCGCCGGCGGCGACCCGATCGGCACCGTGATCATGCTCTCCCGCGATGAAGCCGCCAAGATGGGCGAATTGGAAACCAAGCTGGCCGAGACGGCAGCCGGATTCCTCGCCAAGCAGATGGAGCAGTAATTCTACTCACAGCCAGCCAGCAATCATCCGATTCATACGGAAAGGGACAGGCCGATCCCAGATGGCCTGTCTTTTTTCGCCTCCCCGCTCATAACATGGAAAAAGACAAGTTGACTGTTATAATGGGGAGGAGACGCAAGATGTCGGACCGCAACCTGTTTTTACGCGGCGCGCTGGTGCTCGGGCTGGCCGGGATCTTATCCAAGCTGCTCGGGTCTGTCTATACGATCTTTTTGCAAAACATCATCGGGGACCGGGGGATCGGGCTGTATCAGATGGCCTATCCGATCTATTCGACGCTGTTGATCCTGTCGACCGCCGGATTCCCGGTCGCCGTCTCCAAATTTGTCGCGGAACACATTGCGTTGGGCGACTACACCGGCGCCAAAAAAGTGTTTCGCGTCTCGTCGGTGCTGCTCGCCGTCACCGGGGTGGCGTTTTTCCTGTTGCTGTTCTTTGGCGCGGATGAGTTTGCTCGGATGTTTGGCGATGCGGACGCGGCCTACGCCATCAAAATGATCGCGCCCGCGCTGCTGGTCGTGCCGCTGATGAGCGCCATCCGCGGCTATTTTCAAGGCTGGCAGCGGATGGAGCCGACCGCCACGTCGCAGCTCGTCGAGCAGTTCGTCCGCGTCGGGACGATCCTCGCCTTGGCCACGCTGCTCCTGCAATGGGGCTACAGCGAGGCGCACGCGGCGGCGGGGGCAGCGTTTGGCGCGTTTACCGGCGGGCTGTGCGGATTTGTCGTCTTGCTCGGCTATGCCTGGCGCAAGCGGGAATATTTCCGCCACGATGTGCGCATGAAAAATAAAGTGCCGCCGCAGCGGACGTGGGCGGTCGTCAAAAAGCTTTGCTGGTACGCGTTTCCCGTC
Source organism: Tumebacillus lacus (assembly GCF_026410385.1). Lineage (GTDB taxonomy): Bacteria > Bacillota > Bacilli > Tumebacillales > Tumebacillaceae > Tumebacillus > Tumebacillus lacus. The sequence goes on from NZ_JAPMLT010000014.1 coordinate 104,347, forward strand.
TCGCTCGGGGCACTGGTCGTCCCGCTGATGAACAACATCGACGTGGTGACGGTCGTCAACCTGCTCAAGCAATGCGGCTACTCGCAAGCGGAAGCCACGGAGATGTTCGGCCTGCTGACCGGGCGCGCGTTCAAATTGATGCTGCTCCCGACCACGTTTGCCTCCGCCATCGGCACGGCGCTGATGCCCGCCATCGCGGCGGCGATCGCCATCCGCAACATGCGGCAAGTGTCCGCCCGGATGGAGCTGTCGATGCGGATGACGATGCTGGTGGCGCTGCCGTCGGCGGTGGGGCTGGCTCTGCTCGCCGAGCCGATCGACATCATGCTGTTCAAAGACATGCAGGGCTCCGAGGTGATCGTCTGGATCGCGGCCGCCACGCTGTTCGCCTCCATCCAGCTGACGACCTCGGCGATCCTGCAAGGCATCGGCCGCGTGTATCTGCCCGTCAGAAACCTGTTCATCGGCGCGGTGGCAAAGCTCGGCCTGAACGTCGCGCTGATCCCGCTGTTTGGCATCAACGGGGCCGCTCTGGCGACCGTCGTGTCCTACCTGATCGCGACGATGCTGAACCTCTACAGCATGTACCGCCGCACCGGCGTCGTGTTCGATCTGCGCTCGATGCTGGTCCGCCCGATGCTCGCGACATTCTTCATGGCGGTGGCGGTGTTTGGCATGGTGACGTACGTCGCTCCGATCCTCGACGCGCAGATCGAGTCGGACCGCCTGTTCGCCGGTGCGACCGCTCTGTCGTCCATCGGGGCGGCGACGCTCGTCTATGTGGTCGCACTGCTCGTGACCGGGACGGTGACGCGTCAAGATCTGCACGCCGTGCCGCGATTTGGCCCTCGACTGGCCGCCTTTTTCGCAAAGCTCGGCATGATACGATAGGAGTGAAATGACAGATGGCACAAGTGACCATCGTCGGGCTCGGTCCCGGCTCGTGGGCGGGGCTCCCGCTCGGGTCGTGGAACCTGCTCGACGAACAGACTCAGCAAAACGGTGCGATCCTGCTGCGCACCGAACGCCATCCGGTGGTAGACGATCTCCGCAACAAGGGGATCGTCTTCACTGCGTTGGACAGCTATTACGACGCAGGAGACAGCTTTGAAGAAGTCTACAACCGCATCGCGGAGCACGTGATCGCGACGGCGAAGGAAAAAGGGCATCTCGTCTACGCGGTGCCGGGTCATCCGGGCGTGGCGGAGACGACCGTGCAACTGCTCCGCAAAAAAGGCCCGGAGGCGGGCGTCGCCATCAAGATCGGCCCCGGCCACTCCTTCCTCGACGACCTGTTTGCCGCCGTCGGCGTCGATCCGAACGACGGGACGCTGTTGCTCGACGGGACGAGCCTCCTGCCGCGCCAGATCAACCCGAGCCTGCACACGGTGATCGCGCAGGTGTATTCCCGCGACGTGGCGTCCGACGTGAAATTGACCCTGATGGGGCAGTATCCGGACGACTACCAAGTCACCGTCGCCCGCGCCATCGGCATCGAGGGAATGGAGCGGATCGAGACGATGCCGCTTTTCGAGATCGACCGCCTCGACTGGATCGACCACCTCACCTCCGTCTACGTGCCCGCCACGCTGGAGGAGCGCGTGATCAACCGCCAGCTCTGGCAGTTCCGCGACATCATCGCCGCCCTGCGCGACCCGGACACCGGCTGCCCGTGGGATCTCAAGCAGACGCACCAATCCCTGCGCAAATACCTGCTCGAAGAAGCGTACGAAGCGGCCGACGCCATCGACCGCGAGGACTCGTTCGACCTGGCCGACGAGCTCGGCGACGTTTTGCTCCAGATCGTGCTGCACGCGCAGATCGGCTCGGAGGAAGGCACGTTTGATCTCTATGACGTGATCCAGTCGGTCACCGACAAGATGATCCGCCGCCATCCGCACGTCTTTGCCGCCGCACAAGCGGATACGGCGGAAGACGTGGTGGCAAACTGGCAGGAGATCAAACAGCAGGAAAAGGCGGACGCGGGCGTGGAAGAGCTCTCTCTGCTCGACAGCATCCCGGTGTCGTTGCCTGCTGTGACGGCCGCTTACCGCTTGCAAAAGAAAGCGGCCGACGTCGGATTTGACTGGGATGATATGCAGGACGTATATGCGAAGATCAAAGAAGAAATAAATGAGTTGGAAGAGACGGACGATAAAGAAGATGAGTTTGGCGACCTGCTGTTTGCGATGATCAATCTGTCCCGCTTCTGGAAGATCGACCCGGAAGAAGCGCTGTCCCGCACCAACCGCAAGTTCCGCCGTCGTTTCGCCTATGTGGAAAAGCGTCTGCGCGAGATGGGCAAAACGCCGGAGCAGAGCACGCTCCAAGAGATGGACAAGCTGTGGGACGAGATTCGACATCAGGAAAAATCCTGAAAAATCAACAAAGAGCCCGCACCGATGCAGGAATTTGCAACCATCAGGACGAATTAGCAAGTGGAATTTTTTTTAACCCACAGACATTTGTCACTTGAAAGGGGCATTTTTCGACAATGAACAAAGTGGAACTGATCGCGGCAGTCGCCGAGAAGTCCGGCCTGAAGAAAAAGGACGCAGAGATTGCGGTTAACTCCTTCCTGGAAACGATTGAAGAAGCGTTGAAAGCTGGCGACAAAGTCCAGTTGATCGGCTTTGGCACGTTCGAGACCCGCAAGCGTTCCGCACGCTCCGGCCGCAACCCGAAGACCGGCGCGGAGATCACCATTCCGGAATCGGTCGTTCCGGCTTTCAAACCGGGCAACAAGCTCAAGGAAGCGACGAAGTAATACATGCGTTTGGATAAATTTTTGAAGGTATCCCGGATCATCAAACGCCGCACCTTGGCCAAAGAAGTCTGTGACCAAGGCCGCATCGCGATCAACGGCCGCCCGGCTAAAGCCAGCGCCAAAGTCGCAGCAGGCGATGTCCTCACGATCACCTTCGGGACCAAGATCGTCGAGGCTCGCATTGAGATGATCCAAGAGTCCGCGAAAAAAGAAATCGCCGCTCAGATGTACACCATCCTCTCCGAAACGCGCAAAGAAGGCGACCCCGCCTTGGATGACAGCGACGACGAGGAGTAGGGAGACGGAGCCGGCTCAAACAGAAGCATCCTGTCAGCGGAAACGCGGGCGGGGTGCTTTTCTTTCTGTAACCAAACACAACCCGGCCGCGTCCCAAACATAGGAGGTGCGAGTCGGCATGTGGAAAAAAATCATTCTCGCCGCCCTGGCACTTGGGGCGGCTTTGTTTATTTATGGAGAAGCAAAGACGGAACAACAGGAGCTCGTCTCCTCATTTGGCGGGCTGACGCAGTTGGTCGTGCTCGACGGAATCGAGAAAAAGCGGGTGCTGGTGCTCGATGCCGGAACGCAGGAAGTCCAGTATGAGATCCCCGCCGGGAACAATCCGCAGGTGGAGGTCTCACCGAAACAAAAGCGACTCTATTTGTTTGACGGAGATCGCCTGAAAGTGATCGATCTGCAGAGCGGGCAGGTGCTGAAGGAGACGGACGTGCCGCATCGCGTCAAATACACGATCTATGCGGATTTCACCGAGATCTCCCGCGACGGCCGGACGCTCGTAACGGCTGCACTCGATGATGAGACGAGGACGGAGTGGGTCACGCTGATCGACACCGAGACGCTCGAAGTGCGCAGCACGGAGCCGCGTCCGTACGACAGCCTCGACATCGCCTGTGCAGGCCGTGACACCGCGCAGATGCTCGTCACCGACGCAACAGGGCACAGAGCCTGCTCGACGTCGCACAGGCGGTTCTGAAGCCGCGTGAGGGGGTGGAGACGAACGGGATGGATCTGCTCACCGCTGCCGAGCACGACGGAGACGGGTACATCCGGGTGCGGGAGGACGGCACCGTCTATGAAGTGAACGGCCAAGACTTGAGCGTCACCCGCACGTGGAAGATCCCTCTCCCCCGATTGACGAAGGTCGTCAACGTGCGCGGACTTGCTTTGACGCCTGATGATCGGACGCTCATCGTCGGCGTGCTCGATCCGAAATGGATCGGCACCGGGTTTGACCGTATCCTGATGGTCGATCGGCAGACGGGTGAGATTCGCGACACGATCAAGATCACCGACAGCGAAACGGCCCGCTCTCTCCAGTTGCTCCCGGACGGCACGATCGCCGTCTACGGCAACGGCTCCTACAAAAAAGGGGTCCACGACGTCATCGAAATCTACAACATCGCCGACACGGCGCACGTCAAACGCATCGCCGGCATCGAGTCGATCCCGATGCCGGTCGAAGTCCTTGGAACGGTTCTGTGAAAACAGGGCCGTTTCTTTTTTTAGTATTGAAGAGACGACCCCCCGCATAGATTGTACCAATACGAAATCTGGGAACTATCGACGGGGAGGAACAGACAAATGCCGGACGATCGCATCCGAAATAAACAGTATCAACTCCACGAAGTGACTCTCAAAAACAGACAGAACCTGGAAGTCAACGGGGTGCTGAACGTGGAGAGCTTTGACGCTCACGAGTTTGTGCTCCAGACGCACTATGGATTTTTGGCGATCCGCGGGGAGAACCTGCACATCAAAACGCTCAATCTGGAAGGCGGATTTGTCGCCATCGAAGGGTTGATCTACGACATGGGGTACTTTGACGAAGGTGTGTCGCCGGGTGAAAAGGCAAAAGGCTTTTTCTCCAAGCTGTTCAAATAACGGGCGGGGTAATGCCGGAAAGGAGGAGGGGCAGTGACCCTCACGATGCAATACCTCACCGTGTTTGCGATGAGCGTCAGCGGCGCGGTGCTCGGCGCTGTGTACGACGTGTACCGCACCATTTTGAAGGAATGGAAATATCTTAGATGGATGGGATCGATCCTCGATTTCTCCTACTGGATCTTCGCCCTGCTCTGGGTGTTGTGGTCTTTGCACTGGGCCAATCACGTCGACATGCGGCTCTATATCTTCTTGATCATGGCGATCGGTCTCGGTCTGTACAGGCTCTTGCTGCGCAAGGCGGTCGTCGGCTCCACCGTCGGCATGGTCATGGCGGTCACGTGGTTCCTGCAGGCGGTGTGGCGGATCTTCCTGATCACCGTCGTCGGCCCGCTGCTGTGGCTGTGGCGACTGCTGCTGGCTCTGCTGCGCCTGATCGACCGCGTCGCGCGCGGGATCGAGAGCATCCTGCTCTGGCCGTTCAAGCCGCTGCTCCACACACTGGAATGGCTCGGACGCGTGCTCTACCGCTGGACGGTGCAGCCGTTGATCGAGCCGGTGATCAAGCCGGTCAAAAAGCAGATCGACGCGTGGATGCGTCCGTTAAGAAAATTTGCTAGTCAGACAAAGGCAAAGTGGAAAGGATTCCTGCGTCGCGTGGCGAATTGGTTAACAGATTCCGACTCGGATGAGAACAACCAAAAACGCGATTAGACAGGAGGAAGCCTCACGATGACAAAGCCGGCCCGATCGAACGTTCTGTCCCTGCCAAAGGATCAGGAGACGAAGCCGCATCCTGCAAAACAACCTGCTGGCAAAGGACAAAAACGCCGAGTGAAAGGGCGCACCGTGGTGCTGCTGGGCATCACAGCTTGGGCTGCGTACGTGTTCTTCTTTGTCCAAACGCCGGATATGAACCGTCTGGAAGAGGATCAGGCGCGCCTCGACGCGCAGATCCAACAGGCAGCTCAGACGAATCAGGAACTGCAAGAAAAAATCGACCAACTTCAAGATCCCGATTATATCGCAGAGCTCGCCAGGAGAAAATATATGATGGTCAAAGAGGGCGAAACCCTCTTCGTCGAGCCCAAACAATAAGCTTCCAACCTTTGCTTTTCTTGGGCTCCCTTGAACTTTTCCCGATCTCTCGTTATAATTTTTTTAGTGGAATCTTTTTGTGTACCTTTAGAGGAGGAGCTTTTTTTACATGGCCATCGAATTGGGCAGCAAATTGGAAGGCAAAGTCACCGGGATCACGCATTTCGGTGCATTCGTATTGCTTCCTGGTAATGTGACGGGTCTCGTACACATCTCGGAGATCGCAGACACCTACGTCAAGGATATCAACGATCATCTGAAGGTCAACGACATGGTGCAGGTCAAAGTCATCAACGTAGACAAGGATGGCAAGATCGGCCTCTCGATCCGTCAGGCGAAAGAACCGGCTCCGGGCGCACCGGCACCGGCTCCCAAGCGCGACTTCGGTCCGCGCGGTGACCGTCCTCCTCGCGGGGATCGTCCGGGCGGCGGTCCGCGCGGCGGCAACCGTCAAGGCGGCGGCGGTCGTCTGAACTTCGAAGACAAGCTCAACCGTTTCATGAAGGAAAGTGAAGACCGTCTGTCCGCACTCAAGCGCAACGATGCGAAACGCGGCGGACGTGGCGGACGTCGCGGGTAACACCCCGCATATACCGGCATCCTGAATGACTCGGGATGCCTTTTTTCTAGTGACGAAACCTGAGTAAAATTCTCCATTTTGACACACCCTAGATCTTGTCTTTATAATAAAATAGTTGTAGACCGGATTTTTGGGTATTCTTAATGGATAATCCTGAGTTTTGAGAGGTGACAAGTCTCATGTTCTTGCTTGAAGGTATGACTTTGCATCCGATCAGCGTCGGTATCTGCTTCCTGCTGTTCGCGATCCTGGCTCTTTCGACCATGTTCTCCATGGTCAAACAACGCAAGATGGGCCTCGCGGGCATGATGTTCGTCTTCGCAGCGCTGCTGGTCTGGAGCGCGTACATCTCGGCATCCGTATCGGCTGTCTAAACACCCGGAAAAAGCCTGCTCCCTCGCGGAGCAGGCTTTTTCAATGCGTGCAATAATCAGAATAATGTTATTTTACATGAGCCGTGCACTTTTCATACCCCTCCACATACTGTATAACGTCAAGCGACAAAATTAGAGAAAGTACGTGGAGGGAAATCATCATGGGTTTTAATTTGAATGAGATGCAAGAGTACAGCGCGCTGAAATATCACGAACTGCGGATCGCCGAGCTGGAGTCGTTCTGGAAGCGGTTTGGCTATTGGCTGTTCGATGACAAAAAGAAACAAGCATCCTGACGAAAAAAGCCACCGACCTTTGTGGTCGGCGGCTTTTTTCTATTTGGCTTTGCGCGTGTATTTGCTGTACATCCACCAGATGGTGAGACCGACCAGCACGAGCACGCTGACGCCGATGAATGCGTACGACCAAAGATAATGGCTCATCAAATTGTACCCTCTCCTTCGCATTCCAGTTCTTGTGATAGTATGTGTCATGTGATATAATTTCATTTGCTCCAGATGAAGAGAAAATGGAATATATTCTCTGTCTGTGGCTAAACTAGAGTATTGAATTTGTACGTTGTACATACATAGAAACGATTTCGAGAGGATGTGGCTAGCAGTGGCTGAAACCAACGCAATCTCGCTCAACGCACAAAACAAAGCCGAGATGTCCTTGATCGATATGGCATATGCGATCTTGAAGCAAACGAACAAACCGTTTCATTACCGCGACTTGATGCAGGAGGTCGCCCGTCTCAAGGGCCTGACCGAAGAGCAAGTCACCGAGGTGATCGCCCGCCTGTACACGGAGATCAACATCGACGGCCGCTTTGTCTGCATCGGCGGCAACGTATGGGGCCTCAAGCGCTGGTACCCGACCGACAAGACCACCACGGAGAAGGCGACCGGCGGCAAGAAGTTTGTCCGCAAAGACATGGATGACGACGATGACTTCTTTGACGAGGAAGAGGAAGTCGAGGACGAGGATGATGCATTCGACGACTACGACCGCGTAGCGGACGACGACGAAGAGGCTGTGGAAGGCTTCGAAGACGAAGAGGTCGAAGGCGAGGAAGAAGAGATCGAAGGCGAAGAAGTCGAGGAAGAAGACGAGGTCGACTCCTACGACGAAGACGACGATTTTTAAATCCCAAACGTTTTGCAAACAAAACAGTCTGATCCAGCCGCGAACCTGAAAAGGGGCGCGGCTGTTTTCGCTGGACTCTATTGACAAACTTTTGCGGTGTGGTACGATACTAGAGGTTATTTTCAAGGAAAAACGAGATGTTCGTTTTTTTTTGTGCGCGGAAGAGAATGTTAAGATCATGCAGTACATAGGAGGAGCAGCTGAGTTATGGCCAAGTATATTTTCGTCACGGGCGGTGTCGTGTCGTCTTTGGGCAAGGGTATCACGGCAGCTTCACTCGGACGTCTGTTGAAAAATCGCGGTTTGAAAGTGACGATCCAGAAGTTCGACCCGTACATCAACGTCGATCCGGGCACGATGAGCCCTTACCAGCATGGGGAAGTATTTGTCACCGATGACGGGGCTGAGACGGACCTCGACCTCGGGCACTATGAACGCTTTATCGACATCAACCTCTCGAAGAACAACAACATCACGACCGGCAAAGTCTACTGGTCGGTCATCTCCAAAGAGCGTCGCGGCGACTATCTCGGCGGCACGGTGCAGGTCATCCCGCACATCACCAACGAGATCAAGGAGCGCGTGTTCCGCTCGGCAAAAGACACCAACGCCGACGTGGTGATCACGGAGATCGGCGGCACGGTCGGCGACATCGAGTCGCTGCCGTTCCTGGAAGCGATCCGTCAGATCAAGTCGGACGTCGGTCGGGAAAATGTGATGTACATCCACGTCACCCTGATTCCGTTCCTTGGCAAGGCCGGCGAGATGAAGACCAAGCCGACCCAGCATTCCGTCAAGGAACTGCGCTCGATCGGCATCTCGCCGAACATCATCGTCTGCCGCACGGCGCACCCGCTGTCGCTCGATGTGAAGCGCAAGATCGCGATGTTCACCGATACCGATGCCGACGCGATCATCGAAGCACGCGACGCAGACACGCTGTATGATCTGCCGCTGATGTTCCAGGAAGAGGGCCTCGACGATCTGGTCGTGCGCCACTTCGGATTTGACGTGCCGGCAGCCGATATGACCGAGTGGGTGCAGTTGGTTGACAAGGTGAAAAACCTCCAGCACACCACCCGCATCGCGCTGGTCGGCAAGTATGTGGCACTGCGCGACGCCTATATCTCCGTGGCGGAGGCGCTGTATCATGCCGGTTTCGCCGCCGACTCGAACATCGAGATCGACTGGGTGCAGGCGGAAGAAGTCACCGAGGAGAACGTGCATGAGTTGCTCGGCCGTGCGGACGGCATCCTCGTGCCGGGCGGATTTGGCGATCGCGGTGTGGAAGGCAAGATCGCGGCTGCTCGCTATGCTCGCGAAAACAACGTGCCGTACCTCGGGATCTGCCTCGGGATGCAAGTGGCGTGCATCGAGTATGCGCGCACGGTGCTCGGCTTTGAAAACGCCAACTCGGCGGAGATCAACGAGCTGACCGACTACCCGATCATCGACCTGCTCCCGGAGCAAAAGGATGTCGAGGACCTCGGCGGCACGCTGCGCCTCGGTCTTTACCCGTGCAAGTTGGAGCCGGGTACGAAGGCGATGGAAGCGTACGGAGAGAGCTTGATCTACGAGCGCCATCGTCACCGCTACGAGTTCAACAACGAGTACCGCGATCAGATGAAAGAGGCTGGCTTCATCTTCTCCGGCACCTCGCCGGACGGCCGACTCGTCGAAGTGATCGAACTGCCGAACCACCCGTGGTTTGTGGCAGCCCAGTTCCACCCGGAGTTCACATCGCGTCCGAACCGCCCGCAACCGCTGTTCCGCGAGTTTGTCAAAGCGGCGCTGGAGAACCACCAAGGCCGCTAGAACGCATGCAACACCAGGATAAGAGAAGAAGAGCCGGTTTCCCTAAGGGGAGACCGGCTCTTTGCGTGTGAGGAGGAGCAGTTCGACGCGCCACCGTTCTGGGAGCGGTGAGTGGATGTCGTGCGTCGGATCGGCGTGCTGTTCCGCTTGAGGCTGGCAAATCGTCTGCTCTCTCATCGAAAATTGAGCGAGAAATACGGGCATTTGCATCAGAAATGCGTCCCCCCTGCTCCTTTTGTCGATTTGCGGCCCTACACATTACGGATATGACGGCTGTGAATGTCTTATACCTTTAGACTCCGGCCGTTTGTTTGGACTTCCAGACGGCGTACTCGATGAACTCTTTAAATTGCTCTTGGGTCAGGCCGCTTTCGGCAGCTTGTTTGGTGAGTTGGAGCCAGCCGAGATCGAGCTCCTTGACGATCTCGACCATCTCGGGGGCGACCTGATCGGCGAGCGCTTGAGCGGTGGTGTACGTTTTATCGATAAAAAACTCGGTCGGTACATGCAGCACCGTGCCGATCTTCTCTAAGAACTGGATGGAGGGGTTGTCGCGCACACCGCGTTCGATGTCGCTCAGATAGCTTTTGGCACAGTCGGCCCGTTCGGCCAGCTCGCCGAGGCTCATGCCTTTTTCTTTGCGCAGTTGTCTGATCTTGGCTCCGAGCACGGTCTTCGCTCCTTTCCAACTAGGCGGTACACCTATTGTATCAACGTTGCAAAGGGTGGTAAATGCGTCCACGCGCCCATTTACACCCGTATGAAAAAAGGCCGGAGAGCAGGGAGCTCTCCGGCCTTTTTTTCGTTCCACGCTTTATTTGATGTCCAGACGCACGTCGCGGCCGTCGTTTGCAGCGGAGACTTGTTTGCCTGCTGCATGCAGGGCTTTCGTGTGGTTGACCCACGCGTCGAGCAGGATCGCGCCGTCTTTCCATTCCTTCACTTGGCCGAATACCGCATAGCCGTCGCCGGTGCCGGTCGCCATGAAGTCGTTGGTGGTAACTTGGAAGGTGCGGTCGGTGTTGAACGTGCCGTCGACGTATACCGGAGTGCCGTCTACCAGCGTGATCTTGGTGAACTTGTCACCTTTCTCGCGGGTGTTGTCCCACTCGACCTTCAGGCCGGAGAACTGGAGAGCCGGGAGATTGGTGTATTTGTCGAGGACTTCCAGAGCCGTTTTGACTTGCTCGGCCGTCATCGTGCCGGTCACGTTGTAGTTGCCGAACGGCAGGACTTCAAACATCTCGGAGTAGGTGATCTCGCCCGGCTCAACGTCCGCACGGATGCCGCCGATGTTGGTGAAGGCGATGTCGGAGCCTTCCGTTGCGCGCATCGCGTCGGTGATCAGCGCGCCCAGCGGGGTGATGCCGTCACGGTCTTTGTTGCCGTTTTGCGCGTATCGGTAGGAGAGGCGGGTGAGTTTCTCAGCGGCGATGCCTTCGACTTCGCCCGCTTTTTCCGAGATCAGTGACTTGTAGTCGGCGACGATCTTGGCCACGTCCGCATCAGCCTGTGTCAAGTTGCCGTACGTCTCCAAGAGCGAGGCGCTGGACGAAACGACCTTCTTGGTCTCTTTGTCGACATACAGTTGGATGTGACCGACCGCTCCGAGCCAGCTTTGCGCCTCGACCACCGGGATGCCGTTGACCAGCCCGGAGACACGGCGGTGCGAGTGACCGCCGACGATGGCGTCGAGCGTGCCGTTGCCTGTGCCGTTCGCCAGATCGACCAGTTCGCCCATGATCTCAGCCGTTTTCGCGTCTTGTTCACCCGGCAGATGGGAGGTGACCATGACGACGTCCGCGCCTTTGGCACGCAGTTCGGCCGAAAGATCTTTTGCGAACGGAACCGGATCTGCAAAGGTGAGACCTTTGATGTTGGTCGATTTCGTGGTCGTGGCGGTCTGCGGTGTCGCGAAACCGATGATGCCCACTTTCAGACCTGCTTTTTCCACAATCGTGTACGGCTGCGTCCAGTCGACGCGCTTGCCGGTCGCATCTTCGATGATGTTCGCGCCAAGGATCGGGAAGGTCGCATTTTTGATGTTGTTGATCAGCACGTCGCGACCAAAGTCAAACTCGTGGTTGCCGACCGCCGCTGCGTCGTATTCGATCTCGTCCATCGACTTGATGACCGATTCGCCGTTGACGGTGTTCGAGATCAGCGTGCCTTGCCAAGCGTCGCCGCCGTCGACGACCACCGTGCCTTGCGGGTTGATCGCGCGGAAATCGTTGACGATGCCGCCCAGCGTTTCGATGCCGCCTTGCGCTGCATTGCGTTTTTTATCAAAACCGACTTCGATCTTGCCGTGAATGTCGTTGGTGGTCAAAATATCGAGAACCGTGAACAGGATCGGCTTCAGCCCTTTTGCCGCTTCGCCGCGGGTGACCGGAGCTTTCGGGTCGAAGGTGCCGTCCAATTTCAGGTCAAAAATGCCTGCCATCGCCGCGACGGCCACGTATTGGCGCGCCCACGGGGAGATTTGGTCTTGATCTTTAAAATAGTTCAGGACTTCTTCATTCACTTTCGGCATGTCTTTGCCGTGGTACATGGAACGCACGATGATCGCCGCCAGTTCCTCGCGGTTGATCGTGCGGTTCGGTTGGAATTGGTTGTAGCCGACGCCTTTGACGATCCCGGCTGCCGTCGCATTTTCTACTGCTTCGCCCATCCAGTCGGACAGGTCGTTGTAGGATGCTTTTTTCACTTGAACCTTGCTCAGTTTCGCCGCGCGGTTGATCATGACGACCAGTTCCGCACGGGTGACCGGTTTGTTTTCCAGCAGATCGGTCGTGCCCGGGTAGCCTTTGATCGCGCCTTCTTCAACCGCCAGTTGGATGTCGGTTTTCACTTGAGCTGTTGCAGCCGCAGCTGCCGGTGCAGCCGTTTCTGCAAATGCGGCCGGAGCCAGCAACGTGGATACGAGAGAGGTCATAACGACCAGGGTGCCAATTTTGTTCATGAAGAGAGCCTCCTCAACCGAGTTCGTTTTCAGACGAATGAGAATAATTCTACCGAAAACTATTATACTCGATTGGGAGGCTGATAGGTTCAAATTTCCACAAAACTTTTGTTAAGCGGTTTATTCGAAGATGAGAGTCTCGCCGTCGGCCGGGATATGCACCTGCTCCAAGCCTTTTGCCTGCACAAAGCGGCGCAGGTCGGCCCGCGACTCGGCGCAGTGGTTGACCGCCTCCATATGTACGGCGATCACCTGCGTGCCCGGCGTGTGGGCGAGGACCTCGGCGATGTCCGCTCCTGTCATCGTGATCGGATCGCCGACTTTGAACCGCGCGCCGCCTGCGTTGACGACCGTCACTTGCGGCGCGTGGGCGGTCAAGGCGGCTTCCATCGGTTCGCACCACACGGTGTCACCGGCGATATACAGCGACGGCTCCCCGGCCGCCCGCAGCACAAAGCCTGAGACGGGCGCCATCTTTTGCGCGATCTCGCCTCGGCCGTGTTCGCCGCCGGTGCGGGTGAACTCGATGCCGGCGTAGGTGAGTGACGTCCCGACCGGGTGCACGTCGGTAAAGCCGAAGCCGCGCAGTTTGTCTTCGTCTTCGGGCTGGATCAGCAACGGCATGTCTTTGGGCAGTTCTTTCGAGGCGGCCACATCGAAATGATCGTTGTGCGTGTGCGTGATCAGCGCGAAGTCGACGCCGTCGAGCAACCGGGCCAGCGGCATCGCCATCGGCACCAGCGGATTGCGGTGATCGTTGGCGGTGTTCATGACGGCCGGATAGGAGCCGGGCTCGCCGATCATCGGATCGACGAGGATCTTTCGGCCCGCATAGTGCACGAGCAGCGTGGCATGGCGTATCAGTTGAATGTTCATGGGTATTGCCTCCCTCAAATCGTGATGTGCGTTATCCAGTATCGGTGTGAAAGGGAAAAAAGAGCCGTGTCGCCGTAAAAGATACACGGGAAAACCTGTACTTTATGATCCATGTAAAAGAGCCTTCGCATAGGAAGGCTCGGTTTGTGGCGGGGCTTACAGGTCCTCCCGTTTGACCAAGCGGGCGCGGGTGAGGATGCCCTCGCCAAATTTGTCTTTCAGACGGTCGACCGCCTGGGTCAATTGCTGTTGGCGAGGGTCATGCGGCGGCGGTGCTGTCGGAGCGGCGGGCACCTCTTCGAAGAGGGAGAGCTGTTGTATCGTCTCTGCCTCGGCGGCGAGAGAGCTCGCGCCCTCCGGAACCAGCGAGCCGACCGTGACGCCGATCAGACGGATCGCGTCGCGGGAGGTGAGAGCGCATTTGTGCAGCAATCCTTTGACGGTGTCGTAGAGCGGCTTTTCCAAGGCGGTGGCGGTCGGCAGGGTGTGGCTGCGGGTGATCGTTTGAAACGGAGAGTAGCGCAGTTTCAGCGTCACCGTCCGACCTTCGACGCCCTGCTGGCGCAGGCGGCGTGCGACCGTCTCCACCTGGGCGAGCAGCGTCCGCTCCAAGAGCGCGAGATCGCGCACATCCTGTGCAAACGTCGTCTCTTGCCCGACCGATTTGGCTTCACGTCCCGTCTCCACCGGGCGGTCATCGCGTCCGTGGGCGAGGGCGTGGAGGTGGTCGGCCATCGAGCCGAGATAGCGGCGCATCCTCTCGACGTCCATCTGTGCGACGTCGCCGATGGTGCGCAGATGCAGCCGCTCCAGTTGCTCCGCGCTTTTTTTGCCGACGCCCCAGAGCCGGGTGACCGGCAGTGGATGGACGCGGCTCGCCAGATCGGCCGGGGTGAGCACGACCAGCCCGTTCGGCTTTTCCAGATCGGAGGCGAGCTTGGCTAAAAATTTGTTATAGGACACGCCGACCGATGCGGTCAGGCCGAGCTCCTCGCGGATCTCCGCCTTTAATCGGCGGGCGATCGTCACCCCGTCGCCAAAGAGCAGGCGGCTGCCGGTCACGTCGAGAAACGCTTCGTCGACCGACAGCTTTTCCAATAGCGGCGTGTAGCGGGAGAGGATCGCGATCATCTGCCGCGACACCGCCGCATAGCGGGACATATCGGGCGGGAGGTAGATGCCGTCCGGGCACAGCCGACGCGCCTGCTGGACCGGCATCGCCGAGCGGACGCCAAAACGCCGCGCTTCATAGGAGCAGGTCGAGACCACACCCCGCCCGCCGAGGCCGCCGATGATCACCGGCTTTCCGCGCAGCTCCGGCCGGTCGCGCTGCTCCACCGACGCGAAAAACGCGTCCATGTCGAGGTGCAAGATCACCCGCTCCTCCGTCCGTTTTCCCTGACTCATCTCCATCCCCTCCTCGCCCGTTCCGAACGTTTGTTTCCTTGTCTATAAGCATATCAAATTCAAAGCGTCTTGCAATAGCGCACGAGGCAGGCGAACGCACGCGATCTCTCCGCCGCTCCCAGCGATTTGCGCCCCGGGCGCGGGTTGATGTCCAGCACGTAGGCGCGACCTGTCGTGTCGAGCGCCAGATCGAGGCCGAGAAACGCCAACGTCGGTCGAATCAATGTCACAGCCTCCGCCGCTTGGACGGCGATCTGCTCCAGCCGCTCCCGTTGCGGTGCGCGCAGGCCTTGTTCGGTCATTCGCTCGGTCAGCCAGGCGAACTCTTTCACTTGCCCGCCTTGCGCCAGATTGGTCACGACGCTCCCGATCGCCCCCATGCGCGGCACCGTCGTGATCGGCTGCCACGTCCGGTCGCCGTCGCGGTGCAACACGATGCGCAAGTCGATCTTGCAGCCCTCCGTTTCAAATAAGGACAGGCCCTGCTGGATCAAGTGCGGTGTCTCCCCCAGTCTTTTCTTTAAAAAGAAGGACCATTCCTCTCGTCTCCACAGGCTCTTTTTCGCTCCGGCGACGCGGTAAGTCCCCGCCTGATCCCGGCTCACGCGCAGCACGCCCCGCCCGCCAGAGCCGCGCACCGGTTTTAAAAAGACCGACTCGTGCCGGTCCAGCCATCGCTCCAGATCGGCCGCGCTGCGCATCACCGCCGTCTCCGGCAGATGATCGGCCAGCAGAGGCTGTCGCTGGAGCGCTTGCCAGACCCCGCTTTTGTCGGGGAGCCGGGGGTTGAGCACGACGGTGCCGCGCTGCTCCAGCGCCCGCTTGTTGCCGGCGTAGAGGCGGTCGGTACGGGCGATGTGGACATACACGTTGTCGACGACGACGCGGGGCAGGGGCACGCGGATCGGCATCCAGCCTGTGCCCGGATGATAGCGGACGCCGGTGACGGTGCGGCGTTTGAGATCGATCCGGTGCGGGTGGAAAAAGACGACCGGGAGATCCTCCGCGATCCCCGCTTCGGCCAATCGCTGCCAAGTCGGGGCCATCGTGCGCCGCGACTTGGGCAGATCGGTCGTCATCAGACCGAGGTGAGTATGTAACGGTGCTGTATCCGACAGGGACGGCACAGAGATCCCTCCTTTGCGCACATTTGATCTCAGTCTATGACAGGCAGGGGGATTTGGTCCGTATACTTACAACGCAGGAAAGATCATGCTAACATAAGAAAGTGTGTACCTGTAAGATTTTCCAATTGTGAACCAATGAGGAGGCAACCATAGAATGAGTGACTATCTTGTTCGCGCAACGGCACTTGAGGGCAAGCTGCGCGCGTTTGCTTGCATCACGACCGAGACGGTGCGCGAGATCACCGACCGACACGGCACCCTGGCTTTGGCGAGCGCGGCGCTCGGCCGCACCTTGACGATGGGGTCGATGATGGGCGTTACGCTGAAAGGCAGAGAGACGATCACCTTGAAGATCAGCGGTGACGGACCGCTCGGCCAGATCACCGTCACGGCGGACAGCTCCGGCCATGTGCGCGGCTTCGTGCAAAACCCGCACGTGGAACTGCCGCCCAAAGACGGCATCGTATTTGGCGACGTGGAAAAGCTCGACGTCGGCGCGGGCGTCGGTCAAGGCTTCCTGTATGTGATCAAAGACCTCGGCCTGAAAGAGCCGTTTGTCGGTTCTGTGCCGCTGTACTCCGGCGAGATCGGCGAGGACTTCCTGCTGTACTTCGCCCAGTCCGAGCAGATCCCGTCGGCCGTCGGCCTTGGCGTCTTGATGGAAAAGGATCAGACGGTCAAAGCAGCGGGCGGTTTTCTTATCCAGCTTCTGCCGGGCGTCTCGGATGAAGACATCAACTACATTGAAGAGCAGATCAAGCAATTCCCGCATATCACCTCGCTGCTGGTGCAAGGCCTGACGCCGGAGGACATCCTGCGCCGTCTGATCCCGGGCGAAGTCGACATCAAGGAGCGGATCGACATCGGCCACCGCTGCGATTGCTCCCGCGAACGATTCGAACGCGGTCTGTTGTCGCTCGGACCGACGGAGATCTCGTCGATCATCGAGGAAGACAAGCACGCGGAGCTCGTCTGCCATTTCTGCAACGAGAAGTATCAGTTCGACGAAGAACAGTTAAAAACGTTGCATGAACAATCGTTGCAACGTTAAACAGGGATTGACAGGGTCAGTTCCCACAGGCTACACTGAATATATCATGTAAAACCAATGCTATTACTCGGTTTTAAATTGCGGTTTTCCATATAGAGACAGGGGGATTCAACCATGCGCGTTGCAAACAACATTGCGGAACTGATCGGTCAAACGCCGATTGTCAAACTGAACACGATTGCAGGTCCGGATGATGCGGAGATCTACCTCAAGCTGGAATCGTTCAACCCGGGCGGCTCGGTCAAAGACCGCATCGCCTACTCGATGATCACCGAAGCGGAGCTCGACGGCTCTCTCAAGCCGGGCTCGACCATCGTGGAGCCGACCTCCGGCAACACCGGCATCGGCCTTGCGATGATGGCGGCTGCAAAAGGCTACCGTGCCGTCCTCGTCATGCCGGACACCATGTCGGTTGAACGCCGCAACCTGCTGCGCGCATACGGCGCTGAGCTCGTGCTCACCCCGGGTGCGGAAGGCATGAAAGGCGCGATTGCCAAAGCGACCGCGCTGAAAGAAGAAAACCCGGACTGGTTCATGCCGCAACAGTTCGACAACGCGAACAACCCGAAAGTCCACCGCGAGACCACTGCTGTCGAGATCCTCGAAGCGCTGCCGGACGTGAACGCGTTCGTCGCAGGCGTCGGCACCGGCGGCACGATCACCGGCGTCGGTGAAGTGTTGAAAGAAAAGCGCGGCGGCGACGTGCAGATCGTCGCAGTCGAGCCGACCGCGTCTCCGGTACTCTCCGGCGGCACCCCGGGCCCGCACAAGATCCAAGGCATCGGCGCCGGCTTTGTCCCGTCGATCCTCAACACCGACGTGTATGACGAGATCATCCAAGTCGAAAACGAGACCGCGTTTGAAATCTCCCGCCGCCTCGCCAAAGACGAAGGCATCCTCGTCGGCATCTCCACCGGTGCAAACGTCTACGCCGCGTTGCAAGTCGCGAAAAAGCTCGGCAAAGGCAAAAAGGTCCTCGCAGTCGCTCCGTCCACCGGCGAGCGCTACCTGTCGACCGCGCTGTTCCAGTTCGAATAAGACCTACTCGCACGGGCGATGCGGAGCACCTCTCTTTGAGGTGCTCTTTTTGGTATACTAGTCTCAGTTTGGCTGAAGGAGGGATAGGCGAGTGCAAGCGGACAAGACCCTGATCATGGGGATTCTCAACGTGACGCCCGATTCATTTTCTGACGGCGGCAGATGGAACACCGACATCGACCTGGCCGTCACCCATGCCAAGGAGATGGTCGCAAACGGCGCCGACGTGATCGACATCGGCGGCGAATCGACACGGCCGGGGCATGCACCCGTGGATGCGGCGGAAGAGATGCGCCGCGTGATTCCGGTGATCGAGCGATTGGCGCGGGAGATCGAGGTGCCGATCTCCATCGATACATATAAAGCGAGCGTAGCCGAGGCGGCCGTGCGGGCAGGGGCTCGGATCATCAACGACATCTGGGGCTGCAAAGGCGACCCGGAGATGGCCCACGTCATGGCCGATCTCGGCGTGCCGGTGATCTTGATGCACAACCGCGACGTCCCGCACGCAGCGGACGTGATGGCAAACGTCATCCGCGATCTGCGCGAGTGCGTCTCGTTGGCGCGGGCTGGCGGGGTGCGCGACGAGCAGATCTGGCTCGATCCGGGCATCGGATTTGGCAAGACGCACGAGCAAAATCTGCACGTGATGGGACATCTGGAGGAGATCGTCGGAATCGGCTATCCGGTTCTGCTCGCCACCTCGCGCAAATCGATGATCGGCAACGCGCTCGGTCTTCCCGTCGAGCAGCGCGTCGAAGGCACGGCGGCCACCGTGGCGTTTGGCATCGCCAAGGGCGTGCGGATGGTGCGCGTGCATGACGTATTGGAGATGAGCCGCGTGGCGCGGATGACAGACGCGATGATGCGAGCCTAAAAAGGAGGATCAGCGAATGGACGCGATCTATTTGAACGGACTGGAGTTTTACGCGTATCACGGCGTGTTTGACGAAGAGAATCGTTTGGGGCAGCGGTTTTCGGCTGACGTCGTCTTTTACCTGTCCACCAAGGAAGCAGGCGAGTCGGACGACCTGAGCAAGACGGTCAACTACGCCTCCGCCTACGAAGTGATCAAGAGCATCCTCGACGGTCAGCCGGTGCAGCTCGTCGAGACGCTGTGCGAGCGGATCGCCGCCGCACTGCTCGAACAGTTTGCGCTCGTCCAGCAGGTGCGCGTGCGCGTCAACAAACCCAACCCGCCGATCCCCGGCATCCTCGCCGGCGTGGCGGTGGAGATCACCCGTGGCCGCTGAGTGGCGCACCGGCTACCTGTCTTTGGGCGCCAACCTCGGTGATCGCCGCCTGAACCTGCGGACGGCGATCGCGCGGCTGGACAGCCAACCGGAGATTCAGGTGACGCAGATCTCCCCGCTCTATGAGACCAAACCGGTCGGTTACGCGGACCAACCCGACTTTTTAAACCTGTGCATCGAAATAAAAACGACACTATCGCCGGAAAATTTACTGAAAATCACCGGTTCTACAGAACTCGACCTGGGTCGACAAAGGGATATCTACTGGGGTCCTCGAACTTTAGATATAGATATCCTGCTACTAGAAGGGCAGGTCTTGGACACGGAGGACCTCATTCTTCCCCACCCACGCATGAAGGAACGCGCTTTCGTCTTACTACCTCTCGCAGACATAGCGGGTGATCTGGTCCACCCCGTAACGCAACAGTCCGTGTCGGACATGGCCGATCTGGTCGTCGGAAAGGAAGGAGTCTTTCGATGTCAGATACCATTGGCAAGCGACTACGAGCCTACCGAAAGCTAAAGAACCTCACTCAGCAGGAACTGGCAGATCGTCTTCATGTCTCGATTGCCATCGTCGGCGCGGTCGAACGCGGCACCCGGATGCCTTCCAAAGAGCTGATGCGCTCCATCCATGAGGTGCTCGGCGTGACCGAACAAGAGTTGCGCGGCGAGAGTCTAACATTTGGCGGTTGAGAAGGGTGTTCTCCTGGTGGTACAATGGGGACACTACAAAACACGGCGCGGAGCACAGGGGCAACAGAACCTGTGTTTTTCGCATGTATGGAGGTGTTTTTCCATATGACTCAAGAAATGAAGAAAGAGACGACTTTTGATAAAAAGCTCATGATCGGTCATGTCGAGCTTGAAAATAATGTGATCCTCGCCCCGATGGCGGGCGTTTGCAATCCTTCCTTCCGCGTCCTCGCCAAAGAGATGGGGGCGGGCTTGGTCTGCGCCGAGATGGTCGCAACCAAGGCGCTGCAGCACGGCAACCAAAAGACCCGTTCGATGTTGACGATCCTCGAAGAAGAGCGTCCGGTCTCGATGCAGCTCGTCGGTTGTGATGAAGAATCGATGAAGATCGCGGCCGAACTGGTGGCAAACACCGACGCAGCCATCGTCGACATCAACATGGGCTGCCCGGCTACGAAAGTCCACAAAGCAGGCTCCGGCGCGGCGTTGGCCCGCGACCCGGAAAAGGCCTACAAGATCATCGAGGCGGTCGTCAAAGCGGTGCCGCACAAACCGGTCACCGTCAAGTTCCGCAAAGGCTGGGACGATGACAACATCAACGCCATCGACGTCGCCCGCGCGGCGGAGGCGGCCGGTGCCAAGTCGGTCGCCGTCCACGGACGCACGGCCAAGCAGATGTATACCGGTCAGGCGGACTGGGACATCATTCGCCAAGTCAAAGAAGCGGTCAACATCCGCGTCATCGGCAACGGCGACATCACCTCGCCGCAAAAAGCGGTGGAGATGCTACGTCTCACCGGCGCGGACGGCGTGATGATCGGCCGCGGCTCGCTCGGCAACCCGTGGATCTTCCAGCAGGTCGCCCACTACATCAAGACGGGTGAAGAGCTGCCGGCTCCGACGGCGATGGACCGCATTCAGGTCTGCCTGCGTCATCTGGACCTGCTCGTCGCGGAAAAAGGCGATTTTGTCGGCGTCCGCGAGATGCGCAAACACGCGGCGTGGTACACCAAGGGTCTGCGCGATTCCAACGCATTCCGCGATGAGATCAACCTGATCGAAACGCCGGACGCGATGCGCAGCGCTTTGAACCGCTACCTCGAAACCATTCTCAAGCACGAAGCGGCTGTCATCGTTTGATTGTGATCGTCCGATTTGGGAGAGGATGAGTCTATCATCCTCTAACAGACAGGCGGGATCGCAGGTGAAACATATCGTCAGCGTCTCTCTGGGCGCATCGTCGAGAGATCATTCGGTCACCGTCGATCTGCTCGGCGAGCAAGTGTTGATCGAGCGGATCGGCACCGACGGCAACAGACGGCGTGCGATGCAGGAGATCGTCCGATTGGACGGCGAGGTCGATGCTTTCGGAATGGGAGGCATCGACCGATACATAAGGGTCGGTAACAAACGGTACACATTCCGCGAGGCGGAAAAGATCGCCACTTGTGCTCGGATCACGCCGATCTTCGACGGGTCCGGACTAAAAAATTCATTGGAGCGTCATGTCGTCAGGCAACTGGCCGACCATCCGCTCCTTTCTTTGCGTGGCAAAAAAGTCTTGCTCGTCTCCGGAGTCGACCGGTTCGGCATGGCGGCGGAGTTGGTGGCGGTTGGCTGCGAAGTGACGTTTGGCGACCTGATGTTCGGGCTCGGGCTGCCGGTGCGCATCCGTTCGCTTGCGGGGTTGGCCCGGGTGGCACGTGTGATTGCGCCGCTGATCACCCGGCTGCCGATCCGCTTTTTGTACCCGACGGGGGACAAGCAAGCCGAGATCGTCGAGCGATATGCCGAGGAGTACCGGGCAGCCGATGTGATCGCGGGCGATTTCCATTTTATCAGGCGGCATCTCCCCGCCGAGCTACAAGGCCAGACGGTTCTCACCAACACGGTGACGGCCGCGGATCTGGACTTATTGCGCACGCGCGGTGCCGGTGCTCTGGTGACGACCACGCCCGGCCTGTCGGGACGCAGCTTTGGCACAAACGTGATGGAGGCCTTGCTCGTCGCGCTCGCCGGACAGCGCACCGAACTGTCGGCCGAGGCGTATTTGCGCGGCTTGGCCGATTTGCGATTCGAGCCGCGCATCGAGTTTTTTAATTGATGATTGACAGGTTACATTCCCTGCCGATATAATCAATTCCAAGATCTCCTGTTAATAAAGGAACAAACACTGTCAGCCTAGTTGTTGGCGGTGTTTTTGTACACTTAATTATCTATCTATTCAATCTATTTATAAAAGAGAGCGGAGGAGTGCGAAATGATGGCAGAAAAAGAAGTTTTGTTGACGCCGGTCGGCTTGCAGAAACTCGAAGACGAACTGGACGAACTGAAATCGGTCAAACGGCGCGAGGTGGCGGAGCGAATCAAGATCGCCGTTTCCTATGGCGACATCAGTGAAAACTCCGAGTATGACGAAGCGAAAAACGAGCAGGCGTTTATCGAAGGACGCATCATTACGCTGGAAAAAATGTTGCGCAATGCCAGAATCATTACGGAAGCGGAAGTCGATACTGGAGTCGTAAGCATCGGAGCGACCGTGACGATCCGGGACCTCGAATTTGGCGACGAGATGGACTATACGATCGTCGGCAGCGCCGAGGCCGACCCGGCGGATAACAAGATCTCCAACGAATCTCCTGTGGGACGGGCTTTACTTGGCAGGGGAATTGGGGATAAGATTAAAGTTAATGTACCAGCGGGTGCGATCGAATATGAGATCTTAGAAATCAAAAAATAGTTTCGTATCGGAGTGAAGAAGATGTCGCAAACAGATCAGCAGCTGAACGATCAGGTCAGCGGTGAGGAATTGAATGAACAGATGCAGGTGCGTCGCGAGAAACTGGAGGGCCTCTACGAAAAGGGCCTCGATCCGTGGGGGGCTCGCTTTGAGTCGACACACAACAGTCAGGAGATTCTCGCGTTCGGCGAGGACAAGACCAAGGAAGAGCTGGCTGAACTGGCGCAACCGGTCAAAATCGCCGGCCGCCTGATGCTCAAGCGCGGTCAAGGCAAGGCATCGTTCGCTCATATCCAAGACCGCAACGGTCGTGTGCAGATCTACGTGAAGCAGGACACGGTCGGGAACGAGACCTACGAGCTGTGGGATAAACTGACCGACATTGGGGATCTCGTCGGCGTGGAAGGCACGATCTTCAAGACCAACAAGGGAGAAGTGTCGGTCAACGTGAACGTGCTGCAGTTCCTCACCAAGGCGCTGCGTCCGCTCCCGGACAAGCACCACGGTCTGAAGGACGTCGAACAGCGTTATCGTCAGCGCTACCTGGACCTGATCGTCAACGAGGATGTGCGCGACCGCTTCATCACCCGTTCGAAAATCATCCAAGCGATGCGCCGCTTCCTCGACTCGGAAGGATACATCGAGGTGGAGACGCCGAACCTGCACACCATCGCTGGCGGCGCGGCCGCTCGTCCCTTCATCACGCATCACAATGCGCTCGATATGCAGATGTACCTGCGCATCGCGCTTGAACTGCATCTGAAGCGCCTGATCGTCGGCGGTCTGGAGAAGGTCTATGAGATCGGCCGCGTCTTCCGCAACGAAGGCGTCTCCACCCGTCACAACCCGGAGTTCACGATGATGGAGTCCTACCAGGCATACGCGGACTACCGAGACGTGATGACCCTGACCGAGAACTGCGTCGCGTACATCGCGCAGGAAGTGCTCGGCACGACCAAGATCACCTACCAAGGCACCGAAGTTGACCTGACGCCGCAATGGCGCCGCGTCCACATGGCCGATGCTGTCAAAGATGCAACCGGCGTGGACTTCCGTGCGATCACCGATGATGCACAAGCGCATGAGATCGCGAAGAATCACAACGTGCATACGGAGAAGGCATGGAAAGTCGGCCACATCCTCAACGCGTTCTTTGAGGAGTTCGTTGAGGCGACGCTGATCCAGCCGACGTTCGTCTACGGCCATCCGGTGGAGATCTCGCCGCTGGCCAAGAAAAACCCGGAAGATCCGCGTTACACCGACCGCTTCGAGCTGTTCATCGTCGCTCGCGAACATGCGAACGCGTTCACCGAGTTGAACGACCCGATTGACCAGAAACAGCGTTTCCTCGATCAGCTTCAGGAGAAAGAGCAAGGCAACGACGAAGCGCACGAGATGGACGAAGACTACGTGGCGGCACTGGAATACGGCATGCCGCCGACCGGTGGACTTGGGATCGGCATCGACCGTCTGGTCATGCTGCTGACCGACCAACCTTCGATTCGCGACGTGCTGCTCTTCCCGCATATGCGTCACGAACGCTAAACAGGCAGAAAAAAGGACTTAGCCACAGGGCTGGGTCCTTTTTTGTTTGGATTTGCACCGATTTGTGGATAACTCTGTGGGTAAAGCGGGTGGGATTGTGGACAAGGAGGTGGATATGTGGATAAAGACGTGGATAAGTCGTGAATATTTGTGGAAAATGAGGATCTATGCACAGGTTTTTGTGTGAGGACAGAATTTGTTTCGGTTTGTTCGATGCATATGATTGTGGATGAGGCGTGAAGCGTGGTAAGATAAGTCCTGTCGCCGCGAGAGAGCAGTGAAAAAACTTCCGGTTGACATTGGAGTTTGGATGTGTTAAGTTATATAGCGTCGCCTCGAGCGACATGAACAACTTGATTGATCCTTGAAAACTAAACGAGTGTTACGAGATCGATTTTCGAGCCAGCGATTCAGTTCGCTATGAACCAAACTTTTATTGAGAGTTTGATCCTGGCTCAGGACGAACGCTGGCGGCGTGCC
>NZ_JAPMLT010000015.1 GCF_026410385.1 Tumebacillus lacus
AGATAAGACTTCCCACACGGTCAACGTGGTAAGACCCCTTGTAGACGACAAGGTTGATAGGCTGGAGGTGTACGCGCCGTGAGGCGTTCAGCTGACCAGTACTAATAGGTCGAGGGCTTATCCTAAGCCAATGGGCGCAAGCCCGCCTCATATAACATTCGCATCCAGTTTTCAGGGAACACCAAACTCCCAAACCAACCCGTCCTGCACCTGACGCCCGCCCGAGCGGTTGGGGTGTCCCTTGGAGGAGCGAGTTGTTTTGGTCGGTTTTGCCAAAACGTGTTTGAGCGGGGCAAGGGATACCCCGGCCGCTCGGACCACCCAGCAATCAAAAAACGTCTCGTGACAATGGCGGAGAGGTCACACCCGTTCCCATCCCGAACACGGAAGTTAAGCTCTCCAGCGCCGATGGTACTTGGACCGCAGGGTCCTGGGAGAGTAGGTCGTCGCGGGGCGTGCAGTACCTGCACAAGCAGCATGCGGTCATGGCGGAATTGGCAGACGCGCAAGATTCAGGTTCTTGTAGGGGCAACCCTGTGGAGGTTCAAGTCCTCTTGACCGCACCAACCAACCAAACAGCACAAAGAAAACCGCCCACGTGACCCAACCCGTCGCATGGGCGGTTTTCTTATCTCCACACCCACACAATTTTTTGTGATATACTTCATCATTAAGACCCCCCTGCACATACTAGTACCAGACAGCCCAGAAAAGGTGGAACCATGACCCAGCATCAAAAACGCCTCATCCTCGACTATCTGTTCATCACGATCGGCTCCCTCCTCGTCGCCTTCGCCATCACTTGGGTCTTCGTCCCCAACAAAATGGTGACCGGCGGCGTATCAGGCATCGCCATCTTACTGTATCACCTGTTCCAATTCCCGATCTCGATCACCTCACTTGTGATCAACATCCCGCTCTTCTGGGCGGGCTACCGCTATCTCGGCGGCCACGAATTTGCGATCAAAACCCTGTACGGCATCATCGCCGTCACCTTGTTCCTCCAACTCACCGCTCCGCTGCAACTCCATCCCCTCACCGAGAACCCGTTGCTCGCCTGCATCTACGGCGGACTGCTGCTCGGCGCAGGGCTTGGCATCGTGTTCCGGGGCCGGGGAACCACCGGGGGAACCGATCTTGCCGCCCGACTCTTGCAGAGCGTCACCGGCGTCACGGCCGGACAAACGCTGCTCTTCATCGACGGCGCGATCATCGCCGGAGCGGGTCTGATCTTTGGCATCGAGCGCGTCCTGTACGCCTTGATCTCGCTGTATATCACCGGCAAAACGATCGACCTCGTCCAACAGGGCGTCGGCACCAACAAAATCGCCTATATCATCACCGCCGACCGCACCGTCGTGCGCGACGCCATCCTGCACCATCTCAACCGGGGCTGCACCGAACTGCCTGCATTTGGCGGCTATACCGGCGCCGAACGCCCCATGTTGATGACCGTCGTCGCCCAGAGCGAAGTCTCGCGATTAAAAGAGCTCGTCCGCGCCCTTGACCCACGCGCTTTTGTCATCGTCTCCGATGTTCAAGAAGTGCTCGGCGAAGGATTTTCCCGTGCACAGGGAGAAATGACTCCTGAGCAAACCCATACATAATGAATGTGTCTCACTGAATCACACCTGTTCGCGACAATATCTTACATGGAAACGAGGTAGTTACGCATGACCGCCAATCACCCGGTAGATCAACTCGCCATTAACACCATCCGCACCCTGTCGATCGACATGATCGAACAGGCAAAATCCGGTCACCCCGGCCTGCCGATGGGCGCGGCTCCGATGGCCTACACCCTGTGGACCAAACAGATGAACCACAACCCGGCCAACCCGAAATGGGTGGACCGCGACCGCTTTGTGCTCTCTGCGGGTCATGGATCGGCCCTGCTCTACTCCATGCTTCACGTCTACGGCTACAACCTGCCGATCGACGAACTGAAGCGATTCCGCCAATGGGGCAGCAAAACCCCGGGCCACCCGGAATACGGTCACACCGAAGGCGTCGAAGCGACCACAGGTCCGCTCGGACAAGGCATTGCGATGGCAGTCGGCATGGCGATGGCAGAAGCTCATCTCGCGGCGACCTACAACCGCGATGGCCATAACATCGTCGACCACTACACGTACGCCCTCTGCGGCGACGGCGACCTGATGGAAGGCGTGGCAGCCGAGGCGGCTTCCATGGCCGGTCACATGGGCCTTGGCAAACTGGTCGTCCTCTACGACAGCAACGACATCTCCCTCGACGGCCAACTCTCCTTCGCCTTCACCGAGAGCGTCCACAAGCGCTTTGAATCATACGGCTGGCACTACCTGCGCGTCGAGGACGGAAACGACGTCGAAGCGATCAACAACGCCATCGCCGAAGCCAAAGCGGAAACCTCCCGCCCGACCCTGATCGAAGTACGCACGATCATCGGCTACGGCTCCCCGAACAAATCGGGCAAAAAAGACGCGCACGGCTCGCCGCTGGGTGCAGAGGAAACCACCCTGACCAAGCAAGCGTACGGCTGGGAGCACGAACCGTTCCACGTACCGGAAGAGGCGACCCGACACTTTGCCTCCGTTCAAGAAAAAGGCGCGCAAGCAGAAGCGCAGTGGAACGACCGCTTCGCTGTGTATCAAAACGAATATCCGGAACTGGCCGCTCAGTTCTCCCGCGCGATGAAAGGGGAATTGCCGGAGGGCTGGGACAAAGACATCCCGACCTACACCACTGATTCCGCTGCTCAAGCCACCCGCGAAACGTCCGGCGCGGCTCTGAACGGCATCGCGAAAAACCTGCCGACCCTGTTTGGCGGCTCGGCTGACCTCGCGTCGTCGAACAACACCAACCTCAAAGGATTCGACGTGTTCCACAAAGAGGACTACAGCGGCCGCAACATCTGGTACGGCGTCCGCGAACACGCGATGGCAGCTGCGATGAACGGCATCTCTCTGCACGGCGGTCTGATCCCGTTCGGCGGCACCTTCTTCGTCTTCTCCGACTACCTGCGCCCGTCCTTGCGACTTTCCGCGCTGATGAAGCAGCCGGTGATCTACGTGCTCACCCACGACTCGATCGCCGTCGGCGAAGACGGCCCGACTCACGAGCCGGTCGAGCATCTGGCCGCCTTGCGCGTCATGCCGGACGTTCACGTGATCCGCCCGGCCGACGGCAACGAAACGTCGGAAGCGTATCGCTTCGCCATCGAGCAAGGCCAGCTGCCGGTCGCAATGGTGTTGACCCGTCAAAAACTGCCGGTCCTGCCGGGCTCCGCTGAAAAAGCGCGTGACGGCGTCCGCAAAGGCGCGTACGTCCTGCTCGATCCGCAAAACGGCGCCAAACCGCAACTGATCCTCATCGCGACCGGCTCCGAGGTTTCCCTCGCAGTCAAGGCGTACCACGAGCTCAGCGACAAAGGCATCGCCGTCCGCGTCGTCTCGATGCCGAGCATGGACCTCTTCGAACGCCAATCGCAAGACTACAAAGACTCCGTGCTGCTGCCGGACGTCAAAGCGCGTCTCGCCATCGAAATGGGCGTCCCGTTCGGCTGGGAACGCTACACCGGAGACAAAGGCGCGATCCTTGGCATCTCCACGTTCGGCGCCTCCGCACCGGGGGAGAAGGTCATGGCCGAGTACGGATTTACCACCGAAAATGTGGTCGCACTGGCGCACCAAACGCTCCACGCAAACGCATGAGTCAGACAGATCGATAAAAGAAAGGCCCCCATTTCCGGGGGCTTTTTTTACGTTTTTACTGATATGTGATTTCCTTCACAAATCGTTCATTCTTGGTGCGATTTTCACGTTTCGAAGCGGCGAAATCGGGTGTAAGATAGAAATATAAAGAAGGAGGCGGAAACAAGATGAAAAAATCGTTTGCTCTTCTCACCGCGACTGCTGTCGCTGTAGGCATGATCGTCACCGGCTGTGGTTCCGACAAGGAAGCGACCACCGACAAGGCGACCGAAACCACGTCTTCCAACACCAACACCAACTCTGGTTCGACTTCGACCAGCACCGATAAGGCTAAAACCGAAACCCCGGCTGCGACCGGCACCGAGCAAGTGGTCAAACTGACCGCGCTCAAAGACTTCAAATGGGAACTGGACAAGACCGAAGTCAAAGTCGGCCAACCGGTTAAACTGGTCGTCTCCGCAGCGGAAGGCGCGGGCATGCACGGCGTCACCATCCCGGGTACCAGCGTGAAGAACGTCCACGCGATGGCTGGCAAAGAAGAAACCGTGACCTTCACCCCGGACAAAGCGGGCGACCTCACCCTCGAGTGCTCCCTGGCGTGCGGCACCGGTCACATGAAAATGAAGACCACGCTGAAAGTCGTCGAGTAATCGACTTTCGCATCAACAGTACGACAGCACCACGACAGAAAACAACGCCAAACATGCGAATCGCCGATCCCGCGTCGGGTCCGATTCGCATGTTTTTTCTTTTCCCGCCCTTTTTCTTCGACCCATGAAACATAGACAAGTTCTTCCACGTCTTTCCATATGAATAAGATGTTGAAGATGTGGAATGGGGATGGAGGGGCAACACATGGGGAAAATGAGCAAAATTTTGATCGGACTCTTCAGCATGATCTGTTTGTTTGTCGCGGGTCTGGTCGTCGGGTATGCGCTGGTCCAGAGCGGGGTGCTGGATTCGTTGCCGGCGAAAGCGGCGAGCGCTCCGGCTCCAAGCGCGGTGCAACCGCTCAAGGCAGACCCCAATCTGGAGCCTGCCAAACTGCGGGAACAGCGGCTGGCGCATCAAGAAGAGCTGCGGCTGGAGAGAATCAAGCGCTATCAGGAATACCTCGCCACCTTGCCGACCGCGCCGGGGACGGAGATCGGCTCGTTCCAAACGTCACTGGCCGGACACAGCGCAGAGGGGCGGGTGAAAAACATTCAGCTCGCCAACGAAAAACTGAACGGTCGCATCCTGATGCCAGGGGAGGAGATCTCCTTTAATGAAACGCTCGGGGACTCCAACCTGCCGAGCGGCGGCTGGCAATTGGCGACCGTCATCGTCGGCAAAGAATATCAACAAGGCTACGGCGGCGGGATCTGTCAGGTTTCTTCGACACTGTATAACAGCGTGTTGCGCGCCGGTCTGCAAGTGACCGAACGCTACACGCACTCCCTGCCGGTCGGCTATGTCGCGCCGGGGATGGATGCGACCGTGTCGTATCCGGAGCTTGACTTCCGCTTTGTCAATTCGCGCGAGGTGCCGGTGCGCATCCAGACCTATATCGACAAGGGTCTCGTTTTCGCCAAACTGCACGCGCTGCCGGCCCCGCCCCAGTAACAACGCCTGTCTCGCATACGGTGCAAGCCGCCCGAATAGTCTCCTTCTTGCAACCCACAACAGCGGGAAGACGCGCCTGACAGCGCCGCTGTCGGCTGAGCGGTCTGTCGGTCGGCGGCGTGTCCGAGCGGGCGATTGCGCAAGACTCAGGATGGAGGCAACACATGTGGTTGTCACGGCCGTCAGCGGAGGCGGGGCTGACGGCGAGTCTTTCTCTTTTGCGAGTTGTTCCAAGGGAATCAAACAACTATGGCGAAATAGTCAAAGAGTGTTGAAACTCTAAAGAAACAGGAGGTCAACGTGGAACGTTTTGACATTTCGTCTTCTGACAAACAGGCGAACCGTCTCCGGTTGAAAGAGCATTTGGAGACCAGCTTTGATTTTTATAAATCATTATTCAAGATGCATCCGGATGCGATCTATGCGATGGATCCGGAAGGGTTCTTTCTGTGCGCCAACGCCGGGTTTGAGCGGCTGACCGGCTGGAGCGAAGCGCAATACACCCGGATGACGTACCGGATGCTGATTATGCCGGACGAACTGGAGCGCGTGGACGGATATTTTGCGGAAGGCTTGCAAGGGAAGTCGCAGGAGTTCGAGACGAGCATCCTCCGCCGCGACGGCCGCGTCGTGCATCTGCAGATGATCTGCCTGCCGATCTGGATCGACGGCGAGATCGTCGGGGCGCACGGCATCGCCAAGGACATCACTGAGATCAAACAGGCGGAGCAACGGTTGCTCCGCTCGGAAAAGCTCTCCATCGCCGGTCAAGTGGCGGCCGGTCTCGCCCATGAGATCCGCAACCCGCTCACCTCGCTGAAAGGGTTTCTGCAGCTGATGGCGGTCAACAAGCGGGAGAGCGAGGAGTACCTGTCGATCATGATGGCCGAACTGGGCCGGATCGAAGTGATCCTCGGCGAACTGCTCATGCTCGCCAAGCCGCAAGCGGACCGGTTTGCCACGTACGACCTGACGCTGCTTCTCGACGAAGCGGTTTCGTTGCTGAACACACAGGCGGTGCTCTACAACATCGAGATCGTCGTCACGACGGCGTCCGACTTGCCGTTGCTCTTCTGCGATCCGGCGCAGATCAAACAGGTGTTTCACAACTTCCTGAAAAACGCCATCGAAGCGATGCCAAAAGGCGGCCGGATCGCTGTCGACATCAGGCAAGACGGATCGGATGCGGTGCTCCTGCGCTTTGCCGACACCGGCTGCGGGATGTCGAAAGAGCGCGTCGCCGCATTTGGCGAACCGTTTTACACGACCAAGGAAAAAGGGACGGGGCTCGGATCGCTGGTCAGCAGAAAGATCATCGAAAACCACGGTGGCGAACTGCGCGTCCAAAGTGAACTGAACGTCGGCACGACGATTGAAGTCCGGTTGCCGGTGCGGTAGATCAGCTCTGCGCACGCGGGGGCACCCGCATCTCCATCAAGGGCAGCAGGCGACCGGGGATCGCGCTCGAAGGAGCGGTTCCGATGCGGACAGCGCCCATTTTGGCGTAAAAGGCCTCCGCGTACGGATCGGCATCGAACGGAAACCGCGTGATGCCAAGCGAGCAGACCTCGTCGAGCAGATGGGCAAATAACCGTTTGCCATGTCCCTTCCCGATTCTTCGCCGGATCGAGAAAGAGCGCATCGAGGACGCTCTGCTCACCGTTTGGGGTCAGCAAATAATACCCGGCCAGCTCGCCGTCCGCCTCCAGCACAAACGTGAGCGAGTCCTCGATCCGTGCGGGCGTCGGCTTGAGGTCTTCCTCGCACATCGCCAGAAAGTCCGCATCGTAGCCCCAGTGCGCTTTCGAGCGCATGGCGAGCGCGTGCAACGCCAGCCATTCATCCGGCCTTGCGCGACGAATTTTCACATTCATCCGTATTCCCCTCCTTCTTCGTTTCCCTCTAAAGTACCATACTTTTGCCAGCCGATCGGCTACAATAGGGAGCAGGAGGTGTACCGCATGAATCCAACCATCCAACAACTCACCCGGCACCGATCGATTCGCAAATACAAGCCCGATCCGATCCCGCAGGACGCTCTCGACGCGATCCTGCTCTCCGCTCAGATGGCGTCCACGTCCAGCAACGTGCAGGCGTACAGCGTGATCGGCGTGACCGACCCGGATCAGAAAAAACAGGCGGCCGCGCTGTCGGGACACCAAGTCTATATCGAGCAATGCCCGCTGTTTCTCGTCTGGTGCGCCGACCTGAACCGCAACAAACAAGCCTGCGAGATGCAGGGCGCGGACATGGTCTCCGGCACGATGGAAAACCTGCTCGTCGCCACCATCGACGTTGCCCTTGCCAGCCAAAACGCAGCGGTGGCCGCCGAGTCGCTGGGGCTTGGCATCGTCTACATCGGCGGCGTGCGCAATAACCCCCGGGAGATCCGCGATCTGCTCGGTCTGCCGGAACTGGTGTACCCGGTGTTTGGCATGTGCGTCGGCTACCCGGACCAAGAGCCGGACATCCGCCCGCGTCTCGCCACCAGCGCCGTGTATCATGAACATACATATGACGCGGCCAAGACCCGTCAGGAGATCGAGGCATACGATGAGATCACCCGGCAGTATTATCGGGAGCGGACAGGCGGCAAAGTCGATACCAATTGGTCGAAAGGGATCGCAGACAAATTTAAACAGCCCCTTCGCGAGCATATGGCCGCCTTTTTACGGGAGCAAGGATTCGAATTTGACAAATAAAGCCGCATGGAGAGTCATCGACGAGATGGCTCTCTTTTTTTTGATTGCAAGTTCATACATATGCATGTATAATCATTCATATCTTGTGGATATCGATACACAGAGGTGAGCATAGAGATGAAAATCGCTGTTTTGGGAGCGACCGGATATACAGGATTGGAACTGGTGCGGCTGTTGGCGCAGCACCCGGAGTTGGAATTGACCGCTGTGACGTCAGACTCGCAGGCGGATGTGCAGATCGCGGATGTGTATCCGCATTTGACCGACATCGTGCCGCACGTTTTGGAGCGTGTGGAGGCGGAGCGAATCGCGGAGGTGGCCGACGTGGCGCTGACGGCGCTTCCGGCCGGGCTGTCGCGGGAGATCGTGCCGTCGCTGTTGCAGGCCGGGCTGCGCGTAATCGATCTGGCGGGCGATCATCGTCTGCCGTCGGACCTATACGCAGAGTGGTATAAAAAAACACCGCCGGCAGACGATCTGCTGGCGAGCGCGGTCTACGGACTGCCGGAACTGTACGCGGCCGAGATCGCAAACGCGCAACTGGTCGCCAATCCGGGCTGTTACCCGACAGCGACGCTGCTCTCGCTCGTGCCTTTGATGCAAAACGGATGGATCGACCCGGCGACCTTGATCGTCGACGGCAAATCGGGAGTGACCGGTGCGGGCAAGGCGATGCACCCGAGCATTCATTTCGCGGAAGTGAACGAAAATTTCAAAGCGTACAAAGTCGGTGCTCATCAGCACACCCCGGAGATCGAGCGCATTCTCACCCGTGAGAGCCGGACGGGGAAGGAGGTCACGATGACGTTCACGACCCATCTGGTGCCGATGAACCGGGGCATCCTGACGACTTCCTACGCCAACTTGACAGTGGAGCAGACCACCGACGATCTGCTGGCCCTGTATGCAGATTTCTATCGGGATGCGCCGTTTGTGCGCGTGCATCCGGTGGGCCGCTATCCGCAGACGCGCGATGTGTCGGCGAGCAACTACTGCGACATCGGCCTGCACGTCGACCCGCGCACCCGTCGCGTGACGGTGCTCGCCGCCATCGACAACCTCGTCAAAGGCGCGGCCGGGCAAGCGGTGCAAAATGTAAACATTCTCGCGGGCATCGACCAGACGACCGGACTGCGTTCCGTGCCCGTGTACCTATAGTGGAGGAGGAAAGCCCAGCATGAGCCTGATCATTCAACAGACCTTCACCGTCCTGGAAAAAGGCACCGTCACCGCACCGCAAGGATACAAAGCGGCCGGTCTGCACGCCGGGATCAAGAAGAAACGCAAAGACATCGCCCTGATCGTCTCGGAAGTGCCGGCCGCTGCGGCAGGCGTATTTACCACCAACCTCGTGCGGGCCGCGTGTGTTACGCAAAATGAGGCGCAACTGAAAGAGGTCCCGTACCTGCAGGCGATCGTCATCAACTCGGGCAACGCCAACGCCTGCACGGGCGCACAAGGAGAGGCGGACGCGCTGACGATGCGCAACCACACCGCCCAAGAACTCGGCCTGCCGGAGCATGGGGTCGCCATCGCGTCGACCGGCGTGATCGGGGTGCAGATGCCGATGGTGCCGCTGTTGGCGGGCATTTCCCAGGCAACGGAGGAACTGAGCGTGGCGGGCGGCGAGGACTTTGCCCAAGCGATCCTCACCACCGACACCGGCTCCAAAGAGATCGCCGTCCAACTGACCGTCGACGGCCGCCTCGTCACGCTCGGCGGCGCGGCGAAAGGCTCGGGGATGATCCATCCGAACATGGCGACGATGCTGGCGTTTGTCACCACCGACGCGGCCGTCGAACCGGCCGCGCTGCAAACGCTCCTGCGCCGCACGACCGACCAGACCTACAACCGCATCACCGTCGACGGCGACACGTCGACCAACGACATGGTGCTGGTGATGGCGAACGGACTGGCGGGAAATGCGCCGCTTGGCGAACAACATCCGCAATGGGAGGAATTTGCCGCTGCGTTCCGCTATGTCTCGGAAAAGCTGGCGAAAGACATCGCCCGCGACGGCGAAGGCGCGACCAAGCTGATCGAAGTGATCGTGCAAGGCGCGGCCAGCGAACGGATCGCGTCGCAGATCGCCAAATCGATCATCGGCTCTTCTCTGGTGAAAACGGCCGTCTACGGCGCCGATGCCAACTGGGGTCGCATCCTCGCGGCGGCCGGCTACTCCGGCGCGCCGTTCGACCCGGCACGCGTCGACATCTGGCTCGGCTCGATCCAAGTGGCGGAAGGCGGCATGGGCCTCCTCTTCGACGAAGAAGCGGCGAAAGAATATCTGCTCGGCGATCCGGTGACGATCACCGTCGATCTGCACCAAGGCGATCATGCGGCGACCGCATACGGCTGCGACCTGACGTATGATTATGTGCGGATCAACGCCAGCTACCGGACGTGAGGTGAGAGAACATGCTCGTCATTAAATACGGCGGCTCGACGATCCGCACCGACGGATCACCCGATCCGGTGATCGGCGATATCATCGAGCTGCACAAAAAAGGATTGCAGCCGGTCGTCGTCCACGGCGGCGGCAAGGCGATGTCCTCGCTGCTGGAACAGCTCGGGCACCGCTCACAGTTTCTCGACGGCTACCGGGTCACGGACGACGTGACGCTGAAAGTGGCGGCGATGGTGCTGGGCGGCGACATGAACAAACGGCTCGTCGCGGCGTTTCAAGCGGCAGGCTCTGCGGCTGTCGGGATCACCGGCGTCGACGGCGGCCTGCTGACGGTGCAGAAAAAGCACCACTCAGGAGGTGACCTCGGCTTTGTCGGCGAGGTGGAAGCGGTCAACGTCACGCTGATCCACGCGCTCGTCGCCGCCGGTTTCATTCCGGTGATCGCACCGCTTGGCGTCGATGCACAGGGCCAGATCTACAACATCAACGCCGACAGCGCGGCAGGAGCCATCGCGGGGGCACTGGAAGCGGAAAAATTGTATCTGCTCACCGACGTGCCCGGCATCCTGCACGAGACGGAGGCAGGCAGGGAACTGTTGCCGGGAGCGACTCCGGCGCTGATCGCCGACCTGATCGCCGACGGCACCATTTCCGGGGGAATGATCCCGAAGGTCGAGGCCTGCCTCGAAGCGCTCCGGCACGGGGCGGCGCACGTACACATCATCGACGGCAACGACCCGCACGCCTTGCTCCACGAAGCGTTGGATGGGCGGGGCGGCGGCACGATCATTCGAGGGGGAGAGTTGGCGAGATGACACACTTGATGCAGACATACGGACGGTTTCCTGTTGCGTTTGTCAAAGGGGAGGGCATTCACCTCTACGACGCGGACGGCCGCGCCTATCTCGATTTCACCAGCGGCATCGCCGTCACGTCGCTCGGCCACGCGCATCCGAACGTGACCCGCGCCATCGCGGAGCAAGCGGCGACGCTTTTGCACACGTCCAACCTGTACGAGATCCCGCTGCAGGAGCAAGTCGCTGGTAAACTGACTGCGCTCTCCGGGCTCGACCGCGCCTTTTTCTGCAACTCCGGCGCGGAGGCCAACGAAGCGGCGATCAAACTGGCTCGCAAATACAGCACGGAGACATACGGCTCGCACAAATACGAGATCCTCACCCTCCACGAGAGCTTCCACGGTCGCACGATGGCGACGCTGACGGCGACGCCAAGACCAAAATTTCAAGAGGGATACGCCCCGCTGATGCCGGGTTTCCGCTATGTGGAGAAAGACCTCGACGCCATCAAAGCGGCGCTGTCCGACCAGACCTGCGCGATCCTCGTCGAGACGGTGCAAGGCGAAGGCGGCGTCCTGCCGCTGGGTCGTGAATTCCTGCAAGGGCTGCGCGCGCTCTGCGATGAAAAGGGCATCCTGCTGCTCATCGACGAGGTGCAGACCGGCATCGGGCGGACCGGCACGCTGTTCGCTTTCGAGCAAGCGGGCATCCTGCCTGACATCGTCTCGCTGGCCAAAGCGCTCGGCAACGGCGTCCCGGTCGGCGCGATCCTCGCCAAAGAGCACGTCGCCGCCGCGTTCACGCCCGGGACGCACGGCTCCACATTTGGCGGCAACCCGCTGGCGATGGCGGCGGCCAACGCCGTGCTCGACACCATCGCCGAGGAGGGCCTGCTGGAGCACGTGCAGCAGATGGCCGCCTATTTGGAATCGCGCCTCGACGAGCTGGTCGCTGCCCACGACTTCATCCTGTCGCAACGCGGACACGGCCTGATCCGCGGCCTGCTCTTTGATCGTCCGGCGGGCCCTTTGGTGAGCAAG
Source organism: Tumebacillus lacus (assembly GCF_026410385.1). Classification (GTDB taxonomy): domain Bacteria; phylum Bacillota; class Bacilli; order Tumebacillales; family Tumebacillaceae; genus Tumebacillus; species Tumebacillus lacus. Next base: position 12,244 of record NZ_JAPMLT010000015.1, read on the forward strand.
TGCCTCGAATACGGCCTGCTCGTCCTCACCGCCGGCGAAAAGACCCTGCGTTTCCTGCCGCCGCTGACGGTGACGGAGGCGGATATCGATCTGATGATGCAACTGTTGCAGGAAGCGCTTGCGGATTAAGGTAGTAGGATTTCAAAAAAGGTTCTCTCGAAAAATACTATCGAGAGAACCTTTTTTAGAAATTCTGTATAATAGAGTCTAAAGGGTGCGCCTGACCGAACAACTCAAGGAGTTTCTTGAAGAAACGAGGGAGAAAAAGTGCAACAATACCTTGCGGGTCGTCATAATTTTGATATTTTATCTGTAGAAAAAGATACTCCAATATCAGGAAAGTTGTTTGTTGACCAGAGACCGGATAAGGATTTAAAAGCAAAGCGTTTCGTAATTAACCATTCGACATTTGCAAACATGTCGTTTAAATCATCTAGTTTTATTGCAAGCAACCTATCATTCTGTGTTTTTATTGGATGCTATTTCAGAAGAACTTACTTTGAGGCAACACTCTTTACTGGATGCAAATTTATTGATTGTGTTTTTGATGATATTACCTTGGTTGGGTGCGATATGAGGTATTCAACGTTTGAGAATTGCTACATTGATTATGATGTACTTATTGGCTCTCTCCCGGTTCCGTCTAATATTAGGTGGAAAATGTGTACAAACCTTGCGCTTGAAAGTTTGCGTTCTGGCGATTCAGAACAATATAGGAAATATTTTTTTGAAGAAATGAAATCGAGCGAAGAGCATTATTGGGACATGGTAATACAGAGGGGGAAGTGGTACAAGGACAAGTATGACACGGTAGATCGGTTCCTTGGCCTATTTAAGTTCACAAAAAGCAAAATGTCAAAGTATCTTTGGGGGTATGGTGAAAAAATTAGCCACCTTGTTATTGTGATACTTTCAGTTATACTTATTTTTTCGGTAATTTATTATGCTCAAGTGGATGTTTTTAAAGAAGCTAATAGTTCAACCGCTGCTGCAAAATCTCTAGACTTCTCAGAAAGTTTATATCTAAGCTTCTGCAACTTCATAACGATTACTTCTGACTTCACAACTAACAATGCATTTGTCCGATTAATCACCGCTATAGAAGGAGTCTTAGGAGTGGTTTTGATGGGGTTCTTTGTTGCTGCCTTGTTCAGATTTATCAATAGGAGGTAGTGGTTAAAATGATACAGTTTTCGGTGTTAGGTGAAACGTATCGTTTGGCAACTGATATTGAGGCGATTTGTTTGTTTGGCTCGGTTGCAAGAGGTGACAATGATGAAAATAGTGACATTGACTTGCTTATCGTTGTTGAAGATTGTGATGAGCAGAGCCTAATTGACTACAAAGCAAAAATAATCGAGGAACTCAACGTACCGTATCATTGGGTTTCTTTGTATCGAAAGTCATCAATAATAGACATGCACCGATATGGCTCCTATTTTCTTTGGCATGTGAAAACAGAGGGCAAGATTCTTTTTTCGAAAAATGGTTTCTTAGAGAAGGTCTTTACGGACCTCCCACCATATAATAAAACAAGAGAAAACCTTACTGATTATCTAGAGGTGTGTAGAGATATAGAAAGCTCCTTGGAAAGAGATTCGCTTACTTTGGGATATGATTTATCAATTCTTGCTTCAATAGCCCGAAACACATGTATTGCGATTAGTTATTTGTTTGGCGAGTTGGATTTTGGAAGAATTACATGTGTGGAAAAATGTTTGAAATTCCTCGGAGCCCAATTTCCGTTTAGTTTGGGGGAGTATGAGGAACTTTATAAATATCGTATAATGGAAACAAGGGGATATGGAGTGGTGACCCATATTTCGGATATCGATAAAGAGCTTTATGTAAGAGAGTGGTTGTTGAAGATCGAATCACTGCTCAATGTTGCATTGAAAATCGAAAAAGAAAGGGGAGTTGGGAATGATGATCAAAGATAGAGAAGTTGTCCTGAATGAAATCGATACTGTTCTTGAGTCGGGTAATCTAAGACCATATGTTTTTAGAACAAGATTAGAAAGAGTCTTGGTTAGAATCACTGCATTATTGGAGGATAACAATAAAAAGGCAGAGGTAGTAAGCAAATGCAATGATATCAGGAGAAAACTTAACTACATCTCTGATAAGAGCAACCAAACTCCCGATGGCACTCTGAACAGTTACATTTTCCTAAAAGGTGAAATTGAGTCGCTCAAACAAATGGTGAAGTAGGTTCTCTACATTGCATAGATAATGAATGTTTCGTTTCTAAATAAACATTCCTGAAGGTAAAGTGTGTAGATTATTCCTACACGCTTTTTCCATTAGGAATGATGAAGGTGGTTGCGTGATAATCGGGGTATACCTCAAACGGGATTGTGAAGATGTGTTATTCGATTGTTAAGTCTAATCCCTCAAGTCACTGCTTGAGGGATTTTTTTCTGTCCCTGAAACGGCTGTAACCATCGTGGCGACCATAGTGTCAGAAACATTAGAAAATAACGAGAATAGAGACACAAAAAAGGTGGGGGACGATGTGGGGCATCTGTTGGAAGTGCGCGATCTGAGCATCGCGTTTCGCAAACTAGAGAAAAAGAGCAAAGATCTCCCGCTCACTCCGGGGATCGACAACGTGTCGATCACGCTGCAAAAAGGGGAGACGCTCGGTCTCGTCGGTGAGTCGGGCTGCGGCAAAACGCTGTCGTCGCTGGCGGTGATGGGACTTTTGCCCGACAGCGCGGCGGTGACCGGGGGGCGGATCGGCTTTGACGGGGAGGACCTGCTCGAACTGCCGGAGCGCGACCGCAACAAAGTGCGCGGGGCACGGATCGGCATGATCTTTCAAGACCCGATGACCTCGCTGTCGCCGTACTACACGGTCGGCAACCAGATCATGGAGGGCATGCGCTACCATCTCGCCCTCTCGAAAAAACAGGCTCGCAAGCGCGGCCTGGAACTGCTGCAAAAAGTCGGCATCCCGGCGCCCGAGCGCGTCTTTGATGAATATCCGAGCCAACTGTCCGGCGGCATGCGCCAACGGGTGATGATCGCCATCGCGATCTCCTGTGAGCCGGACCTGCTGATCGCCGACGAGCCGACCACCGCGCTCGACGTGACGACGCAGGCGCAGATCTTGGAACTGTTACACCATTTGCAAAAAGAAAACGGCATGGCGATGATCCTGATCTCTCACGATCTCGGAGTGATCGCCGAGATGTGCCAGCGGGTCATCGTGATGTACGCGGGCCAAGTGATCGAAGAAGGCCGCACCCGCGAGCTGTTCCACGACCCGGCGCATCCGTACACGCAGGCTCTGCTCGCCGCCACGCCGCGCCTCGATACCAAGCAGGAGCGATTTTACCAGATCCCCGGCCAAGTGCCGCCGCCGTCCGAGTGGGGCGCGGCCTGCCGCTTCCTGGCCCGCTGCCCGAAGGCGACGCACGAGTGCCAACACGCGCCGAGCCTGCTCACCCTCGGCGGCGGACGTCAGGCTCGCTGCTGGTACGCAGGCGACACCTCCACCGGGCGAGAGGAGGCGCGACGCGCATGACCGAGCCGCTGTTGTCCGTTCGCGATCTGAAGATGCATTTTCCACTGAAAAAAGGGTTTCGCCGCACCGGCACGGTCTATGCGGTCGACGGCGTCTCCTTTGACCTCCGCAAAGGGGAGACGCTCGCCCTCGTCGGCGAGTCCGGCTGCGGCAAATCGACGACCGGCCGCACCGTGCTCCGCCTCGAAGAAGCGACGGCCGGTTCGATCCGCTTTGAAGGTCGCGACGTGCGTGCCCTGTCCAAAAAAGAGCTGTTCACTTTGCGCCGCGACATGCAGATCGTCTTTCAAGACGCGTATTCATTTCTCAACCCGCGCCTGACGATCGGAGAGGCGATCGCCGAGCCGATGGAAGTTCACGGCCTCTATGACCGCGCCGAACGCGCCCGCCGCGTCGAGGAGCTGCTCGACATCGTCGGGCTGAGCCCCGCCTATGCCAAACGCTACCCGCACGAGTGCTCCGGCGGCCAACGCCAGCGTCTCGGCATCGCCCGTGCGCTGACGTTGCAGCCCAAGCTGATCGTCGCCGATGAGCCGGTGTCCGCGCTCGACGTGTCGGTGCAGTCGCAGGTGCTCAATCTGTTTCAAGACCTCAAGGAGCGATTTGGCCTGTCCTATCTCTTCATCTCCCACGACCTGTCTGTCGTCCGCCACGTCGCCGACCGAGTGGCCGTGATGTATCTCGGCAAAATCGTCGAACTGGGCACCGCCGAGCAGGTGTTTGGCGAGACGGCGCATCCCTACACCAAGGCGCTGCTGTCCGCCGTGCCGCAGCATGAGGTGGCCGTCGCCCGCGAGCGGATCGTGCTGCAGGGCGAGGTCCCGAGCCCGATCCAACCGCCGAGCGGGTGTGCGTTCCATACCCGCTGCCCGGTTGCCACCGAGCTGTGCCGCGTGTCGGTGCCCGCTTTGGACGAGATCACGGAGGGGCATTTCACCGCCTGCCACTACGTCGAAAAGGGGGTGTCGGCATGAGAACGCTGGCAAAGATCGGCTGGACCCTCGGCCGCAATCTGATCGGCTTTCTGGTGATCTCGCTGTTGATCTCCTTGATCGCCTTTGTGCCGATGGCGGTGGATATCAAGCCGGGCCTGCAGGACACCTGGAGCTTTAACGCGAGCCTCTACCAACGCGAGGTCGCCTCCTTTGTCACCGGTCTTGTCAAAGGCGATCTCGGCGAGGTCCCGCAGCGGTTGCGCTGGATGGAGACGCAGCCGAACGGACTGCTCTCCGTCGTGCAAAATCTGGTCGAGCGCTCCGTGCGCACCTTGATCCCCGCCGTGATCTTTGGCGTCGGTGTCGGCGTGCTGCTGGCGGCTGCCACCGCCTTTTTGCCCGCGTGGGCCAAACGGGTGCTCGGCACGTCCAATCAGATCCTCTTCTCCGTGCCCGACCTGCTGATCATCTTCGTCCTCCAATACCTGGCGATCCAACTGGACAAATGGGCCGGTTCGCCGATCATTCAGGTCGTCGAGATCGCCGGCCGACCCGCGCTGGTCCTGCCGATCGCCTGCGTGGCGACGCCGATCGCCGCTTACATCTACCGCTACACGGTGCAAGCCTGCGCGGAAGCCGCTTCTCAGGAATACGTGCGCACCGCCCGGGCCAAAGGATTGCCCAACTCGATCCTCTTTTTCAAGCACATTCTGCGTCCGGCCTGCGACTCGATCCTCGCCGTCACGCCGAAGATGGTCGCCGTGGCCGCCTCTTCGCTCCTGATCGTCGAGCGGCTGTTCAACATCGTCGGCATCACTAACCTGTTCACGCACAGCGTGCGCGTGCCCTTTATCGCCAAAATGCTGGCCACCGTGCTGATCGTGCTGGCAGCCGTCGTGTTTCTCACCAATATCACCACAGGGCTCCTGCGGCTGTGGATCAATCCGGCCTTGAGAAAGTGAGGGGAGACAAATGACTCAGACTTGGAATCGTTCGCTGATCCTTGGCGTCGGCGGGACACTGGTCCTGCTGTTCGTCATCCTGTTCGGTCCGCTGCTGGCTCCCTACACGATGGAGCACTTCGGTTTGTTTCAAACGATCACCATGCCGGACGGCACGCCGAAGATGGCGTCGGCTCCCTTCCCGCCGTCCAAAGACTATCCCCTCGGCACCGATCTCACCGGCCGCGACATCCTCTCGATCCTCTTGCTCGGCGCGAGAGTGACCGTCACGTTTGCTGTCGTCGTGGCTTTGGTGCGCATCGTGTTCGGGTTTCCGCTGGGGTATCTGTGCGCGATGTTCCCGCGCACCGTCGGCTGGGCAAACGAAAAGCTGTCCACGGCGTTTACCACCGTGCCGGCCGTGATGTTCGTCGCCTTGCTGGCCGGGATCTTCAACCTGTCGGACGCGCTGACCCCGATGCAAAACATCGTCATGCTCGCCCTGCTGACCGCGCTGGTCGGGCTGTTCCCGTCGGCCAACGTCCTGCACAAAAAGATGGAGACGCTGATGCAGTCTCCGTTTCTGGAAGGGCAGCGGGCCATCGGCAGCGGCAGATGGCGCATCTTGCGCAAACACCTCCTGCCGCATCTGTCTTCGTACACGCTGGTGCTGTTCGTCAGCGAGATCGCGCAGGTGTTATGGCTGGTGACGCAGCTCGGATTTCTCTACATCTTTATCGGCGGTGCGATCTTTAACGAGGCCGGTCCGCCGAGCATGAGATATGCGCAGGAATGGGCGGGCAACATGGCGACGCAGATCCGCGCCATCCGCACGAGCACGATGGTGGTGCTCTATCCGGTGCTGGCGATGTCGTTTGCGATCCTCTCCTTCAATCTGCTGGCAGAAGGCATCCGCCAGCGCAACGACGCTCGCTGGGGGATCCGGTAAACGCAAACACAGTCATGAAAAAAAGACCAACTTCGCGAAAGGAAGTTGGTCTTTTTCTTCTCTGCACTACGCCTTGACGACGATGGTGCCGCCGATGTAGTCGTGCAGACCGCGCTTGTCTTCGCCGAGCGCGATCAGGTAGCCGATCAGGAAGGTGATGCTGTTGACCCAACGGCCGATGACTTCACGCAGCAGGAGACGTCCGAAGGAGACGCGTGCGCCGTCTTTGCGGACGATGCGGATGCCGAGGATTTTTTTGCCGAGCGTCTGCCCGTTCATGATCGCCGGCAGAACCACCGAGTACAGAGCAGCCGCGACAAAGACGAACAGGTAGCCGATCAGGAACACGACCAGTTGTTCCTCTTCCGTGCCGTCGACCGACAGAGCGCCGACCATGAAGATGCCGATCAGGATGCTGGCGATGATCCCCACGAGGATCGAGTCGATCAGCAGGGCACCCAAACGGATGCCAAAAGATGCCTTAGTCATATTTGCCTCCAAATTAATAAAGATTTATTTCATGGATAAGTATAGCACAATACAGTACTATCCAGCAATTGGGAATTACAAGTTTTAACAAAAAGTGCGGAAAGTAACAGATAATTCATAGTTTTGAAGAGGCGGTTTGTGTTACGATGGGGGTATAAGGGTGTGTTACGTGAGCAAAGGAGTGAAGAGCCTTGAAACGTCTGGGGACCTTTTTGAAAGAATGGATGTCTGTGATTTGCGTCATCGTCTTTGTGCTGCTGTTCAGCACATACGTTGGCAACGCCGCCTACATCCCGTCGGAGTCGATGGTGCCGACCTTGCACGTCCACGATGTCGTCGGCGTCAACAAAGCGATCGATCCGCAAGAGGATTTGGCTGTGGGCGACGTGGTAGTCTTCTACCCGCCGCTGAACGAACGATCGGAGGAACTGTTCATCAAACGGTTGATCGGCAAAGGCGGCGACACCATCGAGATCCGCGACGGCGTGCTGATCCGCAACGGAGAGCCGGTCGTCGAGCCGTACCTGCGCGAGGAAAAGATGAACTACCAATACGGCCCGATCACCGTCCCGGAAGGCAAGTTCTTCTTCCTCGGTGACAACCGCAACGAAAGCCTCGACTCCCACCTCTGGCCGACCCCGTTCGTCGAAGAGGAAAAGATCGTCGGCAAGGCGCAGTTTAAAATGTACCCGTTTGACGAGATCGGATCGGGTTTTTCGGAGTAGGATCGCTTGCGTGGATAGACGGAGTTGTGATAGCATAAAAATAACAAATGGAGCCGAGGGTGATACTCGGCTCCACATGTAACAACTGACCTGGGGCATTCCTCCGCGTCTGTTGTACAATCGGGAGAAAGTAGCCACCAAGGGCCTAGGAAACCATTGGGTGGCTACTTTTTTATTTCAAGACGACGAAGACGAACGTGAGCAAGGCAATCAAAAACATGCCGAATTGCAGCATGAGAGCCAAGACGGTCAACACGGTGTTGTCAGTCTTCTTCATCTGTGCCTCACCTCCTTATGCGGAGGAAAGACGAGCACCCAATGTGTTCAGTTGTTGGTTGTTACAAGCATCAGTATAGCAATCGTGTTTATGCTTGCCCAGTAGTTTTATAGTTTTAAGTAAAGTGGAAATACATTCATAGAATAGAGCCCTCTTCTTAAGATGAAGAGGGCTCTCTTTGATTTTCCTTTTGCGTGATTTTGTACATCACCTACATTGTCTATGTAAGTACAACTAATGTTGAAAGATTATAATTGACAGACGCATATATTTCATTATAAATTTACACCACAACAGAAAATATTAGATAAAACAGGAGGTACATCCAACATGTCGCGCAAGAAAACTTGGGTTGTCTTGACGGGCTCTGTGCTGGCAGCCGGGGCATTGCTCGGGAGCTTGGGCCAGAGCGCTTCCACGTCGTCGTACGGGAACGTGCTCGCAATGGCGTCGGTGACGGTGGTGGAGGAGGGGCAAGAGATGGTCGTCCTCACGCAGCCGACGCAAAAGCAACTGAACGAACTCAACCGCCTGCTCGCGGGAAATCCGACGCTCACCGAAGACCGCCATGCGTATCGCAAAGTGTTTGAGGTGAAAGCAAAGGGTCTCGACCAGCAAAAAAACAAAGCGGACAAGGCGCTCAAACGCCACTCCGTCTCCTTCACGGAAGAGCTGTCCGGCGAAGAAGTCGTGCTCGACCTCATGTCCTACGACACGCAAAACGGCAAGAAGTTCGCCGAAGAGCCGGGCTCGGCCACGCCGAAACTGCACAAAAACCCGCAGGTGGAGGGGCAGTTCCTCTTTGAGAAAAACTCGGGCCTCTACCTGCTCGACACCAAGACGATGAAAGTCAAACCGGTCGGCGATCATCAAAAGCGCGTGCAACTGATGAAAGAACAGCACGCCGCCACCGACCACAACGATCACCAGCACGAGCGTCTGCTCTACTTCGCCGCCCAGCCGGTCTGGTCGGCTGACGGCAAACAGGTCGCGTTTGTCTCCAACCGCGACGCGTACGAGACGGACAAGCCGGGCCTGGAGTCGCTCTACGTCCTCGACGTTGCGACCGGCGTGGAAACCAAAGTCCTCGGCGGCGGCGATCTGGCAGCGGCCAGACCGTTTGGCTGGACGGCTGACGGAGAGATCCTGCTGACCGAGTACCGCTGGATCAACAACGCGCCCGACGCGACGCTGGTCCGCTACAACCCGCAGACCAAACAGCGTCAGGAGACGGCAAAAGGCGAGTACGTCGCGCTGTCCGATGACAAAGCGACCCTGCTCTACACCACGGGCCAAGGCGAAAACGTGAAACTCTACGCCCACTCCCTCCTCACCGGCAAATCGGAGCTGCTCTACAAAGCGTCGAACGGCGAAGTGCTGCGCTCCTACATGGCGGACTTCTCCGCAGACGGCACCCGCGTCGTGTTCGACGTGCAGCGCAACGACGATGCCGCGCAGTCGCTGGTCGTCTATGATCTCACCTCCAAATCGGAGCAACGTCTGACGATCCCGGCAGGCAAACAGCTCACCGGCCAAGTCGTGTTTGCTGGCGACCAACTGGTAGTTCCGGTGGAGAGCCTGAAAGATCTGACGGCGGAGACGCTGCTCATGTCGGTCAATTAAAAAGGGAGGATGGAAGAGATGAAAAAGCTGATCGCCTCAGTACTGGCTCTGACTGTCATCGCGCCGACGACCGTTTTGGCGGCTGACTACTCGATTGTCTTCACCGGCACGACCACGGGGGCCGGAACGATCAACCTCGGCAACCCGCACAGCACCTATTTCACCGTCACTTCGAAATTCAACCAGCCGCGCAACGTCAACGGCACCAACCCGCATCGCGGCACCGACCTCGGGGCTCCTTACGGCGAGTCGATCTATGCGAGTTGGAACGGCTGGGTGACCTATACGAATATCGGCGCGTACGACCTGATCGTCTACCTCGACATCAACAACGACGGGCTGAAAAATGACAATGCCTACATCAAATACGACCACATCTCCGCCATTCACGTCGCGAACGGAGCGGCGATCACCAAAGGGCAGCGCATCGCGTCGACCGGCAACGAAGGCGGGGTCTATGCAGCACATACGCACTTTGGCGTGATGAAGGACTCCGGCGCGGACGGCACGCCCGATTATTGGGTGCGCAATGAGCCGTATTACCGCACGGTGGCGGCGTGGGATTACGGGAAGGAGCTCGACTTTATCTCCTACTCGACGTACAACAGCAACACGGGCTCGGTCTATGCGTACGCGCATGACTCCGGCGGTGCGGAAACGTTGGCGGCGACCGACGTCACCTTCTTCCATCGCAAAGCGGGCACGGCAACATGGACCGCTTCGACGCCGACCAAGAACGGCAACCAATTTACGCTGAACTTCACAGGCAAATACCCGGCCGGCACCTCGATTCACTGGATGGTTCGTGCCAACCGCCCGTCTGTCATCAGCACCGGCAAGCCTTATTGGGCGTTTCACAATCCCAAATTTGCTCAGCCGGACTACGACCCGAACGCGACGGCGTACGCGTACGACTACTTCACCAACACGGTGCAGTAAGATTCGGCAAAACGACGACAAACCCCGATCTGATTCGGGGTTTTCTTATTTTTTTGTCATGGGATCTTCATCTTGTCTCATAAATTTGTATGGTAAGATATAGGAAGGTTATAAATCTACTATTCTGAGATTGGGAGAGTTGCAGAGTGAAACGATCCTTTGCCAGCCTGACAACCGCCGTTGCCCTTCTGTTGGCGCTCATCGCCGAACCGGCATCTGCACTGGGCGTGACAGACACCACAACGCCCTCGCCCCGCGTGAAAATAGAATTGGACGGGTACCCGTTGCAGGTGAACCCGGAACCGTTGATTTATGAAGGACGCACCCTCGTACCGTTCCGAGCCCTCGCCGAGTCGCTCGGTCTGACGGTCGGATTTGACGCGGGGACAGACACCGTGCACGCGGCCAACGGACAGATGGACATCCGCATGCAGATCGGCCGACACACCGCCACCGTCAACGGTCAGCCGGTCGCACTGGATGTGCCGCCGATGATCCTGCAAGACCGCACCTTTGTCCCGGCCCGCTTTTTGAGCGAATCGGTCGGTGCCAAAGTCTCGTGGGACGCGGCCAACGCCACGGTGGAGATCGCCTCGCAGCCGCGAGATCTGAACACATTGGTCTTCTACGGCCTCGGCTCGTATGACAAGCGCGGCTACCTGCCGAAATTTGATGAAGCGTCCTTCACTTGGTCGCGCCTGAACGCAACGGGGGATCTGGTGTTCGACGAAAGCGAATACCAATGGCCGCAGGAAGGGGCCGCCGATCTTCTGCGCGAAGTCCGCGAAGCCAAAGTCGGCACCTCGCTGATGGTCTTTTCGGAAAATGCGTCGGGAGAATTGACGCGCTTGTTGGAAGATAAACAGTTGCAGGAGCAGTTTATCCATACTTTGACGGCCAAACTGTTGAGCGAGGGCATCGAGAGCGCGGTGCTCGACTTCGAAACGCTCGGCAGGTACGGCGATGACATCGAAGCGGTGCAGGTCCAATACGCCGCGTTCGTTGAGCGTGTCGCCGAGGCCCTGCACGAACACGACCGCAAACTGACCGTCGTCGTCTCGCCGCTGAACGGGGCCTACCGAGGCTACGACTACAGAGCGATCGCGGCCCACGCAGACCACCTGTTCGTGATGGCCTACTCCTACATCGACGACAAACTCCCGCAACCGCTCGACCGCATCAACGAAGCGATCGAACTGGCGACCGCCGAAGTCGCTCCGCAAAAACTCCTTCTCGGCATCTCCGCCTTCAGCGAAACCCCGGAAACGGTGGGGCAGAAGATCGGACTGGCGAAGCGGCATAACTTGGACGGCGTCGGATTCTGGATCTTGAAACTGTTCGACGACCCGTTCATGCAAGGCGTGGAAAAGCAGTTGCTGATGGGGAAATAGGAATCAAACACGAAACGCAGTCTCTGTGAGACTGCGTTTTGTTGCATTTGTCCTCGGATGACGGCGGAATGATAAGAAAAAACGGCAGCCCCTCAACAGAGAGGCTGCCGTTTTTCCTATTCCATCACTTCATAGCCAAGCGCTTCTAAGATGACGATCGTCGAGCGGCGAGCGAAGTAGAACAGTGTCTTCGAGACGATGCCGACGACTTGGTATTCGGAGCCGAGGTGGTCGACTAAGATCCATTCGGTGAATTTCTTTTCGCTGTAGGAGTAGAGCCCTTGGATGCTAAAGTCTTGGCCGTTGCTGGTCAGCAGGGCGGCGTGAAGGGAAATGCCGTTCATGGTGAAGGTCAGGTGTTCCAAGCGGAAGCGATGTTCGACTTGGTTGACAGGCAAGATCTTCGACTCGACCTGGCTTATCGTGTCGCGAAGTGATTTTATCATGTCTCTCTCGCCTCTCCGGTTATAAATGGTATGGAAGACCTGGTTCGGGACACGCTAACCCTGATAAATTTCGAATGAAAGGGCGTGTGTACCTAAATGGTACAGGACACAAAGAACCAAAGTCAAACCCATAAATTGCCTGTTAATCAAATTTCCACCGTCGCCGACACGATTGTCGAGCAACTGGCCGCCTACGGGGTGCAGCGGATCTACGGGGTGCTCGGCGATACGTTTTTGGATCTGATGGACGCCATTGACCGCTCCAAACAAATCGAGTTCATCGCCGTCAAACACGAGTCCACCGCCGCCTTCATGGCCTCCGCTGAAGCAAAGCTCACGCGCCGCCTCGGCGTCTGTCTCGCCCAGTCCGGCCCTGGCATCGCCAATCTGCTCAACGGCCTTGGCGACGCCTATATGGACAAAGCTCCGGTGCTCGCCATCACCGGCCAAGTGCCGACAAACAAGATCGGCACAGACGCGAAACAATACATCGACCAGCAAGTGTTGATTCAGCCCCTCGCCGCCTACTCCGCCCAACTGTCGTCGCCGCAAGCGACGGTCGATCTGTTTGCGAAGGCGATTCAGACGGCGTTGCAGTGGAGCAAGGTGACGCACATCTCGGTGCCCAAAGACCTGTTTGCCATGCAGCAGACGAAGCCGGTGCGCACGTCGCCGCAGTTGATCGCCGGCGAGATGCAGGTGGACCCGACGGAGATCGAGCAGGCGGTTGCGATCTTGAAACAGGCGCAGCGGCCGGTCGTCGTCGCAGGCGTCGGCAGCAAGCCTGCCGCCGCGCACCTCACCGCGCTGTGCGACGCGCTCGGGGCCGGGCTGATCCTCTCGATGGGCGCGCGGGGCACGGTCGACGAGAGCTACCCAAACCTCCTCGGCGGCCTTGGCAAAGCGGGCAGCCCGCAGGCGTCGCACGTATTGAAAAAAGCGGACGTCGTCCTCCTCGCCGGAGACATGTGGTGGCCGGAAGGGTATGTGCCGGAAAACACCCGCATCGTACAGATCGACGTGCAGGGGGCCAACATCGGCTCCGCATTCCAAGTGGAACTCGGCGTGATCGGCTCGACGGAAAAGGTACTCCCGGCGCTGGTGCAGAACCTGCAAGGTCACAAGCCCGACCCGCAATGGCTGCAAGAGGTCCGGCAAGCCCGCCAGCAATGGAACGCGACCGTTGAGAGCGAAGCGTCGACAGAAGGCTCTCCGGTGCATCCGGCCCGCCTCGTGCGCGGGTTGCAACGAGCGGCGGCACAGGATGCGGTGATCTGCGTGGACACGGGGGATCACACGGTCTGGTTCAACCGCATCTTCCAAGCGCAGCCGGAGCAGGACGTGCTGTTCTCCGGGCAATGGCGCTCGATGGGCTTTGCGCTGCCCGCCGCGATGGCCGCCCAACTGGCTCAGCCAAAGCGACAAGTGGTCGCGCTGATCGGCGACGGCTGCCTCGGCATGTCGCTGGCCGATCTCTCGACGGCGGCCAGATACGATCTGCCGGTGAAATTGGTCATCGTCAACAACGGCCAACTCCAGATGGAAACCGACCGCCAGATCGTCGGCCGTCACAGCCGGATCGGGTCGGAGTTGACCAACCCCGATTTTGTCAAGATCGCCGAAGCCTGCGGACTGGCCGGGTTTAAAGTCACCGACTCCTCGGAGCTCGACCAGATCCTCTCGCAAGCGTTCTCCCTGCCAGGTCCCGTGCTGGTCGATGTGTCGACCGACGCGGTGGTGTTCCCGGTCACGGAGCCGAAGGAAGCGTAATTTTAGGAAACGCCGTCCATGTCATGGACGGCGTTTTTCTGCTGGAACTATTCATCTGCCAATTCTTTCAGGCGGTTCGTCAGGTCATCCAGTTCGGCAAAGGCGTCGACCATCTGCGCTACACGTTCGCCTTGGGCTTCCACGTTGCCGAGCACTTGCTCGATGGCGGCGGTCGCTTGCTGGGAGATGGCGGAGACGGACGTCGTCTCTTCCACGATGTGGCGGGAGGCAGACTGGAGATGGTGGACGAGCGCGTCCAGATCGCCTGCGTGGCGGACGACCGAGTCGGTGTTGCGGGCGAAGCGGTCGAAGACGTCACGCACGCGGTCGACGACCGCCAACGACTGTTGCATCGCCGTCTGGCCGCTGCCGATCTGGCGGGCGACCTGTTCGGATTTGACTTGGATGTCGCTCAGGATCGTCGCGACATGCTCGGCGGAGCGGCTGGAGTTCTCCGCCAGTTTCCGCACTTCGTCGGCGACCACCGCAAATCCGCGCCCATGCTCCCCGGCGCGGGCCGCTTCGATGGCGGCGTTGAGCGCGAGCAGGTTGGTCTGACCGGCGATGGCGGTGATCGAATCGAGGATCTCGCCGATCTGCCGGGTCTGTTCGTTCAGCTCCCGGATCAAGGCGGCCGTCTGGCCGATGCCGGTGTTCACGATGTCCATCGCATTTGTCATCGTCTCGATCTCGCGGGAGCCTTGCGCGGTGACTTGCGCGTTTTCGCCGGAGATCTCCCGCACCTGCGAGGAGGAACGGGCGACCGACTGGATGCTGTCATCGACGACCTGCACCTGCTCGGAGATACCGGTGACGTTGTGCGTCTGGTGGGAGAGGCCGGATGCCATCTCGGTAAAGGAGACGGTCAACTCGGTCGACAGTTCGCCGGTCATCGCCGCATTTTCCCGTTGTTCGCGGTTGAAGCGTTGCAGATTTTCCGTCGCCAGCAGGATCTGTTCGAGAACAGACTCTGCCTTCGATTGGGACGCCAATGCGTCGAGGCGCTGGCGTTCGAGTTCCAGCTGGCTCTTGCGCGACAGAGAGGCGCGTACGAGCAGCATGGCGACGATGTACAGGTAAAATTGCACCATCAAGACGAATTGGAAGACCGCTTCGTCCCCGACGAACATTTCTTCGCGATGCATGAAGAACAGCCAAAAGAGATAGCCTGTCCCGATCAGGCCTTGCATCACGACCGGGCGGTAGTCGTCGTATAAGGAAGCTGCCACCAAGCACATGTACAACAACATGCACACCACGACACTGGGAGCATGTTCGATCACGCTGATGTTCGAGATGCTCATCCCGATCAGGATCAGGTAGGAGTTAAACTTCGGCCAAGAGTTTCGCACATGCAAGATTTGAGCGATCAGCAGGGTCGTGCCGGCGGCCGCCACAAATTTGAGGATGGTGGAGAGATAAGAATCGAGCAGGAAGTAAGAGCCCAATCCCAAGAAAAAGAGGAACCAACAGATTGTGAGCAGAAGACGATTTCTTTGATGCAGGACTGTCAGGCGTTCCATAGGAGATTCCTCCAAAAGATAGTGTTGGATCAAAGATAATGGATTATTTAAAACGTTTCAAATGGTGCAATAGGCGATTTGACGGCCACTGGCGGGCAAGAGGTCGCATTATCGCGGCAAAGCGCACCAGATCGAGTGTTGTCAATATTGTTAAAGTGCTAAAAGAAGCCCTCTGTCACGTGACAGAGGGCTTACTCAGTTTGGCATTTAGTTAAGGGCTTACTCTTCCTCTCCAGCCGCTTCCAACTCGGCCCATTCTTCCATCAGGGCTTCGAGCTCCGTCTTGGCGGCGGCGACCTCGTCCGTTTTTTGAGCGGCGAGTTCGTGGTTGGAGAAGACGTCCGGCTCGCAGAGTTCCGCTTCGACGCGGGAGATGATCTCTTCGAGCTCGTTGATGCGCGTCTCGACTTTGTTCAGGCGGTCGAGGCGGCGGCGTTCGATGCGTTGGCGCTCTTTCTCTTGCTGGCGGCGCAGGCCCGCGTCGCCGGTCGGGGTGTCCGATTTGGCGGTCGCTTTTGCGGCGGAGGCGGGTGCGTTCGCTTCGGCGGCGCGTTTTTCCGCTTCGATCTCTTCCAATTTCTCGATGTAGTCGTCGTAGTTGCCCATGTAGGACGTGACGCCGTCTGCCGTCATCTCGATGATCCGCGTGGCGAGTCGGTTCAGGAAGTAGCGGTCATGGGAGATGAAGAACAGCGTGCCCGGATAATCTTCGAGTGCATTTTCCAATACTTCTTTGGAAAGCAGATCGAGATGGTTGGTCGGCTCGTCGAGGATGAGCAGGTTAGCGTTTTGCAGCATCAGTTTCGCCAGCGCGACGCGGGCTTTTTCACCGCCGGAGAGGGCGGAGACCGGCTTCATCACGTCGTCGCCGGAGAAGAGGAAGTTGCCGAGCACGGTGCGCACGCGGGTCTGCTCCAGATGGCGATACTGATCCCAGACTTCGTCGAGCACGTTTTTCGCCAAGTTGAGGTCTTCCTGCTCCTGCGTGTAGTAACCGACGGAGACGTGCGTGCCGAGTTTGATCCGACCGTCCAGCGGCTGGTTGCGACCGGTGATCGCTTTGAGCAGCGTCGTTTTGCCGATGCCGTTCGGGCCGATCAAGGCGACGCGCTCGCCCCGGTAGAGGTTGAGGTCGACATGCTCGGCCAGCTTTTTGCCCGGATAGCCGAGCGAGACGTCCTGCACCTGCAACACTTCATGGCCGGACTGCTTTTCGATGTTGAAGGAGAAATGGGCCTGCTCCTGCGAGAGGATCGGGCGGTCGATGCGCTCGATCTTCTCCAGCATCTTGCGGCGGCTCTGAGCGCGCTTGGTAGTGGTGGCGCGCACGATGTTGCGGCGGATGAAGTCTTCCATTTTGGCGATCTCCGACTGCTGCTGTTCGTAGCGTTTGGTCTGCTGTTCGAGGTCGGCCGCCTTTTGCTCCAAAAATTCGGAGTAGTTGCCCCGCCAGCGCTTCGTTTTGCCACGATCCATCTCAAAGATCACGTTGATCAGCGAGTCAAGGAAATAGCGGTCATGGGAGACGAGCAGAACGGCGCCCGGATAGGACTTTAAATAGCCTTCGAGCCAGGTCACAGTGCGGATGTCGAGGTAGTTGGTCGGCTCGTCGAGGATCAGGAGATCCGGCTGGGTGAGCAGCAGTTTACCAAGGCCGAGGCGGGTCTTTTGGCCGCCGGAGAGCGAGTTGACGGTGCGGCTGTGCATCGCTTCCGGGAAATCAAGCCCGTGCAGCAGCGAGCGAACTTTCGCTTCGATGGCAAAGCCTTCGCGGTCGGTAAAGTCCTGCTGGTGTCGCGCGTACTCTTCGGAGAGCTGGGTGAAGAGGGCTTCATTTTCATAGACGGACGGCTCGGCCATGCGCGTTTCGAGGTCGCGCATCTTCTGCTCGATCCGGCGGACGTTTTCGTAGACGGAGATCATCTCGTCCCAGATCGTGCGCTCGGAGTCGATCTTCGACGTCTGCGCGAGATAGCCGACGCTGGTCTCTTTGGAAATATGGACAGAGCCGGAGTCGGGCGTGATCTCCCCGGCGATGATTTTCAGCAGGGTCGATTTGCCTGCGCCGTTGATCCCGATCAGGCCGACCCGCTCGCGGTCTTGGACCACCAGCGTCGCGCCGTCGAGGATGACGTCGGTGCCGTATGCTTTTTTTATGTCGGTCGCGTTTACGAGGATCATGTTTTCGTGTCACCTAATTCCTGCAATTGTTTCCCCTAGTTTACATGAGGGGGAGGAGGTTCGGCAAACTTTTACATTCTTTGGTCGTCAACTTGTCCGTTCGTTCATATAGATGAAAGAGCGTAATGTTGAGCAACGAGGAGGAACAGACTCCATGCAAATGGATCTCTTGCTGTTTATCCAGAGTTTTGCCAATGGTTTTTTGGACATGATGTTTATCGCCTTGTCGTTCATCGGGGATGAGGAGTTTTACATGGCGGTCGTGCCGCTGATCTTCCTCGGCGTGCACAAGCAGGTCGGGGTGCGCCTTGGCATGGTGCTGGCGTTTTCGACGTTTGCCAATGAGGCGATGAAATGGTTTTTTGCCACGCCGCGGCCGATTGGGGTCGAGGGCATTCGCAATCTGTACGTGGAATCGGCTCCGGGGTATTCGTTCCCGAGCGGGCATTCGCAAGGATCGGCGACGTTTTGGTTTTATTTGGCGACGCAGGTCAAGCGCGGGTGGTTTACTGTGTGTGCGGCGGTGTTGGTGCTGCTGATCATGTTGTCGCGGATGTACCTCGGGGTGCATTGGCCGATTGACGTGCTCGGCGGGCTGGTGTTCGGGCTCTTGGCGGTGTCTGCGTTTGTGTGGGTGGATGCTTGGCAGAAAGCGCGCGGACTGCCGCTTTGGGTGATGGTGGCGGGAGCGGTGTTGGTGCCGCTCGGGCTGTTGCTGGTGTATCAAGAGCCGGACGGGCGCAAGATGGTCGGGTTTTTGATCGGGTTTGGCGTGGCCTATCTGATCGAGAAAGAGACGGTCGGGATGCGTCTGGCCAAGCGGTGGACGCGACGCATCCTGCCGGTGCTGGTCGGTGTGGGCGGGGTGTTTCTGCTGCGTGCGCTGCTGAAGTCTGTGCTGCCGGAGGAAGCGCCGTTTGACATGCTCCGCTATGTGATCATCGGATTCTGGGGCGCGTGGGTGGCACCGTGGCTGTTTGTGAAAGTGGGCTGGTATCCGGGGAAAGGGACTCAGCATCCATCCTGACTTTGGTCGGGGTGGATTTTGTTTTATACTGGGAGCAACAGGAAGGGGAGTGTCGGAGTGGACAAGAAAGCGATGCGGCAGGAACTGTTGGCGAAGCGAAAGGCGTTGACGGAGGTGCAACGGCGGGAGTATGAGGAGGCGATCCTGCGGCAGTTGACGGCGATGCCGGAGGTGCAGGAGGCAAAGGTGCTGCTCTTGTATCTCGATTTTCGCGGGGAAGTGAGCAGCGAGGGAATGATCCGCTGGGGGATCGCGCAGGGCAAGACGGTGTGCGCCCCGGTGACGGTGGTCGACGAACGGCGGCTGATCCCGGTGCGAATCGAGGCGGCGGGAGAGTACGACGTCGGCGCATACGGCATCCGCGAGCCGAAGATGCGGGAGGATCGGGTGGTCGGCGTCGAGGCGATCGACGCGGTGATCTTGCCGGGTGTGGGATTTGACCGAAAAGGGGGGCGGCTCGGGTACGGCGGCGGCTACTATGACCGATTTCTGCCGCGCCTGCGCCCGGACGCGAACAAGATCGCGGTGGCGTATGAGGTGCAGGTGATCGAGGCGGTGCCGATGGAGGAGCATGATACGATCTTGGATGCATTGGTGACGGAGACGGGGGTTTGGAGGCGAGATTAAGAACAAGGCCCGACTTGAGAGACAGGAATCGAATCTTGCGGAGCCAGAGAGAATCGCATGAACGGTCTTTGGTTCGCATGATTTACAAAGAAAAGCCTGCCCCTTCGTAACCGGGCAGGCCAATATCATCCGCAATGATCTTCTGTCAACGCCGCATTATATCGGCAGGTTCTGTTCTTGCCGGTGCTCTTGGCGATGTACATCGCTTGGTCGGCGCAGTCGATCAGCTGTTGGTGGTTGCCGCACTGCGACGGGAACGAGGCGACGCCGACAGAGACGGATACGCGCAGGTGGTCCTGATTTTGCAGCGGGACGGCGACTTTGGCGATCTCGCGGCGCAGGTAGTCGGCCAGTTCGTACGCTTCGTCGAGGTCGGTGTCCGGCATCAAGATCGCCAGCTCCTCCCCCCCGGCTCGGCAGGGGACGTGGTAGGTGCCGCGCAACAGATCGGACAGGCGCTTGGAGATCGCCATCAACACCTCGTCGCCGATCAGATGGCCGTACGTGTCGTTGACCCGCTTGAAATTGTCGATGTCGAGCAGCATCAAGGACAGGTCTTTGCCGGTCTGCTTGGACTTTTCCACTTCGATGATGATCCGGCTGTGCAGGTACGTGTGGTTGTGCAGGCCGGTCAGTTGGTCGGTGACGGCGAGGGTGTGCAGGTCAAACGCATACTCCGCCACTTGGCGGTTGATCTGCTCCATCTCGGAGATCAGCTGCTCTTTTTCCTGCAAGAGCCGGCTCGACTCGTTCTGGCGCAGGTTTTCCATCAAGGAAAGCAAAGGAAACGCCAACGAGGTCAACGTAAAGACGCTCAGTCTCAACACCACATCGCGCAGTTCCGCCGCTCCCGGTGCCAAGAACAGGATCGCACCGTACAGGGCGTCAATCGACAACACAGTGAGCACGGAACGGCCAAATTTGAACAGATAGGCGCTCATCGTCATCGAGAGGAAGTAATAGAAGTACAGATCGCTCGCGACTCCGCTCTGCAACCAGAGCAGAGCGGAGATCACCGCCACGTCGAGCATCATGAACAGGTTCCAGACCTTCCATCGCCACTCGGAGCGTTGAAACAGCGCGATCAGCACGAGGGACGTGGAGAGGTAGTACCAAAACGCGGACATCACATATGGGTCAAAGGCACGTGTATCCGGCTGCCACGCAAACAACGGCAGCAATGTCGCCAGGAAGAATCGCACAGTGATCAAGGACGCCTCATAATGCGTCAGAAAACGAAAGAGGAACGACACAGCAACCGCTCCTTCCAGACGGGTTTGCAATTTCAAAGAAATCGAGTGATGATAGTAGTGTATCACATCTCCAGCGCCGAACAACAGTCCTGTCTTGGAGTATTATTTCAAAATTGAAAAAGTGTAAGCCCGATGATAAGATGTGAGGACTTGATACATATGAAAGGAATTTTAACTGCCGGTGGTCTGTCCCGTCGCATGGGACAAAAAAAGGCGTGGCTGGAATGGGGCGGTCAACCGATGATCCTCCATCTCCACCGGCTGCTCACTGCGGTCTGCGAGGATGTGGTGGTGGTCGCAAACGACCCCGACGACGAGCGGCGGCTCCGGGAGAGCGGGCTGCGCACCGTGCGGGACGTCTATGCCGGACAAGGTCCGTTGGCGGGGCTGCACGCGGGTTTGAGCGCGGGGTTTCCCGCTCTGCGTGAGGAAGAGGCGGTCTGTCTGGTCGGCTGCGACCTGCCGTTTTTGCGCGGTGAGGTGTTGCAGGATCTGGAGCGGGAACTGATGCTCGACGCAAAGGTGCAGGCAGCGGTGCCGCGTCTCTCGGACAAGATCCACCCGGTCTGCGCGGTGTACCGGGCGGACGTACGGGAGATCGCAGCGGCGCTTTTGCAAAACGAAGAAAACCGCATGCGCCGTTTTTTAGAGGCCGTGCGGACGAAGTATGTGGAGGCGACCGAGTGGGAACGACATGCCCCGTCGCCCTTTGCAAATGTGAACACGCCGGATGACTATCGCGAGGCGTGCATTCTATGGAAGAAAGAAGGTTTTTGATAGATGGAACCCTATCTGTTGGCACTGGGTTATGGCGGCGACCGCAAAGCGGCGGCTGCGTTTGAATGGGAGTTTCGCGTGCGAATCGGCGCGGAGCGGGCGGATGACGCGGCAGGTCGCGAGGCGTTTATCGAGCAATTCGCGGCGGTGACCGAAAACGGGCAGGAGTACGCGATCCCGGTGGAAGACCCGAGCGCGGACTATGTCCGCACGTTTGGCGAGTATGCCAAGCACGCGCTGGAGGAGCACGCGGACCTCTTTGTCTTTTACATCCTCGAAGACGCGATGACCGAAAAGCAGTTCAAGATCTATTTGAAAAAAGACGACCCGGAGTCGATCCTCGACGACCACCAGATCTACTGCGACGGCTTTGACGTGCCGCGTGACGGTCTGGTCTGGATGCAGGAGAAGGTCGGTTGCCGGTTTTACATCACGGAAGACCGCGAAGAGATGATGGTCGAATTTCCGGCAAAAGGGCCGGAAGAACTGCCGATGATCCAGTAAGAGGCAGTAAGAGGCAATCACCAGACAGAGGAGGCCAGAGAAGATGAAAAAGGAAGTCCGGGTGGAAGAAGCGATTGGCATGCGGCTCGCGCATGATCTGACGAGGATCGTGCCGGGGGAATTTAAAGGTCGCGCGTTTACGAAAGGTCATGTGATCACCGAGGCAGACATTCCAGGCCTGCTCAACATCGGCAAAGAGCACATCTACGTGCTGGAGTTGGAAGAGGGCGAACTGCACGAAAACGACGCGGCTCTGCGCATGGCGGGCGTGCTCGCGGGCGAACACATGACGTACGACGAGCCGCACGAAGGCAAAGTGGTGCTGAAGTCGTCGGTGCAAGGGCTGTTAAAAATCGACAAAGAGCGACTGCTGCGCATCAACATGATCGACGAGATCGCCGTCGTGGCGAAGGAAAACAACACCGTCCTGGAGCCGGGTGACAAGATCGCGGGACTGCGTGCCATCCCGCTGACGATCGCCGAAGAAAAAGTCGCGGATGTCGAAAAAATTTCCCGGGAAAGTAACGTGTTTACCGTGAAACCGTTTCGCAAGCTCCGCGTCGGCATCGTCACCACCGGCTCGGAAGTGCTGAAAGGGCGGATCGAGGATAAATTTGGCCCGGTCGTGCGGGCGAAACTGGCTCATTTCGGCTCGGAGGTGATCGAGCAGAAGATCGTCGGCGATCTGATGGAAGACATTCAAAACGCGGTGCTCGATTTTCAAGCGCAGGGGGCGGACATGGTGATCTGCACCGGCGGCATGTCGGTCGACCCGGATGACCGCACGCCGGGGGCGATCCGCCGCGTGGCGGATGAGGTGGTGTCGTACGGCATCCCGATGTTGCCAGGCTCGATGATGATGCTGGCCTATCGCGAGGGCATGCCGATCTTCGGGCTGCCGGGCTGCGT
Source organism: Tumebacillus lacus (assembly GCF_026410385.1). Lineage (GTDB taxonomy): Bacteria > Bacillota > Bacilli > Tumebacillales > Tumebacillaceae > Tumebacillus > Tumebacillus lacus. The sequence goes on from NZ_JAPMLT010000015.1 coordinate 35,059, forward strand.
GATCTTTGATCCGTTCACGTCGTTTGACGTGCTCCTGCCGCGCGTGTTGGCCGGGGAAAAAGTGACTCGGATCGAGATCGCGGAGCTCGGTCATGGAGGTCTGATCTAGATGAGGCTGTTTCTCTCGCTGGAAGAAGCGTGGGAGGAGATCGGGGCACGGACGACAACGCTTGGCACGGAGCTGGTGGCGTTGCACGACGCGTACGGTCGGCGGCTCGCGTCGCCCGTGCAAAGCAAGATGGCATTTCCGCCGTTCGACCGTTCTGCGTTGGACGGGTATGCGGTGCTGGCAGACGATGTGGCGGGAGCGGCCCCCGATGCGCCGGTCTGGCTGGATGTGATCGAGGAGGTCGGCGCGGGACGCGTCCCGGAGCGGGTCGTCGGTCCCGGACAGGCCGTTCGGATCATGACGGGAGCACCGATCCCGGTCGGTGCCGATGCGGTTGTGCGATTGGAAGGCACGGAGCGCGATGCGGACGGCGGGCGGGTCAAAGTGATGCTCGCCGTCCCGCGCGGCGAAGCGATCTCCGTCCAAGGCGAGGACGCGCCTGCGGGCACGTTGCTGCTCACGCCGGGAGTGCGCATCGGCGCAGCGGAGACAGCGGTGCTGGCGACAAACGGCGAAGGCACCGTCTCCGTCTACCGCCGTCCCCGCGTGGGGATCCTCGTGTCCGGCGAAGAGGTGCGGCCGCTCGGATCGACGCTCGATCCCGGCCAGATCTACGACAGCAACGGACCGATGCTGGCCGCGCTCGTGCGGGACAGCGGCTGTGAGCCGGTGCTGTACGGGCAGGTCGGCGACGATCTCGCCGGCACGGCGGATACCGTGCGGCGGGCGGCCGAGGAGTGCGACCTCGTGCTCACCACCGGCGGGGTGTCGGTCGGCGACTATGACTTGATGCGCGAGGCGTATGTGCAGGCGGGCGGGGAACTGTATTTCTGGAAAGTGAAGATCCGCCCGGGCACGCCGGTCACGTTTGCCGGGATCGGCGGGACGCCGATGGTCGGGCTGTCGGGCAATCCGGCTGCGGCATTTGTCAATTACGTGCTGCTCGTCGTCCCGCTCTTGAATAAGCTGGCGGGCGATCCCGAGCCTTTGCATCGGCCGCTTCGGGCGGTGCTCGACTCGCAGATCGAAGCACGTCCGATCGGCCTCGACCGATTCTTGCGGGCGTATGTAGGGGTCAAAGACGGGGTCGTCACCGTATCGGTGCCAGGCAAAGGGCAAAAGGCGGGCATCCTCACCTCGCTGCTCGGCGTGCAGGGACTGGTGCGCATCCCGGCCCATCAGGAACCGGGACAGGGGCAGTTGGTCGACGTGTATCTGTTGCCGGAGTTCTCGCGATGAGCCGCGTGCCCGCCGTGGCGGTGGTCGGCTATAAAAATACGGGCAAGACCACGCTGGTCGCCCGCCTCGTCGCCGCTTTCCAGCAGGAGGGCTGCCGCGTCGGCACGTGCAAGCACGACGGCGGCCACGACTTCGAATACGACCGACCCGGCACCGACTCGCAGCAACATCGCGAGGCCGGAGCGGCTGTGACGTTGCTCGCCTCCCGTACGAAGGCGGTGCTGGGAATGTTCTACGGCGAGCAAGGACAGCCGGAGCCGGAGTTGGAGACGTGGCTCGATCTGCTGTCCGCTCCCGAGCACGGGCTGGACCTGATCCTCGTCGAAGGCTGGAAAAGGTCCGATCTGCCCAAGATCGTCCTGCTCGGTCCCGAGAAAATTGAACGAATCACGAACGTTCTCGCGTACGCCGCCGATTGTAAAGGCTCTTCAATTGCAGACGATGGGCGGCAGGTGTATGATAGAGAAGACATCGATTCATTCGTTCAATTGATCAAGGAGCAGGTGCTCGGCAAGCGTTGAGCGGTTCCTTGTATATCGACTATCGACTATCGGGAGGAATACACATGCTGTCCAATATCGGTTTTCCGGGCTTGATCCTCATCTTGATCATCGCTCTGATCGTATTTGGTCCGAACAAACTGCCGGAGGTCGGCCGCGCGTTTGGCCGCACGTTGAAAGAATTCAAATCGGCGACCAAAGGTCTGGCTGACGACGACGAAGACAAGAAGGAAAAGCCCGCTCTGGCATCCGCTGACAAACAGTAATCGAGATTTGCACGGAGCCAGAGAGGAGTGCAGCCTTTGAGCGAGCAGACCCAAGATCAACATTTAGTCTCACATCTCGCCGAACTGCGCAAGCGGATCATCTGGACGCTGGTCGTCTTTATCGTGTTCTTGGCTGTCACCTTCATCTGGGTGCAGCCGATCTACGAGTTTCTCGTGAGCGACGCCACCCGGCTGTTCCCGGATATGAAGATGGACCGATTGGTCGCGCTGGGGCCGGGCGAAGTGTTGCGCGTGTATTTCACCGTCGCGGGGCTGACAGCGCTCGGATTTACCCTGCCGGTGCTTCTGTTCCAGATCTGGGCGTTCATCCGTCCGGCGCTGGAGGAGCGCGAGGCGCAGATGGCGTTGCGCTTTTTGCCGCTTGTGCTCGGGATGTTCGTGTTTGGTATCCTGTTCGGGTACTATTTCGTCTTCCCGCTCTTGTACAAGTTTTTGTACCAACTCGGGAGCCAGACGTTCACGTTGCAATACACGGCGGCGAACTACTTTGGTTTTATGTCGAACATCGTCATCCCGTTCGGCTTTATCTTTGAAATGCCGGTCGCGGTGATGTTCTTGACCCGCATCGGCATCCTCACGCCGCAGACGCTGATCAAGGTGCGCAAATACGCGTACTTTGGCATCATCGTCATCGCGTCGATGATTTCGCCGCCCGACTTTATCTCGCATCTCTCCGTCGCGGCTCCGATGTTCGTGCTCTATGAGGTGTCGATCCTGATCGCCAAATGGAGCTGGAAGAAACGTCAACAATCCCTCGCCGAAGCGGAAGCCCGCTATGCGGCGGAGGAGCAGGAATAATACGCAACATAAAAAAGGACGAGCCCCTCGGGACTCGTCTTTTTTTGCGTTTATTCTCCGCCGCCCCCGTCACTGCCGTCGCTGCTGTCAAAGCCGGAGGAGGAGATGCCGGCGAGCGCGCCTTCGAGCAGGATCAGGTCGAACGTTTCGAGGCCTTGGTACTGGGAGGCTTCGGCGTAGAGCGTCAGTTGCAACTCGCTGTGTTGCTGCTCGTTGCGGTAGTCGCGCAGGAAGGACTGCACCGCCGGATGGAGCAACGCATACCGTGAGTGCCAGCGAAACTGCGAGTCGCGGTTGAGCAGGTGGAAGCGGTAGAGGATCACGTCGAGGGCGTGGTCCGGCTCGATGCCGAGCAAGCTCAAGGTCTGGGCTTGTTTGATCACGCCGCTTTTCAGGAATTTGTTTTCTTTAAATGATTGAAGCCACAATCCATGCAGCCGCTGCACCTCGACCGGTTCGCGGCGGCTCCACAGCAGGGCCCAGGCAAAGCGGACGGTGTCTTCCGTTTTCGGCATGCCGAGCCCGACGAGCTGCCGGTAGCCGTTTTCGACATCGTCGACCAGATCGGCGGGACGCTTGTTCGGATGGAGGCCGACGGCGATCGTCATCAACGGCAGCAGGCGGCCGGAGGTGAGGAAGCGATGCCGTTTGCGCCACTCGCGGTAGACAGCGAGCAGCCTGGTCACGCGGTCGTCGGGATCGATCCCGGTGTCGGACGACATCTGTTGCAAGGTGAGGAGCACGGTGATCACCACCTGCGTCGAGGACAGGAAGCGGGAGAGGCGGTGTTCCTTGACCGTCTGCTCCACTTCCTGATAGATGCCGATCGTTTGGTTCGGAGAGTAGCGGCCGCGCGTCAAAAACGCAGCGGCGATGTGACGCATCCGCTTCAGCTCCGAATCGGAGGAGGCGGTGCGGTCGATCTCGGCCGCCGTCTCCCAATATCTCTTCTCCTGTTCCGGGCTCATGCCGGCGATCATCGTCGCCAGGAACAGGCGCTTGTTGTCGGTGAGTTTGTTCATGGTGTCGGGATGTGTTTTTAATTCTTGGTATTTACGAATTACACTCTCGATCATTGCTTTCACCACCCCATACGGTATACCCCACCTATATTTTACTGGAAACGAAGGAAACCGTCGATGACTGACGATTTTTCTGTACAAGTGTCGGGATCGTGATAGAATTATGGTAACTAGACATGAAAATTCGTTTCACAAGATATGGATGTAAGGAAGGGATGCCGCATGAAGACGGAACGGGAAGAAGTGATCCGACAAATGCGAGAGGCACAAGAGGAAACGTCGGCGACGATGGCGTTGGACTCGCGGACGCTGCCGATGTTCGAAGGCGGGCAAGGAACGCGAGGGGCGCAAGGCCTGCAAGGAGAGCAAGGTCGTCAAGGCGAGCAAGGTCTGCAAGGTCTGCAAGGTCTGCAAGGCCAGAATGCTTTGCAAGGCGAGGGCATGGCCAAGGAGAAGTTGACCAAAAGTTCGGCCCTTGACACACGTTGGCGCACGTTTCGCACGCGGCTGTTCGTGACGGTGCTGGTGGCGGCTTCGCTCTCATTTGGGGGCTGGTCGACGTATCAGGCCTACTTTGCGCGACCGACTGCGGCGACGTTTATCACCGGCGTCAAGGACATCGCGCAGCTCGCGACGGCCGAAGCGTATGTGACGACGACGGTGGAGGGACAGGACAACAAACTGCTCGGGATGGAGATTCCGATTGATCTGCCAGGCACGAAGCGGCACTATCTGATGCTGATCCCGGCGAAAATGCTGGCCGGCGTCGATCTGCAACAGGTCGGCGAGGACGATCTGCTCATCGACCACGGGACCAAGACGATCCAGATCACCCTGCCGCACGCGGCGTTTCTGCAGGAATCGATCCAGATGGAGCAGGTCAAATTGTTCACCAGCGACGGGCTGTTGCGCTCCTCGTTGAACGCGCAGGAGAGCATCGACATCCTCGCGCAGCACGGCGTCATCGAACGGCTTCGCAAGGAAGCGTCCGCCTCCGGGCTGCTCGAAACGGCGGAGCGAAACGCGGAGAATGTGCTGCGGAGTCTGTATCGGGAGTTTGGATATCAGGTGAAAGTGAACTTCAGATAGAAAAAGTCCTGTTCGAAAAGAAACAGGGCTTTTTTCTATCACCCCCGCGTATAGTAGGGAAGAGTGTTGGACAACCTGATTCCTTGGGTGGAATCACGGGAAATCCTTTGAAAACCGCTGAAAATGTGAGACTGCAGGAGATGATCGTGATTTTAGGGCGAGAATTTTTACAAAATCGCCAAAGAAAATGGCACCACCGCTCTTGAAAAGGGGTTTTCAAACGATTATCATAAGAATTGGAATTAGCACTCGGGGTTGCTGAGTGCTAACAAAAACCGACATTCAAGGAGGGTTTTTGCATGATCAAGCCGATTGGTGACCGTGTGGTCCTCAAAGTTGTGGAACGTGAAGAAAAAACAGCGTCTGGTCTGTTCCTGCCGGATACTGCGAAAGAAAAGCCGCAAGAGGGCGAAATCGTAGCAGTAGGCACCGGCAAGCTGGTTGGCGACAAGATCGTCGCTCTGGACGTAGCAGCGGGCGACCGCGTGATCTACTCCAAATACGCAGGCACCGAAGTGAAATACGAAGGTGTGGAATACCTGATCCTGCGTGAGTCCGACATTCTCGCAATCGTCGAGAAGTAAGATCCCTCACACATAGAAGACTTGTTTTGAAGAGTTGTAAATATCCGTAAAACCGACACATACAGGAGGTTGTACGAACATGGCAAAAGAGATTCGTTTCCAAGAAGATGCTCGCCGCGCGATGCTGCGCGGTGTGGACGTATTGGCTGATGCAGTAAAGGTAACCCTCGGCCCGCGCGGTCGCAACGTGGTGCTCGAAAAGAAATTCGGCTCCCCGTTGATCACCAACGACGGCGTGACCATCGCGAAAGAGATCGAGCTGGAAGACGCGTTTGAAAACATGGGCGCGCAGCTGGTCAAAGAAGTCGCGACCAAAACGAACGACGTAGCGGGCGATGGCACCACCACCGCGACCGTTCTGGCTCAAGCGCTGATCCGCGAAGGCCTGAAAAACGTCACCGCAGGCGCAAACCCGATCGGCCTGCGCCGTGGCATCGAGAAAGCAACCCGTGCGGCTGTTGCTGAGATCGAGCGCATCTCCACCCCGATCTCCGGCAAAGAGTCGATTGCAAACGTAGCTTCGATCTCCGCTGGCGACGAAGAAATCGGCGCACAAATCGCCGAAGCGATGGAGAAAGTCGGCAAAGACGGCGTCATCACCGTCGAAGAATCCCGCGGCTTCCAAACCGAAGTCGAAGTGGTTGAAGGCATGCAGTTCGACCGCGGCTACATCTCCCCGTACATGGTCACCGACCCGGATAAAATGGAAGCGGTTCTCGACGAGCCGTACATCCTGATCACCGACAAGAAGATCGGCAACATCCAAGAGATCCTGCCGGTGCTCGAGCGCGTCGTCCAATCCGGCCGTCCGCTGCTCGTGATCGCAGAAGACGTGGAAGGCGAAGCGCAAGCGACCCTGATCGTCAACAAACTGCGCGGCACCTTCACCGCAGTCGCTGTCAAAGCTCCGGGCTTTGGCGATCGTCGCAAGGCGATGCTGGCTGACATCGCAGCTCTGACCGGCGGTCAAGTGATCACCGAAGAGCTGGGCCTCGACCTGAAATCGACCACCGTCGAGCAACTGGGCCGTGCCCGTCAGATCCGCGTCTCCAAAGAGAACACCATCGTCGTCGACGGCTTTGGCGACAAAAACGAGATCCAAGCTCGCGTCAACCAGATCAAAGCGCAACTGGAAGAAACCACTTCCGAGTTCGACAAAGAGAAGCTGCAAGAGCGCCTGGCAAAACTGTCCGGCGGCGTAGCGGTCATCAAAGTCGGCGCTGCGACCGAGACCGAACTGAAAGAAAAGAAACTCCGCATCGAAGACGCCCTGAACGCAACCCGTGCAGCGGTTGAAGAAGGCATCGTCCCGGGCGGCGGCACCGCGCTGGTCAACGTGATCCGCGCACTCGACGCAGTCTCCCTCGAAGGCGACGAAGCGACCGGCCTGTCCATCGTTCGCGCTGCTCTCGAAGCTCCGATCCGCCAAATCGCGACCAACGCAGGTCTCGAAGGCGCGGTCATCGTCGAGCGTCTGAAGAAAGAAGAAGTCGGCGTCGGCTTCAACGCAGCGAACGGCCAATGGGTCAACATGCTGGAAGCGGGCATCGTCGACCCGGCGAAAGTCACTCGTTCCGCTCTGCAAAACGCGGCATCTGTCGCAGCACTGTTCCTCACCACCGAAGCGGTCATCGCTGACAAGCCGGAGCCGAAGGGCGCTGGCGGCGGCATGCCGGACATGGGCGGCATGGGCGGTATGGGCGGCATGATGTAAGAAAAGCCTTGCAAAAGGCGAAAACCACTCCCGAGTTTGGGGAGTGGTTTTTTTGTGCGGTTAGAAGACGGCCCTTGAAGTGGTATAATAAACCAACAGGATCGCTCAGACACGGGCTGAATGAAAATCGCAGAAAAGCAAGTGACGAGGCTCGTAAGTTACTCGTTGATATCGAACGCAGCCGATGCGATCTATATAAGACCACCTGTTCTTTTGCAGGTGGTTTTTCGTTTGGCAATGTAAGATTCAGCTCTCCCCCGGCATCTGGAGAGTAGACCCGAAAAAATAAGGAGGTGAGAGGTGGCATGGAAGATCACGAATTAGTCGAAGCCGCCCGCACTGGCGAACCATCCGCTTTTAGCGAACTGGTGCGGCGGCATCGGGCGCGTGCAGTTGGTATGGCGCAGGCGATGGTGCGCGATCCGCATCTGGCAGACGACATTGTGCAGGAGGCGTTAATTCGGGCATTTATGCACCTTGGCACCCTTGTCGACGGCAAACGCTTTATCCCCTGGCTTCAGCAGATCGTGCGGCGGCAGGCATTGATGAAGTTGCGGCGCGGGGGTGTATATGGGAAAGAGCGGCCGTTCTCCAGCTTTGAGGAGACGGCGGCGGAGTGGGATGCGCGGGATCTCGACAGTATTCTGTTCCACCTGCGTCGGTCTGTTGCCAAGCGCGAAGGGGAGGAAGACCCCGGGGAGCGGGTGGAGCGGCGTGAGGTGTTCGATGTGTTGCAGCATCTGATCGGGTGCCTGTCCAAGCGGGAGCGGGAGATTTTTATCGCGTACTTTTTCCGGCAGCTCACCCCGCAGGAGATCGCCGACCTCTATGCCACCTCCACCGGGAATGTCTACACCGCACTGCACCGGGCGAAACAAAAGGTTCAGAAGGAGCGGTATCGGGTGTATTTGAAATTCCAGATCGAGAAGCGGAAGGGGATGGGCTGTTTGAGTCGCAAGGTGTTGGAGGAACCGTCGTTTTTATATCAGAAGGAAGGCAGTTACGCGGCCATGCCGTTGATGATGCACGCGGCGTTGCGATATACGGAAAAAGATGACCTGTCGCTCACCGAAGTGATGGGCCTCACTTCTCACGCGTTCCGGTTCCAAGCCGGGCCGGAGATGAGTCCGGCCGGGCCGACGGCATTTGATTGGAAGAGCGTGGCCGTGCAGGGGCTGAAGGCGCTCGGGTTCAGCGGCAAGGCGGTGAGTACCGGGACGAGGATGACCGAGCCGACGCCCGAAGATCTCGCTGAAGGTCTCGCGCTCGTGCAGGATTCGATTGACGACGGAGTGCCGGTGATCGCGTGGAATCTTGACAGTGCAGGGTTTGGTCTGATTTACGGATATGACGATGAGCGGCAGGTGTTTCATGGCTGGGATGTGTCCGCGCCGGGGAAGGAGTTGGCGTACGACCAACTCGGCCGGGGGCAGTATCCGGAGCTGTTCGTGCTCGCTCTTGGCAAACGCACGGAAGAGGCGCATCGCACGGTGGACCTCGTGCCGATCTCTCCGCAGACGGAGCTGAAACTGCGCAACTACCGCGAGACGTTGCGGCTCGCGCTGGAGATGGCGATCCGGCATGCGCGCGGCGAGGAGAGAGCGGCGTTGCCAGGCTATGCCGTCGGGCTGGCGGCGTATGACGTGTTTGCCGATGCGCTGCTGCAAGGGGCGGCGCATCCGTTCGGGAGCGCATACACGGCGGCGGTGGTCGGGGAGGCGCGCAAATCTGCGGCGGAGTTTTTGACGCGGCTCAGCCGACCCTATCGCCATTTCCGCACGCTGCAGCCGCATCACTACCAGTTCCAGCAGCTCGCGGCTCTCGCGGCGGCGCATTATGCGCGGGTGTCGGCGGCGTGGCTCGGGATCGAGGCGCTGTTCCCCTTCCCGGCGGCGCAAGATGAGATCACGGTGGATGTGCGGGAGAAGGCGATCACCCTGCTCGCGGAGGCGAAGGCGGCGGAGGAGCAAGGGGTGGCCGTGTTGGAGTCCATGTATGAGTGTGTGAAGTCGTGAATACAAATAGGCTCGGTTCCTTTTGGGGATGCCGGGCTCTTTTTTTCGTCAAATTCCCTAAAAATTCTTCCTAGACCCGCCAATTTCTTGTCGATTTGGTTACAAGCTTGTCTGATTGGCAGGAACCTCCCTCTTGTTCGCGAACCTATTGGACGGTAGAATTTTAAATCGACAATGTTCGACAGATGGGGTATGGGAATTTACGGAGAGGTGTGAAAGGCCTTGTTATCGGGGAAACAGAAATTGTACTCGGGCATCTTGGCGGGCTTGCTCTTCACGACCGTGGTTCCTTCGGATGCACTGGCGAACGGTGCCGATCGTTTGGACCAAGATCGCCAAGAGGCGGCCGATCTGCGCGGTCAGATCGCCGATTTGGACAAAGAGCATCAAGAGATGCTGAATCAGATCCAAGCATTGGAATCACAAATCAACGAGGCGATGCAAAAGAGTACCGCCCTCGAAAAAGAGATAGCCGATACGGAGATCAAGATCGCGGAACAAAAAGAGAAACTAAAAGACCGCGTGAAAGTGATGTACGAAGGCGGCGATGTGTCGCTGTGGGAAGTGCTGTTTGACGCGACGTCGTTCAGCGACTTTGTGGAGCGGTTCTCGCTGCTGACGATGATCGTCGACCAAGACAAAAAGCTCGTCGACGAGTTGAAAGCCAACCAAGAGAAGCTCAAGCGCGACCAAGAGCAGTTGAAAGCGGAGCAGGCAGGCCGCCAAGCCAAACAAGAGCAACTGCTCGCTCTGGAAAAAGAGATGGCGGGCGAGTATGAGGTGCTCGCTCAAAAGTTGCAGACCAAGGAAGCGGACATCGCGGCGGCGGAGCAAGAGGCGCAGCAACTGTTTGCAAGTTTCCAAGCGGCACAGTCCTCCAGCGAGCCGCAAATCATCCAGTCGTCGGGTGGCGGCGTGTTTGCCTGGCCGGTGCCGGCGTCGCACAACGTCTCCTCGCCGTTCGGCCCACGCTGGGGCGAGTTCCACAAGGGCATCGACATCACGGCGCCGGTCGGCACGCCGATCGTCGCCATCGAGAGCGGCACGGTCGTGGCGGCGGGACCTGCGTCCGGGTACGGGCACTGGATCATCATCGCGCACGGCAACTCGATGAGTTCGATCTACGGCCACATGTACGCCAACGGGGTCAACGTCTCCGTCGGCCAGCAGGTCCAGCGCGGACAGGTGATCGGCGCGGTCGGCAACGACGGCCGTTCGACGGGTCCGCACCTGCATTTGTCGATCACAAACAGCGCAGGAGCGTATGTGAACCCGATGGGGTACCTTCAATAAATATCGTGTGACGCGTCAAACCGATTCCCGGAAAACGGGGGTCGGTTTTTTCTTTTGGGGAAAGGGGAAAGCGGACGAGAGCGTCTGAATACAGTCTGTGCATGAGCCTGCATGATCCTGCACCCAGCCTGAAAGTGGGAGGTGATCGGATGGACCTAAAACGCGTGCGCGCCGATCAGGTCGGCGGCGTGCTGGCGATCTTGGTCGGGATCACGGCGATCCGCGAGGCGGTGCGGCTCTATCCGTACCGACTGGGCACAGTGGTCGGCGATCATCTGCTGTTTGCCGTGCTCGGCGGCCTTTTGATCGTCTTTGGCGTGCTGCTGATCTTCGTTCGCCAGCCGGGCGGCGGTGAGGTCGATTGGCCGGAGCGGCAAACGCTGCGGGCGCTGGTGCTCACGCTCGGATCGTTGCTCGCGTACCGACTGCTGTTGCCAGTGCTCGGGTATCCCGTCAGCACATTTTTGATCTCGGTGCTGTTGTACCGCTGGTTTGGCTCTTATCGTATTCTTATCTGTTTGGCTGCCGGTGCGCTGACGACGGCGGTGTTGTATGTGGTGTTTCTGCTGTGGCTCGGCCTGTCGTTGCCTGGAGGTTGAAGGGGAGATCGAGGAGGAGGGGAGAGCGGTGGAAACGTTGGGATTGCTCCTCTCGGGATTTGCGGAAGCGTTGACGTGGCCCAATCTGCTCGTCGTCGCTCTCGGGGCGTTGGTCGGGACGCTGGTCGGCGTCCTGCCCGGCCTCGGGCCGACGTCGGCGATTGCGATCCTGTTGCCGCTGACGACCGTCCTGCCGCCGACGCAGGGGATCATCATGCTGGCCGGGATCTACTATGGTGCGATGTACGGCGGGTCGACGACGGCGATTTTGCTGAACATACCGGGCGAGGTGTCGTCGGTGCCGACCTGTCTGGACGGCTACCCGCTGGCCCGGCAAGGACGCGGCGGAGCGGCGCTCGGGGTGGCGGCGGTCGGCTCGTTTGTCGCCGGGTCGCTGGCGGTCGTCGGGCTGGTGCTGTTTGCGCCGTTTCTGGCAGATCAGGCGATCAAGTTTGGTCCGCCTGAGTATTTTGCCCTGATGGTGATGGCGTTGACGGTGATCGTCAATCTGGCGGGGAGTTCGTTGCTCAAAGCGTTGACGATGGGCGTGTTCGGCTATCTGCTGTCGCTCGTCGGGATCGGACCGTCGTCGGGGATGCCCCGAATGAATGTTGACAACTCGGCGTGGACGGGCGGATTTGAGCTGGTGTCGCTGATCATCGGTCTGTTTGCGATCACGGAAGTATTGAAAGGTCTGGAGGAGAAAAAAACGGCGATCGTCTCGGCGAAGATCAAGAGCGTCTACCCGTCGCGTGCCGATCTCAAGCAAAGTTTCAAACCGATGCTGCGCGGCGGGGTGCTGGGATTTTTCATGGGCCTGTTGCCCGGCTGTTCTCCTGCGGTGAGCACGTTTCTGTCGTATGACTTGGAAAAAAGGGTCTCCAAGCATCCGGAGAAATTTGGTCAAGGCGCCATCGAAGGGGTGGCCGCCCCGGAGTCGGCCAACAACGCCACGTCTTCGGCCGGATTTATCCCGCTGCTCGCCCTTGGCATCCCGGCCTCGCCGCCGCTGGCGATCTTGCTCGGGGGCTTGATGATCTACGGACTCGCACCGGGGCCGACGCTGTTTGCCCAGCACGGGGAGTTTGTGTGGACGGTGATCGCGTCGATGTTCATCGGTAATGCGATGCTGCTCGTGCTCAATCTGCCCTTGGTGCGGATGTGGGCGAAACTGACGCAGGTGCCCTACGGCATTCTGGCTCCGATCATCTTGTTGCTCAGCGTGATCGGGGCGTATTCGGTGCGGGCCTCGCTGTTCGATGTGACGGTGGCGGTGGTGTTTGGCGGGCTGGGCTGGCTGTTTCACAAATTTCGCTGGCCGGTCATCCCGTTTGTGCTGTGCTTCATCCTCGGCCCCTTGCTGGAGCAATCGCTGATCCAATCGATGGCGATGTCGGCAGGTAGTCCGTGGATTTTCTTCCAGCGGCCGATCTCGCTGACGTTGATGATTCTGTCGGTCCTGTTGCTGTTCTTTGCATGGCGTCTGAAACGGCGCACGGAGCGGCGCGTGGTGCAGGAGGTCGGGGAAGACGTTGATCTGCACGAACACTAGGAAAGGCAGGGGATGCGCGATGAAGAGAGATGCGGTTCGTGCCGGGCTCGCAGCGCTGTTGCTCGTCCCGTTGATCGCGGCAGGCTGTTCGTTTGACGGAGGTGCCGGGGGCGGGAACGGGGACGGATACCCGACGAAGGGGATCGAATACGTCGTCCCGTTTGCCCCGGGCGGAGGTGTGGACCTTGTGGCGCGGGCGGTGAGCGAGTACGCGAGCAAGGAGTGGGGCGTCCCCGTCAACGTCGTGAACAAGACGGGCGGCGGCGGGGCTGTCGGGGCGGAGTATGCGCTGAAGCAGGCGAAGAAGGACGGTTATACGGTGCTGGCAGACAATGTGTCGAGCACTTCGATGCTGGTCAGCGGCATGAAACAACCGCCGGTCACGCTGGAGGACCGGCAGTTGACGTCGCGGATCGTGCTCGATCCGATCGCGTTTGCGGTGAAGGCGGATGCACCGTGGAAGGACATGAAGGAGTTCACCGAGTGGGTGAAGGCGCATCCGGATCAGTTGACGTGGACCAGCGTGGGACCGGCAGGCACGTCGGCGTTTGGCGTGGCCGACTGGCTGAGTGCGGTCGGCGTCGATTTCAGCAAGACCCGGATGGTCGCCACCACCGGCGCGGCCGACTCGCTGCCGAAAGTGGCAGGCGGCCACGCGACGCTTGCCGTGCACACGGTGGCGGAGGTGTACCCGCTGGCTTCGGCGGGTAAAGTGAAGATCCTCGGTGTGCAAGCGGAGGAGCGCAGCCCGTATCTGCCGAACGTGCCGACACTGAAAGAGCTCGGGATCGAAGGCGTCAACGTAAAATGGTGGACGGGGCTGACCGTCCCCAAAGGTGCGCCGGATGCAGTGGTGAAGAAGTGGGAGAGCACCTTGCAAAAAATGGTCAAGGACCCGGCGTTTTTGGAAAAAATGAAGACCCTGCACATGGAAGTCAGCTATCAGGACGCGCAGACGTTCACCGGCTTCGTACTGGATGAAGCAAAGTACTACACCGAGCTGGCGGAAGCGAGAGGGATGAGGAAGTAAACGGGAATGCAAATAAATAAGTTAAGTAAAGGTTCGCATGGATGCGAGCCTTTTTTACGTATCGTGCACCTGTTATGGTATGATTTGAAAGGTTGTGACTTCAGGGAGGAGAAGGATCATGTCGGTACGGTACAAGGGCTATGTGATGGCGATTACAGGCGCTTCGCTGTGGGGGATCTCCGGGGTGGTGGCGCAGACGATGTTTCATCAGTATGGATTTGCCACGGAGTGGTTGGTGTCTGCTCGGATGTTTGTCTCAGGTTTGCTATTTTTGTTGATCGCACAGTTCAGAGCGGGACAGAGTGTTTTACATATCTGGAAACAAAACGAGAGCCGGCAGTCCCTGTTGCTGTTTTCAGCCGTTGGTATGCTGGGCGCGCAATATACTTTCTTCGCCAGCATTTATGCCGGCAATGCTGCGACGGCCACCCTGCTGCAGTCGCTCGGTCCGATGGTGGTCATGATCTACCTTGCGTTTCGAGTTCGAAAGATTCCTTCGGGGCGTGAAATCATCGCGTTGCTGTTTGCTTGCTTGGGTGTCTATCTGCTGGTGACAAACGGATCGATGAATCGGCTGTCGATCTCAGCAGCTGCTGTGTTCTGGGGATTGTTGACGGCTGTTTGCATTGCCTTTAACAGCATTCAACCGAAGCGGATGTTGGAAACGTGGGGCTCCAGTGCGGTGATCGGGTGGGGGATGCTGATCGGCAGTCTGCTGCTTGCGGTCATCACCCGGCCTTGGACGATGACCGAGCAGATCATATGGACCTTGCCTTCTGTATTCTCCCTGTGCTTCGTGATCCTGCTGGGAACGCTGGTACCGTTCTTCTTATATATCGACAGCCTGCGGTTTATCAGCGCGACAGAAGCGAGTTTGCTGTCCAGCATCGAGCCGCTGGTCGCTGTTTGTGCCTCGGTCATGTGGTTGCAAAGCCCGATGGGGCTGTTTGAAATGGGAGGGGCCGGTTTTATTCTCCTGACGGTTGTGTTGCTTTCGTTGCAGAGGCCGCAACCTGCAAAGTGAAGCATAGACCTGAGTCCGGTGTTCCACCGGCTCAGGTCCTTTCATTTCCCACCATGCGAAGGAGTTTTTTTATTTTGGAGGCAGTGGCAGTCAAACACTTTCTCTCCCTCCATCGTCTACTTTTACGAGGTGATACAAAATGGACGTGGCATTGAATGCCGCGATAGATAAGCGTGCGTTGTTGCGTGAGTTGACAGACCAGACGATGTGGCCGAAACATTCGTCTAAATATTCAGCTTTCTCATGTAATCAATTTCCCATTGGCGGGTTCCAATACTTGTAGAGGGAAAGTGGGCATAGGATTTGGTATGCTGAAAAGAGAATTCGCAGTGTTATGTCTACTTCAATCACCACAAAATGGGATTCTTTCCCTGATAAGGCAGGTCTTCTTCTCTAGGCTGGAGAAGTATAGAATGTTTGGAATACTTATGAGGACGACCGAATTGGAGGCTGGATGATGTTGACTCAAGATCGTGATCTTGTGAATCGTGAATTTGATAATCCCCGCGATGTGTTGGTGGAAGTTGTAAATAATGTAGAACGCGTGATCGTCGGCAAATCGAAAGCGGTGCAACTGTGCCTGGTCGCGTTGCTCTGCGGCGGCCATGTGTTGCTGGAGGACGTGCCGGGCGTCGGCAAAACGATGCTGGTGCGCGCGATCTCCAAGTCGCTCGGCTGCTCGTTCAAGCGCATTCAGTTCACTCCCGACCTGCTCCCGTCCGACGTAACCGGCGTGTCGATCTACAATCAAAAGACGACCGAGTTTGAATTCCGCCCGGGTCCGATCCTCGCCAACGTGGTGCTGGCCGACGAGATCAACCGCACGTCGCCCAAAACGCAGTCGGCGCTGCTCGAAGCGATGGAGGAGGGCAACATCACCGTCGACGGCACGACCTACAAACTGCCGTCCCCGTTCCTCGTCATGGCGACGCAAAACCCGATTGAGTACGAAGGCACGTTCCCGCTGCCGGAAGCTCAACTCGACCGCTTCCTGCTGAAAATGAACCTGGGCTATCCGAATCAGGAAGATGAGATCGCGATGCTCGCCCGTCAGCAACTCCAGCATCCGATTGAGACGATCGATCAAGTGACCGACCTTGAAATGCTTCAGACGATGCAGAAACAGGCGCGCGAAGTCTATGTGGAAGAGAGCATCCGCGAGTACATCGTCAAGATCGCCACGGAGACCCGCAACCATCAAGCGGTCTATCTCGGTGCATCGCCGCGCGGCTCGCTGGCTCTCTTCCGGGCGGCACAGGCGCTGGCCTACATCCTCGGCCGCGATTATGTGGTACCGGATGATGTGAAGGAACTGGTGCCGACGACGCTGACGCACCGCATCATTTTGAAAAGCGAAGCCCGCCTGAACGGTCAGACGACGGAGCAGATCCTTCAGGACATCCTCAAGGCGATCCCGGTTCCGGTCATCCGCGAACGGGCGAAGTAAGGGGTGGGGTCCCGATGAAACGCTTTGGACGGATCATGCTCTGGGCGGCGCTCGTGCTCGTCGCTTTCTCGTACGGGAACTTTCAGGGCGGGTTCGCCGCGTGGTTTCTTTTTTACGCCACGTTCTTGATCGCCCTGTACGAATGGCTGACCGAGCGGTACGCGCTGCGCAGTTCGACCTCCACCCGCCGACTCTCCTCGCACCGGCTGACGGCCGGGCAGACGCTGGAGGTCGATGTGCTGGTGGAGGTGCAGGGAAAATTTCCTCTGCCGTGGGTGGTGGTGGAAGACTCGCTGCCGACCCGCCTCTTGCTGCAGAGCGGCTCGAACCGCGAACTGCATTTCCCCGGCTTTGACCGCAAACTGCGGGTGACGTATCACCTGCAAAACATGCCGCGCGGCAAATACACCATCGGCGACACACACCTGGTCACCGGGGATGTGTTCGGCCTGTACCGCAAAGAGGCGGTGCACCGCCGAAGCGATGAGGTGACGGTGTATCCGCGCGTGATGCCGATCAAATACTGGCATTCGGTGCACAAATTCAACACGGGCAACTCCTATGCACAAAACCGGATGACCGAAGACTCGGCCAACGTCATCGGCGTGCGCGACTATGCACCGGGAGATCGTCTGTCGCGCATTCACTGGCGGGCGTCTGCCCGCACCGGTTCGCTGAAGACGAAAGAGTTCGAGTTGCACGTCACCAACGACATGATGTTTTTCCTGAACCGCACCGCCCGCGACTATATGGGGGCGAGCCAGCAATTGTTTGAGCTGGCGGTGACGACGTGCGCGTCCCTGTCCAAATACGCGCTGCAACGGAAATTTTCTGCCGGGCTCGTCTCCTACGGCCGCGACCGGATGACGATCCCGCAGAGTCGCAACGAAGAACATTATTTCCGCATCATCGAGCATCTGGCGGTGGTGCAGCCGGACGGCGACTCGGAGTTTCGCGACGCGATCCTGCGCGAGGTCAACTACTTGCAGCGAGGAAGCACGGTGGTGCTGGTCACGCCGGTGCTCGATGACGAGATCGTCAAACTGATCGGCTTCCTCGAATATCGCAAGGTCAAGGCGGAGTTGTTTTACGTCGTCGGTGGCCGTACGGTGGACGAGACCGATCATGCGCGCATCGGCAAACTGTCGACGCTCGGGGTGCACACGTATCTCCTCCATGAGGAAAATGATCTGGAAGACGCAGTAAGGGGGCCGGCTGCTTATGCTTCGAACAGCTAGATGGATCACGGGCAGTTTCTTGCGCGACGCGGTGCTGTTTGCGCTGGTCACGCTGTGGCTCCACCAGTTGCTGGTGCCGTTCGGGGAAGCGACGAACATTCCGAGCGTGACGTTGTTCACGACGTTTATCGGGCTGCTGTTCGTCAGCGACCTGATCGTCGGCGGATGGATTCCCCGCTTGCTCCTGAAGGCGCTGGTGCTGATCCTCTTTATGTACAGCGGGTATTACAAACACTATGCCTTTATTGAGATGACCTGGATGACGCACTGGTTGAGCGATCTGTATTACACGGTCCGAGCGGCGTTCTCCTCTGATCTCGATCTGTTGCCTGAGTCGGGGCGGACGACCGTGTTCTTCCTGACGTTGTGGATGTTCCAGACGTTTTTCCGCCAGAGCTTGAACTCCCGGATGTGGATGTTTGTGTTTCTGTTGATCGGTTCGATCGGGCTTGGCGTGCTGGATTCGTTTTTTGTCAAAGATGCCAAGTGGAACATCGTGCTGTTCCTGTTCCTCGGCCTGTTGATCCTCTCGTTCATGCAGTTGCCGGCCATCGAGCGCATCGCCCGCATGCCGCGCCGGATGAGTGGCTGGCCGACCGAGTGGCTGGTCTGGACGCTGGTGCTGTCTGTGATCGTCGTCGGGACGTCCTCGGCCGCGCCGAAGATCAAAGAGCCCAACTGGCCGGACCCGGTCGCGTTCCTTCAGTCGAAAAAGGGATCGGGCGCGACGGTGCAAAAAATCGGCTACGGCAACGACGACACGAGGCTCGGCGGGCCGTTCCAGATGGATGAACAAGTCGTGTTCACCGTCAAGACCAGCGTCGAGCAGTACTACCGCGGCGAGGCCAAAACCACGTACACCGGCAAAGGCTGGCTGTCTTCTTCCGTCGGCGAGGTCGTGAGCGACCTGCGAGACATGCGGCACCTGCAACGCATGGAGCCGGTCGTGATGGAAGGCG
This sequence comes from Tumebacillus lacus, assembly GCF_026410385.1. Classification (GTDB taxonomy): domain Bacteria; phylum Bacillota; class Bacilli; order Tumebacillales; family Tumebacillaceae; genus Tumebacillus; species Tumebacillus lacus. Next base: position 53,558 of record NZ_JAPMLT010000015.1, read on the forward strand.
AGCAAGTCGTGCAGGAGTATCAGTTCAAGTCCGATATGGTGCCGGTCGTATTTAACCAGTATCGGATGACCGGGGTCGAGCTGATCAATCCGGCGCAGACGACGCTGTTGTACAGCGATCTCGACAGCCGGCTGTCGCTCAACTCCTTGAACGAAGGGGACAGCTACCGCGTGTCCTCGCTGATTCCGTATTTTGATGAAAAGAAATACAACGGCGCGAACGTGCCGTCGCCAAACCCGATGACCCGTCCGTATCTGTCGCTGCCGGTGACGTTGCCGCAGCGGGTCAAAGATCTGGCGCGGGAGATCACCGCCGATGCCAAGACGCCGTATCAACGGGCGGAGGCGATCGAAACGTACCTGCGCAACACCTACTCCTATGAGACCAAGGACGTGCCGGTGCCGGACGAAGAGCAAGACTTTGTCGATCAGTTCCTGTTTGATTCGTTGCGCGGCTACTGCGACCACTTCTCGTCGTCGATGGTCGTGATGGCGCGCTCGGTCGGGCTGCCGGCCCGTTGGGTGAAAGGCTTCACCAAAGGCGACGTCGATCTGACGTACCGCGGTGAGAAGGAAGGCGAGTATCTCTACGTCGTGAAAAATCGCAACGCGCACTCCTGGCCGGAGATTTACTTTGAAGAGATCGGCTGGGTGGCGTTCGAACCGACGTCGACGTTCTCGATGCCGCATTTGTTCAAGCCGGATGAAGAGACGTCTGTGCCGCTGCCCGTCCCGACAGAGGAGGCGCCGAAGCAGGAGAAAGATCTGGAAAACGAAACGGCGACCACAACCGCGTCCTCGTTTGAGATCGATTGGAAAGCGCTCGGCAAAGGGTCGCTGTGGATCGCCGGGATCGCGCTCTTGTTGGCGTTCTTCTTCCGCCGTCAACTGGTCACCGCGTGGTATCTGCGACGGGCCTACCGCTCCGACGGCGAAGTGGCCGACCACGCGCTGCGCCGCCTGCTCTATGTGCTCGGCAAGCTCGGGTACAAGCGGCAGGCCGACATGACGTTGCGCGAGTACGCGGTCAGCCTCTCGGCAGACCCGTCGCTGCGGGGCCGGGAGATGGTCTCGCTGGCGAAGATCTTCGAGCGGGTGTTCTACGGCAAAGAACGCTCCGTATCGGACAAAGAGAAGGGGCAAATCCGCGACCTTTGGACGCGGATCATTCGCAAAGCAGGTCGTCAAAAACGTTAACGACGAACGATGCCAGATTTATCGTTGACGAATGTTCGTGTTTTACAGTAGAATGGTGTCGAAGCAAGCGCTCGTATATTGTCGGGGATAGGGCCCGGCAGTTTCTACCGGCCGCCGTAAAGGGCCGACTACGAGGTCGACACTGTGCGGAATCGGTGCACCCTGTTTTCCTCGTATGTCCTTGGTAGGGATTTCCCATACTAAGGCATGCATGGAAGACGGGGTGTTTTTTGTTTGACTCCGTTTTTACTCCAGTTTGGAAGGAATGAAGAGAATGGAAAACCGTGAAATTGTCATCGTTCTCGATTTTGGCGGTCAATACAACCAATTGATCACCCGCCGCATCCGGGAATTAAACGTATATGCTGAACTGTTGTCGCCGAAGACCACGGCAGCGGAATTGAAAGAGAAGTATCCTAATTTGAAAGGCATCATCTTCTCCGGCGGCCCGAACAGCGTCTATGGCGAAGGGGCGCCGAAGGTCGACCCGGCCGTGTTTGAGATGGGGCTGCCGATCTTTGGGATCTGCTACGGGATGCAATTGATGGCCGATCATTTTGAAGCAAAAGTCGAGCGGGCCGACATCCGTGAGTACGGCAAAGCGATGATCGATGTGACCGGCGATTCGCCGATGTTCCGCGAGCAACCGGTTTCCCAGCAGGTGTGGATGAGCCACACCGACAAAGTGGTGGCGGTGCCGGCCGGATTTACGGTCAACGCTTCGACGGAGACCTGCCCGGTGGCGGCGATGAGCGATGCGAGCCGCAAGTTTTACGCGGTGCAGTACCACCCGGAAGTCAATCACTCCCTCTACGGCCAGGAGCAACTGCGCCGCTTCCTGTACGACGTGTGCGAGTGCGAAGGCACCTGGACGTCTGCCAACTTTGTGGAAGACGCGATTGCGAAGATCAAAGAGCAGGTCGGCGACAAGAAAGTGCTCTGCGCGCTATCCGGCGGCGTGGATTCGTCCGTTGCGGCGGTGCTGGTGCACCGGGCGATCGGGGACAACCTGACCTGCATGTTCGTCGACCACGGGCTGCTGCGCAAAAACGAAGCGGAGCAAGTCATGGAGATGTTTGCCGGCGAGTTTAAAATGAACGTGGTCAAAGTCGACGTGCGCGACCGCTTCCTCGGCCGTCTCGAAGGCGTGACCGATCCGGAGCGCAAACGCAAGATCATCGGCGAAGAGTTTATCCGCGTGTTCGAAGAAGAGTCGAAGTCGCTGGGTCACTTTGATTTCCTCGCGCAAGGCACGCTGTACACCGACATCATCGAGTCCGGCACGGCGACGGCGGCGACGATCAAGTCCCACCACAACGTCGGCGGGCTGCCGGAGGACATGCAGTTCCAACTGGTCGAGCCGCTGAACACGCTGTTCAAGGACGAAGTGCGCGCGGCCGGCACGGAGCTCGGCATCAAAGACGAGATCGTGTGGCGTCAACCGTTCCCGGGTCCGGGTCTTGCGATCCGCATCATCGGTGACATCACGAAAGAAAAGCTGGAGATCCTCCAAGACGCAGACTTCGTGGTGCGCGACGAGATCCGCCGCTCGGGCCTCGACAAAGAGATCTGGCAATACTTCGCGGTGCTGCCGGACATTCGCTCCGTCGGCGTCATGGGCGACGAGCGCACGTATGCGTACACCATCGCGATCCGCGCGGTGACGTCGAGCGACGGGATGACGGCCGACTGGGCACGGATTCCGTACGATGCGCTGGAACGGCTGTCGACCCGTCTGGTCAACGAAGTGAAAGACGTCAACCGCGTGGTGTACGACATCACGTCCAAACCGCCGGCGACGATTGAGTGGGAATAAGGCAGTCACCTCGACTTAGAACAGTCGAAGCAACTAGGGGGAGAGCTTACCATGTTGGAACGCTATTTTAAACTCGGTGAATTTGGGACCAACCCCCGTACCGAGATCATCGCGGGGATCACGACGTTCGTCACGATGGCCTACATTCTGTTCTTGAACCCGGTCATCCTCAAGGGGACCGGGATGCCGGAAAACGCCGTCTTTATCGCGACGGCGCTTGGGGCGGGCATCGTCACGCTGATGATGGGCCTGTTCGTCAACTTCCCGGTCGGTCTCGCACCGGGCATGGGCCTCAATGCGTACTTTGCAGTCGTTGCCGCTTCGCAAGGCGGTGCGCTGACGTGGCAACAAGCGTTGGCGGCGGTGTTTGTTTCCGGTCTGATCTTCATCTTGCTCACCGTCACCGGCTTCCGTCAGTTGCTCGTCCGTGCGTTGCCTGATTCGCTGAAATTTGCGATCACCGTCGGGATCGGTCTCTTTATCACCTTGATCGGTCTCAAACTCGGTCAGGTGATGGGCATGACCTTCCTCAGCGGCCCGTCGACCGAAGCGATCAAAGGCGGCGCACCTGCCGTCAACCTGCTCTTCTTCGAATGGAACATCGGCATCGCAAACTTCGTGGACAATAAAGTGGCTGCGTTGACCATGATCGGCCTGCTGATCGCCGGCGTACTGACCACCCTGCGCATTCGCGGCGCTCTGCTGATCGGCATCGTGCTCACCACCTTGATCGGCATTCCGATGGGTGTCACCGACGTGTCCAAGTTTGGCTCGATGTCGTTCGTGCCGGACTTCTCCAACCTGACGCTCGGCCAGCTCGACTTCGGCCAGATCGCGTCCGGCGTGTTCTGGGAAATCGTCATCATCTTCGTCTTCGTCACGCTGTTTGACTCCTTCGGCACGTTGGTCGGCACGGCTAACCGCGCGGGCCTGCTCAACCGCCCGGACGGCGAAAAGCGCCTCGGACGCGCGATGTTCGTCGACGGTTCAGGCGTCTCCATCGGCGCATTGATCGGCGTCACGCCGATGACCGCCTACATCGAGTCGGCTGCCGGCATCGAGTCCGGCGGCCGCACCGGTCTGACGGCTGTCACAACCGGCGTGCTGTTCCTGCTCTCGATCTTCCTGCTCGCTCCGTTCGTCGCGATCATCCCGGATGCGGCGACGTCTCCGGCGCTGATCATCGTCGGCGTGCTGATGATGGGTTCGGTTCGCAACATCGACTGGGATGACTTCGGCATCGCGATGCCGGCCTTCCTGACGATTGCGCTGATGCCGTTCACCTATTCCATCGCCAACGGCGTCTCGGCGGGGATCATCTCCTTCGTAATCCTGAACGGCGTCCGCAACCTCGTGGACAAAAACGCGAAGGTAAAAGTGCACTGGCTGATGTACGTGATCGCCGTGCTGGCTCTCGCACGTTACATCTTCCTGGCTGGGGAGTAATCATAGGTAAAAAGAACAAAGCCCGTTTCCAAGAGATTCAACTCTGGGAAACGGGCTTTGTTTCGTTGTGGATGTGATAGTGCCGCAAACGGGAGAAGCACAGCCCGACCAGCACGCAAGCAAACAATAGGGTGGCTCCGAGTCCGTATGTGTTTCGCGAGCCGAGCCATTCGCCGATGATGCCGATCCCGCCGTAGGTCACCGGGATCGCGAGGTTCAGCCCCATCGTCATGACGCTGTTGACGCGGCCGCGCATGTCGGACGGGGTCAACAGTTGGAGCAGAGTGGACATCGGCAGCGAGGCGAGCATGACGGCGAGGCCGAGGAGGAGATTGCCCAGACAGGCGATGTAAAGGTGGTCGGCGACGGCGACGAACAGCATGCCGATGCCTTGCAGTCCCAGCCCGGTCAAGAACCAGAGTCCGATGCGCTTTGGAGCCAGCAAGGAGACGAGCAGACCGCCCGCGATCAGTCCGAGTGCGATGGCTCCGTCAAACAGACCGAGTGCGTGGGAGTCGGCTCCCAGTTCGTCTTGGATGTACATCGAAGGCAGGACGTTGGTCGGGCCGAGGGCGATGTTGGAGATCATGCCGATCAAGATAAGCACGACCAGGATCTGCTGCGTTTTCAACCAAGCGATCCCGGCTTTGGCTTCCGACCAGAGGGGCGGTTTGGCCGGCCGTTCGGACGAGGGTCGCTCTTGTTCCGAGTGCGGCAGAATCAACCGGTACAGGAAAAAGAGCGAGACGAGGAACGTCAGCGAGTTGATGCCGATCGCCCAGACGGCGCCGAACGTTGCGACGAGCAGCCCGCCCGCCGTCGCGCCGATCAAGCGGTTCAGTTGGCGCGAGGTCGCCATCAGTGAATTGGCACGCAGCAGGTGTTCTTTGGCGACCAAATCCGGGAGCATGGCGTTTTGCGAGGTGGAAAACAGCAGATCGGACAGAGACAGACAGATCGTGACGAGATAGATCTGCCACAGCGCAAACCAATCGAGAGCAAACGACAGAGCCAACGCCGCTGTGGCGAGAGCGCGCACCCAGTCGGACAGCATCATCAGGAGTTTGCGGTTCCACCGGTCGGCCGCCGCGCCGAGAAACAGACCGAGCAGCATTTGCGGCAGGAAGGCGGAGATCAGCAACAGCGCGACTTGGACGGACGATCCGGTCAGGGTGTAGACTTGCCACGAGATCGCGAGCGAGTAGACCGAATTTCCAAAATAGGAGACGGTCTGCCCGAGCCAGAGATTACGGTATGGTTGTGAGGCAAAAAGCAGTTGCCAGTCACGAGTGCCGTTCTGTTTCATTCGGCCTGCAACTGCGGGACGCGCGCATCGGCTGCCACCGACACGGGACGGAGGAAATGGTGTTTGACGCTGTGATCAAACAGCCCCTTGCACGCTTTGCGCTGATCGGCGGCCACGCTGTCCAGCACGTCTTGCAGGGAACGGCCGTCGGCGAAACTCAGCAGGAACTCCAGCATCGTCTCGGGGAACGGATAGAGCGTGCCGTCCGAGCGCAGAAAGAAGCGTTTGAGCGAAGGCGCATCGGCGCGGGCGATCTTTTGTTGGGCGAGACGGGTGTGGATCTCGCGACCCGGAACGCCCCTGCCTTGCTTGTTGTCGGCGTTGTGCAGATTTGCCAGATCCGATTTGTTGTACAGGCGGTCGATCGGGTACAAGGCGATGTCCGATTGGACGGTGCCGTTCAGCTTCCAAACCGTTTGCGGATCTGAAAATTTCCGAGAAGCGTCCAACTCGTCGATGATGCCGACTCCAAACCGGTCGTGATAGAACATGGTGTGCCCGGTATCGATGCCCCCCACCCAAGGCCGGTCGAAGTGGCTTTTGGACAGCTTGCCTTTCGCCTTTTTCAGTTTTTCGCGATCCTCATCACGGGAGACACCTGTCGGGTCCTCGAAGTACAGGGAGCGGGCGATGTCTTCATTTTCATACGCTTTCACGTTTTGCAGACCGAACGACTCCGGTTGTTTGGCGACAATGGCACCGGGGGTGAGCACGAAGGTGCCGAGGCCGCCGAACGTCCACCGGTCTTTGGTTTCGTACAGGAACTCGATGGAGTCAAGACCGTCTTGCAGGCTCTCGGTCGGGAATCCGGTGAAGCCCATCACCTGCACACCGATGTTGGCATCATGGAAGTTTTGGATCGTTTCCCGAATCTTGCCGACCTGTGTGCCTTTGTTGATCAGGTTGAGAATGCGCTGGTTGCCCGATTCAAAGCCGACGGAGATGTCCGTGCAGCCGCTCGCTTTTAAAAGCATGCACCGCTCGGGTGACCAGTATTTCTCCAAGCGGATCTCAGCCCCCCAACGGATGTCGATCTGTTCCTCGATCAGCCGCTCGGCCAGACTCAGCAGCAGGGCCGGGGAGAGGACGTCGACGGAGAAATAGACGTATTTGTGCTTTTGCGAGATGACACGCAGGTCTTCGATGATCTTTTCGACAGGATTTTGCCGCCACGGGGAGGTCGGGGATTCAAAGTTGAGTCCGTAATCGCAGAACGTGCATTTGTTCCAGTAGCAACCGCGTGAGGGGGAGTAGTAGACGTAGTTGTGCGGCGAGAGGTAGAGGTCCCAGTTCAATTTGTCGTAGTTGGGTGTGGGCAGTTCGGCGATGCCGCCGTATTCGATGATCGGTTCGAGCAGGGTGTGGCCGTATTTGGGATGGAACAGGGTGTTGGCGATCGGCGTGAAAGAGCCGCCGTCGCGGATCGTCTCAAGCAGGGAGGTGAACGCGATCTCGCCTTCTCCGACGACACAAGCGTCCGCCATGTCAAAGATCTCGAAATAGCGGGATTTGCGTTGCAAATACTTCCAGACGTCCGCCACTTCCGTGCCCCCGTAGAGCAGGATGATGTCGGGAAATGCGGCTCGGATCATCCGGCCGATCGTCAAGGCGAACGGGAGTTGGGCGCAGTAGGTGACATTGATGCCGACGGTGCGATACCCTTTTTCGGCGATCTGAGGCAGCAGGACGTCACGCATGTACGGCTCAAACGGTGCGGCGATTTTGGCGCAGATGTCCGGGTCGCTCATATCTTGGGAGCTCATCAGGTTAAACTGGCCGTGCACCGGCAGTGAAAATCCGCTGAACTGGCCGGGGTAGCCGAAGAGGGAGAGCACACCGAGCCAACTGAGGATCAGTTCGGTGGCCGGGCGGTAGGTGGAGTAGTCGTAAAACGTCTCTTCCACACGCATAGCCTGTACAGCGGCGGGCAGTCGGTCAAAGTCGAAGCTTTGTGCTTTCCACAGGTGGAACAGCTCAAGTTGGTCTGCGGCGTTGAGTTCCGGTTGTGCGGTCAATTCCTGGAATCGGTTCTCGATGTGGGAGCGGATGCGCTCGATCTGGTCGGGACGAATGGTATACAGAAACGATTCAATGTTGGTGTCGAGGATATCGATATCGTCAAATCCATGCTGTCTGGCGTACGTCTCCAGATAGCACAGACTGTGATAGCCGGATGTCGGGTCGGTGATCGGCGGGTACAGCAAGAGCGTGGTCAATGAACAAACCTCCTCTACGGGGTCAAGAGAGAATAGGGAGACGCCTGTTGTCTCCTCCCTCTGTGTATGTACGCGTGTGGCGCACGAGGAAGGAAACAACAGGCGTTGTGACGGGATCAGTTGTTATTGTTGTTGTTGTTCGTGTCGTCGATCAATTGTACTTGCTCGATCTCGGATGTGATGCCCTCAACTTCGCTGAGCAGGTTGTTCAGATCCATGTGACAGACCTCCTTTTGTAATGGATACGGAAAACATTTCTTGTGAAACCGAGTTGGATTTCACAGATTCACTATACGGATGGAAGTATGGGGATATAACTAAAAGGTGAAGAAGTAAAAAGTTTTATTTGGTTGAACTGTAACAGAACAGATGGTAGGACGAGCGGAGCGGAGTTGCATGTATGAGGCGGAGTGTGTTAGCATATACATAACAAAAGGAGCCGAGTGGCTGCTCGGCTCCAACAGTAACAACTGACTTGGGTGTCGATTCCGCCGCCTGAGTTATCGAAAAGCGGGGGAAGTAGCCACCACCAAGGTCGCCAAACCGTGGGTGGCTATTTCTTTATTTCGTGATTAAAAACACGAACGTCAGCAAGGCGATGAGAAACATGCCGAATTGGAAAAGCAACGACAGGATACTCAAGAGATCCTTACCTTTCATCTACGCCTCACCTCCTTTTGCGGAGGAAAGACGGCACCCAAGGTTTCGCTATTCAGTTGTCACTGATCCCAGTATAGCAATCTCGTAAATGGTTGCCTAGGGACATGAGTGTTTTAAAATCGATGAAATATGACTAATAAAAAGCCCCGCTCTTCTGTATCCGGAAGAGCGGGGCTGTTCGTTTTACCAAGCGGCCACCGAGCCATCCGTTCTCGGCTCCGTGCCGCCTGCCAGCACGCCTTGCTCACCGCGCCAGATGATCTGGCCGCGACCGAACGATCCCGAGCCGAGGGCCCAGCGGATGTCGTGGCCGCGGGCGGCGAGGGTGGCTGCGATGAGGGCGGGGACGGTGTGTTCGAGCTCGACCGTCTTGCCTTTCAGCCACTGCCAGCGGGGAGCATCGAGCGCCGCTTGCGGGTTGAGGTGAAAATCGACGGTGTTCATCACGACCTGCACATGCCCCTGCGGCTGCATGAAGCCGCCCATCACGCCAAACGGGCCGACCGCTTCACCGCCCCGGGTGAGGAAGCCGGGGATGATCGTGTGGTACGTTTTTTTGCCGCCGGCGAGCGCGTTGTCGTGCGTCGGATCGAGCGAGAAGTTGTGCCCGCGATTTTGCAGGGCGATGCCGGTGCCGGGCACGACGAGACCGGAGCCGAAGCCCATGTAGTTGCTTTGGATGAACGAGACCATGTTGCCTTCGCCGTCTGCCGTCGCCAGATAGACGGTGCCGCCCTTTGGCGGTTCACCCGGCGTCGGGAGCAGTGCTTCGGTGCCGATCAACCGGCGACGCTCCGCCGCGTACGCCTCGGAGAGCAGGTCGCGCACGGCGACTTTCATCTGCCCGGCGTCTGTGATAAACCGCTGGCCGTCGGCAAATGCCAGTTTGATCGCCTCGATGGACTTGTGGTAGGTGTCGAACGTGTCCTTTTCCGTGAAATCAAACCCTTTGAGCAGGTTCAACGCGATCAGGGCGACCAGACCTTGCCCGTTCGGCGGGATCTCCCACACGTCGTAGCCCCGGTAATTGACCGAGATCGGGTCCACCCATTCCGGGCGGAATGCGGCGAGGTCCTCGACAGACAGATAGCCGCCATTTGCCTGCACAAACGCCGCGATCTTCTCCGCCAGCTCGCCCTGGTAAAACGCCTTGCCGTTCGTCTCCGCGATCAACTGCAACGTGCGGGCAGGATCCTCCGACCGCCACATCTCGCCGATGCGCGGCACTCGTCCGTCCGTCGTGAAAGTGTTGAACCAAGGGTGGAACTCCTCGCCTTGGAGCCCGGCATACGTTTTCGACGCCCGCTCCCAGTAATAGCCGAGCGTTGGTGACACGGGGTAGCCTTGCTCCGCGTATTCAATCGCCGGACGCAGCACTTCGGTCAGCGGCAGACGGCCAAATCGTGCCGACAACTCCGCCCATGCACCGGGTGCACCGGGGACGGTGACGGGGATCGCGCCGAATTTGGGCATCTCGGTGAGGCCGCGCTTTTGCAACGCTTCGATGGAGATCGACTGAGGGGCCGGGCCGGAGGAGTTCAGCCCGTGCAGCTTGCCCTCCGTCCAGACGAGGGCAAACGCGTCGCCGCCGATGCCGTTCGACGTCGGCTCGACCACCGTCAGAGCAGCGGCGGTGGCGATGGCTGCGTCGATCGCATTGCCGCCCCGTTTCAATAGATCGAGCCCGGCTTGAGCGGCGAGCGGCTGCGAGGTGGCGACCATGCCGTTTTTGGCATAGGCGGTCATCCGCTGGGAGGGATACGGGTGGTGCAAGGGGTTAAAGTTCATGAAAGGAGCACTCCTTTGCTTGGATCGGGACATATGGTTTACTCTTATTTCCATATATACCGGTCTGATCCTGCCGGAGCGAACAACAAAAACCCGCTCTCCGTCGAGAGCGGGTACTCCTCCTACCTCTTACACCGGCGCCATCCCATCCTCTCCGTCCTCTGTCGCCTGCAGGCGATCGTGCAGACTCGGGAGCCGCTCCAACAGGTGAAACCGGACATCATCGGACAACTCGCACCGGTTCTGCTCCCGGTGCAGCATCACCACGCCAAGGCTCGCCAGCTCCTCCAAAAAGGCGTCGATGGGGCAGCGTTCTTGCAACGCGAGGCGGGTCATCTGACGACGTTCCGACGGGGAGAGGGCGTTCAGCAGATCCTCCCAGTGTGCTTTGGTGTTCCAGTAGGCGCAGATCTCCGCACGCATCTGCTCCTCGGAGAGCGGTGCGACGGGGGTATCGTTTGGAAAAAGGGTGTCGTGGATGTCGGCGAGCGTGTGTCGGGACAGCAGAAGCAGGGTATCGGCCAACAGCATGAGGCACACCTCCAAAATTCGGTCATTCTGTGTGTCTCATCATATGAACCGGCCCCCGAAAAAAGACAAAAAAAGAGAAGCCGAGGGGGGACTCTCAGCTTCCGATAAAGGCAAGGATCTCAGAAACACTCGATGAAGCAGACAGAGCAGCTGATTGGGGATCAGGGGTCTGCAGACAGCGCTGCACACGGGTTGTGAAAAAAAGTCCGAGTGACTAAAGTGAATGCTGTACTTATTACCATCGAGTACTTACATCATACCATCCCTTTGCTGGATTATCAACACCCAACCACTAGGTATAAATAATCATTTTCCACATATCTTGTCTTTTTATAGACCATTCGAGAAAAAGACCGTCAAGCCGGAGCTCGACGGTCTTTCTGTTTTCTTCGATTGTCGGTGATCGGAATCCCGTGCCGACTGGCAAACGTCGCGAGTGCAGCGGTCGCCGAGGGACAGTCTTCCGTTGCCAGGCGGACGCGGCGGCGGCGTCCTTCCAGCCGGAACTCGACGAAGTTGCCTTTGGTCAGCAAGATCTCCTCGATCTCCGCATGGAAAATCATCTGAGCCCGATCTCCGCTGTCGATGCGGATGTACTCGACTCCGACCTCAAACTCGCGCTGGGCAAACAGCGAAATCGCCAAGAAAGCCAAGAAAGCCCCTACCCCGCCAAGCAGCGCCAACGTCCACGACGGACGGAGCAATTGGAGCAACAGGGGGATCAGCGGGCACAGCAAAAAGAAAAAGACAAAGCGTTGAGCGTCTCGTACGCGGTAGATGCGCGACATGTGCGATCACTCCAAGAATTCGTTTCTCCATCCACTCTATGCCCCGCTTTGCCGAACCATGACGATTTTGTTCTTTTGAATGAAATTCGAACGATGCAGTATATTCCGGTGATAATGTTCGGATTTTGGTTGACGCCCCCCTGCCTGTTTGGTATTCTTACAGTAGACAGTATGTAAAAAAGATTTCCAACTTCATAGTCTCGTATATACCCGGGGATTGGCCCGGGCGTTTCTACCAGGCGACCGGAATCGCCGGACTACGAGTTGAAAGTGAATCTAGGGTTCCAGCGACGCCCACCTTGGCGACGTGTAGGTCCGAGCGATTCACATGTCCGCTGTGTGCGGACATGACACCGAAGGGACAAAAGCCCAGGCGGGTAGGTTTCACTCAGGAAACTGGTTTGCAGTTTTGGACTGAGTACTTCTACCCGCCTGGGCTTTTTTATGAATTTGGTTAAAATAAGCGAGGTCCTATAAAAAACCGGGAGTGAGAAACAAAATGGCGAAAAAAGCATTGATCCTGATGGGTAGCGATTCTGACTTGAAAGTGATGAACGAAGCGGCGAAAGCACTGCACGCATTGGAAGTCGAAACGGAAATTCACGTATCCTCGGCTCACCGCGTGCCGGATCGCACGATGAACTTTGCTCGTGAGGCGAAAGATAACGGCTTTGGCGTCATCATTGCCGGTGCGGGCCTCGCAGCTCATCTGCCGGGTGTCGTCGCAGCTTGCACGACGCTGCCGGTGATCGGCGTGCCGCTGCAAGGCGGCGCACTCCAAGGTGTCGACGCGCTCCACGCGATCGTCCAGATGCCCAAAGGCATCCCGGTCGCGACCGTCGCGATCAACGGTGCATTCAACGCCGGACTCCTCGGCGCACAGATCCTCGCCACCGGCGACGAAGCATTGGCTGAGCGCATGGTCCGTTACCGGGAGCAACTCGCAGCCGAAGTGGAAGCGAAAGACGCCAAGCTGCAAGAAATCGGCGTGGACGCCTACCTGAGCAACTAACTCTTTCCTTAAATATACCGTTGGGGCTTTTCTGCCGTCCGTCTCTCACCGTTCATTTGACCGTGGATAAGGAGAGGCGGGGAGCGAGCCCCTAAACTTTATCTTTCAAAAATTTTTCCTCCAGGAGGGAACTTTCGATGATTTCCAAAGAGCAGATGCTGTACGAAGGCAAAGCAAAGAAAGTCTACGTCACCAACGACCCGAACCTGTACATCGTGGAATACAAAGACGACGCAACCGCGTTCAACGGCGAGAAAAAAGGCACGATCACCGGCAAAGGCCAGCTGAACAACGCGATCTCCAAGATCTTTATGGAGATGCTAAACGAGCGCGGCATCCCGACCCACTTCGTCGAACAGCTGAACGACCGTGAACAACTGGTCAAAAAAGTCGAGATCATCCTGCTCGAAGTAGTCGTTCGCAACATCGCAGCCGGATCCCTGGCCAAGCGCCTGGGCATGGCGGAAGGCACCGTACTGCCGAAGACGGTCGTCGAGTTCTACTACAAAAACGACGACCTCGGCGATCCGCTGATCAACGACTCGCACATCGACGTGCTGGAGCTGGCAACGCCGGAGACGGTTAAACTGCTGGAGCAATACGGCCGCCAGATCAACGACATTTTGGTCGAGTACCTGAAGTCCCGCAACGTGACCTTGGTCGACTTCAAACTGGAGTTTGGCATCACCCCGCAAGGCGACGTGATCCTCGCTGACGAGATCTCGCCGGACACCTGCCGCTTCTGGGATGCCGACACCAAGGAAAAATTGGACAAAGACCGTTTCCGCCGCGATATGGGCAATGTAGAAGAGGCGTACCAAGAGATGCTGCGCCGTCTGGGAGGAGTCGAAGCATGATGATCGCAAAAATTCACGTCACCCTGAAAGGTTCTGTCCTCGACCCGCAAGGCACCACGATCACGAAATCCCTGAACTCGCTGGGCTACGACGAAGTGCGCGACGTGCGCATCGGCAAATATATGGAAGTCAAGATCGACACCACCGACCGCAAGATCGCAGAAGAGCGCGTCACCGAGATGTGCGAAAAGCTGCTGGCGAACACCGTCATCGAGAAATACGAATTTGAACTGGTGGAGGCGTAAGAGATGAGATTCGCCGTACTGGTATTCCCGGGTTCAAACTGTGACATCGACGCGGTGAAAGCGGTGGAAGACGTGCTCGGCGAACCGGTCGACAGCGTCTGGCACACCGAGACCGATCTTTCCCAATACGACTGTGTGATCGTGCCGGGCGGGTTCTCCTATGGCGACTACCTGCGCAGCGGCGCGGTCGCTTCGCTCTCGCCGGTGATGGGCGCTGTTAAAGAGCACGCGGCTGCCGGCAAGCTGGTCATCGGCATCTGCAACGGCTTCCAAATCCTCACCGAGACCGGTCTGCTGCCGGGTGTGCTCCGCCATAACGACCACTTGCAGTTCCGCTGCGAGATCTCGGAACTGCGCGTGGAGAACACCGACACCGCCTTCACGAACGACTACGAAAAGGGTCAAGTGATCCGCATCCCGATCGCGCACGGCGAAGGGAACTATTTTGCCGATCAAGCGACGATCGACCAACTGAAGGCAAACAACCAGATCGTCTTCACGTACCATGGCACCAACCCGAACGGCTCGATTGAAAATATTGCCGGGATCTGCAATGAACAAGGCAACGTGCTCGGCATGATGCCGCATCCGGAGCGCGCCGTGCATGAACTGCTCGGCTCGGCCGACGGCAAAGCGATGTTCACTTCTATTTTCCGGACCTGGGGGGAGAAGCACGGTGCGTAACGAACCGACTCCGCAACAAATCGCCGAAGAAAAAATTTATCGCACGTTCGGTCTGAACGATGAAGAATACGCGCGCATCCTCGAACTGATGGGCCGTCAGCCGAACTACGTGGAAACGGGCATCTACTCGGTCATGTGGTCCGAGCATTGCTCCTATAAATCGTCTCGCCCTGTTTTGAAAAAGTTCCCGACCAGCGGCCCGCACGTTCTGCAAGGGCCGGGTGAAAACGCCGGGATCATCGATATCGGCGACAACCTCGCCGTTTCCTTTAAGATCGAATCGCACAACCATCCGTCCGCCATCGAACCGTACCAAGGCGCGGCCACCGGCGTCGGCGGCATCATCCGCGACGTCTTCACGATGGGCGCGCGTCCGATCGCGCTGCTCAACTCGCTGCGCTTTGGCTCCATCGAAGGCGACGGGGCAGAGAACGTCCGCAACCGCTACCTGTTTGGCAACGTCGTCGCCGGCATCGCAGGCTACGGCAACTGCATCGGCATCCCGACGGTCGGCGGCGAAGTGGTGTTCGACGAGCGCTATACGCACAACCCGCTGGTCAACGCGATGTGCGTCGGCATCATGACCCACGACGAGATCGCAAAAGGCTTCGCATCGGGCGTTGGCAACCCGGTCCTCGCCGTCGGTGCCCGCACCGGCCGCGACGGCATCCACGGCGCAACGTTCGCCTCGACGGAAGACCCGCACAGCAAAGAGCGTTCCGCTGTCCAAGTCGGCGACCCGTTCATGGAAAAACTGCTGCTCGAAGCCTGCCTCGAACTGATCGCGACCGGCGAAGTCGTCGGCATCCAAGACATGGGCGCTGCAGGTCTGACCTCCTCCTCCTCGGAGATGGCAGCCCGCGCCGGTTCCGGCATCGAGCTGGACATGCTGAAAGTGCCGCGCCGCGAAGAAGGCATGACTTCGTATGAGCTGATGCTGTCCGAGTCGCAAGAGCGCATGCTCGTCGTCATGAAAAAAGGCCGCGAACACATCGCCGAAGAGATCCTCTCCAAATGGGGCCTCGAAGCGGCTGTCATCGGCCGCGTCACCGACGACGGCATGCTCCGTCTGAAAGAAGGCGACGAGACGGTTTGCGAGATCAACGTCTCCACGCTCGTCGACGATGCGCCGGTCTATCACCGTCCGTCCGCTCGTCCGGCCTACCTCGACGAGACGCTGGCGTTTGACCCGGCTGCCGTCGCAGTTCCGTCCGACCTGACCGAGACACTGCACCAACTGCTGCGCACGCCGACCATCGCCTCCAAGGAATACGTCTACCAGCAATACGACTACATGGTCCGCACCTCGACCATCGTCCGCCCGGGCTCCGACGCTGCGGTCGTCTCGATCCGCGGCACCCGCAAAGCGCTGGCGATGAGCACCGACGGCAACGGCCGTTACGTGTACCTGAACCCGCGCGTCGGCGGTCAGCACACCATCGCCGAGTCGGCGCGCAACCTGGTCTGCTCCGGCGCGAAACCGCTGGCGGTCACCGATTGCCTCAACTACTCCTCGCCGGAGAAGCCGGAGATCTTCTACCAATTCGAAGAATCCTGCGCCGGCATCTCGGAAGCGTGCGTCGCTCTCGGCACGCCGGTCATCTCCGGCAACGTGTCCTTGTACAACCAGACCAACGACATCGACATCTACCCGACCCCGATCATCGGCATGGTCGGCCTGATCGAAGACACCGATCACATCACCACCCAAGAGTTTAAAGGCGCGGGTCATCCTGTATTGCTCGTCGGCCCGCAGACGACCGGTGCGATCGGCGGCTCCGAATACCTGAAAGTCGTGCACGGCAAAGTGGCAGGCGATGCTCCGGCACTCGACCTGACCGTGGAAAAAGCGCTGCAAGACGCGGTGCTGACCGCGATCCAATCCGGCCTCGTCCTCGCAGCTCACGACTTGGCGGAAGGCGGCCTCGCCGTCGCACTGGCAGAGTCTGCAATCGGCGGCAAGCTCGGCGCGACGATCAACTTCGCATCCGGCCAGCGCCTCGACGAAGCGCTGTTTGGCGAAGCGGGCTCCCGCATCGTGATCGAAGCAGATCAGGCGAACCTCGACGCATTGGAACGCATTTTCAACGAAAATGGTGTGCCGTTCGCCGTAATCGGTGAAACCGGCGGTGACCGCCTGACGATCAAGATCAACGGCGAAGCGGCCATCGACGAAGCAGTGGAACATCTGGAGGCGACTTGGAGAGGAGCGATCCCATGTCTCATGAAGTAACCCCCCGAGACTTCGGCTGCGAACTCGACGACGAGATCTTTGATAAATTTCATGAGGAATGCGGCGTGTTCGGTGTCTTCGGGCATCCGAACGCCGCAGAACTCACCTACTTTGCCCTGGTCGCGCTGCAACATCGCGGCCAGGAGTCGGCGGGGATCGCCACCGTCGACGGCGTAAAACTGTATCACCACAAAGGCATGGGGCTGGTGTCTGACGCGATTCCGAAAGACACCCTCCCGCGTCTGTCCAAAGGCCATGCGTCCATCGGCCATGTCCGCTATTCCACGACCGGCGTCTCGCAACTGATCAACGCGCAGCCGCTCGTCTTCAATTTCCAGCGCGGCAATCTGGCTTTGGCTCACAACGGCAACCTGACCAACGCGTTGCAACTGCACGGTTTCCTCGAACGTCGCGGTGCGATCTTCCAGTCCACCTCCGACACGGAGGTCATGGCACATCTGATCGCCCGTGCGGGCAATCAGGAGATGGAAGCGAACATCCGCGAGGCTCTCTCCATCGTCAAAGGGGCGTACGCGTTTGTCATCCTCACCGATGACAAGATGTTCGCGATGCGCGACCCGAACGGTCTGCGCCCGATGGTGCTCGGCAAAATCGGCGACGCGTACTGCGTGGCGTCGGAGTCTTGCGCGTTTGACACCATCGGCGCGGAGTTGATCCGCGATGTGGAGCCGGGCGAGATGCTGATCATCTCCGCAGAAGGCGTAGAGTCGACCCGTTTCTCCTCGGCGGGCAAACAGTCGCTCTGCACGTTTGAATACATCTACTTCGCCCGTCCGGACTCGGACATCGACGGCTACAACGTCCACATGGTGCGCAAAGAGTTTGGCCGCCAGCTGTACCGAGAAGCTCCGGTGGAGGCGGACGTCGTCATCGGCGTGCCCGACTCGTCGATCTCGTCGGCGATCGGCTATGCGGAGGCGGCTCATCTCCCGTATGAGATCGGCCTGATCAAAAACCGCTACATCGGACGCACGTTCATCCAGCCGTCGCAAGAGCTGCGCGCCCAAGGCGTCAAGCTCAAGCTCAGCGCGGTGCGCAAGATCGTCGAAGGCAAGCGCGTGATCATGATCGACGACTCCATCGTGCGCGGCACCACGTCCGGCCGGATCGTCTCGATGCTGCGCGACGCGGGGGCGACCGAAGTCCACGTCTTGATCGCATCGCCGCCGGTTACGCACTCCTGCTTCTACGGCATCGACACATCGTCCCGCGACGAACTGATCGCAGCCAATAAAACGGTGCCGCAGATCCGCGAGTACATCGGCGCCGATTCGCTGTCGTTCCTCAGCGAAGAGGGCATGATGAAAGCGTTCGGCTTTGACGGCAGCGGCGATCACGGGCATTGCAACGCGTGCTTCACCGGCCGTTATCCGGTGGAGATCCACGAGGAATTTACGAAATCTCATTTTGAACGCTAACAGGGTGGAGGAGACACAGCGATGAGTGAATTGTACAAAGCGGCGGGTGTAGACATCGACGCAGGCAACGAAGCGGTCAACCGGATGAAATCGCACGTGGCTCGCACCAAGCGTCCGGAAGTCGCGACGCTGCTCGGCGGTTTTGGCGGCGGATTTGCGCTCGACACGTCGAAATACAAACAACCGATCCTCGTCTCCGGTACGGACGGCGTCGGCACCAAGCTGAAGCTCGCGTTTGCGATGGACCGTCACGACACCATCGGCATCGACGCGGTGGCGATGTGCGTGAACGACATCGTCGTGATGGGGGCGGAACCGCTGTTCTTCCTCGACTACCTCGCGACCGGCAAAGTCGTGCCGGAAACGATTGAAGCGATCATCAAAGGCGTCGCGGACGGCTGTGAGCAATCGGGCTGCGCGCTGATCGGCGGCGAGACGGCGGAGATGCCGGGGATGTATCAGGACGGCGAGTATGACATCGCCGGATTTACAGTCGGCGTCGCGGAAAAAGACAAGATGATCGACATCCGCAACGTGCAAGCGGGCGACGTGATCGTCGGCCTGTCCTCCAGCGGCATTCACTCGAACGGCTATTCGCTGGTGCGCAAACTGTTCTTTGGCGATCATGAGTACGCGCTTGACCACGTCTTCCCGGAGATCGGTCGACCGCTTGGCGAAGAATTGCTCACCCCGACGCGCATCTACGTCAAATCGATCCTCGCGCTGCTCGAACGCTTTGACATCCGTGCGATGGCGCACATCACCGGCGGCGGCTTCTTGGAAAACATCCCGCGCGCGCTCCCGGAAGGCGTGTCGGCAGAGATCGAAGTCGGCTCGTGGCCGGTGCACGGTGTCTTCCAGGTGATGCAACGCCTCGGCAACATCGATGCGTTCGACCTCTATCGCACCTTCAACATGGGCATCGGCATGGTGTTGGTCGTCCCGGCTGCGCAGGCAGAAGAGATTCGGGCGGCGGCAGAAGCGCTCGGTGAGCGGGCACATGTGATCGGCCGCATCATCGAAGGGCCGCATGACGTGCAGTTGAAGGGATTGTAGGGTACGATGGGAAAAATGAGGAAAACAAAATTTGCTATCTTTGCATCAGGGTCCGGGTCGAATGCCCAGACCCTCTTTGATCGAGTGGCGGACGGCACCATCGACGGCGAGATCGCCTGCGTGATCTGCGACCGTCCCGGCGCGAAAGTGATTGAGCGGGCGGCGCAGGCGGGGATCGAAACGCTCGTCTTCGACGTCAAGGAGATGGGCGGCAAAGACGCGTACGAGGCGGAAGTCGTGCGCGAACTGCAGGCACGAGGCGTGGAATACGTCGTCCTCGCCGGGTACATGCGCCTGTGCGGACCGACCTTCCTCGCCGTGTACAGCGGCCGGACGATCAACTTGCACCCGTCGCTGTTGCCGCTGTTCCCGGGCAAGGACGCCATCGGCGACGCGTTGGCAGCGGGCGTGAAATACACCGGCGTCACCGTGCATTTCATCGACGAAGGCATGGACACCGGCCCGATCATCCGACAAGAGACGGTGATGATCGACCCGGACGACACCCGCGAGACGCTCGCACCGAAGATTCACGCGGCGGAACACCGACTGTTGCCGGCCGTGACAGCAGATCTCATCGCAGGACGGATTCATTTTGAGGGGAGAACAGAGAAATGATGAAACGAGCACTGATCAGCGTATCGGACAAGACCGGAGTCGTCGAACTGGCTCAAGCATTGGTGCGCCACGACATCGAAGTCGTCTCCACGGGCGGCACGCACAAACTGCTGGCCGATGCGGGCATCCCGGTCACCAACATCTCGGACGTCACCGGATTCCCGGAGATCATGGACGGCCGTGTGAAGACCCTGCATCCGAACGTATTTGGCGGCTTGCTGGCGATTCGCGGCAACGAAGAGCATATGGCGGCGATTGAAGGGCTGAACATCCGACCGATCGACTACGTGATCGTCAACCTCTACCCGTTCCAAGCGACGATTGAAAAACCGGGCGTCGATTTCGAAGACGCGATTGAAAACATCGACATCGGCGGTCCCTCGATGCTCCGCGCAGCTGCGAAAAACTGGCAGGACGTCGCGGTCGTCGTCGATTCCGGTGACTATGCCCGCGTCATCGACGCGCTGGACAACGGCACCCCGCTGACCCGCGATGAAAAGCTCGCTCTGGCAGCCAAAGTATTCCGTCACACCGCCGCGTACGACGCGTTGATCTCGCAGTACCTGACCCGCGTCACCGGCGTTGAATACCCGGAGCGTCTCACCGTCACCTACGAAAAAGTCCAAGACCTGCGCTACGGCGAAAACCCGCACCAAGGTGCGGCGTTCTACCAAGAGCCGGGCGCGGCCCTGCACACCATCGCAGGCGCGAAGCAACTGCACGGCAAGGAACTGTCCTACAACAACATCAACGACGCCAACGCTTCGCTCTCCATCGTTCAAGAGTTCAACGAACCGGCAGTCGTCGCGATCAAACATACCAATCCGTGCGGCGTGGGCGTGGCGGAAAACATCTACGACGCCTACATGAAAGCGTACGAAGCGGACCCGGTCTCGATCTTTGGCGGCATCGTCGCGCTCAACCGCGAAGTGGACGCAGCGACCGCGCAAAAGATGAGCGAGCTGTTCCTTGAGATCATCCTGGCTCCTTCCTTCTCGGAAGAAGCGATGGCGATCCTCACCCAAAAGAAAAACCTGCGCCTGCTCACCGTCTCGATGACTCCGCAAGGCGGCATCGAAGTGTTGGGTGCACCGCGCACCACGCTGAAAGTCCAAGGCGGTCTCTTGATCCAAGACCTCGACGTTCGCCAACTGGGCGACGAAGACATCAAAGTCGTGACCAAGCGTCAGCCGACTGAGGACGAGCTGAAGCAACTGCTCTTCTCTTGGAAAGTCGTCAAGCACGTCAAATCGAACGCCATCGTCGTCGCGCGCGAAGACCGCACCGTCGGCGTGGGCGCAGGCCAGATGAACCGCGTCGGCGCTGCCAAGATCGCTTTTGAACAAGCGGGCGACCTTGCCAAAGGCGCCGTGCTCGCGTCGGATGCCTTCTTCCCGATGGCCGACACCGTGCAAGCGGCGGCAGCGGCCGGCATCACCGCGATCATCCAGCCGGGCGGCTCGATCAAAGACGCAGACTCGATCGCCGCAGCGGATGAAGCGGGCATCGCGATGGTCTTCACCGGCGTGCGTCACTTCAAACACTAGAGCGGGAGGTATCGGACAGATGAAAGTTCTCGTCATCGGCGGCGGCGGCCGTGAACACGCCATCGTTTGGAAACTGGCTCAGTCGTCGCAGAAGCCGACCCTCTACTGCGCACCGGGCAACCCCGGCATCGCCCAGCTCGCCACCTGTGTCAACATCGGCGGCGAAGAGGTGTCGGCACTGGCCGACTTTGCCGAGCAAGAAGGCATCGACCTGACCGTCGTCGGCCCGGAAGCTCCCTTGCTCGCCGGGATCGTCGATCATTTTGAAGAGCGTGGCCTGAAAGTCTTCGGACCGAAAAAAGCGGCGGCGATGGTGGAAGGTTCCAAAGCGTTTGCCAAAGCCCTGATGGAACAAGCAAACGTGCCGACCGCCCGCTACGCGGACTTCACCGATCTGGAAGCGGCGCGCAGCTACGTCCGTGAGCAAGGCGCACCGATCGTCATCAAAGCGGACGGCCTCGCCGCCGGCAAAGGCGTCGTCGTCGCGATGACGCTGGAAGAGGCGGAGTCGGCGCTCGACATGATGATGAAAGACAAAGCGTTCGGCGACTCGGGCAGCAAAGTCGTCATCGAAGAATTCCTTACCGGCCAAGAAGCGACCGTCATGGCGTTCGTCGACGGCGACACCGTCCGCCTGATGGTTCCGGCTCAGGATCACAAACCGGCGTACGACGGCGACAAAGGCCCGAACACCGGCGGCATGGGCACCTACTCCCCGGTGCCGGTCGTCGACGAGGCTCTGCTGACTCGCGTAGAAGCGGAGGTCATCCGCCCGGTCATCGATCATCTGAAGGCGGAAGGCACCCCGTACAAAGGCGTGCTCTACGCGGGGCTCATGCTCACCGAGCAAGGCCCGAAAGTGATCGAGTTCAACGCCCGTTTCGGCGACCCGGAGACTCAAGTCGTGCTGCCGCGTCTGGAGACCGACCTGCTCACCGTCTTCCAAAGCGTTGCCGACGGTCGACTCGCTGATCTCGAACTCCGCTGGTCCGACCAAGCGGCTGTCTGCGTCATCCTCGCAGCGGGCGGCTACCCGGCCGACTACCGCAAAGGCGACGTGATCACCGGCCTCGACACGGCAGGCGATGACAGCATCATCTTCCACGCCGGCACCAAGACCACCGACGCCGGCACCGTCACAAACGGCGGCCGCGTCCTCGGCGTCACCGGCTTCGGCACCGACCTCAAAGCGGCCCAAGCAGCCGCCTACCGCGCCGTCGAGCAAGTCAAGTTCGAGGGCATGCACTACCGCACGGATATCGCAGAAAAGGCGTTTCGCCAATAAAAAAAGCGCACTTCCAAACCGGAAGTGCGCTTTTCGTTTGCTTGTGATTACACAAGTGCGTATGCTAAAATAAGAAAAAGGACTGTTGATGCGTCAACATCCACAGTCCAGTTTTGCAACAATTGATGCTCATCGAGAGTGTCGGCTCGATCTACTTTGTTGAAATAGACCTTCCCTGCGCACGTCACTGCTTAGGAAGGTCTATCTTTCTTTCTTAAATGCCAGCCATATCTGAAAGATCCCGTACTGGACCATCACGATCAAACCTGTGACAAGTATCACTACGAGCAGTTTCTGAAAGACTGTCATTCACCCACCCCCTTTCAAACGGGGATGAGCCGACCTCCTGGGAGAACAATTCTTCAATTGTGCAATTCGAATTCTAGCAAATGCGCACGCAAAAAGATAGACCGCCGGGGCTGATCCCGGCGGTCTTTTTTTTTCATGTCGATACGTCTCTACAGCCAACCCATCAAGTTCACGCCGACACCGACCGCAAACGTGAGGACAATCGCCAGCGAGAAGGTGCGGACGATGACCCATTTGTCATAGACGCGCGGCAGCAACAGGATGTTGCGGATGTCGATCATCTGGCCGATGACGAGGAAACTCAGCACGCCTCCGCCGGTGGTCAGCGAGGCGAGGGAGCGGGCGACGAAGGCGTCCGCTTCGGAGCAGAGCGAGAGGATGACCGCCAGCGCCATCATCACGAGCACCGACAGGATCGGATGGTCACCGATCGCTTGCGTGACCGATGCCGGCATAAACGTTTGCAGCAGGGCGGCGACGGCCGCCGAGATGACGACAAAGATGCCGACTTCGAAGAACTCGATCACTGCGTGGTTGATCACGTAGTTGAATACTTCACGAGGCGTGCGGCGCGGGGTCGGAGCTGTTTCTTCAACCGTCGCGGCCGTTTCCAGCATCGGCAGTTCCAGCCCCATCGGACCGGCGGAAGCGCCGGCCAGAGCCGGTGCACCGGCCGCTTTGCGCTTGTTTTCCGCGGCGAGCAGCACCCAGCCGATCGTCACGGCGATGCCAAACGTAGCCGCGACGCGCGCCCACATCATCGTCGCATTAAACCCGAACGCGACGAACGTGGCGATCATCGTCAGCGGATTGATGACCGGAGCGGAGAGCGTAAACGCCATCGCAGCAGAGACCGGCATGCCTTTGCGAATCAAGGAGCGGGCGACCGGAATGGTGCCGCAATCACAGACAGGCAGCACCATCCCGATAAACGTCGCACCGACGACAGACAGCGCGCCGCTCTTCGGGAGCAGTTTCATCATGCGTTCCTGCGAGACCAGCGCTTGAATCAGCGAGGAGATCATGACACCGAGCACGACGAAGGGAAGTGCTTCAAGAATGATGGATAAAAAGATGGTTTGTGCAGATTGCCACATGGTGACAGTTCCTCCGATCTAGAGCGAGAATTGCGAGTAGAGGTACGGATGTTTCGGCGCGTCGATCGGCTTGACTTCGTGGCCGGTCAGGAACGGTTTGTACGGATAGCCTTGGAACCACGCGGCAGCCGGGATCGAATCGAGGTGCGGCAGTTTTTGCAGACCGACGGTGCCGTAGACTTCGACCCATTGGTCGTTTTGCAGATCTTTGGCTGCGTCCGACTCGACGAGCAGGGCGACGGCGGTGGAGTCTGCCGAACAGTGAGCGATCATATAGCGCATCAGCAGGAAGCGGTTATCCGGCCAGCCTTCCGGTTTGACGACAAAGCCGACGATTTTGAAGCGTTTGTCGTAGTAAGATTCCGGCACGAATGCGATGCTCGACACCATGTCGTTGAGCCTTAGTTCTTCACCGGGCGTCGGGACGACCGGCTGTTGTCCGGGCAGTTCCGTTTTGGCGCGCGGGACTTTCGACATATCTGTCTTGTTTTTCGAAGCGGTGGCAGAGGCGAGCGGCGCCGCGTCCTTCTTTTGCCCGGCTTGAGCGGGGGCAGGCGTGGAGGCCGGTTGTGCAGCGGCCGTCTCCGTCGGTTTGTTCTCCGTCGTCGCGGCGGGCGTTGTCTCAGCCGCCGTTTCGGGATCCGCAGTTGTCACCGTATTTTCCAACTCGACGGTGATCGGTGCGACCTGCAGGCCGCTGTTGATCATCGAGGCGCCAAGTGATTGGGTCGGCATGGTCACCCCGATCACCAGCGGAACCGCCAGGATCACCCACGACAGTTTGGGGCGCGGGTTGTGGTCGTGATCGTGCCCGCAGTCGAGGTTGTGGTCATGGTGGTGGCCGCAGGATGCATGATCGTGGTCGTGGTCGTGATGATGATCATGTCCGTGCCCGTGATCGTGCCTGCAGTCGTGCTCGTGCTCCGACTTGGCCGGGATGAGACAATATCCGCTCATCAGTACCAGCACGCCTGCTGTGACCCCGAGCAGATTGGCAGCCAGCGGCGAGAGCAGATTGTACACTTCGCCGGTGACCAACAGTTTGATCAGGTACAGGGCAAATCCGAACAAGATGATTCCTTGCACCACTTTTCCGGCTTCCCATTTTCGTGTCTTCATAGCAAAGCCTCCCTTTTCTTTCTCTGTGTGCATTCTCTTTAGAAAGAACAACAATCAGATAATTCAAACTCTGATGGATAGTATACCAAAAAACAGAGTTTAGTAAATCATCCTAGTTGATACTCCAATCATTTACTAAATCGATTCGAGTGCCTGCTTGTCTTCGTTTTCATAGTGATTTAGGTCTATGTACAGAGTCCTATTTAAAAGAAAATGCTTCTGTTAGGCCGTAATAAAGTGTAAAATAGAAACGGGGAAATGTGTCTAATTACCCATTGATCACTCTTTATCACCTGGGATGCCTAGGTAGATTTACACAGAGCGAAAAGCAGGGGCAAGCCCGCTGAATCTGTGATAAAATGAGTGAAGCAATATTTACTCTGGACAACCTGATCCCTTACAAAATGTGGTTCCCCACCCTTCAAAATGAGGGTGAGATCAACATGTAAAAAAATTGTCGAAATGACGGGAATCGGCTCGTAAATTTTCTTTCCAGATCAAGGAATCGGCTAACGAAAATAGAATGTTTCTTTAGAATGGATGGTTTCCGTCACCTATGAATATCGGACTGATACTTAAAAACGCTTCTTATCTTTTATCCAGCAATCTGCTCGTCCGCGTGATCACCGCTCTGGCGTCGATCTGGGTGGCGCGCTACCTCGGGGTCGAGGACTACGGCATGCTCGCCGTCGGCCTGGCATTTTCCGGGGTGGCCGGCTACTTCACCGACATGGGCATCACGCACACGCTGATCCGCGAAGGCACGAAGCCAAACGCCGACATCCCCGCTCTGATGGGCGCGTTTGCCAAATGGCGGATGGGGTTTGCTGTGCTGACGGCGGTCGCCTCGGCTTTGCTGATCGAAGTGCTGTACAGCGGGTCGGACCTGCGCCCTGTCCTCTACTGGATGGTGATGCCGACCGTGCTTGGGGCCAATCTGGTCGGCATCGGCGCGGCCTACTTTCAACTGACGCAACAGATGAAATTCACCGCTTTGATCCGGACGGTTGCCGGGCTCGCCACGGCGGCGACGCTTTGCCTTGGTATCGTATTCCAGTGGCCGCTCTTGCTGCTGGCCGCCGTGTACGGTTGCTCCAGTCTGCTCGGCGGGGTGCTGTCCCTGTGGCTGGTACTGAAAAAGGTCCGACTCACGAAAGGCGGCGATGCAAAGGCGTTGCTGCAAGGGCTCGGGTCGTTCATGCTCGGCGGGCTGGTCGTGATGCTGTTGCCGCAACTGGGTCCGCTGGTGCTCGAACGGGTCGCCGATCTGACGCAGGTCGGGTATTTCGCCGCCGCGTACCGGATCCCGGTGGTCTTGTACCAATTTCCAGGCATCTTGGCTGCCGCGTTTTACCCGCTTTTGTTCCAGTACGGCAATGAAAAGCGGCTGGACGAGCATCTGCGCTTGAACGTGTTGCAACTCAAGATGATGAGTTTGATGGGCATGTTGATGGCGGTGCCGTTTCTGTTTTACGCCGATTGGTGGGTCGAACTGCTCTACGGCGTCGAGTTTGCTCAAGCGAGCGGACTGCTCGCCATGCTGGCGGTGATCGTGATCCTGCAGTCGATCAACTTCCCGCTCGCAGACAGCCTGACCACCAAAGGCCAGCAGTTCCGCCGTACGATGGTGTTGATCGCAGCGGTCGTCGTCGGGACCGCGCTGTACGCCGTCCTCGGCTCCCGCTACGGAGCGACGGGCGGCGCGTATGCAGCGCTGGCGACGGAGGGCGTACTCTTGATCGGAAATCTCGCCATGAATCGCACCGGCGTGCAACTCCTGTGGCGAGGCCTCGCAGTCAATCTGCCTGCGTTTGCCATCGTGGCGCTGCTCGGGTTCACGGTGCTGCGCGACGCGCATCCGTTGATCGGGGCGCCGCTGCTCGGACTGTTGCTTATTGGACTGGCAGCCGGTCTCGACCGCGAACTGCGCACAAAAGCGCTCGGGATCGTCCGGGCGCGTCAGAAGAAGACGTTGAATGCCTGATTGAAAGGGCAGAGGGGGATAAATGGGGATGGACGTGTTGATCGGAACGGCCGGGGGAACCGGCACGGGCGGTGTGAGATCGTACATCATGACCCTGCGCGACGCGCTGATCGGTGCGGGCGTGGGAGCGGAGTTGGCTTTCCCGGACGATGTGACCACCGGGATGAAAGCAAAAGCAGCCTTGAAAGCGATGGGGGATCGCGACAAGGCGCGGCGGGAACTGACCCGTCTGATCTCGCAAAACGCGGTGCAAAAAAGCCGCGCGATGCACAAAACATCCGGATTTGACCTGATCCACGCGCAGGAGGTCAACTACGGCTCGATGGCGCCCGACCTCGGTCTGCCGGTGGTGCTGACGGTGCACGGCCCGGTCTCCCGGGAAGCGAAGATGCTCGGCAAAGGCGGCACGCACTATTTTGACTACCTCGTCGAGCGCGAGCGGATCGCCTACGAACGGGCGACGCATATCATCGCCGTCGACACCGGCCAGCGCGACATCGTCGTGGAAGACTACGGCATCGACCCGGCCAAGATCACGGTGATCCTGAACGCGGTCGACGCGAACCGCTTTGCTCCGAAATCGCAGGACGAGATCCCGGCACCCGCAGAGCCCTTTTTCCTCGTCCCGCGTCGACTCGTTCCGAAAAACGGCGTGCTGACCGCCGTCGAAGCGTTTGAAAAGCTCGGCGACATCAAAGAAAAGCTCTGGATCGCAGGCGAAGGCCCGGACCTGCCGCGACTGGAATCGTACGTGGCGGCAAACGGACTGCAGGATCGGGTGAAGTTTATCGGCTCGGTCGACAGCGACCGCATGGTTGAACTGGTCAACCAATCGACCGGCGTGATCGTACCGTCCGTCCCGGTGGAAGGCGTCGTCGAAGCGTCCTCGATCTCCGCTCTCGAAGGCATGAGCGTCGGCAAGCCGGTGCTCGCGTCGAAGATCGGCGGTCTCGCAGAGATCATCGAACACGGCGTGACCGGTCTGCATTTTGAAGCGGGGGACGCAAATGCGCTGGCCGACGTGATCCGTCAAGCCAGCACCGACGCCGACCTCTGCCGCCGGATCGGGCAAAACGCCCGCGACGCGGTGCTCGCGGAACACAGCAGCGAAGTCTGGATCAAGAAAGTGATCTCCGTCTATGAACGAGTCCTCTAACGCACAGCCGCCCGTCAACGCGCGTAAGATCGCGCTCTTCCTCCCGTCGCTGCGAGGCGGCGGAGCGGAGAAAGTCACGGTCAATCTGGCCAAAGGTTTCTTGGAAAAAGGCTTTCAAGTCGACATCGTGCTCGCCAAAGCGGAAGGCCCGTATCTCAAGCAGGTGCCGGAAGGGGTGCGCGTCGTCGACCTCGGCACCGGTCGCGTGTTCAAAGCGATGCGCCCGCTGATCGCCTATCTGCGCACCGAACGCCCGTGGGCGCTGATCTCCGGCATCTCGCATGCCAACGTGACGGCGATCCTCGCCCGTCTGGCCGCCATGTCGCCGACACGGCTGCTCGTCGTCGAGCATTGCACGCTCTCCAGTGCACAGGCGGACGCCGTCTCGGTGCGGGCGCGTACGATGCATCTGTTCATGCGGATGCTCTATCCGCTCGTCGACCGTGTGATCGCTGTTTCAAGAGGCGTGGCGGACGATCTGGTGCAGACGCTCGGCCTCGCCAAGAAAAAGGTCGAGGTGATCTACAATCCGATCATCGACGCCGACCTGCTGGCCCGCTCGCAAGAACCGGTCGATCATCCGTGGTTCCAAACAGGTTCGCTGCCGGTGATCCTTTCGGTGGGGCGGTTGGAATATCCGAAAGACTTCGCCACTTTGCTCCGCTCCTTTGCGATCATCCGCCAATCGATCCCCTGCCGCTGCGTGATCCTTGGCGAAGGCCCGGACCGGGCGCAGATCGAAAGGCTCGCGGAGGAACTCGGCGTCAAGGACGACCTGTGGATGCCGGGCTTCGTGGACAACCCGTACGCCTACATGAGCAAAGCCCGCGTACAGGTGCTCTCCTCGCATTGGGAGGGGCTGCCGACGGTGCTGGTCGAAGCGTCCGCATGCGGCACGCCGATTCTGGCGACCGACTGCCCGAGCGGCCCGCGCGAGATCATCCGAAACGGCGAAAACGGACAGCTCGTCCCGGTCGGCGATGAAAAATCGATGGCTGTCGCGCTCACCGACGTGCTGACCGGCCAGCGGAAAAGCAAAAGCTCGGCCCTGTCGCGCTTTGAACTGTCGGCATCGGCCAGCCACTATCTGAAAGTGCTGGAAAACGGATAAAAGAAAACGGACAACTGAGAATGGACAGGAAGGAGGAAGCTCCTTGGCGATCACCAAATGGGGGATGTTGCCGCTCGGATTGTTGACCGTGCTGCTCGTCGGCACGATGAGCGCGCATCATCCTGTCGCCTCGCTGTATGCGGTGATGGGCCTCGTCGTGCTGGCGGTCGAACTCCTGCGCGAGAAAAAAGGCTGGGATCTGCTGACGGTGATCAACGCGTTGTACATCTGGCTCTACAGCATCGTGCCGATGGTGTTGATCACCGTGCCGGAAGACATCGGATTTTTCGTCGATTTCTCGCAGGAGGACTTCCTCGTTCCTTTTTTGATGGTGATGGCCACGTATGTCTGCATCGTATTTGGCTTCCTGACGGCGAAAAACAGTCCGCGCGGCATCGAGATCGAAGGGATCGAGCATCGAAAGCTCTCTTGGCTCTTCTGGTTTCTCCTCATCGTCGGCATCGCCTCGTTGCTGGGGTTCGGCGCCGTCTACGGCGGCATCGACAACTTGATCAAAAACGCCGACCGCATCCGCTCCGGCTTTCTCAAAGCGTCGAGTCCGCTCGTCTTTTTGCGCTCGCCGTCCGCCTTTATCTTTTCGGCGGTCTGGATCGGCGTCGCGATGCTGATCAAGCCGGAGCGGTTCCACAACAAGGTCTGGCGGTACTCCGCCGGGATCGTGCTCGTGGCGCTCGGCATCGTCGAAGCGCTGTCGACAGCCGGACGCTCGCAGCTCCTGTTCCTCTTCCTGCCGATGATCGTCGGCTACTTCAAGTGGACGGGCAAGCGGCCAAACATCGGAGCACTGCTCCTGATCGGCGTGCTCGGCATCACGATCGTCGTGTTCGGCTCCCAGATCTTTGCCGCCATGCACGGGGAGAAAAGCGCAAAGTCGAAACTGGATGAAGACGCCGGCGTCTTCACCGCTTTTACCAAAGAATTCGTACACCCCATCGGCTCTCTGCCCGTCCTGCTGGATGCCATGCCCCAAAAAGTGGAGCCCAACTTCTTCTTTGATGTGCCGGTGGGCGTGTTGCAGGTCGCGCCTGAGAAACTGCTCGGATTTGCTTTGCCGGGCACGGTGGCGGCGTACAACACCGAACTTTTGCTCGGGATCTTCACCCCGACAGTCCCGCCGGGGCTGGTTGGGTTTTTCTATTACAGTGCACTGTGGGCGGGGATACCCATCGGCGGCTTCTTGTTTGGCTATCTGCACGGTTGGCTCGACCGCTTCATCGGGAGTGCCGTCCATCTGCATCCGATCTTCGGGATCTACTACGCGTCGATCACGATCACCATCGTCGGTTTTATGATGGGCGGCGACACGCGGGTCTATGTGAACCTCTATCTGTACGGGCTGTGGATCGGCTGTATCGGCTGCGTGTTCCTGGCCGCCAAAAAGATCAAGTTTCGCCGCTATGTTCCGGCGCGCGAACGATTGGGGAAGGGTTAGATGACGATGGGGAAAATCAAAATTTTGCATCTGATCACAGGTCTTGGCACCGGCGGAGCGGAGTCGATGCTGTACAAATTGCTCTCCGCCACCGACCGCGACCGCTATGAGCCGGTCGTGCTCTCGATGATCGACCGGGGCACGTTCGGGGAGCGGATCGAAGCGCTCGGCATTCCCGTGCACACGCTGAACATGCGGCCGGGACGCCCGATGCCCATCGACGTGTGGCGACTGGTGAAACAGGTGAAAGAGATCCGCCCGGATCTGATCCAAGGCTGGATGTATCACGGCAACCTCGCCGCTCAATTGGCTGTGAGCCGCTTGCGGACGAAAGTGCCGGTGATCTGGAACATCCGCCATTCGCCGTACCAACTCCAGTTCGTCAAGCGGAGCACGGCGACGGTGATCAAAATCGGCGCGTTCTTCTCGCAAAGCCCGCAGCGGATCATCTACAACGCGCGGGTCTCCGCCGATCAGCATGAAGCGCTCGGCTATGCGGCCGACAAGCGCGAGGTGATCCCGAACGGATTTGACCTCGACACCTATCGTCCGAACGGAGCGGCCCGCTACTCGGTGCGGCAGGCGCTCGGTCTGTCGGAGCAGGCGTTTCTGATCGGGCTGATCGGACGCTACCATCCGATGAAAGACCACGGCAACCTGCTCGACGCCATGGCACGCCTGCGGGCGCAAGGACGCGATGTGCACGCGCTGTTGATCGGCCGCGACGTCGACGGCAACAACGACGCGCTCACCGCCCGCATCGCCGAGCTCGACCTCAGCGACTGCATCCATCTGATGGGCGAGCGGCGCGACACGCCGACGCTGACAGCCGCGCTCGACCTGCTCGTCTCCTCGTCGTATGCCGAAGGGTTTTCCAACGTCGTCGGCGAGGCGATGGCCTGCGAAGTGCCGTGCGTCGTCACCGATGCGGGCGACTCCGCGTGGATCGTCGACGACACAGGTCTCGTCGTGCCGCCGCAAGATCCGGCCGCGCTGGCCGGGGCAATTGGCGAGATGATCGAACTGGGCG
Source organism: Tumebacillus lacus (assembly GCF_026410385.1). GTDB lineage: Bacteria > Bacillota > Bacilli > Tumebacillales > Tumebacillaceae > Tumebacillus > Tumebacillus lacus. Next base: position 85,540 of record NZ_JAPMLT010000015.1, read on the forward strand.
CAGCAGGCCGCAAAGCACTGGGCGTAAAAGCGCGTGCCCGGGTGAGCGAGCAATTTTCTTTGCCCGCGATCATCGACCGCTATCAAGCGCTGTATGAGAGCGTGTGGGAAAAGGAGCGTGGCAGTCGATGTGTGGTCTGACCGGATTTTGGGAGAAAGCCGGCCGCTCGGCCGAAGGGCTTGATCGCGTCGTGCAAGACATGGCCTTGGAGATCCTCCATCGCGGCCCTGACTCCGGCGGCCAGTTTGTCGACGCGGAGGCGGGCATCGCCCTCGGGCATCGCCGCCTCGCCATCGTCGACCTCTCGCCGGAGGGGCATCAGCCGATGTCGTCGCACAGCGGTCGTTACCAGTTTGTGTTCAACGGCGAGATCTACAATTTCCAAGACCTGCGCCGCGAACTGGAACAGGCGCACGGACGCCGCTTCCGAGGGCACTCCGACACCGAAGTGCTCTTGGAGATGTTCGAAGTGTACGGCATCGAGCAGGCGGTGAGCAAACTGGTCGGCATGTTCGCCTTTGCTCTGTGGGATCGCCGCGAGCGCATGCTGACGTTGGGGCGAGACCGCCTCGGGGAAAAGCCGCTCTACTACGGACGGTTGAAAAACGGCATTTGCTTCGGCTCGGAACTGAAGCCGCTCGTCACCCACCCGGACTTTGCAAATGAGATCGACAAAGACGCGATGACGCTCTACCTGCGCCACGGCTACATCCCGGCGCCGCGCACGATCTACCGGGGCGTGTTCAAACTGCCGCCGGGCACGATCCTGACGCTTGCCGCAGCGGACGGCGACCGTCTGCCGCAGCCGGTGCCCTACTGGAGCATCGGCGACGCGGTCGCAGCCGGACAGCGCGATCCGTTCACCGGCTCGCCGGAGGAAGCGGTCGACGAGCTCGACCGCCTGCTCCGTCAAGCGGTGTCCGGGCAGATGGTGGCCGACGTGCCGGTCGGAGCGTTTCTCTCCGGCGGCATCGATTCGTCGACCGTCGTCGCGGTGATGCAGGCGTTGAACGGACAGCCGGTGCGCACGTTCACCATCGGCTTTGATGAAAAAGGCTACAACGAAGCGGAGTTTGCCAAAGAGGTGGCTCGCCATCTCGGCACGCAACACACGGAGCTCTACGTCCGCCCGGAAGAGGCGCGCGACGTGATTCCCAAACTCCCGACTCTGTACGACGAGCCGTTCGCCGACTCCTCGCAGATCCCGACGCACCTCGTCGCAGCTCTTGCGAAACAGCAGGTGACGGTGGCGCTGTCGGGCGACGGCGGCGACGAACTGTTTGCCGGTTACACCCGCTACTCACTGGCTCAAGGACTGTGGGGCCGCGTGGGCAAACTCCCCGCCTTTGGCCGTACCGGTCTGGCGAAAGCGATGAATGCGATCCCTGTCGACACGCTCAATAAACTGACGGTGCTCGGCCCGCTCTTGGCCCGCTCGGGCAAAGCAGGCCCGGTCGGCGACAAAGTGCGCAAACTGGCCGACGTGCTCGAAGCAAGGCATGAAGGCGATCTCTATCGCCGTCTGATCTCCGTCTGGAAAGAGCCGGAGAGACTCGTGCTCGGCAGCAAAGAGCCGCAGACCGCCTTGACCGACCTGGCAGCTTGGCAAAACGCCGAGGGCTTTGTCGGCAAGATGATGAACATCGACCAACTCACCTACCTGCCGGACGACATTTTGGTCAAAGTCGACCGGGCGGCGATGGGGATCTCGCTGGAGACGCGCGTGCCGATGCTCGATCATCGCATCGTCGAGTTTGCATGGCGGCTCCCGGCCGAGATCAAGCGTCGCGACGGCCAGAACAAATGGGTGCTGCGCCGCGTGCTCGACCGCTACGTGCCGCGCGAGATGATCGAACGGCCCAAAATGGGCTTTGGCGTGCCGGTCGCCGGCTGGCTGCGCGGCCCGCTGCGGGAATGGGCGGAAGACCTGCTCGACGAACGCCGTCTGAGAGAAGAAGGCCATTTCCATCCGGAACCGATCCGGAGGGCGTGGGCCGAGCACTTGAGCGGCGGACGCAACTGGCAAGCACAACTGTGGACGATCCTGATGTTTCAAGCGTGGAGGGCAGAACAATGGCAGAAATAAAAAAGATCCTCGTCACCGGGGCGGCCGGCTTCATCGGTTCCCATCTCAGCAAGCGATTGCTTTCGGAAGGCCATGAAGTCATCGGCCTCGACAACCTGAACGACTACTACGAAGTGACGCTCAAAGAAGCGCGCTTGAATCGACTGACCGGCGAACCGGGCTTCACCTTCTACCGCGCTTCGCTCGAAGACAACGACGCGGTCAAAGACATCTTTGCCAAACACCGGCCGCAGGTCGTGATCAACCTCGCGGCGCAGGCGGGCGTCCGCTACTCGCTGGAAAACCCGCGCGCCTACATCGACGCCAACGTGGTCGGCTACCTGAACATCCTCGAAGCCTGCCGCCACAACGGAGTGGAGCACCTGATCTACGCGTCCTCCTCCTCCGTCTACGGGGCCAACAAATCGATGCCGTTCTCCGTGCACGACAACGTCGACCATCCGCTCTCGCTGTATGCGGCGACCAAAAAGTCGAACGAGCTGATGGCGCACACCTACTCGCACCTGTTCGGACTGCCGACGACCGGACTTCGCTTCTTTACCGTCTACGGGCCGTGGGGGCGGCCGGACATGGCGCTGTTCCTGTTCACCAAAAAGATTCTCAGCGGCGAGCCGATCCAAGTGTTCAACAACGGCCAGATGAAACGCGACTTCACCTTCGTCGACGACATCGTCGAAGGGATCGCCCGCCTCGTGCACAAACAGCCGGAGGGCAACCCGGAGTGGAGCGGCTTCGCACCCGACCCGGGCACGTCCTACGCACCCTACAAGATCTACAACATCGGCAACAACTCGCCGGTCGAACTGATGACCTACATCTCCACGCTCGAAGACAAGCTCGGCGTGAAGGCGATTAAAGAGTTCCTGCCGATGCAAGCGGGCGACGTCCCGGAGACGTACGCTGACGTCGAGGATCTGATGCAGGCGGTCGGATTTGCGCCGAAGACATCGATTGAAGACGGGATCGGCCAGTTTGTTCAGTGGTATCGAGACTATTACGGGGTGAACTGACATGAGAAAAATCGGGGTAGTAGGACTGGGGTACGTCGGGTTGCCCGTCGCGGTCGCTTTCGGGCAAAGACACCGTGTCGTCGGCTTTGACATCAATCGCCACCGCATCGAAACGCTGCTGGCAGGCATCGACTACACAGGGGAAACCACGGCGGAAGAACTCCAATCTGCCGACATCGACTATACGTATGAGCCGGAGCGTCTGGCCGATTGCGACTTTATCATCGTCGCCGTGCCGACCCCGGTCGACAACGCCAAACAGCCGGACTTCACCCCGCTGGTGAAGGCATCTGAGACGGTCGGCCGCCACATGCGGGCCGGCACCATCGTCGTCTACGAATCGACCGTCTACCCGGGCGCGACCGAAGAAGTCTGCGTGCCGATTCTGGAAGCGTGCTCCGGTCTGAAAGCGGGCGTCGACTTCACCGTCGGCTACTCCCCGGAGCGGATCAACCCGGGCGACCACGAACACACCTTCCGCAACATCGTCAAAGTCGTCTCCGGCCAAGACGAGGACACGCTGTCTGTCGTCGCCGACGTTTACGGCTCGGTCGTCGACGCAGGCGTCTTCCGCGCCGCTTCGATCAAAGTGGCGGAGGCGGCCAAGGTCATCGAGAACACGCAGCGCGACCTGAACATCGCGCTGATGAACGAGCTCGCTCTGATCTTCGACCGTCTGGAGATCGACACGGCCGACGTGCTGGCTGCGGCCGGCACCAAATGGAACTTCTTGAAATTCACCCCCGGACTCGTCGGCGGCCACTGCATCGGCGTCGATCCGTACTATCTGACGCACAAAGCGGAAAAAGTCGGCTACCACCCGCAGGTGATCCTCGCCGGCCGCCGCATCAACGACGGCATGGGCGCGTTCATCGCCACCTCGCTGGTCAAGCAGATGATCTTGCGGGGCGTGCCGATCCAAGGCTCCCGCGTCACCGTGCTCGGCCTGACGTTCAAAGAAAACGTGCCCGACCTGCGCAACTCCCGCGTGATCGACATCATCAACGAACTGCGAGAGTACGGCATCGACGTCCAAGTCACCGATGCGCTGGCCGACTTTGACGAAGCCCGTCACGAATACGGACTCGACCTGCTCACGCTCGAAGAGTTGCAACCGGCCGACGCCGTCGTGCTGGCCGTCCCGCACCGCGACTATCTCGATCACGGCTGGAGCCTGCTGAGCCGCCTGCTCAAAGACGGCGCCGGCATCGTCACCGACGTGAAAAGCGTGCTGAACCCGCAGGAGCGCCCGGACGAGATCGCGCTGTGGAGGCTGTAAGATCATGAAAAAAATCTTGCAGGTATGCGCGATCGACGGATCGGCCGGCTCGTTGCTCCGTCCGCTGATCGAAGCCTCGATGGAGGCGGGCTATACCGTGCACACCGCCTGCAGCGACACGGGCAACATGCAGACTCTGCGCGCGCAAGGCCTCGATCTCAAAGAGGTGCCCATCGCCCGCAAGATCTCGCCCAGGTCCAATCTGCTCTCGGTGTGGCACCTCTACCGCCTGATGCGCCGTGAGCGCTACGACATCGTCCACGTCCATACCCCGGTCGCCGCTCTGCTCGGCCGGGTCGCCGCCAAACTGGCGCGCGTGCCGCACGTCATCTACACGGCGCACGGGTTTTACTTCCATGAGGGCATGTCCAAACGCGCGTATTCCTTCTTTTACACGCTGGAAAAGCTGTTTGCCCGCTTCGCCACCGATTGGTTGTTGCTCCAAAGCCGCGAAGATTACGAACTCTGCCTGCGCGACGCCTTTATGAAAGACCAGGACCGCACGATCCATCTGAGCAACGGCACCGACATCTGGACCAAATTTCATCCGAATCAAGTCGCGCCGGAGACGCAAGACCGCCTGCGCGCCGAGTTTGGGATTGAAAAAGACGATCTCGTCTTCGCCTTTATCGGACGATTGGTCGCGGAAAAAGGCATCTTTGAACTCCTCGAAGCGTTCAACCGCCTGCGTCAGACGCACGCGAACGCCAAACTGCTGGTGATCGGCGAAGGCAACAAAAGCGAGCGCGACACCGAGAGCGGCCAGCGACTGGAACGCCTGTTGCAAGAAGACGGCGTGATCGCCACCGGACTTCGCAAAGACGTGCCGGAACTGCTCTCCCTGTGCGAGACGTTCGTCCTGCCGTCGTGGCGGGAAGGCTTGCCCCGCTCGATCATTGAAGCGATGGCGATGGGCAAAGCGATCATCGCCTCGAACATTCGCGGCTGCCGCGAAGAGGTATTTCCCGGGGAAAACGGCGATCTGCACGAAAAGGGCGACGCGGACGACCTCTTTGAAAAAATGATGCGTCTCGCAGACGACGCCGATCTGCGACGCCGCTACGGGCAGCGCAGCCGGGAGATCTGCGAGCAGTACTTCGACGAGCAAAAAGTGTTGCAGACGCAGTTGAACCTGTTCGATGCTCTGTGTAACGTGCGGCAAGGAGGGCAGGCCCATGTGGGTAAAACGACTGTTTGATCTCTTCGTCGCGCTCGTCCTGCTGATCCCCGGACTGCCGATGATGGCGGTGGTCGCCGTGCTGATCCGGTTAAACACCGGTGAGCAAGCGACGTTCACCCAGCAGCGCATCGGCTACCGGGGACAGGTGTTTACGATCTACAAGTTTCGGACGATGAACAACGCCCGCGATGAAAACGGCGAGTTGCTCTCCGACGACGAGCGGTTGACGCCGCTCGGCCGGGTGCTGCGCAAGCTCTCCCTCGACGAACTGCCGCAGCTCTTCAACATCTTGAAGGGCGAGATGAGCCTCGTCGGACCGCGGCCGCTCCTGATCAAATACATGCCGTTCTACACCGAGCGCGAACAGCTCCGCCACACCGTCCGTCCCGGCATCACCGGGCTGGCACAGGTCAACGGCCGCAACACGCTCGGCTGGAACCAGCGTCTGGAATACGATGCGCAGTACGTGGAGAACTGGAGCCTGTGGCTCGATATTAAAATTCTCTGGCTGACTGTGGAAAAGGTGATCAAGCGCGACGGCGTGATCGAAGCGCCCGACACGGCGGTCAACATGTATGACCTCGACATCGAACGGGGAGGGGGACTCTCGCAATGAACGGAGACATCACGATTCGCTTGATTCGCCCGGACGAAGCCGAGCGCGTGTACGACCTGATCCTTGGCGGCATGCACGAGGAAAACGTCCCGCTGACGATCTACAACAGCGGCGGATTTGCCCTTTATTTGCAAAGTCTGCTCTCCCTGCCGCAGCCGTTTCGCGAGGCGTGGTACTTCGGGGCCGAGATGGACGGCGAGTTGATCGGCATGTGCGAGTGGCGCGTGCATCACGACGCGGTCTACTGGAACAACATCTACCTCGACCCGAAGGTGCGCAGCGCCGGCCTTGGCCGCCGACTGTTCGCCACCGGGATCGAGTTGGCACGAACATTTGGCATTGAGCAACTGCTGCTCGACGTGTTCGACTCCAAATCGCGTCCGCGCGTCTGGTACGAGGAGATGGGATTTGTCGCGTACCAAGAGATGATCTGGCTGAAGGGAATCAATCCCGCAGACCCGCAAGAAGGCGGGATGACGGTGCTCAATTTCCCGCAGGCGCAGTCGAATCAGGACGCGTTCGGGTTTTCCATGCTGGAGATCCGCACCGAGCAGGGCACCTACAGCGTTGGTCGGCTCAGTGACCGCTACTACCGTCTGAACAGCGTTGCCGCCTATCGCGATGAGGCGTTGTTGGCGGGACTGAAGGCTCTCGACCCGGAGCGGCAACTGCTCGTCGTCTGCCCGGAAGAAGAGGGACTGCGACTGACCGATCTGTCTGTCGCGTGTCACAGCACGAAAATGAGAGTGGACGATCCGGAGGCGAAGGCATGGAAAGCAACTTTGTAATCTTGACAGCTGCCGACGACTGGACGCCGTATCTCGAACGATTTTCCGGCCTTGACGTCTACTACTCCCGCGAGTACGCGATGATGTTTGCAGAGATGGAGCCGGGTGTGGCGGAGGCGGCGTACTACGAGGATGAGGAGACCCGCATTTTCTACCCGTATATCAAGCGGGAGATCCCGCTGTTTGCGGGAGCCGGGTACGACATCGTCACCCCGTACGGCTACGGCGGCCCGCATCTGGAAGGCAACGACGACAGCATCGTGCCGTTTTATGAAAAGTTTCGCGCCTATTGCTTGTCGCAGCGGATCGTCACGGAGACGGTGCGGCTGCATCCGGTGCTCGGCAACGAACGCTACCTCGACCGCGTGCTCGACGTCGGCTACATCCGCAAGACGACCGGGGTCAAACTCGGCCGTCCGTATGAGGAAGTCCGCCGAGACTACTCGTCGATGACCGACCGCAACATCAAAAAGGCAGAAAAGCTCGGCCTCGAATGCGTCGTCGGCGGCCCGGAGGATCTTGATCGGTTTCTTGAACTGTACGTCGAGACGATGGACCGTAACGATGCGCTCGATCTGTATTATTTTGACCGCGAGTATTTTGTTCGGCAGATGACTCCGACGCCGCTCTGCGAGAGTCGGCTGCTGTTCGTCCTCCACGAAGGGCAGTACATCGCCGGGGTGATCCTGATGCTCGGCCAGCGGTTCGCGCACTACCACCTCGGGGCATCGAGCACGGCGCATCTGCACCTGCGTCCGAACAACTTGCTGTTCGACCGGATGGTGCGCGAGGCGTTGGCACACGGGTCCGAGGTGTTGCACTTGGGCGGCGGCTACCGCGAAGACGACGGGCTGTTTGCTTTCAAAGCGTCGTTCACCGGCGGCCATCACTACCGGTATCACATCGGCAAAAACATTTATGACCGCGAGCTGTACGAGCAGCTCACTGAACGGGCACGCGCGATCGGACCGCTGAACGAGGGATATTTCCCGCTGTACAGAGGCATCGTCACCGCCTGACGAACGAGAGGGGTATGCACATGATTCCGCTGTCTGGACCAGATTTGACCCAACGGGAAAAAGACCTCGTGCTGGAAGTGCTCGATTCGGGCATTCTCGGTCTGGGTCCGAAGATGAAGCAATTTGAAGAAGCGATGGCCGCCTACGTCGGGGCCAAATACGCGATCTCCTGCAACAGCGGGACGAGCGGCCTGCACATGATCGTCCACGCGATGGGCATCAAAGACGGCGATGAAGTGATCACCACGCCGTTCTCGTTCGTGGCGTCGAGCAACTGCATCCTGTTCGAGCGGGCCAAACCGGTCTTTGTCGACATCGACGAGAACACGTACAACATGGACATCGCGCAGATCGAAGCGGCGATCACGCCCCGCACCAAGGCGATCCTGCCGGTGCATGTGTTCGGTCAGCCTGTCAACATGGACGAGATCCGCGCTTTGGCGACCAAGCACAACCTGCGGGTGATCGAAGACTCCTGTGAAGCGATCGGCGCCAAATGGAACGGCGAGCCGGTCGGCATCCTCGGCGACGCCGGCGTGTTTGCTTTCTATCCGAACAAGCAGATGACCACCGGCGAAGGCGGCATCATCGTCACCAATGACGACGAGATCGCAGATCTCTGCTACTCGCTGCGCAACCAAGGACGCGGCGAAGACGGCCTCTGGCTGTCCCATGTGCGCCTTGGCTTCAACTATCGCATGGACGAGCTGTCGGCCGCACTCGGTGTGGCACAGTTGGAGCGCATCGACGAGATCTTGGCGGCCCGCACGCGGGTGGCCGACCTCTATCTGGAAAAATTCCGCGCGGTCGACGGCGTGATCTTGCCGGAGATCGACCCGCGCGCACAGATGAGCTGGTTTGTGTTTGTCATTCGTTTTGCGGAGGGGTTGAACCGCGACCGGATCATGCAGCGGTTGTCGGAGCGCGGCATCGGGTGCCGCCCGTATTTCACGCCGATTCATCTGCAGCCGTTCTATATCGAACAGTTCGGCTACCAGCCGGGGGATTTCCCGGTGACCGAGCGCGTCGCAAACGGCACGCTGGCGATTCCGTTCTTCAATCGCTTGACCGAAGAGCAGATCGACGAAGTGGTGCAAGCGGTGCAAGAAGAGATCGCGCGTGATCGCGCTGAGAACTAAGAAGGTGCGAGGGGAATTTTGGCAGGGGGGTATGGGGGAGTGAACGTAAAGATTCGTCAACGCATGTTGGTGCTGGCCATTCTGGACGGGGTTATCATCGCGTCGGCTGTCGTATTGGCCTATCTGTTGCGATTCGATTTTCAGATCGTCTCGCCGTATGTGGAACTTTTACCGTACATCATCTGGCTGTATATGGGCTGCACGCTGCTGACTTACCGCTTTTGGAACATGTATCGCCGCGTGTGGCAATACGCCAGTCTCCGCGAGTTGATGGCGATCCTCAAAGCGACGACGACAGCGGCCGTCGTGTTTGTCCTTCTTGATTTCATCATCGATTTGTTTGTGCCGGGGTACATCGTGCCGCGTTCCATCGCCATGATGGCATGGGCGTTCACGGTGCTCGGCGTCGGCGGTTCCCGCTTTGCATGGCGCATGTTCCGCGATTCCTACTTTGAAGCGCGGCTCAAGATCCAGCCGCATCAGCAGCGCACGCTGATCATCGGGGCGGGCTACGCAGGTGCGCTGGTGGCCAAAGAATTGCTGCGCAAACAGGAATCCGATCTGTATCCGGTGGCCTTTATCGACGATGATGCGATGAAACTGCGTCGGGAGATCATGGGCTTGCCGGTCGTCGGGGGACGCGACAAGATCCATGAAGCGGTGGAAGACCTGCACATCGGCACGATCCTCGTCGCGATGCCGTCGATGTCCAAGGCGGAAGTCGCCAAAGTGCTCGACATCTGCAAGACGACCAGAGCCAACATCCGCATCCTGCCGGCCGTCTCCGACTTTGTCACCGGCAAAGTGTCGATGGGGAAGATCCGCGAAGTGCGGGTCGAGGACTTGCTGGGACGCGACCCGGTCAACGTCGACCTGGAAGGCGTCGCCAACTATGTCAGCGACCAAGTGGTGCTGGTCACGGGCGCAGGCGGTTCGATCGGCTCGGAGCTGTGCCGTCAGATCTCGCCGTTCCGCCCGTCTCGATTGATCCTGCTCGGACATGGTGAAAATTCGATCTACGAGATCGAACTGGAACTGCGGGGGCTGTTCCCGGACGTGCCGCTGGAGACGATCATCGCCGACGTGCAAGACCGCAATCGGATGGAGGAAGTGTTCGATCACTATCGTCCGGCGGTGGTGTTCCACGCAGCGGCGCACAAACACGTGCCGCTGATGGAGCGCAACCCGGCGGAAGCGGTGCGCAACAACGTGCAAGGCACGCGCAACGTCGCCGAGTGCGCGCATCGCTATCACGCGTCGCACTTTGTGCTGATCTCTTCGGACAAAGCGGTCAACCCGACCTCGGTGATGGGGGTCACCAAGCGGGTTGCCGAGATGATCGTCCAAGGGCTCGGCCGCACGTCGAAAACCAAGTTTGTCGCCGTACGTTTTGGCAACGTGCTCGGCAGCCGGGGCAGCGTGATCCCGGTGTTCAAGCGGCAGATCGCGGCCGGCGGCCCGGTGACGATCACGCACCCGGACATGGTGCGCTACTTCATGACGATCCCGGAAGCGGTGCAACTGGTCATTCAGGCCGGTGCACTGGCGCAGGGCGGCGAGATCTTCATCCTCGACATGGGTGAGCCGGTGAAGATCATGAATCTCGCCCGCGACCTGATCCGCCTGTCCGGGTTCGACCCGGACAAAGACATCCGCATCGTCTGCACCGGCATCCGGCCGGGGGAGAAGCTGTTTGAGGAGATTCTGACCAACGAGGAAGGGATCACCGCGACGATGCACAACCGGATCTTTGTCGGGCAGCCGCTGGACTTCTCGCTGGACGAACTGCACCGCATCGTGCAACGACTCGAGATGACGGCGAATCAACCGGAGATCGCCCGCCGCGAACTGCGGATACGCGAATTGCTCCTGCAGGCGGTGCCGACGTATCAATGGGCGCCGGAGGAGAACAAAGCGTCGGCGCAGGTTGCGGCGTTGGAGATCAAAAAATCGTTGAACGAAGTGGCTGTGGCCGCGATCAAAGAGTAAAAAGAAAACCGCCTCTCGCGATGAGAGGCGGTTTTTTTCATGTGCGATTAACGCGAGAAGAAGTAGTCGACCGAGATCCAGTAGCCTGCAGAGGCTGCGTTTTTCGTGCCGGTGGACTTGATTTCCAAGATGTGGTTACCTGCCGACAAACCATCGTGCTTGAAGAGCATTTGGTTATACTGGATGCCCGAAGCATAGTAGTCGATGGAGCCGACCTTAACGCCGTCGATGTAGACGTCCGCGATGCCGCAGTTTGTGTTTTTGTAGCCGCCGACGATGACGCCGGTGCCGGTAAACGTGTACGTTGCGGTCATGCTGTTGTTCGTCGCGGTCCCGTGATGTGCGGTACCGCCGGAGTGAGACCCCGAAGCGGTGTGCGTGATCCAAGCACCGGAGTAGGTGACAGCAGTGGCGTCGTTGTTTTCGACGTATTTCGGGGTCCCTTCCGGGAAGGCGACCAAAGAATTGATCCGGTTGAGCTGCTCCTGCATCTTGTTGGAGTTGTTGCTCAGAGTGGAGACCGTACCGTTCAGTTGATTGTACAAGTTGGTCAGGGTCGTCACATTGCCTTGCAGCGTGCCGATGTTGGTGGTGTTCGTGTTCACTTGGTTCAGCAGGGTGGTGTACGAATTGTTCAGACCCGTGTACGACGTGAACAAGTCACCGATGTCGATCGTGTGCTGCCCGACCTGCGTTTGCAGGCCCGAGATCGCCGTCGAATTGTCGGTGATCTGCGTGCCTTGGTTGGTGACGGTGGTCTGCAGATTGCCGATCTGCGTGCCTTGGTTCGAAACGGTCGTCTGCAAGGACCCGATGGCGGACGCATTGTTGTTGATCGCCGTCGTGTTGTTGGTCACCGAGGTTTGCAGATTGCCGATCTGCGTGCCTTGGTTGGTGACGGTGGTCTGCAAGGAGCCGATGGCGGACGTGTTGTTGGTCACCGAGGTTTGCAGGTTGCCGATCTGCGTGCCTTGGTTGGTGACGGTGGTCTGCAAGGAGCCGATGGCGGACGTGTTGTTGGTCACCGAGGTCTGCAGGTTGCCGATCTGCGTGCCTTGGTTGGTGACGGTCGTCTGCAGGTTGCCCAGTTGCGTGCCTTGGTTGCCGACGGTCGTTTGCAGCGAGCCGAGCGTCGAGGTGTTCGTGTTCACCTGACCGAGCAGGCTCGTGTACGAGTTGTTCAGGCCGGTGTAGGACGTTTGCAGGTTGCCGATCTGGGTATCATGATCGGCAGTCTTGGTGTTCAGGTTGCTGATGTCCGACGTGTTGGTGTTCACTTGGGTCAGCAGGTTGGTGTACGAGTTGTTCAGGTTCGTGTACGAGGTCTGCAGACTGCCGATGTTCGTGGTGTTTTGGTTCACCTGCGTCTTCAGCGCTTCCAGTTCTGCGTTGCTCGAACCTGCGGACGTTTCCAGCGTATCGACCTTGGTTTCCAGCGAGCCCACCTTGGTGGTCAGCGAGCCGATCGCCGAGGTGTTGCTGTTGACCGAGGTTTGCAGGTTGCCGATCTGCGTGCCTTGGTTGGTCACCGTCGTCTCCAGGTTGCCGACCTTGGAGTCGAGGTTGTTCAACTGGGTGCCTTGGTTGGATACGGTGGTTTCCAAAGAACCGATCTTGGTGCCTTGCTCCGAGACGGTGGTCTCGAGCGTGCCGACTTTGGAGGTCAGGGTGCCGATCTGCGCGTCGTAGTTGGTGATCGACGTTTCCATCGAACCGACTTTGGAGTCGATGGCATCGATCTTGGAATCCTGCGCGTTGACTTTGGTCTCTACATTGGAGACTTTCGTGTCAATCGTGTCGAGCGTCGACTGCTGCGCGTCCACTTTTGAGAGCAGGTTGCCAAGCGTCGTGTTCTGATCGGCCAGGCCCGATTCCAGGGAGCCGATCTTGGTTTCTTGGTCGGTCAGCTTGGTACGCAGGTCGGTGATGACGGTCGAGTTGTCCGGCAGCGTCTCGACTTGCGTTTTCAGCGTCCCGAGCGACGCTTGTTGCTCAGCCAGTTGCTTTTGCAGCTTGCGCACAGCAGAGGACGAGCCGCTGCTCGTCGATCTCGACAGCGCTTGCTTGATCTGGTTGGAGTGCAGGGCTGCGACTTGTTGCAGATCGGCCAACTCGCGTTCGTAGTTGATGTTCACCGCGAGCAGTGCCTTCAAGTTTTCTTCGTACTGCTGCATGCCGGATTGGAGACCGGCAAGGCTTTGTTGGTACATCGTATTCTGGAGTTGCAACGATTTCACGTCCGTCTGGTTCGCGGAGGCCAGGGCATTCAGTTCGAACAATTTCGAATCTTGAACCCCCAGTTGGGTCTGGAATTCAAATAGATTTTTTTGGTGAACAGCAGACAGGAATTGAAGACCGTCAACACTCTTTTGGTACGTTTCGGTTTGAGACTGCAGGCCGGACACGGTCTGCATGTATGCGCTGGTCTGCGAGAACAGCTTATCAATTCCTTGGGATTGAGCGGTGGTTTGCGCTAACAGTTTTTCAATCTGAGTTTGCTGCGATGTAGACTGCGTCTCTTGTTGGGTCAGTTTGTTGCGAAGCGATTGAATTTCTTGCTGTTGTGCAGTTACGGTCGCATTCAGCGTGCTGAACTTTTTCTCCAGCGAGTTGAAGTTTTCGGCGGTGCCGAGCATCGTGCTCGCTTTCGTCTCCTGGGTGTTTTGCATAAAGGCCGGTGCCGATTTGAAGACATCGGTCCCTCCCACTGAGTAAGTCAACGCGACGGATGAGACAGCTAAGGGCGCGATGAGCAAGAAAGTATTGAGCGCTTTCATCTACATGTACTCCTTCCCCCCAAGACCCACATATAGTTTCCCCCAAGTCTATTATTAGGGTGGAAGATTAAAGCGTCAATAGATTTCGGTCAACTTCCTAAAAAAGTTTATGATTCTAAGAGTGAAAAAATTTTCTAAAAAACTAAAGACCGCTTTCTATTGGAAAGAAAGCGGTCTTTTGGCAGATATTTAGTAGTAGATTTAGGCAGCAGACGGGACGTCGGAAGCAGGAGAACTGCTGTCCGACGACGGAGCCGTGCTGCCAGTCGGCTCTGTGTCGTCCCTCGGAGGAGTGATGGTATCACCTGGCTCGGTGGTGGTGTCACCCGGTTGGGATGTGTTGTTGCCCGGTTGGGATGTGTTGTCACCCGGTTGGGATGTGTTGTCGCCCGGTTGGGTGGTGTTGTCGCCCGGTTGGGATGTGTTGTCGCCCGGTTGGGATGTGTTGTCGCCCGGTTGGGTGGTGTTGTCGCCCGGTTGGGATGTGTTGTCGCCCGGTTGAGTGTTGTCGCCCGGTTGAGTGTTGTCGCCCGGTTGAGTGTTGTCGCCCGGTTGAGTGTTGCCGCCCGGTTGGGTGGTGCCGTCGCCCGGTTGGGTGGTGTTGTCGTCCGGTTGGGTGGTGTTGTCGCCCGGTTGGGTGTTGTCGCCCGGTTGGGTGTTGTCGCCCGGGATCGGGGTGACGACCGGCGGTGCTTCGGCCGGCAACGGTTTCGTGACGTAGCCGCCCGGGACTTTCACAAACGTTTGCCCGTCGAGCGGGATGACGAAGGTGTCCACGTTGATGTTCGATGCTTTTGCCAGCGGGTTCATCTGGCCGGTCCACACGATCTTGATGGTGTGCGGGCCATCGGTAAGGCCGGTCTTTATGAACAGCAGTTGCGAGAACGTTTCAGTCGGTGCGTAGTAGTCGATCGTGCCTGCGTCTTCACCGTCGATGTAGACGCGGGCGATGCCGTAGTAAGGCGATTTGTAGCCGGTCACGGCGATGCCTGTGCCGTGGAAGGCGAAGGTCATCGAGGTGCCCGGAATGTTGGTGTAGCGAGCGGAGCCGCCGGACAGCGCATACTTGTTGTACGTGCCCCAGTACCCGTTGTAGATCGCCATCGGGTCATTGTCCTCATACGTGGCCACATTGCCGGAGATCGGCGGTGGCGGCGGAGTCGTATCGGACACGTCGGTGTTGGTCTTGAGAGCGAGCTGTCGGATCTGGTATTGAGCGGTGCTCATCTGGTTGTTGAGGTCGATCAGGTTTTGCGTGTTCGATTTGGACTGGTTGCTCAGGTTGCCGATCTGCGTCTGCAGAGCGGTGATGTCGATGTTCTGGCGAAGCAGTTTGTCCACAGACGACTGCAGGCTGGAAGTCGAAGTTTGCAGGATGCCGATGTCTTGCTTTTGACCGGTGACGGCGGTCTTGAGAGACGAGACATCGGTGGTCAGCGTGTCGATCTTCTGTTGCTGGTCGACCAGAGTGTCCACCGACACTTGCAGCGCGGCCGTCTTGGATTCCAGAGCGCCGATGCGTTGTACATCGCCGTTCACTTGCGTCTTCAAGGAGTTCAGCAGGCTGGCTTGGTCATTTTGCGTCGACTCAAGGCCGCTGAGCACCGATTGTTGAGCGGACAACTGCGCCGTCGTGCTGGCCAGAGACGCGGTCATGTCATCGATCTTGCCGTCATAGGTGCCGACAGTCGTGCTCAGGTCGGCCACCGACTGTTCGAGCAGCGGGATCTTCGCTTCAAAGCTTCCGAACAGCGTCATCGCGCTGCCCACTTGCGATTCGAGATCGGACTGCCGGGCTTGCAGCGCGGCCCTCTGCTGCTTCTCTTCCTGCACGTCGGTGCGGATGCCGATGATGTCGGCCATCGACGTGGTGAGATCCTGAGTGAGCACCGTGATCAGGTTGTACTGATCAGCGTTCTGCTGCTTTTGGTTTTGCACGTCGGTGTTGAGCGCGTTCATCTGTTCATCCTGTGCGATGTGTTGATCTCGCAGTGCCGCGACCTGAGACTCCAAGGCGGCGACGGTGCCCGTTTGAGCGGTGACATCCGATTTCAGGGCGGTCACCGTGTCGGTCAGCGCCACAGTCTGCGTTTTGATCTCATCTACTTGTTCAACGCCCGTCTTCAGGTCGCTGATCGTTTGCTCTTGCGAAGCCGTCTTGGCTTCCAAGCTCTTGATCGTCTCCTGCTGGGCGGTGGTTTCCGTTTGCAAATCTTCAATGATCTCCGCTTGTTGGAAATTCTCTTCCTTCAAAGCGTTGATCGTTTCCGCTTGTGCGCCGGTCTGCGTCTGCAGCGACTGGATCGTCTGCTCCTGCGCAGCCGACTTTTGCTCCAAGCTCTCGACCTTCGTCTGCTGGGTCGTCGATTGCGTCTGCAACGACTCGATCAGCTTTTTCTGCTCGGCCGACTGGGCCTGCAGCTCTTCTACCGCCTGTTTCAACGGTTCGTGACTCCCGGTGATCGCGTCTCTCAACTGCACGATCTGCTGTTGAATCGCTGCGATCTGTCCGGGAATGCCATTGTTGTTGGAAGACGCGGCTTCCCCGTTTGTGAAGACGAGCAAGGAGGAGACCACAGCGATCCCTAGAGCCCCCAAGCTCCACTTTTTAATCTTCACTGTTCTACACCCCCACATATAAATCCCCATTTTTTGCCTACCCTGCTATCTATTTTGTCAACTCTGGTTGCAATCGTCAATAGCATAAGTTTACAAAATGTAGGACTTAAGGATTATAGGGGTATATTTATATAGGCATTAGTCATGTTCCTTCATTTTTCAAACCCAAAAATTCCGACAAAATCTCTGTTTTTTTGCATACAGCATTCAGCCCTGCGGCATGATATAGTAAATCCGACAGCACACAGAGGGAAATATCCCCAACACGCATACAGAGAAAAAGGAGAGAAACCACATGCCTCAACTGAAGCTCCATACACAAGCAGCAGCCAAGTGGCTGACCGACGCCCCGGCTGCTCTGGCGGGCGACGTGCAGACCGCCCATCGGACGGTCCACGAAAAATCGGGTCCTGGCCATGAATTCCTCGGCTGGCTCGAACCGCTCGCTCCGGACAGCGACATCGCCCTGCGCGTCCAAGCTGCAGCCGAACGCATCCGCTCCAACTCGGACGTTCTGCTCGTGATCGGGATCGGCGGTTCGTACGCGGGTGCGCACGCAGGCATTGAGATGCTCACCCACGCCTTCCGCAATCAACTCGGTGAAGCGGAACGTCGCGGCCCGGAAGTGTATTACATCGGGCACAATCTCAGCGCGGCGTATTATCATCAACTGTTCCAATTGATCGCCGACAAAGAGGTGTCTGTAAACGTGATCTCCAAGTCCGGCACGACGACAGAACCGGCCGTTGCGTTCCGTCTGGTGCGGGAGTTTATGATTCGCAAGTACGGTGCGGAGGAGGCAGGCCGCCGGATCTACGCGACGACCGATGCGAACAAAGGCGCGTTGCGGACGTTGGCAGATACGGAAGGGTACACGACGTTTGTGATCCCGGACGACATCGGCGGACGCTATTCGGTGTTGACGCCGGTCGGGCTGTTGCCGATGGCGGTGGCAGGTCTTGATATCGCGGAGATGCTCGAAGGGGCGAAGGAAGCGAGCGACCTGTACAGCAATCCAAAGCTGGAGGAAAACACGTGCTACCAATATGCGGCGTACCGGAACGCGCTGTATCGTCAAGGCAAGAAGGTCGAGCTGCTGGTGTCGTATGAGCCGCGCTTTGCGACGTTTGCGGAGTGGTGGAAGCAGCTGTTTGGTGAGAGCGAAGGGAAAGAGGGCAAGGGGATTTATCCGGCGTCGGTGCAGTTTACGACCGATCTGCATTCGATGGGGCAGTACATTCAAGAAGGTGAGCGGCATTTGTTTGAGACGGTGCTGTTTGTGGAAGATTCCGGTTATGAATTGAACATTCCGTCGCTGGAGCAAGATCTGGACGGGTTGAATTATATTGCGGGCAAGTCGATCGATTATGTGAACAAACAAGCGATGCTCGGGACGTTGGAAGCGCATCAGGATGGCGGGGTGCCGAACTTTGTTTTGGAGATCCCGGAGTTGAATGAGAAGATGGTCGGGCATTTGTTCTACTTCTTTGAGAAGGCGTGTGCGATCAGCGGGTATCTGTTGGAAGTGAATCCGTTTGATCAGCCAGGGGTGGAGGCTTATAAGCGGAATATGTTTAGGTTGTTGGGGAAAGAAGGGTACTAAAGCAGGGAAAGTATGCAAAGGTATTGTGCTTCTGGCGGCCGGGCCAGGGGTGCGATACCTTTTCTTGTTCGCGAAGTCGCTGGCGCTCCTATCTCACGCGAAAAGGTATCGCCCCCCCCCCTGACCCTGTCTGAGTGGCGGACGCTATTTCAGTGGGGGTTGTAGCACTTTGATGGTGGGGTAGGCGACGGGCTTTGTTTGAGTGGGGTTGTAGCACTTTGATGGTGGGGTAGGCGGCGGGCTTTGTTTTAGTAGGGTTGTAGCACTTTACTAGTGGAATGAGGGGCTGTTCCTTTTTGGTGGGGGTAGGCGTATACTGGGGGTAATGAGAGGGAATTTGGGGTGGATTTATGAATCGGCTGCTGGATTGTCGGTTCGTCGCAGTGCTCCAAGCTGCCGACGACGAAGAGGTACAGGTACGTCTCTTCCACGAAGTGGAACGAGAGGGTCTGCCGCTCTTTAAGGAGCGCATTCGCAAAAAGATGACGATGCCCCGCGTGTATTTCGATCACCTGATTCTTGCGGGTGTTTTTGAAGTGGAGGGCCCTGCCTATGTGCCTGTCCCCCGTTCCTGCGCCGTCGGTTTCGATATCCATGCCCTCGGTCGCAAGGTCCACTTTGATATGTGTTTTCATGGGACGGTCGATCGGCTGTGGCAGGAAGCACGATTTAAATTGAAAGATCTCGTGCTCGACCCGGATGTGTTTGAGTCGTACACCTACCGCCTGCAAGCCATTTCCCGCTATCATTATCTCGGTCGCGAGGACAATGTCTACCGGGCGATGGCGGTGGATGAAAATCATGAGATCGAGTTCAAGCTCGATTTTTTGCAAGCGAAGGAAAAGATCCTGAAGTCGGTGGTGGCGTTCGCCAACACGAACAACGGAAATCTGTATCTCGGCATCTCCAACGACAAAGAGATCGTCGGGATCAATCATGAGATCGCCCGCTACGGCAATGAAGACCGCTATCTGCTCGCGATCTCCTCGTTGCTTCATCAACGGGTCTATCCGTTGCTCTCCCCGTTCCCGGAAATGCGCGTGATCACGGCGGCGAACGGGCGCAAAGTGCTGCATATCTACGTGCCGGTCGGGCACACGATGTTTGCGGTGCTGGAGTCGTTTGGCAGCGGTCAAACGCGGCGTCGTGTCGCGGTGAAACAAAATAATCAATCGGTGTGGGTCGATGATCCGTACGATCTGGCCGAACTGTACATCAAACGCCGCATCGGCACCAGCACCGCGGCGACTCTCGGGCTTCTATAGGAGAAAGCAGAAAAACCCGACTCCGGCTATTTTGCGGAGCGGGTTTCTTTGTGCGGTACAAAACGCTTCGAGGCACGGTTGGAGCGACCCGGTGCGGTAAACCAGTGATAGAGCCGGATCGCCAAGCAGGCGGCGACGATGTCGATGAGCACGTCGGAGATGCGAGCGTAGCGGCCGGGTGTGACCGCTTGGTGCAGTTCGTCAATGAGGGCATAGGAGATGCAGATCCAGAATGCCTTTTTGACGGTGCGGGCATAGCGGTAGGCCAGCCAGCCGAGGATGAAGTAGAAGATCAGGTGGGCCAGTTTGTGCAAAAAGGTGTCGAGTTGCAAGAGTGTGCTCGGAGCGGGAATGGTAAAGAAGGGATTGTTAAATGATAAGACCAACTTCCAGTCGATGTCGGAGATGAAGAGGTTGTGCTCGTTTTCGAGCCAGTACTGCCAGTACAAGATCTTCATGTCCGGGATGGCGGAGAGGGAAAAGATGACGATCATCCAAAAAACCAGTAAACGCACGGACATTCCTCCTCGTACAGGGATTCTATTATTCTAGCAGAATGGAACGGATGGTGGATATGAATCGTTGGATGGCGGTGTTGTTTGTGTTGATCGGCGGGGCCAGTTACGGTCTGATCTCGCCGATTGTGAAGATGGCGTATGAGGCCGGATTTACGCCAAGTGATGTGACGAGCAGCCAGTATGTGATGGCGACGGTGGTGCTGTGGCTGTTCGCGTTGACTCGGCTGTCCCATTTTCGAAGATTGACGCTTCGAAGTCTCGGGCTGCTGATCGGACTTGGATTGCTGTCGACGGGGACGAGCGTGTTTTATTATGTGTCACTTTCTGATCTGCCGGCGTCGCTTGGCATCGTTTTATTGTTCCAGTTTGCTTGGGTGGTGATGCTGATCGATTATCTCGTGACGCGCACGAAACCCACTCCAGCGAAATGGACCGCGTTGGCGCTGGTGCTGATCGGGACGGTATGCGCGGTGGATCTGTTTGCCGCCGATTGGAGCGAGGTGTCGGCGACCGGGTTGATTCTCGGGTTTTTGTCGTCGATTACGTATTCCTTGTTCTTGTACTTTTACAGTTATGTAAAGACCGACGTGTCGCCGTGGGTGAACGCGTCGGTGATCGGGACGGCGTCTACGGTGGCGGTGTTCTTTGTCTTCCCGCCGACGTTTCTGTGGAACGGGGCGCTCGGTGAAGGGCTGTGGATCTGGGCACTGATCATCGGGGCGCTCGGACAGGTGATCCCGCAGGTGTTCTTTAATATCGGGATCCCCAAAGTGGGCGGCGCGTTGGCCGGTGTGCTCGGCTCGATCGAGCTGCCGGTGGCGGTCGTGGCAGCCGCGCTGATTTTGGGTGAAGCGGTGTTTCCGGTGCAGTGGGCGGGGATCTTGTTGATCCTGCTCGGGATCGCAGTGTCGGAGATCAAACTGCGATCGCGACGCCGGGAAGCGGAAGCGAGATAGGGACAGCAGAACCCCGTGCGGCTTTAGGTCGGCGGGGTTCTTTTTGTGCTATTTGATTTCAAATTCGATTTGGTCCTGCACGTTGTAGGCTTGGTGGTTGTTGGTGTGCAGGGAGGCCTCCAACGTGTGCTTGCCTTTGGCGAGACCTGTGAGTTCGTGCGTGTGTTCTTTAACGCCGATGCGGCTTGGAGAACCGTCGACGAACAGGTGGATATGCCCTTCGCCGGGGATGTGCGCGCCGCTGTAGTGCTCGGGCGACAGTTTGAAGGAAGTCGTTTCAAAGCGTACGGTGGCGGTGGTGCCTGCCACGTCGACGTCCATCTTCAGCGTCGGTTTTGCTGAAAGATCGACGCTGGCCGGCGTCTCCGCTTGGGAGGGAGCGGCCGGTTGCTCGGTCGGGGTGATCTGTTGCTCTTCGCATCCGGTGAGCAGACCGGCTGCGAGGGCGGCTGTGCTGAGAATCAGGGTGTGCCGTTTCATTCTTGTTGTTTTCACTCCTTTTGAGTCGGATGTTTGCTAGTTTTGACAAAAAAGGAGCTTGTCAGACTGTTTGAGAGAAAGTCTTTTTCGAATGATGGGAATTTGTGAAAGGGTGAGACGGGGAAGGAGTGTATAAGGGAGAGATCGAGGGAAAGGGGGTGGCTGTGTGGGATGGGCGAGAGGAGCGGCGGTATTTTGTTTTGATTTGTTTGAGGGGCGTGGTTGAGGGCGGGAGGCGGGCGTGGTAAGATTACTTCTGTCGCCGCGAGAGAAGATTGAAACTGGCGGGTTGACAATGAACTTTTGATGTGATAGTCTAAACAACGTTGCCTCGGGCAATGATGGAAATGCAAGCAATGATTGATCCTTGAAAACTAAACGAGTGTTACGAGATCGATTTTCGAGCCAGCGATTCAGTTCGCTATGAACCAAACTTTTATTGAGAGTTTGATCCTGGCTCAGGACGAACGCTGGCGGCGTGCCT
>NZ_JAPMLT010000016.1 GCF_026410385.1 Tumebacillus lacus
CCAGCGTTCGTCCTGAGCCAGGATCAAACTCTCAATAAAAGTTTGAAATCAAGCGAATGAATCGCTGGCTCGAAAATCGATCTCGTAACACTCGTTTAGTTTTCAAGGATCAATCGTTTGCCGCCGAAGCGACGTCTACTAATTTATCACGTTGCGAACTGAAATGCAACAAGAAAATAGTGGTTGCGGGGACAGGACTTGAACCTGCGACCTTCGGGTTATGAGCCCGACGAGCTGCCAACTGCTCCACCCCGCGACGACACAGACAGGAAAGTCCCGACGTTGCTACCCTTCACACGCAACGCCTTCTCCCTTTTGGTGAGCCATGAAGGACTCGAACCTTCGACCCGCTGATTAAAAGTCAGCTGCTCTACCAACTGAGCTAATGACTCGCATCAACAAGGATTATGTTAACACAGAGCGATCATTCAGACAACATTCTCAACACGCACTCCCGAAACAAAACAGAGCAATCCGTTGACCCAACTCCGGCCACATACGAAATCCTGCTCATATCTCGCGATCCCTTCCGATCCAAGAAAAAAGAATATAGAAAAAGAGACTCGATCACAAGGATCGAGTCTCTTTTTATCTTTTGGAGCGGAAGACGGGATTCGAACCCGCGACCCTCGCCTTGGCAAGGCGATGCTCTACCCCTGAGCCACTTCCGCATGCTTGATGATATGGTGGCTCGGGACGGAATCGAACCGCCGACACGAGGATTTTCAGTCCTCTGCTCTACCAACTGAGCTACCGAGCCGTATACATTTAAAGAAAAATGGCGGAGCTGACGGGATTCGAACCCGCGGTCTCCCGCGTGACAGGCGGGCATGTTAGGCCACTACACCACAGCTCCATGTGGTTGCGGGGACAGGACTTGAACCTGCGACCTTCGGGTTATGAGCCCGACGAGCTGCCAACTGCTCCACCCCGCGATGGTGTGTCTCTACGAGACATGGTCGTTATGAAAATGGTGGAGGTTGACGGGATCGAACCGCCGACCCTCTGCTTGTAAGGCAGATGCTCTCCCAGCTGAGCTAAACCTCCAAAATGGTGACTCGTACGGGATTCGAACCCGTGAATGCCGCCTTGAAAGGGCGGTGAGTTAAGCCGCTTCTCCAACGAGCCAAATGGTGCCCTTTACCGGAATCGAACCGATGACCTCATCCTTACCATGGATGCGCTCTACCGACTGAGCTAAAAGGGCGTGGCTCCTCGAACAGGATTCGAACCTGTGACCATCCGATTAACAGTCGGGCGCTCTACCAGCTGAGCTATCGAGGAATAATGGTGGAGATAAGCGGATTCGAACCGCTGACCCCCTGCTTGCAAGGCAGGTGCTCTACCAACTGAGCTATACCCCCATTAAAGTGGTGCCTGAGAAGGGACTCGAACCCCCACGGTCTCCCGGTCGATTTTGAGTCGACTGCGTCTGCCATTCCGCCACTCAGGCATGAAGTTGTAAAAAACTGGCTGGGGAGGAAGGGATCGAACCTTCGCATGACGGAGTCAAAGTCCGTTGCCTTACCGCTTGGCGACTCCCCAACAAGTAAAGTAATGATGGTAGCGGCGGAGGGACTTGAACCCCCGACCCTTCGGGTATGAACCGAATGCTCTAGCCAACTGAGCTACACCGCCATGATGGCGGAGAGAAGGGGATTCGAACCCCTGAGACGGTTTCCCGCCTACACGATTTCCAATCGTGCTCCTTCGACCAAGCTCGGACATCTCTCCATGATTGAATCATTTCTTACAAGTCGCTGTTTCTTTCGGCGACGGTTATTAGATTAACACACCGTCTCACTCGAAGTCAACAACTATTTTTCATTTTCTCGTTTTCATCACCGCGTCTCTCGCGGCGACAGGAGTAATCATAGCATGCCCCTGCCCGCTCCTCAATCATGCCATTCCGACAAAACGGGGCAATATCCGAGATCATCACGCCCGCTCCACGTCCCATCTCCCGCACTCGTCATTTTATCAGCCCATGCAGGGAATCCTCATGCAGATCAAGAAATTGTACTCAAAATCGATTTCCTATTTAGGAGGCTTCTCTTATGTCGCTCGGTTTTCACAACGGCGAGTTCATCGCCCTCGATCAGAAGATCATCCCCATCGACGAACGCGGACATCAATTCGGCGACGGCGTCTATGAGTTGATCAAAGTGTACAAAGGCGCTCCGTTCATGATGCGCGAACATCTGGTGCGCCTCGAAAAGAGCGCCAAAGCGATCCGCTTGCAACTGAACTACAGCATTGACCAATTAGAAGCGATCATCGCCGACGGTCTGCACCGCGCCGGTCTGGCCGGTCAGGATGCCGAAGTCTATATCCAGTCCACCCGCGGCATCGCCACCCGCCTGCACACCTTCCCGAACGTGGAAGCTTCGACGACGATGACCTTCCGCCCGGCCCGCGTCATCCCGGCCGAACTGCGCGAGCGCGGCGTGGCGATCACGCTGGCGGTCGACGAACGCTGGGCGAACTGCTACATAAAGTCGCTCAACCTGCTCCCGAACATCCTCGCCAAACAAGCGGCGGTCGACAACGGATACTATGAAGCGGTGTTCTTCCGTGACGGCTACATCACCGAAGGGTCGAGCACCAACGTCTACGCAGTCAAAGACGGGACCCTCTACACCCCGCCGGCCACTAAGCGCATTCTGCACGGCATCACCCGCCATGCGGTGCTCCGCCTCGCCCGCGAGCTGAACATCCCGGTGGTCGAGGAAGAGTTCACGCCCGATTTCCTCAGCAGCGGCGACGAGATCTTTATCTCCTCGACGACAATCGAAGTCCTGCCGGTCACCACGATTGAAGGACAGCCGGTCGGCAACGGCCAGCCAGGTCCGATCACGCGCCGTCTCTATGACGCGGTGATCGCCGATGCCACCCGCTAGCAGAAAGCATAGAAAAAAGACTTGATTCCCTGCCGAATCAAGTCTTTTTTTCTGTACGAAGCGAGCCTCGCCTATTTGACCTGCACCGCCTTGCGGTCCGTTTCTTCATAGACATCGCTGGCACTGTTCAATTGTTTGGACGTGGTCTCGATCGCTTCAGTGAGATGTTTCATCGCGTTGTTCCAGCGACGCCACATGTCGTTGAAGCTCCCCTCCGAACTGCCGCGCCACCCGGAGGTGACGCCTCCTGCTGTCGAGGCAAGATTGCCCCGGATGGAGTCGACCTGACTCATGACCGTCTTCATCTGAGAGCCTGCGCTCTCCAACTTGTCTGTGCTGACTTTGATCTGACCCAAAATGGATCACCTCCAAAACAAATTTCAATCGGTTCCAGTCAGCGAACAATCACATCAACTGGAAACCACAGGTCATTTTAGAAAAATATTGACAATAAGCATACTCTAAAATATGATATTGAATATAATATATTATACGGGTTGATGGATTTCAATCACTTTTTGTTCGCCAGCTAACACAACTTGTTACTAGCGAATAAAAACATAAAAAATATACACCAATGGGCTAAGGAGGCAACACACATGAACATTAAAGTCACTCCGCAGGACCTGCGCGAAACCGCACAACAACTGCAAAACGGTTCCCAACAAATCAACAGCACCCTCGCTACCCTCAAAGGTCGCGTAGACGCTTTGCAAAGCATCTGGCAAGGTCAAGCACACACCCAGTACAATGAGTACTACCAACAATGGAACCAAGCGGCGATCAAGCTGAACGAAGCACTGAACAACCTGTCCCAGCTGACCACCACCGCTGCGAACCAATTCGAAGAAGCGGACCAAAACATCGGCCGCATGTTCCAAGCTCGTTAATCTATCGCATCCATGCGATCGACAAAGAAGGTCTTTGCCCGATGGCAGAGGCCTTCTTTTTTCTGAGTTTCCGATCTTTCCCATTGGAGGTACTTCACGATGACGATGCTCAAAGAACAATCGGCCCCGCCGTTGCTGGTAACGATAGAAGGACTGTACGGGGCTGTAGACGTGGAGATTCCGGGCGATGTGGCCTTGGACACCCTTTTGCCTCATCTGCTTCAGCATCCGGCATTCACGCGTCAAAGCGACCCGTCCGATCCGCACCGTTGGACGTTCGGCATCAAAGGCGGCCAACGCTTTGATCTGAACAACACGCTGTACAACTACGGCGTGCTCGAAGGCATGGTGCTCCAACTCCAGCCGAGCGACCGCTACACCGATCCAGAACCGGAGATCGAACAGGAACTGTCGCTGCCAAACGACAACCGCCTGCTCGTGATCGACAAGGTCTCCAACTCATTTACCTCGATGTTCAAGAAAAAGAAGAAATAGAAAAAAGGCCCTCCCGCACGGGAAGGCCTTTTTTCTATTCTTCTGTCTGGGGCTGTTCGTCAAAGAACAGCTGCACCATGCGATTCTTCTGGTTGCGGCGGACGAGGTAGCCGCGTCCAGGCGGCAACAGTTCGGCACGCTGGTTGCCGAGGATCGGACCTTCGCCCGAATCGCCGTTCATGATGATGCCCGGCGTGCTCATCTCCTTCATCCGGGAGACGAACTGATCGAACGAACGGGACGTCCCGCCGACACGACGGGCAAGGATCGTGTGGAACCCGATGTCCTTCGCCTGCAGCAGGTAGTCCTGTAGCATCGAGATCGGGTTGCCCATCTGCGAAGCGACCATGTCAAAGTCGTCGCAGATCATAAAGTACTGCGGCCCTTCCCACGTCGCTTTGAGCGTCGGGGACAGTTCGGCCGACGAGATGCGCGGGTCGAGTTCAAAGCGCAGGTTCATCACCGCGTCGTTGACCATGTTGGAATTCCACGCGTATGTCTTCAGGTACGGCTGGTGCTCCGGTTGATACAGGAAGTCGTACATCGTGCGGCGGTAGTCGACGACGATGAACTGCACCTGCTCCGGCGTGTAGCGCTCCATCAGACCTTTCATGAGCACGCGCAGGAAATTGGTCTTGCCCGACTCCGAATCGCCGTAGAGCAGGAAGTGCGGGTCGCCTTTGATCAGGTCGATGCCGATCACGTCGAGGCGCGAGTCCTCAAGGCCCAGCGGCACGCCCGCCATTTGCAATTGCTGCGGCTGGACGTCGCCTTTGCGCACCAGGAACGGCAGGATGCGGATCGGCGGCGCCGGTTGCTCTTTCCACGCGTCGCGGGTCACTTGCACCATCGCGTCAATCGCCTTTTGCAGCGGCTCTTCGCTGTCGACGCCGTAGCCTTCCATGCGCGGCAGAGCTGCCTGGAACTGCAACCCTTCGCGGATCAGGCCGCGGCCTTCGATGTCTTTTGGCAGCGACAACGCCAGATTGCGGCCGACGTCCGAATCGGACGGGTCGTTCAGGCGCAGTTCGAGACGGCCGGTGATGTTGTCGCGCAGTTTGATGCGGATGTCCGCCCAGCGGTTCGCCGTCAGGATCACGTGGATGCCGTAGTTGAGACCCGCGGTGACCAGTTCGGTGACCTCGCCGTCGACCAGTTCGAAGAAATCGGTCTGGAGCTGCGCGATGTCATCGATGATCAAAAACACGTCGCCGTATACCGCGTCCGGCAGTTCTCCGTTGGCGCGTCGCTCGCGATAGGTCGCCATCGTGTCGATGCCCTTTTCCCGGAAATAGCGCTCCCGCTCTTCGATCAGGCCATGGACTTGGCGGATCAGCATCGGGAATTTCTCCCGGTCGCCCTTGCCGTAGACGGTGCCGATATGCGGTGCACCTTCGAGGCCGCGCAGCAGACCGCCGCCGAGGTCAACCGCGTAAAACTGCACGTCGGACGGTTTGTGCGTCATCATAAACGACGCGATGATCGTGCGAAGGATCGTGCTCTTGCCGGTCTGCGGCGCACCGACGACCATCAGGTGACCTTCATTGCCCAGGAAATCGAGGAGCAGCGGTTCCTGACGCTGCTGCATCGGGATGTCGAGCACGCCGACCGGGACTTTCAACAGTTTGCCGACCGGTCGGGTCGGCCAGTCCGAGCCGTTGAAGTACGGGTAGTTGCCGGAGTTG
Organism: Tumebacillus lacus; assembly: GCF_026410385.1. Taxonomy (GTDB): domain Bacteria; phylum Bacillota; class Bacilli; order Tumebacillales; family Tumebacillaceae; genus Tumebacillus; species Tumebacillus lacus. The sequence continues at coordinate 5,971 of NZ_JAPMLT010000016.1, forward strand.
AACAACGTTTGCAGGAATTCCGGCGATTGGAACACTTTGCTCAGCGGCATGTTGCGCTCCAGAGGCGGCAACCAGACTTGATGGACATCCTGCTCGACGTATTTCACATAGTCGTTCAGGTGGCCGATCATCACTTCCATGTCGGTGCGCTTCGCTTGACTGGACGCTTCCTTGGTCGCGGCCGCCTCCGCATAGCCGTGGCCGAAGTCGACGATCTGACCGCTCGCGTTAAACTCCGCGATCTCAAGGCCTGTCTCTTCTTCCGCTCCGGCCGGCACGTAGGGGCTGGAGACGGACGCCGTTTTAAACAGGTCGTAGATGTGCGTGTCGACTTTGAAATAGCCGACGCCCGGATAGGACGGCAGGTAGAACGCGTCCGGAGTGCCGATGACGGTGCGGCTCTCCTGTTCGGAGAAGGTGCGCAGACACATCCGATAGCGCAGATGGCCTTCGAGGCCTTTCAAGCGACCTTCTTCCAAGCGCTGCGTCGCAAACAGCAAGTGAATCCCGATGGAACGGCCGATCCGGCCGATCTTGTTGAACAGGTCGATAAAGTCGGGACGCGCTGCCAGCAATTCGCCAAATTCGTCGATGATCAAGACGAGGTACGGCAGCGGCTTCATGTACGGCGAGCTTTGACGCTTGACTTGGTATTGCTTGATGTTGTCGAGGTTGCCCCCGTCACGGAGCGCCTTTTGACGGCGTTCCATCTCGCCCATCAGCGAGTCGTAGAAGCGGTCAATCATACCCGACTCGCCTTCGAGGTTGGTGATCATCCCCGCGCAGTGCGGCAGGGTGGCGAGCTCGGCAAAGCCTGCGCCGCCTTTGAAGTCGACGAAGATAAAGTTGATCATCTCCGCATCGTTGTTGATCGCAAGGCCGGTGACGAGCGTGCGAAGCGTCTCCGATTTACCGGAGCCGGTCGCGCCAATGATCAGGCCGTGCGGACCCATGCCGCCGTCGGCTGCCTCTTTGAGGTCGACGATGACCGGCTGGCCGTCGACGCGCACGCCGATGGGAGCACGCAGCACCGCTTCGCGGGGCTTCGGCTGCCAGGAGGTGGCCGGGTCGACGCGGTCGGCCGATTTCAAACCCATCACTTCGGTCATCTTGATCATGTCGGCCAGCGAGATCGATTCGGCTTTCTCGCTCTGGATCAGCGGTGCGAGGCCGCGGGCAATGCGTTCGCTGGTCTTGAGATCCATGCGGTCCGCTTCCGCCCCTTCGGCACGGCGGCCGCCGAACGCCACTTCTTCAAACATAAACTCGCCCTCTTCGCCGATGTGAATCCGCGCGTTGAAGGTGGACGGGATGCCATAGCGGCCGTCGACCAGGGAGATGACGGTGATGCCCGCCTCCGAAGCCGATTCGAACAGTTCGGCCATCGCCGACGACTGGGAGACCAGCGAGTTCAGGTCGATCCCGTCGAGGATGAGGAACTGATGCGCTTCGGCGAGCATCGGGTTTGGCTTTTTCTCTTCGCGAGCTTTTTTCGCTTGCATCAGGCGCGGCAGCACCTGTTCGTTGAACATCTGGATAAAGTCGTTCGGGTTGTTCGCCATGTAGCACAGCGATTTCCCTTTCGACGAGCCTTTCTTGGAACGGGGACGGCGAGCATGCGGCAACCATTTGAACCACTGCCACTGGTTCTCCACTTCTTTGGAGAAATAAGCGAGCATCTGCACGTCCTCCGGCGCGTGGAACACGGCGACCTGCGAGAGGATGGCGCGCACCATCTCCTGCGTCATGTGCCGCTTGCCGCGAATCGCCAGCGAGTTGATGTTTTTCAGGTTGAGCTCCACCGGAGCGCCGTTTACCTTTTCAAACTTTTGTACGAGCGACTGACCGCGGTAGATCAGGTTTTTGTCGTACTCAGTAAACGGGTTTTCATCCATTTCGAGCTTCGGCTTGCTGGACAGCGGCACCGAGCCGCGCCCCATCGCGACAGTCAGGAAGTCTTCGTCGCTGCGGTTGCGCTCCCAGATCCGTTCGCGCTGTTCGACGAGCGAGACCATCTCCTGCGGCTGCGGGAACAGCGTGGAGTAGTACCGCATCTGGTGCGCGACCACCTGCTCCAGTTTGTCGTTTTGCTGATCGAGGTATTGGATGTATTTCTTTTTGACGGAGCGTTGCTGCGACATGCGGTTTTGGCTCTGATGGATCGACTGGATGATCGCACCGGTGATCGAAACGGCCGCCATGACGCCGGCCATGATCGCCATCGTCGGATTATTAAAGACGAAGACACCGGCGAGCGCCCCGCAGCTGGTCAGCAGGGCCATGACGATCGCCATAAACAGCATGCCTTTGTTCGGCGGCTGCAACGGCGGCGGCGCGACGACCTTGATCTCGCCTTTGGGCAACGGATCCGGGTAGGTGCGGGCTGGTCTGTAATACTGAATTCCGTTCATGAGGACCTCCTATTTCTTGTTGAACAGCCGACCGAGCAGTCCTTTGCCGACCTTTTCTTCTTCGTTGGCACGCAGGAAGTTTTCCGGGATCAGCAAGCGCAGGATCGGCATCAACTGGCCGTCGAGTTCATCGTCGATCTCGAGGAAGCGGGCTTCCCAAGCGGCTTTGTACAGATTTTTGACCGACTGCGCGCCGATGTGCGTCAAGGGCTTGTCCGGCAGACATTGATTGAGCAATTTGTGGTCGACGCCGGAGGTGTCCTTGTTGACGACGACGTGCAGGTCGAGGTGTCCCTCGTCTTGCAACATCATCAGTTCTTTCAGGAAATAATACTCCTCCGTCGCCTGTCTCCCCTCCGACGGCGGCAGCAAACGCTGCAGCAGCACCGGATCGGGATCGACGACGAGAAACACATGATCAAACTCGCGCAACACATCCTCCGTCATAAACTCCGGCTGGAAGGTCGCATCATACAAAATAATCGGCGAATGGCGCAGTTCGTAGATCAGCTCGCGGATCTCTTCCTGTGAGATCTCGCCGTTTGGCATGCCGGGATGGTTGAGATACATGGCGATGCCTTCATAGAGCAATTCCGACTCTTTTTTCAATGCGCCGTGACCCAACACGTGAAACGGCGGCTTGTACTCTGGCGACAGGTCGGCGACGTTGAGGTGGTCATACAGCGTCGGACGGTTGGCCGGATGCTCGACCAGCGTGCAGTGCAGGCTGCGGGAAGCGATAGCCGAGGCCAGCGTGCTCGCGACAAACGTCGCGCCCGCGCGCGGGGTGAGGTTCATGACCAGACAGACTTTAGACTGCATCGAGACGTAGGAGTGGACGGGCACGGCGACTTTGACCTGCCGCTCGACGATCCGCTCTTTCTCGATGATCTTTTCGACTTCGACGATCTTTTCTTTTTCAATAATGCGGACCGGGCCGCGACGTTCTTCTTCGTCAGGATCGACCGGGCGAAGCGGTCCGACCGGCTCGTCCTTGGCTTCCAAAAGCGGTGCGATGCGGCGGACGATCAGGTTGCCCACGTCGCGCAGATCGCCAAAGAACAGCACGATCTCCACGTTGTGCCGCTTGGCGAGTTCACTCGCCTCCTGGCTCCACCACAAGGTCGGGTCCAAGATGATCAGGTCATAACGGCCTGACGACAGCAGGTGTTGCAGGTCGTCTGCCGAGGCGAGGTTTTCGCTCCACTCGATCACCGAATGGGGCAAAGTCGCCCGCAGACGCTGGTATTGGTCAGGGGACTGGAAGGCGCAGATTAACTTCATAGCCGTGGCTCACCTCGTGGTGTAAACTGAATTGCTTTGGGTTTCCAGATACGTTTTATTATAGAATAAGTAGGAAATTCATACAATCAAGAGATGCAAAAACTCCCGGGGAAACCGGGAGTTTTTACTGGTTGTAAAAGGCCTTCTCGCGTTTTAATGCGTTTGATTCGAATCGAAGTCGTCACGCGAAGACTTGTCGGCGTGGTAGAACATCACGTCACCGTCATACAACCGGAACACGTTTCCGTACGGGTCGGTGACGGAGTGCTGGAAGCCTTCCAATCGCCACTGGTTGTCCCAGTTGGACACGTTCGATGCCCGCATGTATTGCAGGTGCGGATGGGTGACATCTCGGTTGCGGACCGTCTCGATCTTGAAGTTGACGATGATGTAGCCGTCGCGCAGCCACAATTTCGACTTGTCATCCAGCCCGCCGTTGAGCCGTCCCCACTCGGCGATGTTCGTGTTTGCCGGCACGACGTACGGCGCGGCCGGCAGCGCATACTCGCCGTACCACTTCTGCTCGGCGACGAGCGCGCGGTCGGGGTCGACGCTGTACGGGATGTTGGTCTTCGGACCGATGAACGTGCGCAGGTGGCGGGTCAGGAGCAGGTAGTCCCACCAGCCGATCTCCGTCTTGCGGAGCGATTGCTGGTAGTACGCGTTGTACCCTTCTGTATAGAAGGGAGCGGTATCCAGCATCTCCTGCCGCGGCACGTTGCGCAGCGGTTCGCCGAGGACCGTGTAGCGTTTTTCCAGATCTTCAGGCGAGCCGATTTTGATGTACTTGCGATCCTGGCTGCGGATGTAGTACAGATCGACCGGCTGACGTCCGGTGCCGTTTTTATATACAAATTCGAACGTCGGCGTGATCTGGATGCCGTCTCCGTCGCCAAACATGTTGCCTTTGGTCTTCATGTCGAACTTGAAATGGTACCCGGTCTTAACCGAGATGTTTTTCTTGCCCGCATTCGGGTGGCTCCCGGAGAGGATCGACAGGTGGTACGGGTTTGGATTGCCCCGCACGTCGCCGTCGATGTCCTGTCCGCCGACCCAGTAGGACTGCCCGGTCGGCGTGACGCCGTCCGACTGCCGGAACACCGACTGCCAGTTGTAGTCGGCGATGTCGGTGATGTGGAAGTCATACAGTCTCCCGATGACTTCCACATCGACGGTGTCGGTCGCGACGTAGTAATTTTCGAGCTGCGTGTTGGCGTCCTGCTGCCAGCCAAATCCGGAGATCGGCGAGTTGATCGCGATCTGGCGGAAATAGACGGTGTAGTCGCCCTCGTCCACCCAGACCGGGAGGAAGAACCACATCCGCTCTTGGTTCACCGGCACCTCGATCCAGTTGCCTGCCTCGACGTACATTCGCTTGTCGGCGCCCACCCATACGTCGAATTCAAACTGGACCTGCTTTTGCTTCGTGTACTTGGCATAGTCACGGTTGCCGTAGCCAAGGATCGACCGGTGCATGCCGTCTGTCGGCATGTCGACATAGAACGGACGGTCGAGGATAAACGATTTGCGAGCTGCGTTCGGCACCGTCTTTTGGTTGAACTGCGGTTCGTCCGACGTGTCGGAGTAGTTCACCACAGGTGTGTGGACGGTGACGTTGTTGATCCCCGGGATCTCCTTTTGGAAAGAGGAGGTCGAAGGATGAACAGCGCCTGCGTTCATTTTGTAGTGGATCGTACCGGAACTCGTCGCGTCCTTTTTGTTGCGCAGAGTCGGCTCGATGGTGAGATCTTTTCGGTAGAGCACGTTCTCGCCAACCTGACTCGCTTTGGCGATGTCGCCCGGATCGGGAGTCTTTTCCTCATGCCAATCGTTGTTCATCACCGTGGTGGTGGTCTTGTAGACAAACGGCAGTTTGTCGTTGCGGACCTTGATCTTTTTGATCGCCGCCTCCGCCTTGTCAGTCCAGTCCTCCGGTGTGACAGCTGGCGGCGTGGTGCCGCCCGTCAGCGATACGCTGGGCAGAGTCTGCACTTTGGTGTACTGCGGCTCTTGGATGTGCTCCGTCTCGGCCTCCGAGTGCCAGATGCCGCTCAAACCGACCGGCGTGTACCCGTTCGGAGTCAGCGTCACCTCGCCGTTTGGCAGGGCGTAGTTTTTCACGTTGGCTTTTTCCACGTCATAGACGTCGAGGTTGTCGATGATCCAGTACGAGTAGAGTCGGTCGATCTGGTACGTCTGCTCCACGTCGATCTTGTCGCTCATCGGCTTGTCGCACGTCGTCTCCCCGCAAGGCACTTTCTCCGTCCACGAGCGGTTGAACGTCTTTTTAAACGTGATCTCGTACGTCTTTTTGTCGGAGATCTGTTGGAACGTGTATTTGTAGAGATAGTCCTTGGTGAAAGCGTTGACGTAAAGGTCTTCCGAAGTCGGGATGCCATCCAGCACGTTGAACATCTCGGCATTTCGGTTGTCTGCTTTCACGACCGCCCTTGGCTCAGGCTCCATGTCCTGCCCCGACTTGGTCTTTGCAGCAGGCGGAGTGAGCGGGTCGTACTCCGGCTTCGGCCAGGCTTCTCGATAGATCCCGACGATGTTGTCACCGCCGATGGAGACCTCGATGGCTGTTTTCACGGTGGCGGCTGTGTCGGGGATGTTGGTATTGTCGTTCATTTTGATGCCGGGATCACCTTTTCGCTCACTGTAGGTGCGGACCAATTCGTAGGTCTTAGAACCTTGCGTGAACTTGACCGGGAAATCATGGGAGGCATCATCACCTGACTTGCAACCGGTCGGGCATTGGGCCGCCTTTTGAGACTTCAAGGTGGTACCGCCGGTCTCCAGTTTGTAGAGGACGTCTACCGGATAGTCGGAGGCGGATCGCCATGTGACTTCCACGTCGTAGTACTGCGGGAAGTCATTTAGCGTTGCACCTCCCCAACCCTCGGCTGCCCGAATGCCGTCCAACGTATAGATCGGACCTTCACGACGTTGACCCGTCTCGGCGTTGTAGGTTTCAAAGATGGCGCTCATATAAAACGTGGCTCCATCTTTTGTTCCGAGTATCTTGGCTTTGGCAAAGACATTGACAACCTCAGCTTTCGTAATTGTAAATACATTCACGAGATTATCATCGCCCGAACCGCAAAAATCCTCATATTTGGCTGGTACTGCAGGGTAGCCGGGACTGCCTCCGTTGCAATCATAGTCAACCGAAGCATCTTGTACGGAACCGATGGGTGCATAATTGGGAGCACAATTTGACTTTGAGGAATCGTCACAGCGGCGTTCTTTATGAACCATCCAGCCAATTGTTCGGTACCGGATGCTGGTTTTCGCTTTTGTCGCTTTTGTAATGACCGTTACCGTTCCATCTGAAACGAGTACAACCGCACCGTTAATATCAGCTGCCCGTAAATCTGGTAAAACGGGGATCATTAAACAGACGATCAGAAAAGCCACTAGCAGCTTTCGAAGAGTCTGAGGCAAGACAGGCACCTCCTACTCAGATTTCCAGACCATTGCATTGTTGAACAGCATCGCCAACGGATTGATTTTCACATATGGAGCCCAATCGCCGCCCACTTCTGACATCATCTCTACATCGACAAACCCTTCGTACCAAACTCCCTTTTCAAATGGCCCCATTTTTGCTCCGTCGAATGATTGATCATAGAGCAAGGTCTCGTACTTATTGAAGCTCACAAAACGAAACTTCACACGAGCCGGAACTTTGAAGGTGTCTCCTAACGAAGTATCGACGATCATTGATGGCTCCGGCTGCAGGTACCCTTCCACGATGATCTTGTTTTCCTTAACCCAGTTGACATAGTCTTTCAGGAAATACAGGTGATCCATATTATGAGCTCGATACTGATACGCTTCATCCGCCCAATTCGAACCGATCGTCCGATAGTCCATGTTCAGGATCAGAGCGTAGTGCTTTCGAATCATATCCATCCACTTATCTACATTTTCTTTGCTGAACTCCGGTTTTTGGAAGAGCTGTTTGGTCGTAAGCACTTCTAAGCCATCTGGTTCTTCGGTTTTGCGCATCTCATAGAACCCGTTTGGTACGTCTTCTAGGATGTAAGGATAGTTCTGCGCGTTTTTCGGCAGATTGGTGGTCCGGATTTTCCGGCCGTACGGATCGTACTGTGCCTTCGCGTCAAACGCGTCAGTCTTGATCGTGACCTGTTGGTTGGTGCCGTCCCAAGAGACTTGGCCTACCAGCGATTCGGTGACGAAGCGCAACGGCACGAACGTGCGGTTGTTGTGCAGGATGACCGAGGTGTCGAGAGCTTTATCCGTACCGTCTACGGTCGCTTTCGGCTGTCCGACGCGTAGTTTGATGTCCTTACCTTTGTATTGGATCGCGACCGTTTGGGTGTCACCAAGCCATTGGACGTTGGCTCCGAGGCTCTCTGTGATGAAACGAACCGGTACCATCGTGCGGTAATCGCTATTCACAAACGGATGTGCATCCGGGAACCAAACTTTTTTCCCGTTCACCACCACGCTGACATAAGACGGAGCATAACCCGCTTCTGCCACCGCCGGTACAGACCCCAGCGCGACAGTTGCTGCTAAGAGCAGACTCAAACCCTTTTTCATAACCCCTCATACCCCCGTAATAAATAATTTCACGTCAGTAAAAGTTTCTAGATAAAATGGACATTTCCTGCCAATATCCGAGAATAAGTCCATAAATAAACAAACAAAAAAGCGTCCGGTCAACGCCGAACGCCTTCTATTGATTCGCACAGCTCAGCGGGTGGTAGCCTTTGTCGGCCGCCTCTCGTTCGCTGGTGAATGTCTCTTGGGTGGTGTAGTTGAAGCCGCAGCTCGCTTTGTAGTAGTATTTCCGGCCGTTGAGCGTGGTGCCGTAGATCGGCGGGGCCTTGACGATGCGGCTGCCTCCGAGGGCGTAGTTGTTGTAGTAGCCGTCGCCCAGCGGAATGCCTTGGATGAAGGCGAGGAAACCGATGTCGTCGACTGTGTTGGTCCAGTCGTCGTCGCTCATTTGCGGCAAGGTGAACGTGTAGGTGATGCCCAGACGCTGCGTGCCGACGTTGTAGGAGTTGATGTAGTAGGTCAGGTCGTCTTGGATCAGTTTGACGATGGTGCTGCGGCGGACTTGGTCAAAGTGGTCGCCTTCGGTGGCGTTTGGCTGATGGTCGATCAGCGGCACTTCGACTTCGCCACAGCGTAACGTGTTGACATCAGACCTCAGTGCGTCCCGTTTGCCTGTCGTCCATTTGTTGCAGTAGCGGTCATAGACGGTGACTTGATCGTCGAGGGTAAACGAGAGCGTGTTGCCGTAGTTGTCGCTGTAGGCGTATGGCTTTTTCGGCAGCCAGACGTGTTTGTACAGGAGCTCGCCGGTCGTGGTGCGGTACTCCTGCGGGGTGTAGATCCAGTAGCCGTCATAGTCGACGACCGCGAGGGCCGGGATGTAGCGAAGCAGGTTTTGCTGGCCGATGGGGTCGTCGTCGACGTTGAAGTTGAGGTAGAGCGTTTTTAAGAAGGCGGCGAGGGCCTCTTCTTTGTTGGCTCTGTATTTTTTGGACGAGTCGTAGCCCGCTTCATAGGGCTGGCTGGAGTTGATCGTCAGGGCGACGCCCGCGTCTTGAACGGCCGCTTCGATGGCGGCGTTGAAGAGCAGTTCGTTGTTCATCGTGAACTTTTGCTCTTTGATTTTAAAGTCGTTGAGGACGAGGAACGGGCAGACGATCATGACGAAGATGATGGCGTAGTTAATAATCTTCATTTTCCACCATCCCTCCGTACGGGATGACGATCCGCTCGTTTGGCGTGTTGCCGCCGGTCAGGATGTCGCGGACGACGGTGGCGTTGGTGCGGTTGGTGTTGGTGACGGTGACTTTGAATGTGTCGCCGACCGACATTTTGTAAAAGCGGCTGGGATCGAGCACGGTCCGTTGTTTGGAGCCAAGGGCAGGCTCGTAGCCTGGGAACAATGTTTTCGTGATCTCCCCGGTCGGAAACGCTTGGTACTGCACCTCGTAGCGGTCGAGGAAGATCGGTGTCGTGTCGGTTGGCAGGCGTGTGCCGGCGGTGACTCTCGCGTTGTGTTCTTCTGTGTAGCCGGGATCGCCTTGATGGAGGTAGACCGGGATGAATTGCTTGTGCTGATGCTCCATGACGATGTCGTAGGTGTTGCCGGTCTTTTCCAAGGCTTGGACCATGTCGGTGTACATGTTCGGGGAGACGTAGCCGAGGTTGCGGGCCGAGTCGACGAAGGAGGTGACCGCTTCCAGTGCGACGATGTAGGAGATGTCGTCTTGGCGTTCGTAGGTCTCGGAGATCGGGAACATGTAGAGCAGCAACACGGCGAGGATCAGGGCAAACGCTTTTGAGATAGTATCCATGATGGACTGTCACCTCCTAGTAGATTCTCGTGTAGCGGATGGATTGGAGGGAGCCGTCGTTGTTGCGGACGATGTGTGGCCGGTAGTCGTAGTAGGTGCTGATGTTGGAGACGCTGTGCTTGAAGATATCGAATGTTGCGGGATCGTAGGTGACGGCATCCACGGTGATCGGCACGCCGACGTCGGCGATCTGACGGACGCTCTGGAGCACGACGGAGCCGGAGACGACGTGTTCGTCTTCCGGGACCTGAAGTTGCATCTGCTGGGTCCGGTCGGACGCGGAGATGGCGTCGGCCGTGGAGTCGACGCTGGCGGTTACCGTTTGGAAGAGGTAGAAGCCGAGCGTTACGGCGGCGATGAAAAGGAAGACACCGAATGCGAGGAACATCGCTTTGCGTACGTTTTCACCCATAGATCACACCTCCTGTCGTGAAAGAAAGAATCCCTCCCCTCCGCATGGGAGAGGAGGGAGTGTGAATAGTACAAGGATATAGATTACGGCGCTACGCCTTCCTGACGGAAGATGATCGCGCGAACGTTGTTGCTCGCGTCATACACCAGGCTCGAATGGAAACGACCAGACGGGTTAACGTAGTTCGTACTCGATTCTTTAGTCGCACTGGTATTGACTGTCGGGTCAAGCGAAGAGTCAGTCGGTTTGCCAATTGTTACGGTCCCTTTCGTCGTTCCGCTGGTGGAGACGGTGTTGATGTACCATTGACCGCCCGGGTTGCGACCAGTGCGCACTAGGATACCGAACTGCGGTTGTTGCTCAAATTTGCGCAGAGCGTTGACGACTTGGCTGCCGGAGACGATCGTTTCGTCATATCCCGCAAAGACAGTAGCCGAGAGTTCCGTTTGGATGCTGGAGAAGTTATTCTGCGCCGATTTTGTTGCTTCTTGTGCCGAGATGAACATAATGACTGCGATGGTGATCAGTGCGATGGCGAGGAAGATACCTGCTGCCATGACGAGTGCTTTTTGAGCGTTACCCATGTTTCTTTTTCCCCTTTCATTCTCCCATTGCCTTGTTGTGCTGTGTCTATAGGTTTTGAATCTGTGTAAAGTAGGTCGACATCTGCGTCATGCTCATCCAGATCAGCGGGATGACCAGATAGAGAAACACCAGCGCGTACATCGGCAGGAAACCGATCATCTTGCCCCACGAGGATTTCTCGTTGATCACCTTTTCATAATGCTGTTTCCGCTGCTCCTGATAGAACTGCCGCTCCGCTTCCAGATCGTCGAACGCTTGCCGGATCGGGATCTTTTCGACGGCGACCTGCAGCCGCTCGATGGTGCGCGTGAACGGCAGGAACGGCACCTCGTCTTTGAGTTGCTCCAGCGCGCCCCACGCGCCGGCCTCGTAGTTCAGCAGACATTCCTGCAGCTGACGGCGGAACACGGCCGAAAACCGCTCCATCCATTCGAGGATGTTCTCGACGGAGATCCGTTCATACTCGCTGAGCATGGCGATGATCGTGTGATACTGGTCGACTTCGTTCTGCATGTCCATCTGCCGCATCCGCAGTTGGAAAAACAACACCCACGTCGGCGCGTAATAGCCCACCAGCCCGACTCCGACCCCGATCAACAATTCCCACCATTTAAAATACTGGCCTTCCAACTTCTCCATCTTCTTCGTGATGCGGAGCAGGCTCGCCTCTTCCATCTCTTTGGTGAGGCGTTGGTCCCCGGCCTGCGCCCGTACCTCGGTCAACAGTTGCTCCTTCGTCAGGGGCAGGTTTTCCCGTTGAAATTTCTCGATGATCGCGCGGTCGCTGTCTGTGATCTCTAGGGCCTTCTGCTCCTCCTCCGGTGACAATTTGCCAAACATCAGCACGTTGCGCGACGGTTCATACAACACGCTCTGCTTGGTGATGTGGTGCATGTAAAAGAATGTGGACACCGCGATGAAAAACGCAGCGAGACTCAACAGGATACGCTGCAGATACAGCCATTCCAAGGTGAGCGGCGAGTTTGTGTCCTTGAGCATCACAGTCAGCCGAAAATAATGCTTCGTATGTTCCCCCGGCACAAAGCGGTCCACAATGTGTCTGACAAACCCCAACTTTTCATGCTCGTACAATTTCTGCTCCCAGCGGATGCGCGATGCTTTGGCTGCGTATTTGCCTTCGTCGTTCTCTTGGATCTTGCGCAAGAGAATGTAGGAGATCAGGATGACCGCAAACACGACCATCTTGGTGACAAATCCGAGTTCACCGCTGTAAAACTCGTCCATCGTCGGGAAATTGTTTCTCGCCCACTTCTCCACCGGCGTGGTGAAGAGGATCGGCGCAACGGCGATCATCGTCAGCCCCCGCATCAGGTAGTTGATCTTTTCCCGACGCAGCACTTCGAGGTTGATCTCGTTGGTCAAACGGCTCAGCGACGAGAGATACATCGAGCCGTTTTGCAACATCTTGTCGCCGTATTCTTTCGTCATGTACGAGATGCCGGCAAACCCTTTCAAAAAGCGGTTCGGCGCCGACTCGTAGTAGTTCTCGAGTTCCGTCTCCGGGTCGTTCGCCGTCAGCACGTCGTAGATCTTCTCCCCGTGTGCCGACGCTTCGAAGTGGCGGTTTTGCGATGCTTCGTAGATCGCCTCTTCGACCATGCCGTGCTGGTGATACTGATGGCGCACGTCTGTCATCAGGTGAGCCAGCCGCTTGAGCAGCCGGTCCTCGACCCGGTTGATAAACGTGTCGACCAGCATCCCGTGCATGACGAACATCGCGATCACGACCATAAACAGAAAGCTCGGCTCCGGGTTGATATACGCCAGCACGATAAAGGAGATCGTCAGCGTGCCGAGCGTCCACAGCGTGATCTTCATCGTCTCTTTGCGCATCGAGAACTCATCATAGGAATGGATCGAGTTCAGCCGCTTGCGAATCCGCCAGATGTAGCCGGACAGAAACGGGGTGCGCGAAAAGTAGACGTATGACTTTTGATAAAAATTGTAGATCCGCAGCCGCCAGCGTGAGACGTCCGGCTGCATCATCTCTTGGTAATACGTTTTCGAGAGCGTCGTCTGCGGCTTGCGACGGTCGAGGACTTTCCAGACGATCACCGTGAGCAGGAACAGCAGGAACGAGACGGCAAGGACCGAGTACAGGATCGTATTAAGGTTCAAGCGTCTCCCCCCTATGCTCCTGGAGGAAGTTTTCAAACTCGCTCAGTTCATCCGGCTCTGCGGCAGGAGTCGGCCAATGAGCCGCGACAAACGCTTCGAACGCCTGCACATCCTCGGCCGACATGTGTTCCATCATCTCCAAGCGGTTGCGCTCGGAGATCGGGTGGACGGCGACGTACGCGCCGTCGCGGAACTCGACGATGTTGCGGGATTCAAACCATTTGCGGTCGGTCGTCCGCTTGAAATACTCGGTCGCCGTCTCGAGAAACATCTGGAGTTTCTCATCGAGATTGGCCCCCTGCTTGTACGACTCCGGGTACGGCACTTCTTCATCGATCGGCACGCATTCGGTGATCCGCTCGATGTAGCGGCGGCCGTCATAGTCGCGCTTGAGGTGAATGTCAAAGTTGACGACGGCGACGACCTGCTGTTCGGCGATCGTCTCGTTGTTGAACATGCCGACTTTGAGCAGCGAGTTGCGAAGCGACAGGACAAGGTCTTTAAACGTCTTCGCATGGTGCGTGAACAAAGTGAACAAGGAGGCCACCTGCGCCATCTGGATCATCCACGCGGCGACCGGATCGGTCGCGACCTCGCCGAGGATGTTGACCGTGCCGTCCGTCTTTTTCTGGACGTCGAGACCCGCTTGCCCGGAGATCGTCTCCGTCTCCCGGAAGCTCAGGATGTTGCGGTCTTTGTAGATCTTGCGCAGATGCAGTTCGAACGCCATCTCCTGCACGCGGATGTTGAACGCGGCGTTGATCGATTTGACCATCGCCATCAGCAGCGTCGTCTTCCCGGTGCCCTGTGCGCCGGTGACCGCTGTGACGCGCGCGCCTTTGACCAGATACTCGATGGTGCCGATGGCGAGCTTTGCGTTCGGGTCGCGGATCAACTGTTCCAACGATGCGTTCGGCACGTCGAATTTGCGGACGAAAAACGCCCACGATTCGGAAAAGTTCGGACGGACGACGACGACGCGGGAGCCGTCTTTCATCTCGTTGACTTTAAAGCCGTTCGATTCGGACAATTGGCCCGGGTTGTTGTATTTGTAGATGTTTTGGCAGACCCGCTTCAGCTCCAGTTCCGTACCGAATGTCAGGAAGGCCATGTGAACCGATTTGCCTTTGTAGAAGATCCAGATCGAGTCGTGCGACTGCGGCACTTTCTTCATCTGGTCGGCGTACATCTCAAACTCGGAAAAGTTCAACATGTGCGACGCCGGGATGCCCGACACACCGCCGGAGACGCCGTCGATGTTCATATCTCGGATCTCGTCGATGACGGAAAACCCTTTGTAGGACTGGTAGATGCGCTGGACGATGATGTGCAGCTTGTCCTCAAAGGTCAGGCGGCGGACTTCTTTTTTGTAAATGTGGTCGATCTCACCCTCGGTGATGATGAACGAGTCGGTCTGCCCGCCTTCGATGACGCGCTTGGGCCGGTCGAGGTCGTATTTTTTGATGATCTCGCTGAGCGCGTCGTATTTGTGCTTCTTTTTGAAATGATGGAGCAGGATCTCAAATTTGTCCTGTGCCGTCAGCCGGTTGCGGTCTTCGAAGGGGATGATCCGGTCGATGTTGGCGTCGGTCAGCCCGTACGATTTGTGCAACAGGTCGAAGATGAAGTATTTGACGTAGTTCTTGTCGGTGATATCGCCGCTCGTGCAGCCTTTCAGCGCTTTTTTCAGCTCGGCGCGCTTGTTTTTGCGGCGGCGAAACTCTTCTTCCGACAGACCGAGGTCGTAGAGGTTACTGTTGATGATCTCGTTCAGCGTCTTTTTAACAAAGTCGGTCATCGCGGGGAGGTTGTATTTCTTCTCTTCCGCTTTCGGTTTCAGCGCCGCAGCCTTTTTGTCGGTCAGTTTGAAGTAGAGAAACACCAGAGCGAGCGCAACGACCAGACCGATCAGGATCAGGTTGAGCGTGAAGTAGGAGATCATTACAAGATCCCCTCTTCAAGCGCAGCATCGACGTCGATCTTCAGATGTTCGAGGATCGCTTTGCCGAGCTTGCTCACCTCTTGAATGAAGGCGTAGTTTTCATGCCCTTTGGCGACGTAGCGGTTGCGCAGGAAGAAGTCCAGCACGTTGCGGTCGTTGCAGGCGTCCATAAAACCAGTGCAATACGGCACGGTGTAGATCGGCCCCTTGTAGCGGAAACGGCGGGCGATGTTGGTCGCCGTGTATTTGGACTCGGCATCGTATTGGCCGAGCACGATGATGAACGGCTTTTCGTTCAAGACGTCCGGCCAGTCCTCTTTGGAGAAAAAGCGCTCCAGCAAGGAGATGTTTTGGTTCAAATTGACGACGATCAGATCGGAGGAGCCCAGCACCGCTTTGGTCAGCGTGTTTTGGTGCCCCGAGTTGACGTCGATCAGCGACAGGTTGTAGAAGCGGTTCGCCGTCGCGAAGATGCCGGGGATCACTTCATGGATCGAGGCAAACATCTCTTCGTCCGGCTTGGTCGTGCCGCTGAGCAGGTCGAGGCGATCTTTGAGGATCGGCTTGGTGTAGTCTTGGATGATCTCCGGCGACAGGCGGCCGCTGCGGGCCAGCCGTTCCAGCGCGTCGATGCCGGTGTCGGAGAAATCGAACAGGCTCTCCTCCCGGTGGGCGGCGTGTTTGAGAAACGCCGCTTCCAGCGTCGAACGCGACCAGTGCGTGTGCGCGACCAGCGTTCGCAGCGAGTATTCAAGGCCGATGATCGTCGCCGACGCGATCACATTGGCGGTCGTGGCGACCTGACCGTGGGCACTGCCCCAAAATGCGACTTGTCCCATGATGTCACTTCCTCTTCTCCGCCAGCTTCAGCGCTTTTTTGACGACCCCGTCCGGCAGCCCGGAGATGAGCTGAGCCAGCTCCATGATCGTGACTTTGTAATCTTTGCTGAGCGGCTTGATGTTCAGTCGGTAGTTGAACTGATTGTCGATCTTGACCGCATAGTCGGTCTCGTCAAAATAGACCGGATACGACGGCTCCGTCCATTGGATCGGAAACTCAGTCAACGTCGACTCGATGTATTCTTCGGTGATCGCGCAGGCCACTTCTTGCACGATCACTTTCAACATGCGCAGTTCCGAACTGTCGCGGGTGGCGAACAGCGAGCGGACCAGATGCACGTTTTTCTCGATGGTCGGCTTGTCATACGTGGAGACGAGCAGGTGATGTTCGATCTCCGCCCAGTGACCGATGTCTTCGGCCCGGTCGGTGTCGATGATCAGTGCGTCGTAGCTGTTGAGTTTTTCTTGATTGGAGTGGAAATAATCCTCCAACTCATCGTAGCGGAACAGCCCGTGCGCGACGTCAAAACCTTCAAACTCGGTGATCTTGTACTCCGCATCGATCTTCGGCACCGCGTAGGAGTAGGACTGTTCGCGGGTCGCGTCGACGAGGAGGACCTTTTGCTCCGCTTGGGTCAGCAGTTTGCTGACGTAGAGCAACAGGTCGCTTTTGTCACAAGCCCCGATAAACATGATGCGTTTCATCTGATGTGCCTCCTTCGCTTACGGTGCGACCGAGTCGTTGGTGTGTTGGTCAAAGAGCGACTTTTGTTGGTCGGGCTGACGCGTCGCGGAGCCGCCGGTCGCAGGTAACGT
This sequence comes from Tumebacillus lacus, assembly GCF_026410385.1. Lineage (GTDB taxonomy): Bacteria > Bacillota > Bacilli > Tumebacillales > Tumebacillaceae > Tumebacillus > Tumebacillus lacus. The sequence continues at coordinate 22,747 of NZ_JAPMLT010000016.1, forward strand.
GCCCCCGTTGGTTCCGGAGCCGGACGTTCCCGTATTGCCGTTGGTTCCGTTTGGCGTACCGTTCTGGCTCGGCTGCGGCGGCGGCGTGGACATCTTCCAGCCCGGCGGCTTGTTGTACGCCCGCTCTTCGATGATGCCGCCGACTTGTTTGGCCTTGCCGTTCTCGTCGACTTCGGCGAGGTCGGCGTCCAAGGTGGTGCGCATCCGCTCTTCGAGCCCCCGCTTGGCAGCAGACAGCACGTTCGGATCGTTAAGGATCAGGTCGCGCACTTCCGGTTTCGGCGGATAGTTGACCGCCGGTTTTTCCTGAACCGTCGGGTCGACGTAGGTCAGCGCATAGATCATGCCGTTGTTCAGGTAGGCATCGACGATGGCACTTGACATCATCAGGATCTCTTTTTCTTCCATCTCCAGCGAGACGGTGTTTTCGACCAGGCTCTTGACTTTCTTTTTGGCGAGCACGATGAAGTCATGGCCGGTCGGGTACTTGATCCGCACGTCCACCACCTGATCTTTGGCCAGGTCGCTCGGCAGGAAGATGACTTTAAACTCTTGCATCCGTGCATCGTTTGGCGTGATGCCTTCGTCGTAGAACATCGCGGCGGTCAGCGGTGTGTTTTGTTTGATCTCGATCTTGGTGTATTTGCCCACCGGATATTTTTCATCGGAGATGGCGTTCGCCGGCACGCCGGTTTCCGGAATGTCGACAGCCACCAGATCGGCCTCGGAGATCAGCGTGCCCGCCGGCACGTCCCGGTTGATCACATAGACCTTCTGGCGATTGGCTTGCTCCTGTTCGAGCAAGGTGCGCTGTTCCTCGATCATCTGTTGGTACCGCGCTTCCATCTCCTCTTGCTTTTTATCCATTTGATTGTACGTCATGAGTATCAACCCGGATGATAGGACGCCCATGATAGCAGCCCCAATCCCCCCGGCTGTCAGTAGCTTCTTTGTGCGCTGACTTGTCCTCTGTCGCAGAACTGACATTCCTGTTTCACCCTTCGCTGTGTAATGATTCTTTGAAGTCCCCCATTAGACTCTACTCATTCCAACCTTCCAGTCGAGTTTTATTATAGTGCATTTGGGAAAAAGATACAATAAATATCGCTGTTGCAGAGGTTTAGAAAGTGTTGGCAATTCTTTTTAAATATCAGTTTTGCATTTATTCTCATGTAGTGAAAAAAGAGCCGCCCCTTTACAGGGACAGCTCTTTCGAACGGACAGGTCTTATTTGAATTGTGCTGCGACTTTGTTCCAGTCTTCGCGGGAGATCTGCAGATCGTTTTTCGCAATCGGCACTTCCGGGAAGGTGGAGATCGCTTCGTGGAACGCCAGACGATCGGTGTTTTCGTAGATGACGCCTACGAGGTTCTCGTTCGTTTCTTCGATCTTTTTGATCGCGGCGAAACGGTCGGTCCGGTCGTAGGAAGCATCTTCGTCCACGTTGACGAGGTGTTCCTTGTAGAAGTCATACGTGTTCACCTTGTTGAAGGTGACGCACGGCGAGTAGACGTTGATCAGGGAGAAGCCTTTGTGCTGCATGCCCTTCTCGATCAGCTCGGTCAGTTGCTTCAGGTTGCCGGAGAAACCTTGAGCGACAAAACCTGCGCCCGCCATGATCGCCATCTGGAGCGGATGCACCGGTTCTTCGGTCGCGCCGGTCGGGGACGTTTTGGTCTTCATGCCCTTGTCGGTGGTCGGCGAAGTTTGACCGGTGGTCAGGCCGTAGATGTGGTTGTCCATGACGATGTAGGTGATGTCGACGTTGCGGCGGACTGCATGGAGGAAGTGACCCATGCCGATGCCGTAGCCGTCGCCGTCGCCGCCTGCTGCCACGACGGTGAGGTCTTTGTTCGCCGTCTTGACTGCAGTCGCGACCGGGAGGGAGCGGCCATGCAGGGAGTGGAAGCCGTAGCCGCCCATGTATTGGGAGATCTTGCCGGAGCAACCGACGCCGGAGACGGTTACCATGTTTTCCGGCTCAAGGCCGAGGTTGACCGCTGCTTTTTGCAGCGCTGCGAGGACGGTGAAGTCGCCGCAACCCGGGCACCAGTTCGGTTTTTCCGCACGGAAATCAACAAGCGTTGCCATTAGAGGGTCACCTCTTTCTTCAAGCTGTCGGCGACTTCTTTCGCCTTCGCGTACACCTCTTCAAAGAGGAACGGATCGCCGCTGTATTTGAGGCAGGACTCGTACTTCGCGTGTTCGCCCACTTGCTGCTTGAGCAGGGTCGCGAGCATCGCGGTGGAGTTCAGTTCGGAGACGAGGATCTTTTTGGCTGCCTTCAGGTAGCCCGCGAGTTCCATCGGGAACGGCGCGATGCGGGAGATGGTCAGGTGACCGACCGATACGCCTTCCGCTTCCAGAGCTTTGAACACTTCGTACTGGAGACCGCCGGTGGAGCCGAAGTCAACGAGCAGCAGCTCTGCGTTTGCAGCGCCTGCATAGTCGAAGCCTGCGTTGTCGTTGAAGTTCGCCAGTTTGCGAGCGCGCTTATCCATTTGCAGGGTGCGCAGCACCGGCTCTTCCATCTCGACGCCCACTTCGTCAGACTCGTTGCCCATCGCGACGAAACGGCCGTTCTTTTGACCCGGGATCGAACGGTAGGAAATGCCGTCTTCCACGGAGACGTCAAAGCGCTTGAACGCGCCTTTTTCCAGCTCTGCCAGCTCTTCGTCGGAGATCAGCTTGCCGCGGTTGATCGAGAACTTGTCGAAGTCGATCGACGACACGGTTTGCTTGTTCATGCCCATGTACAGGTCGGTAGCGACGATGACCGGGCACTGGTATTTTTCTGCGAGGTTGAACGCTTCCATCGTGTAGTAGAAGCATTCCTCGACGTTGCGCGGGGTGAGGACGATGCGCGGGATCTCGCCGTGCGAGCCGTACAGGATCGCGAACACGTCCGACTGCTCGGTCTTGGTCGGCAGGCCGGTCGAAGGGCCCGCACGCTGCACGTCGATGATGACGAGCGGGGTTTCGGAGATGCCGGACAGACCGAGTGCTTCCATCATCAGGGAGAAGCCAGGACCCGAGGTCGCGGTCATGGTGCGAACGCCCGCATAGTTGCCGCCGATCGCCATCATGACAGCTGCGATCTCGTCTTCCGCTTGGATGAACGCGCCGCCCATCTTCGGGAATTGCTTGATCAGCTGGTACATGACTTCGGTCGCCGGAGTGATCGGGTACTGAGCGAGCAGACGGCAGCCTGCAGCCAGTGCGCCGAGGGAAGTCGCTTCGTTGCCCGAGATGAACAGGCGCTCTTCCTTCACTTCCGGACGATCCGGCAGTTCCAGGCGATGGTTGAAGTTTTCATTGTAGTAGTCGTAGCCTTTGCGCATCGCTGCCATGTTGCTCTCGACGATCTCGTCGCCTTTGGAGCCGAAGCGGTCGACGACGACAGAGCGGAAGTCGTCCGGCGTAAGGCCGATCGCAGCCGCGGTGACGCCGACGGAGACCATGTTTTTCATGATCGGCGAACCGGCTTCTTTTGCCAGGTCGGTCAGCGGGATCGCGCAGACGTTCACACCGTCTTTTTCCGGTGCTTCCGCGTTTTTGATCGCGGTGTCGTACACGAGAATCGAGCCGTTTACCAGCTCGTGGAAGTTGTGGTTGATCGATTCTTGGTCAAACGCGAACATCATATGCAGCGCGTCGCCATGATGGTTGGTCAGTTCGGACGTCACGCGGACTTTATAGTTCGTGTGGCCGCCTTTGATCAACGACATGAAGTGACGATATGTGGAAACATAATAGCCGAGTCGGAACAGGGACAGTGCGATGATCTCACCAGTGGAGTCGATCCCTTCGCCCTGTGCGCCGCCTACTTTCCAGCCAAGGTCTTTGATCACTATGTTCACCCCTCAAGAGTATCTGTTTCTTTTATTCTCTAACATTGTATCAGTGATGGAGGAAAAAAAGTAGAGGGCAAATGCACAAATATCGCCCTTTTTTTCGATTTGAACTGGTGATTGTTACAAAACAGCTCTCGACCGGGCGGTATAACAGCGTGTCGAATCTATGAGACAGCACAAAAAAAGAACCTGGCAGTGGCCAGGTTCTGTCAGAATGTTGCGTTACGCTTTCAACGCTTGCTCGAGGTCGGCGATGATGTCTTCCACATCTTCGATGCCCACCGACAGGCGGATCAGGCCGTCGGTGACGCCGGATGCTTCGCGTTCTGCTTTCGGCATGATCGCGTGCGTCATCGACGCCGGATGCTGGATCAAGGTGTGCACGTCGCCCAACGAGACGGCGAGATGCATCAGTTTGACGTTGTTCATCAGCGACTTGCCTTTTTCGAACGACTTGACTTCAAACGACATCGTGCCGCCAAAGCCGGTCATCTGGCGTTTGGCCAGTTCGTGCTGCGGGTGGCTTTCGAGGCCCGGGTAGTAGACTTTGACGACTTCCGGGTGATTTTCCAGATACTGCGCGACTTTCATCGCGTTGTCGTTGTGACGCTCCATGCGCAGTGCCAGCGTGCGGACGCCGCGGTTGAGCAGGAAGGCGTCGAACGGACCCATGATCGGGCCGATCTCCTTCAGGTCGGCAAACAGCGGTTTGATGATGTCCGCATAGCCGACGGCGATGCCGCCGACGACGTCGCCGTGACCGCCGATGTACTTGGTCGCCGAGTGGATCGAGACGTGCGCACCGAGGTCGATCGGCTTTTGGAAGTACGGCGACATGAAGGTGTTGTCGACGACGACTTTCATGTCGGTGCCTTCCGTCAAAGCGGAGATCGCGGCGATGTCGGCCATCTTCAAGGTCGGGTTGGCCGGCGTTTCGAGGTAGATCACGCGGGTGTTCGGTTTGATCGCTGCACGCACAGCCTCCACGTCGGAGGTGTCGACCCAGTCGATCTCCACGCCGTAGCGGCCTTTGAGCGTCTTTTCAAAGAGAGCGAACGTCGCGCCGTACAGCGCATCGGCAGCGATCACATGGTCGCCCGTTTTGACGAGGTTGAACATCACCGTCGAGATCGCCGCCATGCCGGAGCCAAAGCACAGGCCCGCCTCCGCATTTTCCAGCGCTGCGACCTTTTCGGCAAGCGCGTCGGTGTTCGGGTTGCCAAGACGGCTGTATTTGTAGCCCGGATCGGTGCCGCCAAAGCGGGCCGCCCCTTGATCCGCGTCTTCAAAGACGAACGTCGACGTCTGGTAGATCGGCTGCGTGTGCGAACCGGTGACCGGGTCGACGCGATGGCCGGCATGCAAGATGCGGGTGTTGTATCCGAGCTTGCTAAAATCATGTTTCTTCATTAGAAATGACGCCTCCTTGAGTTGCCTCTGCTCTTCTTTTTAGAATGCCCCTGTGCGGCTCATGCATAGTCTGCCTTGCCATAGGACACGTTAGAAAGGAGTTTGTAAACCCACACTTCGAAATGGAGTGACTGACTATCATGCAACCGCGAAGTATCGGGATGACCTTGCTGTTCGCAGCCACGCTGCTGCTTACGAGCGGTCATCTCACTGACTCGGTCGGAAACGTCGCACAAGAAGGTCTGCTGCCTCCGACACCGCCCGTCTCCCGCAGCGTGACCCTGCCTCCGCCTGCTGCCCCGCAGGCACAGCCGACAAAAGCGATCACCGCCGAGATCACCTCGTACCGCGTGCAGGCTGGCGACACCCTGTTTGACATCGCAGCGAAGCACGACACGCGCATCGAGGACATCGTAAAGCACAACCCGTCGATCGATCCGGCGCAACTGTCGATCGGTCAACAGTTGCAAGTGCCCGTCAAAACGATCAAACATCCGAAATCGCGCGACGAACTGGCGGACGTCGGCGAGCGGATGGTGCTGAGCCAAACGGGCGAACCGTCTCGCTACCTGCGCAAAATCCAAGGCTGCACGCTTACCGCCTACACAAACGCGTTCGAATCGACCGGCAAACATCCGGGCGATCCTGGCTACGGCGTCACGGCCAGCGGCCGGATCGCCAAGGAAGGCCTCACGATCGCCGTCGACCCGGAGTTGATCCCGATGCACAGCGTCGTGTACATCCCCGGCATCGGCGTGCGCTATGCGGAAGACACAGGCGGTGCCGTCAAAGGCCGGCACATCGACGTCTTTTACAACGACGACGAGTATGCCCGGCATTTTGGTGTCAAGCAAGCGGTGGACATATACATCCTCGAAGAAGGTACGGGGGAGTCCTGATCGGGCTCCCTCGTATCTTTTTTGGCTTTTTACATGTAAATTCTTATATTCCTACTATAATACTGGTCATTAGGATTTGGCTACTGCATCTTGGTAAAGTTTTCTCAAGAACTCGCGCTGGTGTAGTAACGTAACGCCGTCTTCCAAAACAGCCGTGCCACCGTGACGAGCACCGCCGTCACAAGCAAAGAGATCAGCGCGTCGCGCCACGTCAACGCCCCGGTGAACGCAGCGGCCGGAAACGTGGTCAACACCGCGACCGGGAAGACGAAGGTCAGGAGCAATCGCAGCGCGCCTTTGTAGACCTGCACCGGGAAGCGGGCCGTTTCGAACAGCGAGGAGAACAGGAACGTCAGATTTTCCACTTTTACAAACCAGAAAGACATCGTCATCAGGATCATCCAGATCGCATACAGGGTGAGCACCCCCATGCCGAACATCAGCAGGAACAGGGCGACGTTCAGCACAGTGACCTGGATGCCCATCGACACGGCCGCATACCCGATCAGGCCAAATCCGAGCAGCACGTCGGTGATCGGCCAAAAGACGATATGGCGAAATGACAAATAAAACTGCGAGTCGACCGGCTTCATCAAGATCAGGTCGAACGTCCCTTTGCGGATGTGCTGTACGATCCGCCCGATGTTCGGACGAAGCACCATCTCCACCACCCCGTCCAGCGCGTTGAACACCCCGAGGAGCACCAACACCTGCTCAAACGTCCAGCCTCCGATCTCGTCCGTCTGGAGGAAGAACACCTGCAACGTCAGCAGGGCGAAGAGAACGGAGGAGAGCGTGTTGAGGATGTTGGCGAAAAAGTTGGAGCGGTATTCCATCTCTTCGGAGATCGAGAGCTTGAACAAGAGCAAGAGCAAGGTCAGGTAGTAAAACGGTCTCATCTCATCACCCTCCCACCGCACTGTATTTGCGCAGGCCACGATGCCACAGCACGAAGTAGAGCGCGATGAACAGCACCGCCCAGAATACCTGCAGACCAAGACCCGACCAAACGGCCGGACCCGAGACCCGGCCGGTGATCACGTCGACCGGGAATCCGAGCAGCCAGTAAAACGGCGTGAAGCTCTGCGTCGCCTGCACCCAGTCCGGGAGGAAGGAGTACGGTGCGATCCGACCGGAGAGGAACAGGCCGACCGCTTCCATCAGATTGACGATGGCGAGCATGCGCGTCGTCCAGAAGCCGAGCATCGCGAGACAGTACTGAAACATGTAGGCGATGACGCTCGCCAGCAGGATGGCGACGATCACCACCGCGAGAAAGCCGGGGTCGAGCGAGATATGTACGACATCGGTAAACGGCCAGGCGATCATCCACGCGGCGAGCATCAGCACGCCGTAGAGCAGTTTGTAGACCAGATTTTCCGCGATCCGCCAATGAATGAACGCCGACGGACGGAGCAGGTAGCTGGACAGCGTGCCTTCGCGCATCATCGTCTCGATCTCCCACGTGTCCCACGCACCGTTCAGCCGTGCGACAAAGAGGACGGCGAGAAAATAGAGGATAAAATCGCGCTGCCCGTAGCCGCCCACCTCACCCCCGGCGGAGATCGCCAGCCAGACGGCGAGGGTGACCAGCGGGTAGATGAACGAGCCGATCATGTAAAACAGCGTGTCGCCCCTGTATTCCAGCAAGATCGCCCAGTGCACTTTCATGCTTCGAGCGTACACGCGCCACAGCGTTTTCATGCCGACTCCCCCGCAAACGCCAGTCCGATCACATCTTCCATCGGCGGATCTTCGACGGTGAAGTCTTGCACCGGCAGTTCGGCGAGGATCTTCGCCGATGCGCCGGATACGTCCGCACGAGGCAGTTTGACCGACACTTCCGGGTATTCGACATGCAGGATCTCGCCGTACGTTTGCAGATGCTCCCTTTCAACCGGTGCGGACAAGGTCAGTTTCGCAACTTTGTACGGCGCGAGGTTTTGCACCAGAGCTGCCAGATCGCCGTCGAAGAGGATCTTGCCGTGGTTGATGATGATCACCCGCTTGCAGAGGGCGGTAACGTCGGCCATGTAATGGCTGGTCAGCAGGACGGTGGCGTTGAACCGCTCGTTGTACGCTTTGATAAAACGGCGCACCGTCTCCTGCATGTTGACGTCGAGGCCGATGGTCGGCTCATCGAGGAAGATGATCTCCGGGCGATGCAGGAGCGAGGCGGCCAGTTCGCATTTCATCCGCTCGCCGAGGGACAGGTTGCGCACCGGCTTTTTGAGCAGCGGTTCCAGTTCCAAGAGATCGATCAGTTCGCCCACCGTCTCTTTGAACTGGGCATCCGGGATCTCGTAGATCGCCTGATTGACAAGAAACGTCTCCATCGCCGGGATGTCCCAGATCAGTTGGGATTTTTGCCCCATGACGAGGGTGATCCGCTTTTTAAACGCAGCTTTTTGCTGAAACGGTTTGTACCCGCCGACGAGCAACTCGCCGGACGTCGGATGGAGCAGCCCGGAGAGCATTTTCATCGTCGTGGTCTTGCCCGCCCCGTTCGGCCCGAGAAAACCGACGATCTCCCCAGGCTCGATGTGAAACGAGATCTCGTCCACGGCGGTCACCGTGCGGAACTGGCGGCGAAACAACGACCGCCATGCTCCGCCCATTCCGGCCTCCCGCTCGTGGACTTTAAAATGCTTGCTCAGGTGCTCGACGTGAATCCCGTTTTGCATAAGCGCCCGCTCCTCCCCGACTACGCCAGTTTGACGTAGCGGGCAATCGAATCGCGCAGGGTCTCGTAGTCGTCCGCGTGTTTTTGCACCTGCTGATACACGGTGGCTGTCTGCAAGGTCAGGTACTCGTGAGCCAGCCCTTTGCGGAATCGAACCGTTTCAATAAAATGATCGTGGAACGCCTGCGTAAACACGCCTTCCTCGGTCAGGATGTCAAAGATATCCTCATAGCTCGCCGGGTCGCGCATGATCAGCGCGTCGATGATGATGTTGCCGATATCGGTCAGGCACTCCAATGCGATGTGCAGGGAACGTTCGCCTGCCGCTTGGAGCACGGGATTTTGCTCGAAATCCTCAAACGAGTGCGGCTTCAGACGCTGGAGCACGTCGAACTGCTGCTCCATCGCGTTGAGATAGGTGCGAATTTGTTGACGATGCGAATCGGTGATGAACATGTAGGTCTCTCCTTCCATAGATACCCTCTTATTGTACCAATAGTGACGGGTTTGTGCATGCTGCCCGGCTTTGTTGACGATTTGAAGCAGAAGGGCTACAATAATCTTGAAAATTCAACCGCCGCTCCGTCTGGGGTGGCGTTTTTTATGTCAGGACGATCTTCCAGAGAAAGTGGGTTTCACCTTTGAGCCACGAAACGAGATTTCAACTGCATGTCATCACCGACGGCCAACGCCAAGTGAATGACCTCCATTCGATTGTACACAAGGCGGTCAGCAGCGGCGCCGACGTGATTCAACTGCGTTATAAAGCTGCCCCGGCTCTCGATATCTACAACATCGGCCACGCGATTCATCCGGTGATTCGCGAAGCAGGCGCGCGCCTGTTGATCAATGACCGCGCCGATGTTGCGCTCGCCTTGGATGCGGCCGGGGTGCATCTGGCGGCGAAAAGTCTGCCGGTACCTGTTGCCCGTCCGTTGTTTGCAGGCGGAGCGGACGCCAAATGGATCGGCTGTTCAGTACACAGTGTCGAAGAAGCTCAGGAGCAAGAGCGGCTCGGTGCCACCTATGTGACGTACGGCCACATCTTTGCCACCCATTCAAAGCCCGGCCTGCCCCCGCGCGGTCTCGCCGCTTTGCGCCAAGTGGTGGAGGCGGTCAACATCCCCGTACTCGCCATCGGCGGGATCACGGTGGACAACATCGACGAAGTGCTCGCTACCGGCGCGGCCGGGATCGCCGTGATCGGCGCGGTGATGCAGGACGACGATCCGGCGCAGGCCACCCGCCTGCTCCGTGAGAAAATGGACGCGTCCCCGCATCGCCCGCGCATCGCATTGCCAGGCAGGGACTAGAAAGGGGTCGGTGACGATGCTCGAAAACACACGCCATACGGAGACCTTGATCGTCGGCGGCGGCATTATCGGTTGCGCGATCGCCTATGAACTGGCGAAGAGCGGCCGGCAGACGCTGGTGATTGAAAAGCACACGCTCGGCTCGCAATCGACGCGAGCGGGAGCCGGGATGCTCGGTGCACAGGTGGAGATGCATGCGCCAGGTCCGATGTACGATCTCGGGGTGCAAAGCCGCGCTCTGTTCCCCGCCTTGCGGGAGGAATTAATCGAGCTCTCCGGTATCGACATGGAGTTGCAGACGCCCGGTATTTTTCGTGTCGCCGTCGATGAATCGGATCGCCTTGACCTGCTGGAACGGCAACGGTGGCAGACGGAGCACGGGCAGCGCGCGATCTGGTTTGAAGACGAAGACCTGCGCCGGGAACTGGGCGATCTCGTCTCCACCGGGCACGGCGCACTGTACCTCCCCGACGACCATCAGGTGCGCAATCCGCAGTTCCTGCTCGCGCTGGCCGCTTCAGCGAAACGACTCGGGACGCAGTATCTGGAGCACACGGCGATGACCGGGTTTCTGTTGGAGCGCGGGTCGGTCGTCGGCGTCAAAACGTTGGACGGCGACATTCGTGCCGATCAGGTGGTTCTCGCCACCGGCGCGTGGACGGGACTGCTCGCCAACCAACTCGAATTGGACCTGCCGATCTACCCGGTCAAAGGCCAGTCGTTTCTGCTCGACGCCTATGGACCGCCGACGCCGTTCACGATCTACACCCACGGCTGCTACATCCTGCCCAAGCGCAACGGTCAGATCTACGTGGGCGCGACGGAAGAGCAGGCCGGATTTGACCGTCGCCCGGTGTTGCGCTCGCTGGCGTCGCTCTCTTCACGAGCGGTGGAACTGATGCCGTCGCTTGGCGGACTTCCTTTTGCGGAGCCGCTGGCCGGCCTTCGTCCAGGCTCGGCTGACGGACTGCCCTTCCTCGGCAAGGTCGAGGGACTCGGCGGCCTCTTCGTCGCATCGGGACATTTCCGAAATGGCGTGCTGCTCTCGGCGATCACCGGCAAGGTGATGGCCGAGTTGATGAATGGTCAGGAACTGTCTGTCGATCTGACCCCGTTCGCCGTAGAGCGGAAAATACGTATTTCCTAGAGACGAGTCATAAAAAGAAAAGCACATCTCTTCCGTCACCGGAAAAGATGTGCTTTTTTTGATGCGCCGCTCCTAGAAGCGGGTGCGACGACGGCCTGCGCCTTCGCGGTTTTCGCGACCTTCGCGGTTTTCACCGCGTTCGCCGGATGCACGACGTTCGCCGTAGCCACCGCCGCCTTCACGCTTTTGGTAGCCGCCTTCACGACGCTCGCCGTAGCTGCCGCCTTCGCGACGCTCGCCATAGCCGCCGCCGGTAGCGCCGCTGCGGTTGCCGTAGCCGCCGCCACCGCTGCGGTTGCCGTAACCGCCGCCACCGCTGCGGTTGCCGTAACCGCCGCCACCGCCACGGTTGCCGTACCCACCGCCGCCGCCACGGTTGCCATAACCACCACCGCCGGTACGCTGGCCATACCCGCCACGGTTGCCGCCGCCTTCGCGACGACGTTGCTCTGCTTGTTCACGAGCGCGTTTCGAGAAGTCGATGACTTCGTCGAGGCTCTTGTCGATGGAGGTGAGGTCGTTTTCGCCGACCATGTCGTCGCCGATCACTTTCAGCGCCGCTGCTACGACCTGCACGGAGTCGTGCTGGTTGAGCAGTTCGGTCGCCCACTCTTCATATTGAGAGGAGATGTCGTCCATGTTGTTCAGGATCTTCTCCAGGATGCGCGATTGTTGACGAGCTTTCAGTTCTGCCAGCGTCGGCAGCAGCGATTTGTGGATGCGCTTGCCGATGGAAGACTCGATCATGCGCAGCAGTTTGAACTCGCGCGGGGTCATCAAGGTCAGCGCCTTGCCCTCGCGACCTGCGCGGCCGGTCCGGCCGATGCGGTGAACGTAGGAGTCCACGTCCTGCGGGATGTCGTAGTTGATGACGTGCGTGACGCCTTCCACGTCGAGACCGCGCGCCGCCACGTCGGTCGCGATCAGCAGGTCGATGGTGCCTTGACGGAACTGGTGCATAACATGGTCGCGCTCGCGCTGCGTCATGTCACCATGCAGGCCGCTCGCGAGGTAACCGCGTGCTTGCAGGAGCTTTTGCAGTTCGTCGACGCCTTTTTTGGTGCGGCAGAAGATCACGCCGAGCTCCGGGGATTCCACGTCGAGCAGACGGGTCACCGCGTCGATCTTGTTTTTCTCCGCTACTTCATAGTAGATCTGCGCGATCTTCGGAGCGGTCACGCCTTGCGGTTGGATCTTGACGATCTGCGGGTTGTTCATGAAACGCTCTGCCAGACGGCGGATCGGGTCGGGCATCGTCGCCGAGAACAGCAGCGTTTGACGCTCGGTCGGCACTTCTGCGAGGATCGCTTCGATGTCCTCGAGGAAGCCCATGTCGAGCATTTCGTCCGCTTCGTCCAAGATGACCGTCGTGACTTCGCTCAGTTTGATCGTCTTGCGGCGGATGTGGTCGAGCATGCGGCCCGGCGTACCGATGATGATGTGCGGGTTGCGCTTGAGCGCCTTGATCTGACGGTCGATCGGTTGACCGCCGTAGACCGGGAGCACGCTCGCTCTCGAGTATTTGCCGAGCTTGCCGGTCTCGTCTGCCACCTGGATCGCCAGTTCGCGGGTCGGTGCCAGCACGAGCACTTGGATTGCGTTGCGTTCGCGGTCGATGCGGCCGAGGGTCGGGATGATGAACGCTGCCGTCTTCCCGGTACCCGTTTGCGCTTGACCGATTACGTCGGTGCCGCTTTGTGCCAGCGGGATCGTCTCGGCCTGAATGGGCGTCGCTTCCTCAAAGCCCATCTCTTCGAGAGATTTCAAAATGTCTTCACGTACGTTTAATTCTTGGAAAGTTGCCATCGATTGTATTCCTCCTGTATTTCGAAGAACCTCTTGGTTCTAATGTGCCCCGTTTTGCACGACTTACAAACAAAATATCAGAGACCACCGGTCCTTCTTGAGTTCCAAAATACTATATTACTACAAAAACAAGGTGAAAGCGAACATTTTTTCCACTTATTTGTTCCGAGGTCTAAGGCACATTATACAATGGCACCAAAATCATCAGTGCCAACCTGAACAAAGGAGTGATCGAAATGCCTCAAAACAAACACGACCAACAACATCGGATGTCCGGGTACGGGGGCTGGCATCCGGAGCATATGCAGCAATCCCCTTACCAAGCGCAGATGACCTACAAAATGGGTGAAACCCAGTATGGCTATCACCCGCATCATCAGCAACAAAGCCAGCAGCCGCAAAGCCAGCAACAACAGATGAAACAGCAGATCCGCCAGCAGTACCAAGGTCAGTATGCACAGCTATCCACCAAAGATTTCAATTACCTCAAAGATCATCTCTCCTGGGAACTGCTGGCCATGAAAAAATGCGCCCACTACGCCGCTGAGTGCCAAGATCCGCAGACCGCTCAGCTCATCAACCAAGTGGGGATGATGCACGAGCGCCATTACAACTCGCTTTTGCAGTACTTCAACCCGCAGTCCGTTCAATAATCTGAAATCTGAATCGGAGGTGCCCCCATGCAACAACTGCCGACCAACACCAAGGAACACATCATGATGACACAACAAAAGCCGGGCCTGTTGCCGAAAGTCAAGGGACCTGAGATGAACGACCGCGACCGGCTCAACGACGTGCTCGCCACCGAAAAATACCTCACCCACGGCTACAACATCTCCTGCTATGAGATGTCGCACCGCGAGCTGCACGACACGGTGCTTCGGATCCTCAATGAAACCCACGAAGCACACCGCGTCTGCTTCGAACAGATGTTCAACAACGGCTGGTACAAGCTCCCGCAAGAGGAACTGAGCGAGGTGGCTTTGGCCTACCAGCAGTTCCAAAACTATCAGGGCCAATTCCCTTATCCGCAGTAGTCACTTTCACGCAAAAGGCCCCCTGCAAAAGGGAGCCTTTTGTTTTTTATTTCAACATCTCGCGCAGTCGATCCGGGTGGTTGGTGATCACCGAATCGACACCGGCCGCCAGCACGAGCCGCATGTGGTCCGGCTCGTTCACCGTCCAGACGTTGATCTCCAATCCGTTCGCTTTTGCCGCAGCCACAACCTCCGGCTTGACCCCCGCAAACAGGGGATGCAACGCGGAAGCTCCGAGCTTTTTCGCATACTCGACCACATCGACGATGTAGCAGTCATAGAGCAGCCCGGTGCGGATGTCGGGCGCCAGTTGGCGGAACCGCTGCATCGAGCCGTGGTGGAACGACGACACGATCACGTTTTGCTCCACGCCGTACCGGCGCACCAGCTCGATCGTCTTCTCTTCCAGACCCGGCATGTCGAAGTACGAATTTTTCAGCTCGATGTTCAAAAACATCCGCTCGCCAAACGCGGCGATCACCTCTTCAAGCGTCGGGATCGTCTCGCCGGCAAACTCCGGGCCAAACGACGACCCGGCATCCAAGCGGCGCACTTCCTCAAACGTGTGCTGAAACACCCAGCCTTTCCCGTTCGTCGTGCGGTCCAGCCACTCGTCGTGAATTACCACCGCCACGCCGTCACGCGTCACCTGCACATCAAATTCAAACCCGTCCGCCCCCAGTTGTTCGGCCAGTCGAAACGCGGCCATCGTGTTTTCCGGAGCCAGAGCGGACGCACCCCGATGTGCCAGATTGCGAGGCTTGCTACGTGCATGTACCATATGCGACCATCCCATCCTCATTTTGTGTTTAATCTCTATTATCCCCCACTCCAACCAAACTGCAAAATGAACTTTTCGTAAATTGTGTGAGGGTGTATAATGGGGGCATACTTTGACTAATGGATTAGTCCAATCGAGGTGAGCACATGCCTTTTCCGATCGTGCGGAAAAACGGGATTCCTCTCTACATACAGGTGAAGGAAGCTGTTCTGGCCGAGATCAAGGGTGGAGTTTGGAAAGCGGGCGACAAACTGCCGACCGAACGCGAACTGTCGGAAAAACTGAAAGTCAGTCGCAATACGGTCTCCCAAGCATATCAGGAGTTGGAGGCGGAAGGCGTCCTCTCTTCTGTGCAAGGGCGCGGCACGTTCGTCTGCGACCGTGATGATGCCGTACGGATCGAAAATCGCAAAGACTTGTTGCTCAAGATCATCGACGTCGCGATGGAAGAAGGCTTGCAACTGGGCTTCTCGCTGGAAGAGTTCGTGGAGCTGACGTCCATTCGGGCGCAGGAGAAGTTGGATTTCCTGAGCCAAGTGCGCGTCTTGTTCATAGAATGCAACCGCGAGCAGGTCGATTATTTTGCCAAGCGCTTGCAATTCGACGCCGGCCTTTCCATCACACCGCTGGTTTTGGAGGACTTCAAGCAAAATCGCGAGGAAATGATGCCGCTGGTGATCGCCGCTGACCTTGTCATTACGACATTCTTTCATTATGATGAAGTTAAGGAGCTGCTTGGCGTTCGAAAAAACGTCCTCGCCATCGCTCTGGACCCGCAGCTTGAGACGATCGTGCGCATCGCGCGCGTTCCGGCAGGCAGAAAAATCGGCTTGGTGTGTAAATCAGACAATTTTGCGGGCAAAGTATTACTGGCGCTCAAAAACGCTGGTCTTGACGGCATCGACATCAAAACTTTTACGCTCAAGTCAGAAATTGACCTGGCCGAGGTGATCCCCCAACTGGATGTGATCATCGTCTCGCCGGGCCGTCGTCGTGAAGTGGAAAGTTTCACAAACCGCCGTCAGGAGATCATCGAGTTTGTTTACAAGCCGGATGTTGCATCGATAAATTTGCTGCGCGCCGCTTTGATCGATATACGACGCCAATAGTGATTTTGACAGCGCATTCGTTTGTAGAGTCATCACTTATGTGTCATGAGGAGTGGAATATCAGATGTTAGAGCAACTTTCCTGGAAAGTTGGCGGCCAACAAGGTGAAGGTATCGATTCGACCGGTACGATCCTGGCTACCAGCCTGAACCGCCACGGGTACTTCATCTACGGGTACCGTCATTTCTCGTCCCGTATCAAGGGCGGTCACACCAACTACAAGATTCGCATCGCGACCAAGGAACGCTTGGCGAACGCAGACTACCTCGACATCCTGATCGCTTTCGACCAGGAAACCATCGACTTCAACGCTCATGAACTCCGTGAGAACGGCGTCCTGATCGCTGACTCCAAGTTCAACCCGGTGGCACCGGAAGGCCAAAAGATCCGCTTCTTCTCCGTGCCGCTCAGCAAAATCGCAGAAGAAAACGGCTCCGCGATCATGCGCAACATGGTCGCTGTCGGCGCGACCGCAGAAGTTCTCGGCCTGACGCCGGAAACCTTCCTGTCCGTCCTGAACGACCGCTTCCTGCGCAAAGGCGAACAGGTCGTCCAAAACAACATGAACGCCCTGAAAGCGGGCGCACAATACATCAAAGACCAAGGTCTGGATCTCTCCGATCTGGCACTGGCACCGGGCGACGGCAAAGAACGCCTGTACCTGACCGGTAACGATGCATGCGGCATGGGCGCACTCGCTGCGGGCACCCGCGTCATGCCGGCGTACCCGATCACCCCGGCTTCCGACATCATGGAATACCTGATCAAGTACCTGCCGAAGTTCGGCGGCCACGTGCTGCAAACCGAGGACGAGATCGCTGCGGCTACCATGTCGATCGGCGCATCGTTCGGCGGCGCGCGCGTCTGCACCTCGACCTCCGGCCCGGGCCTGTCCCTGATGATGGAAGCGATCGGTCTCTCCGGCATCACCGAGACCCCGATCGTCATCTTCGACACCCAGCGTGGCGGTCCGTCGACCGGCATGCCGACCAAGCACGAACAATCGGACATGTATGCGGCGCTGTGGGGCACCCACGGTGAGATCCCGAAGATCGTCGTCGCTCCGGCTACTGCCGAAGAGTGCTTCTACATGACCGTCGAAGCGTTCAACCACGCGGACAAATACCAAGTTCCGACCATCATCCTGACCGACCTCGCGCTGTCGATGGCCGACCAAACTGTCGAGCCGTTCGACTACTCCCGCATCTCGATCGACCGCGGCAACGTGGCGACCGCAGAGCAAGCGGCAGCAACTCCGGAAGGCGAACTGTTCAAGCGTTATCAGTTCACCGAAGACGGCATCTCGCCGCGCGTCTTCCCGGGCGTCAAAGGCGGCATCCACCATGTCACCGGCGTTGAGCACACCGAAGTCGGCCGTCCGACCGAGGACACCGGCATCCGCAACAAGATGATGGATAAGCGCCTTGGCAAGCTCGAAGGCGTCGAACTCCCGAACTCCTTCTCCTTCTCCGGTGATGAGGACTACGAACTGCTGATCGTCGGCGTCGGTTCCACCTCCGGCCTGATCGACGAAGCGCTGGAACGCCTGCATGCAGAAGGCAAGAAAGTCGGCCACCTGCACATCAAGGCACTGAGCCCGTTCCCGATTAAATCGGTTCAATCTTTCGTAGACCGCGCGAAAAAGGTTCTCGTCGTCGAGAACAACGCAACCGGCCAGCTGAAGAACATCATGCGCTTCAACGGCATCAAAGGCGAGTTCATTTCTCAAGTGAAATACGACGGGAACCCGTATATCCCGTCTGAAATCCACACCTTCGCGAAGGAGCTGTTCTAAACGTGGCAACCGTAAAAGATTTCCGTAACAATGTCCGTCCGAACTGGTGCCCGGGCTGCGGTGACTTCTCCGTCCAAGCAGCGATCCAACGCGCACTGGCAGAAACCGGCAAAGAACCGGAAGAAACTGCTGTCATCTCCGGTATCGGCTGCTCCGGCCGTATCTCCGGCTACATCAACTCGTACGGCTTCCACACCATCCACGGCCGTTCCCTGCCGGTCGCTCAAGGCGTTAAGCTGGCAAACCGCGACCTGACTGTCATCGCTTCCGGCGGCGACGGCGACGGCTTCGGCATCGGGCTGCACCACTTCATGCATGCGGCTCGCCGCAACATGGACATCACCTACATCGTGATGGACAACAACATCTACGGTCTGACCAAGGGTCAAACCTCGCCGACCTCGGCGCACGGTTTCAAAAACCCGAAGTCCACTCCGGAAGGCAACATCGAGAACGCTCTGACCCCGGCGCAAGTCGCTCTGGCTGCCGGCATCGGCTTCGTGGCGCAAGGCTTCTCTTCCGACATCAAGCAACTGGTCGACGTGATCAAAGCTGCGATCAACCACAAAGGTTTCTCGCTGGTCAACGTCTACTCCCCGTGCGTCACGTACAACAAAGTGAACACCTATGACTGGTACAAAGAAAACATCACCAACCTCGACACGATTGAAGGGTACGACACCTCCAACCGCATCCAGGCGATGTCGACCGTCATGGCTCACCAAGGTCTCGTCACCGGTGTCATCTACCAAAACAACGAGATCAAGGCGTACGAAGACCTGATCCCGGGTTACAAAGAAGAGCCGATCGTCAACCAAGACCTGGCCCTCTCCGAAGAAGACTTCGCGAAGCTCATCAAAGCATACGCGTAAGTCCCGTTTCAACCGCGATTGCGAGCTATGTTTCAAAGCATATTCGTAAATCGCTCTTCAATCGCGATTGCGAGCTATGTTTCAATGAGCATTTGCATCTCTTCAAGCCCCTGCTGTTTCTGGCAGGGGTTTTTTCTTTTAGGCTTGTATATATTTTCCCTCTCTTTCCCTGCACAAAAATTATATTCAATGATATGATTAGGTTTAGTTAACCATCTTTGGAGGGGTTCCCAATGTTACTTCACAAAGATCGAGTCGCCCACCTGTTGCGCCGTACGGGGTTTACGGCCAGCAAAGCTCAGGTGGACGCTCTGCTGCCGAGCACGATCCCGCAAATCGTCGATTCACTGCTGAACGCCGCAGTTGTGACGCCGACGCCGCCCGTTATCGAAAACGAGGACCAGTATTACAATGTCAGACGTCGGGCTCTGCCCAAGTGGTGGCTGAAGTTTATGGCGACCGTGAGCAAGCCGATTCAGGAAAAAATGGTCTTGTTCTGGCACGGCCATCTGACATCGGCCGTCCACAAAGTCTACATCCCCGAATACATGCAAAAACAAAACACGCTTTTTCGCAAACATGCGATGGGCAAGTTTCGTACCCTCGCTTTCGACATCTCTCTCGACCCGGCCATGATGGTCTGGCTCGATAACAACTACAACTACAAACTCAGCCCGAACGAAAACTACGCACGAGAATTTATGGAACTGTTCACGCTGGGCCTTGGCAACTACACCGAAAAAGATGTCAAAGAAGTCGCACGCGCGTTTACCGGCTGGTCGATCGACACGACCACTCTGACCGCCGTGCACAACCTGGCCACCTATGACGGCGGTCAGCGCACGATCTTCGGTCAAACGGCTTCGTTCAACATGTTCGACACGGTCAACTTGATCGTGCGGCAACCTGCCTGCGCCCCTTTTATCACCACTAAGTTATGGGAATATTTCGCCTACAAGAACCCGCCAGCCAG
The DNA here is from genome assembly GCF_026410385.1 of Tumebacillus lacus. Taxonomy (GTDB): domain Bacteria; phylum Bacillota; class Bacilli; order Tumebacillales; family Tumebacillaceae; genus Tumebacillus; species Tumebacillus lacus. The sequence goes on from NZ_JAPMLT010000016.1 coordinate 42,426, forward strand.
TGTGATCCAATCGCTTGCCTCGACATTTGCCAGCAGCGACTATGATGTGAAAACGCTGTTGCGGGCGATGTTTGTCCATGAAGAGTTTTACGCAGACCGCGCCTACCGGGTGTTGATCAAAAGCCCGGCCGAGTATTTTCTCTGGCTGCACAGCACGTTCCCAAACGCGCCGTGGCCGTCCGAGAACGGCGTGATCGACACGATGATCTCGATGGGACAACTCCCGTTTGACCCGCCGCATGTCGCCGGCTGGGCAGATGGACCCGCTTGGTTAAATTCCGGATTGATGTTTGCTCGCTACAACTATGCGGAATCGTTCGTGCGCACCCTTACCTCGACCGATCTGCCGCAGCTCACGTTGACCCTCCCGTCGGCCGCCGTGCAGCCGATGATGGAGCGACTCGGGCTCACCGATCTGTCGAGCACGACGAGCAAACAGATCTCCGACTATCTGGCCGCACAGGATGCCTCCACTCCGCCTGAACAAGTCATTCGCGGCACTCTGCATCTGCTCTTGATCTGCCCAGAAGCGCAAACCAAGTAAAGGAGCGCACTCCACATGCACATGACAAGGCGTGAATTTATCAAAACCGGCTCGCTCTCTCTGCTCCTTGTCGCGCTTTCCGGGCCGCTCGGACTGCTCGAATGGGAGAAGAAAGCGCAAGCCGCCTCTTCCGACAACGTGCTGGTCGTCCTGCAGCTGTCAGGCGGCAATGACGGGCTGAACACGGTCGTCCCGTATACGGTCGGCGCGTACTATGACAACCGGCCGTCGTTGGCCTTGCAACCTGGCGACGTGCTGGCGTTGGACAACCAGTTCGGCCTGCATCCCAGCCTGATCGGGCTCAAGTCGCTGTGGGATCAAAACAAACTGGCGATCATCAACGGAGTCGGCTATGCCAATCCGGACCGCTCGCATTTCCGCTCGCAAGACATCTGGCAATCGGCGGTCCCCGACCGGATCGACATGACCACCGGCTGGCTGGGTCGCTACCATGATCTGTTGCCCGACAGTGAGCGACACCCGCTGTCGGGGATGTCGATCGGCTCCTCCTCCAAGATCTACTATTCAAAACGCACCGACGTCCCGCAACTTCAAGACGTCGCCACCTATCAACTGCTGCTGCGGGCCAACGTGCAGAGCGAGATGGACCGCCGCCGTGTCGCGTTTGAAAACATGTACCTGCCGACCGGCACCACCGAACCGGGCTCCCTCTCGACCGTGCGGATGAAAGGAAACACGGCCGTTCAATCGTCGAAAGTGATCCAATCGAACGTCCCGAGCACCGTCACCGGCTACCCGACGTCTCCCATCGGCAAGCAACTCTCGCTGATCGCCGCGTTGATCGGGGCGGGCACAGGCACGCGCACCTTTTTCACCGAGGCGGGCAACTTTGACGACCACACCTATGAAAAAGGCAACCACGCCAAAGTGCTCACCGATGTGGACAGTTCGCTCACCGCCTTCTGGAACGATCTCACCCAGCGCGGCATCGCCGACCGTGTCACGGTGTTGATCTATTCGGAGTTTGGTCGCCGCCCCAAAGAAAACGCTTCCTCCGGCACCGACCACGGTACCGCAGCACCCGTGCTGATCCTCGGCAACTCCGTGCAAGGCGGCCTCTACGGTCAGATGCCGAGTTTGACCAACCTCGACATCTACGGCGATCTGAAATACACGGTCGATTTCCGCTCCGTGTACGCCACCTTGCTCGACCGCTGGCTTGGGATGCCGTCGTTTGACGTATTGGGCGGCACGTTTGAAAATGTACCGTATTTATTATAAGGATATTCTAATATTCCTCACTTGAAACCTTACCTCAATCCGGCGCGTCGTACTGGGTAAGAGGTGATCCATCATGAAAAAAATGACGATGCTCGCAGTCCTGCTCACCGGCGTGACCTTGCTGTCGGTCGGTTGCGGCACCAACACGAAAGAAACGGGCGAAGGTGTATCAAACGGTACCACTCCCGCTCCGAGCCAAGGCTCGCAGCCGAAACAAGAGGTCCGGGCTGTGCAAATCGAAGTGAAACTTTACATCCCGAACGCCGACGCGACCGGTGTGACGGAGGAAAAGACAAAAATCGCCGAGGAGCCCCTCGACGCGAAGAAAGCGCAGGCGCTGTTTGACCTGCTGAAGAAAAAAGGGGCGGTTCCAGAACCGGTCTTGGTGAAAGGAGCGGTCGTCGAAGGCGGCGAGCTGAAGATCGACTTCAACAGCGCCGTCACCAATCTGCAAGGCGCTGCGACGGAGACGCTGTTCGTCGAAGCGGTCAACCGCACGATGTTCGCCAACCTGCCCAAGGTCAACAAGATCCAATACACCATCGAAGGCAAAGCGGAGAAAGCGCTGACTTCGCTGAGCATCGCCGATGGTTTCAACCGCACCGACTATAAGTAACAAAAAAGGAGTTGCCGTCTCATCGACGGCAACTCCTTTTTTGTTACTTCGTCTTGCCACGGGCGATGACCGGCCATGTCGTGACATACCCCGACGCATCCAGCACATACAGCTCATCGGTGAGATTGGCCACCGGGCAACTGTGATTGGGGATGATCTCGACGATATCGCCGACCCGAAGCGGGCTGTCTGCCGCGACACGCATCACGCCATGCTCTTCGCTGAGCCGTTCGATCACCGCATCGGCATGCTGGACGACCACGCCGTAGCCCGCCAGCGCATCGCTCCCATGGGCGCCTCGGTCAAGAGCCAGCGTTTTGGCACCCGCATCGATCACCAGCCGACCGGGAGCGGGCCTTGACACGACGCGGGCCAACACGCGCAAGGCGCACTGCTCCGGCGTTGCCGCTCCCAGCCGGACCTGCGTCGCATCGCAAAACACATAGTTGCCCGGCCGGATCTCCGTCACGCCGGGCACTTGACCGGACACGCGGACGGTCGGCGTGGAACCGACGCTGATCTCCCCGTCGCCCGCCGCCCCCATCTGCTCCTTCGTCGCCAGCAGACACTCGGCCTCCCACTCGCCGATCTCCCGCACCGCACGCTCATCTGCCGCGCCGTACGCATGCCCGGCATGCGTCATCAGCCCGCGCACGCGCAGCCCCGGCATCGCCGCCACCTGCCGTGTCAACTCCGCTGCAGCCCGGCCTGGTGCCACCCCGACGCGACCGAGCCCGGAGTCCACCTTGATCCACAGCGGCAACGTCACACCATGCCTGACAGCCGCTGCCGAGCATTCGGCCGCGTGCTCCGCGCTGTCTGTCAGCGTCGCCAGATGTGCGTCCGGATACGCGGCCAACAACGCAAACAGCCGTCCGATCTTGCGTGCGCCCACCAACGGGTAGGCGATCAGGATGTCTCGAAATCCGGCTGCCAAAAACGCTTCGGCCTCGCCGAGTTTTGCACAGGTCAGGCCGACAGCACCCGCGTCGATCTGCATCTGCGCGATCTCTGCCGTCTTGTGCGTTTTAAGGTGCGGACGCAGCCGCACACCATGCACGCGGGCAAACGCCGCCATCGCGTCGATGTTTTCCCGCAGCACGCCGCGATGCACCGCGACGAGCGGCGTGTCCAGGTCCTCTGCCTCTGCCTGCAACAACTTCTGCCAAAGGATCATGCCTTCGCCTCCTCAGCTCTGCGCGAATCGATGCCCGCGCACCGCATCCCACGCCAGTCGGTACACTTCGTCCTTGAGGATCGGCGAAAACTCGCTTCCGTTCCTCGCCCTCTCCGGTGTCGGCACGTCCTCCGGCCGGAGCAGTTGCACCGCCTCCGTCTCATATCCGTCCGGGAGCGGGTGCATCGCCGCAAGCCGCGCCACATAGATCGTCTTCACCAGCGGCTCGCTCCCCGGCGTCTCGATCACATACTGCCCGATCGGCTCCAGCGCCTGCACTTCGCCGCCCGTCTCCTCATACACCTCGCGAATCGCCGTCTGCACCGGAAACTCGCCCGGCTCCCGCGTGCCGCCGGGGATCTCCCAGCCCCGCGTCTTGTGCCGGGTGAACAACAACCGCCCCTGCCAAAACGCAAAGACCAGCACATACCCCGCGTCGCGAAACTCGCGCTCCTCAAACGTCAAGCACACCTGCTGATCCGGATAGGACCCGGCAAAGCGATGACTCACAGCTCTTCCCCCTTCTGCGCCAGATACAACGACAGGTGCTTGGCAGCGGTCATCCCCTGCCCGACCGCCGACGCGATGCTCGTATACAGCGGCCGCGTACAGACATCGCCGACCGCAAACACGCCGGACACATCGGTTGCTCCGACCGCGTCTGTCAACAGATAGCCGTCTTCATCCGTGCCGACCTGCCCGCGAAACAACAGCGAGTTCGGCTCCACCCCGATGCGGACAAATAATGCCTCCGCCTCGAGCCGTCGCCGTTCCCCCCGCTGATCCACGACCACCGCTTCCACGCGTTCATCTCCGACGATCTCCGTCACCGTCGCAAAAGGCAGCACCTCGATCTGCGGATGCACGAGCACCGGCTCGCGCAGTTCCTCCCGGGCCCGGTAGCGGTCGCTGCGGTGGATCAACACCACGTGCGCGCCCCGTTCCGCCAGCAACAGCGCGCCTTCAAACGCCCGATCCCCGCCGCCGACGACCGCCACTTTTTTGCCGGCAAATCGCCCGCGATCCCGGGACGCCGAATACACTTCGCCCCGGTCGATCATCTCGCGCTCGCCCGGCACGCGCAGCCGCCGCTCCGATGCCCCGGTGGCAGCGATCAATCCCCGGCAGCGCACTTCGCGCTCTGCACCGTCTTCGCGGATCGTCAGCACCAGCCGCTTGGCATCGACGCCGACCACCTCCGCCCGCACCCGGTACAGGCAGCCGAGTTCCTCCGCATGGCGGGCAAACGCCGCCTGCACCTCGACCCCGTTCGCCGCCTGCAGGCCCGGATAGTCGATCACCGGGTTGTGAATCGCAAACAACTGCCCGCCCAGTTCCGTCCCGGCCTCCAAGAGCAGATGTTCCAGTCCGAGCCGCTTGCACCAGATCGCCGCCGAGAGCCCGGCCGGTCCGCCGCCGATGATCGCGATATCCGTCTCTCTGTGCCCGCTCATCTCCTCACTCTCCTCTCGCCGCCACAAACTGCTCAAACTCCTGCCACGAACCGACCCGCGGCACGTCGACTTCGCGATTGTACGGATAGTCCATCGCCACCGCGATCCGTCCCGTCGCCCGAAACGCCTCCAGATTGTGCGGCGCATCGTCGAACAGCAGATCGCCGCAGATCATGTCTTTGCGGTGAGCGAAGATCAGATTGTGCCGCCCGATAAACGGCAGATGCTCTTCCACCCACTGCTCCTTCTCCGTGTAGGCGTGCGTCCGGGAGCTCGTCACGAGCAAGATGTCATAGCGCCGACTCAGCCGCTCCAGCACCTCAATGGCGTCCGGCAACGCTTTCAGATGACGAAACAGTCCCGGCTGGTCAAGATAGTCATACACCTTCTCGCCGCACTCCGGCTTCACATACCGCTCCGTCTGCCAACAGGTGATCCGCTCCACCGACAGATCGTCTCCGTAGTCTTCGTTGTACCGGCGATGCCACTCTGTCATCAGGTCGCAGATCACCGAATCCATGTCGATCAACAGCGTCTTCAAAACTCCAGCTTCCTCTCTTCTGCAAAAAATCAAGGCTCAAACGTCAGCGTCGAGATCCGCCCGCGCACCGCCTCCGGGTCGATCCCCTTGCCTTGGATCAACACTTTGAACAGATCGCCGAGCCCATGCGGCAGAAACAGACCGAGCATCTTCTGCATCTGTGCATCCGCGTTCAGGTCAAACCATCTCTGCTGCAACTCCTGCACCTTATGCAACAGACCGTTGCCGCCGAGCAGATGCATCTGTGTGGTGTAGCCGACCGTTGCAAGACCCGCCTGCTCCCCCCGCCGCATCAACAGCGAAAAGTCCACATCGGCTGTCAGATCCTGCGCTCCGACCTGCTCCAGCACAGCGGCGGGTGCCTGCCGATAAAACGCCCGCACCCCGTCTCCTCTCACATGCCGCAGATGCATGTCCGGCGCGGTGTCGCCGTAATCGACAGTCAGCACAAAGCCGCGTTCGAGCAGTCGCCCCATGCTTTCGATCACCTCGCCGGCCGCCGGACAGACCTCAAACCGGTCACCCGGATCGAGATGTCCCTTCGTCTCTTCATCGAGCAGATCGAGCAGCGCCGGGTCGGACAGCTCCCCGAGCACTTCCCGGTAGCCGCCCTCGCCGTCTTCTTCTATGTAAAACTCACCGTACCCGTCTTCCGTCCGCTGCAAGCGATGCACCGGCAACGCGTCAAACAGTTCGTTCGTCACGATCACACCGACGAACGATCCCAACTTCGGGTGAGCTTGCACTTCCTCCAGCGAATCCACCCATCCGATCTTTTGATCCACCCCTTGCTCGCGGGCATGAGCAAACTGCTTCTTTCGCAACCGGGGACCCTGCTCCACGATCACATAGCGGAGCGCCTCATAATACTGCGGGTCCTGCTGCGACGTTTTCAAGAGATCCGCAGCCAACGTCCCGACCCCGGCCCCCATCTCCAAGACGGTAAACGGCTCCGGGCTGCCGAGCAACCGCCAAAACTGATGGATCTGCCGCGCCACGCAGGCACCAAAGATCGGATGCACCATCGGCGACGTAAAAAAGTCCCCGCCATCGCCAATCGTCATCGTCGGCCGGTTGTAATACCCCGCATCCGGGTGATACAACGCCGTCTGCATAAACTCCGCAAACGTCAGCCGCCCGGTGTCCTCCATGCGCGCGGCCAACGCGTCGGCCACGATCCGCATCCCTTCGTCCATCACGCTTCCGCCTCCTCTTTCACACCATACCGCGCCAAAGCCCGCTTCACATCGCCGAGTTTCAGCACGCCTTCGCACACGATCTCGTCTCCGATCGCCACCACCGGCAACCAACTGTTCTCGAGAAACAAGCGGCTCGCCATCGCTTCCACCTCGGGCGGCACCGCTTCGTCCACATTGACGTACACGACCTGCACCCGCTCGCCAAAGCGCTTCCTGACCGCGCTTTGGAGCGTCTCATACACCTCCGCCGGAGATGGCAACGAACCGCCTCACCCGCACGGTTCCTCGGTGCCAAACACATGCAAAATCAACACCTCGTCCACTCTCCCGCCTCCTCTTTTCCATTATTGTAAGGTAAAATAAAGGGGAAAGGAAGTGACCCCCCGTTATGCAAATGCCGAAAGAATGGCACGAGTCGGAAGTCCCGGAAGGCGGCACCCTGCTCCGGAAAGAAACATACGAATACCAAAACGCCAAAGGCGACTACTCCATCGAGGTCTACGAAAACCTCAAAGGCGAATTTTACGCCATCGGCATCCCCAAAGACGACGAACGCCTGATCATCTACGGCAGCAACATCACCACCTCCCGCGCGATGGCTCTGTCCACCGTGATGGACAAGATCGAGCGCGAGTAGGAAAAAACTCACCGGACGCACACGCACACCGGTGAGTTTTTTATTGCTCGGAGGAGCTCTTTATTCAAATAAAATCGACCACCTGTAAATTACCCTTTGACATGCATCCTGTGTCGAGCAGTATAATCAGTACATACATACCCGACAAAAAGGCGGTGAAAACCCGATGATGGTGCCTGCATACCTGCTCATGTGTCTGATCTTCGGCACGACCTTCCTCGCGATCAAGGTCGGGCTCAACGAGGGGCTGCCACCGTTCACGATGGCGACGTTGCGCTTTTTGGTCGCAGCTTTGCTCGTGCTCTCCTTCCTCACCTTTGTAAAAAAACTGTCGTGGCCGAAAAAGGCGAGCGACTATTTGGAGATCACGCTGCTCGGCATTCTGCAGACGTCGATTCCGTTTGCCGCGCTGTTTTGGGCGGAGCAGCACGTCTCCTCCGGCACGGCCGCCTTGCTCGTCGCCACGGCGCCGATCTTCATCGGCCTGATGAGCCGAATCGACCGCGGACAGTGGCTCGGCGTGCTGATTGCCCTTGGCGGCGTCTATCTGATCGTCTTCCCGGACATCGGTGTATCGGACGGCACGTGGGTCAACGACCTCGCCAAAGGGTCGATCATCGTCTCCGAGATCGCCTTCGCCTACGGAGTCATCCGCTCCAAGCGGTTCCTCGCCACCGGCATCTCGCCGCAGATCTTCAACGGCCTGCAGATGCTCTTTGCCTCGCTCGTGCTCGGCCTCGCCGCTCTGACGCTGGAACGGCCGTCCGCCACCGCGTGGACGACCACCGGCACTCTCAGCCTGCTCTACCTCACCGTCGTCGCCTCCGTGCTGGCATCGGGCATCTACTACTGGCTGCTCAAAGTCACCAATCCGCTGTTCCCCAGCACCTGGACGTACGTCTCGCCGATCATCGCGATGCTGGCCGGTGCGCTCGTTTTGAACGAGCAGTTGACCGTGCTCGGCGTGACCGGCGCGCTGCTCGTCATCGGCGGCGTGGTCGTGATGAACATCACCCTGTTCCGCTCGCTCTGGCAACTGTACAAAAAAAAGGACAAAAGTCCCGCCGAACACAAGGCCTCCGTCTCATGACGGGGGCTTTTGTTTCACAGACTAGGATATACGACCGACTCAAATCGTACACTGTATGCGAACCCTGTAAAAAGCTCCGAAAGGATGAACAGAATGTCAGAGAATCTGGATTTATCCAAATTCGAGAAAAAATTGATCATCCGCAACATCGAACCAACCGACTTTGAAGAGATCATCGCCTTGCAAAAGCTCTGCTTTCCCAACATGGACCCGTGGACGATCGGACAACTGCGCAGCCACCTGCAGCATTTCCCGGAAGGCCAGATCTGCGTCGAGTATGACGGCGAGATCATCGGCTCCTCCTCCTCGTTGATCGTCGACTTCAATGAATACGGCGAGCAGCACACGTGGGATGAGATCACCGATAAAGGCTACATCACCAACCACGACCCGGACGGATTTCACCTGTACGGCATGGAGATTATGGTCCACCCCGAATACCGCGGCATGAAGATCGGCCGCCGCCTCTATGAAGCGCGCAAACAACTGGCGCAGCGGCTCAATCTCAAAAGCATCATCATCGGCGGCCGCATTCCGAACTATCACAAATACGCCCATGAGATGTCGCCGCGCGAGTACACCGAGCAAGTCATCGACCACAACCTCTACGACCCGGTGCTCACCTTCCAACTGATGAACGGATTTGTCGTCAAGCGAATCAACGTCGACTATCTCAAAGACGACAAAGCGTCGCTCAAATACGCCACCTTGATGGAATGGAACAACGTCGACTACCGCCCGCAGAGCAAGCGGCAGTTCAAAACGTCGTTCCCGGTGCGGATCTGCTCCGTCCAGTACGGCATGAACGAGATCGAGGACTGGGAGGACTTTGCCACGCAGGTCGAGTACTACGTCGACGTGGCGGCCAACTACGGCTCCGACTTTGCCGTGTTCCCGGAGATCTTTACGATGCAGTTGCTCTCCTTCCTCAAAGAAAAGACACCGAGCCAGTCGGTGCGGATGCTGACCGAGTATACCGAGGAGTACATACGCCTCTTCCAAGACCTCGCCGTCTCCTACAACGTCAACATCATCGGCGGCTCGCACTTCGTCGAGGAGGACGGGAGCATCTACAACATCGCCTATCTGTTCCGCCGGGACGGCACCATCGGCAAGCAATACAAACTGCACATCACCCCGAACGAACGCAAATGGTGGGGCATCCACCAAGGAGACGAACTGCAGGTGTTTGACACCGACTGCGGCAAAGTGGCGATCCTGATCTGCTACGACATCGAGTTCCCGGAACTCGCCCGCATCGTGACGCAGCGAGGGGCGAACATCATCTTCACCCCGTTCTGCACCGAGGACCGACAGGGATACGTGCGCGTGCGCACCTGCGCACATGCACGGGCGATTGAAAATCAGGTCTACACCGTCATCTCCGGCACCGTCGGCAACCTGCCGCACGTAGTCAACATGGACATTCAGTACGCCCAGTCGGCGATCTTCGCTCCGTCCGACTACGCCTTCCCCCGCGAAGGCATCGTCTCGGAAGCGGACGCCAATATCGAGATGGTCACCGTTGGCGACGTCGACCTCGAGATCCTGCGTCGTCAGCGCAAAGGCGGCTCCGTCACCCAACTGCGCGACCGCCGCACCGACCTTTTCGAAGTCAGATGGCGGGAACGCGAACGGTAAGAGCCGAATACGAAAAGACCGTCCCGAGGGACGGTCTTTTTTCATCGAGACGGCATTCTTGCTGCGCCTGTTGTCTTTAGACGTTCGACGAGTCATCGTAGTCGTAGCGGACGCCGTCTTGCATGGCGGCCGGTGCCCCTGCGTCTGCCGCGCCTGCGACGTTCGCTGCGCCGCCGATCTCAGCCGTGCCGTATGCGCTGCGCTCTGCACTCGCTTGTCCGCCGATGCCACCTGCGGCGTTTGTCGCGCCTGCTGCGCCGGCCACTCCTACATCCAGACGGTTCGCCAACTCCTCGACTTTGCCCGCCATGCCCTCTTCTTGGGCGGCGTTTTGCGCTGCGTTCAGACCTTGTTGGATCGCGTTATTGTTGTCGGTCATTCTCGCCACGCTCCCTTCTCAGCTCTTCTCGTTCTCTCTCGCGTCTTTCCCGTGCTTGCTTAAACCCGAGGGAGTCGTCGGATGCCCCTTCAAACTCCGCCTGCAAAGCACTTCGAATCGCGTCCTTATCTTCTCTCATCCGGGCACCTCCTATGTGAAATACTCGATCCTTGCATCCGGGAAATACATCTCAATCTGTTCCCGCATAAACATCTCGAGCTTCGACGCGTCATCCGGCATGTACACCCATTTGCCCCGTCCGTATTTCCCATATTTGTACTTCCGCTTGCTCTCATCCAGATCGAGCTTCGTGTTCGGATAGTGCGTCTGGATCGTCTTTTTTGCCACCGCCGTAAACCGATGCTGGATCAGCTCAAACGTCAGATCCCGCTTCGCTTCCGGCACCAGCTCTTTCGACAGTCTCTCCATCAGTTCCGCATAGCCGTCCTCCCAGCCCTCATACATCACCAACGGTGCGAGGATAAAGCCCAGCGGATACCCCGCTCGGGCGATCTTTCCGGCCGCCGTCAGCCGCTGATCAAAATTGGCCACACCCGGTTCAAAATGTTTGATCACATAGCGGGAGTTCAGCGAAAAGCGAAACCGGGTGCGCCCGTTGTGCTTGGCATCGAGCAGCCCGTCCACATCGTCATATTTCGTGACAAACCGCAATTTGCCAAGTGTGCTCTGCCCGAAAAATTCGATCATCCGCTTCATGCTGCCTGTCAAATGCTCCACCGCAATCGGGTCGGACGTGCAGGCCGCCTCAAACACCGTTGGCTCAGGAGCCCGTTCGTCGATATACTTCTGCGCCGTGTCGAGGATCTCGTCGATGTTCACATACACGCGCACATACGGCTTTTTGCCCATCGTCGTCTGCAGATAACAGTAGTGACAATGCCCTGGACAACCCGTCGACGCAGGCAGGGCATAGTCGGCCGACGGCTTGGACGTATCCAGTTTCATCGTCTTTTTCAACCCGACGACCAGTGTGCGTTTGGCATTGGCGTACGCTTGCAACGGCGTGTCGCCGGGGATGCCGGTGACGCGGTTGTGCGAGGTGGTCATCTTGACTTCGACATCGGAGTCTTTGTAGCGGCGATACAGCTCTTCCCCGACCGGATAGTTCAGCGCATCCGGTTCAAAAAACACCAGATCCGGCTCAAAACGCACCATCAGCGTTTCACCTCACAGATACAACAGATGAAGGATCAGTCCGATAAAAATCCCAAACGCCGCGCCGCCCGCCACCTCAATCGGTTGATGTCCGAGCAGTTCTTTCAACTTTTTGCGCTGTTGCTGCAAGGAGAAGCGGGACAGCTCCGGATCGTCCGTCTCGATGTGCCGTTCAAACAACGCAGCCAACGCGTTGATCTCGATCGCCTGCTCGCCGGCATGACGGCGGATACCCATCGCATCGTACATCACCACGAGCCCCAGCACCACCGACAACGCAAACTCCGTCGAGCCGAGCCCCTCCTGCCAGCCGACCGCCGACGCCAACGCCGTCACACCGGCCGAGTGCGAGCTCGGCATCCCGCCTGTGCCGACAAAGCGGGTCAGATCCCACGTGCCCGAAAAGATGCGATGCAACGGGATCTTCACGAGTTGGGCTATGACAATCGCAGCAAGAGCGGCGACAAGCGGGTAATTCCCGACCACCCCAGAGCCCACTGTGTTCCCCCCTTTCCCCTGTTTAGTATGTACGAAAAAGGCAGGGATGCCTGTTCAGCTCCCCTGCCTTTATTTTCACACTGTGACCACGTTCAATTTGTCCAGCGGCACATAGAAATACTCCGTCTGCCCGCTCTGCCCTTTGCCGTAGTAAGCGACGAGCAGGTGCGGATCTTCCTCCGCCGTGAAGCAGCTCGATTCCAAGTTGTGCGGCAGGACTTCGAGCATGCAGTGTTTGTGAATCTCCTGCTCCCCGAGCCCGAGCGCGGCGAACTCCGGCCCGAGCAGTTCCGGGCTCACCGTCAGCAGCTTGATGATCCGCGACGACTCCGCCTTGTCCAGCGAGCGCTCCCACCAGATGCCGCGCGGCTTGTTTTTAAATCCTTTCAGGTAGTCGAGCTTCATCAGCCCTTCGATCACGTCCATCCGCTTGACACCGCGATGGAGCAAGAACTGTTTGAGCCGTTTGAACAGGTCTTCCACCTGATGCCCGATCCGGCTCCAACCCTGCTCCTCCCAGTAGTCGCCAAACTCCTGGAAGAAGTCGAACGGCGTGCCGAACTCCTCCTCGATCAGATACATCACCGTACGGTCGGAGCGATGTGCGTTCCAATACTTCTCCAGCACGTCCTCGACCCGCTTGATCCGAATCACTTCGTCAAAGGAGAGCACGTCGTTGTACAAGATCTCATACGGCGCATGCTCCATATACGCATAGCCGTACTTTTCCGCTTCCAGCCGCACGCCGACCCCGCGCAGCATTTTCAGGAATCCAAGCTGCAACTCTTCGGGCCCGAGGGCAAACACGTCGTTGAACGTTTTGCGGAACGACTGGTAGTCCTCTTCCGGGAGACCGGCGATCAAGTCGAGATGCTGATCGATCTTGCCGCTGTTCTTCACCCCGAGCACCGTCGCCGTGAGCTTTTCCCAGTTTTGTTTGCGCTGCACAATCGAGTTGGTCAGATCGTTCGTCGACTGCACCCCGATCTCAAAGCGGAAGATCCCCGGCGGCGCGTTTTCCGCCAGATACTGCACCACGTCCGGCTTCAAGATATCGGCGGTGATCTCAAACTGGAACACGGTGCCATTGTGATTTTGAATCAAGAAATCAAAGATCTGCAGAGCAAATCGGCGGTGAATGTTGAACGTGCGGTCGACAAACTTGACCGTCTTGACCCCGGCGTCGATCAGCCGCTTCAACTCCTGTTTGGTGCGCTCCACATCAAAATAGCGCACCCCGGTCTCAATCGACGACAGGCAATACGAACAAGAGAACGGACAGCCCCGCGAGCACTCAAAATACACGACGCGGTTGACCAGCGTCGGCAGGTCGTCCTCGTCAAACGGCGACGGGATCTCGTTCAAGTCGAGCTTTTCCCGCGGGAACGTCTGATGGACCTCGCCGTTTTCATTGCGGTACAAGATCCCCGGTACCAGTTCCATCCGCTGTTGCCCTTCGATCTCCTTCAACACATGATGGAACGTCTTCTCCCCTTCGCCGGTGACGATGACGTCGACCTCCGGGAGCCGCTCCATCCAGTAGCGTGAGTCGTACGACACTTCCGGGCCGCCGAGCACGATCTTTACGTTCGGGTTGGTCTTGCGTAGGATCTGGATGATCGGGATCGTTTCTTCGATGTTCCAGATGTAACAGGAAAAGCCGACCACATCCGGTCGCCGCTGATGGATGTCGGCCGCGACGGAGAGTGCCGGATCTTTGATCGTGTATTCACACAGATCGATATCCGGAAAATCCTGTCTCGCATAGGCGCGCAGATAGCGCAGCGCCAGCGAGGAATGTATGTATTTCGCATTCAACGTTGCCAATACGATTTTCATTTGGGTCCTCCAACTAGTTCATCATGTGAGTGGTTCGTTCATATGCTGTCTTGACGCGACTTTGTCTTGGTCTAAGTATAGTACAGTTTGCCCGCAACCATAAGTGGGCATCGATTCCTCTGGAGGTGGATTTTCGTTGATCAACGTAGAACCGATGCTCTTCGGTGACAAGATCGCTCTGGCCATCTCTGTCACGCTCCCGAAGACCAACCTCGTGATGGTGACCACAAAGACCGGGTACATCATGTGCGGCGCGCTCGATGTCGGACTGCTCAATGACCGCTTGAAAGACCGCGGGATCATCGCAGCCCGCGCAGTCGGTGTCAAAACGATCGACCAACTGCTCGACGCACCGATGGAATCGACGACGATCAAAGCGCAAGAACTGGGCATCGTCCCCGGCGTTACCGGCCGACAAGCGATTGAGACGCTGCTGCAACTGGAGCACCAATAAAAACACCCCCGGGCCATCGCTCGGGGGTCTTTTCATGCGTGCCTGTTAATTGCTCAGTTCGTCCAGACGAATCGCCCGGTTGTGCTGAGTATGGCTCCACGTCTTGTTGTTCTTGGTAAAGAATGCGACCAACGTGATCGGGAACCACGTCAGCAAGAACACGGGGTAGATGATCAAGGCCACGTAGGCTCGCCAGTTCGCTTTTTCCAAGAACATCGACAGAGGCAACTGTGCGTACAACAGCGCGTTGATCAACACCCAGTACTCGGTCGGCAGCAAGACGCGCTGAATGTCGGTGACCGCCCACCAGCTCGGCATGACCAACTGCAGGTACAGGATGACCGAGGTCAGGAAGATGATCAACAGACGCATCGGTTGGAACAGATAGAGCGCCGCATCGAGCATCGCCCAGTTGCGGTTTTTGATGCTCTTGCCAAGCAGCGGCCAGAAGTAGCGCGATGCGCAGTCAAAGTGACCTTGCATCCAGCGCAGACGCTGGTTGTAAGAAGCCTTCAGCGTGTTCGGCTTCTCATCGTAGACGCGGGCGTTGTGCGCCCAGGTCGGATAGATGCCGCGCTCGACGCAACGAGCGGTGAACTCGACGTCCTCGGTCAGCGAATGCGCGCCCCAGCCCATCTCTTTGAGCAGAGCGGTGTCGATGCAGATACCGGTGCCACCCAGCGCATTGGCAAGGCCAAGGTTGTAGCGGGCCAACTGCCACATGCGGTTGGTAAAGTAGTACGAAATCGCCATGGACATCGAAATCCAAGAATCGTTCGGATTTTTCGTATCGAGATAGCCCTGCACGACGCGAGAGCCGGTCATAAGCTTTTCGTTCATCTCCAGCAGGAAATCTTTCGCTGCCAGATTGTCTGCGTCAAACATCACGACCGCATCATACTGACGCTCCTGTTCCCAGAGGCGTTCCAGCATCCACTCAATCGCGTACCCCTTGCCGCGTTTGGTGTCGTCAAAACGCTCAAACGCCAAAGCGCCTGCGTTTCGCACGATGTCAGCCGTCGAATCTGTGCAGTTGTCGCAAATGACAAAGATGTCATACATCTCACGCGGATAATCGAGCTTTTGCAAGTTTTCGATCAAAGGTTCGATGACCTCTGCTTCATTATGAGCAGCCACGAAGATCGCGAACGTTTTTTGCGGTGTATGGACACGCGTATCTTTCATCTGTTTGATCCCAAACATCGATACGCCAACCTGATAGGCACTGATCGCGCCCGTCAGACCCTGAAGCGCGATAAAAGCACCATCCGCCAGAGATCCAAGAATACTCATTCAGTCTTCCCTCGCTTTATTGTGGCATCTCCACATCTCAATTTTGTTGAGCATCAGTCGTGAGTAGCAATTAGGATGTGTTCGAAGTTCACACGCTATCCTACTATAACAGATATGCTTGGTATGGACAAGTATACATGAAGAATGAGAGCATGCACCATTTCTGGGCTCAAAAAATAAGCTAGTGGCAACGAAAGGGGGACTGTCGCATGCATGACGTCGAGCGTCTGATCCGCGAACATTGGCAGGTCGAGGCTGAACAGATCGAACGGGTGGGTCCTGTGTGGCGCGTGACTTCAACGGACGGTGAGAAGTACTGCCTGAAGGCCGGCAAGCACGGCCTGCCCCGCCTCCTGTTTCATCATCATACGATCGAATTTCTCTGGCAGAACGGATATACCGAAACTCCCCGCCTCCTGCTCACCTCCCAAGGGGAGCCTTATGCGGACACTGAACACAGCCCCTTTGTGCTGACCCGCTGGGTTGGGCGCGCCCTCGATCCGACTTCCCTGCACGAGTGGATCGGCGCGGCCGAATCGTTGGCCCGCTTTCACGCCGCCTCGAAAGGCATGCGCCTCCCGCCCGGCATTCGGCCGCACTCGTTCAAAGGTCGCTGGCTGCGTCGCTTCGCCGTCCGCAACGAGCGTCTCGCCGCATTGGCCGCGGGCCTTGAAACGGCCGATCACCCCTTTGCAGCGACCGCCCGTCAAGATGCGCCCGCCGTGCTGGAAAACGCCCGCGCCGCTTTGCAAGCGCTCAGACTCTCCGCCTACCGCGATCTCGTGCGCGAAGTTCGCGAGCGGCCGCTGCTGACTCACGGCAACGTAAAAGCCGAAAACTTCACCGTCGACCGCGACGGGTCGACTGCGATTATAGACTTCGATTCGTTCCGCTTTGATCTGCCCGTGCAAGACCTCGTCCACCTGCTGAGCGGCGCGCTCCCTGCCCTCGGCTGGTCGCAGGAGCACGCAGAAACGCTGTTTCACGCCTATCACCGCATTCGCCCGCTCGAACCCCGCGAGGTGCCCGTCCTGCTCGCGTTGTTGCGCTATCCGTACAGCGCGGCCAAAGTGTTGCACCGATATCTGGAGCCGGAGCGATCTCCTGCCAAGTCGTTGCGCAAATGGAAGAAAGGATTGGAAGAAATGTATCGAACTGATGAATTTTTGACAAAATGGGCTGATTCGCTAAAATTTCGTGTACAATGAGGTGAAGTGAAACTAAGACAAGC
This sequence comes from Tumebacillus lacus, assembly GCF_026410385.1. GTDB lineage: Bacteria > Bacillota > Bacilli > Tumebacillales > Tumebacillaceae > Tumebacillus > Tumebacillus lacus. Next base: position 59,437 of record NZ_JAPMLT010000016.1, read on the forward strand.
GAGGTAGGTACACGAATGTTGCATGCTTTACTTGCATGGCTGTCTTCCATCGCCACCGGTATGATCGAGACGATGGGCCACTGGGGCGTCTTCCTCGGCATGCTGATCGAAAGCGCCTGCATCCCGCTGCCCAGCGAGGTGATCATGCTCTTTGGCGGCTTCAAGGCGGAAGAGGGACTGCTCACCTTCTGGGGCGTGGTCTGGGCCGGTGTGTTCGGCAACCTCGTCGGCTCGATCCTCACCTTCTGGATCGGTGCCAACGGCGGTCGCCAATTCTTGCAAAAATACGGCAAATACGTTCTGATCAACGAAAAGCACATCCACACCGCCGACCGTTGGTTTGCAAAATACGGCGACTGGGCCGCCTTCTTCGGGCGCAATTTGCCGGTCATCCGCACGTTCATCTCGCTGCCCTGCGGCATCGCTCGGATGAACTTCTGGAAATTTACCATCTACACCTTCCTTGGCTGCATTCCATGGAACTGGGCTCTGACCTACGCGGGCTTCAAGCTCGGAGAGAACTGGCATGCCATCGAGCCGTACACCAAGCCGGTCTCCTACGGCATCCTCGGCCTGCTGATCCTCGGCATTCTCTACTTCCTCTTCAAAAACATCCGCACCCGCACTGCCTAAGAGTTTGGCAGACGGCGCAAAAAAAGAACCCGTTCTGATGAACGGGTTCTTTTTTATACCGCCTTGCCAGGCACTTTGCTGACATACATCCGGTAGAGCACCAGCGCCACCACAGTCGCCACCAGACCTGTGAGGTACGGCGAGCTCATTTGCACCGCATAGATCGCTCCGCCGATCGGCGGACCTGCGACGCGGCCCAACGACTCGAACGAAGAGAGCAAACCGGTCGCGGCACCCTGCCCGACCGTCGTTCGCTTGGAGATGATCGCAGAGACGCAGGGGCGGATCAAGGAGTTGCCCATTCCGAACACGCTCAGATAGAGAGCGGCCGTCCAGAAGGAATTGGTCAGCAGCACGAGACCAAAGCCGATCGCCGAGACGATCAGACCGATCTGCAGCGTGCCGCCTTCGCCGAACTTCTTGATCAGGCGTCCCACCATGCCGCCCTGCACGAACGCGCCGGCGACACCCATGATCATAAAGATATAGCCCAAATGCACCGTATCGAGCCCTGCGCGCTCAGCAGCAAAGTAGGCGAACGTCGCCTCCAGAGCGGCCAGCGAGAAGGTGGTAATCAGGCTCAGCATGTACAGATAGGACAGCGAGCCGCCAAACGCCTTCCAGCGCGACTCGTTTGCTTCGCCTTTCGTCTTGCGATTTTCCTTTGCCAGCGATTCTTTGACGACCAGCAGGACGAAGACGAACGTGATCGCAGCCACGACGCCTGCGATCAGGAACGGCGTCGAGTAGCTCTCACGCGAGAAGATCCCGCCGATCGCCGGGCCAAAGATGAAGCCCATCCCGACAGACGCACCGATCATGCCCATCCCTTTGCCGCGATTCTCCGGCGTGGTGATGTCGGCGACGTACGCCATGACAGTGGGCATATTGGCCGAGGACAGGAAGCCGGCGAGGATGCGCGAGACGAACATCATCGTCAGCGTGTCCGAAAACGCAAACAGGAAGAACGACAAGGAGAGACCGGCGATCCCAATCAGCATGACCGGCTTGCGGCCGATGCGGTCGGAGATGCGACCCCACATCGGGGCGAACAGGAACTGCATGACCGAGTAGGACGCCATCAGCAGGCCGAGTTGCATCGGCGAGGCCCCGACCTCTTCCGCAAAGAACGGCATGACCGGGATGATGATCCCAAATCCGACCATGACAAGGAACATGACCAGCATCAGGATCGGCAACGATTTTTTATTTGCCATCTACTATCACCTCAACAGGCCGCGCCTTACCGGCGACGGCTGACAATTCGCGCCAAAGCGCCGCCGAGCAGCGCACCGACGACCGCGAACACAACATTGACAAGTACCGGCGTATACGTGCCGCCGATCTCGACGACAGGACCAAACGAGATGCCGAGCAGATGGGTGCCGACGAACATCAGCCCTTGCGCCAAGATCGCGCCGAAGATGATGCCCCACAGACGATTGACGCGCATCAACGTCGTGACGATTCCGGCCGCAACCAGCGACAGGCCCCATGTGAACAACTGAAACAACGGTGACATGAACCAACATCCTCCTTCATAAGCGTACTTTTCTATTGTAGACGAACAGGACCAAGGTTACTAGCACTTCGAAAAAAAAGCCCGGTCTGACAGACCGGGCTTCTTGCTGATACGCGATGTGACTAGACGAGACGTTTACGGATCGCGCCGGACAGCATGTCGATCAGGAAGACGACGATGATGACGACGAGCAGGATCGCGCCGACGCGGTGCCAGTCATGGCCTTTGAGCGCGAACAGCAGCGGAGTGCCGATACCGCCGGCGCCGACCATCCCGAGGATGGACGCAGCACGCACGTTGATCTCGAATTTGTAGAGAGCAAACGAGAAGAACTCCGGCAACACTTGCGGTACGACAGCGAACCACAGGACTTGGAGGCGGGAACCGCCGCACGCCGTGATTGCTTCCATCGGACCTTCATCCATGTTCTCGATCGCCTCGGAGTACAGTTTCCCGATCAAGCCGATGGAGTGCAGACCGATCGCCAGCACCCCGGCAAACGCCGTCGGGCCGACACCGACGATGAAGATGATCGCGACGATCAACTCCGGCATGGTGCGGATGACGTTCAGAATGCGCTTGCCGATCCACGAAATGACCGGGAAGCGAGCTTCGACGAACGGAAGGATCGGGTAGCGCTTGCTCATGTTGTTCGCCGCGAGGAAGCCGAACGGTACGGCGAGAATCGCGGCAATCGTCGTGCCGAGCAGCGCGATCTCCAGCGTCACCAGCATGTTGTCGAGGACGCCTTCATCCTCCCAGATAAAGCCCCACTCCGGCGTAAAGATGCCGGCGAGCATTTTGTTGACGATCTTCAGGGATTCCATGATCTTCTTCCACTCGACCTCAAGACCGGTGAAGCTCCAGATGTACAGGGCGGCAAAAAAGATCAGCCACAGCGCAGTTTTGATCATACGGCCCATCTTCTTCGGTGCAGCAGCTTGTTGTGTTTGACTCATAGCAATTTCTCCCGGATTCTCGAACTGATCGAATCGATCACGATGACGATAACCAGCGTGAACAGGACGATCGTAGCCATCTTCTGATACTGGAACGTCTCCAGCGTCTCAGACAGCATGATCCCGATCCCGCCTGCGCCGACGAGACCAAGGATTGCAGCAGCGCGCACGCAGATCTCAAACGCATACAGCACGTACGCGACGAAAGCTGGAAGCGCTTGCGGAACGACTGCGAAAGCGATGAACTGCCATTTGTTCGCACCGACTGCGGTCATCGACTCCAGCGGGCCCGGATCGATCGTCTCGACCGATTCGTACGCCAGCTTGGTGATGATCCCGAACGTAAACACGGTCATCGCGGCCACACCGGCTACCGGACCGATGCCGAGCAGCGCCACGAAGATACCGGCGAGCAGCAGATCCGGGATCGTGCGGACAAAGTTCAGGAAACTGCGGGCGGAGTTGGTCACCCACGTATTCGGAAACACGTTGCGAGATGCGAGCAGCGTAAACGGAATCGACAGGATCGCGCCGAACGTCGTCGCGATGATCGCGATGCGGAGCGTCTCCAGCATCGGATCGAGGATGCGCTCGAAGTACTTCCAGTTCGGCGGCCACATGCCGGTGATCAGGTCACGGATGTACGGCCAACCTTCGATCAGACTGCCGATGTCCGCCTCGACACCGCGCCAGGAGAACACATAAAGCACGGCCATCACAAGGAAGATGATCGTGAAGCGCAGTTTCGACGGGGTCTTGATTTGTTTGGTCTCTGCTGCCATCCTTATGCCTCCTCTACGTCGCCGAGGAGTTCGTCCTTCTTGATCTTGCGTCCGTAGATTTCCGAGAACACATCGTCGGTCGCCTCTTCGACCGGACCGTCAAAGACCAGCTTGCCGGCGCGCAGGCCGATGATGCGCGTGCCGTATTCGCGGGCAAGGTCGAGGAAGTGCAAGTTGACGATCGTCGTGATCCCCAGCTCTTGGTTGATTCGTTTGAGGTCATCCATGACTTGACGGGTGGTCAGCGGGTCAAGAGAGGCGACCGGCTCGTCCGCCAAGATGATTTTTGCTTCCTGAGCCAGAGCGCGTGCGATGGAGACGCGCTGCTGTTGACCGCCGGACAGCTCATCCGCCCGTGCATACGCTTTCTCACGGATATTAACGCGGGACAGTGCTTCGAGCGCAATTTCTACGTCCTTCTTCGGCCACAGGCCCAGCAGCGTGCGCAGCGTCGAATGATAGCCGACGCGGCCGCTCAATACGTTGCGCAGTACAGACACGCGCTTGACGAGGTTGAAGTTCTGGAAGATCATGCCGATGTCACGGCGCATGCGGCGCAGGCCGGCGCCTTTGGCGGCGGTGATCGACTTGCCGTCGATCAGGATCTCCCCTTCGGAGATCTCGTGCAGACGGTTGATCGAACGGAGCAACGTTGATTTCCCGGCACCGGACAGCCCGACGATGATCACAAACTCACCCGGATGGATGGTCAGATTGATATTGTCCAGGCCGACAGTCCCATTGGGATAAACCTTTCTTACTTTCTTAAATTCGATCATGTGCATTCCCAACTTTCGTTACGGTCTCGTTGTTGACATAGCATACCCCAAAAACGCGAAGAGCAGTTACCATTTTACCCTGAACATAGAAGGAAGAAAAGACGTAATCTTTTAATTTCCGACAAAAAGTTGCATCGCGGACTTTCGCGACGCTTTTGCGTTATAATAAATACCGAAAGGAAGGGAAGACAACAAATGGATCTTTCTCGCATCAGCTTGATCATTTACGATCTCGACGGGACCCTCTACGAGGACACCCACCATTTTGACTATTACGCAAACGAACTCAAAAAACGCCTCCCGCAAGACGTGCAGGATCGGTTCCAAGCCGACTACGAAGCGGGCGTGCGCGACGAACACCCGATGCGCATCGGCCGTACATACGACGCCGTCCGCGACCTGATCCTCGTGCAAATCAAAGGCCAGGTCCAGGAAGCCTACACCTACGACGGTGAACAGTTGCCCGCGGAAAAAGTCAGCGAGCTCTATCCGAACGGCGTCACCGTCAACCTCGAAGACATGTTCTCCGTCGGCGACCTCTGGTGGGTGCCGGGCTGCATCGCCCGCCACTATGGCCTTACCGACGCGCAGACCTCCGAGGCGTTCCTCGCGACGCGCGAGTTTATGATGGGTCCTGATTTCCACATGAACAACATCCCGAACTTGCTCGAGACCATCGCGGCTTCCCGCGCCAACGGTGTGAAACAGGTGCTTGTCACCAACTCGCCGCAGCCGGACTCCGAAAAGATCCTCGACAAGATCGGTCTCTTGAACTCCTTTGACGAAAAAGTCTTCACCGCCCGCAAACCGTCGGGCACCAAAGCGGTCTTCGAACGCCTGTCCGAGCAGTTCAACGTCCCCTACGAGCGCATCCTCTCCGTCGGTGACAACTGGGTCAACGAGATCCTCCCGGCCCTTGAACTCGGCTGCCAGACGGTCTACATCGACCCGCACAACATCGGCGAAACCCTCGAATCCACCGCCCGCGTCAAATCGATGCAAGGCGCGCTGGACTTCATCAAAGGCGCAGGCCAACAATAGCACCACCAAAAAGAAAGACTCGGCTCCTCGAAGGAACCGAGTCTTTTTCATTGTCTCTTACACTTTAAACCTTCCCACATCACCGAGCAAATCCTCGGCCAACTCGGCCAGCCGACCGGAATTTTCAGCGATGGCCTGCATCGTAGACAACGCGCCGTCCGTGGCCACGGCCGCTTCGCCGACAGACCCCACCATCTCCGCCGCCATCGACTTGACAGCAACCACGGCGTCCGCGCCTTCCCGCGTGATCGACTCTTGTCTGGACGCCTCCTGTGAGATATCCCGGATCCGGCCTTCCACCGCCTGCACATGCCCGAGGATCGCCGCAAACGCCTCTTGCGTCCCCCGCACGGCCGCCTCGCCTGCCGCCGACTTCTCGCGGAGTTGATCGGTCGTCTCGCAAACATTTGCGATCGAAGCCCGCACGCGGTCGATCAGCCCTTCGATCTCCTCCGTGGCCCCTTTCGCCTGCTGCGACAGCTTGCCGACCTCCCCTGCTACGATGGCAAACCCGCGCCCGTGCTCTCCGGCACGCGCCGCCTCGATCGCCGCATTCAACGCCAACATCCCCGTCTGCTGGGCAATCGCCTTGATCCGGTCCACGATCACATAGATCTCGTCAGCGACCGCCTGCAACGCCAACACCCGCTCTTCGCTGTCATCGGCGCTGCTGCGAATGCCCGCCATCGCCGAGATCGAACGCTCCACCTGTCCTTGTCCATCCACAGCGGCCGTTCTCATCAGCCGGGCAGCCGCCACCGACTCCCCCGAATCCCGGGAGATCGCCTGTGCCTGTCCCTCCAACGTCAGCAGTTTCGAAGACGCCGCCTCCACCTGCACAAACGTCCGCTCCACCAGCCGCTCGATCTCCGCAGAAGAAGCCGCGATCAAGCCGAGAGTCCCTCTCGCCTCCTCGGTCGCCGCCGCAAACTCACGCGAACCGTCGGTCAACAGATTCGACTCTTCATACACGCGACGCACCAAACCGGCCAATCCGTCCTTCATCGTCAGAAACGCCGCCGTGATCTGCCCGATCTCATCCCGTCCCTTCGATCGGTTCAGTTCAGCCGTCAAAGTCCCGTCCGACAGATCCCCCGAAGCCACTCGCACCATCTCTCCCTGCAGACGGCGCAGCGGCTTCGACAGCCAGCGATACAGCACAAATGACAGCGCGGACGCGATCACTGCGAGCAACAGCACCGCGAGCAGTGCCGCCTTCACGATCCGGTCGCGCAGTTCGGCGCCGATCTGAGTCACCGACCGCGTGCCCATAAATCCAATCGGCTCACCCGTCAGATCCCGCACCTGCCCGAACGTCTCCGTCACTTGCCCTTCCGCCGACTTTTCCGAATGCGTCACCGGTCCCGTCCCGGCTTCGATCTCCTCCGCCAGCCCGGCCACGCGCCCTTTTTCAAACCCGGCAAAAGAAGCCTGCGCCGCCATTCCGTCGAACACGATCACATCCGTCTTTCCGATCTCCTTCATCGTCGCCAAAAATGCGGCATCGACCGGGCGGAAAAACATCAGCAACCCGTTTGGCTCCGCAGTCCCTTGCTCGTCGGTCACCTTCGACACCGCAACCAACTGCAAGCCCCGCTCCGAGCGCAACAGCCCGCCGACCTCCATCTCGTCGCCCAGTTTCGCCGCTACCTTCGCCAGCTCTCCCTCGACACCAAGCGGTTCGTCCTCCCGTTTCTCGATCACCTGACCTTGCAGATCGGTCACATAGATCGCCGACAGCGATTCATTCACATCCATGATGCTCATCACACTGTCTTGCAAAAACTCCGCATCGCGCTCGGCCAGCGCCGTATGATGCTCTTCCCAGTACGCATTGCCCCGCACGCTGGAGAGCTGGTTTTTCTCGATAAACTCCACCAGTTGCTCCGCCGTCTGGAGATCGTACGTGCCCTGCTCTTTTTCCATCTTCCCAAAATGAGAGGTCAGATCGAAATAAAACCCCGACCCTGCCGCAATCAACGGCACCACCGTCAAACAGACGATCGCCGCCACAATCTTTGCCGTGATACTCCCCCGCATGTTGCTCCCCCCGCACCTCATCTAGAAACTGCCTATTTATTAGGAAGAAACAGATACAATAAAATTCACATTACTATCCAAACCAACTTACACAAGTATCTTTTCCCTAATCAAATAAGCCACACCGTCTTCCCCATTGCTTTTCGTCGTCCAGTCCGCAAGTTCCTTCACCCGCATTGCGGCGTTGCCCATCGCCACCCCGAGCCCGGCAAATTCGATCATCTCCAGATCGTTCAAATTATCCCCGACCGCAACAATCTCATGCGGCGAGATCCCGAGATCTGCCGCCAACTGCGCGATCCCCACCGCCTTTGTCGATCCCTCGTCATATACTTCCAGCAGAATATAACCCGGGAAATCATGATCGGTCGCCAGCAGAGTAAACCGATGCTCCGCCTGCAACGCCTCCAAGTCCCGTATGATCGGCAACACCTTGTCCGGCGTTTCCAGCAGCAGCACCTTCAGCGGCTCCACATGCGTCACCGTCTTGAGATCCTCCACCTGTACCGCGTGCGGCGTATCCTTGTGGATAAACAGATACGCCACATCAAACCCCGGATCGACATCGAAATACGTGTCCACGCCTTCAAACGTATGCGTCCACACGCTCGACCAGATCCCGTGCTTTTTGATCACATCCAGCACCGCATGCGTCGTCTCCTGCGGCAACGGTTTGTGCAGCAGTGTCTTTTTCCCCAGCGGGTCGGCCACCACCGTGCCGTTGGCCAGCACGACCGGCACGTTGACCCCGAGCTCCTCTACCAGCGGCATCACCCCGCGCAATTGACGGCCCGTCGCCAGCGTCACCACGACACCTGCATCATGCGCGTCGCGCACCGCTTGCTTCACGCCTTCCGACAGCTTTCCCTGCGGATTGAGCAGCGTGCCGTCGATATCACAGACCAGCATTTTATACGTCATCACCAAGCCCCCTTCTCTAGATCTTAAACGCTTCCATCCACCCGCGAATCGGCTTGTACCGCCCTTCCCCGCGCAATACTTCCTTCGGGCAATAGATCCGGTACTTCGTCTCCGGCTGCAACGAGCGCACCAGCCCGGAGTCTTGCGAGATATCCGTTTTGCGCCCTTCATCGTCCACCAGCTTGATCCCTTGTGAATACAACTGATAGCCGCCCGCGACCGCCTTGTGAAACTCCAGATAATAATCGGGATTCAGCCCGTTGGACCGGAACATCTCGCGGATCTGCTCCCGCTCGACCTCCTTGAGTTCCTTCGACTGCACCGCACCAAACAGCCGACGATTGACAAACCGGTCGGCCAGATCCCGCAAAATCGCATCCTCCGTCGATGTCCACCGCTCCAGCGTGTACATCACAACGCTCTCGTCGACCTCCAGATACTCTTTGACCGACACGTTTTCCGCCCGATTTTCAAAGAACGGGCGCAACTCCTCCGGCATGAACAGTTGGTCCCCCCGGTCGTGGAGCTTTTTCGCCCGCGAGAAAATGCGGCGCAGCAGCACATCACTGCCGATGGTCACCGGATGCAGGTACACCTGCGAGTACATGAAATAGCGGGCGAGGATATACTGCTCGACCGTGTGCATCCCTTTTTTCTTCACCACCACGCCGTCCTGATCCGGCTTCATGATCCGAATCAGCCGCTCCAGTTCAAACGTCCCGTACGTCACGCCCGTATGAACCGCATCGCGCAGCAAATAATCCATCCTGTCGACATCGAGCTGCGACGAGATCAGATTGACCACCAGCGGATGCTTTTTCTTGGCGATCACATCGGCCACGTCCTGAGCAAACTCCGCATCCACGTGCTCCGTCAGCACCGCGAGAATGTCCGGGTCCTCGACCAAGATCCGCTGTGTCCACGTCTCATGATGCGTCTTGAACACCTGCTCGATCGTATGCGAAAACGGCCCGTGTCCGATATCGTGCAGCAGGGCCGCGCAAAGAGCCAGCCGTTTGGTGCGCAGATCTTGCGGCCAGCCGTGATTTTTTTCAAAGTGGGACAACACTTTGCGCATCGTCTCATAGGTACCCAGCGAATGGGTGAACCGGCTGTGCTCCGCGCCGTGATACGTCAAAAACGACGTCCCGAGCTGACGAATCCGGCGCAGACGCTGAAACGCCCGCGTGTTGATCAGATCCCAGATCAGCCCGTCCGTCACGTATATGTAATCGTGGACCGGGTCCTTGAACACTTTCTCTTTGTCTACTTTCCACTCTGCCATGATGATGTGTGCCTCCTCAGACCCGTGAGGTCCGTGACATGTCTTCTTTCTTTGTAGGATAACATAAAGTAAACCATTTCCACGAATCCTTTGCTATAATAGACAGGAAGCCTTCCCATCGAAAAGCAAATCATTCCGTTCAAAAGGAGTCCCAGAGAACGATGAATAAACATGATCGACTGAACTACCTGTTTGATAAACTGTCGGACGTGCAGCAGCAAGACTTGCTCGACCTGATGGAGACCTGGGATCGCATGCCGGCACCGCCCCGCGAGGAACGTGAAGACGTCGTGCTCAACCCGAAGCTCGAAGAATCGCTCGGGCGCGAGTGGCTGTGCTTGAACGCTCTGAAGCGCGTCGTCTCCACGCACTTCCTGCCCCGCGTCGAACTGGCGTATGTCGCCTTCCATCCGTCGCTGGACTCGATGTCCACCGCCAAAACGCGAGAGGCTGCCGAAAAAATGTACTCGCTGGAAGCCGCCTATGAGCTCAAGCGCATCTTCGAAGCCGATCCGGAGGCGGACCTTTTCTCCGACGAGGTCTCCGAGCAGATTCACGCGATGTATTTCCAAAACGAAAAACGATAGACGCAAAAAACCACACCGTTTCGCCGTGTGGTTTTTTTGTATCCGCAGCGACGACCTTTTTTCTGGTCAAAGCCCTTTTCGATACTGTTGCGCGGTCACTCCGTACTTCCGCTTAAACGCCCGCTCAAAGGTGCTCAACGAGCCAAACCCCGTGTCAAACGCGATTTGCGTCACATCGTCCCGCGTGGCGGCCAAACGCTCCGCAGCGGCCGTCACGCGCCGTTCTGTGAGATAGTGCGCGGGCGTTTGCCCGGCTTGCTCGCGAAACAGCCGGAGCAGGTGGTATTTGCTCAGTCCGACCTCGTCTGCCAGTCGATCGAGCGACCACTCTTGCGCATATTGATCCCACAGCAGTTCCTGCGCAATGCGGACCGCCGGATGCCGGGCCGCCGTGCCCGACTCCCGCCACCGCCCTCGATGCGTACCGTCCTGCGCGTCGAGCAACAAAGCGGCGAGTTGCCACTCCGCCTGCTCTTGCTCCAACCGGTCCAAATCCCCGGTCATCGCCGTGCGGGTCAACAGATCGGCCAGCTTGCGAAATCCGTCCGACGACCCATCGCCCCACCTCGCAAATTCTACCCCGCCGCGCAGATCGCCCGGTGCCAGTTCCATCCGTTCCGCGAGCACCCGTTCCACAAACGCCCGCTGCAGATTGATCAACAGCACCCGCGACGCCTCTTCGTTTGCAAAATGGCGATGCTCCTCGCCAGGTCCCGTCACCACCCGCCGCTTCCAGTCGATCGTCCCCACCTGTCCCGGCAGTTCAATCGACGGCACGCCGACCAGCGGGATGCTGATCTGATACTCATCTCCGTGCGCATGCATCGCCGGGTCGGACTCACGCGGCGCAAACTGCGTCAACATCACTTTGCTGTGCGTTCCCCGCAATTCAAAATACTTCATCGGCACCCGCTCCTGACATCCGGCATTTCTTGCGCTTTTCTCCGCCGCAACTTCAGCAGAGCCTTGCCGCCCCGCTCCGGGATATGATCAGATCAACACCATCCCGGAGAGGAGAATCCCCATGTTTCCAACGCTTCGCTTTCACCCGGCCGCCTGGACGGTGATCATCGGCACCTTCCTGTCACGCGGCGTCTATTTTATGGTCTTTCCGTTTCTCGCCATGTATCTTTCATCCGTCCAAGGCATGGACCCGGCGGCCATCGGCCTGATCCTCGCCGTCTCCACCTTGGCAGGCACCTTGTCTTCGTTTCTCGGCGGACTCTGGTCGGACCGCTTCGGCAGAGGCCCGGTACTGATCGGATCGATCCTCATCTGGTGCGCCGTCTTTGCGCTCTTTGCCGCCGCCGACCAGCCGTGGCACTTTTTCGTGCTCAATGCCCTCAACGGTTTTTGCCGCAACCTGTTCGAGCCGGCCTCCCGGGCTCTGCTCGCCGACGTCACGCCGCCGGAACAGACCCTGCATGTTTTCAGCGCCCGCTACTATGCGATCAACGCCGGCATGTCGTTTGGGCCGTTGCTCGGTGCGTTTCTGGGCAGCTCTGCCAGCACATCTCCATTTTACTTCACCGCGCTCGTCTATGCACTATACGGCGTTGCTTTGCTCCTCGTCATCCGGCGCGACGGCGGGCACGCGCAGCCGCAGCGGGCCGGTTCCGTCCGACTGGGAGATGCGTTGCGGATCTTGGCGACCGACCGCTTTTTCCGGTCCTACCTGCTCGGCTCTCTGTTCGTCTACAGCGCCTACTCTCATCTTGAAACCACCCTGTCCCAATACTTCGGCAACCACCCCGATCTGCCAAACGGCGTCTGGCTCTACTCCGTCCTCCTCATCGCCAACGCCCTCTGCGTCATGATCTTGCAGATCCCCGTCACCCGCCTCGCAGGTCGCTTTGAACCGATGCTCTGCGTCCGGTTCGGAGCACTCTGCTTCGCCGCCGGTCTCGCCGGATTTGGCTTCTTTGACAGCTTGGTGCCGCTCGTCCTGTGCATGGTGCTGTTCACTGTCGGTGAGATCCTCTGCTTTGTCGTAGGCGATGTGGTCGTGCACCGGCACGCCCCGCAACACCTGCGCGGCACCTATTACGGCGCGAGCGGATTGGCCTTTCTCGGACAAAGCCTCGGGCCGTGGTTCGGCGGCTGGCTGCTCCATCTGCTCGGCTTCGAACACGGAGCGACGATCTTCGCTCTGCTCGCCTCGCTCGGACTGCTCGCTCTGCCGCTGTTTGTTGCCGAGACAAAACGCCCTGCGGTGCCACCTGTGCTATAATAGTGGGTACACTTGGTATCTGGAGGTAGATCCACTATGTCTACGATCACGGCAGGACAGGCAGCTCCCGACTTTGCACTCCCGGCCAGCAACGGCGAAACGCTCAAGCTGAGCGACCTGCGCGGCAAAAAGGTCGTGCTGTACTTCTATCCGAAAGACAACACCCCAGGGTGCACAACCCAAGCATGCGGCTTCCGGGATCTGCACAACGACTTTGCAGAGGCAGACACCGTCATCCTCGGCGTCTCTCCGGACCCGCTCAAAAGCCACGAAAAATTTATCAACAAATTTGAACTCCCCTTCCTGCTCCTCGCCGACGAAGAGCACGCCGTTTGCGAACAATACGGCGTCTGGAAAGAGAAAAACATGTACGGCAAAAAATATTGGGGCGTCGAGCGCACCACCTTCCTCATCGACCGCGACGGCAACATCGCCAAAGTCTACCCGAAAGTCAAAGTCAACGGCCACATGGACCAAGTCCTCGCCGACGCGAAGGCGCTGTAACACGCAAAGACCCCGTTTTCGCGACGGGGTCTTTTGCTTCCCTATTCTATTTTGCCATTTGTAGTAAAATTCGCTATTATTGAGGCAATACTGGAAATAGATTCAAAAAAAGGAGTTGCTGTATGCTCTCATTTGTCATGCGCAATCGATTCGCCTTGATCAATTTGGCGTTGTGGGTCGTGTTTGCCTGGCTGTTGTACATCGGGCTGAGCTGGTTTTTGCCGTTCGTGCTGCCGCTCCTGATCGGCACTCTGATCGCGATCTTGATCGAGCCGCTGGTCAAACTGCTCACCCGCATCCGCATGCCGCGCTGGCTGGCCTCGATGGTCACGCTGCTGATCTTCTTCGGCGGCGGTGCCGCCTTGCTCCTGCTGCTGGCAGCCAAACTGGCGATCGAGCTCGCCGACTTTACCAAACACCTGCCGACTCTCGTCAGCGATGTCGTCGCCAAGGGACAGGATCTGTTGCACGACGCCGTCGCCTTTTACGGCACGCTCTCTCCAGCGATGACCGAAAAGGTGCAGGAAAATCTCGACGCTCTGAGCAACACGCTGGCCCGGTACGGAAAAGCGATGGCGGAGGCGGTGGTCGCGTGGATCACCAACGTGCCTTCAATGTTGACGATCTTCCTGCTCTCGCTGATCATCGCCTACTTTGTTTCGAAAGACATCAAAAAGCTCCAACGCCTTCTGCTGAAGTTCATCTCCCCGTCGATCAAGGAAAAAGGCGACGTGGTCCGCGATGATCTTGGCAAAGCGGTGTTCGGCTACATCCGCGCTCAGGCGATCCTGATCTCGATCACGTTTGTGCAAGTGCTGGTCGGGCTGTCGATCCTCGGGGTGGATTACGCGTTTACGCTGTCGCTGCTGGCCGGATTTTTGGACATCCTGCCGCTGCTCGGCACAGGCTCGCTGTTCGTGCCCTGGGCGATCTATCTGTTTATCGTCGGCAATACCAAGCTCGCCGTCGGCCTCCTGATCGTCTACGGACTGATCGTTGCGGTCCGCCAATTGCTGGAGCCGAAGATTCTCGCCGAGTCGATTGGACTCGATCCGCTGCTGACGATCATCGTGATGTATGCGGGTTATCATCTGGTCGGTTTTGTCGGCGTGTTGCTGGCGCCGTTCCTGATCATCACGTTTATGTCGCTGATGAAAGTGCGCGCCTTCGACTTTTTGATCGACGACGGGCCGGATGACGATAACGATCCAAAGATTATTATCAAGGAATGACGTATGTATGAAGAAAGGCCGGCTCTGCTCGAGAGTCGGTCTTTCTGCTATCCTTGGACGATATACATAGAGGAGACAACCTTGGGAAGGGAGATCCTCTATGTTCCCCTACAAGAAACTGATCTGGCTGGCGTTGTTCGCCGCTGCCGGGTACTACATTCTGCCGCACAGCCTCCCGATCCTCGCCGCTCTGATCACGGCGATCGTGCTGGAGCCGATCGTCAAATCGCTGGTTACAGGGTTGAAGGTGCCGCGCACGTATGCGGTGATTTTGACGTTTGCAGGGTTTCTGCTGTTGTTTGGCGGGCTCACGTTTGTCGTGACGACGCGGATCGTCCTGGAGGTGGTGGAGCTGTCCGCCTGGCTTCCGGACACGGTGATGCGCCTCTCAGAGCCTGTGCTGAGGTGGTTAGGCGTGATGCAGACGTACATCGCGGATCTCAATCCCGGTACGGCCAGCAGCATACAGACGGCGTTAAACGGGGTGATCGGCAAGCTGAACAATTTGACGATCACGTTGCTCAACGGGATCGTGACGGTGTTCAAGTCGCTGCCCAATCTGCTGGTGGTCTGGCTGGTGTATCTCGTCTCGCTGTTTTTGTTTTCGTTGGACTTGCCCGGGTTGGTCCGCCAGTTTCTCAGTTTGTTTGACGAGGAAGGTCAGGTAAAGGTCAAACTGGTGCTGGCCAATTTGAACCGGGCGATCATTGGCTTTTTGCAGGCGCAGGTGTTGATCAGCTTTCTGACGTACGATCTGGTGCTGGTCGGTCTGTGGATTTTGGATGTGAAGTATGCGTTGGCGATCGCTTTGATGATCGTGGTGGTAGATGTGTTGCCGGTGCTGGGGACGGGTGCGGTGATCGTGCCGTGGAGTCTGTACGCGTTCTTTACAGGCAACCAAGCGCTCGGGGTCGGGCTGCTCGTGCTGTATCTGGTGATCATCGTATTCCGCCGAATCATCGAGCCGAAGATCTTGGGGCAGTCGCTTGGGATCAGTGCGTTGGCGACACTGGTATCGATGTATCTGGGATTTATGGTGTTCGGGTTCCTCGGGCTGATTGTCGGTCCGGCATTGGTGATTCTGTTCCAAGCGTTTCGCGATGCCGGACTGATTTCGCCGCGAATTCGCTTGTAATGTCTTCCGGTGTCTTGCTCTTGTTCGCATTTTTATGATAACTTGGAGGACAAGGGAAGGAGTCGATCACTACGATGAAGAAAACAATTCTCGCTTTGATGGTGACAGCATTGGTCGCAACAACTGCGGTCGGCTGCACGGATCAAACCGAATCTGAAAAAGAACAAACCTCTACAGAAAATAAATCGCAAGAGAAAACGGTGACCACCTCGCCGACCGGCACGGAGTCGAACGAAACGGTTCCCGAATCGGAAGACGAAACCCATGTCGAGATCAAAGAAGCGTTCCAGTTGGAAGGCTACAAGATGCTGTCGATGATGGCGTTGACCAGCATTGCGATGGGGAAATCGGATCTGCCGCTGGATGATGCTCAACGTCTGTCTCTCGCAAAGGCGATCAACCAAGGGATGGCGGCTTCGGAGTGGAAGCAAGGCGAGCCGAATCCGGTGATCTTTGTGAACGGCGACGGCAGCTCGTTTGGCGTTGGGTTGAAGCGTGGCAGCGGCGAGTTGCAGTTGGAAATGTACGAGGCGCAGACGGATGGATCGTACAAGAGTGTAAAGAAAGAAACGAAGCCGGGAAAGGCGAAGTAAGTGATCGTGTGGAAAGCTCTCTTTCGATGGATGAAAGAGAGCTTTTTTGTTTAGCCGAAAGCTTGGGCGGCGATGCCGTAGAGAGTGGGGTTTCGTTGCGGCAGGTGGTTCGCGTTGAAAAGCATGACGGGCGGGGTGGCTTGCAGAATAAATCCGTGGAGTGGCAGTTTTTCAATCAAGGCTGTTTGCTCAGAAGGGATGTCGATTCGCACAGCACCGTTTGTTTGACGGGCCAGGTGGTCGATCAAGGCAAGCGCAAGGTCGGTGTCGGGGGCGATGACAGGTCCCAAGATGGTGACGACGGTGCCGGGGATGGAGAGTGCGTAGCCGACGGCGGTGTTGTCTGTTTGGCGGCGCAGGATGACGCCCGCGTTTGATTGCTGGAGGCGGGCTTGCAGGAACTTGCCTCGGTCGGCTCCCAGGGCGGTGCGGTCGAGGTGGAGTATTTCGTCGAGATGGGTTTTTGATAGTTGCTGGAGGTGATGATGGTTTGGGATTTTCGTTGGATTTTGGGGTGTGTGGTAGGTTTCGGCTATGAATTTATGTAAGGTGGAGACGGTGCGGTATCCCATTTTTTCATAGAGAGGGACTCCCTGTTCGGTTGCGACTAATGTGATCGGGGTGGTTTTGTCCGGCAGGCTGTCCATCACTTTTTGCGTTGCTGCTTGTCCCAGACCCAGTCGGCGATGGGCCGGATCGACCATCACCATGCCGAGTGACGCTAGTTTTGGACCGTATGGGAAGATGGCTGCGCTTGAGATTAGTTTGCCGGTTGGTGTTTTGTGTCCGTATGCGATTCCGGAAGTAAGGATGGTTTGGAGGTCGGGGTGGGAATAATCCCAGCCGAGTGATGCGGATAGGTCGATGAGAGAGGGGATGTCTTCGGTATGCAGGGGTTGTAGGTTCATGTTTGGGAGCCTCCTGTTGAAAAAACTCGATCCTGGTTGTGCGGATCGAGTTGGAAGATAGTTTTCGATTGTCGGGTGCTCCGAGAGGCTGGGATATCCCTTGCCCCGCTCAAACACGTTTTGGCAAAAACGACCAAAACAACTCGCTCCTCCAAGGGACATCCCAACCTCTCGGTCGTGTGTCTCGTGGAAGACGAATTTGTTTTGGTCTGTGTATTGTGTGGTGCGATCAACAGGACTCGAACCTGTGACCCCCACCATGTCAAGGTGGTGCTCTACCAACTGAGCTATGACCGCATGATCCGCCCCGCGACGACCTACTCTCCCAGGACCCTGCGGTCCAAGTACCATCGGCGCTGGAGAGCTTAACTTCCGTGTTCGGGATGGGAACGGGTGTGACCTCTCCGCCATTGTCACGAGACGTTTTTTGTTTGTTGGGTGGTCCGAGCGGCCGGGGTATCCCTTGCCCCGCTCAAACACGTTTTGGCAAAACCGGCCAAAACAACTCGCTCCTCCAAAGGACACCCCAACCGCTCGGGCGGGCGTCAGGTGCAGGATGGGTTGGTTTGGGAGTTTGGTGTTCCCTGAAAACTGGATGCGAATGTTAGATGAGTGAGGCTTGCGCCTGTTTGCTTAGGATAAGCCCTCGACCTATTAGTACTGGTCAGCTGAATGCCTCGCGGCACGTACACCTCCAGCCTATCAACCTTGTCGTCTACAAGGGGTCTTACCACG
>NZ_JAPMLT010000017.1 GCF_026410385.1 Tumebacillus lacus
GGGATAAGCGCTGAAAGCATCTAAGCGCGAAGCCCACCTCAAGATAAGACTTCCCACACGGTCAACGTGGTAAGACCCCTTGTAGACGACAAGGTTGATAGGCTGGAGGTGTACGTGCCGCGAGGCACTCAGCTGACCAGTACTAATAGGTCGAGGGCTTATCCTAAAAATAGGCGTCAGCCTAACTCATATAACATTCGCATCCAGTTTTCAGGGAACACCGAACTCCCAAATCAACCCGTCCAGCACCTGACACCCGCCCGAGCGGTTGGGGTGTCCCTTGGAGGAGCGAGTTGTTTTGGCTGGTTTTGCCAAAACGTGTTTGAGCGGGGCAAGGGATACCCCAGCCGCTCGGACCACCATCACTACACCCAAACATGCGGAAGTGGCTCAGGGGTAGAGCATCGCCTTGCCAAGGCGAGGGTCGCGGGTTCGAATCCCGTCTTCCGCTCCATTTACAAATGCGGTCATGGCGGAATTGGCAGACGCGCAAGATTCAGGTTCTTGTAGGGGCAACCCTGTGGAGGTTCAAGTCCTCTTGACCGCACCATGATTTCTAGAAAACGTCTCGTGACAATGGCGGAGAGGTCACACCCGTTCCCATCCCGAACACGGAAGTTAAGCTCTCCAGCGCCGATGGTACTTGGACCGCAGGGTCCTGGGAGAGTAGGTCGTCGCGGGGCGTATTTCTTATCGAAAAAAGGCCAGATCCATTAGGATCTGGCCTTTTTTGTCAATCTAACGACAACCGTAAGGCAATCCCCCAGTTGTCTGTCTCTCCAGCCGCATAACACTCGAATCACCCAACCCAAAACGACGACTCAAGTAAATCTCCGTGACACCGCGTACGGCGCAGTCGGCGACGGCGTGACAGACGACACCCAAGCAATTCAAAATTCCATAAACGATTCTCCAAAGCGAGCAGCCTGCCCATCCAACTGACCATCAACGGTACCGGCACATTTAAAAAATCGGATGACTTCACCCAAGGCACCGTCAACCCTGCCGGAATGATGCTCGACAGCCGTTGCAGCAAGACCACCAAGCTCCACATCAGCGGCACCACGATCGACGGGCAACAAAGTCAGCCAGCCGTCGTATGCCGAATCCGGGATGTATTCGACAGGGAGTGTCGTCGATCACGCCAGCAATCTGCACGTTGAACGTGTCAAATTCACCAACACCGGCTATCGTGCGGTGGACGTTCGTTGGTCGAACAACATCACCTTCCACAACAACGTCTTCGAAGACTGAGGTGTCAACATCGCCGGCATAGGGTTGCAACAGGAGGGACCAACGCCAACGACACGAACGGCGGCAATGCACTGAGCTACGACCCCAGCACCAACATCCTCTTTGACCGTTGGGGGGGATGCGGCGACAGTCGGAGAGGAAGCGACGGATGTCTTGATTGACAGGAATACATGTAAAGGCATGCCGTACTACGGCTGGACCTCCCAACCGGAAAAATCGGCGATCTCCATGTCGGGTGAGTCGCGAGTCACCGTCACCAACAACACCGTGTACTCTCTGCGCGGCATCACCGGATTTATCCCGACCAACGCATCAACAGCACAGAAAAAATCGCACTTCGTGACATCACGATCAAAAACAACCAGATCACAGGTGCAGCACTGGTAGGCATCGATCTGTGGGGCCTTCATGCGGATTTGCCATCGGCCAACATCCTCACTGCGAGCAACACCACCGACCGCTACACAGGCGTCCAAAGCACGCTGAAACAAGCGACGGGAGCGATTACGTTCCATCAATACATGGACAACATCGACTTGATCGACAACACCATTGATGCGAAGGGCCGCGAATTTCGGCCGGCGATTTGCAGGGCGTCATGTTCCATGGGGCGCGCAATGACACAATCATTCGGATGAACGACTTCTACAAGTACAACATCACGATTAAAAACGCCCGAAGTGCTGGAGTGTACGTGCGAAATGCAGAAATGATGCGCTTGACTGAAAACAATACCTACGACAAGGGATTGGCTTACACGGGCCAGACGTATCGCGGTGCTCAAATCTCCTGCGAGTGAACAACGCAACAGTCACCAACAAAGTGTTGCGTCCGGACAAGGCATACCTGACGGTCGGGATCTGTTACAACCTGTCGCCGGGGGGACGCAATCGGGCGATGCAGCCTGCCACTTGGACACAGCAGAACTCTTGCACCGTCAGGATCTGGAGAACACCGTCAAACCGACAAACTGAAGAGCAGCATGGAGATCCAAACCTGGGAGGCTGACACGTTCAGCTTCCCCTTTTCCCGCGCGGAGTGAAGTACTGTGAAATCGAATGAAAGAGCAAGAAAAAAGCACTGTGAATTCGTTATGTTACCTATGTCCGCAATTTTGTTCCGTTTTGCCACGGAAGAGAGTTGTGTTGGTGCCCTGAACATGATACTATTACTCATGTCGCCGCGAGACACTGGCTGACACGAAAGAAAACACCACGCATCACAACACGGAGAGATACCAAAGTGGCCAACTGGGGCGGACTGTAAATCCGTTGCGAAAGCTTCGAAGGTTCGAATCCTTCTCTCTCCACCATGCACGAGTCATTAGCTCAGTTGGTAGAGCAGCTGACTTTTAATCAGCGGGTCGAAGGTTCGAGTCCTTCATGACTCACCATTTTTTAAAGGAACGTCGGCTAAAACCGCGGCATCCTTGCCGCAACACCGACACTCCGTCATCCATTACGTCGCGTGCCCATAGCTCAGCTGGATAGAGCGTTTGACTACGAATCAAAAGGCCGGGAGTTCGAATCTCTCTGGGCACGCCATTTTTTCTTCATTAAATAATATCGGAATGTAGCGCAGCTTGGTAGCGCGCACGCTTCGGGAGCGTGAGGTCCAGGGTTCGAATCCCTGCATTCCGACCATTTTTTTCGGAGGTATAGCCAAGTGGTAAGGCATGGGACTGCAAATCCTTGACCCCCGGTTCAAATCCGGGTACCTCCTCCAGATGCGGTCATAGCTCAGTTGGTAGAGCACCACCTTGACATGGTGGGGGTCACAGGTTCGAGTCCTGTTGATCGCACCAAGTATAACCTTGCGCAATATTGGCTAGTATGATATACTAGATTCTGTTGCTCTTCATGCGGAAGTGGCTCAGGGGTAGAGCATCGCCTTGCCAAGGCGAGGGTCGCGGGTTCGAATCCCGTCTTCCGCTCCATTTCAAAACTCGCACGTTTGCTGCGGGCCTATAGCTCAGTTGGTTAGAGCGGCCGGCTCATAACCGGTTGGTCCCAGGTTCGAGTCCTGGTGGGCCCACCAAACCCCACACTGTATCACATCATGTGCCCATAGCTCAGCTGGATAGAGCGTTTGACTACGAATCAAAAGGCCGGGAGTTCGAATCTCTCTGGGCACGCCATTTTTACACAAACATCGGAATGTAGCGCAGCTTGGTAGCGCGCTCGCCTTGGGAGCGAGAGGTCCAGAGTTCGAATCTCTGCATTCCGACCATAAAAGAAGAAATGCGGTCAGGTTCTGTGAGCCTGATCGCATTTTTGTATGAAGGGGGCTGTTTCTTGCATGAGGATGCGATTGCTGGCGATCCTCGTCTCGATCGGGATCGTCGGGATGAGTCAAGGGTTGATCATTCCGCTGCTCGCCTTGTTGCTGGAGCGTGAAGGGGTCAGTGCCTTGTTCAACGGCGTATCCACGACGATGCTGTTTCTCGGTGTGATCGTGGCGTCTCCGTTTATCGAGCGGGTGGTGCGCAGGTATGGGGCCAGACGGACGATTCTTTATTCCACGATCCTGTGTATCCTGATGACAGTAGCGTTCCCTCTTTGGCAGAACCTCTATGCGTGGGTCGCGTTTCGGCTGGTGCTGGGCATCGGGCTGGCCGGGTTGTTTGTGGCCACTGAGATCTGGCTCAACCGCATCTTGACGGCCGACAATCGTGGGCGTGTCTTTGCTTTTTACGGACTGGCCATCGCCATCGGGATGATGGTCGGGCCGCAGGGGATCAACCTGGCGGAATATGCGCTGGCAGCGCCTTTTGCCGTCAGTGCGGTGTCGTATCTGATCCCGTTGGTGTTGACGTGGCGCGCCTCGGATGAAGGCAGTCAGCTCGAACCGGTGCAGCCGGGGCAAGGTTCGGAAGTGCGGCGGTGGTGGCGGATCTTTTGGGTGGCTCCGTTCGCGATGCTGGCATCGTTTGTCTACGGGTATCTGGACGGCGCGCTGGTCGGCGACTTTCCGATCTATGGGTCGAGGCTTGGGATGAGCGATGCGTCGATCTCGTTGACGTTGTCTGTGTTTGTGGCAGGCTCGATCGTGTTTCAGTTTCCGCTCGGCTGGCTCTCGGATCGCAGGGGCCGTCGGCCGGCGTTGATGTTGGCAGCGTCTGTCGGGCTTGCCGGCTTTTTGTTGGTGCCGCTGGCTGCTGACAGCGAGTGGATGCTGATGAGTGTGTTTTTTGGCATCGGCGGAGCGTTGGGATCGTTTTATTCGCTGGGGCTGGCCTACCTCGGAGATCTGATCGAAAGCGGAGACCTCGCCACCGGCAATGTGCTCTACACGATGATCTACGGCATCGGCTCGCTACTCGGCCCGTCGGTGACCGGGCTGTTGATCTACAAGGTGAATGCTCATGCGTTCGCTTGGTCGATCGCCGGCATGTTGTTGCTTTATGTCGCGTTTGGCATCTGGCAGGGCAAGGCGGAACGGCGGTCGGGGCAGGGGGCGGATATGATATCCAGTGTTGGTAGCTGAATATCATCTGAATTTTTCCTCAAAGTGAGGACAAACCACGGGGTCATGTGGTAAGATACGTGTTAGGATGAAGGTAATGAATCATCTTGTTAGTTAAATAAAAAATAATCGGTGCCGATCTTTCTTTATATCGGCCCGGCTGGGATAACAGAAAGGGGCACTGAATCATGAAAAAAGCGATTGCAGGCGCAGTTGTTGGCGCAGTAGTAGTCGGCGGTATTTGGTTCTTCGCAAACACGGACAAGACGGTCGTTTCCGTAGGCGGCGAAAAGATCACGGAAAGCCAACTGCACTCCAAACTGGAGCAGATGCAAGGCAAAGAAGTTCTCAAGCGCATGATCGATGACCAAGTCATCCGCAACCAAGCGAAAGAACTGAAGATCGAAGTGACCGATGCCGAGATCCAAGGTGAGATTGACAAGCTGGTCAAAGAGCGCTTCAACAACGACAAGAAACAATTTGAAGATGCACTGAAGCAATACAACACCACCATCGAAGATCTGAAAAACGACATCACCACCACCTTGCTCGCACAAAAGATCGCGACCAAGGACGTGACGATCACCGATCAAGAGATCCAAGAGTACTACGACAAAAACAAAGAGTCCCTCGGCCAGCGTGAAGAAGTGCATGCGCGTCACATCCTGATCAAGGATGAAGCGAAGGCGAAAGAAACCTACGAGAAGCTGAAAGCGGACGCGAACCAATTCGAAACCCTCGCGAAAGAGCTGTCTGAAGATCCGGGCTCCAAAGAGAAAGGCGGCGACCTGGGCTTCTTCGGCAAAGGTCAAATGGTGCCGGAGTTTGAAAAAGTCGCGTTTGAAGGCAAGATCAACGAAGTCAACGCGCCGGTCAAGTCGGAGTTTGGTTTCCACATTATTCAGGTGCTCGAGAAGAAAGAAGCTAAGATCCCGACCCTCGATGAGTCGAAGGAGCAGATCACCAAGACCCTGAAAGAGCAAAAAGCGAAGCCGTACGAAGATCTGATCAACGAACTGCGCACCAAAGAGAAGATCAACATCAGCGATCAGCAATACAAAGACGTTCTGACTCCGGAAGCACCGCCTGCAGGTGCAGAAGGTCAACCGGCTCAGTAATCGTCCATCGCACAACAATCAAAAGCCCGGGTTATGATCCGGGCTTTTTTTGCATTACGTGTATGCACTCCTTTCGTGCAAGCCATCAAAGAAAGCAAAAACCCACCGCGCCCTGTTGGATGCGGTGGGTTTTTGTGTGTATTAGTCATCTGCCTGCGTGACTTCGGCCAGCGGGTGCAGATCAGGCGTGGCGCGAATCATGTCGAGGAATTCGTCCAGCGCTTTGATGATGCCGCGCTCATCTCGTCTCAACTCATAGATACGCTTCGCAAACAAGATGTAGGGTACCGATTCTTCTTTCAGCAGAAACGCTTGCGTATCAGGGGCGAAACGGGACAAGATGCGGTCAGCCTCCGTGTACAGATCGCGCTCGCCCACCCCGTCATCGTGCAGGTGATGCACCGGAATCTGCAGCGCATTCGCCAGTTTGCGCACGACCTCCATCGAGGGTTTGGTGCGAGTGCCGCGCTCAAGCGACGAGATGTGGCTGATCGAGAGCCCGGACCGCTGGGACAGTTCATTCAGCGTCCATTTCCGAGCCTGACGCAGCTCACGCAACTTCTCCCCTAGTGTATAGGCCGAGGATTGTTCCACTCTTGATCCCTCCTGTCCATTCATAGAATCTCCAATATATTGCAGGATAACATAGGTGATGGATTTTTGTAAACAAAATTAAATCGAGCGCAGACTATCGAATAAATTCGGTTGCGCTTGAAATGTTAGCGGTTTTGGATGCTGCGCCTTGTAAATGAAAGATGCGAGTGGCAAGGAAATCATAAAGCCATATTGAAAACTAATTATCTCCAAAATTAACGCAAGGCGATGATAATAGTCCCTTAGTGTGAAAGTTTACTATTATTTTGCTAGGTCTTTTTCACCATTTTTTACTAAGGTGGTTGTACTACAAAGCAATTTTGTAGTATGGTGTTAATAGCATTATATCAACTAACTCGGACGATCGAAACGAACGCGGTTTACAAACGGGTGTTCGCACAAAAAAATCACTCTATGTAAGAGTGATTTTCCAAACTAGTGATCATGGCGGTGCCTGTCTTCGTACAATTGGCGCAAGGTGCGTGTGGCCGACCGCATCAGGTTGAGGTCGTTCGTTTCGTCGGCGATTTCGCATTGGATCAAGGCGGCTGCCTGCCCATCGCCTGCGGCGAGCATCGCTTCGTGGGCGTGGGTCATGTGGTCGATATAGCCCTCGATGTCGCGGGACTGATAGTCGCACTGGGCGAGCAGTTTATACACGCGCGCGCGTCGATGCGGTTCCCGGAGCCTTCCGAGAGCGGAGCGGGCATAGCGGCGGGCCAGCGCGGTGTGGCCGAGCTTGAGTTCGAGATGCGAGATCCGCGTCTCGACGAGAAAGACCAACTCGGGATCGACACCGCGTTGCAGTTCCAACGCTTGCAGGTACGTTTCTCGGGAGGCGGCATGCTCCTCGCGATGGCAGAGGATGTCACCGAGGACGCGCAGAGCCTCCGCGAGACGGGCGTTGTCCTGCCGGGCGGCAAAGTAGTCGTGCGCCTGCGTGGAAAGCTCGTACGCCTCGTCTGCGCGCTCCAGAGCGACCAGCACGACCGCTTGGCGAATGCGATTGCGGTTGAGGTTGTCCGCATCGTTCAACTGGCGAAAGAGCAGATCGGCGCGCTGGTGGAAGTACAGCGCTTCGTCAAGGTCTCCGTGCACAAAGTAGGCGTTTGCGAGGTTTATCAGGGTCTCGCCGGCTTGCTCGTCGGTGAGTTGATAGCGGTGCGCCAGTTCCACCGCTTGGCGGAAGGTCGAGATCGAGATGTTGATGTGCCGCTCGGCGAGGGAATAGTTGCCCAATTGGTTTAGGCAGCGGATCTGGCCTGCGATGTCGCGGTGGATCAGGTAGTGCTTGTACGCTTCGTTCATGACGTTGCGGGCGCTCTCGAAGCGTCCGAGCCGGGCGAAGGCGATGCCGAGTTTGTACTGTACTTTGGCGATCAGCTCATCGGGTGCGGATTGTTCGGTGGCGACCCAGTAGATGTCATACAGGAGCGCAATCGATTCGTCGATTTGGCCGACTTCCATCTTTTTCTCGACGATTTGCAGAAGAGCGGCCGCAGACTTGGTGATATCCGGGTAAAAGACCAGCCCTTGTTCGGGGGCGAGCTGTAAGGCTTCGCACAGGTAAAGCAAGGTGTCGACAGTCGGGTTGATCTTGCCTTTTTCAATATTGTTGACGGCGGTGGGCGAGAGAGTGGTCCCTGCCAACTCGCGCATGGTCATGCCGAGCGTCGTCCGGCGCTCGCGAATCATGTCGCCCAGTGTGGCGTCGCGGTAGAGTTCGTTCATGTCAGTACCTCCAAAGGTAGACGAATAGCTTTAGAATTAGTATAACAAGCCGTGGAGAGCCCTACAACCGCGATTGGCTGAGCGCTCACTAAGAGTGCAAGGTGATTCGGATCGACTTTAAAATGTAAAGTCGGTGGCGCAAAAGGTTGACAGTTCTATGACAAACATTATAATAAAACTAAGATTGAATAGACGCTTAAAACCAGTTGACTCAAAAATAAATGAAAATCACGCTATAAGTGCTTAGATAAGGGAGGAACTCACATCATGAAAGCCACCTTGGGACAGAAGATCCGCGAATTGAGAATTCGAAAAGGTTTGACGCAGAGCGACCTGAGCGCCGGTCTCGTCACGCCGTCGATGATTTCGCAGATCGAATCGGACAAGGCAAACCCGTCGCACAGCCTGCTGTCTTCCATTGCGGAAAAATTGGACACGCCGATTGAATATTTCCTGACCGACACCGAGACGCAAATGGAAAAAGTGAGCGTGTACAGAATCGCGCGCGCGTTGATGGCGAACAAAGACTATGAAAAAGCGGTGCCGATGTTGCTCGACCTGGAGGAAAATCCGTCGCCGCACGTGTCGTCGATCGACGTCGCGTACGACATCGCGGAGTGCCACATGAACGTCGGTGAGTTTGCGAAGGCGACCGAGCGGTTTGAAAGCGTGCTCGACTCGGCGATGGCGCGCAATGATGTGGGCATCTCGCTGTTGGTGCTCAATCAACTCGGGGAGATCTCGTTCCAAGAGAAGAACTATCCGATTGCGATCCACTACTGGAAGAAAGCGCATGAGATGATCAAAAAGGGGCAGACAGCCGAACTGTATCTGCACGCGAAGATCGTCAAGAACCTCGGCTCGGTGTATTACAAGCTGGGCGAATACGGGGAGGCGTTGACTTACTACAGAGAGGCGGACGGTCTGCTGGACGGTTCCAACCAGTTCAAGCAGATCGGGGACATCTACCTCCAACTCGGCTTTACCTACCGGGAGATGGGCGAGTTTGAGAAGGCGGCGGAGTACTCGCAGTATGCGCTGTCGATCTTTGAATCGCTGAACCATATGAAGTTGACCATCGATGTGAAGGCCAAGTACGGCATCGTGTCCGGCGAGACGGGCAACCTCGAAGAGGCGAGCCGCGTGCTGGCGACCTGCATGGAGGACTACCGCGAGATCGGTTGTCTGTATGAGATCGGCCAATTGCACAGCGATCTGGCGCGCCTGCTGATCCAAGACAAGCAGTATGAGCAAGCGTTGAAGCATTGCGAAGACGCGCTGACTTATTTTGCAGAGGAAAACTCCGACCGCGCGCATGTGTACCGCATGAACGGTCAGATCGAACAGGCTCGCGGCAATTTGGAACAGGCGATCGACTCGCTGAAGCGTGCCGTCGTGGTGTACCAAGATCAGCAGTCGTTTGGCGAATTGGTCAAGTCGTACTCGATCCTCGGCGATATCTACAAGGAAAAAGGCGACTTCAAAGAAGCGATGGAATGCCTGGAAAACATGAACGCGGCGATGGAAGAAAACCTTCGCGAGCGCAAGATCGTGATCTAAAGATCGCGAAGAGCGATATAAACGCAGGACGAGCGCGAAATCAGGGTGAACGTGAGATCAGGGTGAGCACGTACGATATTCGCGTTTGGCTCGTGCAGGTACGGCAAAAAGACCGATTCCTTTACAGGGACTCGGTCTTTTTTTTCATTTCCAGTTTGGCAGCGCGGGCGTTGAAGGCGTTTTGCAGGCCGCGCAGGATGCTGTGGCCCAAACGCCCCGTCGCGTAGCCGGCGGAGACGGCGAGGACGCCGCCGGTGGCGAACATGGCGGAGGAGACGGTGCGGTAGCGGAACGACTCCACGTCGCCGACGTAGAGGTACATCGCCCAGAACAGGGCGGTAAACGCCCCGAGCGAGATCTCATGCCACCGCCAGCGCAGGGCAAAACAGATGCCAAAGCAGGCCAGCCACGTCGGCATCAACGCCAAAAAGAAGACGCCGAGCCAAAAGTTATAGACAAACTGGAACGCGATCAATCCGGCCAGCACGTTCAGCACCAGCACGATGGTGCACAAAAGTGCAGCCTGCGCAGACTCCAGCCAGACTCGCGCGGTCAAAAACCGGCGTACTCGGAGCATGTCGAATCACCTCGTATTTTTAACACCTCGAACAGTCTATGAACGAGTTTTGATTCCGATACCAGTTTTCTCCAAACTCTTATTTTTTAGACATGACGAAAAAATCTTGAATGTACGCAAATTCGTAATATATAATGGAGACAGAGGTGTAGGAAATGCGACCTTGGTCTTTGCTTTTTACGCTATACGGGGACCCGATCCGCTACTATGGCGGTGAGGTGCCGATCTCCGGGCTGATTCGGTTGATGGCCGAGTTTGGCTTTACCGAAGGCGCTGTCCGGGCCGCTGTGCACCGGATGAGCCAGCAGGGCTGGTTGACGTCCCGCCGTGAAGCGCGAGCGAGTTACTACTCGCTGTCCCCGAGAGGACAGGAGCGCATTGAGGAGGCGGCCGACCGCATCTATGCGGTGGAAGGCTCCGATTGGGACGGCAAGTGGCGGTTGTTTCACTACAGCATCCCGGAGTCGCACCGCAAGATCCGCGAGAAACTGCGCAAAGAGATGGCGTGGCTCGGCTACGGCACGTTGAACGGCAACGCGTGGATCGCGCCGTTTGATCGGTTGCGGCAGGTGCGCCGCTTGCTCCAACAGTATGAGTTGGAGGAGCATGTGCAGATGTTTGTCGCCGACAACGTCGGTCCGTACAGCGACCGCGAACTGGTGCGCAAGTGCTGGCCTGTGGACGAGATGAAAGCGCTTTATGAAGAATTTATCGATGATTTTGAAATACGTATGGCAGACGCGCGGAAGGGCACGCTCAGCGACGCGCAGGCGTTTGTGCTGAAGACGCTGCTCGTTCACGAATACCGCAAATTTTTATTTGTCGATCCAGGTCTCCCGGATGAACTCCTCGAAACGGAGTGGGCCGGGCGACGGGCATCGAAAATGTTTCGCGATTGGTACCGCGAGCTGAACGCGCCGGCGCAACGCTTTTTCGAAGCGGTGTGCGGCGAGTCGCTGCCGAAGGTCGAAACGCCGCCTTTTTTGAGGGACTTTTTCGACCGACCAGTCGACAGGGAGGGAGCGGGACGATGAAAGCCGGACTCGATGTCGGTTTGCAACAAGAGGTGACCGTTACGGTGACCTCGGAGATGCGACCGCAGTTTGACGGAGTCGTCGTGCACGATGTGTACTCGACAGCGGCGATGGTCCACCAGATGGAGCATGCCGCGCGGAAGATCCTCCTCCCGTACTTAGAAGAGCACGAAGAGGGCATGGGGGTCTCGGTGACGGTCCATCACCTCGCGCCGGCTCCGGTCGGAGCGGTGGTGCGGGCGGTGGCGACCGTCGAGGAGTTTTCCCCGCGCAAGATCGTGACCGCTGTGGAAGTCTATTCGGGAGATGTCAAAATCGGCAAAGGACTCGTCGTGCAGGCGGTGCTCCCGAAAGAGAAGATTCGCGAGCGGATTGCAGATTCAAACTGAGGTACCCCACAGATTTTCATTCCCAGGAGGTTTTTACACATGGTGAAAATGATCGCGCTGTACAAAAAGCCGGAAGATATCGAAGCGTTCAACGCTCACTACTTTGGCACGCACCTCGCGCTGAACGCGAAGACCCCGGGCCTCGTCAAGACGGAGGTTTCCAAGTTCTTCGATCTGCGCGGCGGCGAGACGGAGTACTACCTGATGGCCGAGATGTATTTTGAGAGCATGGACACGCTGAAAGCTTCCTTCAAAACGCCGGAAAGCAAAGCGGCGGGTGAAGATCTGCAATCGTTCGCAGGCGGTCTGGTCAAGTTCTGGTTTGCAGAAGTAACGGAAGCATAAGAGGAGGTTCGACCGATGTACGAAACGATTCTCTATCAACTGGAAGACGGTGTGCTGACGATCACGCTGAACCGTCCGGACGTGATGAACGCGTACAACCAACAGATGGGCGACGAACTGTATGACGCTTTGAAAAAAGCGGAACTGGACGACAACGTCCGCGCCGTCGTGCTGACCGGCACGGGCCGCGCGTTCTGCTCCGGGCAAGACTTGAACGACCGCGGCGACGTGAACCTGACGACCAACCTGACCAACTCGGTTCGCGAGCGCTACAACCCGCTGATCATCCGCATGCAGACGATGCGCAAGCCGATCATCGCATCGGTCAACGGTGCGGCTGCAGGCGCGGGCTGCTCGTTCGCTCTGGCGGCCGACCTGCGCATCGTGTCCGACAAGTCCAAATTCACCCTCGCGTTCTGCAAGATCGGCCTCGTGCCGGACTCCGGTGCGAGCTACTTCCTGACCCGTCTGGTCGGCACCGGCAAGGCGATGGAACTGGCGCTGACCGGCGATGTGATCGACGCGAACGAAGCGCTGCGCATCGGCATGGTCAACAAAGTCGTTCCGGCAGACGAGCTGGAAGCTGCGACGAAAGAATTTGCCAAGCGTCTGGCGAACGGCCCGACCTACTCGCTGGGTCTGACCAAGCGCGCGATCTATCAAGGGGCGGAGAGCGACCTGCTCACCGCGCTGGAACTGGAAGCGCAGTACCAAGGCATGGCGGGCCGCTCCCACGATTTCCTCGAGGGTGTCACCGCGTTTAAAGAAAAGCGCGCGCCGGAGTTCAAAGGCCGCTAAGCATAATCTCTGCATCGGCAGGGGAACGTTTTGAAAGTGATTTCCAAGGAGGCGTGTTGACAATGGCAATGACCGAACAAGAAAAAGAACAACGCATGCTGGAGAAGATCGCAAACGGTGAGACGATTGAAACCGTTGAGGAAATGACCGAAGAATACCGCGAGAACCTGATCAACCTGATGTTGATGCAAGCTGACTCCGAAGTGGCAGGCGCGTTTGGCTATGTGCCGTGGATCATGAAAGCTCCGACCACTGCGGAGATGCTGTCCGTTTCCACCATCGCAAAAGACGAAGTGCGTCACGGCCGCGTCATGTACAAACTGCTTCAAGACCTCGGCATTGACGTCGACGCTCGCGTGAAAGACTTTGACTTCAACCTGCGCGTCGGCGACGAAGTGGAACTCGGCATCACCCGTGCGGCGGAAGACAACCGCGTCAACATCTTCTACTACCCGATCAACACTTGGTACGACTTCATCATGTTCAACGTGCTGATGGACCGCGGTGCGGGTCACCAGCTCGAAGACTCCGAGATGTCGTCCTACGGGCCGTGGAGACGCGTCATGGAAGGCATCATGAAGGAAGAGATGATGCACGTCGCGCACGGCGACTCTTGGCTCGTCAAGCTGGCGAAAGATCCGGAGCACAAAGAGAACGTGCAAGAGGCGCTCGACCGTTGGTTCCCGCGCGTCATGAACATCTTTGGCAAGCCGAACTCCCGCCGCAACGCGATCTACATCAAGCTCGGCCTGAAAAAGCGCGACAA
This sequence comes from Tumebacillus lacus, assembly GCF_026410385.1. Classification (GTDB taxonomy): domain Bacteria; phylum Bacillota; class Bacilli; order Tumebacillales; family Tumebacillaceae; genus Tumebacillus; species Tumebacillus lacus. The sequence goes on from NZ_JAPMLT010000017.1 coordinate 13,632, forward strand.
CCACGAAGTGCGCCTCGCGTTTGAAGCGGACGTGCGCAAGGTCGTCGAGCGTGCAGGCCTGGAAATGCCGACTTGGGTACCGGACTGGGAGCGCATTCAGGAAGACGCGACGATCACCGGCTAATCGAAAAAGAAATGGCGGAGGAGATACTGTTTTGGGTATCTCCTTGTCCGCTATTTACGGAGAGGGGATTTTTTCATGAGCGAGATCACGAAAAACATGACCGTCGGCGAAGTGGTGCATCGCTTCCCGGAGACGATTGAAGTGTTTGAAAACCACGAGTTGACGTTCTGCTCCGGTTGCTACGTCACCTTGTTCTCGGAGATCGAGAAAGCGGCGGGCTATGCGGCGATCAAGGACGTGGATCAACTGATCGACGATCTGAAGTCGCTGGTTGCCAAGCTGGAGACGGTTCGGGGATGAGCGGGCTCGGCACAAAAGCGTTTGAAGGGGCGGTCGGCGTGATCGGCGCCGGCACGATGGGCATCGGGATCGCGCAGGTGTCCGCGCAGGCGGGCTATGACGTGATCGTGTATGACATCGCGGAGGACGTGCTGGCGAAGGCGATGGCGGGCCTCAGCAAGAGCCTGCACAAGCTGGAGGAGAAAGGCAAGATCGCAGCCGGTGCGGCTCAGCAGATCTTGTCTCGCATCCGGACGTCGACCGAGTTGGAGGCGTTTGCCGGGGCGGCGATTGTTGTCGAGGCGGCTCCGGAAAAATTGGAATTGAAAAAGTCGATTTTTCAGAAGCTGGAGAGCATCGTGGCTCCGGAGGCGGTGCTCGCGTCGAATACGTCGTCGATTCCGATCACGGCGGTCGCGGGCGGCATGAAGTCGCCGGAGCGCGTGGTGGGGATGCATTTCTTCAACCCGGTTCCGCTGATGAAGCTCGTCGAGGTGATCGCAGGCCAGCGGACGGAGGAAAAGGCGGTGGAGGTCACGAACGCCTTTGCCAAAAGCCTTGGCAAGACGGCGGTGACCTGCATCGACACGCCCGGATTTATCGTCAATCGGGTGGCTCGCGGGTTTTACGGCGAGGGTCTGCGTCTCGTGCAGGAAGGCGTGGCCGATCTGGAGACGATCGACAAGCTGGCGCGGCTGGAGGGGAACTTCCGGATGGGGCCGTTTGAGCTGATGGATCTGATCGGCATCGATGTCAATCTGGCGGTGTCGCAGTCGGTCTACCGGGCGACCTATGAGGAGCAGCGCTACCGTCCGAATCCGATCCAGGAGCGGATGGTGCAGTCGGGCGACTTTGGCCGCAAGACGGGAAGGGGGTTCTACCGCTATGACGACAAATAAAGTGCTGGTGCTTGGAGACGGCGTCGTGGCGGCAGAGCTGGCCGACGCGTGGCGAAGCAAAGGCTTGACGGTGGACGGCTATCTGTTTGACGGTCCGATTCCCGAGTGGAAGCAGGAGCCGTTTGAGCTGTTGAACGCGCAGTTGGCGGCTCTCGACTTGACCTCTTATGAGGCGGTGGTGTTGGCGTTCTCTTCGGAGAAAGCGGTGGTGCGCCACATCGCGCGCGATCTGGAACATCAGGTCGGGGCCGATACGCTGTTTCTCGTGTCGGCGATGTCCTGCGCGGCGACGGAGACGGCGTCGTGGCTGGAACATCCGGAGCGGGTGATCGGATTTGGCTATGTGCCGCCGTTTGCCGGGGTGAAGTGCGCCGAACTGAGCAAGCCGCTGCAGGGATTGTCTCAGCACGCGGATCAGGCGGCCGGGCTGTTTGCGAGCCTTGGCGTCGAGACGGCGTTTGTCGGCGACAGTGCGGGCCTTGTGATGCCGCGTCTGGTGTCGGCGATCATCAACGAGGCTGTGACTGCGCTGATGGAGGGCGTGGCGTCGGCAGCCGACCTCGACACGGCGATGAAACTCGGCGTGAACTACCCGCACGGGCCGCTGGAATGGGCGGACAGAATCGGCCTGGACCAAGTCTATGCGACGCTGCGCGGCGTCTATGAGGAGCAGGGCGAGGATCGCTACCGTCCGGCTCCGCTGCTGCGCCGGATGGTGCTGGCCGGGCTGTACGGACGCCGAAGCGGGTATGGCGGATTTTACGAGTATGAGACGGAGAACGAGGTGACAGAGCATGCGTGAAGTGTGGATCATTGATGCGGTGCGCACGCCGATCGGGCGATACGGCGGCGCGTTTAAAGATGTGCGTCCGGACGACCTCGGGGCGCATGTGATCAAGTCGCTCGTCGAGCGCACGGGCATCGACCCGGTGTTGGTCGACGACGTGATCATGGGCTGCGCGAACCAAGCGGGCGAAGACAATCGCAACGTGGCGCGGATGTCACTGCTGCTGGCCGGTCTGCCGACTTCGGTGCCGGGCGTGACGGTCAACCGGCTGTGCGCGTCGGGTCTGGAAGCGGTGATTCAAGGGGCGCGTGCCGTGATGTGCGGCGAGGCGGACGTGATCATCGCGGGCGGCGTCGAGTCGATGACGCGCGCGCCGTTTGTCATGGCGAAACCGGAGCAGGCGTATCCGCGCGGCGACATGCGGATGTTTGACACGACGATCGGCTGGCGTTTCACCAACAAAAAACTGGCTGATATGTACCACCCGTACTCGATGGGCGAGACGGCTGAAAACGTGGCGGAACAGTACAACATCTCCCGCGAAGATCAGGATGCGTACGCGCTCTCGTCGCAGGAGAAGGCGATTGCGGCGATTGAGGCGGGGAAATTTAAAAACGAGATCGTTCCGGTGACCGTTCCGATGAAAAAGGGCGATCCGGTCGTCGTCGAGACGGATGAGCATCCGCGCTCCGACACGTCGAAGGAAAAGCTGGCCAAACTGCGCGCTGCGTTCCGCGAAGGCGGTTCGGTGACGGCGGGCAACGCGTCCGGCATCAACGACGGGGCGGCGGCGATCCTTGTCATGTCCCGCGAAAAGGCGGAGTCGCTCGGTCTCAAGCCGATTGCCCGCTATCTCGCAGGGGCAGCGGCTGGCGTCGACCCGAGCATCATGGGCGTCGGCCCGATCCCGGCTGTCAAAAAGGCGCTGCACCTCGCCAAGCTGTCGGTCGACGACATCGATCTGTTTGAGATCAACGAAGCGTTTGCGTCGCAGGTGTTGGCATCTGTCCGGGAACTGGGTGTGCCGCTGGAGAAGGTAAATCCGAACGGCGGCGGCATCGCGCTCGGTCATCCGCTGGGAGCGACCGGTGCTCGGATGGTGGCAACGCTTGTTCACGAGATGAAGCGTGAAGGCCACCGCTACGGGGTGACGACGATGTGCATCGGCGTCGGTCAAGGCCTGGCCGGTGTCTTTGAACGAGTAGAATAGAACGATATAGACCTAGGGGTGAATGGTTTGGGTATCTTTGATGAAATGGCGAAATACGGCCATGAGCAATTGCACTTTTTCCAACATCGCGGCACGAAACTGAAAGCGATTGTCGCGATCCATGACACGACGCTCGGACCGGCGCTCGGCGGTTGCCGGATGCGCCCGTACGAGACGGAGGAGGACGCTCTCTTTGACGTGCTCCGCCTCTCGCGCGGCATGACGTATAAATGCGGCGTGGCCGACGTCGACAACGGCGGCGGCAAGTCGGTCATCATCGGCGACCCGAACACCGACAAATCGCCGGAGATGTTCCGTGCGTTCGGCCGTTTCGTCGGCTCGCTCGGCGGACGTTTCTACACGGGTACCGACATGGGCACGACGCCGATGGACTTTGTACATGCGTCCCGCGAGGCGCAACACGGCGGCTTTGTCGGCCTGCCGGAAGAGTACGGCGGCTCCGGCAACACGGCGATCCCGACTGCGCTCGGCGTCTACCAAGGCATCCGCGCCACGGCGAAGGTGCTGTGGGGCCATGAAGATCTGACCGGCAAGCGCTTTGCTGTGCAGGGCGTGGGCAAGGTCGGCGCACTGACGGTCGAGCGTCTGGTGGCGGCGGGTGCGCAGGTATACATCACCGACGTCTACCAACCGTTCGTCGACGCGCTGGTCGCCAAAGTGCCGCCGGTGCAGATGCTCGGCGTAGTCGCACCGGACGAGATCTACGGTTTGGACGTGGATATGTTTGTCCCGTGCGCGCTCGGTGCGATCGTGAACGACGAGACGATTCCGCAGTTCAAGTGCAAAGCGATTGTCGGCTCGGCGAACAACCAACTGCTCGACATGGAGAAGCACGGCAAGATGCTCCATGAAAAAGGCATCCTCTACGCGCCGGACTATCTCGTCAACGCAGGCGGCCTGATTCAAGTCGCCGACGAGCTGAAAGGCTACGTCGAAGCGCGCGTGATGGCCAAAACCAACTCGATCTACGAGATGCTGCTGCAGGTGTATGCGCTGTCCACCGAGCAAAACATCCCGACTTGGCTGGCGGCTGACCGTCTGGTCGAAGAGCGGATCGCTCGCGTCGAGGATCTGAAGAGCATGTTTTCTCTGTGATTGAACCCCCGCACGAACGCTCTATTTCGTGCGGGTTCCTCATATCCTGCGGGCCTTTTTGAAGGGGGAGACAAGAGATGAATCACACGGATCAACAAGAGCGGGCGGAAGGCACGATGCTGACCGGCGAGCAAATGATCGAGATGTACAAATGGATGGTCACGGTGCGTCACTTCGACCGCCGGGCTGTCAATTTGCAACGCTCCGGGCGGATCGGCACGTACGCGGCGCTGGAAGGGCAAGAAGCGGCGCAGGTCGGCTGCGGCTATGCGCTGGAAAAGCAAGACTGGCTGTTCCCGACCTATCGTGAGCATGGCGTTTCGATGGTGCACGGGGTGCCGATGACGACCGTATTTCTCTACTGGAACGGGCGTCCGGAGGGCTGCATGGCACCGGAGGGCGTGAACGTATTTCCCATCTCGGTGCCGATTGCCACCCAGTTGCCGCATGCGGTGGGTGCGGCGTGGGCTTCGAAGCTCAAAGGCGAGAACTCGATTGCGGTGGGTTTCGTCGGCGACGGGGGAACGTCGGAGGGCGATTTCCACGAGGCGATGAACTTTGCCGGCGTGATGAAACTGCCGGTGATCATCTTCTGCCAAAACAACGGCTATGCGATCTCCGTGCCGCTGTCCAAGCAGACGGCGACCGAGACGCTGGCGGAGAAAGCGGCCGCCTATGGGGTCGAAGGCATACGCGTCGACGGGCAAGACGCCGTCGCGGTGCATGATGCGGTCAAATACGCGGCCGACAAAGCCCGTCGCGGCGAAGGTCCGACCTTTATCGAAGCGGTCACCTACCGCTACGGGTCGCACACGACGGCCGATGATCACACCCGCTACCGGGATGTGAACGAGGCGGAGATGTGGCGCACCGAGCGCGACCCGATCGATCGTCTGAAGGCGCGGATCCTCGAACTGGGCATCTGGAGCGAAGAGCAAGATCAGGCGCTGTGGGAAGAGGCGGACAAAGTCGTGCAGAAGTCGATTGAGGAGATGCAGGCGATGCCGCCGGTCGATCACAACCGCATTTTCGACTATTCGTATGCAGAACTGCCGTGGCATCTGAAGGAGCAGCGCGAGGAGATGCGCTCGCTGTACGGAAACGGAGGGGCGAAGTAAGATGGCGAAAATGAACATCATCCAAGCGATCACCGACGGTCTGCGCGTCGCCCTCCGCGACGATCCGCGCGTCATCGTGCTCGGCGAAGACGTCGGCGTCAACGGCGGCGTGTTCCGGGCGACGGAAGGGCTGCAGGCGGAGTTCGGTTCGGATCGCGTGGTCGACACGCCGCTGGCGGAGGCCGGGATCATCGGCGCGTCGGTCGGCATGGCGGTCAATGGCATGCGTCCGGTGCCGGAATTGCAATTTTTCGGATTTATCTATCCGGCGGTCGAGCAGATCGTCGCGCACGTCGCACGCGTGCGGATGCGCTCTCAGGGCCGGTTCACCTGCCCGATGGTGATCCGCGCACCGTACGGCGGCGGCATCCGCGCCCCCGAACTGCACGGCGACTCCCCGGAGGCGATGTTTGTGCACCAGCCGGGGATCAAAGTGGTCTGCCCGTCCAATCCGTATGATGCAAAGGGGCTGCTCTTGGCGGCGATTGACTCGCCCGACCCGGTGCTGTTCCTGGAGCCGATGCGCATCTACCGCGCCTTCCGCGACGAAGTGCCGGAGGAGCGCTACACGGTGGAGATTGGCAAGGCGAACGTGGTGAAGGAAGGCACCGATATCTCCCTGTATGCGTGGGGCACGATGCTGCGCGTCTCGCTCGAAGCGGCGAAGATGGCGAAAGAGCAACATGGCTGGGATGTGGAAGTCGTCGACCTGCGCACCCTGTCACCGCTCGACCGTGAGACGATCATCGGTTCGGTGCAAAAGACCGGCCGGGCTGTCGTCGTCCACGAAGCGCCGAAGACGGCGGGCCTTGGGGCGGAGATCGTGGCGTTGATCAATGACGAAGCGCTTCTCTCGCTGGAAGCGCCGGTCGGTCGCGTCGGCGGATATGATGCGCCGCAGCCGCTGTTCTCGCTGGAGGACATCTATGCGCCGGATGCGAAGCGCATTTTGCACGGCATTGAGAAAGTGATGAATTTCTAAGGGGTGACCGATCCGATGACGGTAGCTTTTAAACTGCCCGATGTGGGCGAAGGCATCCACGAGGCGGAGATCGTCCGCTGGCTGGTGAACGTCGGGGATGCGGTGCGCGAGTTTGACCCGATCGTCGAAGTCCAGACGGACAAGGCGCTGGTTGAACTGCCCGCCCCGGCGAGTGGTCAAGTGTTGGAAATCAAGGCAAATGCGGGTGATCTCGCGCACGTGGGCGATGTGATCATCGTGATTGGCGAAGCGGGGACGGCGACGGCTGGCGATGGCGTTGCTGTTGCGGCGCCGGTCGCGGCTTCCCCGGCGGCAGGCTCGGCTGCGACCGAGATTCCGCAAGGCAACGCGGCTCTGGCCGTGCAACGTTTCGGTCGTGCGCTGGCGACCCCGGCGACGCGTAAACGGGCGCGGGAACTGGGCATCGACATCAATCTGGTGCCAGGCTCCGGCAAGGCGGGCCGCGTGGAGAAGCACGACGTGGAGCGGTTCGCAGCGGGTGCTGTGCATCCGCACTCCACGGAAGAGCAAGCGCTGGCAAGTGCGGCGGTCGCGACCGATGGGGACGCCGGCACCGATCTGCCGGCCGCTCCGGCCGCTCCTGCAAAACCGTTGACTCCGGCTCCGACTCTGTCGATCAGCGCGTCGGCCGCCGACGAGCGGGTGCCGCTGCGCGGTCTGCGCCGCACCATCGCGCAACGCATGGTGCATTCCGCTTTCACGGCGCCGCATGTGACGGCGTTTGACGATGTGGACATGACCGAACTGATCCAATATCGCAAAAACGCCAACGAGTTGCTCAAAGACCGCGGCGTCAAGCTGACCTATTTGCCGTTCATTTTGAAGGCGTTGGTCTCCGCTTTGAAACAGCATCCGTTCCTCAACGCGCACATGGATGATGAGCGCGGCGAGATCGTGCTGAAAAAGGAATACAACGTCGGCATCGCGGTCGACACCCCGGACGGCCTGATGGTGCCGGTGGTGAAAAACGTGGACAAAAAGTCGATCCTCGACATCGCCGCGGACATCAACGCGCTGATCGAAAAAACGAAATCGCGCACCCTGACCGTGGAAGAGATGAAAGGCGGCACCTTCACGATCTCGAACATGGGGCCGCTGGGCGGACTGTTTGCCACGCCGATTCTCAACTACCCGGAGGTCGGCATCCTCGGTGTGCACAAGATCGAGGAAAAGCCGGTCGTACGTCGTGGCGAGATCGTCATCCGCTCGATGATGAATCTGTCGCTGTCGTTTGACCACCGCGTCATCGACGGGGCGGAGTCGGTCCGCTTTACGAATCACATGAAGAAACTGCTGGAAAACCCGAACTTGCTGTTTTTGGAGATGAGCTAACATGGTAGTCGGAGATATCGCACAAGAAGTCGAAGTCGTCGTCATCGGCGGCGGTCCCGGCGGCTATGTGGCTGCCATCCGTGCCGCGCAGCTCGGCAAGGAAGTCGTCCTGATCGACAAGGATGAACTGGGCGGCGTCTGCCTCAACCGGGGCTGCATCCCGTCGAAAGCGTTGATCCATGCGGCGAAGATGGCGGAGCATGCCCGTCACGCGGGCGAGATCGGCATCAAGGTCGGCAGCGTCGAAGTCGACATGGGCGAGGTGCAGGGCTGGAAAGAAGGCGTCGTCAGAAAGCTGACCGGCGGCGTGTCGTCGCTGCTCAAGGCAAACGGCGTCACGGTCGTCAACGGCAATGCGGTGCTGATGGCCGACAACCGCGTGGCGGTGGAGAAGGAAAACGGGATGGAGTATTTCAAATTTGAACACTGCATCCTCGCGACCGGCTCCCGTCCGGTGCAGATCCCGAGCTTCCCGTTTGACGGGGAGTATATCCTGTCCTCGACGGAGGCGTTGGCACTGACCGACGTGCCGCCGACGATGTTGGTGATCGGCGGCGGGTATATCGGCCTTGAGCTCGGCACGGCGTTTGCCAAGCTGGGCAGTCAGGTGACCGTCGTGGAGATGGCGGATTATCTGTTGCCAGGATTTGAGCCGTCGTTGACGCAGACCGTCAAGAAAAATCTGCGCAAGCTCGGCGTCGAGACTTTGACGCAGACGGGCGCGAAAAGCTACGAGATCCGCGACGGCAAGATCCACGTCACCGTCGACGTGAAAGGCGAGGCGCGAACGATCACCGCCGATAAAGTGTTGGTGACGGTCGGACGCCGTCCGAACACGGAGGAATTGGGTCTGGAGCAGGCGGGTCTCTCGGTGAACGAGCGCGGCTACATTGAGACCGACTCGAAGTGCCGGACGAAGAACGCAAAGATCTTTGCGATCGGCGATATCGCGACCGGCCCGATGTTGGCGCACAAAGCCAGCAAGGAGGGCGTCGTGGCGGCGGAAGTGATCGCAGGCCATGCGGCGGAGATGGACGTGGTGGCGATCCCGTCTGTCGTGTTCACCGACCCGGAGATCGCGTCGGTCGGGCTGTCGGAGTCCGAAGCGAAGGAAAAGGGCTACGAGGTCACCGTCGGCAAATTCCCGTTTGCGGCGAACGGTCGGGCTTTGACGACCAATGAAGGCGATGGATTCTGCCAAGTGATCGCGGATGCCGAGACGGGCGTGCTGCTCGGCGTGCATATCGTCGGACCGGAGGCGTCCGCGTTGATCGGTGAGGCGGCGCTGGCGCTGGAGATGGGCGCGACGGCTGACGACGTGCATCTGACGGTGCATCCGCATCCCACGTTGACGGAGTCGTTTATGGAAGCGGCTGCGGACGTGATGGGTGTGGCGGTGCACATGGCGAAACGGAAGCGGTAATCGAAAACAGCAAACACCCTGCCACGGCACCCGAAGTGTTGTGGCAGGGTGTTTTTTTTAGAATGGGAAATAGAAAATTAGGCAATTGGGGAATTGGTAGGAATGGACGACGGGGAGAGCCCGTGTCATTCAGGAATGAAATTGGGTCAGGCGATGGTGATGCGTGATTTCGGTGCGTTATTTCTTGGGTTTCTTTGGTTGACCGGGATGACGGAACGGGATGACGACACTTCGAAAGGTTTTTGGGATGGACAGTCTGGTTTTGATCACGGTCACGTCCTCGTGCAGGAGCGCGATCTGTTCTTGGTGCGAGTCCAACTTTTTGTCATGCCGCTTCAGGATCTCCGTGTGTTCCGCCAGCGTGTTCGACATCTCTTTCAACACAATGCGTTGCTCACGTTGTTCCTCCAACACCTCGTTTAACACGATGCGTTGCTCACGTTGTTCCTCCAACACTTCGTTTAACACGATGCGTTGCTCGCGTTGCTCTTCCAACACGCCGTCCAACACAGCACGTTGCGCGCGTTGTTCCTCCCACAGGTTGTGCATGGATGCACGTTGCGCGCGTTGTTCTTCCCACAGGTTGTGCATGGATGCACGTTGCGCGTGTTGTTCTTCCCACAGATTGTGCATGGATGCGCGTTGCTCGCGTTGCTCCTCAAAAAGACTGCCTAACAAGGTGCGATGTTCTCTTTGTTCGTTCAGCAACTCGTGGATCAGTGAACCGTGTTCGGTCGTTGTCTGTCGTTGCAGACGTTGCTCTTTCAACAACTCGTGGATCAGAGTTCCATGTTCGGTCGTGATCTGTCGTTGCAGACGTTGTTCCTCCAATATTTCTTGCAGGATGCTCACCATCACTCACCTCCTCACCCCTCATGCTAGCAGGGGGCGGCGGAGGCAAGCAACGATTAATTCATTGTATCCGGCAGGCCGCCAAACGCTTAACAGACCTTGCACCCGGAGAGGAAGAGGAACAGCGGGATGCGCATCCGGCGCTGATATTCTTCCTCCGTTTCAAACCGCTCCCGCTCCGGCCGGGACTCGCGCAGCATTTCAACCGCAAATCCCGCCTCCTGCAACAGCCGGAAATAGTCGGCCACCGTCCGATGGTGCTTTCTCACCGTGCCGCCCATCCAGCGCACCTCCCGCTCCCCGGTGACAAAGTAGCCGTCGACGATCCAACTCCCGCGCCGCCCCGACTGCTCCAAACTCGCGTTGCACGACGTCAGCACCGGGTGCTCCACCGACACCACCAACCGCCCGCCGGGCGTCAACCCTGCGTGCACCCGCCGCAACAGAGTCAACAGGTCGTCCTCCGCCAGATAGTGCAGCACCAGCCTGGATACGACGAGCTCGTAACTCTCAGCCGCCGCCTCCCACTCCTCGAGAATTCCAAGCGACGCCGTGCCGACCGTTCCTGCCAGTGACTCCCGCGCCTTTGCCACCATCCGCTCCGACCCGTCGACTCCCGCATACTCGGCCGCCCCGGATGCGAGCAGTTCCACCCCGAATCCTCCGTCACCGCAGCCGAGGTCGGCGATGCGCAGCCCGTCGACCGCGCCGATCATCTCCTTAATCACAGGCTCCTCCAACAGTCGGTTTGCATTCGTACGATGTTGCCGTCTCGCGTGATACTCCTCAAAGATCGCTTCGTCATCGTAAAACGCCGGACCTGTGTATGCCATGATTCTGTCTCCTCTCGCGACGCGCAAATTACCGATACTATACCAGTACTAACAAAAAATTGAAACCCCCGATTTTGCGTTGTGACCAAGGTTCATTCCTACACGAAAAAAGAGACAGACCGCATCGGACGGCCTGTCTCTTTTGGTTATCTCCAGTCTTCCCGCAACAAACTCAGAACCAACGCATCGGTCGGCTTGCCGTGGATGACATAGTTTTGGCGCAAGATGCCTTCTTCCTGAAAACCGGCTTTCTCCAAAATGCGCTTCGACGGGATATTTTCCGGCACGGTCAGCCCGGCGATTCGATTCAACCCCATCTCTTCAAATCCGTACCGCACCACCGACGGCAGTACTTCGCCGATCACGCCGTGCCCCCACAGATCGCGCTCCACATCGTAGCCGACCTCGGCGCGCAGGTGCTCCTTTTCCCAGCGGTGAAAGCCGATCGTGCCGATCAACCGGTCTTCGCCGCGTCGCGTGATCGCCCAACGGATCAAGAAATTGTCCTCGAAAAACTGTTGCTTTTTCGCGATCTCTTCCCGTGCCTGATCGAGGGAGGTGAGCGGTGTCAAATTGTAATAGCGCAGCACCTCCGGATCGGAAAAGATCGCCAGGTACGACTCCGCATCCTGGGCGAGCAACGAGCGCAACACAAAACGTTCCGTTTCTAAAACAGGGAAACCTTTCAAAGCAAGCATCTGGCACGCCTCCGTTTTCTATGTTATGACGATTTAAATTATAACAAGAAAACTGATCTTCTTACCAGACATTTGCTTCCATTTATAAATGTCGAATTGGCTCCCACTCCCGCTTCAACAACCCGAGAATCAGGGCGTCAGACGGCCGCCCGTGGATCACATACTTCTCGCGCAACAGCCCTTCCAGTTGAAATCCCGCCTTTTCCATCACGCGCCGCGACCCGTGATTCTGCGGATCGCACAGTCCGGCAATACTTTGCTGTGCATTCCGAAAAGTTTGAGAGTTAGCTGCATCTAATAATTTTGCATGTGCAACAAACTCTTTCCTTAAGGAATTAATTGTGGTTATAGACAACAATGTTTCCGTAGACCCACTCAAAATGCGGTTGCTATAATAGGAATACTTTTCACTTGGATGATAAGTAGGGAGGGTTTCCTGTGGAAGTCTACCAAGACATAAAACGAGGGGAAAAAGGGGCATGGGTCAGCATCGGGGCCTACGTATTCCTCTCTTTGCTTAAAATCAGCGTCGGCTACGAAGCGAGTTCTGAAGCATTGATCGCCGATGGATTCAACAATGGGACAGACATTTTGGTGTCGATCGCTGTGCTCGTCGGCTTGTTTATCTCGAGAAAACCGCCGGACAGCGATCATCGCTACGGTCATTTTCGGGCACAAACAATCGCTCAATTGATCGCGTCTTTTATCATGATCTTTGTCGGGGTCGAGGTATTGATTCAGGCCGTTCAGTCGATGATCACCCCAAAAACCTCCAGTCCGGATCTGATGGCCGGTTGGACGGCTCTCTTCTGCGCCGCTTTTATGTACGGGATCTACAGGTATAATCTCTCCTTGGCCAAACGAATCAACAACCAAGCTCTCATGGCGGCGGCCAAGGACAATCGTTCTGACGCTTTTGTCTCTCTGGGGGCTTTTGTCGGCATTCTCGGTGCGCAGTTGCAACTGCCCTGGCTGGATACGGTCGCAGCGTTTGGCGTCGGGGTGATCATCTGCAAAACGGGGTGGGAGATATCGTACGAGGCCACGCATCATCTAACAGACGGGTTCGATGAGAAAGAGCTGACGGAATACGAACGGACGATCTCGCGGGTGGGCGGCGTACACGAAGTCAAAGAGGTACGGGCGAGAAAACACGGCAACGTGGTCTTGCTCGATGTCACCATCGCTGTCGATTCGAAGTTGAATGTGGTGGAGAGTCATACGATCACAGAAGAAATTGAATCGGTCATGAATGATCACTACGGCATTCCGCATGTGTTCGTGCATATCGAGCCTCATCATTGACCCTCGCGGAGATCGAGGGTCATTTTATTTTTGCATTTCCTTTAAAAGTATGGTCATGAATATACACGCAGTCTATAATATGGGAAAAAGAGATAGAAACGAGGAAGGGTGCATATCGCGATGGGTGCAAAGGCGGAACCGCAAGTTCTGCAACAGGGCGCAAACCGTTTCCGGGCGGGGGCGTCCGAACTTCAGGTCAAGGCGAGCAAGTTGCGATCTGTCTCGGACGGCCTGTCCGGTGCATGGACGGGCAAAGGGGGAGCGGCGTTTCGCGTCGTGGCGCATTATCTCTCGGACGATCTGCGCAAAGCGAGCGACGCGATGCAGCAGGCGGCGGGTGAACTGACGACGCTCGCTCGACGGATGGAGCGGGTGAAACAGCTCGAAGCGGATGCGGATCGGATCTCTCATCAGATCTGGCATCTGGGCAACAGCGACGAAGACAGAGACCGGGAGCGCCATCTGCGGTACCGGATGAATGAACTGAATATGCTGGCCGATCAAGAAGCGCGTGCGGCAGACCGAGCGGCTGCGGCGGCGTTTGACCGGATCGCGGCTTTGGATCACAGCCTGCACACGTACATGATGATCGCCAAAGCGGAGCCGGGATTTTGGGACAAGATCGGCAAAGGGCTCCAGTCGGCGGGCGAGGCGGTCGGCTCCTTTTTCAAAGGCGTGTACGACGCCGGCAAAGACGCGGTCGTCGGGATCTGGGATGCGATCGTCAATTTTGAAGAGACGTTCGAAAACATCATGTTCGCGATCCAGCATCCGATCCAAACGTTCGAAGCGACGTGGAAAGCGGTCTCCGAATCCTGGGAGCGCGACGTGATCAACGGCGACGCCAACTCCCGCGCCCACTGGTTCGGCTACGCAGTCGGCACCATCGCCACCTCGATCATCGGCACCAAAGGGGCGGACAAAGCGGTCAAGCTCGTGAAAGCCGCCTCGAAGGCGGACGGGGTGAAGACGCCGATCAAGCGAAACCCGGACGGTGCGGGGGAGAATGGGAATCTGGAGCATGATATTTATGCGGCTCCTAAATGGGAGAACGACTATTCGAAGTCCGCTCTTAGAGAGACAATAGGATCATCGTTTGATTCTGACCTTGATAACATGTTGGCGAGGATGGATATGGGTATGACGAGAGAAGAGTTTCAGGCGAAGCGATTGGAGAGGCTCACTGAACCGGATGGTCCGTATCTTCCGGTGGATTCGCGTATATCAGCAGTTCGGGGAGCAGTACAACTGAGCCCTGACACGATCATGCAGCGGGTGATCCCTTATTCGCAGGTCAAACAGTACCTTGATGGGAAGAAAACGGATGTCAGCGGGTTTGTGGCTCGCGCACAGGATGTGATCGATATTCCCAACACAATGGAAATGAAGCAACAGCTTCGCCTCGACTACAACTCGATCAAAAATCCGCATCTGGACAAGATCAAAGAATTGGACCCTGACTTTAAACTTGGGACCAATGATTATCTCAATCCGGATGGTACGTTTAAAAAAGAGCCGATGTATTTGATCCGATTCTCTGCAAGGAATCCGGAGAAATACGGGGTTCCATTGCAAGATGACCCATTAACTTTGATGAAGTCGTGGCCGATGACCGGGAATGGGTTTTTAGGCGGCGAAAAGGCGATTCCTGAGTTTGTAATCGGTTGGAGAGAATCGGTGCAATTGTCACGCGGTGCGGAAATCTATATACAGCATCCTGACGGTACAGAAGTCTTGGTTGGAAAATATCGCGGTGGGAACAGTTGGGAAACCCACACGCCCATCAGATAAGTGAGGGACACACATGACAGAATATAAAAAAGGTGTTTTTGCGCTTTATAAAGGGAAGGAATATGTGGCTGCTACAGAAGAGGGGACAGATCGGGTGTTTTTGTTTAGCAAAGACGCGTCAGATGTCGCGAATGGTTTTGTTCGCACTTCCTTTGGAGATTTTGAGAAAGCGGTTGGGCCAACGGAGATCAACTCAATCTATCAATGCGCTCCGTTTGCTATCTATCAGGGAGTGCGCGTACACGTAGAGAGTATTGAGAATGGAAAAGCGGAACTTAGCTACCACGGGACTGATCAGGCTGACCAACTGGTGAAGGCCGGATTCGAGCAATTTGACAGATACTCCTACATGAAAGTCGTGCCAGTCGGGGAGATCCAAGGGTTCGTAGTTGAAAAGATTCCGCTGTTGGGCACAAAACTCCCGGAGGACCTCGCATAATGCTCGACGCACTCGCTGAAAAATGCGCCTCTGCTCGCCGTGATCCGGCACTGCGGCCGGAGTTTTATCGGGCGTTGTGGGAGGCGGAGTTGTATGCGGTCGGGACGACGGAAGGGAGTGGCGAGACGGGGGAGTACCATTTCTCATTCTTTGAAGTCGAGGGGCGGGAAGTGCTTCCGTTTTTCTCGTCGTTGGAGTTGTTCAAGGAAGTGATCCCCGAGGGGCAGCGGCATTTGCTCGTTCCGGCACAACAACTTCTGACCGGGATGCCGGAGGACGTTGTGTTGATGCTCAATCCTTGCACGGAGGCCGGGAAGGAGCTCACCTCGACGGAACTGAAAGCGTTGGCCGCAGGGCTGTTGTTTGAGGCGTATGAACCGTTGGAGGCAGAGGACGTAGAAGAGGAGCAGATCGTCCTCGGGGAGCCGAAAGAGGTTCCGGCCTTGCTGCTCGCCGGTTTAAAGCGGCACCTGCCCTCCCTGCCGTTTGTGAAAAAAGCGTCCGTCATCCTCACGTTCATCCCGTCACGCGGACGCATGCCGTTCCTGGTGGTTGGTCTAGAATTGGATGAAAATGCGGAGGTACACTTCCTCAACCTCATGCTCGACCTTCATGTCTACGTGCGCGACAAAATCGACAAAGAAATCTACGTCGAATTCCACGAGATCCGCCACGACCACGACGGCGAGATCGACCTCTATTTCCGCAAAGAGACGAAGCCGTTTTATGAGCGGGCAGAGGTGTAGAGCGTCGATCAGTACGTGACTTGCAATGGCGGCTATGACAATGACCCTCGATGGAGAACGGGGGTCATTTTATTTCACTGGGCTTCGAATTAAGAAGGGGTTCGAGATCATGACATTGAAAAGTGGTGTCTATGCCTTATATAAAGGCAAAGAGTACAGTGCAACGATTGATGGATTCACCAAAAACGTAGTTCTGTTTTCGGAAGATCAGTCATCGGTCGCGGTGGGGTTTGAGCAGCGACATGATCGATATGAAAAAGAGGTGGCTCCGGCCGAAGTCGAGTCTCTTTGCGACTACACGCCTTATGCGATGGTTGGAGAAGCGCGTGTCGAGGTGCTTTCGATCAAAGAGAACGGGATCGAATTGATCTACAACGGCACCCAATATGCCAGTACGCTTCGGAAGTTGGGCTTTGAAAAGATTGATCGTTACTCCTATCTCAAGTTCTTTCCAGAGTCCGAACTGCCTGAAATCCTCATGGAAGTGATCCCGATGCCGGGATATAAACTCCCGGTGGAGCCTGCCTGATTCGACGCACTCGTTCGTGATCTACGGCGAAAAGGAATGGGAAGTCTATATCCCGCGGACTAAAGAGCAAGAGGTGACAGATATGCAGGAAAATCGAATCAAATCTGGCGTGCATGCTTTGTACCAAGGAAAAGAATATTCAGCATCGTATGACCCCATCCATAAAGAGGTGGAACTGTTAACCTGTGATCAAAATGAGGCAGCCAATGGATTTCTTCCTGCATGGAAAGGCAGGTTGGAAAAAACAGTCGGCTTGGACCAGATCGAGTCTCTGTATCATTATGTTGTTTATGCCGTATACGGCGGAGTGGGCGTTCTCGCTCATATAGCTGATAACGGTAAAGTGATCTTGCGGGATACGGGTATGGGGAATTCCGATGACCTTCTAATGCTTGGGTTTGTTCAGGTAGACCGTGATGAGTTTCGAAAAGAAGTGGCGATGGAGGAGTTAGACCAAATCGGATCGACGAAACTGCCCATGCTCCATTTCAAACTCCCGGAAGACCTCGCCTGATGCTCGTCGCAATCGATGGAAAATGCGCGTTCGCACGCCGTGACCCGGCTGTGCGGCAGGAATTTTATCGGGTGTTGTGGGAGGCGTAGAGCGTGGAGTTGAAAAAGGGCGTTTTTGCGATCTATAGAGGAAAAGAGTATAGAGCCTCTCAAGTTGTCGGGAGTCGCCGGGTTTACCTGTATACAGACGATGCTTCCGAAGTTGCAAACGGTTTTGTCCGCGGGCCCAGAGAACGATATGAGAAAGTGGTAGGACCGAATGGGGTGACAACCGTATATAAATGCTCGCTGTATACGATTTATCAGGGGATACGCGTTCAGGTACTGCCTGTTAGAAATGGAAAGGCGGATCTGATCTACAATGGCACCGATCAAGCGGATCAGGTGAGGAAAGCGGGCTTTGAACAAATCGATAAGTACTCCTATATGAAAGTAGTGCCTTTGGAGGAACTGGAGGAGGTTCTGATCGAGACCAGTCCTGTGCCAAGCTATCAATTGCCCGAAAATACATCAGGTAGAACCCCTCCCTCCCGCGTATACTAACGGAAATGCGAGGAGGGAGGCTTTACACATGGCGAAAAAGCTGACGGATCAGCAGCAGCAAGAAGAGCAGCTCTACCACCGCAAAAAACCGGCGACGGTCGCACCGGGGCTGGAAGACGATGAGTTGCAGGCTCCGGCGACGAAGGCGGAGGTCGAGAGCGGGGACAGCACGGAGGTGACGGTGCTGTCTTGGGATGAGAATGACAATGGGACAGGGAGGGACTGAGGCGGGGGCAATCACGATCCCTGCCAAAGTTCCCAGCCGAGGTACAGGCCGAGCAGGGTCAGGATGATCCCGCCGGCCTTTTCTGCTGCTTCGCCGAGAAAGGGCTTGAGGCGGCGGGCGAAGGTGAGGCCGAGCCAGGTGAAGAGAAAGGCTTGCACAGCCATCGCGAGCATCGTCCAGCCGACCGGCACGGCCAGCAGGCGGCCAAGGCCGATGGAGAAGCCGACGGCGAGCTCGTCTAGCGAGATGGTAAGGGCGGTCAGAAATAACACCCAGCCTGCCGCTCCCTTGTGGAAGAGGCCATCCTCGTCGTCATTTTCGAAGAGCAGCCACACGCCGACGCCGAGCACCGCAACCACACCGATCCATGGTCCATACGTGCCGAGCCAAAGGCTGACCGTATGGCCGAGGAGGTAGCCGACGGTGGGCATCAACGCTTCGGCGAGGGCAAAGGTCAACGCAATCCGCCAGCGCTGCGGTACGTTGGCAAGGCCGAGGGCGATGGAGAGTGCAAGGGTATCGAGGCCTAGTGTGAAGAGCAGAGCCAGCCATTTCATAAAGGTCATGTCAGAAGGCAACTCCTTTTTTAAAAAAATTCATGTCTTGACTTCCACCTGCTTCTGGTTCATTTCCTCCTCTTCCTATCATCTGGGCGTTCGCCTTGACGGTCAAGCGGCGAAGGGGTAAAATGGAGGGAACAAAGGGGAGTAGCTGGCAGGGTTGTCCTTTTTTGACATCCCTGTGGCAAAGTCGTCATCGCGAGGGTGTTTCCGCATTCCTCCGGCTTTGCTCAACCGCGCGTTTAGCGAGACCTTTGCCGTAACAGGCAGAGGTCTCTTTTATTTTGCCTGTTATCGGGACATTCCTAAACGGATAGCAAGTGAATCGAAAACACGGAAGGGGAGAAGTATGGGTGTGGGATTATCTGCTTGCACTGCTTAGTATCATCATTATCGACCTCGTCGTCAGCGGCGACAACGCGATGGTCATCGCGTTGGCATCCCGACGTCTGCCGCCGGAGCAGAAGAAAAAGGCGATCCTCTGGGGCACGGTCGGCGCAGTCGGCCTGCGTGTCGCGCTGACGGTCGTCGCCGTCTATCTGTTGAAAGTGCCGCTGCTCCAAGCGATCGGCGGTCTGTTCCTGATCTGGGTCGCAGTCAAACTGCTCGTCGACAACGCCGAAGAGGAAGCGAACATCAAGGAAGGCGCCTCGTTTGGCGAAGCGATCCGCACGATCATCCTCGCCGACCTCGTGCTGTCGATGGATAACATCTTTGCGGTCGCCGCAGCGGGCAAGGAACACGTCTCGCTGGTGCTGATCGGCCTCGCGATCTCGATTCCGATCATCGTCTGGGGCTCGCAAGTGATCCTCAAGCTGATCAACCGCTTCCCGATCCTCGTCTACATCGGGGCGGGTGTCCTCGGCTGGACGGCCGGTTCGATGTTGATCGAAGACCGCCTGATCGTCGAACTGATCCACAACGAAGTGCTCAACTGGCTCGTGCCGGCACTCACCACCATCGGCGTCATCGCCGTCGGCAAATGGCTGGCCGACCGCCGTGGCAAGCAAGACGTGCAAACGCAAGAGTAGTCAACGCCGTGTAAAAAGACCCGGACTCCCGCAGAGTGCCGGGTCTTTTTGCTGTGTCTTTGGGCGTGGGCGAGGCTCACGGGCGATGACACGTCCGCATAAGATACAGCAACAGAACGAGAGCAGAGGGGGTCACGCGGTGGCACCGGACGGTCGCAAACAGGAAAACGCTCTCTCCCGCGTCCCCGCCGGACACAAGCGGGACCGGGAACGCCAACTCATTCTCATGTGGATCGACCTGCGCACGACCCGTCGGGAGAGCAGCCAGTTATTGCGCGAATCGTACGCGGCGTATTTTTCGCATCGATTGCAGGCGGCGCCGCATGGAATCGCCGGAAACGGCGCACACTGTTCAATACCCCAAGGGACGGCACGAAGGTGGAGGTGAGTGGTGTGAACAAATCCGATTTTCAACTTTCGCAGGAAGAGATCGATTCGATTTTGGCTCAGGCCGGGTTGGAATCACTGCGCGACGGGCAGGTGGAGCCGCTTGATGATCTTGTTTCGGAGCGGTAAAGCCCCCTTGCGTACGTATCAACGCAAAAATCACCGTCGAACTCCATTCTAGGAGTCGGCGGTGCTTTTGTCTGTGCGGGCGTCTGCGGCGAAAAAGTTCAGGATCTCGCCGTTCAGCCACTCCGGGTGTTCTTCCATCGGCATGTGGCCGCACTGCGCACGCGTCCGGTAGCGGGCGTTTGGCAACACGTCTTTGTAGCGGTCGCCGATGCGCCTTGGCACGATAAAATCGCGTTCGCCCCACAGGAGCAGGGTCGGCAGCGCGATCGCCCGGCACTCGTCCGGCGACAGGCCGCCTTCGCGGTCATGGGCAAGCCGGCGCATCGCCTCCGGGAACTCGGGTCGTTTGTACGGTTCGCAGTAGGCGGCGACCATCTCCGGCGTGTAGATACGGTGGTCGTGGACGACGGTGCGGATCGAGTGGCGGAAATGCTTTTCGTCGAAGGTGCGGCGCACGAACCAGCCCATATACGGGTGGCTGAGCAGATGCCGCGTCCACGGACGAAACGGCCGTCGAAACCCGTCCGCCGCCACGAGCACGAGCTGCCGGAACGGGCGCGGGTCTTGCAGCACCGCTCGCACGGCGATCTCGCCGCCCATCGAGTGCCCGACCAGCCGAACGCCCTCAAGACCCAACCCCGAAACGGCCTGCAGGACGCGGCGTGCCTGCGCGGACTGCGAATAGTCGGCGTCGGGCGGCATGTCGCTCCGGCCAAATCCGAGCAGGTCGAGGTTGTACACGCGATAGGACTCGGCCAGCCGGGCCGCCGTGTGCCGCCAGCAATAGCCGGATGCAAAGAGGCCGTGCACCAGCAGGACCGGCTCACCTGCGCCCTGCACCTCGACGTGGAGGTTTCCGCCTTCGACAGCTAGGTTCATGTTCGTGTTCCTCCGTGAATGGGTGAAAAGAGAAAAAGACCGGCCGCAGCCTGTCTTATTCTTCTCCTCGCATGACCGGCGCTTAGTGGTCGCCGTGGTTGTTTTTCGCCGGGTTGGTGATCTTGAAACCTTCTTGCGGGTAGAGCAGGAATTTGATCGACAGGCCGTCGAGCATCTCTTTGTGCTCCGGACCGACGAGCACCTCCAGCCCTTGGACGGTGACGACTTCGTCTTCCGGCTTTTGGGTGTCGAGGTTCATGCCGTAGTGAGCATGGTCACCGTGCATATGGTCGACCGATACGCGCAGTTTGAGCTCTTTGTTTTCTTGTTGTTCCATCGCCTCGCGGATCTTCTTCGCAGCGAGGGAGTTCATTTCGATCTTCGTCAAAGGAAAGCACCTCATTTTTACATGATCAGGAATCTAAATCTAAAAACCAGTATAATCCATCGGGCGGTGCAATGCCAGTTTAAACGGGCCAGACCTTGTCACAGGCATCGAAAAAGTCGCGCATCAGGCGATGCTGGAGCCAGGTGATCACCGGGATGTAGAGCAACTGCATGACGAAGACACCGGGGAGGGAGAACAGCGCGTTTGCGAAATAGGCGAGCACGGCGTTGACCAGCAGCGAGAGGATGAAATAGGTCATCGCGCCGCCGTCCGTTGCGCGGCGCAGACGGGCCGACATCTCCCACGCCTCGCCAAAGCCTAGGCGCAGCACGACGCAGGCATACTCGAAGAACAGAAAATAATAGCGGAACCACAGCAAAGCGACGACCGCAAAGATCCCGCCGAGCATAGGGAGACCGATGGCGGCAAAAAGGAAGAACAGCACAGCCGTCATCGCGAACTGGAACAGAAGCCACAAAAACATCGTGACAAACGCCCGCCGGGCATCTTCGCCGACCGTCGTGTCGCGCGATTCGACGCTTCGGGCGAGCAGGCCGATGAAGGAGGAGGTCGCGAGGGTCGTCACGAGAAAGAGCACCAGGGCGAACAGGATGCCGGGAATGATCGCCACCGAGCCGGAGGTCAGGCTGCCCGTCTGGTGTTTGGCGTCGAGCAGTTGGTTGATCGCGGGCAATCCGATGGTGACGGTCGTTTTAAAGGAATGAAACGGCTCCATCGACCGCGGCGGTCCGGTCAGCAACCAGCCGCCCCAAAAGGCGACCAAGTCAAAGACGAGCGCAAATCCAGCGGCGGCGATCCAAGAGCGGCGGTGTTCCGAGGCTGTCATGTCAGATCTCCTTTCGATGCCGGAAGTTTCCTGAAATCAGGCTTTCCCCCATTATAACGGATGAATGGCACACATCTTTGAAAAAATGTATATTTTTATAAAAATGTCTCTTGTCATTGGACAACGGGGCGTGCTACTATAAATCTCAATAAGCAGCTGGAAGGGCGTCTAGGGAGCCGAAGAAAGTCCTGTGCACACAGGGTTTCCGTCGAACCGAGCGATGCCGGGCGCATGGGAAATGCGCTACACCGTAGGGATAAAAGCCCTCCGAGAAGTTCCAGACCCAAAGGGTCTGAAACGGTCTCGGAGGGCTTTCTTTATTTCGCTGAAGGGGGAGCAGACAAATGTCCGCTATACGTGTACAAGGACTGACCAAGTCGTTCACGATGAAACACAAACAGCCGGGGCTTTCGGGCAGCATCAAGGGGTTGTTCAAGCCGGTCGTGTCGGAAAAGGTGGCCGTGCAGCCGATCGACTTTACGGTGGAACAGGGCGAGGTGCTGGCGTTTCTCGGGCCGAACGGGGCGGGCAAGTCGACGACGATCAAGATGCTGACCGGCATTTTGCACCCGAGCGGCGGGGAGGCGGATGTGCTGGGATATACGCCGTGGCGGGACCGGCAACGATTGGCGTTTCACGTCGGGTCGGTGTTTGGGCAAAAGTCGCAGCTGTGGTATCACTTGCCGCCGGTCGACACGTTTGAGTTGATGGGGCGCATCTATGAGGTGCCGATGAACGATTTTCGCAAGCGGCGGGATGATCTGGTCGAGCGATTTGAATTGGGAAACTATCTGCATACGCCGGTGCGCAAACTGTCGCTCGGGGAGCGGATGCGTTGCGAGATCGCAGCGGCGCTCTTGCATCGGCCGCAGATCGTGTTTTTGGATGAGCCGACGATCGGGCTCGATGTGGTGGTGAAGGCGATGATCCGCGACCTGATCCGGGAGATGAACCGGGAAGAGGGGACGACGCTGTTTCTCACGTCGCACGATGCGGGGGATGTCGAGCAACTGTGCAAGCGGGTGATCGTGATCAACCACGGGCAGGTGATCCTCGACGACTCGGTCACCAACATGAAGCGGGAGTATCTGACGCACAAGACGATCCACTTGAAACTGGCGGTCATCCCGGAGCAACCGTTGCTCCTGCCGGGCGTCGAGGTGGTCAAACAGAAAGGAGCCGGGCTGAAGCTGTCGGTGAACACGGTGGAGACTTCGATTGAGACGGTACTGGCGTATATCGTCCAAAACTACCGGCTGGAGGACGTGACCATCGAAGACCCCTCGATGGAGGAGGTCATTACGCATATCTACGCAAAGGCGGGAAAGGAGCAGGGGCATGAGAGCTCGGGATGAAGAACACAAACGACGGCAAGACGGAAGCAACGGACCCATCATGGCGGGGCTTGAGGCTGCGTCTGTCAACGAACGCACCGGGAGATCGGCCAGTCATACTCCGTGGCAAGACGGTGAAAGGCGCGGAGTCTCGTCGTTGGCGGTGAAGTTGGCGAAATACACGGCGGTCGGCGGGATCACGGTGCGAAATCATGTGGCATACATCTACGATTTTCTGCTGAGATCGCTGTTTTTGTTGGTCATCCTCTATGTGTTTTTGCAACTGTGGACGGTGACGTTCGAAGGGGAAGGGACGTCGCGGATCGCAGGGTATCGGTTTGACCAGATCATCTGGTATCTGATCTTTGCCGAGGCGATCATCATGGCGTCGCCGAGGCTCTCTTTGAAGGTGGAGGAAGAGGTCAAAAAAGGCGACATCGGCTACCAACTCACCCGCCCGATGAGCTATCTCCTTTTCCACTACTCCGCCTACATGGGCGAAGCGGCCGTTCGCCTCGTCGTCAATCTGGCTGTCGGCGGTGCGCTCGGGCTGTTCGTGTTCGGGGTGCCGGACTGGGGCTTTGGCTGGGTCGGCTATCTGGTGATGGCGGCCGGGGCATTTACGGTGAATTTCTTGATCACGATGATGATCGCGCTCTGCTCGTTCTGGATCGAGGAGACGTGGGGCATCGAGTTTGTCTACAACAAACTGCTGTTCACCGTCGGCGGGATGATGCTGCCGCTCGAAACGTTTCCCGAGACGCTGCAAAAGGTCTGCGCGTGGTTGCCGTTTCAGACGGTGGTCTATTTTCCCTCGAAGATGGCGGTGCAGTTTGACGCCCTGCTGATCGGAAAATTTTTCGTCATTCAGTGGATCTGGATCGCGCTGCTGAGTCTCCTGCTCGCGCTCCTCTATCGGAAAGGAGTGAAAAAACTCAATGTCAACGGCGGCTAAACACCTGAGTTTTGTTTTCGCCTGCTGGAAGATGAACCTCGCCGGGGCGATGGAGTTTCGGATGAGCTTTTGGCTGCAGGTCGTCACGATGATGGTGAACAACGCGGTCTGGATCTTCTTTTGGGGCGTGTATTTCAACCGCTTCCCGCTGGTCAACGGCTGGCAGATGCAAGACGTGATGATGATGTGGGCCGTCTCGGCGGCAGGCTTTGGGTTTTCGGCGGTGCTGTTTGGCAACGCCTACTCCCTCGCCAACATCGTCGCCACCGGCCAACTCGATACGTATCTCGCGCAGCCGAAGCCCGTTTTGCTCCACGTGCTCGTCTCGCGGATGTCGGTGTCGGCGATCGGTGATATTTTGTTCGGGTTGATCCTGTTCGTGCTGTTCGGGGATCTCTCATGGCTTGGAATCGTTAAGTTTGCAGTGGCGCTGTGCTTGGCGACGATGATCTTTACGTACTTTACGGTGCTGACCCAGTCGCTGGCGTTTTACATCGGCAACGCGGAAGGACTCGGGCATCAGTTTTTCATCACGTTTCTCACGTTTGCCACCTATCCGACCGATATTTTTCGGGGAATCGGGCGGATGGTGTTGTTCACGGTGATCCCGGCGGGGTTTATCTCGTATCTGCCGCTCGGACTGCTGCGTGAGATGCAGACGCCGTTCCTGCTGGCGACGGTGGTGGCGGTCACGGTGCTGGCCGTATGCGCGACGTGGAGTTTTTCTCGAGGGCTCAAACGATACGGTTCGGGCAATATGATGACGGTCAGGATGTAACAGGGGAAGGATGCGGCATTTGTCGAGAAATATAATGATCGGACCGTATACTAAGCGTTCATTATCTATGTTATTATGGGCGTATACTAATTCTAAGATTGTATTCGATTTAGAATAGAGTGGAGACGGACACCGGGGTGAGACAGATGTTGCAACGGATTGTAAAAGATCAAATGGTTCATATGGTGCGACTGCGCGCGACGGGGTTTGTCCTGATGTTGCTGGCCGGAACGCTGCTCTATGCGTTCTTTTGCCGTCTGACCGGCTCCAATGTCGGGAACGGCTGGCATTTTTTTGAGGGGATCACGGCAGCGATGCCGGCAGTGGCGGCGTTTGCGGTGCTGATCGCCGATTTGAATCTCCCGGAGCAGCGGGCGGGCAACGTGGTGTGGCTGCGGCCGCGGGCAAAGACCGGGACGATGTTGGTAAAATACATCACCGCGCTGATCGGCGGACTGCTGCTGTATCTGGCGTTTGGCGGCGGCTCGCTTTTGATCGGCGGGCTGATGTTTGGCTTTGGCGGGTACGGGGAGATGTTCACGTATTTTGACGGAGCGGGCGTCCGGCACGAGATGGGGATGGCACAGCACGCGTTGCTCGGATACGGACTCCAGGCGGTGACGTTGTTGATGATGGTCACGATGGCGTTTATGCTGGCGACGTGGATGCGCTCTTGGCTGGCGAAAGGATTGGCGATCACGGTGATGTTGGCCGGGCATGTGGCGGTGTGGTCGCTGCCGTCGGCGTGGGTGCGCTATACGCTGTTCGCCAACGACCTGACGCAGTATTTCGAAGGTCCGCCCCCGGCGGCGGGGATGACGATCACATTTTCGCTCGGGGTGATGGCGGTGTATTTTCTCGCCTTCCAGTTGATCGCCTGGCTGGTGCTGGAGCGCAAGCGGGTGAAGCGGATCTTGCTGACTCCTTGGCCCTATGGGGTTGATGAGGAGGAGCGAGTGTCTTCTTGAATGAACAGACGAAAAAAACCTCCGACGGGTGTCGGGGGTTTTTTGTTCGTTTTTTGTATGGGGATCAATCTCCGCCACCACCGCCGCCTCCGCCTCCGCCTCCATCGCCGCCGGAGTCGCCCGAGTCGGAAGAAAAGTCGAAGTCGAAAAAGCCGCCGTCGCCGTCTTTTCGTTTTTTGCCGGAGTGGCGTTTGGGAGAGAGCAGGCCGACGATGCTGGTGATGATGACGAGCAGGATCAAGAAGAATTCCACGGGAGTATCCCCCTTCTGAAATGTCTCTGTTCTTTATTTCCAGTATACAATATAATGAAGTTACATTTCCTAAATTTTTGCAATTGATGATAGAGGGTGTCGAATGGAAGGGGGCGGGGGACATCGAGAAGGAGCAAGAACTTCGCATCAAGCGGCTGGAAGAGCGTGTCGAACAGCAAGATGC
Source organism: Tumebacillus lacus (assembly GCF_026410385.1). Classification (GTDB taxonomy): domain Bacteria; phylum Bacillota; class Bacilli; order Tumebacillales; family Tumebacillaceae; genus Tumebacillus; species Tumebacillus lacus. The sequence goes on from NZ_JAPMLT010000017.1 coordinate 40,091, forward strand.
GGAACTGGCGCGCTTGCGGGCTGCCGTGCAGGAACTGAGCGGCCGGTTGCAGGGGGCGACCGGGCCGGAGGTGACCCCGGACGGGGTCGAGCAGTCGGGGGCGGCACATGCGAGCTCAGCGGCTGGCACAACTGGTGCGGGGCATGGTCCGCTGAAGGAAGAGGGAAAAAAGCCGCCCAAAGAGCCGGTCGATTGGGAGCATCTGATCGGGCGGGTCTGGCTGCCGCGGGTATTTTTGCTCGTGCTGCTGCTCGGGGTCTTGTGGGGCTTCAAGGCGGCGGTGGAGAGCGGGATTTTAACCGAGCCGGTGCGCTGTTTGATCGGGGTGCTGACGACGGCTGCGTTTGTCTGGCTCGGCGAGCGTCAGGTCCGCCACGATCGTCACGCGCTCGGGCAGGTGTTGCTCGGCGGCGCGGTGGCGGTGGCGATCCTGACGACGTTTGCCGCGCATATGTGGTACGGACTGATCGGGTCGGCCGAGGCGTTTGCCCTGCATCTCGGCATCTTGTCAGGCGGCGTGTACTTGTCTTTGCGGCATCGGTCGCAGGCGTTGGCGGTGCTCACGCTCATCGGCGGGTGCATGGTGCCGTTCCTGATCAAGAGCGATGAGCCGAACACGCTCTTTTTCATGGGCTATCAAACGGCGCTCACCACCGTGTTTCTGCTGATCGCGCTGCGCAAAGGGCACCATATCCTATTCGTAACGGCCCAGGTGCTGTTCCATCTGGCCGTGGGGATTTTCGCGATCATGGTGCAAGAGGAGAGCGCGTATGTCGTCTACGGCGTGTTCTTGCAACATCTCTTGCAAATCGCGCTGCTGCTCCTGACTCGGGAAGGAAATACGGTGCGGCTGCTCTCGATTTTCAGTTCGGCGATGCTTGTCCTTTTCTGGATGACGGCGTTGATCGAGGACGACGGGGGCGCGCTGTACGACCGCTTCCTGCTGGCCTTGGTCGCGGTGCACGCGTTGCTCGCGGCGGTGTCGTGGAAACAGCGGCTGCTGTCGTCGGTGTTCTTGTCGGCGGGGTCGGTCGCGCTCGCCGTGTGGTTGTTCCGCACGCTGGACAGCGACGTGCTGCCGTTCACGATGTTGCTGGAAGGCGCGGTGTTGATCTGGCTGTCCTTGCGGGTGCGGGTCGGGCTCACGTCGCTGGTCGGCAGTGCGGTGTACGTGCTGGGGCTGATGTTGACGGTGAGCGAGCCGATCCGGGAGTTTGCGTCTGCACAGACGTTGCAATGGGGCGTGATGCTCGCGTCGATGATCGCGCTGGTGTTCCTGATCCAGCGGGAAAATGAGCAAGCGGCTGCGGCGGACGATGATGAATTCAACGTGCCGTCTGGGGGCCTGACATTGCTTGCGATCCTTTGGGCCGCGCTCCTGCTGGTGTTCCTCACGCAGGTCGCGATGGTGTTGGCTGAGCCGCTCAGCAGCAGCGTGGAGCACATGGTCGTCTCGTTCGTCTGGGCGCTGTACGCCATCGCAGCCATTGTGTTCGGCACGGTGCGGCAGTCGCGGCTGGCGAGGATCGTCGGGGTCGTGCTGCTGTTTATCACGCTGTTTAAGCTCGTGTTGTTTGACCTGCCCATCGTGTCTGTCGCGGTGCGCGCGATTCTCTTTATCGTCGTCGGCGGCATCGGCGTCGCAGTATCGCGGCTGTTTTACGGGCAGGGTAAGAAGAAAGGAGAATGACGGAAAATGGCATCGTGGATGCTCTATGGCGGGCTGGTCGTGGCCTTGATCGGCGCAGTGGCGGCGTATAAGCAAGGGTCTTGGAAATGGATGCTGATCAGTCTGATCGGCTCGCTGCCGTCGGTGCTCTATCTGAGTGCGACGCCGAGATTTACCGGCTATTTTCTCATGCTGGCCTTCCCGTTGCTGGCGATCTGGGGCATCAGGCAAAAGCGCGGCCGCGTGGTGTCTGTCGCCGTAGCGGCGTCGGTGATCGGTTGGGTGGTACCGTATGTGGTGATGTTTGTGTAAGGCAGGTAAAACGGGAAACAGCCTCTCCATCACGGAGAGGCTGTTTCTGTATGCGCGATCACCGCGCTTCCCATTCCCGTCTCAACATCCCGTACAAATACAGATCGTGCCGCTTCCCGTCGCGGTGCAGGTACTCGCGGCGAACGCCTTCTTTGGTAAATCCGAGCTTTTCATACAGCCGGATCGCCGGTTCATTATAGGAAAACACCGTCAGCGACACCGCGTGCAGGTTGAGCTCTTGAAAGGCGAAGTCGAGAACGAGTTCCATCGCCTCGCGACCGTAGCCTCGGCTGCGGTGGGACGGCTCGCCGATCTCGATAGAGACGTGGCAGGTCCCGTTGTTCCAGAGGATGCCGTCGAGGATCGTCAGCCCGACGAGCTCGTCGGTGTCTTTTTTGCGAATCGCAAATCCATAGTCGCGGGTCGGCCGCTTCATCAGCCCTTCGATCATCTCGCGGACGCTGCTTTCCGAGCGCAGACCGACGGGGATGGCATCGAGGTTGCGCAGGAAGTTTTGGTCTTGGTACCAGGCGGTGATGAGCGGGATGTCGGCGTCGCGCAGGGCGTTGAGTCTGAGGCGGTCGCCGATGAGGAGAGATTGCAACATCTGAAGAAAACCTCCGATTCGATCTGTGATATCCCTATTTTCTCGGTCGGCGAGCATTTCCCTTTTTTGGTATGCTGTAGCTAAAGAAAAGAGGACGAGAGGAGCCACCCGTTCATGATTATCGGCATCGGCACGGACATCATCGAAATCAAACGCATCGCTGCCTCGCTCGAACGGCAAGGCGATGCGTTCTGGGAGCGCATCCTCGCCCCGGAGGAGCGGCGCGAAATCAAATCGGCGAAGCGCAGGCTGGAATACCTGGCCGGCCGTTTCGCCGCCAAGGAAGCGGCCTCCAAAGCGCTCGGCACCGGCATCGGCGAGGTCGGACTGCACGACCTCGTGATCTGGAACAACGAGCGGGGCGCACCGCAGATGTACCTGCAAGGCGGGGCTGCGAAGGTCGCGGAACAGCTCGGCGTGCGCAAAATCCACGTCTCGATCTCCCACAGCGAGCACTACGCGACGGCGACTGTTGTCGCAGAGGGATAAGCAGGTTCTTGTACATAATCCCGCTGAGACAAGAATAGACATGTACCAAGCAGGATCGAGAGACAAGGAAAAACATGCCCTTCGCATGAATTTTCAAAAATCTCTCGACATATTTCCTGGGAAATCCGCGACAGGTCTACAAACCCTGTCGAATAAGAAGAGGGAGGGGTCCCGCTATGTTCAAGAAGAGCATGCTGCGACAAAAGCTGTACCTCGTCTTCGTCTGCTGCTTGGTACTGTCTCTGACGCTCGTCGGTTGCGGATCGCGCGATCAAGAAACGGTGCTGAAAGACTTGGGCGAGATGAAGCAAGACCTGAAGACGTACGAATCGAAAGCGATGATGACGGTCTCCGCCAACAATCAAGTGCAAAAATACTCCATCGAGACGTGGTATCAGTCCCCGCACTACTACCGCATCGCGCTGGGCAACGAGAACAAAGAGGTCACCCAGGTGATCATCCGCAACGATGACGGCGTGTTTGTCGTGTCGCCGCAGTTGAAGAAAAGCTTCCGTTTCCGCGGCGATTGGGCGGAAAATCAAGGCTATGTCTACCTCTACCATGCGGTGATCGACCGCGTGTTGAACGCCAAAGAGCGCGGCTTTGACGCAAAGGACGGCCAACTGTCCTTCACGATGAAGATGGAGCCGGAAAACCCGCTCGTCACCGAGCAAAAAGTCACGCTCAAAGACAGCAATCTGCATCCGATCCAAGTGGCGCTGCTCGACAAGGACAAAAAATCGGTCGTATCGGTCGATTATGAGAGCTTCAAGACCGGCGTCGAGTTCAAAAAAGAGCAGTTCTCGCCGGAAGCGGCGATGGCGATGGCGCCGACGGACGCAAAACCGGTGATGGCCGGCGCGAAAGATTTCGGCATCATCGAACCGCGCTATCTGCCGAACGGCGCGAAGATGGTCGACCAGCAGGAGACCAAATCGACGGTCATGCTGCGCTTCGACGGCCAAAACGCGTTTACGATCACCGAGCACCGTCCGGCGGCGAAAGACACGTCGCTCTATGCAGGCGAGATCGTCGACCTGTGGGGCGTGCCGGCTGTCGTCGCAGGTGCAGAGTCGGGCAACCGCTCGATGTACTGGTTCCACAACGGCGTCGAGTTCTCGCTGACCGGCAACATGGCGGTCGATGAGATGATCCGTGTGGCGCAGTCCATGACCAATCACGCGGGCAAGTAACAAATTTATCAGGAAAAAGGGACGGTCGAGACCCTTTTTCCTTTTTTGTTTTCATGTTACATTTACTTGGTAAGCAACTTTAATGGAACGGAAAGCGAGGCGAGCGGGATGTTTGGCAGACCGACATGGGCGGAGATCGATCTGGACGCGATCGAACACAATGTGCGCGAGATGAAACGACTGCTGCCGGAGGGGACGGAACTGATGGCGGTGGTCAAGGCGAACGGCTACGGCCACGGCGCAGGCCCGGTGGCCAAAGCGGCCCTTGCGTCCGGTGCGACGCGGCTGGCGGTGGCATCCGTCGAGGAGGGCATCGAGCTGCGGGAGGAAGGCATCGACGCGCCGATCCTCGTGATGGGTTACACCGACCCGGCCTGTGCGGGAGACGTCGTGGCGTGGAACCTGACGCAGACCGTCTACGAGCCGCAATTCCTCGCCGCCCTGCAGACGGCCGCTGCCGCTGCGCACGCGGTCGTCAAGGTGCACATCAAGGTCGACACCGGAATGGGACGCATCGGGGTCAGCTCCGCAGAGGAACTGCTCGCTCTCGTAAAACAGGTGCAGGATTCTCAGGCTCTTTTATTGGAAGGAATATTCACTCATTTCGCCACGTCAGATGAAGCGGACACGTCGTACGCGGACGAACAGACGGCCAAATGGCAAGAAATTTGTGCGATGTTAGATCGGGCGGACATAAATGTGTCCTTGCGGCATATATCAAATAGTGCGGCGATCTTGCATCATCCGCGCTGTTCTGACAAACCGCTTGGCAACATGGTGCGGCTCGGGATCTCGATGTACGGATACTACCCGTCCGACGAGGTGCAAAAAGCGGCGCCGCTGCGGCCGGCATTGCGGCTCGTCTCTCGGATCGTGCACGTGAAGGCGGTGCCTGCGGGGACTTCCATCTCCTACGGGGCTACGCATACGACGGAGCAGGACGGCACCTTGATCGCGACGGTGCCGGTGGGCTATGCGGACGGATACAGCCGGTCGCTTTCCGGAAAAGGACACGCTCTGGTGCGCGGGGTGCGCGTGCCGGTGATCGGACGTGTCTGCATGGATCAGCTGATGCTCGATGTGTCGGCCGTGCCGGATGCGCAAATGGGCGATGAGGTCGTGCTGTACGGCGCGCAAGGGGAGGCTGTGATCGACCTCGAAGAAGTGGCCGCTCAGATCGGCACGATCTCCTATGAAGTCTGCTGCGATCTGGGACGACGGGTGCCGCGGGTCTATAAGCAACAGGGTGAGACGGTGCTGGTTCGGAAATTGTAATCGTGGTGCAATCAAACGATTGTGGTAGAACGAGGCGCATATGGTACAATAGAAGATGTGATCTTTGGAGGCAAGCCTATCAGACCTGTCCTTTTTTCCGAAAGTCGGCATTCCCGGCAGGAAACGGTATGAAAGCGATCCTGCTTTGACATACTGATGCAAGGATGGGTATAATAACGTTTGAATGTCCGGAGATTAGGTATTGTTGCTTGGAGGTGCCGCGTGTTGTCCAAAACCAAACGCATAATGGTCAGTGTACCGAATCATCTGTTGCAGGAAGTCGATGGCATTGTGGAAAAGGAAAACCTGAATCGCAGTGAATTGATCCGGGATGCGATGAATCTGTACCTGCTGGAAAGAAAGAAGCGATACATCAGGGAGTCGTTGCAACAGGGCTACCTGGAGATGGCGAAGATCAACCTGAACATCGCATCAGAAGCGTTTTTGGCGGAGGAAGAGGCGGAGACAACTCTAGACCGTTTAGTTAGCGGGGTGTAGTCGGTGAATGTGAAGCGCGGCGACATCTATTTTGCAGATTTATCGCCCGTGGTAGGTTCGGAGCAGGGCGGTTTTCGCCCCGTGCTGGTGATCCAGAACGACATCGGCAATCGATTTAGCCCGACCGTGATAGTCGCGGCGATTACCGCGCAGATCCAGAAAGCAAAATTGCCCACCCACGTGGAAATAGACGCAAAAACTTACGGTTTGGACCGCGACTCCGTGATTCTGCTCGAACAGATTCGTACGATCGATAAGCAGCGGTTGACCGATAAAATCACACATCTGGACGATGAATTGATGTCCAAGGTGAATGAGTCGTTACAGATCAGCATCGGGCTGATTGAGTTTTAGAAAAAAGAGCTGGACCTGTTTGCTTGGGCTAGAAGTAAAACAGATTCGGCTCTTTTTGTATGCTCTTTTGGGACCGTTTGGGGCAGACTAACTTCCGAGAACGTGAGAAGGAGGGGTCTTCTGTCATGACGTATATGAAACCGCACCTGCAACGCCGTTCCGACTTTATCGGCACGAACCCGATCGCCGAACACAACGAAGCCGGCATCCTCGTCACCCGCGTCGGCAACGAGTATCGCTTTGCCGTGGAACTCGACGTCGACACGGTGGTCGAGGTGGAGAAGACGACCGACAAGATGGCCGTCGACAGCATCATCAACCGGATGCTCCCGGAGTTGGACAGCATCCGCGAGCGCTTTGACGGGTGCTTCCCCGACTAAAAACGAAAAACCACCTGAAGCGATCTTCAGGTGGTTTTTGTGTTGATGGTGAGTCCGACTAGCCGCGGATGATCACGTCACCGCGAATGATAACACCGCGGATGATGACATCTCGGTCAGGAGCTTTTTTGAATTCCATGAGAGAAACGCCTCCTTGTATGCCAATGGCTAGATTCAGAAAGGCTTAAGTTGATTAGCATCGAATACTAACCAAACCTCACCTCGGGTTCAATATATCATAAACATCAGGGACCAGCAAGGGTGTTATTCGCGAATTATTTAGAAGTTACAGATAATTTCAAGTATAAGTTGACGAAGTCGTAGTAAAATCGGACTAAAACTACAGGTTTCGACATAGTTTGACTGAAGTGAATTGTGACGATCCGCTTATTTACTTGTTGGTTTGTCTTTGTATAACCTGTGCGGGGGTGGGGGAAGATAGACCTGAAGTCCTGAAAAATGAACGCTTTACGAAATTCAGGAAGTTCTACTATAATAGAGTACAACGCGATGAGAAAGACGAGTACGGGATGATCCGCCGTCAGAGAGAGAGCCTCGTGGCTGAGAAGGCTCTTCGGTATTGGGATCTCGGAACGCTCCTTTCGAGCGCAGGTGACTAAAGCCTGCCGGGTGGCCCGTTACAGCCGCAACTGAGGTGACCTGAGTCGATCTTTTTAAGGAAGAGACTTGGGTAATCAGGGTGGTACCGCGAGAGTGTGAGCAACGCCTTTCGTCCCTGTTTTGACGGGGATGGAGGGCTTTTTTTATTGCTTTTTTGCTGTTTTTAACGAGACCCAGGAGGGATTCCAGATGAAATCCAATGAGATTCGCAATCGCTGGCTGAAGTTTTTCGAAGGGAAAGGCCATGACATCGTGCCGTCCGCATCGCTGGTGCCGCACAACGACCCGTCGCTGCTGTGGATCAACGCCGGGATGGCGCCGCTGAAAAAGTATTTCGACGGCTCGGAACTGCCGCGCAACCCGCGCATGACCAACTCGCAAAAGTGCATCCGCACCAACGACATCGAGAACGTCGGCAAAACGGCGCGCCACCATACGATGTTTGAGATGCTCGGCAACTTCTCCATCGGCGATTACTTCAAAAAAGAAGCGATCACGTGGGCGTGGGAGTTTCTGACCGAAGAGCTGAAGTTTGACAAGGACCGTCTGTACGTGACGATCCACACCGAGGACGACGAAGCGTTCGGCTACTGGACGGAGTTGATCGGCCTCGACCCGGAGCGCATCTGCCGCACTGAAAAAGACAACTTCTGGGACATCGGTGAAGGTCCGTGCGGCCCGTGCTCGGAGATCTTCTATGACCGCAAACCGGAGCTTGGCAAAGATGAGACGTTCCACCCGGACAACCACAACGAGACCCGCTATCTGGAAGTGTGGAACCTCGTCTTCACCCAGTTCAACCACAACGCGGACGGCTCCTACAACGAGCTGCCGAAGAAAAACATCGATACCGGCGCGGGTCTGGAGCGTCTGTGCTCGCTGCTGCAGGACGTCGAGACCAACTTTGACACCGACCTGTTCCAACCGATCATCCAAGAGACCGCACGTCTGGCAGGCAAAAAGTACCACGAGACACCGGAGATGGACATTGCGTTCAAAGTCATCGCCGACCACATCCGCACGGTCGCCTTCTCCGTCGGTGACGGCGCGCTGCCTTCCAACGAAGGTCGCGGCTACGTCATCCGCCGTCTGCTCCGTCGTGCCGTCCGCTACGGAAAAGTGCTCGGCATCGAGAAGCCGTTCATGTACACGCTGGTCTCTGTCGTCGGTGACATCATGGGCGAGCACTACCCGGAGATCGTGGAAAAGCGCGAGTTCATCGAGAAAGTCGTCAAGGCGGAGGAAGAGCGCTTCCACGTCACGCTGGCGGCCGGTGAGCAACTGCTCGGCGACGTGATCGCGCAAACGAAAGCGGCCGGTGCCGACACGCTGCCGGGCGACAAGGCGTTCACGCTGTATGACACCTATGGCTTCCCGATCGACCTCACCGAGGACATCGCGGCGGAGCAAGGTCTTGGCATCGACCGCGAAGGCTTTGAAAAAGCGCTGAATGAGCAGCGTCAACGTGCGCGTGCCGCTCGCAAAGACGTGGCGTCGATGAACGTGCAGACCGAAGTGTTCGACCAGCTCAAGATCGAGTCTTCTGATTTTGTCGGCTACAGCGAAACCGCTTCGGCAGCGCAGATCCTCGCGATGATCTCGGGCGGCATGATCGTGGAAGAGGCGGAGGAAGGCGACGATGTGGAGTTGTTCCTCGACCGCACCCCGTTCTACGCGGAGTCGGGCGGTCAGGTGGCAGACATCGGCCTGATCTCCGTTGGCGAGTCGGCGATCCTGCAAGTGCTGGACGTGCAAAAAGCTCCGAACGGCTATCACCTGCACCGTGCGAAGGTGCTCTCCGGCACGGTGAAAGTGTTTGACACCGTCGAGGCGTCCATCGACCATGAGCGCCGCGTCAACATCACGCGCAACCACACCGCGACCCACTTGCTGCACAAAGCTCTGCGCGAAGTGCTCGGCACGCACGTCGCACAGGCGGGCTCGCTCGTGTCGTCGGATCGTCTGCGCTTTGACTTCTCGCATCTGTCCGGTCTGACCGCAGAAGAGCTGGACGTGATCGAGCGCAAAGTCAACGAAGTGATCTGGGCAAACGAAGGCGTCGAGATCCAGGAGATGGGCATCGAAGACGCAAAGAAAGTCGGCGCGATGGCGCTGTTTGGCGAGAAATACGGCGATGTCGTGCGCGTCGTCAAAGCGGGCGACTACTCCACCGAGCTGTGCGGCGGTTGTCATGTGCGCACCACCGGTGAGATCGGCCTGTTCAAGATCGTGTCGGAAGCGTCGATCGCATCCGGCGTGCGCCGCATCGAGGCGGTCACCGGCAAAGGCGCGTATGAGTACGTCGTCGCTCGCGAACGCCTGCTGGCGGAGTCGGCCGGCAAGCTGAAAGCAAACGTCAACGACCTGCCGATGCGTCTGGACATCCTGCAAGGCAACATCAAGGATCTCAACAAAGAGATCGAAGCGTTGAAAGGCAAGCTGGCAGCGGGCGAAGTGAAAAACCTCCTCGACCAACTGGCAGAAGTCGGCGGCGTGCCGTTCCTCGCGAAGCAGATCGACGGCGTGGACATGGACGGTCTGCGCACCATCGCGGAAGACCTGAAGAACCGTCTCGAATCCGGCGTGATCGTGCTCGGTTCGGCGGGGGATGACAAAGTCAACTTTGTCGTCGCCGTCACCAAAGACCTCGTCGGCCGCGGCCTGCAAGCGGGCAAGATCGTCAAAGAAGTCGCAGCGATCACCGGCGGTGGCGGCGGCGGTCGCCCGGAACTCGCCCAAGCAGGCGGCAAAGACGTCAGCAAGCTCGGCGAAGCGATTGAAAAATCGCAAGAGATCCTTCTCGGCATGCTGGCAAAGGCGTAAATTGTAAACACCACCCATTGGGTGGTGTTTTTTGAGTAATTGCAAGTTCATTTGCCCTAAAGAATACAACTATATATAAAATCCTCCCTTTGGTGATTTCTAAAGTCGAATTCTCTGATAGAATATGTAATAGAAGTCGATCTACCCGGAGGAGGTCCCCTAGTGGCTTTGCATGTAACTAGGAAACAACTAATAGATTCATTCCATAGGCACTTGGCGGTTTATAAGTCGGCGTCTATAGGTAAAAGTATGTCTCATAGTTTGATTTTGTTTTATGCAGTTGAATGTGGTTTGAAAGCACTAATACTTGGGAAGATTGGGAAGAATTCTACCGAAGTATTATCTAACCACTCTGATGCTGAGTTGCAATATATATCAAGTGGTAAAAATGGGCATGACTTAAATAGAATGATAAAATACCTCAATGTTTCTAGGCTTAGGATACCTGAAATCCAGGGAATTGCAGTCGTCGATCTTCATACTGCTTGGAGGTATGGTTTCCCAGTCGGATTCGAGGAACAGGCACAAGCAGTTGCGAAATTATATAATATTGCTAACTGGATAGAGGAGGAAATTTAAATGAATAGATTTTATACATGGCACGACGTTGACTTAGCCTTGAAAATCAAGAGAAAATCTGAAGAATGGCCTAATGATTGGATAAAGTATTATGTGTTTGATGATGAATTGGAACTGCATATCTCAAATGAGAAAAGTTCCGATGTGGACGCACAGGTTCTTAATGTATTGGGAGGGTGGTTTGGTAATCGATTTGACCCGGTTCGAAAGGAAATTCTATTAGAGTCTTATTCGGAAAAGAGCCTAAAAGTAAATACTGTATACAGTGCATTTGGCTCAACGTCTTATCGAATTAGGCCGCTTTTTGAATCTGAATACTCAAAAAATAACAGCGGGACGCCACCCATCTTCAGTGATGGTCCACAAATATTTGCCTTCCATTCTTATAAAGGCGGAGTCGGTAGAACTTTATCTGCGTTGTCTTTCTGTCGTTCTCTTAGCAAACGGAAAAACATGGGTGAACCTTTTAAAGTGTTGATAGTTGATGCGGACTTTGAGGCCCCTGGTTTGACTTGGCTAGCTAGACAACAAGGAGGATTTAGGGATTTTAGTTTGCTTGATGCAATGACACTTATCCATGAGGAAGAACATTGGGAAACCGAAGCGCTTGATTTTATTACTGAACGTATACGCGAAGAAAGACTGAGACTTCCGGTAAACAAACAATATACGGAGCATTACTTTTTACCGGCTTACCGAGAAGAGGAGCAATTATTATCCATGCCGGTTACACCTAGGGATTTAATTAAGTTTTCTGGCAGGGAGTGGCTTTTGGTTGATTTCTTGCATAAACTTGGTAAAAAGTTATTGGTAGATGCCGTAATTATTGATTTGAGAGCTGGGATAAGTGAGTTTTCTGCCCCCTTCTTATTTGATCCGAGGGTGCAGCGAGTAATTTTATCTACAACTTCACTCCAATCAGTTGAAGGGAATAAACTTATTTTAAAACAAGTTTTGGATCGTATGCCTCAGGAGCAAGAAGGGTATCAATACCCGCTATTTTTCTTCTCAATGGTAACGGAAGAAGCAGAGGAATCCGTCAGAGAAAGTGCAGAAGAAATTTTAGCTCTTTATCCATTTGAAAATGAAACTGAGTGGCTTTCTACTCCAGACTTTGTTAAGACGTTACCTTTCGCTGAAGAGTTGGTACATTTAGGTAAACTCGAGAGTATTGACAGGAAGCTTTCTGGAAAGGAATTCGAAAAAATTATTGATGAAGCACTATCTAAGATCATTGATAAGTCTTTAGATAGCCATCATCAGGATGGATATATCTACAAGGAACATTTCTTAAGGGACTTGATGATAGTTTGTAAGAATATGGAGTATGCAGAGTCGGATAAAAATGATAATTTTTTAAAGACGGTTCCTATTAGAAACCTCACTCAAAAATTCTCTTCCTCAATGCCTACTGCAGTCGTAATGGGAGCAAAAGGTGCTGGGAAAACCTTCATTTACCTGCAAATAGTCAAGAAAAAACTCTGGAAGAGTTTTGTTGATGAGATTTTAGGTAAAAATGAATCCGACTCAAATTCCTTTATTTTACCATTGCTATCTTCGCGAAACTTAGAGATGCATAACTCACAGTTGATCAATGAATGTTTAAATGCGAACAGAGGTATATTAGGAGCGAAAAACACATTTAATATACGGGATGTTTTTAAGAAGATAGATAACCTTGTAATTACCGGGGAAATGTCAGAGGAGAGTTGGGAGAGATTCTGGTTAACGACAGTTGCTGAGTGTATTGGATTTAACGGAGAACAAATTTCCGTGCGAAGCATAAATGATTTCTTGAAAGATAGAGGTAAAAGAGTCACTCTAGTTCTTGATGGTTTAGAGGATGTATTTAATAAAATCACGGAAGTTGAAGCTCAACAAGTAGCAGTTCGCGCGTTATGTCAGGGGATAGTGCCTCAAATTAGAGAGCTCCCTAACGCTCATGTTGGCATTATCGTGTTTGCTAGGAAAGATATACTACAACATTCTATTTTACAGAATTTTGGTCAGTTCTCTAGATTATATGACCAATTTGAAATGAGATGGAATCAGGAGGAGGCACTTCGACTAGTTCTTTGGATGTGTAAAACAGTAGATCCTGTATGGAATATTGAGGGGGATATCGGCGCGATTGAGTTCTTGCAACGTGAATTAATTGAGAAGAGTTTGCCGCCTTTGTGGGGAGTAAAATTAGGAAAGGATGATTCAAGAGAGGCGTACTCTGCAAATTGGGTAGTATCAGCATTATCGGATTTTCGTGGACAGTTACAGGCACGTGATATAGTTCGCTTTTTAGGAGAGTCTGCAAGACTGACCACACAATCTACAGTTAGATATTACGAAAATAGATATTTGCAGCCGGCTGCAATGAGGGATGCAATAGACTATTGTTCTACTGAGAAGGTTAAAGAGATTGAGCAAGAAATTCCTACCTTGGTGAATATATTTAACAAAATTCGAAGTACGCCCGAGGAAAATCGTGAACTACCGTTTGATAGAGAGTCATTGGGATTAACTGTGGATGAGATCAGGTTGTTAGAATCCTTAGGAGTTGCATTTAAACAGGCAGAAGGTTACTACATGCCGGAGATTTTCCGTCGTGATCTAAACATGAAGTTCAAGAAGGGAGCTCGACCAAAGGTAATAAACCTATTAAAAAGTGCTCTCGAAAAAGGAGGGAAATGACTCCTGAGTTACTTTGTTCAACTAGTTGGTATAAATCTTAAGAAAGAGGCTGTCGGATCTCCGGCAGTCTCTTTTTCTTTTCACGTCTGTGAAAGCGGGGTATACTCATTTCATAAAAATGGAACGGAGGCTGACCCTGATGCAACTGACCATTCGAATCGCAGACGACCGAGATCGTCAGGTGTTGATCCGAGAGTACATCCAGCACTACAGTCCCGATTTGGAGGAAGCACAGAAGTACGCGGCTCTGCATCTCATGGTCGACCGGGCACTGATCGCAGAAAGGAACGGCTCTTTTGCCGGCATCCTGACGTGGGGTGTGCGCGAGGGAGTTCGGCACGGTCTGGCACAGGTGACGGGGGTCCGCACGGAGCTGCTTTTTCGACAGAAGGGCATAGGGAGCCGACTGTTTGAGGCAGCCAAGCGGGATATGGAGGCGTATTTTGCGGGCAGAGGCTCGGCTTTGCGAAACGTGTACGGGATCGCGCCAGAGTCGGTGGCCACGGCAGCTTTTTGGGAGAGACAAGGGTTGCGAAAAGTCGCAGAGGTGCCGGACTATCGGGAGGACGGGGCAGTCGGCTTGGTGTACGTGGGGGAATAGCAGGGAAGAGTGTCGGAGCCGTTTTTGAGGCTCATCTAAAAGGAGGAAGATGGGCGTGGTTGAGAAGTTTCTGATGGAGATGAAAGAGTTTCAGCAAGAGCGAATGATTCGCGTGTATGTGCCGAAAGGATATGAGCAGTCGGGTGAGAGGTACCCGGTTTTGTATATGCACGACGGGCAGAACGTTTTTGATGACGGAGAGGCTTTTGGTGGTGTTTCGTTGGGTTTGGAAGCGCATCTGGACGAAACAGACAGGAACGTGATCGTGGTTGCGATTGACCGCCATGCTGATGAGGAAGAACGAAAACACGAGTACTGCCCGTGGGTGACGGGGGAGTATGGGGTCAAGATATTGGGCCAGCCGAGTACGGTAGGCGGTAAAGGGGAGGCGTATGCGGACTTTGTTGTGAAGGAGCTCAAGCCTTTTATTGACAGCAAGTATCGGACTTTGGAGCAAGAAACTTATATGGCCGGAGCTTCGCTGGGTGGATTGATGGCGGTCTATGCGGCTGCTCGTTATCCGGGTGTGTTCAAACGGATCGCGGGTATCTCTTCCGGTTTCTATCGCAATCAGGAGGAGATCGAGCGCCTGCTCAAGGTGAGCGATCTCTCTCATGTGGAGAGATGCTATCTGGACTGCGGAACGAATGAAGCAGGCGAGGAAGAAGAGGTCAATGAGGAGGTACTGGCGTCGATCCGATCTGTGTATGACATTGTGCAAAGTAAAGTCGGGGATTCAAAGTTTGTCGTGATGGTGAACGGGCGCCACCGGTATGTTGATTTCCGAGAGAGAGTGCCGGGGATGGTTGGTTATTTGCTTGGGTAGTGGAGAGGTGATATAGGATCGGGAAAGGATCCGTATGTCCGGTATTAACTGGAGGTGGGGGGCTTTTTCTTTCAGTTCTTTAATGTTGTTACACGTTGCTTTGGTTGTTTATTCTAGTGCTAGACAGGATCACTACGAAACAGGGGTTCTAGCACATGACGTTAAAACTGAGGGCAGAGCGATACTGGGATGAGAAAATTGAGGAAGTCGAGCTCGACACAAACAGTCTTGTAGATCTGGAATTTGAACGGGAGAAGTTCAGTAATCTGCGGGAAACGGACGCGATTTTGTGGAACATCATCGACAAAGAGACAGTGGTATGGGTCCCAGAGGTAGTGCGGGCGAAGTATGAGGTGCGAAATGGAGTTAAGATCGCGATGGAGAGAGGGGCGAATTTGGACGAGGTAGAGGTTTTCAATCAGTTGTTTCGCTTCCGGCGACGCTCGGAGAGTGAAGCCGTGGCTTTGATGCGCCTTGGACCAAGAGGGGAAGAGTGGATCTTGCTGTGTGCAGACAATACGCAAGTTCGAATTCAGGATGAATGGAATACGTATCATGAGATCGCACAGGATCTACATAGGAAGGGCAAGATCTCGGCTGCTTTTCATAATCAGCTATTATTTAACCTCCAACAGCTTGATGTGGGGAAAAGGTGTGCGAACTCTTTACAGCATGAATTTGGACACGTGTTACAGTATCGAATCTGGAGCTCCGAAGGTCTGAATCCACGTAATGCGGAGGACTTGTATGAGTGGTTCTATGAGATTGGATATGTGGATTGTGTAGGTTTGCGAGATCCGGAGTTTTTACAGAACCCTATTTTGAATCTAAAGGAATCATTTGTTGAAGATTATCGGATCGGTTTGAACTTGAAGAGCCAAAGAGGTATATTTGAATTACCTAATGTTATTTGTTATCGTGGCGATTTTGAACATCCGGAATTGATGTATGAGGGGGTTGAGATCGTGACCAACGTGATAGACAACGTGAAATATGGAGCAGACGTAAAGAAAAAACAAGCCGTGTTTTTTGAACAAGAACCGGACACGATTCCTCTGATTCGAAAAGCGATGGAAGTTGACCATTGGGATTTCGATCCCAAAAAGGGACGGCTGACTGAGGATGACCATCGTGTGATCAGAGAACGGGTGAGAGCTAGCAAGCAAGGGATAGCATGGGAGACCTCTGCAGGGATGCGGAGGTCTTATTTTCTGAAAGGTAGGATGAGTCGATGCCTTGGAGTGCAATTGGGAAGCCGTTACTGGATCTCATCGGAGATCCGAGTGTTTTTATCGCGGTTGTGATAGGGTTGTGGGTAGTGACTTGGTGGTTTCGTGAGATTAAGACAAGCATCACGGCCCATAGGGATCAAACTGTATCTCGATTGGACAAAACATTGGAAGTGTACGGTGAACTTGAGACGAGAATGTTGATACATCTGCGTAGCAAGAATTCTGAGTCTGAAAATGAACTGTTTAAACTGGTCGGGAAGTCTTATCCGTATTTATCGCCTTATTTGTACGAACAGATCAGTTTCTATATCAGATATCGTGACATAGACCTCTTGGAGAGATGCTTGGGGATCATTCAGGAGGAGGTTCCAGAATTAAGAGTGCAGTATCAAGGAAATATTCCTGAGTTGCACGACACGTTGGAAAAGAACCCTGTTTACCTGGTCGTAATAGGAAAGATCATGACGCCAATTGGCGTTACGTTTCTTTCCGTTGTGGCAGTACTTTCATTGTTTTTGACTATGATGTATACAGGCAGTCTGCCATCATGGGGGGAAAAGACAGGAGTCATTTTCAACATGATAGGGACTATTCTGTTTCTGCTGCTGGGGTACTTGTTTATCAGCGACAAAAAATTCTGGGCCAGATCGAGGAGCACAGGTGTACTGATTACGTTCTCGTTTTTGCTTGTGTATATCTCGCATGATTGGTTTGTGAAGTTGATTATTTTGAGTGGCATCGTTTCAACTATTTTTTATCTGGCAAAGCGTAGAGAGAAAAAGGTGCAGGTGCCGCCTCAAAAGGGAACCTATATGTAAGACAGCAGAGACATCCTGTTGATAAATTTACGACTGATAAGCGAGTCATCGGATAAGTGGAAGAGCCGATTAGGGATCTGTCAGGCTCTATTTCATTGTAGAAGTATAGAAATTTTGAAACAGCGGCAGCCCCCTGTGGTGCAAAAGTTTCTAGAGTTGACGTCGGAGTCCGGACAGACCTCAACTGAGGGAGAGGGAAGATCGGACGCAGGCAGCTCTGCTGGCCGTGAAAAACGGCTGGGTCGACGATCGGGGGAAAAAGGGGTAAGATTAAGGGAATTGATAGTCTGGCGATGAAGTGCAGCAAGCAAGGAGTTGAGCAGGAGTGAGGACAGGCAGGAGGCTGAGCGGATGCAGGAGGCTATGCGAGCTTTGCTCGTGATCGCGCATGGGAGTGTCGTGCCGGGGGCGGAGCGGGAGGTGTGGGCTTTGGCGGGCCGGATGCAGGAGCGGTCGGGGCTGGATGTGGTCGAGGTCGGGTATCTCGATTATACGGAGCCTAGCATCCCGGAGGCTTTGGCGGCTTGTGTGGAGAGGGGGGCGACGGAGATCGTTGTCCTGCCTTATTTTTTAGCAGAGGGATATCTCGTGCGCAAGGTGCGGCGGGCGATGACGGCGGCGATGGCGAATCATCCGGGGGTTCGGCTGCGCGAGGCGCGTGCGCTCGGGCCTGATCCCCGGTTCGCTGATATCGTGATGGATCGCATCCGCGAGGCTGCGAAAGACGATTAAGAGCAGTCGGAGCAGGCACCGAAGATCTCGAAGCGATGCGTCTCCACGTGAAAGCCCTTCGGCACTGTCAGGCCGAGATCGTCCATCGGGCAGCCTTCGACCAGTTCTGTTTTTCCGCAGCGGGTACAGATATAATGGTGATGGTGGTCGTGCGTATCGCAGGTGATGCGGAACTTGCTGCCGCCGTCGCCAAAGACAGACTCTTCGATGAGCCGCTCTTCTTTGAGCAGGTGCAAGTTGCGGTAGACGGTGTCAAAGGAGATGCGCGGATAATATTCTTTCATCCGTTCCAGCAGCTCTTTGGCTGAGATGTATCGATCTTCCGCCAGCAAGATCTCGACGATGTTTTGGCGTTTGCCGGTCAGTTTAAAGCCTTGTTCTTTTATGCGATCAAAGAATCTCTCTTTGGCCTGATCGTGATTGTGATCGTGTGCATGTTCGGGCATAGGCACACCCCTTTCCCAAAACTTCATCCATCATTATAACACAGAAAGGGTGTTGTTGATTTTGGAACACATCGACCGCGCGGTTCCGTCCGCCGGAAACCGTGGGCGCGCGCTCGGCGGTTTTTATTTTTTCTTCTTCATGGCGCTCGGGGCGGTCTACCCGATGTTGCCGCTGTTTCTGACGGAGCAGGGGCTTTCCGGGAAGGAGTTTTCGTTGATCATCACGCTCGGCATGCTGGTGATGGTCGTGTTTCAGCCGATCTGGGGGATGATCTGTGATCGCTTCAAAGCGGAGCGGCTGATCCTGGTCCTGACGCTGCTCTTGGCAGGCGGGATCTCGGTGATCTATCCGTTTGCCGGATCGTTTGCGCTGTTTCTCGCGCTGTTTCTCGGGATGGCAATGTTTGAGTCATCGGGCATTCCCATCGTCGATTCGATGGCGCTCGGGCATGTGCAGAGCCACGGCGGAGACTACGGCTCGCTGCGTCTGTGGGGGGCGATCGGGTTTGCGGTCGCGTCTTGGATCGCGGGACTGATCGCGGAAAAGGCCGGGCTGCAGGTGATCTTTTGGATCTACGGCCTGTCGTTTGCGGTCTGCGTGCTGCTGGTGCGCGGCCTGCCCAAAGCGTCGGTGAGCACAGTCAAAGTCGATCTGCGCTCGGGGCTTCGGACATTGGTCCGGCTGCCGAAGTTTTTGCTGTTTTGTTTTGCGACTTTTATCGTGTTTGGCGTGATCCAGGCCAACAACAGTTTTTACGGGATCTTGTACACGAGCATCGGCGGCAGCGTGGCCGGGGTCGGGCTGTCGTTTCTGATCGCGGCGGGCAGTGAAGCGCCGGTGATGCGCGTGGCCCAGCGGTTCATCAATCGGTTCGGACTGGTGACGATCCTCGTCTTTACAGCGTTGATCTCGGCCCTGCGCTGGATCTGGTACGGGGTCGATCCGTCGATGGAACTGATCTGGGCGTTGCTGCTGGTGCAAGGCGTGTCGGTGGGGCTGTATCTGCCCGCCGCCGCACAGTATGTGCGCGAGATCGCTCCGGAAGAAGTACAGGTGACGGCGATGGGCATCTATTCGGCGGTCGGCAACGGGCTCGGCTCGATGGCGGGCACGTTGGCCGGCGGCATCGTGCTGGATCTGTACGGGATCTATACGACGTACCTGTTCTTTGGTATCGTGTCGATGGTTGGAGTCGGCCTGATGGCGTTGCTGCGGTTGATGCCGGATCGACTGGCAGAGAGGAGGGTGTGAGAGATGCAGGAAGCGTTTGCGGAGATGGTGCAAAACTGGAACCGGATGGGTTCGACGCACGACATGGACGAAGCGGGCGATGCGGCCGACCGGTTTGAACGGTCGTTTTACGCGTTTATCGACGAGGTGAAAGTGTGGGTGGACGCGCTGGAAAAACAGCCGAAGTCACTGGAGGAAGCGCTGGCACTTCCGGAGATCGAGGCGTTTTCGGAGCAACTGCCAGGTCCGCTCTTGCTGAACTTTGAGACGGAGTTGGAGCTGATCGTCGAAGGGCTGTCCAGAGAGACGGATGAAAAGGTGGAGTGAGGGTCCCTGAGAGGGGCCCTTTTTTTGTTGACAATGGGTGAGTACCTCTTGCGGTCGTTGCGGAATCGACATATGGTATCGTATCTCACCGACAAGGAGTGACTTGATAATGGCAGCGTTCGGTTATTACACCCAGTGGGCAGTGGTCTTTCTGATCATCTTCGTGCTCTTCTTCCTGCTGGTCCCGGTTTGCTATCCGGTTACGACCACCCAAATTCAATGCAACTAAGGGGGGAAATCTAGAAGGAGATCGAGGAGTGTTCAGTCAGTGGCGAAACGTGTAAAACACAACAAGAAGAAAACGAAACAGGCGGTACGCGTCAAAGGGCAACTGGTCTTCGCACCGGGTGCGGGCGGCAGTTCCTTTGGTGTGGGCGCGACCCAAGGCCCTGGGATCGCAGGCGGATTTGGTCAGACCGGACCGTTTGGCACCTCGGCAGCGTTGGGCTTTTCCGCGACGGGTCCCGGCGGTTCCGGGATCGGCATCGGCGGTGCGCAGACTCCGGGCGTCGCACCGGGCGCACCGGGCGGCGGCGCATTTGGCGTCGGGGCATCGCAAGGGCTCGGCTTTGGCGTGGGCGGCGGTGTGTCCACTCCGTTTGGGACGCAAGGCTTTGGCATCGCAGCATCGGGCCCCGGAGGTGCGGCGTTTGGCGCAGGCGGGGCATTCCGCGGCGGCGGCTTTGGTCCGAATCCGTATGGGCGTCTCGTTCGGCGCACGATGTGGGTCTGGATGTAAGGAAAAGCAGGTTCGGGAACAGCGCGTCGGTGCTGTTCCTGATCTTGTTTTGGCTCGTGTTTGCGGCGGCCGTTCCCGAGCATCACGGACCGCCGGGGATGAAAGCGCCGTGGCCGGCCGGGATCTCGTATCTGTGCATCAAAGGTCGGTACGGCGACACGCACCGCGATGAGCACACGTACCACGCGTTCGATTTTGAAATGCCGGTCGGCTCGCCGGTGGTGGCTGCGGCAGACGGGGTTGTGAGTCTGACCGGGTATACCGGGGCGGACGGGTACGGCGATCAGGTGCGCATCCGGCATCGGAACGGGAGTTATACGTTATATGCGCATCTGTCCATCCATTGTGTGCGTGTCGGTCAGCGGGTCAGGCAAGGGCAGGTGATCGGCTATTCCGGGGTGACAGGCTATACGTTTTCCCCGCATTTGCATTTTTGCGTGATTACGCGAGACAACATCAGCCTGCCGTCTGTGTTTGCTGACATCGGAGTGCCGGTGGAGGACAGGTGGTATCGGTCAAAAAATGGAGGCTAGTCTTCGATGAGGAGGCTGGCTTTTTTTTCGGGGCGGACGTGAAAAACGCCAGTCAGGGACGACTGGCGTTTTTGCGCGGAATACGGTATGGGTCCTATGATTCCTCTTCCCCGCCCTCACACGGCTCCGGCAGCCGCACCGTAAACGTCGTGCCTTCGCCCGCCGTACTCTCGCAAGTAAGAGAGCCGCCGTGGGATTCGACGATCTTTTTGCAGACGGGGAGGCCGAGGCCGGTGCCCATCGCTTTGGTGGTGAAGAAGGGGTCGAAGATCTTCGCCAGCTGCTCCTGCGTGATGCCGCAGCCGTTGTCGGCGACGTCGATCCGGTATTCGTGCGCTTCGGCTCGCAGCGAGATTCGGACGCGGCCGTCGCTGCTGTTGTCGATGGCGTCGAACGCGTTGCGTACGAGGTTGATCAGCACCTGTTTCAGCTCGCGGCTGAGGCCGTGCACTTCGCAGCCGGGCGTGTTGATCAGTTCGAGGTGGATGCCGCGGTAGTTGGCCTCGCCTTCGAGCAGCATGAACGTCTCGCTGACGAGATCGGACAGGGAGATCCGCTCCCATTTCATCTGCGGGGCGCGGGCCATGCTCAGGTATTCGCTGAGGATCGAGTTCATCCGGTCGATCTCGGTCTGCATGACTTCGAGGTACATCTGCTGGGTCTCGCCGGTGATCTGTCCGGCCAAGAGCTGCAGGAAGCCGCGCACGGAGGTCATCGGGTTGCGCACTTCATGGGCGATGGTCGCCGCCATCTGGACGTAGTGCGAATGCGCATCGACGCGCTGGGAGAGCTCTTCCCACTCGCGGTAGACGGTGTTGTCTTTGATCAAGAGCATGCAGCCGTCCGCTTCGCCGGTGTACGGGTTGAGCATCGGGAACAGGTCAAATTCAAAGTCATACTCCCGCTCGTCGAGCAGGCATTTCGCCGCTGGCAGGTGCGAGCGGATGCCGGTCGCCATCGCGCGCTCGATGTGTTGCCAGAGGCTCGGGCCGTCGCCGATCAGTTCGTACCCCCACGTTTGGTCGAGCGTCTTTTCGATCAGATCGTGTTCCGATTTGCCAAACAGGCGGCAGACGGCGGGGTTGACGTATTTGATCTGCCGGTCGCGGTTGACGAGGATCATGCACAGGGGGATGGAGTTGAAGATGTAGTGCGTTTTTTGTGTCAATCGATCCAGTTCCAGTTCGTCGGACAGGTCGTGAATCATGCAGAGGTAGCCGAGTGATTCTCCGTCTTCGCCGCTTAACGGGCGAATGGTGATCGAGATCGGGATCTCCTGACCTTTTTTATTGATCAGCGTGCCGAGGACGTTTTCCATCGAGCGGTTGAAAGCAAAGAGGTCGCTGATGGTGCCGCCGTCCATCAACCGGTAGTGAGCGTGCCACTCTTGATGGGTCCAACCTTGCATCTCTTCGGGATCAAACCCGCTGAGTTTTTGGAAATACGGGTTCATGTAGCGAACCATTCGATTCGCATCGAGCGTGATGATGCCAAACGGCAGTTGGTTGAGCACTTCGCGTTTACGACGGCGCGTGTACTGGACCATGTTGATCGTCTTGGCGAACGCATCCGGCAGTTCTTTGAGCAAGGTGAACTCGTTTGGATCGGTCGTCAGGTCTTGTTCGCCGGCGTCGTATTTGTGCAGCCAACTCATCAGGCGGTTCAACTCGCCGTCCAGCCGTTGGTTGCGACGCCATTCGTTCATGGCGAGCACGGTGATCACGAGCAGAGACAGCAGGCAGACGATCCCGCCGGTCAGCCAGATGGATCGGATCTGCTGGGAAAGCGAATGGATCGATTGGGTGATCGAGATCAGCACCTGCCGCTCCCCGATCTGCAACGGCAGCGAGTATACGTAGACAGGCGTGCTGCGAATGTCGGGCGACGACTTGTAGTAAAGGGGCATGCCCGTCTCGTAGGCGGTCTGTGCTCCCTGCGTCATCGGGGTCGGGCGGGTCAGGTCGAGCGGTGCGTCATCGCGCGGTGAAATGGCGACCACGATCCCTGTTTCGGGGAAATAGACCGACCCGCCGAGGCTGTCCCACCCGTCCAAGTATGCGAGCGTGACTTCGTCGAGGATCGGTTGCACGAGCTGTTCGGCTGCGTCGCGGTCACCGGAAGACAGGGCGTTGAGCAGGGACGGGCTGTTTTTGATCCGCTCAGTTAATTGCGTGTTGAGGGTGCGCAGTTTGTGTTCGTTTTCCTCTTGCAAGGAACTGACGGCGATCTGAACCAGCGTGTAGGTCGTCAATAAGATGAGGAGCGCTGGCACTATATATTTCATTGCGTACCGGAATTTCTGGTTCATGGAGAGATCCATCCTCTGTCTCTGTAGTTTATCGATGAATCATACCGTTCTTTGCCATTGCATGAATGTACATGTTGTATGATATCTGTAATTATCTATTACGACAATCTCTTTTTTATGAGTCATTGCTACTTGCAACCTGACAGGATTTGTTTAATAGGAAAGAGATCCCGGAAATTACCTGCGTGACAGACAAGGATTCTGATCTTCCGGTCACGAATAAAAAGAGTTTGGAGAGAACGTTCGTTCCCATGAGAAGAGGGGGAGAGTATGAATCTCGATCTGTTGCTCGATGAATGGAAGCGCACTGATTCATTTTTGCAAAATGTCACACATTGGCGCGTCTACCCAGGGCAGGAAGCGGTGTACGCCGATTTCCCTGCCACGCTGGATGAGCGTCTGCAAGATAGCTTGAGAAAAAAGGGCATCCGTCAACTGTATTCGCACCAAGCAGAGTCGTTTGACACGGTCCGCTCCGGCAGACACAGCGTGGTCGTGACGCCGACGGCGTCCGGCAAGACGCTGTGCTACAACCTGCCTGTGCTCGACACGATGCTGAACGACAGCACGGCGCGGGCTTTGTACCTGTTCCCGACCAAGGCGCTGGCACAGGATCAGATGAAGGAACTGCACCGGATGGTGGAGCATCTGGAGTCTGACATCAAGACGTTTACGTACGACGGCGACACGCCGGTCACCGCCAGACAAGCGATCCGGCAGGCCGGGCACATCGTGGTGACCAACCCGGATATGTTGCACTCCGGCATCCTGCCCCACCATACGAAGTGGGTCAAGCTGTTTGAAAATCTCAAATATGTCGTCATCGACGAAATTCATATGTATCGCGGCGTGTTTGGCTCGCATGTGGCCAATGTGATCCGCCGTCTCAAGCGCGTGTGCAAATTTTACGGCTCCAATCCGCAGTTTATCTGCTGTTCGGCGACGATTGCCAATCCGCGCGAACTGGCGGTGGAGCTGTTTGGCGAGGATTTTGAGCTGATCGACAAATCGGGCGCGCCGCGCGGGGAGAAGCATTTTCTTTTTTACAACCCGCCGGTGGTGAACAAGCAGCTCGGCATCCGCCGCTCCTCGCTGCTCGAAGCGCGGCGGATCGCGACTCAGTTGGTGACCAACGACATTCAGACCATCGTATTTACGAAGGCGAGAACGCAGGTCGAGGTGATGCTGACTTATTTGAAGGAGTCGACAGCGGGGATCATCCCGCATAAAGCGGTGCGCGGGTATCGAGGCGGTTATCTGCCGAATGAGCGGCGCGAGATCGAGCGGGGGCTGCGCGACGGTTCGGTCAAAGGCGTGGTGTCGACCAATGCGCTGGAGCTCGGCATCGACATCGGCTCGCTGGAGGCGTGCGTGATCACCGGGTATCCAGGCTCGATCGCGTCTGTCTGGCAGCAGGCGGGACGGGCCGGACGGCGGCACGGGAAGAGCGTGACGGTGCTGGTGGCGTCGTCCGCGCCACTGGATCAGTATATTATCCAACACCCGGAATATTTCTTTGAAGGGTCGCCGGAGCATGCGTGGGTGCATCCGGAAAATCTGATCATCCTCGTCGATCATCTGAAATGCGCCGCCTATGAGCTCCCGTTTGAAGCGAGTGAGCAGTTTGGCGTGGCGACGACGGAGGAGATTCTCGACTATCTGGTCGAGGAGCGGGTGCTGAACCGGGCGAGCGATGAGCGGTATTATTGGATGCAAGACTCGCTGCCGAGCCACAACATTTCGTTGCGGTCGGCGGCGCAGGAGAACGTGCTGATCATCGACATGACGGAGCAAAACCGCGTCATCGGGGAGACGGACCGCTTCTCGGCGCTGACGACGTTGCATGAAAAGGCGATCTACATCCACGAAGGCGTGCAGTTTCAGGTGGAAAAGCTCGACCTGGAGTACGGCAAGGCGTTTGTACGCAAGGTGGACAGCGACTACTACACCGATGCGGAGCTGGCGGTGCAACTGACGGTGCTGGATGAGTTTCGCGAGGAAGAGGCGGAGTGTGTCCGGCATGGGTTTGGCGAGGTGGCGGTCAACGCGCTGCCGACGATCTACAAGAAGATCAAGTTTGACACGCATGAAAATCTCGGCTGGGGCAAGATCCATCTGCCGGAAGCGGAACTGCACACGATGTCGTACTGGCTCGCCTTTGAGGAAGGGCTGACGAAGGAACTGAGCAAGGAGCAGGTCGAGAGCGGACTCGTCGGGGTGGCCCATCTGCTCAAAGGGGTGGCCCCGCTGTTTCTGATGTGTGCGCCGGGTGACCTGCATGTGCAGCCGCAGGTGCGGGCCGCGCATACGAAAGCGCCGACGGTGTTTCTCTATGACGCCTATCCGGGCGGGATCGGACTTGCCGATAAGTTTTGGCAGATCCGGCGCACGGCCTACCGGACGGCGCTCGACATGCTGGACGGGTGCGAGTGCGAGCACGGGTGTCCGTCGTGCGTGGGACCTATCGAGATCGTCGGGGAGCACGGAAAGGCGACGACGCGCCGATTTTTGGCTTCCGTGGCTCATGAGTAAAACAGGCGTTTGACACCGGACATGCGCCGTCCCTTTCTCGTCCTCTTTTCCATAAGATACAGCATGTGAAGACGAAAGGAGGACGACACGCATGTACGGTGTATTCGGTGGTTACACGCAATGGGCGGTGGTGTTCCTGATCATCTTCGTCCTGTTCATCCTGCTGGTTCCGGCATACGGCGGCGGCACCTACTAATCGTAGAGGCGCAAGGCAAAGAAAGAGGTCGGCACGATATGTGCCGGCCTCTTTCTTTTTGGATCGGCTCAGACAAAGTTGGCGTACGCGATCAGGAGCAGACCGGCGACGCCAAAGGAAGCGACGACCGGATCGCGGGGTGCGGGCACCGGGGCGGCGTTGTGTCCGCTTAGGGCGCGGACGCAGGCACAGATCAGGTAGAACAGCCCGGTGATGAAAAAAAACGGTCCGCTTCTGAGCTGCATCATGTCCCCGCCGAACAGCGCACGAAAGGCGATCACGGCCAGCGCGCACCAGAACAGCGAATAGAGCACGATGTACACGAGGTGACGCATCTTTCGGAACGACACGGCCCAATCCCTCCCCGGTGGCAGCTTTCTCTCTTTTCTATGTATATGGAGGAAGTGTCTAAATGGTCAAAAAATTTTTCTCTTTTTCTAGCAGAATGGTGTTCTAATTCTGCTAGAACGGGACATACTGTAGAACATACACCACAACTGACGGAGGGATGGAAGATGACGCACGAAGTTGTATTGAAATCGTTCTACGCACGACTCAAAGGGGTGGCGGCCGACTCGATGATTCGCATTGTGGAGCTGGCTCGCGAGCACGGGGTAAGCTACCGGTATCTGAGCGATCTGCTGCGAAACGAAGGGCTGCAAACCTATTGGATCGGCGGCAAAGCGTTCGTCTGCCGTCAGGAAGCGGTGTCGGCGCTGCATCGGGCGTCATGATTGGAAAAGAAAATGCGACAGAGAGGCGGCTCGCAACAGGGGAGCACAGCCTCTTTTTTTATGATACTATTTTCTGGAGTGTGCTTCGGCGAGAACGGTCATGTAAGGCAGGATCAGGATCTTGGCATCGCCGGTGACGAGGCGAAGTTTGGAGATCGGCCGCTTCGGGTGACGGCGGCGGACGTACGCGACGATCTCGTGGTCGTCTGTCGGGGCCGGCAACACGCCGATCCCGCCCGGCTCATCAGCAAATTCGACCTGCGAGCCGCGCGAGAGATAGAGGGTGAGCAGGTAGCCGTCTTCTGTCTCCTGCAAAAATTCATGGACGATACGGATGGGCATGGGAGCGTGGCACCTCCTCGTTTTGCCAGTAGTATCGGCTGGGGGAGGGTCCTTTTATGAGGAACGGGATGAACGGGCAGACGAGGGAGTTTGTCCGGCTGTTTAATGAAGAGCGGGATTTCTATGAATGCCACGAGTTGTTTGAGCTGGCGTGGAAGGCGGAGTCGGAGGAGCCGCTCAAGTCGTATTACAAAGCGATGGTGCAGGTGGCGACGGCGCAGTTTAAGATCGAACAGGGGCTGCTCAACGGCGTGCGCAAACTGTACGGGTATTGCTATGAGATCCTCGCGAATCTGCCGGCCGATTATCAAGGGCTGGACATGGAGCGGGTGCGCCGGGAGTTTACGGCGCAGGTGGAGTCGCTGCCGGATGCGGCGACGATTGAAAAGGGGACGTATCGGCAGTACGGGCTTGATTTTTTGACGCTCGAAACCGCTGGGAGAAACTGCGAAGAGGAAACGAGGTAGCCTTGTCGAAATCGCTTCCTCGGATGAGAGGAGGGAGCGCATGCGCAGCTTGCGTGACCGTCTAAAAGGATACAAAAAGGAGATCATCCGTGAAGACGAGGTGGCCGCCACGCTCGATGAGCTGATCGACGAGGTGGAGACGCGGTCGGAACTGCCGGAGACGGCGCTCGAAGCGGCGTTGCCCGGCTGGGAGGAAGAGACGCCCTACGGCCGCTGCTATCTGCGCGAGGTGCGGTTTGACGCGCTGACGTCGCACGGGCACTATCCGTTGGCGCGGACGCGTCATCTGGAGCCGGAACTGTTGCACAAAGTGTGCAAGGCCAAGGAGACGGCGACGCTCGACTGGGCGGAGATCTGCTTTTTTGATACGGAGACGACCGGACTTGGGACTGGAGCCGGGAGTTTTATTTTTTTGTTTGGGATCGGATATTTTGAAGAGGACGAGTTTGTCGTCCGGCAATATTTCCTGCGCCAGTACGGGGAAGAGCGGGCGATGCTGTGGGCGATCTCGCAATTGCTCGAACGGTTCCGGGCGGCGGTGTCGTTTAACGGAAAGGGATTTGACTGGAAGTTGCTCGAGACCCGCTTTACGATGCAGCGGCTGGAGTTGCAACCGACGCAGCATCTCGATCTGCTGCCGCCTGCGCGACGTTTGTATAAAAAGGTGCTCGGCAACACCAAACTGATCACACTGGAGACAGAGGTGCTCGGTTTTTCCCGCGTCGATGACACGCCGGGGAAGATGGCGCCGGAGCTGTATTTTGCTTATCAGACGGACGGTGATGCAAGAAGGCTCGCAGGTATTTTTACGCACAACGTTCACGACATCCTGACCTTGACGACGCTGTCGGCGCACATCGGCGGGCTGGTCGCACAGCCGCTCGTGCGGGCGGAACATCCGGAGGAGCTGTTTGGCCTGTCGCGGTGGTATGACGAGTGGACGCAGCGGGAGTTTGCCGAGGCGTGCCTCGTGCGGGTCTCGGAGATCGATGAGGCGGGCGACTATGCGCGAGAGGCGCTGTGGAAGCTGTCGTTACTGCACAAGCGGCTCGGACAGTATGAAAAAGCGGCGTTGCTTTGGGAGGAACTGCTGACGGAGCCGGGGATGTGGCAGACTGCGCCGCGCATCGAGTTGGCGAAGTACTATGAGCATCGGGTGCGCGACATCGGAAGCGCCTTGACTTTGACGGAGCAGACGATCACCTTGGTACAGGAGCGACGGATGGTGTTGCGCTCGCTGGCGGTGGAGCATGAACTGCGCGAGTTGGAGCACCGCCGCAATCGGTTGGTGCGCAAGTCGGAGCAAGCGGCGAGAGGGTAGGAAGGGGGCGGAAGACATGTTGACCGGTACATTTGCAGGGACCTTGATCTCAAATGCGTCAGTGATGATCGCGTTTGTGTACTTTCAATATTATCTCTACGTCCGCTATCTGACCGATCGCCCGCCTGCTTACCAGCACCTCTATATGATCGTCGGACAAGCGCTGGTCGGATTGATCGCGATGATGTTCTCCTATCCGATGGAGAACGGCGCGATCTTGGACACGCGGATGGCGCCGCTGTTCCTGCTGGTCGCGTTCAACGGCAACCTGCCGATTTATGTGCCGTTGGCGACGGCGGGGTTGATCGCGCTGGAGCGGTTTTTGTTCGGGGTCAATGCGGCGGCTGTGTCCGGCTCGATCAATGTGATCGTCACGACGGTGACCCTGGTGCTGATCGAACGGTTGATCCTGCGCCGGTTCCCGCGGACGGTGTCTGTTGGGGTGTTGATCGTGCTGGGCTCTGCCATGACGGTGTTGGTGCTGGCGTTTATCGGCGTGATCCCGACGCGGAAATTTTTGACCGAATACGGACTGGCCTTGTTTACGGTCAATGTGACGGCTGCGGTCGGCCTTGGATTTCTCTATCGGGCGCTGGCGAAGGAGTCGCAGATGCGAGACAACTGGCGTACGGTGGCGGAGCGGGATTTTTTGACCGACCTGAGCAATCGGCGGGCGTTGGATCACTTTTTGCAGGCCCGCACGGCGGAGGCGATACGGGCGGGCGGCGAGCTGTCGGTGGCGATGATCGACATCGATTTTTTCAAGCGGGTCAACGACACTTACGGACATGAGATCGGCGATGCGGTGCTGCGCGAGGTGGCGGCCCGGATCAGGCGGCAGGTGCGGTCGAGCGATATGGTCGGGCGGTATGGCGGCGAGGAGTTTTTGGTGATCTTCCCGCACCTGGGCAAGCAGACGGCGGTGGAGATCACCGAGCGCATTCGCCGAGCGGTCGATGGGGCGGAGATCTGCGTGGAGCCTTGCGACGACACGGGTCTGCACGGCACGGAGGTGCGCCTGACGGTGACCGTCTCGGCCGGGGTGGCGACACAGAGCGAATTGACGCCTGCGCAAACGCTGGTCGGCGTGGCGGACGAGCGTCTGTACGCGGCCAAGCGGGGCGGGCGCAACCGGGTCGTCGCGCATTAAAAAAGGAACTGTTTCTCTGCACGCGCGGGCGTGTACAGAGAAACAGTTCCTTTTTTGTGGCTACCGGTTGTGGTTGAGGCCGTTGAAGAGGTAGTGGATTTTGGTCTGCAAGATCTCTTCGACCGGCCAGTTCCCTTCGGCGAGCACCCAATCGTAGACGGCGTGCAAGTAAATGTTTTCCAGCATGGAGCCGGCGATGATCGGGTCGATCGATGCGTGCAACTGGCCGTGGTCTTGGCCGGCTTCCAGTATGTCGGCGAACAGGCTGCGGAGCGTATGATCGTGGACGATGGCGTGCTGGCTAAGAAGCGTGTATTTGACCCATACTTTGGCAAGGTCGAAGTACTCGCGGTTTTTCTCCAGCGACATCCGGAAGATGATCATGATCTTTTGCTCGCAGGACAGGTCCTCGAGGTCCCACTCGTCGCGCCGCTCCCCGATGTCTTCGATCCGGTCGTGACCCCAGTGGGCGAGGATCGCCTCTTTGGACGGAAAATGCAGAAAGACGGTGCCGCGGGCGACGTCGGCCATCTCGGCGATCATGTCGATGGTGGTCGTGTCAAAGCCCCGCTCTTGAAACAATTTCATCGCGGTGTGAAAGATCTTGCTCCGCGTTTCGCGTTTTTTGCGTTCACGGCGTGTGGTCATCACGGTACCTCCTCTGGTTCTGGCTCCCCTCGACTATTTTACCGCAAAAAGGACTGGACACAAAGTAGGTAGACCTGCAATAATAATGTACTGAGTACAAGAGATGGACTGAGTTCATTAATAATCGCGGTATCGCGGTATATAAATTTTTGTGAGTGGAGGACGATGGGATGTTCACAAAGCGGACGGTTGTAGTAGGCGGGGGCTTGGCCGGTTTGAGTGTGGCGGCGAGATTGGCAAAGAGCGGGGTGCACGTCACCCTGCTGGAAAAAGCGCCGAAGCTCGGCGGGCGGGCGGTGACGATTCCGCTGAAAGGGTTTGATTTCAACTTTGGAGCGCACGCGATCTATGCGCGGGATTCGTCCTATATTCGCAAATTGGAACGCGAGCTCGGCCTCGATATCGGCTGGGCGGATTTCGATCCGAAAAAAGCTCGCTACGATCTGGGCGACGAAATGACGGAGATGCCGGCGACGCTGGAAGGCCTGTACAAGACCAAAGTTTTGCCGAAGGGCTCGCTCAAGGCGCGCTTTGCGCTCGACATCGTCAAGACGGTATGCTGGCTGGAGCGCGGTGAGGAAGGTGTGACCATCGGCGAGTGGCTGAAAAGATCGGGCCGTCATGAAGACGTGATCGAGCTGATGTTGACGCTCGCTTCGTCAAACTTCTTCACCCAAGAGCCGGAGCGCATCCCGTCGACGGTGTATTTCAAATATTATCAGCGTCTGTTCACCACCAACAAAGCGGTGTCCTACATCGCGGGCGGCTGGGAGAGCCTCGTGAAAGAGCTGGAGCGCGTGGTCAAGGAGTCCGGCTCGGAGATCGTCACCAAGGCGAAGATCGAAGGCGTGGAGTTTGAAGAGGGCCGCGTGAGAGCGGTGCGCACTGGTGAAGGGGTGTATGAGGCGGATGAGTTTGTGTTCGCCGTGCCGCCGAAGGAGCTCGGCAAGATCTTTGCCGAGACGGGGCTGCAGGAGTCGATTGCGCCGTATCTGCTCTATCGCCCGAACACGGTGCTCGTGTACGATATCGGGTTGACGCAGCGAATCGACACGCCGTATACGTACATCTATGACAAAGAAGCCCGCGTGTTCATGACCGACATCTCGGCGTACACCAACTGCACGCCGCCGGGTGGGCAGATGATCCAGGCGATCGCCTATCTGAAAAGCGAAGAGGTCGGCGACCGCGAGCACGCGCAGATGCGCAAAGAGTCGATTCAAAAGCTGTTTGACAAGCATCTGCCGGGCTGGAGAGACCAATTGGCCGCCCAGCGGTACACCGAGCGGGCTGCGGCGCAGGAGATCAAGGTCGAGGACGATCAGAAGTTGATGCCGGTGCAGTTCCACGCCTGCAAGAACGCCTACTTTGCAGGCGACTGGGTGCAAGGTGTCGGGCAGCTGTCTGAGCTGTCGTTCTCCTCCGGCTATGAGGTCGGCACGCGTATTTTGCATCGCGCCGGACTGCGTTAACAAATAAATAGACATTTTGCAGACCAACCTTGCAGATTCAGCGGGTTGGTCTGCCTTTTTGTGACAATCTATTGTATAATGGACACGTGCTTGAGACTTGTCCGTCTTTTATTGTGTAAATAATTCTTGTAGAGGTGATTCCATGTCCACTGCAATTCAAGATTCGATCATTGCCGACATCAAATTGGCTCCGGAAGGCCAACTGAAAATCGACTGGGTGGCGCAACACATGCCGCTGCTCAACGAGATCAAGGCTGATTTCGAGCGCACCCAACCGTTCAAAGGCAAGCGCGTCATCATCTGCCTGCACTTGGAAGCGAAAACCGCGTACCTCGCGCTGGCTGTGCAAGCAGGCGGTGCGGAAGTCGCGGTCTGCGCGTCGAACGTGCTGTCCACGCAGGACGACGTCGTGGCAGCGCTGGTCAAAAACGGCGTGACGGCTTACGCGATCCACGGCTGCTCCGAAGCGGAGTACCATCAACATATCAACAAAGCGCTGGACTTCGATCCGGACCTGATCATCGACGACGGCGGCGACCTCGTCTCCACGTTGCACAGCGATCCGAAGCGCGCTGACCAACTGAAAAAGATCATCGGCGGCTGCGAAGAGACCACCACGGGCATCCTGCGCCTGAAGTCGCTCGACGCGGAAGGCAAGCTGTCGTTCCCGATGATCGCGGTCAACGACGCGTTTTGCAAATACCTGTTCGACAACCGCTACGGCACCGGCCAATCGGTGTGGGACGGCATCATGCGCACCACCAACCTCGTCGTGTCCGGCAAGACGGCTGTCGTCGTCGGCTACGGCTGGTGCGGCAAGGGTGTCGCGATGCGCGCGAAGGGCCTCGGCGCTCGCGTCATCGTCACCGAGATCGACCCGATCAAGGCGGTCGAAGCGATCATGGACGGCCATGAAGTGATGCCGATCGCCGAAGCGGCGAAACACGGCGACTTCTTCGTCACCGTCACCGGCAACAAGGACGTCATCGGCAAGGAAGCGCTGGCAAACATCAAGGACGGCGCGATCCTCTCCAACGCCGGTCACTTCGACGTGGAGATCTCCAAACCGGCTCTGCACGAGCTGTCGAACGGCAATGTGCGCACCGTGCGCAAAAACATCGAAGAGTTCACCTACACCGACGGCCGACGTGTCTTCCTGCTCGGCGACGGTCGCCTCGTCAACCTCGCTGCGGGCGACGGCCACCCGGCGGAAGTCATGGACATGACCTTCGCGCTGCAAGCGCTGGGTCTGCGCCACGTGATGGAGCAAGGCGCGTCTTTGGAGAACCACGTGTACTCCGTGCCGGCTGAGATCGACTCGTACGTCGCGAACCTGCGTCTGAAGACCTGGAACGTCGGCATCGACAAGCTCTCCGAAGAGCAAGAGCGCTACCTCAACGCTTGGGCGGAGTAGTTCGCGCAAACGGCTCACCAATGAGGAGGTACTCCTCATAAAATAAAGACAAGAGAAGGCGTGGAAGGAGGCGACTGTCCGATGAGACCGATCATCGGTGTGACGGGGTATCTGCACCCCTATTCGAGAGATGTGGACGGCGTCTTTGCGGGTGAAGGCTACACGAACGGGCTGGCAAAAGCCGGTGCGGCGCCTGTCGTCATTCCTTATCTGGAAGAGGAAGAGGAGATCCGCGCGCTGGCTCACCGTCTCGACGGTCTGCTGCTCAGCGGCGGTCCGGACATGGACCCGATCCTGTTCGGCGAAGAGCCGCACCCGGCCAACGGCAACGTGTCGCCGGAGCGCGATACTCTGGAGTCGATCCTCTTCGATGAGATGCAACGTCAGGGCAAGCCGGTGTTCGGCATCTGCCGGGGCGCGCAGATCATCAACATCCTGCTTGGCGGCACGATCTATCAAGATCTGCCGAGCCAGTATCAGGGCGAACTGGTGCAACACGATCAGAGAGCCCCGCGCTGGTTTGGCGCACACCACGTCACGGTGACGCCCGGCACGATCCTCTCTCGCATCTTTGACGGCGCGGACCGCATCCGCGTCAACACCTACCACCACCAAGCGATCCGCGAAGTCGCGCCGGGCCTCGTCGTCTCCGGCGTCGCCGACGACGGCGTGATCGAAGCGGTGGAGCGTCCGGCCGGCACGGGCCCGTACCTCGTCGCCGTGCAGTGGCACCCGGAAAACATGTGGCGCAAAGACGGGCAGATGCTGCATCTGTTCCAGGATTTTGTCGCCGCTGTGGAAGCGCATTGCAAGCAGACGCAACCGTAAGTGTGCATGGATAAAAAAACCCCCGTTTCTTCGGCTCTGTGCCGGGAAGCGGGGGCTTTTTTATTTTCCGTGCTTATGTGCCGTGCTTATTTGGAGTAGATCTTTTGCAACAGGTGTACGTCGAGCAACTGGTCAAATTTGATCCCGACCTCCTGCATCTTCCCGACGTGGACAAAGCCCAGCCGCTCGTGCAAGGCGAGCGAAACTTCGTTCCCGGCGGTGATCAGGGCGAGGACGGTGTGCAGACCGCCTTTTTGTCCGGCTTTCAAGATGGCGTGCAGCAGGAGTTTGCCGAGCCCTTTGCCCCGCTGCGACTCGTAGACGTAGAAAGAGATCTCGGCGGTACCGTCATACGCGGCCTTGTCCGACCAGCGAGACAGCGACGCCCAGCCGACGACCGCCCCGTCCACCTCCGCCACCAAGACCGGATGACGAGGCGATTGATGTGCCGCCCACCACTGTTGTTGCCGCTCCATCGTGCGCGGTTCGGTATCGAACGTGGCGACGGTGCGGGCGATGGCTTCGTTGTAGATATCGAGGATAAAGGGCAGATCAGTTTCCAGTGCCGGGCGGATGAGTGGCGTGGTCATGAGGGGGAAACGCTCCTTTTTGGTGATGGTGTGTATGTTCAGAGTACCACATCCTGACGGGAAGTCGTTCAAAAAGAAAGAGGCAGTCTGGGTTATGTGTTGCGGCCGATGCTAAATGCCCAAAAGCTGACGCTATTGCCTGTCCAAAGATTGACGGATATAATGACCACCGTACATATCCTAGAAAAGGAAAAGGACGCCTCTGAATGATGTGCCACTGTAT
>NZ_JAPMLT010000018.1 GCF_026410385.1 Tumebacillus lacus
GATGAACCGACCGCTGGTGTCCCAGTTGTGGTGCCAACCGCATCGCTGGGTAGCTATGTCGGGAAGGGATAAGCGCTGAAAGCATCTAAGCGCGAAGCCCACCTCAAGATAAGACTTCCCACACGGTTAACGTGGTAAGACCCCTTGTAGACGACAAGGTTGATAGGCTGGAGGTGTACGCGCCGTGAGGCGTTCAGCTGACCAGTACTAATAGGTCGAGGGCTTATCCTAAAAATAGGCGTCAGCCTAACTCATCTAACATTCGCATCCAGTTTTCAGGGAACACCAAACTCCCAAACCAACCCGTCCTGCACCTGACGCCCGCCCGAGCGGTTGGGGTGTCCCTTGGAGGAGCGAGTTGTTTTGGCCGGTTTTGCCAAAACGTGTTTGAGCGGGGCAAGGGATACCCCGGCCGCTCGGACCACCCAGCAGCACTCAAAGCAAAAAAACGTCTCGTGACAATAGCGGAGAGGTCACACCCGTTCCCATCCCGAACACGGAAGTTAAGCTCTCCAGCGCCGATGGTACTTGGACCGCAGGGTCCTGGGAGAGTAG
Source organism: Tumebacillus lacus (assembly GCF_026410385.1). Taxonomy (GTDB): domain Bacteria; phylum Bacillota; class Bacilli; order Tumebacillales; family Tumebacillaceae; genus Tumebacillus; species Tumebacillus lacus. The sequence goes on from NZ_JAPMLT010000018.1 coordinate 556, forward strand.
GTCGTCGCGGGGCGTTTTGTTATTTCGCAAATGAAAGACCCGATCCAAACCCGGATCGGGTCTTTTTATCGTTATTCAAAACACTTGTCTAATAAGCGATACAACCTTAGTTGATTGTTAACAAAAATTATATATAACTGACTATTGAACATAACAAGATAATCCATTATAATAAAGGTATATTCACGAAAATAAATTACAGGGGGAATTATCTATGTTCAAAAAAATCATCACCTCCGCAGTCCTCACGACTGCACTCGTCACCGGCGCGGTAGCAGTTCCAGGCCTTACCCAAGCTCCGGTAGCAGAAGCAGCATTCAATGCACCTCTTTACAAACAAACCGACTCCCGTTGGTCTGCAGACCTGATGGGCGGTGGTGGTACCATCGGTGCAGAGGGCTGCGTCATCACCTCTGTCGCAATGGCACTGGCTCACAAAGGCATCACCATCAGCGGCGCCACCACCACCCCGAAAAACTTCAACACCTGGCTGAAAGGCAACGGCGGTTACTCCGGCGACCTGCTCGTCTGGGGCGCGGTACCGAAGCTCAGCTCCCGCATCACCTTCCAAGGTCGTTACACCGGCGGTACCTCTCTCTCCGCTTCGACTCTGCGCAGCTACCTCGATGCAGGCAACAAAGCGGTTATCGCACAAGTTCGCAGCGGCTCGCACTGGGTATTGCTGAAGAGCCACAACGGCGGCACCACCTTCTACTGCAACGATCCGGGCTACTCCTCCACCTATTACACCACGAGCAACTTCACCGGCTTCGCAGTCTACACGATCAACTAATAGAAGAAAGAGACTGTTGACGGGATCCTCTCGTCAACGGTTTTTTATTATTATAGGGAAATATGATCTAATTAGGCAGAATAGTAAAAATGAGCATTGTAAAACTATATACAACATGGTATATTAAAATCAAGATTCATACTAAAAACAAACACTTAAGGAGAGATCATCCATGATCAAAAAAGCTCTGACCTCCCTCGTACTCACCACCGCACTGGTCACCGGCGCGGTAGCAGTTCCGGGTATGACCCAAACTCCGGCAGCAGAAGCAAACTTCGTCGCTCCGCTCTATAAACAAACCGATTCTCGCTGGTCGGCCGACCTGATGGGCGGCGGCGGCACCATCGGTTCCGAAGGCTGCGTCATCACCTCCGTTGCGATGGCACTGGCTCATAAAGGCATCACCATCAGCGGCGCCACCACCACCCCGAAAAACTTCAACACCTGGCTGAAAGGCAACGGCGGCTACTCCGGCGACAACCTCGTCTGGGGCGCAGTTCCGAAATTGAACTCCTCCCGTATCACCTTCCAAGGTCGTTACTACGGCGGTACCTCTACTTCGGGCTCCCTGTCCTCGGCTACCCTGCGCTCCTACCTGGACGCAGGCAACAAAGCGATCATCGCTCAAGTCCGCGGCGGCGCTCACTGGGTGCTCTTGACCGGCCACAACGGCGGCCTGATCTTCGCTTGCAACGATCCGGGCTATTCCAACACCTCCTATGCAAACACCGACTTCACCGGCTTCGCAGTCTACACCATCAACTAATCAACACACAAAAAAGGCTGTCGACGAGTACTTCGTCGACAGCCTTTTTACAAATACCTACTGTTCTTTCGTCATCCCGTCCAAGAACAGATCCGCAAACAACCCTGCGATCTGCTCGGCCGTCAACTTGCCGCCTTCCTTATACCAGCGGTACGCCCAGTTGCACGACCCCAGGATCGCCAGCGCCGTCACCCGTGCATTGACCGGGCGGAACTCTCCCGCCGCGACCCCTTCCTCCAGCATGCGCGTCCACAGATTGAGATACTTGTCGCTCAGTTCCTGAATCACCTTCTGCGGCTCTTCCTTCAACGAAAATGCCTCGCGCAGCAACACCGTCGTGAGCGACTGGTGTGTCGTGACCACATGCAGATGATTTTCCAACGCTTGCAACAAACGCTCGCGATTGGTCAGCGCCTGATCTTCCAGCAGTCGCTCCATCTTGGCGTTGAAGTCGCTGATCGAGCGATGCGCCAATTGCATCAGCAGATCTTCCTTGCTGGAGATGTAGTGATAGAGAGACCCTTTTTGCAACCCGACTTCATCGGCGATATCCTGTACCGATGTCGCGTGATACCCTTTGCGTTCAAAAAGTTTTACCGCTGCTTGGGCGATCTCTTCATATTTATTCGAAGCCATTTTCCGTCTCTTCCCTTCTCTGCCGGACACGGCATAAGCCGCAATGCCTTTGTGTACCCTTAAAAAAGAATCATAATTGGTATACCCTGAGAACGTCAAGAATACTGCTCACATTTCCGAGGAAGGCCGGGTGAAACATGAACGCAACCCATCCCATACAAGCTGTCATCTTCGACGTCGACGGTACCCTCTACCAAACGGAGCGGGTCGCCGTTCCGGCATTTCGCCGCACCTTTGAAGACCTGCGCAACGAAAGTTTATACGACGGCGAGACCCCTTCCGAAGACCGGATCCTCTCCTGTTTTGGCATGACCATCCCGGAGTTGTGGGAGACCCTGCTCCCGGACGCCGACATGAACGTACGCGACCGCGCCAACGAGATGCTCGCCCATCACGAGATCGCCCTGATGAAAGAGGGCGAAGGCCGCCTCTACAAAGGCGTGCGCAAAGTCCTCACCTCTCTGCATAACCGCAACATCCCCCTCTTCGTCTGCTCCAACGGTGAAAAGCGCTACGTCGACACCGTGCTGAAAACCACCGGCATCTGCTCGCTCTTTACGCAATGTTACGCAGCCGGTGCCTACAAAACGGAGAAAAAGTCCGACCTCCTCGCCATCCTGCTGCGAGACCACGACTTGATCAACGCGCAGGCTGTCATGGTCGGCGACCGCAAATCGGACATCACGGCGGGCATCGACAATCGCATCCCGACGGTCGGTTGCGACTTTGGTTTTGCCGGGGAGGACGAACTCGCTCAAGCTACCGTCAAAATCAAGTCCTTTGACGAACTCTCTGACATTCTCGATCAATTGGTCAGATAAGGTCAATCCGAAAGATCAAGAATGGTCAAGAAAAACGAAGATATGTCCCGACAAACGAATAATTTTCAGACAAATGGGCACAGTGGGGAACAGATAGCTCTTGGTCTTTTCCCATGAAGTGAATATAATAAAATCAAAAGGTCAATATTAGTCAAAGTCAGATGGATCGACGGAGGAGGGAGGATACGGGCACTATGCGCAATATCTCCGACATCATCGAACAACATTTAAAACAGATCCTCACCAACTCGCAAGGCGTCGTCGAAATCAAACGCAGTGAGTTGGCGGACGAGTTTCAATGTGTGCCCTCCCAGATCAATTACGTGATCAGCACCCGGTTCACCGTGGAAAAAGGTTACATCGTCGAATCCAAACGCGGCGGCGGCGGCTACATCCGAATCACCAAAGTCGGATTGGACCGCAACAAAAGCCTGCACCGCACGATCCTCGACATCATCGGTTCGTCGCTCACGTCGCGCGAGGCCGAGGGATTTATCCATCGATTGCTCGAGGAGCAGGTGATCTCGACTCGCGAGGCGCTGATGATGCGAGCTGTTGTCTGCAGCGATATCCTCGCACTCCCGCCGGGCGTGCGCGATCAGGTGCGGGCCAGTCATTTGTCGGCTATGCTCGTCGCCATCCTCAAGGGGTAACAGGTTTTCTTGGAAAGGGGAGAGCACCATGCTGTGCCAGGAATGCAACCAAAGGGACGCGACCGTCCACTTCACCAAGATCATCAACCAAGAGAAGACGGAGTATCATCTCTGCGACGCCTGCGCCCGCGATACGGGCGATTTCATGATGAAAGGCAACGCGGGCGGATTCTCTTTTCATAATCTGTTGAGCGGTCTGCTCGGATTTGAGCAAACCGGGATGCCGGGCTTTGGAGCCCCCGGGCAACAAGGGCAAGCATCCGCTCCTGTGCGCTGCGAGACCTGCGGACTCGGCTATCAACAATTTGTCCAAGTCGGCCGCTTCGGCTGTGCGGATTGCTACAAGCATTTTTCCGGCAAATTGGAACCGATGCTGCGCCGCATCCACGGCGGGGCCACCACGCACACAGGGAAATTTCCCCGTCGCACCGGTGGTGTGATCAAACTTCGCCAGCAACTGGCAAGGCTCAGACAGGACATGCAAGAAAAGATCTCGCTGGAGCAATTTGAAGAAGCGGCGGTCATTCGCGATCGCATCCGCGAGATGGAAGGTCAGATCGAACAGGGGGGGATGTAAGGCATGGCGGTGCAAGATTTCCTTCACGACGCAAGCCGGTGGATGCGGGAAGACGGTCCGCACTCGGACATCGTGATCTCCACCCGCATCCGCATCGCGCGCAACCTCAGCGATCTCCCGTTTCCGATCCTGATGAACGACTCGCAAGCCGAAGAGATCACCCGCCGTGTGGCGGACGCGGTCTTTTCGCCGGAGTTTCAGGAGAAGTCGGGCGGCTCCTATGAGATCATCCCCCTGATGAACGTCCCGCACGTCGATCGGCAGGCGTTGGTGGAAAAATACCTGATCTCCTCGTCTCTCGTCGAACACGCCCGCCGCAGCGCCGTCGCCTTACGCGATGACGAAGCGGTGTCGATCATGATCAACGAAGAAGACCACCTGCGCCTGCAAGTCCTGATGCCAGGACTGCAACTGGGTGCGGCGTGGGAGCTGGCGACCACCATCGACGACCTGCTGGAAGCCAAACTCAACTACGCCTTTGATGAAAAATACGGCTATCTCACCGCCTGCCCGACCAACGTCGGCACCGGCATCCGCGCCTCGGTGATGCTGCATCTGCCAGCCCTCGTCGTCACGCAGCAGATCAACCGCGTGCTCTCCGCACTGGGTCAAGTCGGCCTCGTGGTGCGCGGCGTGCACGGTGAAGGCACCGACGCGGTGGGCAATCTGTTCCAGCTCTCCAACCAGATCACGCTCGGCCAGTCGGAAGAGGAGATCATCCAGAGCCTCGAATCGGTGGCCCGCAAGATCATCGAGCACGAGCAGCAAGCCCGTCAGTTCCTGATGGAAGAAAATCGGGAAGTGATCGAGGACCGCATCGCCCGCTCGTTCGGCATCCTCGCCTACGCGAGGCGATTGGACTCCCGCGAGTCGATGCAGCGGCTGTCGGACGTGCGCCTTGGCATCGATCTGGGCGTCATCAAAGGTGTGTCGCAAAATATTTTAAAAGAGCTGATGGTCATGACCCAACCGGCCTTCATGCAAAAATACTCCGGCACCGAATTGGCACCGGGGGAGCGTGACTGGCGGCGCGCCGATCTCGTTCGCGAGCGGTTGCGCATGGATCAAGGTCATATCTGATATCCAGGTCATATCGCAGAGAACTGATGGAATAAGATTCATTACTTGGAGGTGTGAACCATGATGTTTGGACGTTTTACGGAACGAGCACAGAAAGTACTGGCACTGGCGCAGGAAGAAGCCAATCGCCTCGGCCACTCCGGGGTCGGTACCGAACATATTCTCCTCGGCCTCGTGCGCGAAGGGGAAGGAATCGCTGCGAAATCACTGGTTTCGCTCGGGCTCTCCAGTGACAAAGTTCAAAAAGAAGTGGAAAAGATCATCGGCCGCGGACCGGGGCAACAAGGCGGCATGGCCTACACCCCGCGCGCCAAAAAAGTCATTGAACTCTCCATCGACGAAGCGCGCAAGCTCGGACATAACTACGTCGGCACCGAGCACATCCTGCTCGGCCTGATCCGCGAAGGCGAAGGCGTGGCAGCCCGCGTGCTGGCCAACCTCGGCGTCTCGCTGAACAAAGCCCGTCAGCAAGTGTTGCAACTGCTCGGCGGCGACGCGCATGAGTCGCACCAAGAAAACGCGCAGTCGGCCAACACGCCGACTCTCGACTCGCTGGCCCGCGACCTGACCCAATACGCACGCGATCAAAAGCTCGATCCGGTCATCGGCCGCTCCAAAGAGATCGAGCGCGTCATCCAAGTCCTCTCCCGCCGCACCAAGAACAACCCGGTGCTGATCGGCGAGCCGGGCGTTGGCAAAACGGCCATCGCGGAAGGCCTCGCGCAAAAGATCGTCGACAACGAGATCCCGGAGACCCTGCGCAACAAGCGCGTCATGGTGCTCGACATGGGCACCGTCGTCGCCGGCACCAAGTATCGCGGTGAGTTTGAGGATCGTCTGAAAAAGATCATGGATGAGATCCGTCAAGCGGGCAACATCATCCTCTTCATCGATGAACTGCACACGTTGATCGGAGCAGGCGGCGCGGAAGGCGCCATCGACGCGTCGAACATCCTCAAGCCGGCGCTTGCTCGCGGCGAACTGCAATGCATCGGCGCGACCACGCTCGACGAGTATCGCAAGCACATCGAAAAGGATGCCGCGCTCGAACGCCGTTTCCAGCCAATCACCGTCGACCAACCGTCGCCGGAAGAAGCCGTTCAGATCCTGCACGGCCTGCGCGACCGCTACGAAGCGCATCACCGTGTCAAGATCCTTGACGAGGCGATTGATGCGGCAGTCAAACTGTCCGACCGCTACATCACCGACCGCTTCCTGCCCGACAAAGCGATCGACCTGATCGACGAAGCGGCATCCCGCGTGCGCCTGCGCACTTACACCCAGCCGCCAAACCTCAAAGAGCTGGAAGAAAAGCTCGAAGAGATTCGCGGTGAAAAAGAATCGGCTGTCCAATCGCAGGAGTTTGAAAAAGCGGCCTCTCTGCGCGACACCGAACAAAAGATCCGCGAAGAGCTGGAAAATCGCAAGTCTGAATGGCAGCAAACGCAGGTGAAAAAAGACTCGGTTGTCACCGGCGAAGACATCGCCGATATCGTCGGCTCCTGGACCGGCATCCCGGTCAAGAAATTGGCGGAAGAAGAGTCGGAGCGTCTCCTGAACATGGAGAACATCCTGCACGAGCGCGTCATCGGCCAGGACGAAGCGGTCAAATCGATCTCCCGTTCGATCCGCCGTGCCAGAGCGGGTCTGAAAGATCCGAAGCGTCCGGTCGGCTCCTTCATCTTCCTCGGCCCGACCGGCGTCGGCAAAACGGAGCTGGCCCGCGCGCTGGCCGAGTCCTTGTTCGGCGATGAAAACGCGATGGTGCGCATCGACATGTCGGAGTACGGCGAGCGTCATTCCACCGCCCGTCTCGTCGGCGCGCCTCCGGGATACGTCGGCTATGAAGAAGGCGGACAGCTCACCGAAAAGATCCGTCGCAAGCCGTACTCGGTCATTCTGTTCGACGAGATCGAGAAAGCGCACCCTGAAGTGTTCAACATCTTGCTGCAAGTCCTCGATGACGGCCGCCTGACCGACTCCAAAGGCCGCACCGTCGACTTCCGCAACACCGTCATCATCATGACGTCCAACGTCGGCGCGTCCCAACTGCGCAAAGCGGCGCTCGGCTTCACCGCGGGCAAGGAAGCGGAGTATACCGACATGAAGGACCGTGTGATGGAAGAACTGAAAAAGCAGTTCCGTCCGGAGTTCCTCAACCGCATCGACGACATCATCGTCTTCCATCAGCTCGAAGAGGCGCACATCCGCGAGATCGTCGACCTGATGAGCGAAGATCTCAAAAAGCGCCTGCGCGAAAACGACATCCACTTCACCTTGTCGGAAGAAGCCAAAACGTTCCTCGCCAAAGAGGGCTACGATCCGCAGTACGGCGCGCGTCCGCTCAAGCGGGCGATCCAACGCCACATCGAAGATCAACTCTCCGAAGCACTGCTTTCCGGACAGGTCAAAAAGGGCGATCTCGTCCAGATCGACTCCGAAGAAGGCAAGCTCGTGGTGAAAAATCTCGGCACGAAAGAAGCGCAGGAAGCGTAATCAAATAAACCCGGTTCCTTGGCGAACCGGGTTTTTTGCTGTATGATGGAGAATGGAACCTTTTGAAAACTCATGGGCGAAAGGGACGATCATGGCTAAGTATAAATCAAAATTTGTGTGCCAAGACTGTGGGTATGAAAGCCCGAAATGGATGGGCAAATGTCCGGGATGCGGCCAATGGAACACCATGGTGGAAGAGGTCGCGACAACGAGCAAGCCATCTGCGCACGGCGAATTGCATCACCTGCAGACGGAACCTTCCAAACCGAGCAAGATCACCGAGATCAATACTGTGGAAGAAGTTCGGCAACACAGCGGAACCAGTGAATTTGACCGCGTCTTGGGCGGCGGTATCGTCGCCGGATCGCTCGTGCTGGTCGGGGGGGACCCCGGCATCGGCAAATCGACCCTGCTGCTGCAGACCGCGCATGCCATCGCCAAACAAGGCCTGCGCATGCTCTACGTCTCCGGCGAGGAATCGGCCAAGCAGATCAAACTGCGGGCGGATCGTCTGGGCGCTCTCTCTGATAACCTCTACATCCTGCCCGAGACTGACCTTGAGCGGATCGAGGCGCATATCAAACTGGTCAATCCGAACTTCCTGATCGTCGACTCGATACAAACGGTGTACCGCCCGGGCTTGCAGTCCGCACCGGGCAGCGTCGGGCAGGTGCGCGAATGCACTGCGTTCCTGCTGCGCATCGCCAAATCGCTGAACATCGCCACCTTCATCGTCGGACACGTGACGAAGGAGGGCGCGATTGCAGGTCCTAGAATGTTGGAACACATGGTCGACGCCGTCTTGTACTTTGAAGGCGAGCGTCACAATACCTACCGCATTCTGCGGGCTGTCAAAAACCGCTTCGGCTCGACCAACGAGATCGGCATCTTCGAAATGCGCGAGGGCGGGCTTGAGGAAGTGACCAATCCTTCTGAACTGTTTCTGTCCGAACGCCCGCACGGGGTGGCCGGCTCTTGCGTCGTGGCCAGCATGGAAGGCACGCGACCGGTCTTGCTTGAGATTCAAGCGCTTGTCACGCCGTCCTCTTACGGCACGCCGCGACGGATGGGCACCGGACTCGATCACAACCGGGTCTCCCTGATCATGGCGGTCTTGGAGAAGCGGATGGGGCTGTACCTGCAATCGCAGGACGCCTACGTCAACGTCGCAGGCGGCGTGCGGGTCGATGAGCCCGCCGTCGACCTTGGCATCGCGCTTGCGCTGGCTTCCAGTTTTCGTGAGCAACTCATGCGACCGACCGACGTATACATTGGAGAGGTCGGTTTGACAGGTGAAGTGCGCGGCGTGTCCCGAATCGAGCAGCGGGTGCGGGAAGCGATGAAGCTCGGCTTTACCCGCGTGATCGTGCCGACGAAAAATCTGCGCGGCTGGCAGCCCCCGGGAGACATTGAAGTCATCGGAGTCGAGACGGTCCAGGAGGCGTTCCAAGTAGCATTAGGGGGATGACGGGTATGAGAGACGATATCAAAAAAGAAAACCTGATCAACAAGATCCTCCGCTTGATCGCACCGGGCACTCCGTTGCGTGACGGCTTGGAGAACGTGCAGCGGGCGAAGACAGGCGCGCTGATCGTGATCGGCAACTCGGCGCAGGTGATGGAGATCGTCGACGGCGGCTTCACGATCAATTGCGAGTTTTCGCCGGCATCGCTCTATGAACTGGCAAAGATGGACGGGGCGATCATCCTGTCCGAAGACGGCAAGCGCATCCTCGCCGCCAATACGCAGCTCAATCCCGACCCGTCGATCCCGTCCTTTGAGACCGGGACCCGGCACCGGACGGCGGAGCGCGTGGCCAAGCAAACGGGACACATCGTCGTCTGCATCTCGCAGCGCCGCGATGTGATCACGCTCTATCAGTCCAATTTCCGCTACACGCTGAAAGACATCGGCGTGATCCTGACGAAAGCCAACCAGGCGATCAACACGCTGGAAAAATACAAATCGGTCCTCGACCAAGCGCTCACCAACCTCTCCGCCCTCGAATTTGAGGAGATGGTCACCTTGCACGAAGTGGCGATGGTGATCCAACGCTTTGAGATGGTGCTGCGCATCAAGTCGGAGATTCGCCGCTATATCACCGAGCTCGGCACCGAAGGCCGCCTGATCTCGATGCAATTGGAGGAATTGGTCTCAAAGGTAGACGAAGAGGCATACCTTTTGGTCAAGGACTATTGCAAAGATTCGGTCGATGCCACGCCGCACCACATTCTGACGGAGTTGCACTCGCTCTCCGCTGATGAATTGCTGGAAAGCAACCAGTTGGTGAGAGTTCTCGGGTACGCGGGGAATATTAATATCACCGAAGAACCTGTTTCGTCTCGCGGCTATCGGATTCTCAGCAAGATTCCGCGCTTGCCGCAACCTGTGATCGAAAATCTTGTGGATCGGTTCGAGTCTCTGCCGAACGTCCTCTCCGCTTCCATCGATGAACTCGACGATGTCGAAGGCATCGGTGAAGTGCGTGCGCGGGCGATCAAAGAAGGCATGAAGCGGATCTCGGAGCAAGTATTTATCGACCGGCATATCTAAGCGATGTACTTGGGGGAAAGGGACGGCCTGCGCTGCTGTCCTTTGCGCAGGTATTCCGTGAAAAGGGAGGTACTGCCTAATGTTAGTACGTCGTGCGTTACCAAGCCTGTTTACCGTAGGCAACTTGTTCTTGGGCATCATATCTATCATCGTTGCGTTTCAATCCAAATTTGAGTGGGCGGCTCTCCTCGTCATCATCGGCATGCTGCTCGACGGCCTCGACGGCCGCGTGGCACGCGCCTTGAACGCGCAGAGCGAATTTGGCAAAGAGCTCGACTCTCTGTCGGACGTCATCTCGTTCGGGGTGGCACCGGCATTTATCATGTACGGGGTCGTCCTGCACGAGCTCGGCTGGGTCGGCACGGTGATCACCGCGATCTTCCCGATCTGCGGCGCGCTGCGACTGGCGCGCTTCAACGTCGCTACCGGCTCCACCAACTACTTCATCGGCCTGCCGATCACCGCAGCGGGCGGGGTGCTAGCGACGCTGGCGCTCTACAACGAGTTGATGCCAAGCCCCAAGATCACCTTGCCGCTGTTCATGCTGTTCCTGGCCTACCTGATGGTCTCGAACATCAAATACCCGAACTTCAAAAAAGTCGGGATTCCGCGCTCCACCTACTATGTCGTGCCGGCGATCCTGATCTTCGTGTTGGTCGTGTTCCTGTACTACCCGCAGATGGTCAACCGTCTGATCTTCCTGCCTTTGGCCTTCTACGCGCTGTACGGCGTGTTTAAAAAAAAAGGAAAAAAAGCTAGGAAACGAAACCCAGCAGACGATGACGACTACGAACCGCTCGAAGAAGTCATCAAATAAATCGACCTGAGAAAGCCGCCAACCCTGCAAAAGTTGGCGGCTTTTTTCGACACATTCTACTAGTTGTTGACGAATAATGTCTAGTTGTGCTAAGATATTTATTTCAAATTGACTGACACCGTTCTGTGTGCTATTCTTAATGGAGAGATTGCCACCACGACTGGGGGTGTCGCCAAGTGTTCAGCATCGGCGATCGGGTGGTCTACCCGATGCACGGAGCGGGTGTGATCGAATCGATTGAGGAACGTGAAATTCTCGGCGAACTGGAGCGGTATTATATCATGAGGATGCCTTTTGGCGAAATGCGAGTCATGATCCCGGTACGCAAGGTGACAAACCTTGGCATTCGTGAAGTGATTCCGAGCCAAGAGGTCGAACAGGTGCTTGATATCCTGCGCGACCAGAAAGAGCGCATGACAGAGGCGTGGAACAAAAGGTACCGCGACAACCTCGACAAGATCAAAGGCGGCGACATCTACGAAGTCGCCGGCGTAGTCGGCGAGCTGCTCTATCTCGAACGTGAAAAAGGCTTATCGGCCGGCGAGCGGAAAATGCTCGACACAGCCAAACAGATCTTGGTCAGTGAACTGGTGTTGGTTGGCTCGACGGACGAAGAGGAATTGGAGCAACTGTTTGACAGGCTCTCGAAGAAGGCGTCCTCGTGACGTCTTTCTTTTTATTAAAAGTGTATGACAATGGCACAGGGCACGTTTCTGAGCCCGTCTCATTGTCTATAATGATACGTAGGAGGTGACCATTCTTGTGTTGAAGAGAATCGTCCACTTGTTCTTTGCAGTGATCGGGATCGTGCTTGGCTATCAGTTTGCTCCCGATCTGTTCTCTTGGATACGGCTCGATTCGAACCCCTTCATCCATCCAGTATTCGGAGCGGTGTTGGGCGGTTCGCTGTTTATCTTGGCAACGTCTTGGATCGTCGATTATGTGGTGAGCGTCATCCGTTGGTTTGAAGAAAAGCTTCTGAAGACTCCGTTCCCTGATGTTCTTGCAGGGGCGTTCGGAATGATTGCCGGTCTTATTATTGCATATTTGATGACACCTGCCATTTCGCTGATCCCGGTGGTAGGCAAGGTCGTGCAATTTTTCGCAAGTGTATTGCTTGGCTACATGGGATATCGTTTCTTCTTCACCAAGCGTGAAGACCTGATGAACGTCTTCCCCGGCCGTCTCGGCGGCAAAGAAAAGAAAAAAGAAAACGAAAACCGCCCGGGTGACGGCAAGCTGCTCGACACGAGCGTCATCATCGACGGTCGGATCGCCGATATCGTCAAAACGGGCTTCCTCGACGGCGTGCTGATCATCCCGTCCTTCGTCCTCGAAGAACTGCAGCACATCGCCGACTCCTCCGACGTCCTGAAACGCAACCGCGGCCGCCGCGGTCTCGATATCCTGAACAAGATCCAAAAAGAACTCAAGATCAAAGTTCAGATCATGGAAATCGACTTTGACGACGTCTCCGAAGTCGACTCCAAACTGGTCAAGCTCGCCAAACAGATCTCGGCCAAAGTCGTCACCAACGACTTCAACCTCAACAAAGTCTGCGAGTTGCAGGGCGTCTCCGTCCTCAACATCAACGACCTCGCCAACGCGGTCAAGCCGGTCGTCCTGCCGGGCGAAGAGATCTACGTCCAGGTCATCAAAGACGGCAAGGAGCACAACCAAGGCGTCGGCTACCTCGATGACGGCACGATGATCGTCGTCGAAGGCGGCCGCGACTTCATCGGCACCCGCCTCGAAGTCATGGTCACATCGGTTCTGCAAACGTCCGCAGGCCGCATGATCTTTGCCAAACCGAAGATGCTCGAACGAGCTCTCTAACAAATGGCCGTGCCTTCCTTCCGAGGGCACGGCTTTTGAATATTTCCAAGGAAATAGGCCCACCTTGTCAAGGTTGGAAATTTGGTGTTGAATAAAGGCAAGACTAGAAAAGGAAGGAGGGGCCGACCATGCAGACGGAAGCGATCGTCGTCGCGGCGGGCAAAGGCACACGGATGGGAACGGACATGAAAAAACAGTACTTGCCGCTCGCCGGGGCCCCGATACTTGTTCGCACGTTGCAAACGCTTGCGGCATGCCCCTCAATCGACCGCATCCTGATCGTCGCCGCAGAAGAGGACTTGGACTATGTGCAGGAACTGGTCCGAGAGCACAGAGTCGAAAAGATCTCCCGCATCGTCCCGGGCGGACAGGAGCGACAAGACTCCGTGCTGTACGGGATCAAGGCTGTGCACCCGGAGACCGAGTACATCGCCGTCCACGACGCCGCTAGGCCGCTCGTCACCGTCGACGAAGTTGAAGCTGTTATCGAGACTGCGAAACAGCGCGGTGCGGGTACCTTGGGTGTCCCGGTCAAAGACACGATCAAACGCGTCGAGCGCGGTCAAGTCCGCGAGACCTTGCCACGGGAACAACTGTGGGCTGTCCATACTCCGCAAGCCTTCCAGCGCGAAGTCCTCGAAGAAGCCCACCGTCGGAGCCAACTCGAAGGAGGCTTCGGAACGGACGACGCCTCCTTGGTCGAATGGGCCGGTTATCCGGTACGGATGGTGCAGGGCAGCTATGAAAACATAAAGATCACGACACCGGAAGATTTGATCATTGCCGAGACGCTTTGGGAAAAGCGGAAAGGCTAAAAGCTAAAGGCACTTAGGCCGGGCTGGGAGCACGGGGGCGCGGTGGGGTCCATTTCGTTCGCGAAGTCGCTTGCGCTCCTATCTCACTCAATTGGACCCCACCGAGCCCCTCAGCCATGATCCACGTCAGCAGGGACATTGGCGAGGGGGTGGGAGGTGGGTGCGGGAGGGTGAGATTGAGACCGCGCAGCGTCTCCGCGAACCCTCCGCACCTACCTCCCCCCCCCGCCCCCCACCCCCCCGAAATTAAAGATTTTTGGGGGACCCCACCAAGATCCCAGGGGGGGGGGGGGGGGGGGGGGTGGTGGTTTTTTTTTCCCCCCCCGCCCCCCCCCCCCCCCCCCCCCCCCCCCCCCCCCCCCACCCCGGCACCCAACCCCGCATACTTTCACTTTTTAGGAGGCACCCAACCATGATCCGAGTCGGTCTCGGCTACGACGTCCACCAACTAGTAGAAAACCGCCCCCTCATCCTCGGAGGCGTTCTCATCCCGCACGACAAAGGGCTTCTCGGCCACTCTGACGCCGACGTCCTGCTCCACGCTGTCAAAGACGCCCTCCTCGGCGCCATCGCAGAAGGAGACATCGGCCGCCACTTCCCTGACACCGACGACAGATTTAAAGGAGCCGACTCTGTTAAACTCCTCACCCACGTCTGGTCGATGGTCAAAGAACGCGGCTACAAACTCGGCAACCTCGACTGCGTCATCATGGCGCAAAAACCGAAGCTCGCCCCCTATATTGACGAGATGCGCGGCGTACTGGCCCGCGAATTGAACGCCGAACTCGGCCAGATCAACGTCAAAGCCACCACCACCGAAAAACTCGGTTTCGTCGGCCGCGAAGAGGGCATCGCCGCCCAAGCCGTCGTATTGTTGCTCGCAGCCAATTAATGTTATACTGAACAGTAAAAATAGGTACTCTGATAAAGTACGTATGTGGAAGGAGTTTTTCCCGTGACGGTACGCTTGAGATTTGCACCGAGTCCGACCGGACATTTACATATTGGCGGCGCACGCACCGCTCTCTTCAACTACCTGTTTACCAAGAAACACGGCGGCACCTACATCCTCCGGATCGAGGACACCGACCTCACCCGCAACAAGGAAAACGCGGAACAAGGCTTCATGAACGGCTTCCGCTGGCAAGGTCTCGCATGGGATGAAGGCGTCGAAGTAGGCGGCGAATACGGCCCGTACACCTGCATGGAACGCCTCGACGTCTACCAAGAGTACATCAACAAAGTCGTCGAGTCGGGTGCCGCTTACCCGTGCTACTGCACCGAAGCCGAGCTCGAAGCAGAACGCGAAGCCGCCATCGCCAACAACGAAGTCTACAAATACTCGGGCAAATGCCGCCACCTCACCGCCGACGAGCGCGCCGCTCTCGATGCGGAAGGCCGCAAAAAGACCATTCGCCTCCAAGTCAAACCGGACCGCGTTTACAAATGGGACGACATGATCCGCGACACCATCGAGTTTGAATCGAACGGCATCGGTGACTTTGTCATCGTCAAATCGGACGGCATCCCGACGTACAACTTCGCCGTCACCGTCGACGACGCCCTGATGAAGATCACGCACGTCGTCCGCGGTGAAGAACATATTTCCAACACCCCGCGCCAGTTGATGGTCTACGAAGCGTTCGGTTGGGAACCGCCGCTGTTTGCCCACCTGCCGTTGATCCTCAACGAGACCGGCAAAAAGCTCTCCAAGCGCGACGAGTCGATCATCCAGTTCATCGAGCAATACGAAGAGCTTGGCTACCTGCCGGAAGCGGTCAACAACTTCCTCGCCTTGCTCGGCTGGTCCCCGGCCGGCGAGCAAGAGATCTTTACGATGGACGAGTTGATCGAACAGTTCTCGTTTGACCGCGTCTCCAAATCGGGCGCGATCTTTGACACCAACAAGCTGAACTGGATGAACGGCCAGTACATCAAAGCGGCCGACCTCGACCGCATCGTCGACTTGGCGATCCCGCACCTGCAAAAAGCAGGCTACATCGGCGCCGATTTCGACCGCGCGTGGGTGGCGGAACTGGTCTCGCTGTATAAAGACGGCATGCTCTACGTCGCCGAGATCGCCGCCCTGTCCGAGATGTTCTTCACCGAAGAAGTCGCATATGATGAAGAAGCAAAAGCGGTGCTCGCCGAAGAGTCCGCTCCGGCTGTGCTCGCCGCATTCCGCGACAAGATCGCCGAGCTGGAAGAGTATACAGCAGATACGATCAAAGGCGCACTGAAAGACGTGCAAAAAGAGACCGGCTTCAAAGGCGCGAAATTGTTCATGCCGACCCGCGTCGCAGCCACCGGCCAAACGCACGGCCGTGATCTGAACGTGACGCTTTATCTGCTCGGACGCGACAAAGTCATCGCCCGTTTGAACAACATCATCGAAGCGTAAAAGAATCAGAGCAAGGAAAAGTACAGAGGAAACGCCCTCCCAGAGAGTGTTCGCCACGAACCCCGCCAGTTGCATCGGGTCGTGTGCTGCGAGCGAACACGGGGACACGGCCTCTCGAATGCGCCTTGCTCTTCGCGGGAGGAAATGCCCGACGGCAGACCGCCGTTATCGGTCAAGAGCGGGTGGGCGAACGAACGTTCGATCACCAAGCAGAGTGGAACCGCGGTCAACGAGCCGTCTCTGTCAAAAGCGCCTGGCATCGGCGTCTTTGGCATCGAGACGGCTTTTTTCACGCACAACGAGAAGGATGTGACATCATGATCAAGCGGATGCGAGAAGACATCCACGCGGTCTTCGACCGCGACCCGGCGGCACGCAGCGCGTTCGAGGTCGTGTTGACCTATTCCGGTCTGCATGCGATCTGGCTGCATCGGATTTCAAACTTTTTCTGGTTGCGCGGCTGGTTCACCGCAGCCCGCATCATCTCGCAGCTCGCCCGCTTCCTCACCGGGATCGAGATCCATCCCGGTGCGACGCTGGGCCGACGGCTGTTTATCGACCACGGCAGCGGCGTCGTCATCGGCGAGACGGCGGAGATCGGTGACGATTGCACCCTGTATCAAGGGGTCACGCTGGGCGGCACCGGCAAGGAGAAAGGCAAGCGGCATCCGACCCTAGGCAACAACGTCCTCGTCGCGTCGGGAGCCAAGGTGCTCGGCTCCTTCACCATCGGCGACAACTCGCGGATCGGCGCCGGCTCGGTCGTGCTGCGCGAGGTGCCGGCCAATTCCACCGTCGTCGGCATACCGGGCCGGATCGTGATCCAGGACGGCCAGAAAAAACAGCAGGACCTCGACCAGATCAACTTGCCTGACCCGGTGATGATCCTGCTTAAGCAAATGCAGTCGGAGATTGATCGTTTGCAGACAGAAGTGGAACGCTTAAAAGAACAGCAAGAGATAGGAGGAAAGCGCGATGTCAATTCAGGTGTATAACACCATGACACGCAAAAAAGAGCGATTTGAACCGCTCGAACCGGGAAAGGTAAAAATGTACGTGTGCGGGCCGACGGTCTATAACTATTTTCACATCGGCAATGCCCGTCCGTTCGTCGTCTTTGATACGATCCGCCGCTATCTGACCTACAGCGGCTACGAAGTGCACTACGTCCAAAACTTCACCGACGTCGATGACAAGATCATCAAGCGCGGTCATGAAGAGGGGCTGACCCCGCAGCAGGTGGCAGACAAATATGTGGACGCGTACTTTGCCGATGCGGATGCGCTCGGCGTGGAACGAGCCACCGCTCATCCTCGCGTCACCGAGGAGATGCCGGAGATCATCGAGATGATCGAGCGTTTGATTTCAGGCGGTCACGCCTATGAGTCGGAAGGCGATGTGTATTTTTCCACGCAGAGCTTCCCGGAATATGGCCGACTGTCCGGACAGACGCTGGAAAATCTGCAAGCGGGTGCCCGTGTCGAAGTGAGCGAGAAGAAAAACAGCCCGCTTGACTTCGCGCTGTGGAAAGCGGCGAAACCGGGCGAGATCTCTTGGGATTCTCCGTGGGGCGCAGGCCGACCGGGCTGGCACATCGAGTGCTCCGCGATGAGCTTGAAATATCTCGGTGAGCAGATCGACATCCACGGCGGCGGCGTCGACCTGACCTTCCCGCATCACGAGAACGAAGTGGCGCAGACGGAAGCCTGCACGCACAAAACGTTCGCCAAGTACTGGCTCCATAACGCTTTTATCAACATGAACAACGAAAAGATGTCCAAGTCGACCGGCAACTTCACCACCGCCAGCGACCTGCTCCAAAAATACGACGGCCGCGTGTTGCGCTTCCTGATCCTCTCCGCACACTATCGCAATCCGGTCAATTTCTCCGAGGAGTTGGTCGGCAACGCCGATGCCGGATTTAGCCGGATCACCACCTGCTATGAGAACCTCCGGTATCGATTAGGGACCGCATCGGACGGTCATGCTGATACTGTGGACCTCGAGAGCTACCGCGCCAAATTCCGCGCCCGCATGGATGATGATTTCAATACGGCCGATGCGATCACCGAGATCTTTGAGTTGGTCGGCGATGCCAACCACTATTTGCGCCAAGAGAGCGTGTCGGCGCAGGCACTGACCGGCTACATCGAGCTGATCGAGGAGTTCATGGGCGTGCTGGGCATCTCCGTGGCAGCGGAAGAAGCTTCGCTCGACGCCGAAGTGGAAGCGTTGATCGCAGCGCGCACCGAAGCCCGTCAGACGAAGAACTGGGCGCGCGCAGACGAGATCCGCGATCAACTGACCGCGATGGGCATCGTGCTGGAAGACACGCCGCAGGGCGTGAAATGGAAGCGGGTGTAGCGATGACCTTCGACACCGAAGGATTAAAAGGACTCACCTCCCTCGATCACATGAGCAAAAAACCGAACGAGATGCCAGGTCTTGCCCTCGCCTATATCGGGGACGCGGTCTGGGAGATTCTCGTGCGCGAACATCTGCTCTGCCTCGGGGAGATGAAGCCGGACCGACTGCACAAATTTGCCACGCGCTACGTGAAGGCCAAGTCGCAGTCGGACGTGTTGCATCACATCATGGAGACGTTAAGCGAAGAGGAGCTCTCCGTGATGAAGCGCGGGCGCAATGCCAAATCGGGATCGGTGCCGAAAAACGCCGACCTGATCGACTACCGGCACGCGACCGGCTTTGAAGCGCTGCTCGGCTATCTGTATTTGCAAAGACGCTATGACCGCGTGCAAGAGATCGCGCAGGCGGGCATCTCATTTTTAGAAAACCAACCGACACAGACACAAGGGAGATAGACACTCATGAGAAAACCGAAAAACAGCAAACCGGGCCGCAGCGGCCGCACCGTCGTCGGACGTACCGGCCGTGACTTCGCAGGACGCGATAAAAAAGAAGGCCGTGAAAACCGTCCGCCGCGCGCACCGCGCACCGAGAACCGGGATCGTGACCGGGAGCGCGACCGTGAGGAAGCGGTCGGCCAAGGGACGGGCAACGAGCAGGTAGAAGGCCGTCACCCGGTGCTGGAAGCGCTGAAGGCGGGCCGCGAGATCAACAAGATCCTGCTGCTCGAAGACTCGCACGGCTCCACCGTCATGGAGATCCTGACCAAAGCCCGCGCCCAAGGCATCCTGATCCAAAGCGTACCGAAAGCCAAGCTCGATGTGATCGCGGAAGGCCGCAACCACCAAGGCGTCATCGCCTACATCTCCGCCAAGGAATACGTCGAGCTCGACGTCATCGTCGAAGCGGCGAAAAACTCGCCCCGTCCGGGTCTGATCCTCGTCCTCGACGAGATCGAAGACCCGCACAACCTCGGCTCGATCCTGCGCTCCGCCGATGCGGTGGGCGCACACGGCGTCGTCATTCCGAAGCGTCGCGCTGTGCCGCTGACCGCCACCGTGGCCAAATCGTCGGCAGGCGCGATCGAACACGTGCCGGTTGCCCGCGTCAACAACATCTCCCAGACGATCGAATCGTTGAAGAAGATGGGCTACTGGGTCGTCGGCACCGATGTGGACACGCAGCAACTCTATCATCAGGTCGACATGACCGGCCCGACGGTCATCGTCATCGGCAACGAAGGCAAGGGACTCGGCGAAGTGGTTAAAAAGCGCTGCGACCACCTCGTGCGCCTGCCGATGGTTGGACAAGTCCAATCGCTTAACGCCGGTGTTGCGACGGGCATCCTGCTCTACGAAGCGCTCCGTCAGCGCGGCGGCAAGAAGTAAGGCGGACCTTTTCTTCCGCCATGCTGCGCGAGATCCTGATCGTCGACGGGTACAACATCATTGGCGACTGGCCGGAGCTGCGCGCCTTGAAGCTCGAACGCTTGGAGGCGGCCCGGGACCAGTTGATCGATGATCTCAAAGAATACAAGGCGATCACGGGCCGGGACGTGATCGTCGTCTTTGACGCCCATCTGGCCCGCGGGAACCGGTCTGAAGAGATCATCGCGGGCATCAAATTGATGTACACGAAAGAACTGGAAACGGCGGACGAGCTGATTGAACGGCTCGTCTTTATGTTCGAGCGAGAAAAGGTCAGACAGCATATTTACGTCGCCACCAGCGACTACGTGGAGCAGCAGGTCACTTTCGGCGGCGGTGCGTTGCGCATCTCCGCCAGGGAGCTGCGCCAAGATGTGATCGATGCCAAAAAGGAAATTCGGGAGCGAGTCAAGCAAATCCCGACGCAACACAATCGACTGGACAGCTATCTGACACCGGAAGTTCGGGAAAAGTTTGAAAAGTGGAGAAGGAAATGACGGAAGTTAGCAATTGACCCTGTTAGATTACATAAAGTATAATACTCTTATCTTGGCGCCACGCCTGTAGTCGGAGGGATGAGAGTTGGCAAGCACTGTTCCTGCAGGTCAATTGCAAGACCTCGAGTCGATGTCCGACGAGGTCTTGGTCGAACTGGTGCGACAAGGCGATGACGAAGCTCTTGAATATTTGATCCATAAATACAAGAATTTCGTACGCGCCAAAGCACGTTCTTATTTCCTGATCGGTGCCGATCGTGAAGACATTGTCCAAGAAGGCATGATCGGTTTGTACAAATCGATCCGCGACTTCCGCGACGACAAGCTCGCTTCGTTCAAAGCGTTTGCCGAGCTGTGCATCACACGGCAGATTATCACCGCGATCAAGACGGCCACCCGTCAAAAACATATCCCGCTCAATTCCTACGTGTCTTTGGACAAGCCGATCTATGACGAAGATTCGGATCGCACGCTGCTTGATGTGATCTGCGGTTCCCGAGTGACCGACCCGGAAGAACTGATCATCAACCAAGAAGAGTTTGATGATATCGAAGTTCGCATGGGCGAGATCTTGAGTGACTTGGAACGCAAAGTGCTGATGCTCTACCTCGACGGACGCTCTTATCAAGAGATCGCTGTCGATCTGAAACGTCATGTCAAGTCGATTGACAACGCCTTGCAGCGGGTCAAGCGCAAGCTGGAACGCTACTTGGAGATTCGGGACATTAATTAATTTGTTGACTGTTGCGGTCGTTTTCTGTATGATTAGATTGTCGGTCAGAGCGTCAGGCTCGGCCGACCCTGACGCGGGGTGGAGCAGTTGGCAGCTCGTCGGGCTCATAACCCGAAGGTCGCAGGTTCAAGTCCTGTCCCCGCAACCAACTATAGACGCAGCAAAGACAGGTCAAAATTGCCTGTCTTTTGCTTTATCCGTTTAAGATGGCAAATAGTTGGTCATGATACAGATAGTGCCGCGTCCAATCGACGGCCATTCAAGGCATTTCGATTGACATCACTATAGCCATGTGCTAAATTAACATAGGTATCCATGTCTTTGTACAAGTCTGCCTATACCAGAGCAACCTAGTAGGAGGTGTCATAGATGCGCGTGAACGTCACCATGGCTTGCACCGATTGCAAGCAACGTAACTACATCACGAAAAAGAACAAGAAGAACAACCCGGACCGCATCGAGATGAAGAAGTTTTGCAAGTTCTGCAATTCTCACACTGTGCACCGCGAAACCCGCTAATGGTGCTTACACCACTCGAACAAGGGGTGAACACACATGGCAAACGCAGTTGCAGGTGAGACGAAACAGACTCGCCCAGGCTTTTTCAAGCGATCCACACTATTTTTCAAGGACGCATGGGGTGAGCTGAAGCGCGTGCGCTGGCCGAACCGGAAGGAGCTCTTCTCCTACACCATGGTCGTGCTGGTCACGTGTATTTTTGTCATTCTCTTGATCTTGTTGTTCGACGCAGGGATCAACTACCTGTTGAGACTGATCGGGCTTTAAGGTCTTGAGCGCTTTAACCAAACTATCCACAGCTATAGGGGGGACGGGCATCCTGCCCTCACGTTCATGGAACAAATCGAGAAACAGTGGTATGTCGTCCATACCTACTCCGGTTATGAGAACAAAGTAAAGACCAACCTTGAAAAGCGCGTCGTTTCGATGGAGATGGAAGACAAGATTTTCCGTGTCCTTGTCCCGACGGAAGAGGCGGAAGAGGTTAAAAACGGGAAGAAGAAAAACGTACAGCGTAAAGTATTCCCGGGCTACGTGCTCGTCGAGATGATCATGACCGACGATTCTTGGTATGTCGTGCGTAACACGCCCGGCGTAACTGGATTCGTGGGATCTACCGGCGCAGGTTCGAAGCCGATCCCGCTCAAGCCTGGCGAAGTCAAGACGATTCTCAGATCGATGGGTGTGGAAGAGGTCAGACGGAAGATCGAATTCGCCCTCAAGGAAGCGGTTCGCGTGACGGACGGGCCTTTTGCAAACATCGTGGGCTCCATCGAGGAGATCTACGAGGACCGACAGAAACTGAAAGTTCTCGTCTCCATGTTCGGTCGTGAAACCCCACTCGAGCTTGACTTTGATCAGGTCGAGAAGCTATAATCTTGTGTGGTTATGTTTAGGTCTACTGCAACACTGTGCTTTAGACCTTGTTTTTAGTGGGAGGAGCCCGAGGTTCCGTTTGTACCACATTCTCTGAAGAAGGAGGTGGACGTAGTGGCTAAAAAGGTAATGAAACTGGTGAAGCTTCAAATCCCGGCAGCAAAAGCCACCCCTGCACCGCCGGTAGGTCCGGCACTTGGTCAAGCTGGGGTAAACATCATGGGCTTCTGCAAAGAGTTCAACGCTCGCACCGCAGACGCAGCAGGCTTGATCATCCCGGTTGTCATCACGGTTTATGAAGACCGTTCCTTCACGTTCGAAACCAAGACCCCGCCGGCTGCAATCCTGCTGAAGAAAGCTGCAGGCATCGAGTCGGGTTCCGGTGAACCGAATAAAAAGAAGGTTGCAACCGTCAAGCGCGCTCAAGTTCGTGAGATCGCTGAGACGAAAATGCCTGACCTCAACGCAGCGAATGTTGAATCCGCAATGCGTATGGTCGAAGGTACCGCTCGCAGCATGGGCATCACGATCGAAGACTAATCACGTCTTCATCTTCTCGTCGGGGGTTGGTAGAGACTAGTCGCTGCCAGCCCTTATTCGTGGGAGGTTGCTTGTCACCCGATATCACCACAAAAGGAGGAACTTCGAAATGGCAAAAGTAGGCAAGAAATATGCTGAAGCTGTCAAACTCGTCGACTCCGCACAAGCTTACGCACCGGTTGACGCTGTTAACCTGGTCAAGCAAGCGGCTCGCGCAAAGTTTGACGAAACTGTAGAGGTTGCTTTCCGTCTGGGCGTTGACCCGAAGAAAGCTGACCAACAAATCCGCGGTGCGGTTGTACTGCCGCACGGCACCGGCAAGACCCAACGCGTTCTCGTCTTCGCAAAAGGCGAAAAAGCAAAAGAAGCTGAAGCTGCTGGTGCAGACTTCGTCGGTGATGAGGACCTCATCAACAAAATCAACCAAGGCTGGTTCGATTTTGATGTTGTGGTCGCTACTCCGGACATGATGGCTTCTGTTGGTAAACTCGGTCGCGTACTCGGTCCGAAAGGCCTGATGCCGAACCCGAAGACCGGCACCGTTACCTTCGACGTAACGAAAGCTGTCAACGAAATCAAAGCTGGTAAGATCGAATACCGCGTCGACCGTCAGGGCAACATCCACGCTCCGATCGGCAAAGTTTCCTTCGAAACCGAAAAGCTGGTTGAAAACTTCCAAACCCTCGTAGACACCCTGCAAAAGGCGAAGCCGGCTGCAGCAAAAGGCACCTACATGAAGAACGTTACCGTTTCTTCCACCATGGGCCCGGGCGTCAAAGTTGCAGTAACCCTGTAATACCGAGATTTGGAAGCTCATATACGAGAATCTACACTTTGACTTTCTGAGTCATGCGTGATAAGATAGACCTCGTTCCTAAGTGAATATGAGCAACCGTAGACAGTAGGTAACCGGCTCGCCGGTAGAAATCCTACCGAGGTGTGACGATAAACGACTGACTTGTTCAGTGTTTGTGTGCCCTCGCATCTTGTCTGCGGGGGCTTTCTTCTTGACATGAATAAGTACAGGAGGTGTAACGATGGGTATCCGTGAAGAAAAAGTCACTCTCGTCAACGAGATTGCTGAGAAGCTTCAAAACTCTAAATCCACGATCATCACTGACTACCGCGGCCTGACCGTTGCGGAAGTTACCGAACTCCGCGCGAAACTGCGCGAAGCTGGCGTTGAATTTAAAGTTCTGAAGAACACCATGACCCGTCGCGCGGCTGACCAAGTGAACTTGTCCGAAGTGAACGAGTTCCTGACCGGTCCGAGCGCGATCGCGTTCTCCTACGACGATGTAGTAGCTCCGGCGAAGATCCTCAACGACTTCGCAAAAGCTCACAAAGCTCTCGAACTGAAAGCTGGCATCGTTGAAGGCAAAATCATCGGCCAAGCAGAAGTAACCGCACTGGCGGAACTGCCGAACCGTGAAGGTCTTCTCTCCATGCTTCTCTCCGTGCTGCAAGCTCCGATGCGCAACCTGGCATACGCAGTTTCGCAAATCGCAGAAAAGCAAGAAGCGTAATTTACTCGCTTCGTAGCACCACACAACAATATCTATTTTGGGAGGTTCACTATAATGTCTAAAGATCAAATCATCGAAGCCATCAAAGGCATGTCCGTTCTCGAACTGAACGACCTCGTTAAAGCAATCGAAGAAGAATTCGGCGTAACCGCAGCAGCTCCGGTTGTTGTTGCAGGTGGCGGCGCAGTTGCAGCTGCTGAAGAGCAATCCGAATTCGACGTCATCCTGACCTCTGCTGGCGGTTCCAAGATCAACGTTATCAAAGTTGTTCGCGAACTGACCGGTCTGGGCCTCAAAGAAGCAAAAGAAATCGTCGACAACGCTCCGAAGGCGATCAAAGAGAAAGTTTCCAAAGAAGATGCGGAAACCCTCAAAGCGAAGCTGGAAGAAGCTGGCGCATCCGTCGAAGTCAAGTAATTGCCTTTCGACCGATAAAAGCACCTTGTCTTGCGACAAGGTGCTTTTTATTTGCATTTTTACCGGAACCTAGATATTCTTTTCTTTGAATTGGGTACATTAGGCATAGGAGGTGCGTCTGTGAGCGATCACTACTATTCGAATAAACCGACCGTCGCCAGTCAGTTGCGTCAGGTCCACATCACCCTGCGCGGGTTCGATTTGAACTTCTGGACAGATGCGGGGGTGTTTTCGAAAGGACAGATCGACTTCGGCAGCGAGCTTTTGATCGAGACGATGGAGATGCCGTCCGACGCGAACGTGCTCGATGTCGGATGCGGCTACGGGCCGATTGGCATTACGGCATCGCGATTGGTTCCGGAGGGTTCGGTGACGATGGTCGATGTCAACGAACGCGCGGTGGAGTTGGCGAAGCGAAACATCGAGGCCAACGGCGTGACCAACGCAAAGGCGCTGATCAGTGACCGGTTGGCAGGGGTCGAAGGGCGACTGTTCGATTGCATCCTGACCAATCCGCCGATTCGCGCCGGCAAAGCGACTGTGCACTCCATCTTCGAACAGGCGGCCGCTCACCTGACCGACCGGGGCGAGTTGTGGGTTGTTATTCAAAAGAAGCAAGGTGCACCCTCGGCGAAAAAACGTTTGGAGGAGCTCTTTGACAGCGTGGAAGATGTGGCGCGCGATGCGGGCTATCGGATCTTCCGTTGTGGGCAAGTGATCCACAAATAGAACATTTGTTCGCAAATTTTTCGTTTGACATTCGATTTTCGATATTGTATAGTTATAAAATGCGTACTGCCATAATCAGGGGAGTGTGTCGAAATAATGTTTATTCGACCGCTGGGATGGCAATACATGAATATTATGCTGTTCTTGAAATGTGGTTACATAACTGTATCGCATTTTATTTTTTTGGTGCGAGTCATCGACCAAAGGTATGAGGGGTGACAGATTTGAAGGGACAACTAGTGCAATACGGCAGACGCCAGCGTAGAACGTACGCACGTCTCGAAGAGGTTTTGGAACTGCCGAACCTGATCGAGATTCAGCAGAAGTCCTATCAATGGTTCCTCGACGAGGGCTTAAAAGAAATGTTCCAGGACATTTCGCCGATTCAGGACTTTACGGGAAACCTGGTGCTGGAGTTCGTTGACTACAGCCTCGGGGAGCCGAAGTACTCCGTCGATGAATCTAAAGAGCGCGACGTCACGTATGCTGCTCCACTGCGCGTGAAAGTTCGCCTCATCAATCGTGAAACGGGTGAAGTCAAAGAGCAGGAAGTCTTCATGGGCGATTTCCCGCTGATGACCGACACGGGCACGTTCATCATCAACGGTGCTGAGCGCGTCATTGTCTCTCAGCTAGTTCGTTCCCCAAGCGTCTACTTCAATACCAAGATCGATAAGAACGGGAAGAAGGCGTTTACCGCGACCGTCATCCCGAACCGCGGTGCTTGGCTGGAACTGGAGACCGACGCGAAAGACATCATCTACGTGCGTATCGACCGTACGCGGAAAATCCCCGTCACGGTGCTTTTGCGCGCACTCGGCTTCGGTACAGACGCGGAGATTCTCAACCTGCTCGGGGAAGACGAGTTCCTGCGTAACTCCTTGGACAAGGACAACACCGAAACGACCGAGAAAGCTCTTCTCGAAATCTACGAGCGCCTGCGTCCGGGCGAACCGCCGACGCTGGAGAACGCTCGCAACCTGCTGATCTCCCGCTTCTTCGATCCGAAGCGATATGACCTTGCAAACGTCGGTCGCTACAAGATCAACAAGAAGTTACATATTAAAAACCGTCTGCTCGGTCAGCGTCTCGCAGAGACTTTGATCGACCCGACCACCGGTGAGATCATCGCAGAGGCAGGTCAGATCCTCGACCGCCGCCTGCTCGATCGCATCCTGCCGGCTCTGGAAAGCAACGGTGTCAACTACACCACCTACAAATCGACCTCCGGCGTCGTCGAAGAAGAGATCATCCCGCTGCAGGAGATCCGCATCTTCTCGCCGCGTGAGGACGGCAAGGTGATCAAGGTCATCGGCAATGCGAACGTCGACAAAAACGTCAAGCACATCACGGCGTCCGACATTCTCGCGTCGATCTCCTACTTCATCAACCTCCTGCACGGCGTCGGCAACACCGACGACATCGACCACTTGGGCAACCGTCGCCTGCGCTCGGTTGGCGAACTGCTCACCAACCAGTTCCGCATCGGTCTGTCCCGTATGGAGCGCGTCGTCCGCGAGCGCATGTCGATCCAGGACGCGAACGCGATCACGCCGCAAGCGTTGATCAACATCCGTCCGGTCATCGCAGCGATCAAAGAGTTCTTCGGCTCCTCGCAGCTCTCGCAGTTCATGGACCAAACCAACCCGTTGGCAGAACTGACGCACAAGCGTCGTCTCTCGGCCCTCGGTCCGGGCGGTCTGACCCGTGAGCGCGCAGGCTTCGAAGTTCGCGACGTCCATCACTCTCACTACGGCCGCATGTGCCCGATCGAGACCCCGGAAGGTCCGAACATCGGTTTGATCAACTACCTCTCCACCTACGCGCGCGTCAACGACTACGGCTTTATCGAGACTCCGTATCGCAAGGTAGACCCGGAAACTCAGCGGATCACCGATGAGGTTCACTACCTGACCGCCGATGAAGAGGACAACTACGTCATCGCTCAGGCAAACGCGGGCATCGACGAAGTCCGCACCCTGATCGACCCGCAGGTCATCGTCCGCTACAAGGAAGAGACGTTGCTTCTGCCGCCGGACCGCGTCGACTACATCGACGTCTCGCCCAAGCAGGTCGTATCGGTCGCGACCGCGTGCATCCCGTTCCTTGAGAACGATGACGCGAACCGCGCGCTGATGGGTTCCAACATGCAACGTCAGGCTGTGCCGCTGCTCAAGCCGCAAGCGCCGTTCGTCGGCACCGGCATGGAGCACAAAGCAGCGAAAGACTCCGGTTCCACCGTTGTCTCCCGCCACAACGGCGTCGTCGAGCGCGTGGCAGCCAACGAAGTATGGATCCGCGAACAAAAAGAAATCGACGGCAGACTCGTCAACGGCGATCTGCGCAAATACAAGATGCTCAAGTTCACCCGTTCCAACCAAGGGACCTGCATCAACCAACGTCCGATCGTCGAACAAGGCGAGAAGATCGTCAAGGGGCAGATCATCGCCGACGGCCCGGCAACGGACCAAGGTGAGTTGGCACTGGGCAAGAACGTCATCGTCGCGTTCATGACCTGGGAAGGGTACAACTACGAGGATGCCATCCTGCTCTCTGAGAAGATGGTCAAAGAAGACGTCTACACCTCCTTGCACATCGAGGAATACGAGTGCGAAGCGCGTGACACCAAGCTCGGTCCGGAAGAGATCACTCGCGACATCCCGAACGTCGGGGATGAAGCACTGAAAAATCTCGACGAGCGCGGCATCATCCGCGTAGGCGCAGAGATCGACGCTGGCGACATTCTCGTCGGTAAAGTAACGCCGAAGGGTGTTACCGAGCTGACCGCAGAGGAACGCCTCCTGCACGCGATCTTCGGCGAGAAAGCTCGCGAAGTCCGCGACACCTCGTTGCGCGTCCCGCACGGCGGCGCCGGCATCATCGTCGACGTCAAAGTCTTCACCCGCGACAACGGCGACGAACTGCCGCCGGGCGTCAACCAACTGGTTCGCGTCTACATCGCACAAAAGCGCAAGATCTCCGAAGGTGACAAGATGGCAGGTCGCCACGGCAACAAAGGTGTCGTCGCCCGCATCATGGCAGAGGAAGACATGCCGTTCCTCGAAGACGGCACGCCGGTCCAGGTCGTCCTGAACCCGCTGGGCGTTCCGTCCCGTATGAACATCGGTCAGGTCCTCGAGACTCACCTTGGCATGGCAGCCCGCGCACTCGGACTCTCCGTCGCGACTCCGGTCTTCGACGGCGCGCGCGAAGAAGACGTGTTCGACACGCTTGAAGAAGCCGGCCTTGCCCGCGACGGCAAGCACGTGCTCTACGACGGCCGCACCGGCGAGCCGTTCGAGAATCGCGTCACCGTCGGTTGCGTGTACATGCTGAAACTTCACCATCTCGTCGACGACAAGATCCACGCCCGTTCCACCGGCCCGTACTCCCTCGTCACCCAGCAGCCGCTCGGTGGTAAGGCGCAGTTCGGCGGCCAGCGTTTCGGGGAGATGGAGGTCTGGGCGCTGGAAGCATACGGCGCGGCCTACACGCTCCAAGAGATCCTCACCGTCAAATCCGACGATGTCGTCGGTCGCGTGAAAACATACGAAGCGATCGTCAAAGGCGAGAACGTGCCGGAGCCGGGTGTTCCGGAGTCGTTCAAAGTCTTGATCAAGGAACTGCAATCCCTCGGCATGGACGTCAAGATCCTGTCCGAAGACGAACAAGAGATCGTCATGCGTGAAAGCGACGAAGACGATGATTCGGGTGAAAAGCTCAACCTGAATCTTGCTGCCCGCGAAGTCGGCGATGAGTAAGAAGTGAAAGGGAGGTAGGCCCCTTGTTGGACGTCAACAACTTTGAGTACATGAAGATCGGTTTGGCTTCCCCGGAAAAGATCAGATCCTGGTCGCACGGGGAAGTCAAAAAGCCCGAAACGATCAACTACCGGACCCTGAAGCCTGAAAAGGAAGGTCTGTTCTGCGAAAAAATCTTCGGGCCGACTCGTGACTGGGAATGTCACTGCGGCAAATACAAGCGCGTTCGTTACAAAGGCGTCGTCTGTGACCGTTGCGGCGTAGAAGTCACGCGTGCGAAAGTTCGCCGGGAACGGATGGGCCACATCGAGTTGGCGGCCCCCGTCTCCCACATTTGGTTCTTCAAAGGCATTCCGAGCCGCATGGGCCTCGTGCTCGACATGAGCCCGCGCTCCTTGGAAGAAGTCATCTACTTCGCTTCTTACGTCGTCACCAACCCGGGCGAGACGCCGCTCGAATACAAGCAGCTCCTCTCCGAAAAGGAATACCGCTCCTACCGCGAAAAGTACGGCAATGCATTTGACGCGGGCATGGGTGCGGAAGCGATCAAGAAGCTCCTGAACCAAGTGGAAGTCGACAAAGAAGTCGTCCAGCTCAAAGAAGAGCTGAAGACCGCACAAGGCCAACGCCGCAACCGTGCGATCAAACGTCTGGAAGTCATGGAAGCGTTCCGCGCTTCCACCAACGATCCGTCTTGGATGATCCTCGATGTGCTCCCGGTCATTCCGCCGGAGCTTCGTCCGATGGTTCAGCTCGACGGCGGTCGTTTTGCGACCTCCGACCTGAACGACCTCTATCGTCGTGTCATCAACCGGAACAACCGTCTGAAGCGCCTGCTCGACCTTGGCGCTCCGGACATCATCGTGCAAAACGAGAAGCGCATGCTGCAAGAAGCAGTCGACGCTCTGATCGACAACGGTCGTCGCGGCCGTCCGGTCACAGGCCCCGGCAACCGCCCGCTCAAGTCCCTTTCGCACATGCTCAAGGGCAAGCAAGGCCGTTTCCGTCAAAACCTGCTCGGCAAGCGCGTTGACTATTCCGGCCGTTCCGTTATCGTCGTCGGCCCGCACCTGCGCATGTATCAGTGCGGTCTGCCGAAAGAGATGGCGCTCGAACTGTTCAAGCCGTTCGTCATGAAAGAACTGGTCGCCAAAGGTCTCGCGCACAACATCAAGAGCGCGAAACGCAAAGTAGAGCGCGTTTCCGCTGAGGTCTGGGACGTTCTTGAAGACGTTATCAAAGAACACCCGGTGCTCCTCAACCGCGCACCTACCTTGCACAGACTCGGGATTCAGGCGTTCGAACCGACCCTCGTCGAGGGCCGCGCGATCAAACTGCATCCGCTCGTTTGTACGGCGTACAACGCCGACTTTGACGGTGACCAGATGGCAGTCCACGTGCCGCTCTCCGCAGAAGCACAGGCAGAAGCACGCCTGCTGATGCTGGCAGCGCACAACATCTTGAACCCGAAAGACGGCAAGCCGGTCGTCACCCCGACGCAGGACATGGTTCTCGGTTCGTACTACCTGACCATGGAGCGCGGCAAAGAGCCGGGTGAAGGCCGCATCTTCCATTCGACGGCTGAAGCTGTGCTGGCGTATGACATGAAACAGATCTCGCTGCACACCCGTATCGTCATTCCGGCGAAGGCGCTCGGCAAGACTTCCTTCACGCCGGAACAACAAAACGCGTTCCTGATCACGACAGCAGGCAAGATCATCTTCAACGAGATCTTCCCGCAGGACTTCCCGTACATCAACGCAGCGAAGCAGGAAAACCTGCTGCGCGGCATCTCCGACGAATTCTTCGTGTTCGAAAAGGGTGGCAACCCGCGCGCGAAGGTCGACGAGATCGAAGTGCAGACCGCTGTCGTCAAGGGCTTCCTCGGCTCGATCATCGCGGAGTGCTTCCGTCGCTACGGCACCACCGTCACCTCGGAGACGCTCGACAAGATCAAGGCGCTGGCGTTCAAATACTCCACTCGTGCCGGGATCACCATTTCTGTTGCGGACATCATGGTTCCGAAAGAGAAATACGACATCCTCCACGAAGCGGAAGGCAAGGTCGAAACGGTCACGAAACAATTCCGTCGCGGTCTGATCACCGACGACGAACGATACGATCGCGTCATCTCCATCTGGTCGAAGGCGAAAGACAACATCACCAAAGTCCTGATGGGCGCGATGGATAAATACAACCCGATCTACATGATGGCGCACTCCGGTGCCCGCGGTAACGTCTCGCAGATCACCCAGCTCTCCGGTATGCGCGGTCTGATGGCCAACCCGTCCGGTCGGATCATCGAGCTCCCGATCAAGTCGAACTTCCGCGAGGGCCTGACCGTCCTCGAGTACTTCATCTCCACTCACGGCGCGCGTAAAGGTTTGGCCGATACCGCGTTGCGTACCGCTGACTCCGGTTACCTGACTCGTCGTCTCGTCGACGTCGCGCAGGACGTGATCGTCCGTTCGGAAGATTGCGGCACCGACAAAGGCGTGTGGGCGGAAGAGATTCGTGACGGCAAGGAAGTCATCGAGGAACTGTACGACCGCATCGTCGGCCGTATGGCGTTCGTGGACATCAAGCACCCGGAGACGGGCGCAGTACTTGTCGCGGAAAACGAGCAGATCGACGAGGAGATGGGCCGTCAGATCATCGACGCCGGTCTCAAGCGCGTCTACATCCGCTCTGTCACCGCTTGCCGTGCGCAGCATGGCGTCTGCATCAAGTGCTACGGCCGCAACCTCGCGACCGGCAACATGGTTGAGATCGGCGAAGCGGTTGGCATCATCGCGGCGCAGTCGATCGGCGAACCGGGAACCCAGTTGACCATGCGTACGTTCCATACCGGCGGCGTCGCCGGCGATGACATCACGCAAGGTCTGCCGCGTATCCAGGAGCTGTTCGAGGCCCGCAACCCGAAAGGCCAAGCGATCATCACCGAAATCGACGGTCAGATCTCCGAGATCCGCGAAGTCAAAGACAAGCGCGAGATCGAAGTGTCCGGCAATGCGGAAGTCAAGGTGTACCCGGTTCCGTACGGCTCCCGCATCTCCGTGAGCGTCGGTCAAATCGTAGAAGCGGGCGATCCGCTCACCGAGGGTTCCATCGACCCGAAAGACATGCTGAAGGTCAAAGGCATCCACGGTGTTCAAATGTACCTGCTGCGCGAAGTGCAGCGCGTATACCGTCTGCAAGGCGTAGAGATCAACGACAAGCACGTCGAGGTCATGGTTCGTCAGATGCTGCGTAAAGTCCGCATCAACGACGCAGGGGACACGACGCTCTTGCCGGGCACCTATGTCGACATCTACGAGTTCGAAAAAGCAAACTTGCCAGTGCTCCTCGGCGGCGGTGAACCGGCTGTTGCCCGTCCGGCACTGCTCGGGATCACCAAGGCGTCCCTGGAGACCGATTCCTTCCTGTCTGCAGCGTCCTTCCAAGAGACCACCCGTGTCCTCACTGAAGCGGCGATCAAGGGCAAGGTGGACCGTCTGCTCGGTCTCAAGGAGAACGTCATCATCGGTAAGCTGGTTCCGGCCGGCACCGGTATGTCCCGTTACCGCAACATCAAGATCGACGATGGCACCGACATGGACGAAACAGTCCCGGCCGATGTCTCGGCAACAGTCACAGCCGATGCTGAAGCAGAGCTGGAAGCTTTGGAAACCGTGGTCGAATAAGCCGCGTTTACCAAAAAATAATGCCTGGAACGGCGCTCTCTGGTGGGAGCGCCGTCTCTATGGCCATTACCAGAAAAATATTTTGCCCGTTCGTTGCCCGAAGAGTTGACTTCCGCTCTATAAGGTGCTAGAATCTCGTAGTGTGCCTAGTCAAGAGGCGATTCTAGGGAGGATGGTTCGGAGTGGCGACAGATCGCATCCGAGAATCTGATCACATGGTGGTCGGATTGAACCAAACAACCAAAGCCTTGGAACTTGCGATAGCAAGTGAAGTGTTCTTGGCAAAAGACGCGGATCGACGAGTACATTCGAAGGTCCTTGCACTTGCGAAACAGAATAACACCCCAGTTACGTGGGTGGATACGATGAAGCAGCTAGGGGTTGCTTGCGGGATCGAGATCGGTGCCGCCACCGCAGCGCTCATCGCACGATAGGTTCTGGCGATTGCCATGCAGTTCGTCATTTACCTTTTTCATTTGCCATCGCATGAGCCGCCGGGCTCTGTGTACTTGAAACTTTGGAAGGAGGTGCAGTTATGCCGACAATCAACCAGCTGGTCCGCAAGGGTCGCAAAGTAATCGAAAAGAAATCGACTGCTCCGGCTCTGCAAAAAGGTTACAACAGCTTCGTGAAGGAGCAGACGGATCTCCCGTCTCCGCAAAAACGCGGTGTGTGCACCCGTGTAGGTACCATGACGCCGAAGAAGCCGAACTCCGCACTGCGTAAGTATGCGCGTGTTCGTCTGACCAACGGTATCGAGGTCACCGCTTACATCCCGGGTATTGGTCACAACCTGCAAGAGCACAGCGTTGTTCTGGTGCGCGGCGGTCGTGTAAAAGACCTTCCGGGTGTCCGTTACCACATCGTTCGTGGTGCGCTTGACACCGCAGGTGTTAAAGACCGTATGCAATCCCGCTCCAAATACGGCGCGAAGCGCCCGAAAGCAAAGAAATAATCCAGCTGCGTAACTGCAGACTATCTCAGGAAAAGATGAAAGGAGGAGAATTGCATGCCGCGTAAAGGTCCCGTGCCGCGCCGCGACGTACTGCCGGATCCGGTTTATGGATCCAAAATGGTCACCCGTCTGGTGAACAAACTGATGTACGACGGTAAGAAAGGCACCGCCCAAGCTGCTGTCTACGGTGCGTTTGAACGCATCAAAGAAAAGACTGGCAATGATCCGCTCGAAGTCTTCGAAACCGCTATGAAAAATGTCATGCCGGTTCTCGAAGTTAAAGCACGCCGCGTTGGGGGTGCAAACTACCAGGTGCCGATCGAAGTTCGTCCGGAACGTCGTTCGACCCTCGGTATCCGTTGGATCGTCGACTACTCCCGTAAGCGCAACGAGAAAACCATCGAAGAAAAGCTCGCTAACGAGCTGATGGACGCTGCGAACAACACGGGCGGCTCTGTAAAGCGCCGCGAAGATATGCACAAAATGGCGGAAGCGAACAAAGCGTTCGCACACTACCGCTGGTAGGAGGTTGTGTGAGGATGGATTCTTCGGGATCTATCCTGCACGCCTATACTTACAAACAGGCTTGAGAAAGGAGGCTGTACCATGGCACGTGAGTTTCCGTTAGAAAAAACCCGTAATATCGGGATCATGGCCCACATCGACGCTGGTAAGACCACCACGACCGAGCGGGTCCTGTTCTACACCGGCCGCGTTCACAAGATCGGTGAGGTTCACGAAGGTGGAGCTACGATGGACTGGATGGTTCAGGAGCAAGAGCGTGGCATCACGATCACGTCTGCTGCAACCACCGCTCAGTGGGACAACCACCGCATCAACATCATCGATACGCCTGGTCACGTGGACTTCACCGTAGAGGTTGAGCGCTCCCTGCGCGTACTCGACGGCGCTGTCGGCGTGTTCTGTGCAAAAGGTGGCGTTGAGCCGCAATCCGAGACTGTATGGCGCCAAGCGGACAAGTACAACGTTCCGCGTATCGCCTACGTCAACAAGATGGACATCATCGGTGCAGACTTCTTCCGTTGCGTCGACATGATGCGTGACCGCCTGAAGGCAAACGCTGTGCCGATCCAAATGCCGATCGGTGCAGAGGACGTCTTCAAAGGCATGATCGACCTTGTCACCATGGAAGCGATCGTTTACACCGACGACCTCGGCAAGACTTCCGAGAAGACCGAGATCCCGGCTGAACTGAAGGACCGTGCGAACGAACTTCGCCAAAACCTTCTGGAAGCAGTTGCGGAACTCGACGAAGATCTGATGATGAAGTATCTCGAAGGTGAAGAGTTCACCACCGAAGAGATCAAGGCAGCACTCCGCAAGGGTGTTATCAACGTCCAGATCATCCCGGTTATCTGCGGTTCTTCGTACAAAAACAAAGGTGTTCAGCCGATGCTGGACGCAGTTGTTGCGTACATGCCGGCTCCGACCGACGTCCCGGCTATCAAGGGCGTTACCGACGAAGGCGAAGAAACCACCCGTCCGTCCAGCGATGCTGAGCCGTTCTCCGCTCTGGCATTCAAAATCATGACCGACCCGTTCGTTGGCAAGCTGGCATTCTTCCGTGTATACTCCGGTTCCCTCGGCTCCGGCTCCTACGTGCTTAACTCCACGAAGGGCAAGCGCGAGCGTATCGGCCGTATCCTGCAGATGCACGCGAACCACCGTGAAGAGATCTCGACCGTTTACGCGGGCGACATCGCTGCTGCTGTCGGTCTGAAAGACACCACCACGGGCGACACCCTGTGCGACGAGAAGTCTGTCGTTATCCTCGAGTCGATGGTATTCCCGGACCCGGTTATCTCCCTGTCCCTGGAACCGAAGACCAAGGCTGACCAAGACAAACTCGGCGTGGCACTGTCCAAGTTGGCGGAAGAAGACCCGACCTTCAAAACTTTCACCGACCAAGAAACCGGCCAAACGATCATCTCCGGCATGGGCGAGCTCCATCTCGAGATCATCGTTGACCGTCTCCAACGCGAGTTCAAAGTTGAAACCAACGTTGGTAAGCCGCAGGTTGCTTTCAAAGAAGCAATCTCCAGCAAGGTCAAAATCGAAGGCAAGTTCGTGCGTCAGTCCGGCGGTAAAGGCCAATACGGTCACGTATGGCTGGAGCTGGAACCGCTCGAGCGCGGCCAAGGCTACATCTTCGAAAACAAGGTCGTCGGCGGTGCTGTTCCGCGTGAATACATCCCGGCTGTCGATAACGGCATTCAAGAAGCGATGCAAAACGGCGTTCTCGCCGGCTACCCGCTGATTGATGTCAAGGCGACTATCATCGATGGTTCCTACCATGACGTCGACTCCTCTGAGATGGCGTTCAAGATCGCAGGTTCCATGGCTCTCAAAGCCGGTGCTCTCCGCGCCAACCCGCAGATCCTCGAGCCGATCATGAAAGTCGAAGTTACCGTTCCGGAAGAATACATGGGCGACATCATGGGTGATATTAACTCCCGTCGTGGTCGCATCGAAGGTATGGAAGCTCGTGCAGGCGCACAAGTGATCCGTGGCTTCGTACCGCTCTCCGAAATGTTCGGTTACGCAACTTCCTTGCGTTCCCGCACCCAAGGCCGCGGCCAGTACTCCATGGAGTTCTACAACTACGAGCCTGTTCCGAAATCCGTATCGCAAGAAATCATCGCCAAAAACAAAGGCGAGTAATTTATAGCGAATAAGAGGAGTTGACCACAGTGGGTAAAGCTAAATTCGAACGTAACAAACCGCACGTTAACATCGGTACCATCGGTCACGTCGACCATGGTAAAACCACTCTGACTGCAGCAATCACCACCTACCTGGCGAAAGCTGGCGGCGCGCAAGCTATGGCGTACGACGCAATCGACAAAGCTCCGGAAGAGCGCGAGCGCGGCATCACCATCAACACCGCTCACGTTGAATACGAAACCGCTAACCGCCACTACGCACACGTAGACTGCCCGGGCCATGCCGACTATGTTAAAAACATGATCACCGGCGCAGCTCAAATGGACGGCGCGATCCTCGTTGTATCCGCTGCTGACGGCCCGATGCCGCAAACCCGCGAGCACATCCTGCTGTCCCGCCAAGTAGGCGTTCCGTACATCGTTGTCTTCATGAACAAGTGCGACATGGTTGACGACGAAGAACTCCTCGAGCTGGTTGAAATGGAAATCCGCGACCTGCTGTCCGAGTACGACTTCCCGGGCGACGACATCCCGGTTGTTAAGGGCTCCGCTCTGAAAGCTCTGGAAGGCGACGCTGCTTGGGAAGGCCGCATCGACGAGCTGATGGCTGCTGTTGACTCCTACATCCCGGAACCGACTCGCGAAACCGACAAGCCGTTCCTGATGCCGGTCGAGGACGTGTTCACGATCACCGGTCGTGGTACCGTTGCTACCGGCCGTGTAGAGCGTGGCGAACTCAAAGTTGGCGACAACGTTGAAGTTGTCGGCATCCAAGAAGAAACCCGCACCACCGTTGCTACCGGTATCGAGATGTTCCGCAAACTGCTCGACTCCGCTCGTGCAGGCGACAACATCGGCGCACTGCTGCGCGGTGTAAACCGTGAAGACATCGAGCGCGGTCAAGTACTGTGCAAGCCGGGCTCCATCAAGCCGCACACCAAATTCAACGCAGAGCTGTACGTTCTGACCAAAGAAGAGGGCGGCCGTCACACCCCGTTCTTCCAAGGCTACCGTCCGCAGTTCTACGTCCGCACCACCGACGTTACCGGTATCGTTCAGCTGCCGGAAGGCACCGAGATGGTAATGCCGGGCGACAACATCTCCGTTGTCGTTGAGCTGATCTCCCCGATCGCTCTCGAAGAAGGTACCCGCTTCGCAATCCGCGAAGGCGGCCGCACCGTTGGCGCAGGCGTTGTTGCTTCCATCATCGCGTAATTGCTCCAACAACTAGAAAAAAAGACGAGTCTATCGACTCGTCTTTTTTTATTTTTATTTTCCAGTCTGATACCCTTTGACTTTTGGGCGGTTATCCTCTAAAATAGTTGAAGTGTGCTACTCCAATCAAGACAACGCGCTCGTGTGTTTCAAAAATGACAATTGCAGATTCGACAGAAACTGCTTGGCATAAAATCTTGGATCGCATAGCGAATTAGCTTGAGTTTTGGGCAACAACGTAGTATACTTTTATATTGTTGGTCTTTGACTGCGATGATGCAGAAGGTTGCTGGTGGCCGGATACGCCATATGCGGCACACCGGGTAAATTTCTGCGGAGTATGTCCAGTTCAAATGGGCGAAAAGGAGGGAACTCATATGGCAAAGCAAAAGATTCGCATTCGACTGAAAGCTTACGACCACAAGATCCTCGATACTTCCGCTGAGAAGATCGTTGATACGGCGAAGCGTTCCGGTGCTGCTGTCTCCGGTCCGATCCCGCTTCCGACCGAGAAGCAGATCATCACGATCCTGCGTGCACCGCACAAATATAAGGATTCTCGTGAGCAATTCGAGATGCGTACCCACAAGCGTCTGATTGACATCGTCAACCCGACTCCGCAAACCGTTGACGCTCTGATGCGTCTGGACCTGCCGTCCGGCGTTGATATCGAAATCAAACTGTAAGACAACAACTACTTCTATATAAGACCCCAGGGAGGTGTCAAACATGAAAGGTATCTTGGGACGCAAACTGGGCATGACCCAGGTGTTTACCGAAGAGGGTAACGCAGTACCGGTAACCGTTATCGAAGCTGGCCCGAACGTAGTTCTCCAAAAGAAAGACCTGGCGAACGACGGCTACGAGGCTATCCAGATCGGTTTCGCGGACAAGAAAAACCCGAACAAACCGGCTACCGGCCACGCGGCT
This sequence comes from Tumebacillus lacus, assembly GCF_026410385.1. Taxonomy (GTDB): domain Bacteria; phylum Bacillota; class Bacilli; order Tumebacillales; family Tumebacillaceae; genus Tumebacillus; species Tumebacillus lacus. The sequence goes on from NZ_JAPMLT010000018.1 coordinate 39,659, forward strand.
AAAGCCAACACCACGCCCAAGCGCTACGTTCGTGAACTGCGCGGTGTGGATCTGACTGCTTTCGAAGTCGGTCAAGAAATCAAGGCCGATGTGTTTGCAGCAGGTGAGATCGTCGACGTCAGTGGCGTATCGAAGGGTAAAGGTTTCGCTGGTGCGATCAAGCGCCACAACCAATCCCGCGGTCCGATGGCACACGGTTCCCGTTACCATCGTCGTCCGGGTTCGCTCGGTTCGATCAACCCGGGTCGCGTCTTCAAAGGTCAAACGCTGCCGGGTCGTATGGGCGGCGAGCGCACGACCGTGCAGAACCTCGAAGTTATCAAGATTGACGCTGAGCGCAATCTGATCCTCGTAAAAGGTTCCATCCCGGGTCCGAAAAACTCGTTCGTTACGGTCAAAACGGCTGTAAAGTCCGGTAAGTAAGATTTCTAAGGAAAGGAGGAGACCCTCAATGCCGAAAGTTGCTGTATACAACGTCACCGGCGCACAAGTTGGTGAAATCGAACTGTCCGATGCGATCTTCGGGATTACCCCGAACGCGCACGTACTCCACGAAGCTGTAGTTATGCAACAAGCATCTCTGCGCCGTGGTACCCACGACGTTAAGAACCGCTCCGAAGTACGCGGCGGCGGCCGTAAACCGTGGAAACAAAAAGGGACTGGCCGCGCACGCCAAGGTTCCATTCGCTCCCCTCAATGGGTTGGTGGTGGTACCGTCTTCGGTCCGACTCCGCGTTCCTACGCGTACAAGCTGCCGAAGAAAGTTCGCCGTCTGGCTCTCAAATCCGCTCTCTCCACCAAGGTCAACGCAAACGAGATCATCGTCCTGGACGCTCTGAGCATCGATGCGCCGAAGACCAAAGACATGGTGAAGATCCTCGGTAACCTGAAAGTTGGCAAAGCACTGGTTGTTTCCGCAGAAGCAGATGCGAATCTCGCTCTCTCCGCACGCAACATCCCGGGCGTAAAAGTTGTCGACGCTACTGGTATCAACGTTCTGGATCTTCTCCATCATGATGCCCTCGTCATCACCAAAGACGCAGTGGCTAAAGTCGAGGAGGTGTTCGCATAATGAAGAACCCGCGCGACATCATCAAGCGTCCGGTTATCACCGAGCGCTCGACCGATCTGATGGAAGAAAACAAGTTTGCTTTCGAGGTCGAACTCAAAGCGAACAAGACCGAAATCAAAGCAGCGATCGAAGAAATCTTCGGCGTGAAAGTTGCTAAGGTTAACACCTTGCGCGTTCCGTCCAAGAAAAAGCGCGTTGGCAAATTCGTGGGCCGCACTTCTGAGTGGAAAAAAGCAGTCGTGACCCTGACCCCGGACTCCAAGCCGCTGAACTTCTTCGAAGGCGCGTAATCACTAAGCTAAGAAGGAGGGACAACAATGGGTATCAAGAAGTATAAACCGACTTCCCCGGGTCGCCGCTTCATGACTGTACTGACTTATGAAGAGCTGACCACCGACAAGCCGGAGAAATCTCTTCTCGAACCGCTTCACAACAAGGGCGGCCGCAACAACCAAGGCCGTACCACCGTTCGTCATCAAGGCGGCGGCGCGAAGCGCAAATACCGCATCATCGACTTCAAGCGCAACAAGGACGGCATTCCGGGCCGCGTTGCTACGGTCGAGTATGACCCGAACCGTTCGGCATTCATCTCGCTGATCAACTACGCTGACGGCGAAAAGCGCTACATCCTCTGGCCGGTAGGTCTGAAGGTTGGCGACATGATCCACTCCGGTACGGACGTGGACATCAAAGTGGGCAACGCACTGCCGCTGGCTAACATCCCGGTTGGTACGATGATCCACAACATCGAAATGAAAGCTGGCAAGGGCGGCCAAATCGCTCGTGCAGCTGGCGCAGAAGCTCAGCTCCTCGCAAAAGAGGGCGAGTACTGCCACATTCGTCTGGCTTCCGGCGAAGTTCGCCTGATCCGTTCCGAGTGCCGTGCAACCATCGGTCAAGTCGGTAACCTGGATCACGAACTCGTAAACATCGGTAAAGCAGGCCGCAACCGTCACAAAGGCATCCGCCCGACCGTCCGCGGTGTTGTTATGAACCCGAACGATCACCCGCATGGTGGTGGTGAAGGTCGCGCTCCGATCGGCCGTAAGTCTCCGCTCTCTCCGTGGGGCAAACCGACCCTCGGCAAGAAGACCCGGAAGAAAAACAAAGCTTCGAACAAATATATCGTTCGCGGCCGCAAGAAGTAATCTAGTAAGCGCCTAATGAAGGGAGGCACCCCGCATGGGTCGTTCGCTCAAAAAAGGACCGTTCGTAGACGATCATCTCTTCAACAAAGTTGAAGCTCTGAACGCTGCAGAAGAAAAGAAGGTTATCAAGACCTGGTCCCGTCGTTCCACGATCTTCCCGGAATTCATCGGCCACACGTTCGCAGTATACGATGGTCGTAAACACGTTCCGGTTTACGTCACCGAGGACATGGTCGGTCACAAGCTCGGTGAATTCGCTCCGACTCGTACCTACAAAGGTCACGGAGCTGACGAAAAAACGTCTCGCCGTTAATTAATACGATCGGTAGAGAGGAGGTATTCTCTATGCAACAAGCGAAAGCTATTGCTCGCAACGTGCGCATCGCGCCGCGCAAAGTCCGCCTCGTCGTTGACTTGATTCGCGGCAAGAAAGCTTCGGAAGCTTTGGCGATCCTGAAGTACACTCCGAAAGCTGCATCTCCGGTTGTTGAAAAGGTTCTGAACTCCGCTCTGGCGAACGCAGACCACAACTACAACATGGAACTCGACAACCTGTACGTGAAAGAAGTCTTCGTCGACCAAGGTCCGACTCTGAAGCGCTTCCGTCCGCGTGCTCAAGGCCGTGCTTTCCGTATCCACAAGCGCACGAGCCACATCACTGTCATCCTCGGTGAGAAGAACTAAAGAAGGAGGGATATCGGATGGGACAAAAGGTAAACCCGATTGGCCTGCGCGTAGGTATTATTCGCGACTGGGAATCTAAGTGGTTCGCTAACAAAAAGGACTACACCGATCTGCTGCATGAAGACATCAAGATCCGTGAATACGTTCTGAACCGTCTCAAGGACTCTTCCGTTGCAACGGTTGAAATCGAACGGGCTGCAAACCGTATCAACGTTACCATTCACACCGCGAAACCGGGCATGGTTATCGGCAAAGGCGGCGCTGAGGTCGACAACCTCCGCAACTCTTTGACTCAAATGACCGGCAAGCGTGTTCACATCAACATCACGGAGATCAAATCTCCTGACCTGAACGCTCAACTGGTTGCGATCAACATCGCTCAACAGCTCGAACGCCGTATCGCGTTCCGCCGTGCGATGAAGCAATCCATCCAGCGCACCATGCGTGCTGGCGCGAAAGGTATCAAAGTACAAGTTTCTGGTCGTCTTGGCGGCGCTGAGATCGCACGCACCGAAGGTTACTCGGAGGGCACTGTTCCGCTCCACACCCTGCGTGCTGATATCGACTACGCGACCTTCGAAGCTCACACCACTTACGGCCGTATCGGCGTAAAAGTGTGGATCTATCGTGGCGAAGTCCTGCCTACCCGTGGCGGCAAGAAAGAAGCTGCTGAAGAAGGGGGTAAGTAAGTCATGTTGTTGCCGAAGCGCGTAAAACACCGCAAAGAACACCGTGGTCGTATGGCTGGTCGCACGAAAGGCGGCGAAGCTGTAACGTTCGGCGAATACGGTCTGCAAGCTCTTGAGCCGGCATGGGTTACCAACCGCCAAATCGAAGCTGCTCGTATCGCGATGACCCGCTACATCAAACGTGGCGGTAAAGTATGGATCAAGATCTTCCCGTCCAAACCGGTAACTGCCAAGCCGGCTGAAACCCGCATGGGTGCTGGTAAAGGTTCGCCGGAGAAGTGGGTTGCTGTTGTAAAGCCGGGCCGTGTCATGTTCGAACTCGCAGGCGTACCGGAAGAGACTGCACGCGAAGCTATGCGTCTCGCTATGCACAAACTGCCGATCAAGTGCAAGTTTGTAAAACGTGAAGAAGTGGGTGGTGAGGCAGATGAAAGTTAAAGACATCCGTAACTTGTCCACCGTGGAAATCGAAACCAAGGTCAACGAACTGAAAGACGAGCTTTTCAACCTGCGCTTCCAACTGGCGACTGGGCAACTGGAAAACCCGATGCGCATCCGCGAAGTGCGTAAGGACATTGCTCGTGCCAAGACGATCCTCAGAGAGCGCGAACTGGGCATCGGCTAATCTCTGATTCGATTTGGGAAGGAGGATGAAGATGAGCGACCGCAACTACCGTAAAGTTCGTACCGGCAAGGTTGTTTCTGACAAGATGGATAAAACCATCGTCGTCGCGATCGAAGAGCAAAAGAAACACCCGCTGTACGGCAAACTGGTTATCGTAACCACGAAGTTCAAGGCACACGATGAGAACAACTCCGCTAAAGTCGGCGACATCGTGAAAATCATGGAAACTCGCCCGCTGTCCAAAGACAAGCGCTGGCGCCTGGTAGAAATCGTAGAGGAAGCTATCATCCTCTAATCGGATAACTCTTCACCTGAAGGGAGGTAACAAACGTGATTCAACCGCAATCTCGATTGACTGTTGCAGACAACTCTGGTGCAAAAGAGATCATGTGCTTCCGCGTGCTGGGCGGCTCGAACCGCAAGTCCGCGAACATCGGCGACATCATCGTTGCTTCTGTGAAAAGTGCAACGCCCGGTGGCGTTGTCAAGAAGGGCGACGTTATCAAGGCTGTAATCGTACGTACTAAGAGCGGTGTTCGTCGTAAAGACGGTTCCTACATCCGCTTTGATGAAAACGCAGCGGTCATCATCAAGGAAGATAAGTCCCCGCGCGGTACCCGTATCTTCGGCCCGGTCGCTCGCGAACTTCGTGATAAAGACTTCATGAAGATCATCTCTCTCGCGCCTGAAGTGCTCTAATCGAAAAACGTTCAGGTAGTAACACCTGAGGAGGTGTAACACAAATGGCTAAGGCGAAACTGCATGTGAAGAAGGATGACACCGTCATCATCCTCGCAGGTAAAGATAAAGGCAAGAAAGGCCGCATCCTGGCTGCTTTCCCGGCAGAAGGCCGCGTCCTCGTAGAAGGCGTGAACATCGTGAAGCGCCACACCCGTCCGTCCGCTGCGAACCAGCAAGGCGGCATCATCGAAAAAGAAGCTCCGGTCCACGTTTCTAACGTAGCGATCGTCGATCCGAAATCCGGCGAACCGACGCGCGTTGGCAAGAAAATCCTGGCCGACGGCACCAAAGTTCGTTACGCTAAAAAATCTGGCGAAATCCTCGACAAGTAACCAGATCGAGAAAGGAGGTAACCTACTGTGGCTACTCGTATGCAAGAGTTCTACAAGAACGAAGTTGTTCCGGCTCTCATGACCAAGTTCAACTATGAGTCCATCATGCAAGTTCCGAAGCTCGAGAAGATCATCATCAACATGGGCCTTGGCGAAGCTGTCGCCAACCCGAAGATCCTCGACACGGCGGTTGAAGACCTGCGCATCATCGCTGGTCAAAAACCGGTTGTCACTAAAGCGAAGAAGTCGATTGCAGGCTTCAAGATTCGTGAAGGCATGCCGATCGGTGCGAAAGTCACCCTCCGCGGTGACCGTATGTACTACTTCCTCGACAAGCTGTTCAACATCTCGCTCCCGCGCGTTCGTGACTTCCGCGGTATCTCGCCGAAGTCCTTCGACGGCCGTGGCAACTACACCCTCGGTCTGAAAGAACAACTCATCTTCCCGGAGATTGAGTACGATAAAGTCGATAAAGTCCGCGGTATGGACATCGTCTTCGTCACCACCGCTAAGTCGGACGAAGAAGCTCGTGAGTTCCTGCGTCTGATGGGCGCACCGTTCCGTCAAGCATAATCTTCCGCAAAGATAAACTAAGGAGGTATGGACAAGTGGCTCGTAAAGCGATGGTCGTTAAGCAGCAACGCCAGCCCAAGTTCAGCACCCGCGCGTACACCCGTTGCCGCGTGTGCGGGCGTCCGCACTCGGTTTTGCGGAAGTTCGGCATCTGCCGTATTTGCTTCCGTGAACTGGCTTACAAAGGTCAACTGCCTGGCGTGAAGAAAGCCAGCTGGTAATCGATAGAGCAAGGGAAGGAGGTTCTCCACATGGTAATGACTGACCCGATTGCTGATATGCTTACCCGTATCCGCAACGCGAACATGGTAGGCCATGAAAAGGTCGAAATTCCGGGTTCCAACCTGAAACGCGCGATCGCTGATATCCTCAAAAACGAAGGTTTCATCCGCGACGCAGAGTTCATCCCGGACAACAAGCAAGGTGTCATCCGCGTCTTCCTGAAGTACGGTCCGGGCCAAGAACGCGTTATCACCGGCATCAAGCGCATCTCGAAGCCGGGCCTGCGCGTATACGCGAAATCCACTGAGATCCCGCGCGTACTGGGCGGCCTTGGTATCGCGATCCTGTCTACTTCTAAAGGCATCGTAACCGACAAAGATGCTCGTCGCGACAAAGTCGGCGGCGAAGTAATCTGCTACGTTTGGTAATAGAGCTCTACACGAATGGAGGTGTAAATTGTGTCTCGTATCGGTAGAAAAGTCATCGCGATCCCGGCGGGTGTAGAAATTGCTCAAGAGGGCAATGTTCTCACCGTCAAGGGTCCGAAAGGCTCCCTGACCCGCGAACTGCACAAGGACATGATCATCAAGATCGAAAACAACGAAATCGTTGTTGAGCGTCCGTCTGATAATAAATTGCACCGTTCCCTTCACGGCACCACTCGTTCCGTAGTGAACAACATGGTCGAAGGTGTAACGAAAGGTTTCGAAAAGAACCTGGACCTGGTTGGCGTTGGTTACCGTGCTGCTAAAGCCGGCAACAAAGTTACCCTGTCCCTCGGTTTCTCCCACCCGGTTGAAATCGTACCGGAAGAAGGCATCGAAATCGATGTCCCGACCCAGACCAAACTGGTTGTTAAGGGCATCAACAAGGAACGCGTCGGCCAAATCGCTGCTGAAATCCGTTCCCTGCGTGAGCCGGAGCCGTACAAAGGCAAAGGTATCAAGTACGAAAACGAAGTCGTCCGCCGCAAGGTTGGTAAGACTGGTAAGAAGTAAGAACCCACTAGCCCTCGTGGCATGAAGGGAGTGAAACACCGATGATCACTAAAGGTGATAAGAATAAAGCTCGTAAACGTCGTCACTTCCGCGTACGTAAGAAAGTTGAAGGTACGGTTGCACGTCCGCGTCTGAACGTATTCCGCTCCTCCAAGCACATCTACGCGCAAATCATTGACGACACCAACGGCGTAACGATCGCATCCGCTTCCACTGCTGATGCTGAGCTGAAAGGCAACGTAACGCACGGCGGCAACGTCGACGCAGCTTCGAAAGTCGGCGCACTGGTTGCAAAGCGCGCGATCGAGAAGGGCGTCAAAGAGGTCGTATTCGACCGCGGCGGCTACCTGTACCACGGCCGCATCCAAGCACTGGCTGACGCAGCACGCGAAGCTGGTCTGGAATTCTAATCTCTGCAAGAAGGAGGGAAACCCATGCGTATCGATCCCAATACTCTCGAACTGTCTGAAAAGGTCGTCGCGATCAACCGTGTCGCGAAGGTCGTAAAAGGCGGTCGTCGTTTCAGCTTCTCCGCGCTGGTCATCGTCGGTGACGGCAATGGCAACGTTGGCGCAGGTCTCGGCAAAGCTGCCGAAGTACCGGAAGCGATCCGCAAAGGCATCGAAGATGCTAAGAAAAACTTGGTCTACGTTCCGCTGGTAGGCACCACCGTACCGCACGAAGTGCTCGGTCGTTTCGGTGCTGGCCGCGTTCTGATCAAACCGGCTAAAGAAGGTACCGGTGTTATCGCTGGCGGTCCGGCTCGTGCGGTTCTCGAACTCGCGGGCGTCAAAGATATCGTCACCAAATCTCTTGGTTCTTCCAACTCGATGAACATGGTAAACGCTACGCTCAACGGTCTGTCGCGCCTCAAGCGCCCGGAAGACGTTGCGAAGCTGCGTGGTAAATCGCTGGAAGAAATCCTGGGTTAATAAGGAGGGGAACAGACAATGGCAAAATTGGAAATCACCCTCGTGAAAAGCCCGATCGGCCGTCCGCAAGATCAGCGCGTCACTGTTACTACCTTGGGTCTGGGCAAGCTCAACTCCAAAGTGGTTCACAATGACACCCCGCAAATCCGCGGCATGGTCAACAAGGTGTCTCACCTTGTTTCCGTAAAAGAACTCGAAGCGTAAGATCGCATTCTATAAATAGAGGAGGTGCACGGGAATGAAACTGCACGAACTCAAACCGGCTGAAGGTGCGAAGCACGTTCGCAAGCGCCTCGGTCGCGGTATCGGTTCCGGTACCGGCAAGACCGCTGGTAAAGGCCACAAAGGTCAAAACGCTCGCTCCGGCGGCGGCGTTCGCCTCGGCTTCGAGGGCGGTCAAACTCCGCTCTTCCGTCGCCTGCCGAAACGTGGTTTCTCCAACGCAGTCTTCGCGACTGAATTGGCTGAAATCAACGTTGGCAAGCTGAACAAGTTCGAAGCTGGCACCGTCGTAACCCCGCAGCTTCTGAAAGAAGCGAAGATCATCAAGTCGTTGAAAGACGGCGTGAAGGTCTTGGGTAGCGGCGAGCTCACTGTTGGTCTTACTGTTCAAGCACAGGCTTTCTCCAAGTCTGCAATCGAAAAGATTGAAGCTGCTGGCGGTAAGGCTGAGGTGATCTAATGTTTACCACGATCTCGAACATCTGGAAAGTATCGGATTTGCGCAATCGCATTCTGTTTACCTTGCTGATGATATTGATTTTCCGGATCGGGAGCTTTATCCCGGTCCCGAATGTCAACGCAAAGGTACTCACAGAGCTCGGTTCGAACCCGATCTTCGGGATGCTCAACACCTTCTCGGGTGGTGCGCTCCAGAACTTCTCGATCTTCGCGATGTCGATCACGCCGTATATCACAGCGTCGATCATCGTCCAGCTCCTTGGCATGGGCGTCATTCGTAAGTTTGAGGAGTGGCAGAAGGAAGGGGATGCGGGTCGTAAAAAACTCGCACAGATCACACGTTACGGGACCGTTATCCTTGGGATGATTCAGGCTTATGGCCTGTCGGTCACCTTTAACAATACGGCCCCCGGCTTGATTACGGATACGAGTTGGACTGGATACGTCCTCATCACGGTCACGCTCACCGCCGGTACTGCTTTCTTGATGTGGCTCGGTGAGCAAATCACCGAAAAAGGGATCGGCAACGGGATTTCGATCATCATCTTCGCGGGGATTATCGCCGGCGTAGAGAGAGGCGCGCGCACGATCTATGAAACCTGGTTCTATAACCAAGAGAACATCGGTCTTTCGTCGGTTAAGCTCGCGATCTTGCTCGTCGGCACAGTCCTGCTCATCGCTGCGATCGTCTTCGTACAACAGGGTGTTCGTCGAATTCCTGTTCAGTATGCGAAACGTGTTGTTGGGCGTAAAATGTACGGTGGTCAATCCTCCCACATTCCGCTCAAAGTTAACGCAGCAGGCGTCATTCCGGTCATCTTTGCTTCTTCTCTGTTGATGTTCCCGGTTACGGTCGCGCAGTTCCTGCCGGCCAATGCCTTCACCAACTGGATTCAAGCAAATTTGGCATTCGGCGCTCCGCTGTATGTTGGTTTGGAAATCGTCTTGATCATCTTCTTCACCTACTTCTATACGTTCGTGCAGATCAACCCTGTACAACTGGCAGACGGGATGAAGAAGAACGGCGGGTTCATTCCGGGTATTCGCCCGGGCAAACCGACCGAACTGTTTATCACCCGCGTGATGAACCGCATCACGCTGTCCGGGGCGCTGTTCTTGGCTGCACTGGCCGCGATGCCGGTACTTTTCATGAACGCGTCGGGACTGAATATGTACTTCGGCGGCACCGGTCTTCTGATCGTCGTCGGGGTTGCTCTTGAAACGATGAAGCAAGTAGAAAGCCAGCTCTTGCAGCGTCACTATAAAGGTTTCATCCGAAACCGATAGCGTGCCGCCTAGGAGAGGCCTAGTTGTCTCAGAACATTTGGAGGGATGAAGCATGCAAGTGATCTTCATGGGATTGCCTGGCGCAGGCAAGGGAACCCAGGCGGAACGGATCGTATCCGAATTCGGCATCCCCCACATCTCCACTGGTGATATGTTCCGAGCAGCGATTGCAGAACAGACGGAGCTTGGTATGAAAGCGAAGTCGTTCATGGATCAGGGGCAACTCGTTCCTGACGAAGTGACGATCGGGATCGTGCGTGAACGGCTGCAGAAGTCCGATTGTGAAAAAGGGTTTCTCCTCGACGGTTTTCCGCGCACCCTCGCTCAAGCTGAAGCGCTCGACGCGATGCTGAGCGAGCTGGGGCGCAACATCGATGTGGTGGTCAACCTCCACGTTGCGAAGGAAAACTTGTTGGCGAGATTGACCGGTCGTCGAATCTGCAAGTCCTGCGGAGCTACCTACCACGTTGTCTTTAACCCTCCGACTACGGAAGGTGCTTGTGACAAATGTGGCGGGGAACTGTACCAGCGTTCGGATGATACCGAAGATGTGGTAGCTACCCGACTGGATGTCAACATCAAGCAATCAGAACCGATCCTCGCGTACTACGCGGAGAAAGGCCTGGTTCGCGAAGTCGAAGGCGAACAGCCGATCGACGAAGTCTACGAGCAAATCTCTTCCATCCTACGAGGTGTGGAATGATCTTTTGTAAGTCCGAAGTAGAGCTGGATTTGATGCGTGAGGCTGGACGGATCGTGGCGTTGACACACAAAGAGCTACAAAAAGCGGTTCATCCGGGGATCACCACGAAGGAACTTGACCAGATTGCAGATGATTTCATCCGCAAGCAAGGTGCGTCTCCCTCCTTTAAGGGATACCACGGGTATCCGGCTTCCATCTGTGCTTCGGTCAATGACGAGATCGTCCACGGCATCCCTGGTACTCGCGAACTCCGAGAAGGCGATGTGATCAGCATCGACATCGGCGCGAACATCCACGGATACCATGGAGACTCGGCATGGACTTGGGGCGTTGGTCAAGTCAGTGAGACTGCTCAGAAACTGCTCGACGTTGGAGAGGCTGCCCTCTTCAAAGGTCTTGAACAGGCTCGGGACGGAAACCGTCTCTCTGATATTGGTCATGCAGTGCAAACGCACGTCGAAGCCGAAGGGCTCTCCGTCGTGCGGGATTATGTAGGACACGGCATCGGGCAAAACATGCACGAAGAACCGTCGATCCCAAACTACGGTCCTAAGGGACGCGGCCCTGTTCTCAAGACGGGGATGACACTGGCGATCGAGCCGATGGTCAACGTTGGCAGCCATAAGACGCGCACCCTGCAAGACCGCTGGACGGTCGTCACTTCGGACGGCACGCTGTCCGCACACTTCGAGCATACGGTGGCCGTGACGGAAAAAGGCCCGGAAATCCTCACGCGAGCATAAGGTGATAAAGATGCCCAGCGCATCGATTGAACCTCGGCTTTGGCAAGTGGCGGAGATCCTCAACAAGTCCTGCAAAATCTTGAAGCTGAAAAGAAGGAGTGAAGCACATGGCGAAAGATGACGTCATCGAGGTGGAAGGTAAGGTAATCGAACCCCTTCCGAATGCAATGTTTCGAGTGGAACTGGAGAACGGTCACAAAGTGCTCGCACATGTATCTGGCAAGATCAGAATGCACTACATCCGGATTCTACCGGGTGATCGCGTAACCGTTGAGTTGTCTCCGTATGACTTGACGCGTGGTCGCATCACCTACCGCTACAAATAAGGGACTTACGATAGGAGGAAATCGCAATGAAGGTACGTCCTTCCGTTAAGCCCATTTGCGAGAAGTGCAAGATCATTCGTCGCAAAGGCGCTGTCATGGTCATCTGCGAAAACCCGAAGCACAAACAAAAGCAAGGCTAAGCTGCGCATAGCGACGCCTTGATTCTTCCTCATAGAACATCACAAACCACCAGGAGGTGTAACAGTTCATGGCACGTATTGCAGGTATCGACTTGCCGCGCGACAAGCGTGTAGAAATCGGCCTGACCTACATCTACGGGATCGGCCGTGTCACCGCGAACAAAATCATCGCGGAAACCGGCGTAGACAAGGACACTCGCGTCCGCGATCTGACCGAAGATGAAGTCAACAAACTTCGTGAGTTTATCGACAAGAACGTCAAGGTTGAGGGTGACCTCCGCCGCGAGATCGCGCTGAACATCAAGCGTCTGATCGAGATCGGTTCTTATCGTGGTATCCGTCACCGTCGTGGTCTCCCGGTTCGCGGCCAGCGCACCAAGACCAACGCACGCACCCGTAAGGGCCCGCGCCGCACGGTAGCAGGCAAGAAGAAATAATAAGGGGGGAAACTGACACATGGCAAAAGTAAAGGCACGTGGTAAAGCTGCCGCTACTCGTACCAAACGTCGTGACCGCAAGAACATTGAAGTTGGCGTCGCTCACATCAAGTCGACGTTCAACAACACGATCGTAACGATCACCGACGTTCAAGGGAACGCAATCTCTTGGGCAACCGCAGGCGGTTCGGGCTTCAAAGGCTCCCGCAAGTCGACCCCGTTCGCAGCTCAGCTCGCGGCTGAAACCGCAGCAAAAGTTGCAATGGAACACGGCATGAAATCCTGCGAAGTCTTCGTTAAAGGTCCGGGCGCTGGTCGTGAAGCTGCAATCCGCTCTCTGCAAGCCGCTGGTCTCGAAGTTTCGATGATCAAGGACGTTACTCCGATCCCGCACAACGGTTGCCGTCCGCCGAAGCGCCGCCGCGTCTAATCTGACGCTGGCGCTTCGCTCTTCTATGTAATCAGAAGAACGGAAACGTTTAGCAGGACAGTATAATCCTAACAGGAGGTGTCAATACTAGAATGGCAAGATACACCGGTTCTGTATGCCGACTTTGCCGCCGTGAAGGCGTTAAATTGTATCTGAAAGGCGACCGTTGCTACACGGCAAAGTGTGCAATCGACCGCCGTGCTTACGCCCCGGGCCAACACGGCCAAGGACGTAAGAAAGTCTCGGAGTACGGCACCCAGTTGCGTGAAAAGCAGAAAGCTCGCCGCGTTTACGGGGTACTGGAAAAGCAATTCCGCGGCTACTACGAAGAAGCTACCCGCCGCAAAGGCATCACGGGTGAAACGCTGCTTCAGATCCTCGAAAGCCGACTGGATAACGTCGTGTACCGCGCTGGCTTTGCAGCTTCCCGTCCGGAAGCTCGTCAAATCGTCAAGCATGGTCACATCCTGGTCAATGGCAAGCGTCTGGACATTCCGTCCTACCAAGCTAAACCGGGCGACGTGATCTCGATCGCAGATGCGTCCCTCGACACTCCGCGCGTTAAAGAACTCGTGGAATCTGCTGAATCGAAGGCAGCTCCGGCATGGCTTGAGAGAGACCTGAACACCAAGTCTGCGCGTATTGCACGCGTACCGGCACGTGACGAAATCGACGTTCCAGTTGCTGAGCAAATGATCGTCGAGCTCTACTCCCGCTAAGATTTGAGTGTTCTCGGCAGACTATCACCCTCAGCAAAGCTAGCGTCTCACCGGAATGTTCGAGTTGTCGAGAAGGAGGGTTACGTGCATGATCGAAATTGAAAAGCCGAGAATCGAGACTGTCGAAATCAACGAGAACGGATCGTATGGGAAATTCGTTGTGGAGCCGCTGGAGCGTGGTTACGGGACCACCCTCGGAAACTCGCTGCGGCGTATTCTGCTGTCCTCCCTGCCGGGGGCAGCTGCGACCACTGTCAAGATTGAAGGGGTCCTCCACGAGTTCTCGACGATTCCGGGCGTTGTGGAAGACACGACCGAGATCATCTTGAATCTCAAACGGCTTTCGCTGAAAATCCATTCCGACGAGGAAAAGACACTGACGATCGATGCGGAAGGGCCGGGTGTCATCACGGCGGCTGACATTCGCGGCGATTCGGATGTTGACGTCCTCAACCCGGATTTGCACATCGCCACTTTGGCGGAAGGCGCGAAGCTCTTCATGGAGATTACGGCGAACCGCGGACGCGGATACGTGCCGGCGGACCGTAATAAGAAAGAAGACATGGAGATTGGCATCATCCCGATCGACTCCATCTACACGCCGATCGAACGCGTGAACTATACCGTGGAAAACACCCGCGTCGGCCAGGTGACCAACTATGACAAGCTGACCCTTGAAGTCTGGTCGGATGGTTCCATTCGTCCGGATGAAGCGGTAAGCCTTGGTGCGAAGATCTTGAACGAGCACCTCATGTTGTTTGTGGGTCTGACCGACAAAGTGCGTGACACGGAGATCATGATCGAAAAGGAAGACGACAAGAAAGAGAAAGTCCTCGAGATGACGATCGAGGAACTGGAACTTTCCGTCCGCTCCTATAACTGCTTGAAGCGTGCCGGTATCAACACGGTTCAAGAACTCTGCTCTAAAACAGAGGAAGAAATGATGAAGGTCCGGAATCTCGGACGCAAGTCGCTGGAAGAAGTGCAGGAAAAACTGCAAGAACTCGGCCTCTCGCTCCGGAAAGAAGACTGATCATAGATACGAAATAACCACCTTTTGAGAGGGAGGGAAATCAAGTGGCATACAGAAAGCTGAACCGTCGCACCGGTAACCGCAAGGCTCTTTTCCGCAGCCAAGTTACCGACCTGTTCATCTACGAGCGCATCCAAACCACCGAAGCAAAGGCAAAGGAACTGCGTTCCGTAGCTGAAAAACTGATCACCCTGGCGAAGCGTGGCGACCTGCACGCTCGTCGTCAAGTAGCATCCTTCGTACGTCCGGAGATCGCGGACGCTGAAACCAACCAAGATGCTATCCAAAAGCTCTTCTCCGAGATCGCACCGCGTTACCAAGAGCGTCAAGGCGGATACACCCGGATCATGAAAATCGGGCCGCGTCGCGGTGACGGCGCGCCGATGGTCTACCTCGAACTGGTTTAATCCACTTCGGGAAAGGGCAGCGCGTACGAGGTTTGCCGGAACGGCCGGCAAGCCTCGTTTGTCTATGTAACTGTCTGCACTTTCTGCAACAGGGTCGCGGAGGGCATATGCGAAACATCAAGCTTACGATCGCTTATGACGGAACTAATTTTCACGGATTTCAAGTGCAGCCGAACCTGCGTACCGTGCAGGGCGTCTTGGAAGAGGTGATCGGGCGTGTCGCACAGCACCCCGTTTCGATCATCGGTTCGGGACGGACGGATGCTGGGGTCCACGCACGCGCTCAGGTGGTCAATTTCGAAACCGATGTCAGGATCCCGGTGGAGAAATGGCCGATCGCGCTGAACACGCGACTGCCGGATGATCTGGTGGTGACGGCGGCGGAGGAGATGCCGCCCGACTTCCATTCGCGTTTTTCCGCGAAGGGGAAGGTCTACCGCTATCAGATCGACCTCAGCGCGTCTCCAAACGTGTTCACGCGTCTCTACGCCTACCATTACCCCTATCCGCTGCGGATCGAACCGATGATCGAAGCAGCCCGACATCTCGCCGGACGACATGATTTTACGAGCTTCTGTGCGGCCAACACTCCGGTTGAAAACAAAGTTCGACTCCTCCATCATGTCGAGTTGACACGGGAGGACCATCTGTTGACGATCACCTGTCGCGGTGAGGGATTCCTCTACAACATGGTGCGGATCATCGCCGGCACGTTGCTCGACGTCGGTCGGGACAGGATCTCCCCGGATGCGATACCGACGATCCTTTCCGCCTGCGATCGCACGCAGGCCGGCGTGACGGCACCTGCGCACGGTCTGACGATGTGGGAAGTTTTATACGAGTAGGCTCCCTTGACTTTCCGAAGTTATTGGGGTAAAATTATTTTTGGTATTTTAGCCGCCCAATCCCACGGGCCCCGGCCAAAAAACCATGAGCATTTCCTAGGAGGGAATTACTATGCGTACGACGTACATGGCGAAACCGAATGCCGTGGAGCGTAAATGGTATATCATCGATGCTGCAGGTAAAACTGTAGGTCGTCTTGCTTCTGAAGTTGCATCGATCCTGCGTGGCAAGCACAAGCCGGAGTTCACCCCGGGTGTTGACACCGGTGACTTTGTCATCCTGATCAACGCTGAGAAGGTTGTCTTCACCGGTAAGAAACTGCAAAACAAAATCTACTATCGTCACTCCCTGTATCCGGGCGGTCTGAAAGAAACCACTGCTGGTACCATGCTGGCTACCAAGCCGGAGCGCGTTCTCTTCGAAGCTGTTAAAGGCATGCTGCCGAAGAACACGCTGGGCCGCAAGCAGCTGACCAAGCTGCGCGTATACGCTGGCACCGAACATGGCCATGCAGCACAAAACCCGATCGTCTGGGAAGCAAAGTAATAAGGGAGGTTTGAGTTCGAATGGCACAAGTACAATATTGGGGAACTGGTCGTCGTAAACACTCTGTAGCTCGCGTTCGTCTCGTACCGGGCGACGGTAACGTTGTTATCAACCGCCGTGGCATGGACGAGTACTTTGGTCTGGAAACCCTGAAACTGATCGTGAAGCAACCGCTCCTGCTCACCGAAACCGTCGGTAAGTACGACGTTCTCGTTAACGTCAAGGGCGGCGGCATGTCCGGTCAAGCTGGCGCAATCCGTCACGGTATCTCCCGTGCGTTGCTGAAAGCTGACCCGGAACTGCGTGGCGGTCTGAAGCGCGCTGGCTTCCTGACCCGTGACCCGCGTATGAAAGAACGTAAGAAATACGGCCTCAAAGCTGCTCGTCGCGCTCCGCAATTCTCGAAGCGTTAATCAGCAGTTTTCAGCAGAATATCATCTGCAAAGAGAAGGACACCATTTGGTTGTCCTTCTTTTTTTGTATCTGTTAGCATATGCTTCCTTGGGACAAGATGAGTATGAGGCGCCCAAGGAGGGACCAGAGGGAATGGAACAACGCGAATCGATGCCGGTCTGGCGTTTTGGTGTCGCAGTCGTTTTTTTCTTGATTGCTTCAGTCGGGTTATACTGGGGGATCGGACAATGGGGGACAGAGCCGTCCGTCTCGTGGACGCTGCCGTTGCAGGGGGAGACGATCATCCTCGATGCCGGTCACGGCGGCGTGGACCCGGGAGCGGTCAGTGAGTCGGGCATCTTGGAGAAAGAGGTCACGCTGGCCGTCGCGGAACAGCTGCGAGGGATGCTGATCGCCGCCGGAGCCGATGTGGTGATGATCCGCGAAGACGACGTCGATCTGGCTGAAGCAGAGACGAGAGGCTATTCCCGCCGCAAGAACGAAGACTTGCGCGAACGGGCCCGTTTGATCCGCGAGTCGGAAGCGTCGCTGTTCATCTCGTTGCATTGCAATGCGATCCCCTCCTCCAAATGGTCGGGTGCACAAACGTTCTACCAGGATCAACAGGAGGACAGCAAACTGCTGGCCGAGATGGTGCAAAAGCAGTTTGGAGAACGGCTGGGCAACTCGCGCACGATCAAAAAGCGCAATGATATCTATCTGCTCAAACGGGCAGAGAAGGTCGGCGTGTTGGTTGAACTCGGCTTCCTGTCCAATCCTGCCGAGGCGAAACAACTGACCGATCACGATCATCAAGAGAAACTGGCCAACGCTGTATACAAGGGAATTCTCGCGTACTACGCGGAAAAATAGGAGGTCGCACGTTGAAAAAGCAGTTGTGGCAAGGTCTGTGCCTGGCTGTCGCGGTCTTTGCGTGCGCAGGCTGTTCCGGCGGACATGAGAGCGAGCCAACGGGCAAACAGGCACAGGCAAACCTTATCGTAGACGCAGCACACTCGGCCTACCCGTATTTCAAACTGGTCAACCAAGGCGCAACACACGCGGATCAGGTCACCGTCGCCGAAACGAAAACACAGGAGAGCGTATCGGTGATCGCCCTGCAAACAAAAGACGGTCAGACGGTGCCTGCCGGGGAGACCGTCAGGCTCAAGCCGGGTGACAGCGCGCATTATCAGATGCGATCCCAAGATGTGCGCGAGTTCACGGTGCGCTGGGTGGAAGATGGGGTATCATTTGAAAAGAACGTGCAGCTCAAAGAGCCGCAAAAAATCGAGACGCATTAAAAATGTGGTATACTGATACCGCTGATTTTGAGGAGGTGGCACAATGTTGACCGAACAGGCCATTCTGGACGCTCTGCGTCCTGTACAAGATCCTGAAGTACATAAAAGCATCGTGGAACTGGGCATGGTGCGCAAAGTGGAGATCAAAGGTGATCACGCAGCCATCGAGGTCGTGTTGACCATCGCGGGTTGCCCGTTGCGCAACAAGATCGACATGGACGTGCGCGAGGCATTGGCACAAGTGGACGGGCTGAAGACGTACGACTTGCAACTGGGCACGATGACCGATGAAGAGCGCGCCAATTTCCGCGCGGTCCTGCAAGGGACAAAGGACCAGCCGGTCCCCACCTTGCTCGATCCGGAGTCTAAGACATTGTTTCTTGCGATCGCATCGGGCAAAGGCGGCGTCGGCAAATCGACCGTGACCGCCAACCTCGCCGTGGCGCTGGCCAAAATGGGCTATCGCGTCGGCGTGATCGATGCGGACATCTACGGGTTCTCGATCCCCGGTATCTTTGGCATCGGCGATCAAAAGCCAACGTTGATCGACAACATGCTGTTGCCGGTGATCAAGCATGATGTCAAGATCATCTCGATGCATTTCTTCGTGCCGGACAACCGTCCGGTGATCTGGCGCGGCCCGATGCTCGGCAAGATGATGCGCAACTTCTTTGCGGAAGTCCATTGGGGCGACATCGACATCATGCTGCTGGACATGCCGCCTGGCACGGGTGATATGGCGCTCGACGTCCACCAGATGCTGCCGAAGAGCAAGGAAGTCATCGTCACCACGCCGCAGTTGCATGCGACCGAGGTGGCTGCGCGCGTCGGTACGATGGCGATCCAGACCAATCACGAGATCCTCGGTGTCGTGGAAAACATGTCGTACTTCGAAGCGCATGGCGAGAAGCATTACATCTTTGGCAAAGGCGGCGGCGAACGCCTCGCGCTGGAGTTAAAGACCGAAGTGCTCGCTCAGATCCCGCTCGGTGTGGCTGAAGAAAAGGGCGATGCGATCTATGATCCGCAGACGCCTCAGGGTGAAGCATACGCCCGTCTCGCCAAGACGATCGGCCGAAAAATCGATGCGGTGACGATGGTCGGCGATCGCGAAAACTTCTAGATACAGCAAAAAACCACCCGCTCGACGGGTGGTTTTTTACGTCTATGCTATCACTTGGAAAAACGTATGTGTGGCCATGCGGTTTGGAACACAGCGGTAGGCTGTCAGGGGTTGGGAGTGTCGTGGATTAACTTCCACCGCCACCACCGCCGCCGCCACCTTCTCCGCCGCCGCTTTCCTTGCCGCCGGATTCGCCGCCTTCTTCTCCGCCCTCGCTCTCTTTTTTCTCCTCTTTCTTCTTCTCTTCTCCGCCTTCGTCTTTCTTTTTCTCTTCGCCGCCCTCTTCTTTTTTCTTCTCTTCGCCCCCGCCTGTGCTTTGGCCCTGGGCTTTCTTTTCGTTCGGCGTGCGTTCGGTGGTGCCTTCTCGGATCGCTTCTTTGATCAGTTCCAAATACATCAGGCGAAACTCCGGATTTTGCAACGCTTGCGTCATGATCGCCATCGTCTGTTTCCGGTACTCCGGCGTTTTCATCAAGTCGTAGAGGTTGCGGGTGAACTCCGGAGACTTCATCAGATCGAGCATCATCATTTGGTACTCGGGGTCTTGCATGAGCAATTTCAACGTCTTCTCGTTGTCCTTTTTAAATGCTTTCGCCAATGCGGTGGCAAACTTCGGGTTGCGCATCTGCTCTTGCAATGTCAGGTGAGCGGAACCGTCCGTCAACGCTTTTTGCATGGCGATCTGCACATCTGCTTCGTTGATCGCCAAGGAATGTTTGAACTGCGGGTCACGTACGATGTCTTTTAACGTGTCCATGCCTTCTTTGGTATGGAGGATATCGAGGACCATCGATTTGGTTTCATTATAGCGGGCGTTGGCTTCCGTCTCTTGGGCCCCGCCGCTTGATTGCGACTGCGAACCGCCGCCGCCGGAGCTGCACCCATTGACGCTGACGAACGTCAGGAGGAAGACCATGAGGATAGCTGCGATCTGTCCGATTGTTCCAGGACGTTTCAACGGTACGTCACCCCCTTTATTGGATGATGTTAGTTTGTGTCTTGGGAACAAACGTATACAGGCAAGATGTGTCCATTTCCTGCCTTCCGGGAAATGATTGTCGAATGATGCGGGATCTATGATATGATAAGGGAAGTTTGCAAAGCCAAGGAGGGCGCAAGATGAACCTTCGCAAGTTCTGGAAATTGTTTCTGTCGACCGCGCTGGTCGGCTGTCTGTTAGGAGCTCTCTCGGCTGTGACCGAGTTGTTCCATGTGAGCCTTCAGACGGGCATCATCACCGGCGGTTTCCTGTCCGCCACGACGATGATGGGCTTCTGGGCGTATCTGACGTTAAACTTCACCATGCGCAACTTCGTGTCGTTCCGCATCTGGCAGATCATTCAGGTGCTGTTGATCGCATTGGTCTTCTACGACCTCATCTACTTCCGCTGGTTGTGGACAGGCAAAGGGGAGGGCAGTCTGACCCCGTTCGTCCTGTTTGCGATCTGGCCGCTGTTGATTGCGTTTGTCGCGGCATTCGTAAAGGGCAAGATCTCCGGCATGAAAAACTTCATCCCGGCCGTCTTCTTCCTCTACGTGATGACGGGGGTCGAGTGGTTTGTCGCGCTGAAGTCCAACGCAGGGCTGCAAACCACGTTGATCGGCTTGATCTTGCTGGGGTGCAACGTGTACATCCTGTTCATGTACACGCGTCTTTTAAATCAGCCGAACGATAAAAATGAGCTAGGCGCAACCGTAAAACAGCCCTCACCTGTCAAGTGAGGGCTGTTTTCGCATACACATGCATACAAGCTACTCTTGTCGCGACGAGACGTTGGCGTTGGCCAACAGTTCGCTGACAGACACGAAATCATAGCCTTTTTGCTTTAATCCGTCGATGATGCGGGGCAGAGCGTCGATCGTCTGCAGAGCGGAGTCGCTGGCGTGCATCAGGATGATGTCGCCCGGCACTGCCTTGGTCACCACGCGTTCGACGATCTTGTCCGGCCCCGGACGCATCCAGTCGCGGGAGTCGGTGTGCCATTGCACGACCGTGTAGCCCATGTCGTTCAGTTGTTTCACGACGCGCTTGTCAAAAGCGCCGTTTGGCGTGCGGATCAGATTGGTCTTGACGCCGGTGGTATCGAGGATCGCCTGCTCCGATTTGGTCACTTGTTCGCGAATCCATTCGTTGGGGTATTTGGGGAAATCGTCGTGTTTGTGACCGTGGTTGCCGATTTCGTAGCCCATCGTCTTGATCCGTTTGGCCAGTTCCGGGTGGGTGGTCGTCCACGGACCGGAGAGGAAGAAGGTCGCCTTCTTCACGCCTTTTTGTTCGAGGATGTCGAGGATCGGACCCGGTGCTTTTTCACCCCAGGAGATATCGAACGTGAGTGCAACGATCTTTTTCTCCGTTTCCACCTTATAGATGGCACCGGCAGGCACCGGCTTTTTCACTTCTTTCTTCTTGCCGGCCGTTTCGACTGCAGCGGCGGGGAAGACGCTGGTCGTATCCGCCTGCGACCAGAGCAAGCCCATAAACAACAGGACCGTCATGAACAGGACGCCGAGCTGCTTGGCTTGGCGTCGATAGGCACGATCTTTACGCAAGAAAACAGCACCTCCAACTCATAAAGAATTGCGATTTTTGTCCCCTTTACTCTATGGCAAAGCCCGTCCGATTATGCGGACGGGCACGATGCCGATCAAGGAGAGATCATTCATGCAAAGCCTGCGCATCTTGCGCCAAAATCGTTCGTATATCCTGCTTGCTGCTGCCTTGTTTATGATCGGATGGGTGCTCGGGGCGGTCTTTCAGGAAGCGCTGATGGAACTGGTTGCGACCAGCCTGCAGCATCTGCAAGACATCGTGGAAAAGACACAAGCCAAAAACAGCCCGCTCTACACCTCGGGCGTGATCTTCCTCAACAACCTGATGGCCTCATTTGCGATGATGTTGTACGGCATCCCGTTTGCTTTCTTGACCGTTTTTGCCCTCTTCCTGAACGGATTGACGGTCGGCGTGGTCTTTCAGATGGCCGGGGAGCACGGATCTTTGTGGGAGATGGTCCTCTACGGTTTGTTGCCGCACGGGATCTTTGAGTTGCCGGCGATCTTTATCGCGGCCGCCTTTGGCATCAAGCTCGGGCTGATCTGGTTCCGCCCGCTGCCGGAGATGACGCGGATGCAAAGCTTTAAACACGTGTTCCGCGAAGTGTTCAGCATCTCGTGGGTGATCGTGTTGTTGCTGGTCGTGGCGGGCCTCGTGGAAGGTCTGGTCACACCGGTTTTATTGGAGACATTCGTACTGAAATAAGCAACAGCCGCCGATCTGATGAGGTCGGCGGTTCTATTTTTCTTCCGTTTGCATATTTATTGATCGGCGTGTATTATTATTTTCTGTATACGAGATTCATCTGTATCATATACAATAAAGTGAAAGATTCAGAAAAAAATAGAGAGATCCTCATCTCGATATAAGGGGGAACCAAAGATGAAAAAGAATTGGAAAACCGCAGTGGCAGGCTCGTTGATCGTGGGCCTGAGCTTGGTGGCGGTCGGTTGCGGCTCCAGCGAGACGACGGCTCCGAAAGACAACGCAGGCGGTTCGACCGGAACGGTGAAAGAGTACAAGGTCGGCACCGACGCAACCTATGCACCGTTTGAATCGAAAGACGGCGACACGATCAAAGGCTTTGACATCGATGTGCTCAACGCGATTGGCGCAGAAGTCGGCGCGAAGTTCACTTACCAACATATCTCGTGGGACGGGATCTTCCTCTCCCTGAACCAAGGCGACGTCGATCTGGTCGCATCGGCGGTGACGATCACCGACGAGCGCAAGAAAACGTTCGATTTTTCCGACCCGTACTTTGATGCGACGCAGATGATCATCTTCAAAAAAGGCGCCGATATCAAGTCCCTGAACGACCTGAAAGGCAAAGTGGTCGCGGTGCAAAGCGCCACCACCGGCGAAGAGGTCGTCTCGAACCTGCTGGGCACCGACAGCAAGGACATCAAGCGTTTTGAAGCAATGCCGCTCGCTCTGCTCGAACTGAAAAACGGCAACGCGGAAGCTGCGGTCGGCGACAACGGCGTCGTGCTGGAGTATGTGAAAAACAACGGGGCGGACGGTCTGGAAACGGTTGTGGACACCTCCTTCGAGAAAGAAAACTACGGCTTTGTTGTGAAGAAAAACAACTCGGAAGTGCAAAAGTTGCTCAACGACGGGATCAAAAAGATCAAAGAAAACGGCAAGCTCGACGAAATCAATAAAAAGTACGGCTTCAAAAAATAATCCGATCCCATTTATGAGAGCTGGATTACGGGAGGTGCGCAACCCTGTAAACGGGTTGCGCATTTTTCCCTTCTCCATGCATTTTTGTTGAAGGAGTGTGAGTCATGACAGATTTTCAATGGGATGCGTTGATTAAATATTTGCCTTATTTCTTCGATGGTCTCGTGATGACGGTGGAGCTCACCGTGATCGCCGTGATCCTCGGCACGGTGCTCGGTCTGTTCGCAGGCATGGGCCGTCTGACGAAGATCGCGCCGCTGCGCTGGTTGTCCAACATCTATGTCGGCTTCTTTCGGGGCACGCCGCTGTTCGTGCAGATCCTCCTGATTCACTTTGCGGTGATGCCGGGGATCTTCGGCAAATCGTCGGCGTTTGTGTCGGGTATCGTCGCCCTGTCTTTGAACGCGGGCGCATACATCGCGGAGATCTTCCGCGCTGGCATCCAGTCGATCGACCGCGGCCAGATGGAAGCTGCGCGCTCGCTCGGTCTGACGCAAGGACAAGCCATGCGCACCGTCATCCTGCCGCAAGCGGTGCGCCGCATGTTGCCGCCGCTGGGCAATGAAGCGATCATGCTGCTGAAAGACTCGTCTCTGCTCGCCGCGATCTCGCTGCAGGAGATGACGTTCTATGCCAAGCTGATGCAGGGCAAAACCTACCTCGCGTGGGAGCCGTACCTGACGCTGGCGTTGATGTATCTCGTGTTGACGATGTTGCTCGCACAGGTCGTCAAGTTCTTGGAAAGGAAGTATGGAACCTTATGATCACAGTCCGCAACCTGCACAAGTCGTTCGGTCAAAACGAAGTTCTCAAAGGCGTCGACTGCGAGATCAAAGAGCGGGAAGTGGTCTGTGTCATCGGCCCGTCCGGCTCCGGGAAATCGACCTTTCTGCGCTGTCTGAACCGTCTCGAAGACATCACGTCCGGCGAGGTGATCGTGCTCGAGAAAAACATCACCGACCCGCGCATCGACATCAATGCCGTGCGCCGCGAAGTCGGCATGGTCTTCCAACGCTTTAACCTGTTCCCGCACAAAACGGTGCTGGAAAACATCACGCTCGCGCCGCAGATGGTGCGCAAAGAGTCGAAGGCAAAGGCGCGGGAGACTGCGCTGGAACTGCTCGGAAAAGTCGGCCTGCGCGACAAGGCGAACGCGTACCCGAACCAGCTCTCCGGTGGCCAACAGCAGCGTGTGGCGATCGCACGGGCACTGGCGATGAATCCGAAGATCATGCTATTCGATGAGCCGACCTCGGCTCTCGACCCGGAGATGGTCGGCGAAGTGCTCGATGTCATGAAAAAACTGGCCCAAGAAGGCATGACGATGGTCGTCGTCACGCACGAGATGGGGTTTGCCCGCGAAGTGGGTGATCGCGTGTTGTTTATGGATCAAGGGTACATCATGGAAGAAGGGAAGCCGGCCGATCTGTTTGGCAATCCGCAGAACGAGCGGACGCGCAATTTCCTCTCCAAGGTGCTCTGAAAAGGATCGAAAAAATTTTCTCAGGCGCCCTGCATAAGCAGGGCGTTTCGTGAGTAGGCTAGATAGCAACCTCTCGTATCAATCGCAAGTCATTCTGTACGGCCTGAGTGGAGGTTCTCAGGACGATTTGTCAGGAGGAATAAGAATTATGCAAGGGAAAGTAAAATGGTTCAACAATGAGAAGGGTTATGGTTTCATCGAGTATTCGGGTGGGGACGACGTATTTGTTCATTTCTCTGCAATCCAATCCGAAGGTTTCAAAAGCTTGAACGAAGGCGACGATGTGGAGTTCGACATTGTGGAAGGCAGCCGCGGGCCGCAAGCGGCCAACGTAGTTCGTATATAAGAAGACGAACATGGCATCTAAACCCTTGGGTCGCTTATGACCCGAGGGTTTTGTATTTTTTGCAAGAGGATTCGCAAAAAGAATTGGTAAAAAATTGTCGTCTCATGCAGGAGTACGGGCCTCCTTTCCGGAATACCATAAGTACGAAGAGAAGGGAGGAGTACAGCATGAAAATCCAAGTCAGAGGCAGTAATCTTGAGGTGACTGAGTCGTTGCACAGTTATGCCGAGAAAAAGATTGGCCGTTTGGAGAAGTACTTCCATGCTCCGTCTACCCATACTGTCCACGTTACCCTCTCGGTCATCAAAGACCTGCATGCGGTCGAGGTGACGATGCCGCTAGACCACGGAATTATCATCCGGGCCGAAGAGCGTACCGGTGACATGTATGCTTCGATCGACAACGTTTCCGAGAAGCTGGAAAAGCAGATTGAGAAACATAAAACGAAACTCGCCCGTCGCCTCAAATTGGAGGGCATCCACGATCTGTTCAAAGAGGTGGAAGCGGCTCCGGTGGGAGCTTTGGCCGGCGGCGAGGAAGATGCAGAGGTCGTGCGCACCAAACGATTTGCCGTCAAACCGATGGTGATCGATGAAGCGATCATGCAGATGGACCTTCTCGGCCATGACTTCTACGTGTTCAGCAACGCGGATACAGAAGAGGTAAACGTCGTGTACAAACGCAAAGACGGTCAATACGGCCTGATCGAACCGGTCTTCGGTTGATCGGCGCTTCAGATGGAATGATCCGGCCAGCCCTTCGGGGTTGGCCTTTTTGAATGGTGTGGAGGGGAGGGGCCCAGGTCGATGTTGGCAGTGGTGTTGGCTGGTGGATACGGAGCCTGTGAAACGGGCATACTGCGGGCGATGAGCGGGGTGCGCCGGGCGATGGCCCTCGATCTTGCCGAGCGGTGTCAGGCGGCAACAGGCGTGCGCACGGTGTTTGTGTCGGATGAGGAGGACCTGCTCCGGCAGGCGGCTGAGATCGGCTGTGCGACCCGAAGGACAGGAGAGCCTTTCGTCTGGCTGAGCGAGGTGCAAGCGGCGATCCGGGCGCATATGGCGCATCCGGAGGAGTCTGTGCTGGTGCTCGGCGGAAGCGCTGCGCCGTTCTTGACGGCGGAGGGGATCGAGCAGTTGGCTGAACGGGAGGAGCCGGGATGCGCGTGGCTGAACAACCGCCTGTCGCCCGACCTGATTTTCTTTGCCCCGGCCCGGAGCGCATTCGAAGTGAAAGAGTGCCGGACGGATAATGATTTTGGATTTGCGCTGGAGAAACAGGCCGCTCTGACAGCACTTTATTTGCCGAGCGAACTGATGTTCGCATATGATGTGGACACGCCGCTTGACGCGCTGCTCGCCGCCAAAAGCCCGCGAGCCGGGCACAGGTTGCGGGAGGCGGTCTTGGCATTCGAACATCGTGTGCGGCTGGAGGAAGCGTTCGATCGGCTGCGGCAGGGTGAGTACCGCGACGTGGCGGTGATCGGTCGTGCTCATCCGGTCGAGGCGGAGCGGTTTGCGCAGGCCTGTCAGCTGCGGCTGCGGCTGTATTCGGAGGAGCGCGGGATGAAGGCGCTGGGGCGAATCGAGCGGGGCGAGGTGAGAAGCCTCGTCGGCGAGCTGGTGCGAGCGCTCGGATGGCAGGGATTTTTTTCGCATGTTGCACAGTCGTGTGCGCTCGTGTTGTTCGATACACGGGTGGTGCTGGCCGAGCAACGGCGGGAGATATCCGACGGAGACCGCTTTGCTGCCGATCTGCTGATGGACGATGACGTGCACGATCTAGATTTGCGTGAAATGGCACGTGCGGCGGCAGCAGCCCCGATCCCGATCTTGCTCGGAGGTCAGACGCTCGTGTCGGGCGGGCTCCGGTTGTTGCGCGAAGAACTCGGCCCTGGGGAAACAAAGAAACCGCAGAGAGAAAGGGACACCTGCCCAAGCACCTCCGCATAAGATGTGGTACGGAGGTGGCAGCTGTGACCATATGGAGTTGGCTCTTGTTGGTGGTGGTCTTTTTCCTCGTCTTGAAAGTCGCGCAGATTTTGTTTTGGAATCTCAGGAAAGCGTTTTACGTGCATCCGTGGCTGGTCGAGATCGTCGTGATCCTGCTCGCTGTGATCGCTTGGCAGACGGTGGCGAGCCTGTGGGGATTGGCGATCATCTTCGGGGTCTTGCTCGGCCTGCTGCGCGGCGATCAGGAGGCGGACGACCGTCAGAAACAGCGGCAGTTGTTGTGAGAAAAGGGCGACGTTCGATTTACAAAGACAGGTGGCCTAATGAGATGGTCACCTGATATTTACATAGAATCCGACAGTTTTGCAATACAGGTTGTGGAAGCAGGCGAAAAAGTGTTACAATTTTATACTAAGACAAGTCGTGGCTATGGTTTTGGATTTGTCTATGTTACTTCTGGAGAGGGGCGAAACCTTTTATGTTGGGCCTCCTGAAAAAACTTGTTGGGGACAGCAACGAACGAGAGGTTAAAAAGCTATATAAAATCGTTCAACAGATCAACTTGCTTGAGCCGAAAATGGAATCTCTCAGCGATGATCAACTTCGCGGTTTGACCGTTGAGTTCAAGGATCGTTTCAGCAAAGGCGAAACGCTTGACCAACTGCTGCCGGAAGCATACGCGGTCGTCCGTGAAGCGGGCAAGCGCGTGCTGGGCAAGCGCCATTATGACGTCCAGATGATGGGCGGCATCGTACTGCACCAAGGACGCATCGCCGAGATGCGCACCGGTGAGGGCAAGACGCTGGTGGCGACTCTGCCGTCGTACCTGAACGCGATTTCGGGACAAGGCGTCCACGTCATCACGGTCAACGACTATCTGGCGCGCCGCGACTCGGAGGAGATGGGGCAACTGCACCGCTTCCTCGGTCTGACCGTCGGACTGAACGTGCACGGTCTCGATCACGAGACGAAAAAGCGGGCGTACGCGTCCGACATCACGTACGGCACGAACAACGAGTTTGGCTTTGACTTCCTGCGCGACAACATGGCGCTCTCGTTTGAGCAGATGGTCCAGCGTCCGCTGAACTACTGCATCATCGACGAAGTCGACTCGATCCTGATCGACGAAGCGCGCACGCCGCTGATCATCTCCGGTCAAGGCGAAAAGTCGACCGAGTTGTATTTCCGTGCGAACATCTTCGTCTCGGGCCTGCGCAACGAGGTGGATTACAACCACGACGAGAAGGCGAAGTCGGTCGCTTTGACCGAGGTCGGTGCGAAGAAGGCGGAGCGCTATTTCGGCGTGACCAACTTGTTCGACCCGGAAAACATGGTCGTCAACCACCACGTCACCCAAGCGATGAAGGCGCGTGTGACGATGCACCGCGACAAGGACTACGTCGTGCAGGATGACGAGATCATCATCGTCGACGAGTTCACCGGCCGCCTGATGCACGGTCGCCGCTACAGCGACGGTCTGCACCAAGCGATCGAAGCGAAAGAGGGCGTGCGCGTTCAGAACGAATCGAAGACGCTGGCGACGATCACGCTGCAAAACTACTTCCGCGGCTATAACAAGCTGTCCGGCATGACCGGTACGGCGAAGACTGAGGAAGAGGAATTCCGCTCGATCTACGGCATGGACGTCGTGACGATCCCGACCAACCGTCCGAACCTGCGCGACGACATGGCCGATCAGATCTACAAAAACGTGCGCGGCAAATTTAACGCGACCGTGGAAGAGATCACAGCGCGCCACGCGACGGGACAACCGGTGCTGGTCGGCACGACCTCTATCGAAAAATCGGAGTATCTGTCCTCTTTGCTGAAACAAAAGGGCATCCCGCACAGCGTCCTGAACGCAAAGCAGCATGAAAAAGAGGCGGAGATCGTCTCGAAGGCCGGTCAGCGCGGCGCGGTCACCATCGCGACGAACATGGCGGGCCGCGGCACCGATATCATGCTCGGCGAAGGCGTTGCGGAACTGGGCGGCTTGCACATCATCGGCACCGAACGCCATGAGTCCCGCCGTATCGACAACCAGCTGCGCGGCCGTGCAGGACGTCAAGGCGACCCGGGTTCGACCCAATTTTATCTGTCGCTGGAAGATGACCTGATGCGTCTGTTCGGCTCGGAGAATATCATGGGTATCATGGAGAAACTGGGCCTTGAAGAAGACCAGCCGATCCAAGCGGGCATCGTCTCCAAGGCGATTGAAAGCGCACAAAAGAAAGTCGAAGGCAACAACTTTGACATTCGCAAGCACGTGCTCAAGTATGATGATGTCATGAACCAGCAACGCGTCGTCATGTACAAACAGCGTCGCGAGATCCTCGACAGCGAAGACTGCACGCACGTCGTCAAGGACATGTTGCACGAATTGGTCGACTCGACGATCGCGACCTATTGCCCGCGGGATCAAGTCCACGAGGACTGGGATCTGGCAGCGATGCTCGAGTATGCGGAAGGCCGTTTCCTCGCGGAGGGGCAAGTTACCCTTGAGGAACTGCAACAGTACGCGACGCACGAAGAGATCGGCGAACTGCTGCACGGGAAGGCAGACGAATCGTATGCCGCTCGCGAGCAGCAACTCGGCGATCAGATGCGCGAATTTGAAAAAGTGATCCTGCTGCGCGCCGTCGACAGCAAATGGATCGACCACATCGACGCGATGGAGCAGCTGCGCCAAGGCATTCACCTGCGTGCATACGGCCAGCGCGACCCGTTGATGGATTACAAATTCGAAGGCTTCGAGATGTTCGAGGAGATGATCCACAACATCCGCGAAGAGGTCGTCACCTACGTGTTCAAGTCCTATGTGGCGCAGGCGGCACCGCAAAGCGTGGCGTTTGGCTTGGACCTCGTCAAGGTCGGCCCGGGCGAGGACGGCAAACCGACTCGCAGCGAATAATACGGGAGTGGTGTAACCATGGCAGCACAGACGTTTGGCGAACTTCGCCAAGAGATGCAAACTACAGCCAAGCGATTGGCGGACATCGGGAGGTCTCTTTGACCTCCCTGGCAAAAAGGCACGAATTGCCGCGCTGGAAGAGCTGATGTCGCAGCCGGCGTTCTGGGATGACCAGGACGCGGCGCAGGCGGTGATCAGTGAGAACAACGCGCTGAAAGGCTCCGTTGACAAGATGGAGCAGTTTTCCACCGACTTTGAAGATCTCGAAGTGATGATCGAACTGGCGCAGGAAGAAAAGGATGACGATCTGTTCAAGGAGTGCGACAAAGGCGTTGAGAAGCTGAAAAAAGAGCTCAGCGATTTTGAGTTGGAATTGCTGCTCAGCGACCCGTACGACAAGAACAACGCGATCCTCGAACTGCATCCGGGGGCCGGTGGCACCGAGTCGCAGGATTGGGCTTCGATGTTGACGCGCATGTATATGCGCTGGGCGGAGAAACGCGGGTTTAAGCTGGAGACGCTCGACTATCTGCCGGGCGAGGAAGCGGGGATCAAGAGCGTCACCCTGCTGATCAAAGGCTACAACGCATTCGGATATCTGAAGGCGGAGCGCGGCGTGCATCGACTCGTGCGGATCTCTCCGTTTGATGCGTCGGGACGCAGGCACACGTCGTTCTCGTCGGTGGACGTGATTCCGGAGATGGATGAGAACGTCAACATCGAGATCCGCGAGGTCGATCTGAAGATCGATACCTATCGTGCATCCGGTGCGGGCGGTCAGCACATCAACACGACCGACTCGGCCGTGCGGATCACACACATGCCGACCGGTGTGGTCGTCACCTGCCAATCGGAGCGTTCGCAGATCAAAAACCGTGCAGCGGCGATGAAAGTCCTTGCGGCGAAGCTCTACGAATTGGAGCGAAAGCGTCAAGAGGAAGAGGTTGCGGCTCTTCGCGGCGAGCAAAAGGACATTGCGTGGGGCAGCCAGATCCGTTCTTATGTGTTCCATCCTTACTCGCTGGTGAAGGACCACCGCACCGGCGTGGAGGTCGGCAACGTGCAAGCGGTGATGGACGGCGACATCGATTCGTTCATCGACGGATTCTTGCGTTGGCAGATTGAGAAGAAAGACGAGTAATCACGAGAGGGCGCCGGAGAGATCCGGCGTCTTTTTCGTTTTTGTTTGGGTTTGTTTCGGGAAGCCGGTTGAGTATGCGTGGGGAAGGTGGTAAGATAAGTCCTGTCGCCGCTGATGAAGAAATGACACGAAACGGTTGACGAGCCAGAGAATGTGTGTTAGTCTAATAAACGTCGCTGATGAGCGGCATGTTTTACCAGATTGATCCTTGAAAACTAAACGAGTGTTACGAGATCGATTTTCGAGCCAGCGATTCAGTTCGCTATGAACCAAACTTTTATTGAGAGTTTGATCCTGGCTCAGGACGAACGCTGGCGGCGTGCCTA
>NZ_JAPMLT010000019.1 GCF_026410385.1 Tumebacillus lacus
CTCCGGGCACTCCGGGCACTCCGGGCACTCCGGGCACTCCGGGCACTCCGGGCACTCCGGGCACTCCGGGCACTCCGGGCACTCCGGGCACTCCGGGCACTCCGGGCACTCCGGGCACTCCGGGCACAGACGGTGCGTACCCGCACCATCCGCAACCGGGTGCAAACGACAAACCGGCCGCCATCGGCACCCAACTCCCGCTGACAGGCGAGAAAGAATCGATCCTGCCTTGGATCGGCCTGCTTCTCTGCCTGTTCGCAGGCAGCCTGCTGACCTACCGCCGATTTGCGAGATAAAGTAGAAAAAGCGTCTGCTCCTCAGCAGACGCTTTTTTTTCTTTCATCGCCGCTTCCCAATCGATCGCCCCGTCTGATCATCGTTTTAAAAAGATCGCCCTCTCAGACGGCCTTTCCCTTCTCTTCCCTTTCCTTACTTCGAGAAATCGAAATACGGTGACGGCACGATGTTCTCGATCTCCGCCAGTTCGTCCGCACTCAGTTGCACGTCAAACGCGCTCAAATTGGCGTTGAGCTGTTCGACCGATTTGGCTCCGATAATCGGGATCACCGAGTCTCCTTGATGGAGCAGCCAAGCCAGCGCCAACTGGGCAAGCGTGATCTCTTTACGCTCGGCCATGGCGGTCAATCGCTCGACTTTGCGGAGCTTGTCCTGATTTTCCGGGGTGGTGAAATCCCAGCCGTGCTGCTCTCCGCGGCTTCCTTCCGGCATGGCGGCGACGTTGTTGTATTTCCCGGTCAGCCAGCCGCCGCCAAGGGGCGAATAGCAGAGCGTGGCGAGTCCGTACCGCTCCGAGACCGGACGGATCTCCTGCTCGATGTGGCGGTCGAGCAGCGAGTAGGACGGCTGATTGGTGACAAACCGCTCCAGATTCATTTTGTCACTGATCCACAGGCTCTCGACGATCCGCCATGCATCAAAGTTGGAGCAGCCGATATAGCGCACTTTCCCCTGACGCACCAGATCGTCCAACGCCCGCATCGTCTCATCGAGCGGAGTCGTCGGGTCCGGCCGGTGGATCTGGTAGAGGTCGATGTAGTCGGTGCCGAGCCGCTTCAACGACTCCTCCACCTGCCGCATGATCCGGTAGCGGGACGCCCCTTCGCCGTTCGGGCCCTCTTCTGTGCGTATCTTGAATTTAGTCGCGAGGATCACCTCGTCACGCTTATGCTGCAACGCGCGTCCGACGATCTCCTCCGACGTGCCGCCCCCGTAGATGTCGGCCATATCATAAAAATTGATCCCCGCATCCAAAGCGCGGTGGATCACCTTCACAGATTCTTTCTCGTCGATGCCCCACGAGCCAAACATCATCGTGCCAAGGCAATACCGGGACACTTTCACACCGGCCCGGCCCAAATTTACGTATTGCATCTTCGTCACTCCCTTCCGATCCATTTTGCCATAAAACGGGCTTTGGTAAAATGAGGGGAACTTTTCGGGAAAGTATTATAACTAGAAAATTCTAAACATATATAGCATAGAGAGAAAACAAATCCGATTCTCGCACTTGGGAAGGAGTTTTTCAATCTATGAGTTCCGATACCACATCGTCCCGCCGCTCCCGTCTGACCTCATGGTGGCTGTCGGCCGCCCTCGGGGCGTCACTTTTGTGGCCGGGGTCTGCTGTCCACGCGGACAACCCCGCAGCCGCCGGGCTCGCCCTCACGGCGGAAGACCCGATGCTCGTCACCGTGCTCGTCCAAGACCGGGACGCCGTCGACCGCCTGCTCGAACAGGGCGTCGACGTCGAACACCGACTGAAAGCAACCGCTGCCGGCTACGAGATCGATCTGGTCGTCACGCCGACCGAACTGGCCGCTCTGGAGAAACGAGGGGTGCGCCTCCTGCACAAACTGTTCACCAAATCGGACTGGGAGGCACGCATCGCCGAACGCAACCGCGTGTTGCAAGCGGAGAACGCAGCGATCCTCTCCGTCGATGAGATCACCGTGCTCCGGGCCGACTTTTTCACGAATGCATCCGGCTCCTTCCTCTACGTCGAAGCCAAATCGAGCGCAGGCAACGTCCCGACCAATCCGCTGAAAGCGACGTGGGCAGGCGGCGAAGCGACGCTGAGCGGCTGGAACGACTCCGGGCAGTACATGTACCACTATCTGTTCGTGCCCGTCACCGAGCGTCCGGGGGAGATCACGATCACCAGCGCCCTCGGCGGCACGACCACCGTCCCGGTCAATGACTGGGTCGGAGAAGACATCAAACCGCCAAAGCCGGACAAGCACTACGTGTCCGACTTTATCACCCACTACATGAACCCGACGGAGGTCTACGACCGCATCGAGTCGCTGGCCGCCGAGTACCCCGGCCTCGCCGAGATCATCGAGTTGCCAAACCTCACCAACGGCTACCGTCGTCACGCGCAGGCAGTACTCGGCAACGGGGCATCCTCGTCTGTCGTCGTTACCTCGACCGCATACGGCAGCGAAGGAGGCAACGGCCTCGCCGTCGAGCTGCTCGTCTCCGCCGGAGCCGACGCGCCGCTGACCGTGAAGGCCGACAGCCGCAAGATCACCGTCCACCTCGCCACCGACGCGTCCGGTGCAGCATCCAGCACGGCGGCACAGGTCGTCGCCGCTCTTAACGAAAAAGCGGGCCACCTCGTCGCCGCCACCACGTATCGAGGCAACGCGGGCGCAGGTCTCGTGGCACCGACCGGCGCGGTCACGCTCTCCGACGGATTGAAAGCCCCGAGCAACATCTCGCGCGATCCGTTTCAAGTCCGGGCGATCCGCATCGGCAAACACCGCGACGGCTCCAAGACCGGCGTGATGGCGTATTCCCAAGAGCACGCCCGCGAGTGGGTCACCCCGCTGGTCGCTGTGGAGACGGCGGAGCGACTCCTGCGCAACTACGGGCACGACGGCGAGACCAAGAAGTTGGTCGACAACCTCGACATCTTCATCATCCCGTCGGTCAACCCGGACGGTGCGCACTACTCGTTCTTCGACTACAACATGCAGCGCAAAAACATGACCAACCACTGCGGCCCGGCTGCGTCCGACCCGCTCCTGCGCAACAACTGGGGCGTCGACATCAACCGCAACTATCGGGTCGGCTCGGTGTTTGACGGCTATGCGGGCGCATCGGCGACCAACTGCCAGAGCGGCACCTACGCCGGACCGGAGGAACTGTCCGAGCCGGAAAGCCAAAACGTCGTCTGGCTCGCCGATCATTTCACGAATATTAAGTTCGCGATGAACGTCCACTCCTACGGCGGCTTCTTCATGTGGCCTCCGGGTGCATACAAAGCGAGCGGCCGCCAGTCGTTGCCGCGACCGACCGCCGGTGAGGAAGCCTTCTTCTGGGCGGCATCGGAGCGCATCCTCGACGAGATCAAAGAGCATCGCGGCACGGTGATCTTCCCCGGCTACACGGGACCGGTCATCGACGTGCTCTACTCGGCGGCGGGCAACTCGGCCGACGACCTCTGGTACAACCGCGGCATCTACGGCTGGGACTTCGAGGTCGGGGCGGATCTGTATGACCCGGCGACAGGCACATGGCGCGCGGTCGGCTTCCAACCGCCGTTTGCGGAAGGGCACCAAGAGGCGCTGGAGTTCTCGAACGGCCTGATCGGGCTGCTCGATGTGGCGTATGCGTACGGCAAAGACCGTCAACCGCCAAAATCGACGTTGGCCCCGGAGGCGGGTACTTATACCGACGCGGTCGATCTGCAATTTGAAACGAGCGAACCGGCCACCGTCTACTACACCCTCGACGGCAGCCGCCCGACCTTCACCTCGGAAAAAGTCAAACTGGCCGGCACCCGCGAAGGGGCCGCCCCGATCCGGATCGACCGCTCCGCCACCGTCAACTGGTTCTCCGTCGACCCCAGCGGCAACGTGGAAGGAAACTACAACCCGAGCGGCAACGGGAAAAACTACAACACGGCGACCATAACCATTCAATAAATTCCTCACTCAAAAACGCCAACCCGATGGGCTGGCGTTTTCAAATGATCATTCTCCTTTTTTCTCCGCTATTTTATGAAAGGCGGCTTCAAACCAGATCGCAGATCCTCTAAGATATGACGCTGCGCTTCAAAGAAATTGTCAGGGATCTCCTGCAAGGAAAAGAAACGAACGTCCTTCGATTCACCGTCCACCGTCTCGCTCGTCGGCTTTCCGTAAAATTCGCGGCACATAAATACGGTCTTGAAGTTAGAGATCCGATGCCCGTTCGGCAGTTTGACTTGACGCTCCGGGCCCGAATAAATCCCAAACAACTCTAATTTACCCAGTGTCAGCCCAGTCTCCTCCATGACCTCGCGACGCGCTGCTTCCTCAACCAACTCACCCGGTTCCAAATAGCCGCCCGGTATGCCCCATTTGTCATTGTCGGTTCGATGATGCAACAAAAGACGGTCTTGCTCATCGAATACCAACACGGACGCAGCGACTAAGAGCAAGTCCATATCGCCCACCAACTCGCGCAAACGAGAAAGATAGGATCCCATCGGCATACGAAATCACCCCTATTCGATCAACTTTGCAAAATCGATCCCCATCACCGGCAGTTCCTCTTCGATCTCGCGCTTGATCCGCGCCATCACGTCCGCCTGCCACGGTTCGAGGTTGTTCAGGTCCCAGCTCCGGTGAAACACGGAGTACAGGTCAATGTGCCGCAGCCGCAGAAAATCATGGAGATGCGCGAACCATTTCAGATCGAGGTGGTTTTCCTCTTCATAGCCGCACATGAACGCTTCCAGATAACGGCAGGCAAATGCGGTGCGGTCTGCCACCGGCACTTTGGGGAACCACAAAGTGTTGTAGAGGCAGATCGCGATGTCGTACATGAAATAGGAATATTGGCAGTCGTCAAAGTCGAACAGCATGATCTCGCCGTTTTGAATGTGGAAATTGCCATGATGCACATCGAAGTGCACCAGACCGTAGCCGTCCGACTCGCGGGGCAATGCTTCAGCGCGGACCATGACGCGGGCCGCTTTTTCTTTAAATAAGACTTCGCTCTCCGGAAGGTAGAGATCGAGGTCGTACTCTTCCGACTCGTCCCATTCGATGCGTTTGAACTTCGGGTCGGGCACTTGGTACTGTTGGGTCAAAGCGTGCATCTTGCCGACCTGCTTGCCCCATTTGCGGAACGTATCGTCGTGCCAGTCATCCGCGCCGATCAGATGACCCGGTGCTTTGACGTATGAGATGGCGAGCCAGTGCGAAGCGCCGTCTTTGGCGGGGATCTGTTCGACGAGGCGGCCCGCTTGCGACGGCACGGCGCGGGCGGCTGACACGCCGCGGTCTGCGAGGTGGTTCAGCCAGTCCAGTTCGCCAAGGATGTAGTCGGGCGAGCGGCGGGAGGTGTGTGTGATCTTCAGGATATAGAGGCGGCCCGCCTTTTCATACTCATAGACAAAGCTCTCAAATCCGCCCAAGCTCTTCAGGGCTGCTGCTGCCACGCCGTATCGGCGGGCCGCTTCTGTTAATACGGAATCTTCAAATAAATCTTGGATTTGACGGTTCAAAAAAAGACACGCTCCTCGAATGTGTATCGTAACAGAATGTGAAGGGAGGTGAATCCCGGTGCTTTTCCACAACCCCTTTTTGCGTCGGACGACCCGTGTGATCGCCCTCAGTGCGCTGCTGCTGACCGGCTGGCTGGGTCTGGACGCGGAGGATCCAGCCGACGCTGCGGCGCTCGACCTCGGCATCGCTCGGTTGCATCTCGGCAGTGAGACCGGTGTCTCGGCACAGGTCGATGTACCGCTGCTCTCGGACATGCCGCTGTTGAAAGCCGACACAAACGGTGCCGGTCTGCGGATGGAGACCCCTGTGCTCGACGCAGAACTCGACGTCCCAGATCTCAACCTGCGCGTCGACACACCCGTGCTCGACACAGAACTCGACGTCCCGGATCTCAATCTGCGCGTCGACACGCCCGTGCTCGACACAGAACTCGACATCCCGGACCGCAATCTGCGCGTCGACACGCCCGTGCTCGACGCAGAACTCGATGCCGACGTATTCCTGCCGCTCCCGGCTCCGCAGAAGCCGCAGCCGAATCGGAAGCCAACGTCCGCGCCCGACCCGACGCCTGCGCAGATGCCCCGTGCGGTCCCAAACCTGCCCGCTCCAGAAGCATCGCTGGCGACCGAACGCAAGGCAGTCTCCGTGCAATCGCAGGCCGCAGTGCCTCTGTCCACACCCCTGCCGCCGCTCCCCGGCCCATCGGCCGCCGAAGGCAACAGCAGTCACAATGGCAACGGCACCCACGCTCCGCATCCGGCCGTCGCCGCCAAAGGGCTGCACCTGCAAGCACCGGGCGGCCGGTCTGTGAGCTACAGCGAGACGACCGCCGACTTCACCGACTGGTCACAAGCGCCTCCCGGTCGACCGCCGCACGCTCCTTCTTCTCATTAAGACGAAACGGTCCCACACCATTTCTCTCAATCTGAAGGAGGAACTCACTCATGAAAAAATCGATCCTGAACGCCCTGATGACCCTTCGCTCCCACGGCTCCGTGCTCGACCCGGATCTTCCGCTCCCGCAATCCCGTGACGAAGTCGCTCTCTGGGAACTGACCTACGACGAAAGGATGTGGATCAGCGGCTTCCTCGATGACAGCATGAGTCCTGACATCGGCCTTTCCCTGACTCCCCACGACGGCGTCGAACCCTGGCTGGTGAGCGGCGAAAACGCCTCCCTATTGCTTCACTAATGACCGAACACATCTCCATGACACGGACACAGGGCACCCACGCCGGGTGCCCTTTGCTACGCCTGCGACGCCACCTCCGGCGTTGTCGTCTCCTTCTCTTCCTCACATCTCCTTTTTCCTTATTCTAGGATAGAAAAGGATTAAAAAAAAGGGTAAAATTCATCTGCTCGATTTCCCCTTTTCTGCAGACGATAAGACAAAAGAAGTTCCCCGATCCCATGCACCTCACCGATTCACTGGTCGACCCGGCGCACATCTACACCTACCATGAGTCGCGATTTGTCCGTCAACTGTTTCGGCTGGGACCATTTCCGCACGCTCTGGTTTAAATAGACGACGAAATCGCCAAAAAGCCTGTCACCGCGACACTCGCTCGCGATCACAGGCTTTTTTCCATGCTCCTCCCTCACTCCTCCGACGGAGACGTCGACAGCGGCGATTCCGCGTCCGGGTCGAGCGCAAACGGGGAGGCCATCGTCGAGCTCTGGTTGCGGCGAGGGAACGACGCTTTGTTCGTCGCGTCCTCTTCCTTGGTGGAGACGACGTGCTCGTCCGATACGCCGCGGATCGGGTGGTTGTCTTGAGACATCTTGCCAGCTCCTTCCTTTTCGATGAAATCAAAGGAAGTATGCCCCACCCGTGCGTCTGCCATGCGACCGCTACTCGCCTCGCGACACCGGCAGCCGGACGGTCACCTGCGTCCCTTTCCCCTTCTCGCTCTCGACGGTGATCCGGCCGTTCATCGCGGCGATGATCCGGTACGCGAGCATCATGCCAAGGCCCGTTCCCTTTTCCTTCGTCGAATAAAACGGACTGCCGAGGCGCTCCACCTCCGCCCGCGTCATCCCGACGCCGGTGTCTGTCACCTCGACGCAGACGTCGCTTTTCTCCCGGTACACATGCACCGTCAGCACGCCGCCGTCCGGCATCGCTTCGATCCCGTTTTTGATCACGTTGATCAGCACTTGCGAAAATCGGTTCGGATCGCCTTGGATCACCAGCCCGCAGCCGCTCGCCCCTTGCGCCAACCTCACACCCCGTACCGACGCATACGATTCCATCGCCTTCAGCACCTGCCCCGTCCGCTCCGGCACCTGCACCTCCGTCCGGCTCTCGATGTGCGGCCTGGCAAACGCCAGATAGTCCTCAATGATCCCTTCCGCCCGATTCAACTCCTGCACCATCAACTGCACATACTGGCGCGATTTTTCCTGCTCGACATCGCGCTCCAGCAGTTGCATAAATCCTTTGACCACCGTCATCGGATTGCGCACCTCATGCGCGATCGACGCAGCCAGTTGCCCCAGCACCTCCTGCTGTTCCAAACGGCGCATCTGCACCCGCATCTCGCCGTTTTCCCGCAGCGTCTCATAGAGCAGCCCGCACGCCCACACCGTCAAGCCGTGCAACAGCACAAACCCGACCATCAGCCAGTCGTATTCATCAAAATTGCCTCGCTCCACCTCCGCCCGCCAATACGTCACCACCGCCACCACCAGCCCGCACAGCGTCGTGTACGCGGTCATCACCAAGAGCTTGTGGCGACGTCCGTGGAAAAAGCCCCGCCCTTGCAAATAAAACGCCCCCGCGATCATCGGCAGGTAGCACAGCATCGCCACCCACACATGATCCCCGCCGAGGAAGAAACGATAGCCGACAAAGACAGCGGTGACAAACAACCCCACTCCATACCCGCCGTACAACACGCTGAACAACAGCGGCACGATGCGCAGGTCAAACAGATATGTATAGTTTTCAAAAATCGGAAACGTCATGCACAACACCGTGGCAGCGGCCAGCAACAGCCCGCTCCACAGATTTTGAGAGATCCCGTTCAAGCGGACCGCATACAGCGACAACACCGCAAAGAAGTTCACGAAAATGTTCAACAGCAGATTGTTCAAGACCATCCACGATCCCTCCTCTTCCTAGTATCTGAATTCCTGTACACACTAGAGATTCCCTGCTATCTCCAATGAAAAAATTTTCAGAAAAATATACATAAAAAGGCAACGTCACTCCCCTCCGCCCAACATCAGGCCTGCCACCTTACGGGGGCGTCTTTGTGTGATACAATATTTCGAGAAGACATGCCTACTAGGAGTGAACCGATACATGGCAGATAAAGAAAAACCTTTGCGTACCTTCAACAGCCGCGCCGCAGAAGAACTGTACCACGCCGGACGGCAGTTTTGGAAAACGCTCTTCCTGATCGTCGTGCTGGCGATCATCCTCTATATCACCCACTTCCTGTCGGCCGGATGGACGGTGCTGTTTGCGATCATCGGCTTTTTGATGTTGCTGATCACCGTCACGTACTCCGTGGGCCATTTTGTGCGCTTTTTGCTGTTCCGTTCCAGAAATCAATAAGCCAAGTCATAAATCCGACTATTGCCGAGTACTATTCTATGAGATAGAATAAGTCATCATCGAATCTCATAGGGAGGTGCTTTTTCACAATGGCAGTCGTTTCATGGATTGTTTCTGCACTCTTGCTTTTCGTGCTCTATTTCTTGGCTGTGAAAAAAGTCGGCTTTGGCACCCGCGTCTTCGTCGCGATGGCGCTGGGCATCGGCGTCGGCGCGTACTTTGGCGCGGATGCGGCCAAAGTCGGGCTGGTCGGCTCGGTCTACGTGAGCCTGATCAAAATGGTCGTCATCCCGCTGGTGGTCGGTGCGATCATCACGGC
The DNA here is from genome assembly GCF_026410385.1 of Tumebacillus lacus. GTDB lineage: Bacteria > Bacillota > Bacilli > Tumebacillales > Tumebacillaceae > Tumebacillus > Tumebacillus lacus. The sequence goes on from NZ_JAPMLT010000019.1 coordinate 9,402, forward strand.
GATCACCGCACTGTCCGATCCGGGACAGTTGAAAAAGATCGGGATCAAGACGGTGAGCCTGTTCTTGATCACCACCGGCATCGCAGCGGTGATCGGTCTGCTCGTCGCGTTGGCGCTCGATCCGGGTGCCGGTATCCCGCTGACGCAGGACGAATCGTTCAAGCCGCGCGAAGTGCCGGCGTTTGACAAAGTCCTGCTCGACCTCGTGCCGTCCAACCCGATCAACGAGATGGCGAACGGCAAGATCGTGCCGTTGATCATCTTTGCGATCTTCATCGCCGTGGCGATCACCATCGAAGGGCAACGGCACCCGGAGCGGGTCAAACCGTTCAAATCGTTCATCGATTCGTTCACCCAGATCATGTTCCGCGTCACGAAGTTGGTGATCAAGCTGACTCCGTACGGCGTGTTTGGCCTGATGACGGCGATGGCGTCCAAATACGGTCTGTCCGCTCTGTTGCCGCTCGGCAAAGTGGTGCTCGCCGTCTATCTCGCCTGCCTGCTGCACATGGTGATCACGTACGGCGGCCTGCTGGCGTTCGTGGCGAAAGTCAATCCGCTGCGCTTCTTCAAAAAAGCGATCCCGACGATCTCGGTCGCTTTTACCACGCGCAGTTCCTATGCGACGCTGCCGGTCAATCTGGAGGTCATCACGAAACGGATGAAAGTGTCCGACAAGATCGCCTCGTTCGTCGCGCCGCTCGGTGCGACGATCAACATGAACGGCTGCGGCGGGCTGTATCCGGCGATTGTGGCCGTGTTCGTCGCTCGCGTGTACGGGATTGACCTCGGCTTCACCGACTACCTGATCCTCGTCGGTTCGGCGATCATCGCCTCGATCGGCACCGCCGGCGTACCGGGTCCGGCGACGATCTCGACGACCGTCGTCTTGACGGCGATGGGTTTGCCGCTGGAAGGGTTCGCGCTGGTGCTCGGCATCGACGCGGTCATCGACATGGCCCGCACCGCCGTTAACGCCACCGGCACCACCGTCTCCGCCCTCGTCGTCGCCAACTCCGAAGGCGAGTTCGACCGCGACGCCTTCAACAACGAAGCGGACGAAGAACTGGAAGCGAGCGCGGCGTAAAAAGAGCCCCGTGATAAGCAAGGTACCGACCGAATCTTAGCAGGAAAAAAGGCTAGCCTTCACTCAGGAGGCTAGCCTTTCTCGTTCTTTCAGTCGTGTCATTCGTTTTACATCCACGACGGCGCACATGAAACAGGAGATCTTTTTATGCAAATACTTTAATAAAAAAGATAAATTTATTAAAATATTCATACTAATGATAGGACAAAAGAATCATCGTAATCGTGTTAAAAACATGTTAGTATTGAAATATCAAATAGAGGGAGTGTTGTAAATGAAAAAGTCGAAGATTTTCGCAATGATGGCGTTGAGCGCGGCTGTGTTCGCCGGTTTGGGTTCTGCGGCGGAGGCAGCGACATTTGATCCGAACGCGACCTACAAAATTATCAACCAAGGCAGCGGGAAAGCCTTGGACGTAAAATTTAACTCCACCGATTCGGGCGAAATCATCCATCAGTGGGATTACCTAGGCTTGGCGAGCCAGCATTGGAAGCTGAAGCCGACCATGGACGGGTACTACTATCTGGTCAATGTAAACAGCGGGTTGGCAGCATACGCTAACGGATCTTCCAACGGCTCTGGCGTTTATCAAATGATCTTTGATAATCGTGAAAGCGAAAAATGGGATATCCAGCCGTTCGGCAGTGCCTACAAAATTGCCTCGAAGCCTTATGGCAAAGTCATGGATATTCGGTTAAACTCCCTTAGCAATGGGGGCGTTGTTCATCTCTGGCAAGCCCTCTCTGACATTAACACTCAGGCCTGGACCATCGTGCCGCTTTAATCACGCAGTCTAAAAACGGGCCAACTCCGGTTGTACCATGCAAAAGGACAAGCATCTACGTCAAGTAGGTGCTTGTCCTTCTTTCTGTTACGTCTTGACTTCCCCCAGCAGGGGTTCGTTTTTAAATGCCAGTATACGGTGCAACGGGGTCGCGTTTTCTTCGAAGAAACTGCTGCGAGGCTTTTTGCAGTGCTCTCTGATACAGGGGGCTTATTCGTTATAGATCTGCTTGATAATCTCCTCAATCTTCGGAGCCTGGATCTGGATATCCCTGACTTCTCCGCACTCCGCCAGCCTTTCAATCAACGGGATCGGCCGCACCTCCCGCTTGTCAAACGCGAGCCTCGCTTTCCCCGTCGTAGAGTGCTCCGTCCGGCAGCCGCCCTGTTTCCACCTGCCCGTGAAACTCCACCTCCAGCACGCTCGGCAGCGGGTGCTTCTCCCGCAGGTCTTCCAGCGTGCCGTCGTAAACCTTCCGCCCGTGATTGATGATCACGAGCTGTTTCCCATAAGGAGCAAAATAATACCATTTTCAAGAAAAAAAAAGCCATCCCCTATTTGTTCAGGGAAACGGCTTTTTGCACCTCGCGCTCCATGCGCCCGGTGAGAATATAAAAATACATCCGAAAATCGGCCCGCAACGACCACACCGGATGGCCGAACGTCGCCGGTTTGTTGCCTTCGATAAAGAAATGACTGTACCACGCCAGCCCGTACGCGATCACCGGGATCAGCAAGACCCACCACCAGTTCCCCGTCAGCAGGGCGGTCAGCAACAGCAGAAACACGCACGACGTGCCCACCGCATGCCAGACCCGCGTCGCTTTTTTGGCATGTTGCCGCACGTAATGCGGCCAAAATTCCTCATAGGAAGAAAAGTGCAAGCAGCTCTTCCCCTCTCTGTCCGTTTTCAAAATTTTATCACAAATTGGTTCACTTGACAAAACTAACGAACGTTAGTTATTCTGTATCCAAGAGGTGATGTACCAAATGACACCAACCACCAAAGAGCGCATCCTTGACGTCGCCATCGACCTCTTTTCCAAAAAGGGTTACAACGGCGTCTCCATCCGGGAGATCACCGGCGCTGTCGGGATCAAGGAAAGCTCACTCTATAACCATTTTACAAACAAAGACGAGATCCTCGGCACGATCCTCGAAAACTTTCGCATCGACTTTGCCCGGATCACACCGCCGCTTCAGGTGGTCGACGAGATCTTGAGCCGTACCACGCCGGAGCAGTTTCTGCTCCAAGGCCTGCTCAACTTCAAAGCCCACGCCGCTCAGCCGCAGATCGGCAAGGTGTGGAACATCGTCTACGTCGAACAATACCGCGACCCTCGCGCCCGCACGATCCTGCTCGATCACATGATCCAAGGCACTCTCGCCTGGCTGGAGCAGATCTTTGCCCGCTGGGTCGAGGCAGGGCTGATCAAACCGCTCTCGCCGCGCCTCTTGGCCGCCGAGTATCAATACCCGATCTTTGCGATGGTCACCGAGTTCAACCTGCTCAAATGGGAGGACAAAGACACCTCGGAGATCGAGCAGCGCATGATCGACCACCTGCACTTTTTCTTGCAAGCCGTATCCGTTTGACCTGACCCTACAGGAGGCGATTCTTTATGTTTAAAAAACTAGTCGGCGGCTACACCCCGGCCATTCCCGGCCCGAACGCCCTCTCCGCGATTGAAACGGTGACGCTCGGCGGCGTCCGGCAGTCCTACACGATCCGCTCCCATGACCGCAGCCACCCGATCCTGCTTTTCCTGCACGGGGGACCCGGCGGCACGGAGCACGGCGCTCTGTTCCGACAAAACGCCGAGTTGGAAAAGCACTTCACCGTTGTCCACCTCGACCAACGGGGAGCCGGCAAGTCCTACCGCGACGACATCCCGCCGCAGACGATGACGCTCACTCGCATCGTCGACGACGCGCACGAGTTGATCCTGCACCTGTGCCAACAACTCGGCCAACAGAAGGTCTTTGTCTTCGGCCACTCTTGGGGCACCGCGGTCGGGCTCGTGCTCGCCTACCGCTACCCGGAGGTCGTCCACGCCTACATCGGGGTCAACCAAGTCGTCAACCGCGCCGAAGAAGAGTCGATCTCCTATTCCTTCGCCCTCGCCGAAGCCCGTCTGCGCCGCAATCGCAAAGTCGAACAAGAGCTCATGCGCATCGGCGCTCCTGTCAACGGCATGTTCGACTCGATCCGTGACACGATCTCCGCCCGCGACTGCCTCGGCAAAGTCGGCGGCGTCACCGCCGACCCGAAGCATCTGATGCGTTGGGCGATAAGCAACGTCCTCGCGCCCGAGTTCACGTGGCCGGAACGGCTGCGCTATCTGAAAGCGCTGAAGTTCTCGATGAACCACGCGTGGTCGGAGATGGCCGCCTGCAATTTCCCCCAGCAGATCAAGGAGATCAAAGTCCCGGTCTTCTTCGTCGCCGGACGCAAAGACCGCGTCACCAACGCCGCGCTCACCAAACAGTATCTGAACCAGCTCAAAGCCCCGTACAAACAGCTCCTCCTGCTGGAGCAAGCCGGCCACCTCGCCAACTACGAACAGCCGGAGCTGTTCTGCTCCTTTCTGATCGACACCGTCCGCCCCGTCGGACTGCGCACAGACGCAGAAAAACCCCGCATCGCCAACTAGGCGGTGCGGGGTTTTCTCTATTCATTATTTCCAAGCGTCCGGACGGCCCGGGATCACGATGCCGTCGCCAAGGGTCGCCTGTGTGAGCGAGTGCTCCTTCGCTTGGATGACGATGTAATGCAAGTCTTCCGTGGAGTTGTTGCGCCACGAGCGGTTGCCCTCGGTCCCGACGCGGATGACGGTGCCTTCCTGGACCGGGATCTCTTGGCCGTCGACCATAAACTGGCCGCTGCCTTTGACAAAGATGTAGACCTCTTCATTTTCCTTGTGCTGATGCTGGAACGGCATGACCACGCCAGCGGGCAACACGTTCATCGAGATCTCCATCCCGGTCATGCCGAGCAGATCTTTCAGGAACAGCTTGCCGTTCGCCGTAAAGCCCGGGAACTCCGTCGCATAGCCGCCGACCTGCTCCCACTCGCCGACCTGAGCCGCCGTGAAATGATCGCCTTGCAAAATCTTCTCCACCATTTTTTCCACAGAAGACACCACCCTTTGCTTTTCTCTTCTCCATTTTACCAAAACAAACAGGAAGTCACCTATTAAATTTTTGTGCGTTCTTTTTTCACGACAGCGAGCAAGGCCAGCACCGCGCTGACAGCAGCGATGATCCCGAGCGTCGTCGCCGGAGCGGTCAGATTGAGATCCTTTTGGAAATACAGAATGTCGCGCAGGCCCTCGACGGCAAAGCGCAGCGGCAGCCACGACATCAGCCAGTCTTGGGTCACGCCCGGCAGGAACTCCATCGGCAGGCCCAGCACCGGACCGCCAAAGAAGAACACGAGGATAAACAGCGGCATCCCGGCAAATCCGAGCCAGTTGACCACCATCGTCTGCAACAGGAAGAACGAGTAGCAGACAAACGTCAGGAACAGCCACAGCTTGCCGGTGTCGGGCACATCCATTCCCAATACCCCCTGCGTGATCAGCAAGGCCACCGCAGCCGCCAGACCCGCGTACACCGCGCCGCTCAACAGTTGAGCGACCCATGCGCCAAAGCGGCGCCCCGGCACCTGCACCTTGCCCCGTGCCAGGAACAGCAGAACCGTGCCGATCATGCCGCCCAGCCACATCAGTGAGGTCAGCATCACCGGCGCGTTGCCGCCGACACTGTTCGCGCCGACCGCGTTGACCGGGAGCACCGTCGCGGTCAAGGGTGTCGCCAGCGCGCGCGCTTGGGCGACGCTCAGTTGACCGCCGCGCTGCTCGATCTGGGTGAGCAGTTGGTCGCGCAGTTGCCCGTTCACCGCCGCGATCATCTTTTCAAAACCGGTGCCGACCGCCTGGGCGCCGTTAAAGTTTTTGCCTTGGTTGACGAGGATCTTCACCTCCGGCGATTGCGGCTGAGGGCTTTGCAGAGACAGGAGTTTTTGCGTCATGTCTGCCGGGAGCACGACCGCTCCGTAGTAGGTTTGGCGATCCAGCGCATCCAGCGCCGCCTGTTCGCTGTCCAGCACGGTAAAGACAAACGGCGAAGGATCACCGGTCGGCGTCGTGCCGGCCGTCAGTTTGTCTTGGATCAGTTTGCCGAAGTTCATCTCTTGCCCGGTCGGCCATTTCGCCCCGGTATCCTGCATCACCAACGCCACCGGCATGTTTTGCGGCAGCGGGCTCATCGTCGATCCAAAGTTGGCAAAGGCGAGGAGCGTCACCACGACGGTGATCGCCAACAGACCCAGCCAGACTTGTTTTTGTTTGAAAAAGTCCCCGAAGCTTTTCATTTTCTCCCTCACTCCTTTGCCCTCAGTATATTCTGAGTGAGTACTCAATTGCAAGTCATAAAAGAGAAATCCACCCGGTCATATGACGAGTGGATTTCTCGATGTTTGGCACAGGCCGATTACGCGCGTGCCGGTTGAGCCGCTTTGATCCGGCGCTCTTTGCGAGCGGTGCGGAAGTGAAGCAGTTCGTAGATGACCGGCACGATCACCAGCGTGAGCAGGGTCGCGACGGAGAGGCCGCCGATGACGACAACAGCCAGGCCTTTGGAGACCAATGCGCCCGTCTCCGCTTCGCCAAAGAGCAACGGCAACATCGCACAGACCGTCGCGACAGCCGTCATGACGATCGGACGCATCCGCGTGGCGGTCGCTTCCAGCAACGCTTCGCGGATCGGCATCGTCTCCTCGTTTTGCTTGACGCGGTCGAGCAGCACGATGGCGTTGGTGACGACGATGCCGATCAGCATCAGCGCCCCGATGGCGACCGTGCTGTCGATGGTGACGCCGGAGAGGATGATGCCGATCATCGCGCCGATGGCAGCCAGCGGCAGCGTGAACAGGATCGCCAGCGGCGTGCGCAGCGCTTTGAAGGTGATCACCATGATCAGGTAGACGATGCCGATGGAGGCGAGCATCGTAGAGCCGAGCGACGCCATATCCCCTTCGAAGTCTTCCGCTGAGCCGCCGACTGCGACGGTGACGCCGTCCGGCATGTCTTCTTGCAGTTCAGTCGCTTTTAGTTGGATCGTCTTCCCGAGCTCCGACAGACGCTTCGGATCGACCGTCGCCGAGACGAGGATGTACTCGTGACCGTCGGTGCGGTAGACGGTGTTCGGTTTGTTCGACTGCGCCACATCGGCGACAGCGGAGACCGGGACCGGGCCGGTCTTGCCCATCACTTGCAGGTTTTTGATCTCGTCGACCGAGTCCGGGTTCAGACCGCTGTCGAGCAGGACGGTCGTGTCTTTGCCTTCGACTTCGATCTGGCCGACCGGCATGTTGTTCAGGAGCATGCCCAGTTGCATCGACAGCTCTTGTGCGGACAGAGCCGCGTCTTGCTTAGTGCGGATCTCCAGCGCCGGCTTGGTGTCTTTCTGGTTGCTTTCGACTTTGGTCACGCCGTCGAGGGCAGCCAGTTCGTCGATGACCTTCTCAGAAGAGGTTTTGATCTCGTCAAACTTGTTGCCGCGGATCTCCAGCGTGACGACAGAGCCGCCGCCTGCACTCATCAGATTCTGCGCTTCAGCGGTCAGTTCCGACGCGCCGAGCTTCGATTTTTGATCGCGGACCCCTTTCAGGAAGGCGTCGACATCCACGTCCGCTTCTTTGTCCATGATCGCCGCCATCGTGACGGTGGTCGCCGAGCGCACGTCGCCAAATTTGGCTGCGTCGTCGCTGTTGCCCATCAGCGTCCAGTTGTGCTTCACGCCCGGCTGACCGTTGATGTACTTGTCGAGGTCGAGCGCGCCTTGTTTGACCGTTTCATGCGGCGTGCCGCTCGGGTAGGAGAGCTTGACGTTGATCATGTCTTTGTTTGAAGAGTCGACCGCGCCTTTGGGCAGCGCGACGTACGCGCCGACCGAGCCGACCAGCAGCAAGACTGCGACCAGCAGCGGCACCCATTTGCGGTTCAAAGACCACTCGACAAACTTGGTGAAGCGCACCGGTGGTTTGTGCTCCGGGATCTTGGCATTTTTCAAAAGTCCGGCACTCATCACCGGAATGACGGTCAGTGCCACCAAAAGCGATGCCAGCAAGGAATACGTGATCGTCAGTGCGAACGGATAGAGAAGTTTCGACAAAGAGCCGGACACAAGGCCCATCGGCAGAAACACCGCAACGGTCGTCAAGGTTGACGACGTGATCGCCGATGCCACCTCACCGGTCGCCGTGATCACGACTTCGCGCGTTTTCTCGCCTTCGGAGAAGCGGCGGTAGATGTTTTCGATGACGACGATGGAGTCGTCGACCAGGCGGCCGACGGCGACGGCGACCGCCCCGAGCGTCAAGATGTTTAGCGTGACGCCCGACCAGTCCAGCAACCACAGCGTGATCGCCAGCGACAGCGGGATCGAGACGACGGTGATCGCCGTCATGCGGATGTTGCGCAGGAACAACAGGATGACGATGGTGGCGAACAGCGCGCCCATCAGCACTTCCTTGGTCATCGAGTCGACCGAGCCTGACACCAGCTCTTCTTGGTTGAACGGCGTGTCAAACGACAGCGAGCCTTTGTAGTCTTCGTTCAGTTCGGCGACGATGGCCCGCACGTCTTCACCGACCTGCACCGCGTTGGCGGTTGAGTTTTTGGAGATCACCACCAGCATCCCGTCCTTGCCGTTGATGCGGGTGAGGTTTTGCGACGACGAGGCGGTTTCCAGCGTGGCGACGTCTTTCAGTTTGACGTTCGGTGCCAGTTGGAGCTCTTCCAGCGCTTTCAGGCCCTCGACCGCGCCGACCACTTTCAGGTTGGTCGCTTTGCCGTCCAGCGTCTCTTCACCGACCGCAGCCGTCAGGTTGCGCCCTTGCAGCACGCCGGTGAGCATGTGGATCGGCAGTTGTGCCTTCGCCAGTTTTTCCTGATCGACTTTGATCGTCACTGTGGACGGCTCTTTGCCGAACAAGGACGCGTTGGAGACCCCTTTCACCCCTTGCAGTTTCGGGATCACATCGCGCTCGATATCGTCGATGTAGTCCTGAGCGGTGCCTTTTTCAAACATGACCGAGACATCGACGACCGGGATCATCGACGTGTTCAGCGCCATGATGTTGGGCTTGTTCACGCCCTCCGGCAGACGGATGCCGGACAGCGCCTTTTCCACTTCGCGCTCCGCATCCTTCATCACGACTTTGGAGTCGAATGTGATGTTGATGCTCGTATATCCGTCTGCTGTCTGAGACGTGACCTTCTTTTTGCCGTTGACCGAAGCCAACGCCTTTTCCATCGGGTCGACGACCTGCGACACCAGCGTATCCGCGTCGTATCCCTGTGCGAGCGTCGTCACCATGATATACGGTGCGTCCATCGCCGGGAACATCTCACGCGGCAAGTTCTTGTAACTGAGCAGGCCCAGAGCCATCGTCAACACGACGAGGATCAAAAGCGCCGCTTTGTTCGCAAACACCCACTTTGTCAAGCGAACCATTTTTATACCCCCACTCCCACTGCAATTTTTACCAGACCACTCTTACTACGAATATAGACGCAAAAAAGTTCCCAAACCCTTCAGTCATATGACCAAAATATGACCGGGATATGACCACCCGACTTCCGAACTCCTTCTTTTCCCATAAAAGAGGACTGTCGGATGACCGACAGTCCTCTTCTGTGACCTGTTACAGTTTTTTCAGTTCTGCTCCGAGGAACTCCGCCACCGCACGCATGCCATAGATGCCGGCCGCCGCTTCCGCATCGGAGTTGTAGTTGGTGTTCGTGTTGATGTCGTACGTGTAGATCTCGCCCGCCTCGTCACGGATAAACTCGATGCCCGCGACTTGAATGCCGTTCGCGGCGAGCACCTCGGCGTATTTCTCCAGGATCGGCTCGCGGAATCCGTCCAGGATCCGGAACTTCGGCTTTTCCTCCACCTGTTCGCCAACCGGGCAGAACAGGTCGCCGATCTGGCACGCATCGGCCGGGCACAGTTCAAAGCCGTTCGATGTGTCGACCTGCACCGCATACAGGAACTGGCCGCCGACAAACTCGCAGCGGGTGATGAACGGCTGCGGCGCTTTGATATACTGCTGGATCAGTGTGATGCCGTCGACCGGCTCATCAAAGTCCGGCCCTTCCACATACTCGCACAGCCCCTCGAAGGAATGGAACAGTTGGACACCAAGGCCCTTGCCCGCACGGTTGTGCTTAGTGATGAACGACTCGCCTTCAAACTTTTTCGCAGCGGCGAGGATGCCCTCTTTGCCGACCGCCGCAACGGTGCGCGGCGTTTTGACCCCGTGCGCGTTCAATGCCATGTACTGCGCGACCTTGCTCACTTCCAGTTGCAGAGCGCGAGTGCCGTTGAACACGTTGCGCCCGTGACGCTCCAGCCAGGCCAATACGCCCGACGTGAACTCCGGCGCATAGCGATGGTCGCGGGTGTGCGACGAGGCGCTCATCCGGGAGTAGAACACCCCTTGCGGCGGTTGCTCGGACAGATCGACCGTCCCCTGATCCAGATGCCATTCTTCATAAGGCAGACCAAGAGCGTCCAGTTGCTTGGTCAGGTGCACCGTCCATTCGCTGTTTTCATGCAGTACATAGATCTTCGCCATCTCTCTGCGCCTCTTTCTCTCCGATGATTTTCGATGAGTTGATTATAGCACGCAAGAAAAAACCCGTAAACCCTATTGGTTTTACTTATTTAATGAGAAAAAGCAAATCACAAGAAAAAAGACCCGCTCCTGTAGCGGAGCGAGCCTTTGTTTGAGATTACCAGTGACCGTTGCCGGCCGGCACCGACCACCCTTGCGGATAGATCAGATACACGGTGCCGTTCGAGTTGTCGAGCCACGCTTTTTCCAACTGCACGCGGTCGTACGTGATCGTCACCGCTTCATCCGATGCGGCGGCCGGGTCGTTCGTCAGCACATTGCCCGCCGCGTCAAAGCCGCGCACGACGAGCAGATGCCCGTCGGTGGAAGAGATCGGCGAGTTGTCGAGCTCGCCTTTTTTGTAGGCGATCGACGCGATGACCGGCACTCCGGCCGCCGTCCACTTCTCCACCTCGGCAAAGGAGCTCAAGCGCGCCACCTTGCCGACCAGCCCGAGCGACGACGCGTACGCCGTGTTGTACGGCCAGTTGCCGCCGCCGTCAAAGCGATAGTCCCACACGCCGGCGACCGCTTGGCGAACGGTCACATCATAGGCCGGGTTGCCGGTGACTCCCGCCCAGTACGACATGACCATCGACGTCGACGTCGGCGAGCACCAGACCGGGCCCCCGTCCGGGAACACCATCTGCGAGCGCTTCGGCACATCGAGCGCGCTGGTCAGACCGCCAAACGGCACACTGCCCGGCGCGTCCGTCCCGTTCGAGAACGTCATCGACACGTTGCGCACCGACGGCGTTTTCGTCGCGTCGGTCGTGAACAGCGTCACGCGTACTTTGACCGCCGTCGCTGCTTGTTTCGCCAGCATCAGCGTGTCGGTGGCGACCGTTCCGACCGCGTCGCCTTGCCCGCTGAACGAGTGACGCTTAAACGGCGCATCCCCTTCCAACCACGCTCCGAACGTGTACCACTTCGACCAGACCCCGTCGACGAGCGCGCTCATCTCCACTTCGGTCCACGTCCCCGGCGGCGTGTTCGCTTGCCACGACGGGATCGCCTCCATAAAATTCACGTCCATCGCTTGCGTCGTATAGCTGCCGAAGTAGTAGGACGCGCCGTTATATTTCATCGCCGAGTCAAACCCGGTCTGCAACGCTGACGCATTCAGCACCAGACCGGACGCGCCCGCCATCGTGCCCGCATGCGTCCCCGTCGTAAAGGATGCGATCTCGCGGAACGATTTCGTCGACGCTTCAGACTTTTTGTAAAAATTCAGATTATTATCGACAGAATAGCTCCCTTGCGCACCTGCCGCATTTCCTTGCAGCGGAGCGATCAACAGCCCCACGCCGAGCACTACCGCTGTCCACGTTTGCCAACCCGTCATTTTTTTCAAACCGAACGTCCTCCCTCTGTTCTGTAGAATGTCCAAGAAAGGAAAATGCAGACGATCCTCAGGAAGTCTGCATTTTTCTCTGAATATTTTATTTTATTATATACCCTTATACTATAACTTACAATACTGCGATAAAGTATGTCAGCACCGTCAACAAGATCGACGCCGTGCCGAGCACCGCGAGCGGCCGCAACGCCTTGCTGCGCAGTTCGCGCAAGGAAACGTTCAACCCCATCCCGACCATCGCCATGCTCATCAAAAACGTCGTCGTTTTCGCCACTGCGTCGGTCGCGATCTGCGGCTCCGGGATCACCGGGCCCCACACGTAGCTGCCAAACACGCTCATCACCAGAAAGCCGACGAGAAACCACGGAAACTCCACCCGGCCCCGCGCCTCGTCGCCTTTGCCGCGCCGGCGTTGCCAAAGGATCAGCACCAGGCACAAAGGCAACAGCAGAAACACGCGGGAGAGCTTGGCCAGCAAGGCCATCCCGAGCGCGTTCGCTCCCAGAGGAGCCCCGGCCAGCGCGACCTGTGCCAACTCGTGCAACGACAACCCGGCCCACACACCGTACTCGGTCGCGCTCATCGGCAACAGCGGCCCGACCACCGTGTACAGCACCGCCAGCACCGTGCCGATCAGCGTGATCATGCCCATTGCGACGGCCGTATCCTCTTCCTTCGCCTTGACGATCGGCGTCACCGCCGCGATGGCCGCCGCCCCGCACACTCCGGTCCCGACCCCGAGCAGCAGCGACAGACCCGTGTCCGCCTTCCACCATTTGGCCAGCCACATCGTCACCAGCAGGGAGAACACAATCGTCACCGCCGCAAAGCCGAGCAGCCCGAGGCCTTGGGCGAGCACCACGTCGATGTTCAGCTTGAGCCCGTACAGCACAATCGCCACACGCAGCAGTTTCTTCGAAGAAAACGCGATCCCGTTGCGCAGCGGCTCCGGATACCCGGCCACCTGCCGAAACGCCATCGCCAGCAGCAGCGAACACGCCATCGGGCCCATGTAGGCAAACCCCGGCACCTTGGACAGCGCAAACCCGAGGACCGCTACCAATCCGGTGAAGACCACCCCGCCAACAAAATGCAGCCTCGCCGTACCGCTGTCCTGTTGCGCCATCCGGCCTGCCGTACGCGCCGTCTCCTTTGCCGCTTCCGTCCCTCTCTCCATGCCGCCGGCACTCCTTCCCGTTCACACCCTTCTCCTCTCAGAATAGCCGTTTTTAACAAGTTAGTAAAATTTCCACTCGTTATAAGTAGCATTAGATCTGCTTATACTAAAAAGACTGGACCATCCGCGACGGGATGTTCCAGTCTTTTTCTTACTGCGATCCGCCGCCTGACAGGCCGATGCGGTTGACGAGGGTCTGGCTCTCTTGATTCAGCCCGACGATCTCGACATGCAGGCCCATGCTCTTGTAGCGGTTGACCACTTTCGCGATCCCCACGACGCCGGAGTGATCCCAGACGTGCGCGTGGGTAAAGTCGATCACCACATGCTCCTGGTCCTGTTGCGGCGTGAACAGGTCGACAAAGTGATCGTTCGTGCCAAAGAACAACTGCCCTTTGATGCGGTACACTTTTTGGTCGTTCACCGTCTCCGCGTCCGCGTGGATGCGGGACGACTTCCACCCAAACACCAACGCGCTGAGCACGACACCGGCCAGCACGCCTTTGGACAGGTCATGCGTCGCCACGACGATCACCACGGTGACGACCATGACCACCGCATCAGACAGCGGCATTTTGCGGATGTGCCACACCGACTGCCAATCAAACGTGCCGATTGACACCATGATCATCACCCCGACCAAAGCAGCCATCGGAATGTTGCTGACGATATCACCGAGCACGATGATCAGGAAGAGCAGAAAAGCGCCCGCCACAAACGTGGACAGTCTGCCTCGTCCGCCGCTTTTCACATTGATCACCGACTGCCCGATCATCGCGCATCCTCCCATGCCGCCGAAAAATCCGGTGACAAAGTTGGCGATGCCCTGACCGCGCACTTCGCGGTTTTTATCACTTTTCGTATCGGTCATCTCATCGATGATCGACGCCGTCAGCAGGGATTCCAAGATCCCGACAAACGCCAGCGAAACGGCATACGGCAAAATGATCATAAACGTCTCCACATTCAACGGTACGCTCGGCAGATGGAAGATCGGCAACGCTTGGGTGATCTGCCCCAAATCCTTGACCGTCCGCACGTCCCAGCCCATGCTGATTGTCACGACAGTGATAATCATGATCGCCACCAGCGCCGACGGCACCGCCTTCGTCAGGCGCGGGAGCAAGTAGATGATCGCAAGCGTCGCCGCCACCAGCGCATACATCAGCCAGTTCGCTCCCACAAACTGCGGCAGTTGCGCCATGAAGATCAAGATCGCCAACGCATTGACAAAGCCGATCATGACAGCTGCCGGAATGAACGTCAGGAACCGGCCGACCTTTAACAATCCCAGGATAAATTGAATGATACCGGTCAAAACGGTCGCCGCAAACAAGTACTCCAGACCGTGTTCCTTCACCAGCGTCACGAAGAGGAGCGCCATCGCCCCCGTCGCCAGTCCGGTGGAATACCGAACCAAGGTCGTCGCCTAACGGCAAGGGTGCTTTTTTACCCACTGTCTACTTGACAGGGAATGTTCAAGGCGCAGATGCTTGTCTTTTGTTTGTCGTTATTGAACTGCCTCGAGAGTAAACCAATCGGCACCGTCCGTGCCATATGCCGATTGGGTGTACAAATCGCCAAAGCCTTGGACATAGCCGTTAGTCGATTTATTTTTAAACCAATAATAACCTGGCGACACCATGATAATCGTCCATTGTTGATCCCAGCCGCCATTCGGATCATATTGTTGCATCAGGTAAGTCGTGCTGTTGGTTTGCAAGAGAGCCCCTGCCATTTTCCCGGAGTGTCTTGCCCGAATCGTGAAAGTACCCTCAGGACCAAAGGGGACGATCTGCCACATTTGGTTGTATCCGTTGCGATCATCCGACATCTGAATCTTCATGATATCTTTAGAGGAAGCATACACGTCCCATACTTTCGTCGGGTTGACTTTGCTTTTGATCTTGTAATAGCGAGTCGGATCGATGAGGATGCCGCTGCTATTCGGGATCTGTTCGATTTTCCAGAGCTGGCTGTTTATGCCGGCGAGAGACGTCCACTGATGGATATTGGCATCGTTGCCTGTGGAGTTTCTTGCCACATCGATGACCTTGCCGGAGTATTTGTTGACGATTTTGTAGACACCGCCATAATCTACGATGCTCCACTTCTGGTTGTCGCCGCCTACATAGTCCCACTGATGGATGTTTGCGCCATCGTTCCTGGAGGGACCTTCGACATCTGCCACTTTCCCGCTTTTGGCATTGACGATTTTGTAGTACCCGTCACCGGTCGGTTGAATCTTCCATTGCTGACTCAGCAACCCATAATAGCTCCACTGATGGATGTTTTCCCCTTGGGCGTTCGACTCAAAGCTGACATCCATCGCCTTCCCGCTGTTTACGTTGATAAACCGATAGCTCGAGTTTGGATCCCACGTCTCGGCGTGCGCAGTGCCCAAACCGAACAGCACGGTCAGGCAGAAGAACAGAAATGCGGTTAAACCCTTCCAGACAAATTTATGCTTCTCCAAAACATCACTCCCTTTCGATTTATGAAACGATGATAACATTCGGATTTATTTTGTACAAGAATATTTCTTATGATATATATTTGAATATATTACTACGATACAACAAACTACTTGATTATAATCAAAATTTGTTTTATTTAACATTATTATTTTCCCCAACAACGTCAGCCTGACTTCGCCCCGCTCGGACATATTCAATTTCAACCCGTATAGCACGATGGCGACCCGCAACAATTTTCCGAGCAACAACACACGCCATCCGTCCCAGACAACGAAAACCCGGCGCCATGGTGTTCCTGAGCAGTTGTGACACCGGTGCGGTCTATTCCTTCCTCCACCTTACCCGCATTTGCGGCAAGCTTGATGTCCGCCTTTCATCATAGTTCGTATTTCAGTCTTAGACTTATCCGACATCTTTTTATGGAAAAATGAACGCACCGTAGACAAGACCGGATGCATCTCCCTGTCGGGTTGTCGTTACTAGTCTCACGACAATGGCGGCGAGAGTCGTGTCGTCAACGAGCGTGCGCGGCTACACTATAGGAGAATAGGTACTTCGTGCAACAATAACTCAGCTATGTTTGAATCTCAAAATTTGGCATACAGCATTCAGACAACTAAAATGGGCAAGCATCCTCTTTTTCGTAGAGTGCTTGCCCATTTATACCTCAGCAATATCCCCTTTTTATTACGATTGCGAGCGCGACCGTGATCCCGGATAACACATCACCACGGATGTTGGAAAACCACTGTTCTTTCCCTGTCACACCACTCAAAATCGTCTGCACCTGTCCTTTCTTTTTCTGCCTCCTCTATGTGTCTGTGCACAGGGTCAGTTTCCCATACAAGCCGGAACTGATTATAGTCCAACCTCTGCCGTCCATCCGGCGACTTGACTCGAAACCAAACGGTTTCCTATAATACGAAAGAACACCAAATGCACAGGGAGGCGAACCACGTGACAACACCTGGCACCCGCGATGTGTTTGACGCGATCGCCGACCCGACGCGGCGGCAACTGCTTCGGCTGTTGGCCGACCATGAGGAGTTGTCGGTGACAGGCTTGACCTCGCACTTTGCGATCTCCCGCCCCGCCGTCTCCAAACACTTGGCGATCCTCGAAGAGGCAGGCCTTGTCGCGGAGGAAAAGGTCGGCCGCGAACGCCGGTATCGACTCAATGCCGAACCGCTGCGGGAAGTCGAGGACTGGCTCGCTTTCTATGAACAGTTCTGGGCCCGCAAACTGCGCGCGTTGGATGATTATTTGAAAGGCAATGCCTGATCGATACGCCCGACACGCAAAAAGGGAGCCCGGCGCCGGGCTCCCTTTTTGCGTGTCCTACAAAGGTAACAGAGCGACCTGCTCTTGCGCCTTCAGCTTCTCCACCATCTCCAGCCACTCTTTCGGCTTATCCGGCAGAATCGCATAATATGTCGTCAGGAAATCGACCACCAGATCGGTCGGCAGCGCAGTCGTCGTACCGTCATACGGCAAGAACCCGAGATCGAGCCCGCTGACCGCTTCACCGTTCATCTGCCACGACGGGTGCACATAGTCCAGATCGAGCCGCATGAACCCAAGATGCGACAACACCTCGCGACGCACCACCGGGTTCATCACCTTGACCCCGCCGAATTCATAATCGCCGACGCGGTACGGATCGTAGATCTCCGCAAACATCCCAAACAGCTCCTTGCCGTTTTCCTTCGCCAGCGCAAACAGATGCTCTTGGCGCTTTTGTTGCAGGAATCGGCCCAGTCCCAGCCCCTCGCGGCCGACGATGGTAAAGTCGGTCATCGCCACGTTGAACGTCTTGTAATAGCGATACTCGGTGATTCCCACGACCTCGCCTTCATGCACCGCCACGTAGACATAGATATCCGGGTCTTCCAACGGTTCCTTCCACAGGCTGTACTCCAGCACTTCCTCCGCCGGAAACACCTCACCCATCAGCTTGTGCAGCTTGGCGAACAGCGGATCGTCGATATGTTGCACGCGTATGTATTCCATTCTCTTTCCCCTCCTGCGGTCACTTACTTTTTATTATGAACTACTGCTCCATTCGCCATCCCCGCCTTGCCATCCTGCAAGTATTTCCCCTCATATTTCAGCGAATCAAATCATAAATAAATATACAGATTCCATTGCATATACCCTCACACATTTGTATGATTAGGGGAAACATTCAAATAACGAATAACTGTTGCGGAGGCTCATCATGGCACGAGAAGTTATCTCCCTGACGCAAGACATTTCAGTTGCGGACGGATCGCATATCCTCTACTTTTACGATTCCCCGGCTGATTACATCGACAACGTCGTGTCCTTCATCCACGCGGGACTGCACTTGGGTCAACACATCGTGCTGATCGACAGCACGGCCCGATTTGAGCTTGTCGAACAGCGCCTGAAAGAAACCCTCACTGCCGAAGAGATCTCCCAGATCCACTACATCAACAATCAGGAATTTTACGGTTCCTACGGCGACTTCCATTTCGAGCGCGTGCTCGAACGCTTTTCGGATGCCGTTCAGCCGTTCGTGGACAACCGGGTGTCCGTACGCCTCTGGGGCCATGTCGAATGGCGTGAACAGCAAGAAGTCCTCTCCAAACTGAACAGCTACGAACACAACGCCGACATCTCGGTCAGCGAGCTCGGCTATCTCACCGTCTGCGCGTACAACGGCCACGAAGTTCCGGCCGTCTTTCAAACGGAGATGCTCAAACACCACGAGTTCCAGATGACCGACCACGAACTGGTGCGCTCCAACCTCTACCGTTCGGCGACCATCAAGCCGACCGTCTTTCCCTCCCTGTCCGCATCCACTCGCATGAAGTCCGAGATGGATCTGTACAAACAAAAACTCGAATTCGTCCACGTCGTCTCGCATGAAGTGCGAAACCCGCTGACGATCATCAAAGCCTACTCCTCCCTGCTGCAAAACGACGAGCCCGACGAGAGCCGCCGTCGCAAACTGCAGGACATCTACGACTATGCGATCGTCATCGACAACGAGATCTCGCATATCATCTCCACCGAGCAGATGCTCTCGACCGAGTCGTTCTGGTCGAAAAAGATGGTGCTCCCGGTGCCCCTGCTGCAGGAAGTGCTCGATATCATGTCGATCAAAGCCCGCACCCAGAACATCCGTCTGCAAGCCACCATCCGACTGATCGGCACCGAGACGATCCGATGCAACGGGATGGGCTTCAAACTGATCATCTCCAACATCCTGAGCAACGCGATCAAATACAGCCACGAAAACGGCACCGTCCATTTCCAATGCGATCTCGATGACCGGTCGCTGATCCTGGAAGTCCGCGACGAAGGGGTCGGCATGACCGCCGATCAGTTGACCCGCCTCTTCCAAAAGTACGAGAAGATGAACGATGACAAATCCGGTCAAGGCATCGGCCTCTACATGGTTAAACAGTTGCTCAACCACTTCGACGGCGAGATCACCGTCGAGAGTCGCCCGGAGCAAGGCTCTACCTTCCAAATCAAACTGCCGCTCTTCTCTGCAAAAAAAGCCTAGCTTGCACACACACTCAGCCCGCCTATCGAGGGGCTGAGTTTTTTTATTGACAGCATCTCCGGCTGAGTGGTATTCTCAATCACAGAAGTGATAACGATTCTCATTATCAATTTTCGCCAAGACACATACATTTCTCTTAACCAAAGTGAGGTAACTTTTTATGAAAAACCGTTTACTGTCCACCGCTCTGATCGCTGTCCTGTCTGCCGGCCTGCTGGCTGGCTGCTCCTCCGGCGAAACCAACCAACAATCCGGCAGCGAGCCGGCGAAGACCGAATCCAAAGAATTGAACATCTACACCGCTCGCAACTACGCGGTTGATAAAAAGCTCTACGAAAACTTCACCAAAGAGACCGGCATCAAAGTCAACGTCATCGAGGGCAAGGCAGAAGAACTGATCGAGCGCATCAAGCGCGAAGGTCAAAACTCCCCGGCCGACCTGTTCATCACCGTCGACGGCGGCGTGCTGAACAACGCCAAAGTCAACGGCATCCTGCAGCCGGTCACCTCGGCGACCGTCGACCAGAACGTCCCGAAAGAACTGCGCGACAAAGACAACCAATGGATCGGCCTGTCCTCCCGCGCCCGCGTCATCGTCTACTCCAAAGACCGCGTAAAGCCGGAGCAGCTCTCCACCTACGAAGATCTGGCGACCGACAAATGGAAAGGCAAAGTCCTCGTCCGCTCCTCGACCTCGCTGTACAACCAATCGCTGCTCGCTTCCTTGGTGGAACTGAACGGTGAACAAAAAGCGGAAGAATGGGCGAAAGGCATCGCAACCAACCTCGGCCGTGCACCGGAAGGCGGCGACCGCGACCAAGCGAAAGCGATCGCGGCAGGCCAAGGCGACGTGGCGATCATGAACACCTACTACTTCGGCCAAATGCTCAACTCCAAAGACGCAGAAGAAGTCAAAGTAGCCAAGCAACTCGGCGTCTTCTTCCCGAACCAATCCACCACCGGCACGCACATCAACGTCAGCGGCGCAGGTCTGGTCAAATTTAGCAAAAACAAAGACAACGCCGTCAAGATGATCGAGTTCCTGACCGGCACCGAATCGCAAGCGCTCGTCTCCAAAGAAAACTTCGAGTTCCCGGCCAACCCGAAAGCGGAAACCCCGGAATTGCTCAAATCTTGGGGCACCTTCAAAGCGCAACAGATCGACTTTGCCAAACTCGGCGAGCACAACAAAAAATCTCTTGAGATCATGAACAAAGTAGGCTGGAAATAATGAACGCCTCCAAAGTCATTCGTGATGTCAAAAAGAACGCAAACGGATGGTTTTGGATCAGCCTGATGGGGGCAGCAGTTATCTTGCTGCCCATTTTTTCAATTCTGGCGTCCCTCTTCAAACCAACCAACGAAAACTGGGCACACATTCAGGAGTTCCTCCTGAAAGACTACGCCTTGCAAACCGTCTGGCTCCTGCTCGGCACCGGCATCGCCACCCTGATCGTCGGCACCGGACTTGCGTGGCTCGTCTCCGCCTATGACTTCATCGGCAAGCGATTCTTCCGCTTTGCGTTCATCCTGCCGCTGGCGATCCCGCCGTACATCGCCGCCTACACCTACAGCACCATGTTCGACTACACCGGCGTCGTGCAAAAGACCCTGCGCGACTGGTTCGGCTACACCCTGCCTCCCGACCTGATCGACATCCGGTCGCTGCCGGGCGCTATTTTGATCTTCACCCTGTTTTTGTTCCCGTACGTCTACATGATCACGCGCTCCTTCTTGGAGCGTCAGAGCGGCGCCTACATCGAAAACGCCCGCCTGCTGGGCCGCTCGCCGGCTGCGATCTTCTTCCGGGTCGTCCTGCCGATGGCGCGCCCTGCCATCATCGGCGGCGTCTCGCTGGTCCTGTTCGAAGCCGTCAGCGACTACGGCGTCACCAGCTACTTTGGCGTCCACACCATCACCACCGCCATCTTCCAGACGTGGTTCGGCCTGTACGACGCCGACTCGGCCGTCCGACTGGCGGCCTTCCTGATGGCCGGCATCGTCGGCGCGTTTCTGATCGAACGCCTTTTGCGCGCACGACGCCGCTACAGCGCCTCGACCAGCAAATCCCGTCCGCTCGTGCAAAAGCGCCTGCGCGGACTCGGCCATGCCGCCGCCCTGCTGATCTGCGGACTGGTCGTCGCCGTCTCCTTCCTGATCCCGGTCCTCCAACTGATCGCCTGGGCCTGGCTCACCTACCAAGACGTGCTGACCGCCCAATTTATCGAACTCACCTTTAACACCTTGCGCGTCGCCTTGCTCGCCACCGCCATCATCCTCGTCATCTCGACGACGGCGGCCAACGTCAACCGCGTGCAACGCAATCGCTTCACCATGATCCTGACCAAACTGCTCACCGCCGGCTACTCCATCCCCGGCGCGATCCTCGCCATCGGCGTCCTGACCCTGTTCCTCTGGCTCGATCAACAAGTGATCGCGCAGTTTGGCACCGGACAGCTGGTCCTCAGCATGACCTTGATCATGCTGATCGTCGCCTACGTCGTCCGCTTCATGGCCACCGGCTTCCAAGCCATCGAAGCAGGCTTCGAAAAAATCGGGCATCACTACATGGAAGCGTCCCGCATGCTGGGACACGGCCTCACCAAAACGTTCTTCAAAGTCGACCTGCCCTTGATCAAAGGGGCCCTGCTCACCGGCACCGTGCTCACCTTTGTCGAGATCGTCAAAGAACTGCCGCTCGCCCTTTTGCTGCGCCCGTTCAACTTTGAAACCTTGGCGACCAAAACCTATCAGTACGCGAACGACGAAATGATCCAAGAAGCGGCCGTGCCCGCCTTGTTCATTATCGCCGTCTCCCTGCTGGCCGTCGCCGTCATCCATCGAGTAGGGGAGAGAACCGAACGATGAACCTCGTACAAGTCGCACACCTGACATTTGGCTACCACCGCGCCCGGCACACCCTCGACGACGTCTCCTTTACCGTCGATCAAAACGAGATCGTCGGCATCCTCGGCCCGAGCGGCAGCGGCAAGAGCACCTTGCTGCGCCTGCTCGCCGGACTGGAGACGCCGACCGGCGGCACGATCACCATCGCGGGGCGCACCGTCGTCGACGACAGCACCTTCATCCAGCCGGAACACCGCGGCGTCGGCATGGTCTTTCAGGACTACGCCCTGTTCCCCCATCTGACCGTCGCCCAAAACGTCCAATTCGGCCTCCACGCCCTCTCCAAACCGGCGCGACAGGCTCGCATGAAAGAAGTGCTCGCCCTCGTCCACCTCGAAGGATTCGAATCGCGCTACCCGCACGAACTGAGCGGCGGCCAACAGCAGCGCGTGGCCCTCGCCCGCGCACTGGCACCGAGACCCGCCATCCTGCTGATGGATGAGCCGTTCAGCAACCTCGACGCCGACCTGCGCGCCGCCATCCGCAGCGAACTGCGCGACATCCTCAAAGCGGCCGACATCACCTGCCTCTTCGTCACCCACGACCAACAAGACGTCGACGCCATCTGTGATCGTTCGATCACACTCAAATAAATAAAATAAAAAGGCATCCGTACCCACACGGATGCCTTTTCCATAACCACCGCCCCCGACCCCCAGTGCCTTTCCGCCCTGCCCTTCCCCCCATCCCTGCAACCTGACGCGGGTGAGGGGGCGGAGGCGGTTCCAGTTGAGAGAGATAGGAGCGTCAGCGAATTCGCGAACGAAACGGAACCGCCTCCGCCCCCGTGCTCCCAGCCTGGGAAGAGGTCCGCCCCCTCACCCCCTCGGCTTCGCTCTGCTCGTCGGCACAGCACCCAACGGATCATCCGGCCAATAATGCTTCGGATAACGCCCCTTCAGGTCCTTTTTCACCTCAAAATAAGCCTCCCGCCAAAAACTCGCCAGATCCCGCGTCACCTGAACCGGCCGATGCGCGGGCGAGAGCAGATGCAGCACCAACGGCACCTTTCCGTTGACGATCCTCGGCGTCTCCTTCAGCCCGAACAACTCCTGCAACCGGACCGCCAAAACAGGAGCCTCCGGATCGCTGTAATCCACCGGGATCCGCGACCCGCTGGGCACCGTCACATGAGTGGGCATCAGCTCGTCCAGCGTCCGACGCTGTTCCCAACTCAGCATCGACTCCAACAGCCCGATCACCCCCAAACGCATCAGCTCCTCCCGACTCCGCATCCCGTACGCATGCGGCCCCAGCCACTCCTCCAACCTCTCCGTCAGAGCCGCCTCAGACACATCCGGCCACTCCTTGTCATAGCGGTGCATAAACCCCAGCCGCTCCCGAAACTGCCGGGCAGCCTTCGTCCAGTTCAGCATCTTCTCCAGCCCTTCCACCGCGACACCTTCCAGCAGCGCAGCCAGCACATCATCCGGTCCGGGATCGCTCAGCACCGACTCCTTCAGCAAGAGAGCCCCAAGCCGCTCCCGTTTCCACGCACGGACCGACTTCGTCGACCGGTCCCATCTCACCACATCGAGCTCCTCGATCTGATCGGCCGCATGCAACCTCAGCTCATCTTCCCCAACAGGAGCCGCCAAAAAGATCCTGCCCTCCGACCCGCGGTCATCCAACTCAGCCGCCACCAGATAGGCTTCCTTCGACAACGCTTGCACCTCCGCAAACGCAGCCCCGCGCCCATTTCGCAACAAAAACCGCCCATTCCCCCGCCGCTGCGCGATCCGATCCGGATAGGCAAACGCGAGCAATATGCCGCAAGCATCCACCTCACCCGGATCCGACTGGGACTTCCTGATCCCGACGATCTTCTTCCACTGCTCGGCTTCAGCCAACACCCGCCGCGCAGCAGACACGTCAATCCCCTCCACCGTCCTGCCCTGCCGAACCGCCTGCAGCACCTCCACCCGATGGCGCAGATCCGCGTCTGCCGCACCGCCCGGTCCGCCACGCAACAAATCCTTCTCCCCCAGAAGCGCCGCCAGTTCACAAGCCAACGCCCCGAGCCCCATCTGATCGGCCGTCAGCACCATATGAGCCAGTCTCGGATGCAGCCCAAACTCCGCCACCTTCCGCCCGTGCGGCGTCAACGCTCCCTCCTCCGTCAGCACACCGAGTTGCCCCAGTAGCTCTCGTGCTTGCCCATACGCCCCGACCGGCGGCCGATCCAACCAAGCCAACTCCCCCGGGTCGGCAACACCCCACACGGCCAACTCCAACGCAAGCGGAGCCAGATCCGCCTCCAACACCTCCGGCGTACTCCTCGCGGCCAACTGCCGATCCTCCTGCTCCGTCCAGAGCCGATAACAGACCCCAGGCATCAACCGCCCGGCCCGCCCTCTGCGCTGATCGGCAGACGCCCGCGACACCCTTACGGTCGTCAGCCGCGTCATCCCCGTCCGAGGCGAAAACTTCGGCACGCGCATCCACCCGCAGTCGATCACCACGCGCACCCCTTCCACCGTCAGCGACGTCTCCGCGATCGAAGTGGCCAAGACCACTTTCCTTTCCCCATGCACAACCGGCGCAATCGCCGCATCCTGCTGCTCCCGCGTCAAACTCCCGTGCAGCGGCGCGACCTTCACCTCACGCCCAAGCCCTGCCTCTTTCAACAAACCTTCCACCCGCCGGATCTCCCCCACCCCCGGCAAAAACACCAACACATTTCCTTCTTCCTTCTCCACCGCCTCCAAAACGGTCCGCACCACGACGCCTTCCACGCGCCCCTCAACAGCCCGTCCCAAATACCGCGTCTCCACCGGAAACGCCCGTCCCTCACTTTGCAACACCGGCGCATCCCCGAGCAGCTCCGCCACCGGTTCCGCCTCCAAAGTTGCCGACATCACCAGCACCTTCAGATCCTCGCGCAGCAACGCCTGCGACTGCAAACAAAGTGCCAGCCCCAGATCCGCATGCAGACTCCGCTCATGAAACTCATCGAATATCACGATCCCCGCCTCTTCCAACGCCGGATCCTCCTGCAACATCCTCGTGAGCACCCCTTCGGTGATCACCTCGATCCTCGTCGTCGGCCCGACCTTCGTGTCCATCCGCACCCGGTACCCGACCGTCTCCCCGACAGCCTCCCCGAGCACCTTCGCCATATAGCCGGCCGCTGCTCTGGCTGCCAACCGCCGCGGCTCCAGCATCAAGATTTTCCGCCCCATCAGCCACGGCTCGTCCAGCAACGCCAAAGGAACCCGCGTCGTCTTCCCCGCACCCGGAGGCGCGATCAACACCGTATTTTCCCGTTCACGCAACCTATCTATCAAATCGGGCAAAACCCTATTTATCGGCAATTCCATCTTCTCCATTGTCGCACCCTCCGTTCTTCCCATATATTCTAATACAAAAGAAGGAACTTTCACGACGAGAACGCTCTGAAAATGTTATGATGTCTTACTAGAGACCTTTTATTGAAAAAACGGAGGAACCTGCATACCATGAGTATCTTAAACGTTGAAAATATCGGGCACGGCTTCGGAGCCCGTCATCTCTTTGATCAAGTCAACTTCCGCCTGCTCAACGGCGAACACGTCGGCCTCGTCGGTGCAAACGGCACCGGCAAAACGACCCTGATGAGCATCCTGACCGGCCAGCTCCAAGCGGATGCCGGCAAACTGGAATGGTCCTCCCGCGCCACCGTCGGCTACCTCGACCAGCACGCCGCGCTGACGCCGGGCAAAACGATCCGCGAGATCCTCCAAGACGCGTTCAAGCCGCTCTTCGACCTCGAAGCGGAGATCGGCACCATCGCCGAAAAAATGGGCGACGCCGACCCGGACGAGCTGGAAAAACTGCTCGAAGACATGGGTGAGATCCAAGAACGCCTGGAAAACAGCGGTTTTTACATGATCGACGCCAAAGTCGAAGAGATCGCCAAAGGTCTTGGCATCAACGCCATCGGCCTCGACAAAGAAGTGCAAAACCTCTCCGGCGGCCAGCGCACCAAAGTCCTGCTCGCCAAACTGCTCTTGGAAAAACCGAACGTCCTGCTCCTCGACGAGCCGACCAACTACCTCGACGTCGAGCACATCGACTGGCTGACCCACTACCTGCAAGACTACCCGTACGCCTTCATCCTGATCTCCCATGACGTGGAGTTCATGAACGAAGTCGTCAACATCATCTTGCACCTCGAAGGCGGCAAACTGTCCCGTTACGCGGGCAACTACGAAAAGTTCGTCGAAGTCTACCTCGCCAAACGCGCCCAGCAAGAGGATGCCTACGAACGCCAACAAGACGAGATCAAGCGCATGCAGATGTTCATCGCCAAAAACAAAGCCCGCGCTTCCACCTCGACCCGTGCCAAGTCGCGTCAAAAGATGCTCGACAAGATGGAGATCCTCGAAAAGCCGGTCACCTATCCGCGTCCGAGCTTCCGTTTCGAGGAGACCCGCCTGCCGTCCAAGCTGATCTTTGAAGCGAAAGACCTGCAGATCGGCTACACCCATCCGCTGCTGCCGCCGCTCAACTTCAAACTGGAGCGCGGTGAAAAAGTGGCGATCACCGGCATGAACGGCATGGGCAAATCGACCCTGATGAAAACCATCCTCGGCCTGATCCCGGCACTGGGCGGCGAAGTCGAGCGCGGTGACTACCTGCACCCGGTCTACTTTGAACAAGAGACCAACGCGCGTCCGGGCGTGACCGCTCTGGAAGACGTCTGGGATGCGTTCCCGCACCTCGCCAACCAAGACGTGCGCGCCAACCTCGCCCGCTGCGGCCTTGGCAACGAGCACATCACATCCAAACTGACCGCGCTGTCCGGCGGTGAGCACGCGAAGGTCCGCCTGTGCAAACTGATGCTGACCCCGTCGAACTGGATTCTGTTCGACGAGCCGACCAACCACTTGGATGTCGCGGCCAAAGAAGAGCTGGCGAAAACGCTGAAGAACTACAAAGGCACCGTTCTGCTCGTCTCTCACGAACCGGAATTCTACAAAGACTGGGTCACCTCGGTCTGGAACGTGGAAGACTGGGCAAAACAGAACGCATAGTGTATAATATTCCCAATTAAACGCTGCACTGGGGGCCTAATCCTATGGTAATACGAGCGAATCTGTTTCAGTAGAAACAGAAGGATTCCCTGACAACGAAACCTGTCTGTTTCTACTTCGTCCACAAACCGAAGAGAGAAACAGGAGGACTTACCCATGACACAAAACCAAGCGATGACACCGTTCTTGCAACCGCACCAATTGACCTATATCAAGAAACAGCTGCACTACTTGGTCGGCGCGTTCTACTTTTCCGGCGACTACCGCGTGCTCGACGCATCCCGCCAAAACAGCGTCGAGAAGATCCTCGCCGCCGTCCCGGACGCGACGCCGGAGCAGCGGGCCCTGCTCGCCGAAGCGGCCCATGTCCGCGACAAAGAAGAAGAGATGCGCTACGTGCTCAAGCTCGAACCGCTGGTGATCCCCTTCCCGGAGATCACAGCGGCTGAGATCAAAAAGCTGTTTCCCAAAGTCAAGAAACTGGTGCTGCCGCCGCTCGAAGGTCTGGACCGCACGAAACTGACCTACCTCGGCTGGCGTGACATCGCGACCTCTTCCTTGTACCTCGTCTGCCGCGTTAACGGCAAATGGAAGGGCATCGAGTGCCGGTACGTCTCCGGCCAGAAAAATCGCTCCTACATCTGCACGTGGTGCGGACGTGCCTTGCCTGGCGACGAAGTGGCACTCGTCACCTCCCAGATCAAGATGCGCAACATCCCGGACGGGTACAAAACGGCCGGCAACCATCTCTGCCTCGACAGTTTCAGCTGCAACTCCGCGCTGAAAACGACCGATGGCATCGATGCGTTTCTCGCCCTCCTGAAATAAAGCATACAAAAAAGGGAAGCCCTCGCCGGCTTCCCTTTTTTGAAAGGAGCCTTCCAACCATGACGACTCGCGACTACCCGGCGTGGGTACATCGCTACCTCGAACGCCTCGGCTTGACACCGGAGCCGCCGACCTACGCATTTTTAGAAAAAATCTCGCTCGCCCACCTGTCTGTGCTCGCCTTTGAGAACATCTCCAAAATGATCTACTACCGGGACCATGCGCAGAACGGCTACTGGATTCCGCCGGTGGAGACGTTTGTCGAGAGCCTGTTCGAGCACGACTACGGCGGCGTCTGCTACATGTCAAACGCCCAAGCGTTGCGCCTCTTGCGTGCGCTTGGCTACCACTGCTGTCACGTCTCACTCGGAGAAGTCCATCACCTCGCGATCCTCGTCGAACTGCCGGAGTATCCGGGCGAGCGCCTGTACGTGGACTACGGCTCAGCCTCGCCGTATTTCAAGCCGGTGCGCTTTGAAACCGACCCGGACAACCTGTCCGCATTTGGCGTGGACGAACTGCGCCTGCTGCCGGTCGAGGACCAGCCGGGTCGATACTGCGCAGCCCGCTACCGCCGGGGTGAATTGGTCAGCAACGCCTGGACCTTCCACCCCGATGAGCGCAAAGAGTTCTCAGACTTTGCCGACATCATCGAAGAAGCGAACAAACCGGGCGCCTTCTTCATGACCCAACTACGCTGCCAGCTCTGGCAACCGGACAGCGGCCGCAACGTCTCCCTCGTCAACAACATCCTGACCATCCGCACGCTCGATTTGCAGCAGACACAGCGAACGTTACAGACGGTCGAAGAGATCGAGCAAGCCATCGCCGACGAATTCCACCTGCCCAAACTGCCAGTGCGGGAAGCCATCGCCGTCCTGACCGACCTTGGCGTCGACATTTTCAAAGAAAAAGAAAAGGAAGCCCGGTAATGGGCTTCCTCTTTCTTTGAATCAGTAATACCAACTGGTCGCTGCATCGAAGCGGAAGTAGCTGATCCCGTCGTACTCAACCAGTTTTTCATCCCTGAAGCCATACATGGATTTCCAAGTTTCCTGTAAGACAGTCGGCTGCCGAATCATCTCCTGTTCCTCGCAAATGATCAATTCAGCGAGACTCTGGAGGAGAAGCGTAGCAGAATGAGTCAGAGCTGCGACTTCCGAATCCTCACGTCCTGATGTCAAATCGATCCGATTGAGATTCATAACCGTACCGATCGGCCAGAAAACACCATCGACAGTACCAAGGAAATGAATCAATCCCTGATTCTGTTCTTCCTCCTGCACAATCTCCAGTTCGAGAGCCAATAGACCGAATTCGCCACGTTTGATCGTGAGCGAATGTTTACAGGGCATTTGTCCGCCACGTTTTGATTCCTCAAGGACCGTGACCTCTGCAACAAGATCAGTACTGTCATAGGCATATATCGACTCCAAGTATGGTTTCATGCCAATTAGTAATTCCTGGAGGTGTCGCTGTATCGTGTGCAACCATTGTTCTTGGTGTGACTTCGTCATGGACGGGCCTCCTTATATATTACGTGTACGGGATACAAAGGTATTGCCTTTCGTAATTGACCTACGTAACGATTGTACTCAATTTCGCGGTCACGAAGCACCCTTGGGGTCTGCGTACAAAATAAAAAAGCTGCCGAATCTATCTCGGCAGCTTGCGAGATCCAGAATAGGACCTTTTACTCGATGATCGTCTTCACGCGGCCGACTTGGCCGTCTTGGAGCCGCACTTTGATGCCGTGCGGGTGGGTGGGCGAGTTCGTCAAAATGTCTTTGACGACGCCGCGGGTTGTTTTGCCTGTGCGTTGATCTTGCTTGAGTACGATGTCCACCTGAAGACCCGGGCGGATGTCCTTGCGATTTTGGCCATTTTTCATTGAAACAAACTCCCTTTCTCTCTACCGACCGCGCGATCGCTGCCCCGAACGGCCGCCGCCACCGCCACCGCCGCGTGCTCCGTAGCCGCCGCGTTGGTCGCGGTCGTTGCCACCGCGTGCACCATATCCGCCCTTTTGGTCGCGGTCGTTTCCGCCGCGTGCTCCGTAACCGCCACGTTGATCACGGTCGTTGCCGCTGCGTGCTCCGTAACCGCCCTTTTGGTCGCGGTCGTTGCCGCCGCGTGCTCCGTAGCCGCCCTTTTGGTCGCGGTCGTTGCCGCCTCGTGCTCCGTAGCCGCCCTTTTGGTCGCGGTCGGTGCGGCCGCGTGCTCCG